>NZ_RDQE01000017.1 GCF_003697845.1 Halobellus captivus | reverse complement strand
CGCGTCAGATCTTGAAACGTATCGAGAACTGATCTGTTCGATCTTTCACGACTACGCCGATCGGATAAGCTTCGCAAAGTCATGGATAGATCGCTTTCTATCTATTCAAAAGTTATGACTATCACTAGCCGGCGGCCCTCAGATCCGTCGTCTACGCGGTCACACCAGGTGGATCGTACACTTCTCTCCGATCAAGCATGTGGTAGATCGATACCAGCATCTTCCGAGCTGCTGCCACGATCGCTTTTTGTGAGTTCTTCCGGCTTGCTAACCGGTCGTAGAACCGGCTCAGATACTCGTCGTTACTGGTATGAACTGCGGTGTTTGCTGCTTGGACGAGCAGCCATCGCACACGACCTGATCCACGTTTCGAGATGCTCCCTTCGATCCGCGAGTCGCCTGACTCGCGGATCACCGGGTTCAATCCGACGTAACTGACGACCTCCTTGTCACCGTCAAACCGGTCGATCCCGCCTAGCTCTGCGTAGATCGTCAGCGCGGTGTAGTAACTCACACCGGGAATCGTCATCAGCAGCTGGGTCTCCTTCAGAGACCCAGCGCGCTCTTCGATCGTCTTATCGAGCTTCTGAATCTCTTCGGTGAGTGACTCGATCAGGTCGAGATACGACTCAAGTAACGTGTCCCATGGGACCGGGAGCGAGAGTTCCCGCAGGGACTCTCGCCCCTTTAGGTTCAGTGGTTTCACGTCGTCAGTGATGCCGTGATCAGAGAGGAGTCCATGGATCTTGTTGGCGTACTTGGTACGGTTTTCGACCAAGGTCTGTCGCCCGCGCACGAGTGCGCGGGCTTCCCTGACCTCCTCGGTCGGTACGTAGCTTTCAGGCACCGAATTCAATCGGAGCATCCGCGCGAGTTCTTTCGCATCCACGCGGTCGGTTTTCTTGTCGGAGTCTGCGATCTGGGTGATCTTTTTGGGATGAGCGACGGTCACATCCAAGTGCTCGGACAGCGTATCGTGGATGTGGTAGTAGTTGGAGGTCGCCTCAAGCACGGCTTGTGCGCCGGCGTACCGCTGGGCGAGCTCGTCGAGGTTCGCGTTTTCGACGCGAACCTCTTCGACGATCGTCCCAGCCTCATCCATCACTGCCACCTGTGCGTACCGTTTGTGGACGTCGATTCCGAGGTACATGGTTCGTTCACCCGGGACGCCAGTGCGTGAAGCAGAGATTCACCTATTCGGGCTTTCCCGGATGCCGCGGGGCGCGGCATCCGGGCTGTAGCGCCCATGACTCGACTTCTTTCGCACACGGACCAGTCAACAGAACGTGCTCTGTGGCACGTGAAATCCGTCGGTCTCTTGCGCCCCATGTCTTGTTTCACGCTCTCATGGCGTAGCAGCGTTTCCATCGAGTCAACAGAGCCAGCGAAGACGTTCAACTGAAGCACTCTGTTGAACCAAAGACAGAGTGGATCATTACAATTAAACACGTTCCGAACGCAGATAAGTGTAATAACACCCCGTAGAATACACTTGTAGGGGTTGAGCAGGACTTGTAGTGTATTTTCTGTTGGAAATTATTGATAGATCTGGTCGATGTAGGGTTGGTAAAATGGATCTACTTACGATCGCGTAAATTCGTCGTGCTTGCCCGTATCCCGAATTCCCTCAGAAGTTCGCTCGGCGAATCCGTACTGATGGAGATACTCGTATCGACGTTCGATCTCCTCTTCTGAAACGCCCAACTCAGCGGCTAGTTCGCTCACGGATTTGGGTTCTTCCTCGTCCAACTGTATCCGGAGCTCGTATCCTTCCATGTACCGCTGATAGTAATCCTGAACGACATCATCAAGTGGCGTTTGGATACCTTCGGTCTCATCGAGTCGCTCCAGAGACGCAGAGACAACCGTGACGAAGAACTCCCCGCCCAAGAGCTCTACTTGGCGTTCGAGTTCGTCTGATATGACGTCGAAGTCGAGTTCCGTTTGGACGAGCGTAGCCATATCACCGATGTCGTCTGGGCGCTCTGCCACGGATTTGAACAGGAAGATATCCTCGAACGAGACGAGGCCGACGGAGAAGTACTCCGAAGAGAGAAACTGTTGGCTCCGTGCTTGCATCCCGTCGCTGAAGAACAGCTTATCGGCGATCTGGCGATAAAAGACGTCGAACTGACAACCGGCATCGTTCCGTACGCAATGGCGTGCGCCCAGCCGATCGTACTCGTCATCGAGATCGGTGACCTCCTCATAGCCGAGCTCGTCGAGTACGCCCATCAGGCGGCTGAGAGCCGTCTCATCCACAACAACGAGATCGATATCCTTGGTCGTGTCCTTGAGAGACGGCTGGTGAAGTGCCATCGCGCCACCACCGATGAGATACGCCTCCACCTCTGTTTGGAGGTGATCCGCGATCTTCCGAAGTTCGGCCTCGATATAACCACGGCCGAATCGTTCACGAGAGCTCATAGAGTGACCTCATACTCCCTAGCTGTTTGCTTGAACTCTTCCCATTCGGGGAGGTGCTCAGCCGTCGTTTCTCCGCTGGTTTCCAAGTATTCAATGAGACCGTCGACGATAGTGAGTAAATCGATCGTCGCCTCAGGGTGATAGTGTTCAGCGCGCTCTCGCAGTTCCGTTCGATCGATATCCTGTTTCTGTATCAGTAACAGACAGTACGTTCGGTACCGAGAGCCATCATCGATTAAGAGAGTATGGCATACTAGCTCAACAGGGTCAACCTCTGTGAGTCGATCTGTCCAGAAGTAGTGGCGGCGGTCACGGGTGAGCAGTGGAACGCCGAACTCACCGAACAGTGCTGGTCCGGTCAGATGAAATTCTTCAGTGCTGATGTCGCTGTCGCACGCAAAGAGATACTCGTCGTGTGTTTCCCAGAGGAAATTGAGTCCAACAACGTGCTCTCTTGTTTCACGGCGATGCTTCTGATGGAACAGTCCTCGTGCGATCGAGGCCAATACGGTAAATGGCTCGTTGAGACGGTACCGAGATTTCGATTTCCCGATGACACCGACTAGCTGGAGATCATCTAACCGGCGGTAGACTGTTGCCCGACTAACGCCACTTCGCTCGGCTAATTCGGTAGCCGTCCGTCCTCGGTCAAGATAATAGAGGATTTGTAATCCGGAGCCAGCGATGAGCGCCGGTAGGTCCATATGGCGATATTCCGTGAGGAGTCCTTCGAGCTGCTCTATCGGTTCGATTTCAGTAAGAGAAACCAGCTTTTCTCGACCGCTTTGTTTGGTTTGGACGCAGCCGTAGGCTTCTAATTCGGTGATAACCCGTGAGGCGTGACTGGTACTCCACTCGAGTTGGTCAGCGAGTGTGCTGATACTCACTTCCGGGTCACCCCCATCTATGAGCTGAGAGATTACCCGCAAGTGACTCACAGATATCATATTGTCTCAAATAACGCAAGTAGATTATAAAACAGTTTTGCGATTTGAGACGAAAGGTAGAATTTCTAATATGATTGGCGCCGTATCTGGTTGATCTCGGATCTATTCTAATTTTGATTTAGTAGAATTCTCGATCACTGGTACTCCGAGATATGATATTTCAGAATATGATTATTCAGAGTATTTTATTCGGTACCCTCTAAATCAGCGCTATGAGAGATTTCGTGAACCGGTCAGAGAAGCTAGATCGGCTTCACGGCCATTTGACTTGAAGAACGCGGAGATCGCCGTCGTCGTATACGGACGGCGACGGCTCAGAAAGGCGCGACTCATTAGGAAGGCGTTTGGGGGACGAGAGAACACAGTCTTCTACCAGGCACGACAGAAGACGAGAGAAGTCCAACGAGACAGTTTTTTGCTAATACCGAGGAACTCTATCTTGAATGGTGGAGCCGATCTTAAAATGGGCGGGTGGGAAGCGCCAGCTTCTCTCAGAGATCACAGCGCAGTTTCCGATCTCATATGAGGCGTATCACGAACCGTTCGTAGGAGGTGGCGCTGTCTTTTTTCATCAGGATCCTGACGATGGGACGATAAACGATCTGAACACGCGGTTAACAACGTTTTATGAGATCGTTCGAGACCAACCGGACGCCCTCATTGCCGAGAACAAAACACACGAGCATACGGAGGAATACTACTACGACGCTCGCTCGGAGTTCAATACGCTCCTTACTCAGTCGACTCTAACACAGGACGAGAGGGTTCGAGAGGCGAGCTTACTATTATACTTGAATCGGACGTGTTTCAACGGATTGTACCGGGAGAACAGTGACGGCGAATTCAACGTCTCTTTCGGACGGTATTCAAATCCAGATTGGGTACAAGAGCAGCGGATTCGGAAGGCATCACGTGTCCTCCAAGACACAGTAGTTTTTAATACGGATTTCAGCTATGTCGTCGATGAGGCTTCTAGTGGCGATCTTGTGTATTTTGATCCGCCGTACGAACCGGTGTCGAAAACCGCGGATTTCAACTCATATCAGGCGACTGGATTCGATCGAGAGGACCAACGGCGGCTTCGTGATGTCGTCATAGAGCTCACAGAGATGGGTGTTTCCGTGATTCTCTCTAATTCGCCGCCGGTTGTAGAATTATACGAGGGCTACGACGCGTTCTCGGTCAGGTACGTAGACGCCACTCGTGCGATAAATAGTGATGCCAGCAGTCGTGGGGAAGTCTCGGAAGTACTCATTACAAACGTTCCACCAGATGAGCAACGGCGAAAGACCCTCTCCGACTTTACAGAATGAGTCGTCGAAAATCCCTCAGCGTGGCGTCGAGGCTAGAACGTATTGTTGCTGGGCTCCTCGACCGCTCGTAGTGATTTCTGGAAGGCGAACGAGCCACTGTCCGACGGTGCGGGCACGTCGACGAGTGGTTGAGTCCGAGAGATCTGTTTCGGCAGCGAGGATCTCCGTAATATCACTTCGGGAGAGAGTATCGTCTACTTCCAGCTGAGCGTATACGCGGGAGATGATCTCGACATCACGGATCTGTTGTGTGAGAAGATCATCTGCGGATTCTCGATTGCCACGATCGAGGTACGTGAGGTATTCCTCACCGAGGCGAGTGAGTCCCCAACGGCGGATCGTGTGGTTGTCGACTTCGACCTCCTGTTCTTTGTGGAGAAACTGGAGAAGCCACGCGGCAATACCGTAATAATCCGCTTGCCTCGGATCAAACGAGTCCGTATCTGTCTGTCTTCGGACGTAGTCTGCGATATTGGGTTTAGTGTCGGAACCCACTCCAACTGCTTGGATGACAGTGCGTATCACATCAAAGTTGTCCGCCTGTGGTACTTCTAGTGACGGAATCGTATCGGTGCGCTCCGGCTTCTCGAACGCGCTCCAGAACGTGGGATCGAGTTCGTATGACTCGTCGTCTGTAACGACGCCGATACTGCTCTCGATCATGATGTCCGTGAGCCGGTCACCGTCGATCAACCGAATGAAATCTTGGTTTGCGCTTGTCTCGGCGCCAGAAGTGAACGAGGACGTTGTGATCACCGTTCCGATGTGATACTGTTGCTCTGAGAGTGCGCCTTTAAATCCGCGGAGGGTGCGGGCTCCGACTGTGTTTCCAGAAGCATATTGCTTCGCTTGAATGCCAAGCCGTGCGTGGAACAGTTCTCGATCGATGACCGCGTGAATATCAATTCCACCATCGCCACGGAATGGCGTTAGCTCAAGTTCACGAGTTGGCTCCGCACGCTCGATCACCATTTTACAGAGCTGTTCAAACTGCTCGTGGTCAATCTGTAACCCCTTATCAAGCAGTTCCTCTTTTGCCGTCGATACTCTCATTCAGGATCGAAGTTCTCACGGCTGAATAAAAATCCTCTCGCCAAAGCGACCAGTATGTTACAGCGGCTGGATCAATCTTTGGTTGAGAAATCTAGCTCCGAATACTCGTACGTGTAGCACTTGATTCCATTCTCCTCACAGTGCTTTGTAAGCTCCCCCGGCGAGACATCCTCCTCTTCGAAGTCACCTAAGAATGCGACTGTTACGTTGTCATCGCTGCGCTCCTCGGAGCCTTCGACCACGACGGCTACGTTCGGATCGTTGTGGCTGGTTTTGATTACCTTGTCACCCATCACATATGAATTCTCCGCGAATGCGAGGTTCTCATGTTTGTACGTCCAGAGCTTGACATCCTGGTCGTCACAGTACGACGCGAGGATCGCGGGATGGTAGTCGCGCCATCCACCCGGTCCATCGTCGAGCGAACTCGGGAACGCGACCCGCACCGCTTCCCCGTCCATTTCGTGCCCGAATGCCCCAGTGTTCTGTTCCGGCGGCAACACCTCAATGACGATCCCCACCGATGGCTCCGCGTCGCTTGCCTTCACCACCCGATCCCCCGGCGAGAACGGATTCTCCGGCTTCTGGTTCATGTGGGCGGTGTTGGGCCCGAGATCGAGCAGTTCGTTCATCGGTCGCGCCGCAAGGTGATCGAGCTTTTCCGGGGAGTCGCCAGAGAAGGCCGCCTCCGTTTCGACCTTCGACTTCAGCGTCTCGAGGCGCTCCCACCCGAGTAGCATCAGACTGTCCTCGTTGTCCCGGTGCCAGACCATCACCACGATGTCGTCGTCGGGGTCCCGTTCGACGAGCGACTCTGGAAGAAAGGCAGAGACGTCCCGTGAGGACTTCACGTCGACCGTGTAGCCGAACACCTCGAAATCGTGTCCGGAGAAGCTCTCGGGGTTACACCGCCGGATCGCCTCCTCGTTTTCCCACTCCCACATCTCGACGGGGAGGTACTCGCGACAGAACTGCTCGAACGCGAGCTCACCGAGGTTACCGATCCGCTTCACGTCCAGGTCGTCGGCTCCCTGAATGACCGCTTGGTGGTGGGCTCGCTCGTGATCGATCTCGTCCGGGGTGAACCGATACATCAAGTTGATGTCATCCACTACGGTGAAATATCTTTCTCGATGATTATCAGTTAAAATAGGCAGGCTAGTCCGATGGCATCAACCACCCAAAGGACTTTACCTCGACTCCGTCACGTGTATTTCACGAACCGCACGAAGGCAACGACCCCCGTCATGCTGCGTGACGAACTCGAAACCGTCACTGGGGGCTCGCCTTATATACATCCGGCCGCCGTCGTGCCAATCTGCCCCGTCAGAAACTATGACGGGCGCGACGGGATTTGAACCCGCGGCATCTTGGTCCGGAACCAAGTGCTCTGTCCGCTGAGCTACGCGCCCTCACGAGTCCGTCGTTCGGGCGGGCGTTTAACGCTTCTGACTCTCGTCGTGGAGGGCGGCCAGGAGGGACGGCTCAGTCGACGAACAGCCCGTCGACGATCGTCTCGATCAGGGCGGTTTCGACCGCCTCGTACTCGGAGACGGCGAGGGCGCCGATCGGGGAGTCCTGCGCGCGGGTGACGAAGATCAGCGACCGGAGGAGCCCGCTTATGAGGTCGGGGTCGTCGTACCGGACCTCGTCCATCGCCGCCCAGCGGCTGGCGTAGGGGAGCTCGGTCTCGCGGGCGTCGGGGCCGATCGACTGCCGCTCCGTCTCCGAGAGCTGCTCGTAGAGCAGCTGGAGTTCGCCCTCGACGATCAGCCGGGAGGCGAGGGGGTTGGACCGGACCTCCCGAAGGGTGGTCCGAAGCATGGTCTCCACCTCCTCGCGGGGCGTGTCGGCTCCGGAGACCGCCTCGTCGATGCGCGACTCGAGCCGTTCCCGCTCGGCGTGGAGGACCGCGACGTACAGCGCCTCCTTCGAGTCGAAGAACTGGTAGAACGTGCTGGTGCCGATGCCGACCGACTCGGTGACGTCCTTGATCCGGGTTCGGTCGAACCCGTACCGGGCGAACAGCTCGCTGCCGTCCTCGACGAGCTGTGTGCGGATCCGGTCGCGCTCGGACTCGGAGAATCGACTCATGACCGCGTCCTCGCTCGGGCGATCGGAGCGTCTTTCCGTTTGATCACGGCGGCAGTACGAACCCAAAAACAAAGGTGTTATTGATTCGTGGATTCACGTTAGACCGTGAAGCAGACGCAGTATCACGCCGGCGTTCGGTCCGAAACCCGGGGATATCGCCCGGACCGACCGGCCGATCGGACCAGACTGCATCGAGGGAGAGGCCGCCGATCGCCCGCGGCCGGCGCTCGGAGGGGCGCATGAACGCACGGACGGTCCTCGTCGCGCTCGTTTCGGTGACGCTGTTGACGAGCGGGACGGCGGGACTCGCCGTCGCGGCGGCAACGGGCAGCGGCGCGACCGCGTCCGCCCCGCTCGACGCGGGCTCGGGGGGAGAGGCCACGAACCCCGGCGGCTCGGCGGTGACGCCCCAGCAGTCGGGCGGGCTCATCCGCGGGTCTCCGGATCTGGCGGTCAGCACGTCGGATCCGACGCTCACTCCGGGCCGAACGAACACGGTGCCGCTCCAGGTCACCAACGACGGCGATCTGGACCTGGGGACGTCCGAGGCGCGCGCCGTGGTCACGACCGCGCGAAACGTTCGGGTCGAGGCGGACGCCGAGGAAACGCCGTTGACGGTCGAGACCGGGACGCTCGCGATCGGATCGGTCACCGAGGATAGGCCGGGAGAAGCCCCGATCGCCGTGAGCGTCCCCGAGGACGTCGACGAGGGCACCTACACGATCGACGTCGAGGTCGAGTACTCCTACACCTACCAGCAGTCGGGCGGGGTAACCATCGACCGCGAGCGAACGCTCTCGACCGAGGTCGACGTCGAGGTCGACGACGACGCGCGCTTCGAGATCACGAACGCGACGACCGACGCGACGGTCGGCGGGGAGGGGACGGTCGAGGCGGAGGTCCGGAACGTCGGCGCGGACGCCGCGCGCGACCTCACGGTGGTCCTGGAGTCCTCGAGCCCGCAGGTCGGGATCGGCGGCGGCTCCAGCGACACGGCGAGGATCGACGAGATCGCGCCGAACGAGACGCGGACCGTCCGGTACGACGTCGGATTCACGCCGGGGGCGTCGGTGCGCGAGTACCTCCTCGACGGGACGGTGACCTTCGAGACGCCGGAGGGGTACGAACGCGCGGACGAGGGGCCCTCCGTCGGCGTGACGCCGCGACCCGAACAGCGGTTCGGCGTCGACGACGTGGAGTCCGACCTCTACGTCGGCGAGCAGGGGACCGTGTACGGGACCGTGACGAACGAGGGACCGAACGAGGCGCGGAACGTCGTCGTCCGGTTCGCGGGCGGGTCGTCGAACGTGATCCCGCGCGAGTCCGCGGTGGCGGTCGGGACGCTCGCGGCCGGCGAGTCCGGGTCGTTCCGGTTCCCCCTGGAGATCAACGGCGAGGCGAAGCCGATCGACCGCTCGTCGGACCTCGTCGTCCAGTACCGTAACGACGAGAACGAGCCGCGCGCGTACGAGGACGTCGAGCTCCTCTACTCGGTCGAGCCACAGCGGGACCAGTTCCGTCTCGAGGTCGAAGAGCGCGAGGTCGAAGCCGGTGGAAGCGTCGAGATGGACGTCGAGGTGACGAACAACCTCGACGAGACGGTCACGGACGTCGAGGCGCGACTGTTCGCCGACAGCCCCCTCGAGAGCGACGACGACGAGGCGTTCGCCGCGTCGCTCGAGCCCGGCGAGTCGACGACGATGACGTTCGACCTCTCCGCGGAGTCGTCGGGGGTCGCGAAGACGTACCCCGTCTCGTTCGACTTCCGGTACGACGATGCGGACGGTAACAGCCAGCTGTCGGACACGACTCGCGTGCCGGTGACCGTCGTCCAGGCGGAGGAGAGTTCGCGGCTTTCGGGGATCGGCACCGTCCCGCTCGTGCTCGGCGTTCTCGCGCTCGTCGCCGTCCTCGGCGCGGGGATCTACCTCACACAGAGGGAGTAGATGAGTCGAGCCGGCCGGTGGGTCGAGCACGCCACCACGCGACTCAACGGGGTCATCGTCTCGCGGCCGCGAGCCGTCGTCCTCGCGTTCCTCCTCGTGACCGCGGCGTTCGCCGGCGGCATGAGTGCCATCGAGACGCAGACGGAGCCGACGGAGGGGTTCTCCGAGGACCTCCCCGAACAGGAGGCGCTCGACGCGATAGACCGCGAGTTCGACGAGCCGTTCGAGGCGGAGTCGGAGTCGACACAGCTGATCCATCACGGGAACGACGTCCTCACCCGCGAGGAGACGCTGACGATGCTGCGGCTGTTGGAGCGGATCGACGCCCGCGAGGACCTCCGGATGGGGTCGGCCAACGGCCCCGCGACGGTGATCGCCCGGTCGATCGACCCGTCCGCGGAGACGCCCGCGGAGATGCGGCGGGCGGTCGCGGGGACGACGGACACGGAGTTCAGACGGGTCGTCCGGGAACTGAGCGACGATCCTCGGTTCTCGAGGGGCGTCTCCGACGACTTCAACCCGAGCGAGGCGTCGGCGTCGACGACGATCACGGTCGTCTCGCACGACGTGCCGGAGGGATTCGACGACCTCCAGTCGATCCAGACCGACGTTCAGTCGCTGGCGAGCGACGAACCGGCCGACATCCGAGCGTTCGGGTCCGGCGTGATCAACGCCGAGACCGGTCAGATCATCGCCGACTCGCTGCTCATCGTGATGCCCATCGTCCTCGTGTTGTTGTTGGGGTTCCTCGTCGTCGCCTACCGGGACCCGATCGACCTCGCGCTCGGGCTGTTCGCGCTGTTGATGACGCTGATCTGGACGTTCGGCTTCCTCGGCTTCTCGGGGATCCCGTTCGACCAACAGCAGATCGCCGTCCCCGTGCTGCTTCTGGCGGTCGGCGTCGACTTCGGGATCCACTTCGTCAACCGATACCGCGAGGAGACGGTCAAGGGGTACGACGCGGTGCCCGCGATGCGGACCGCGGCCGACCAGCTGGCGATCGCGTTCGTCATCGTCACGGTGACCGCGGTGTTCGGCTTCGGCGCGAACGTGACCTCCGACCTCGACCCGATCCGGAACCTGGGGATCGTCTCGGCGGTCGGGATCGTCTTCACGTTCCTCATCTTCGGGCTGTTCCTGCCCGCCGCGAAACTCGAGCTCGACCGGCTCAGGGAGCGGTACGGCGTGCCGGAGTTCGGTACCACCCCGATCGCCTCCGAAGACTCCGCGCTCGGTCGGCTCCTGGCCGTCTCCGTCACCGTCGGCGAGCGCGCGCCGGCGCTGTTCGTCGTCCTCCTGCTGCTCGTCGGCGGCGGGTTGGGGGCGTACGGCGCGGGCGTCGACACCACGTTCGAACAGGAGGACTTCCTCCCGCCCGAGGAGGAGCCGGGCTACGTCGAGTACATTCCCGAGCCGTTCGCGCCCGGCGACTACACCGTCACGGCGACGCTGAACCTGCTCGAGGAGGAGTTCGCGGCGAGCCAGGACGCGTCGCTCACGGTGTACGTCGAGGGGCCCTTCGAGGAGGACCACGCCTTGGAGGCGCTCGCGGAACCCACCGACGACCCGCCCGACACGCTGGCGGTCGGCGAGGGGGGGCGTGCGGAGACGACGAGCATCGTGACGGTCATCCAGTCACACGCCGAAAGCGACGAGGAGTTCGCCGCGCTCGTCGCCCGCAACGACCTGGACGGGAACGGGATCCCCGACCGCAATCTCGACCGGATCTACGCGGAGCTGTTCGACTCCCCGGCGGGATCGCGGGCGGGCCAGTACCTCACGGACGACCGCCGGGGCGCGCAGGTCGAGTACACCGTCGAGAGCGGGGCGACACAGAGCGAGATATCCGCCGACGGCCGCGAACAGGCCGAGCGGTACCGGTACGCGGCCACCGCCACGGGACAGATCGTCGTCTTCGACGCGATCACCGCGATCATCTTCGACTCCGCGATACAGGGACTCCTGCTCGCGGTCGGGCTGAGCGGCGTGTTCCTCGTGATCACCTACGGCGTGTTGGAGGGAATGCCGATGCTCGGGATCGTGAACGTGTTCCCGATCACGATCGCCGTCACGTCGCTCGTGGGAACGATGCGCTTTCTCGGCTATCCGCTCAACGCGCTGACGGCGACGATCCTCTCCATCGCGATCGGGATCGGGATCGCCTACTCGGTCCACATCACCGCCCGGTTCATCGACGAGTACCGCGAGAACGACGACGTGGCGGCCTCGCTGCGAACGACGCTCACCGGTACCGGCGGCGCGTTGACCGGAAGCATGCTCACGACGGCGCTCGGCACCGGCGCGCTCGCGCTCGCGATCACGCCCGTTCTCGGCGACTTCGGTGCGCTGATCGCGTTGAGCGTGCTCTACTCGTTCGTCATCTCCGTGGTCGCGCTCCCGCCCGCGTTGTTCCTCTGGGACCGGGTCCGGTCCGGTTCGTCGGCCGCCGAATCGGCCGATCCGGTCGTCGAGGCGTGACCGGCTCCCCCTTGGATATCAAATCGGATAATCGGGGCGAACGGGTTTACTTCTCGAGGGTCGAACTCCCGAGGAAGAGATGGAGCCGTATCCCTCCGGTCGACGATCCACTCCCGACGCCGATGCCGCCGCGCCGAGCGTCGACGTCGACCCCGATGCCGCCGCGGACGGCCCGCGACGCCGGGACGAGGACCGTCCGGATCCGACGGCCTCGAAGACGCCCGCGAGCGACGCACCAACGGAGGCGTCGGTCCGCGCCGACACGCCGAGCGCGTTCCCCTCGGACCCGGACCGCTTCCTCGCCGCGGTCGCCGTCGACGGCGAGGTGCTGTTCGCGGGGCCGTCGATGCCGTCGTTCCTCGGCGAGGATCGCGGGACGCTCCGCGGGGGCAACTTCCTCGAGTACGTCCACCCGAACGATCGGACCGACGTCTCGGACGCCCTCTCCGCGGTCGCGTCCGAGCGGCGGGTCACGCATCGGATCCGGCGCGCGAACGGCGGATACGCCCGGGTCGAGTCGGTCGTCGACGACGACCTCGCCCCCGAGTTCGGCGGACGCGTCGTCACCGTCCGTCGCGTCGACGTGGACCGGACCTTTCCCGAGCGGTTCCGCGAGTTCCTCGAGTACGGAACCGACATCGTCACCGTCGTCGACGCGGACGGCCGCGTGCGGTACGAGAGCCCCTCGGTCGAGGACGTGCTCGGCTACGAGCAGGGCTCGCTCGTCGGGCGATCCCCGCTCGGGTACGTCCATCCCGACGACCGTGAGCGGGTCACCGCGGCGTTCTACGAGGCGCTCGCCGACCCCGAACGCGCGGACGCGATGGAGTACCGGTACCGAACCGCCGGGGGCGACTGGGTCTGGCTCGAGTCGCGGGCCCGGGCGCTCCCCGACGACGCCGCGGTCGGCCGGCTGGTTATCAACTCGCGAGACGTCTCCGAGCGGAAGCGGCGCGAGCGTCGGCTCGCCGACCGAAACGAGCGGCTCGACCGGTTCGCGAGCATCGTCTCACACGACCTCCGGAACCCCCTCTCCGTGATCCGCGGGTCGATGGAGATGGCGAGACTGAAGGAGGACACGGAACCGCTGGAGCGCGGCGAGCGCGCGACGGATCGGATCGAACAGCTGATCAGCGAACTCCTGACGCTCGCCCGACAGGGCACCGGGATCGACGAGCCGACCGAGTTCTCACTCGAGGGCGTCGCCCGCGACGCGTGGGGAACCGCCGGCAGCGAGACGGCGGCGCTCGTCGTCCCGGTCGACGCACGGATCCGCGGCGATCGCGGCCGGCTCCGGCAGGCGTTCGAGAACCTGTTTCGGAATAGCGTGGAACACGGTTCCACGGAAAGCCGGCCGGAATCCGGAACCGACGCGCTCACCGTGGTCGTGAGTGCGACCGACCGCGGGATCGTCGTCGCCGACGACGGCCCCGGGATCCCGTCGGAACACCGATCGGACGTCTTCGAGTCGGGGTTCACCACGCGAGCCGACGGGACCGGCTACGGCCTCGACATCGTTCGGGAGATCGTCGTCGCACACGGCTGGGAGATCGCAGTCGTCGATCCCGAGTCGGCGATCGAAGCCGACCCGGAGGTCGCGGACCGGATCCCGAGCGGAGCTCGGTTCGTCGTTCGCGCGCCGACGCCGAGGACCGTCGACGCCGCGGAGCCGTGGATCGAGCGGTGAGCCCGTCGCGGCGGCCAGCCCGTCGCGTTTATTTCGGGCGCTCCCGAAGCGGACACGTGACCCCCGCCGAGGTGACGATCCGACCGGTCGAGCGTGCCGACCTCCTGGCGGTGCTCCGGATCGAACGCGAGTGTTTCTCCGATCCCTGGCCGTACGACGCCTTCGAGCGGCTGGTCGACGAGCCGACGTTCCTCGTTGCCGAGCGGGAAGGGGCGGTGGTGGGGTACCTCGTCGCGGACGTCACCCCGAACGCCGGTCGTGACATCGGCCACGTCAAGGACCTCGCCGTCCACCCGGACGTCCGGGGCGAGGGGATCGGTCGGGCGCTGTTGCGCGCCGGGCTCGCCCGACTTCGGACCGTCGGGGCGGCGGTCGCCAAACTCGAGGTCCGTGAGGGAAACGACCCCGCCCGGTCGCTGTACGCGACCGAGGGGTTCGAGCCGATCCGGCGGGCGAGCCGGTACTATCGCGACGGCGAGGACGCGCTCGTCCTCGTGGTCGATCTCGCGGAGTGGGTCCGAGGCGAGTGAACCGTCGGCGCGCCGTCCATCCGGAAGGGTCGGTTCCGTCTTGACAAGGCTTAGTGCCGAGGGGATCGACGGGAGCGTATGAGTTCGGTTCCCGAGCGGTCCGAGATCGACGAGGCGTACAAGTGGGACCTCGCGAGCGTCTTCGCCGACGACGAGGCGTGGGCGGCCGCCTACGAGGAGGTCGAGGGACGGATCGACGAGCTCGGTGCCTACGAGGGACGCGTCACGGAGGAACCCGAGACCCTCCTCGAACTGCTGCGGCTCCGCGAGGAGGTGTTCCGCGAGCTGTCGGCGGTGGCGGCGTACGCGCAGCTCCGGAGCGCGGAGGACACCCGGAACCAGGAGTATCAGGCGATGTCGGCGAAGGCGTCCTCGCTCCAGTCGGAGGCTTCGAGCGCCATCTCGTACCTCCGGCCGGAGCTCCAGTCGCTGACCGAGGCGGACGTCGCGGCGTTCCTCGAGGCCGAACCCGGCCTCGCCGAGTACGAACACTATCTCGACGACGTGTTGCGGACCAAACCGCACACGCGGTCGGCGGAGGTCGAGGAGGTGCTCGCGGACCTCTCGGAGGTCACGAGCGCCCCGAGCGAGATCTACTCGATGCTCACGAACGCGGACATGACCTACGGCGTCGTCGAGGATCCCGACGGCGAGGAGATGGAGATCACCCAGGCCAACTTCACGAAGCTCCAGACGAACCCGGACCGCGACTTCCGCCGCCGGGTCCACGAGACGTTCTACGACGAGTGGGCCAACGTCCGCAACACCGTGGGGACGAGCCTGGAGAAGGCGGTCCGCGAACACGTCGCGAGCGCGGGGATCCGCGACTACGACACCGCCCGCGAGGCCGCCCTCGACGGCTCGAACGTCCCCGTCGAGGTGTACGACACGCTCGTGGAGACGGTCGACGACAACCTGGCGACGCTCCACCGACACGCCGAGTTGAAACGGGCGGCGCTCGGCGTCGACACGCTGGAGAGCCACGACCTCTACATGTCGCTGACTGGCGACCAGGGTCCCGATATCGAGTACGACCAGGCGGTCGAGTGGACCGTCGAGGCGGTCGCGCCGCTCGGCGAGGCGTATCAGGAGCGGATGGCCGAGGGGCTCGAGAGTCGGTGGGTCGACGTCTACGAGAACCGCGGGAAGCGCTCGGGCGCGTTCTCCTCGGGCACCTACGACACCCAGCCGTTCATCCTGATGAACTACCAGGACGACGTGGCCTCGATGTACACGCTGGCACACGAGCTCGGCCACTCGATGCACTCGGAGCTCGCCGGCGACGCACAGCCGTGGCACGACGCGAGCTACGACATCTTCGTCGCCGAGATCGCCTCCACCGTCAACGAGACCCTGCTCACCCACCACCTGCTCGAGACCGTCGAGGACGACGAGCTCCGGACCCACGTGCTCGACGAGTACCTCGAGCGCTTCCGCTCCACCCTCTTCCGCCAGACGATGTTCGCGACGTTCGAACGGCGGATCCACGAGCGCGTCGAGGCCGGCGAGGCGCTCACGCCGGACGTCCTCGACGAGCTCTACGCCGACCTGAAGGGCGACTACTACGAGCCGGCCGAACTGGGCGGCGGGATCGAACGCGAGTGGGAGCGTATCCCCCACTTCTACTACGACTTCTACGTGTACCAGTACGCGACCGGCATCTCAGCCGCGGCCGCGATCGTCGAGCGCGTGCTCGAGGAGGGCGAGCCCGCCGCCGCGGACTACCGCGAGATGCTGGAGGCGGGCGGCTCCGACTACCCGCTCGAGGTCGTCGATCTCGCCGGCATCGACATGGCCTCGCCGGACCCGATCGAGTCCGCCGTCGGGATCTACGACGACTACCTCGACGAGGTGGCGGCGTTACTCGAGTTGGCGTAGCCGAGACGGCGACCGAGTACCGTTCGGCCGGCGGCGTCCTCCTCTCCGTGACGACCGACGGATACGACCACCCCACTGACCGAAGAATTTAAACCCTCGTTTCGTGACAACTATCACGAAAGTTTCGGAAGGAAGAACGTAGGCGTCGTTTCGTGTTCCAGCGTCCGGTCCTCGGCCCGTGGGGATCGCCCGATCGCTGTATCCGGGCGATGCCGAGCGATCCGGCCCATGACACACCTCGCACTGACACCCCTCGGCGTTGACGGCGACGCACAGCCCCGCGACGAGTATCCCGACCTTTCCCCCGGGATTCACCTCCGATGGGCGTTTCCCCCACACCGCGGCTTCCCCCGTGGCGGCTACTACCTCTTCAGGCGTCGTCATCGGGAAGCGCCCCGGCGGCCGCGAGTTCGGCTGACCGCCGCGTTGGATCACGACCCCGCAAAGCCCCTCACCGAGGCACACACGGAGGCGGGCCATCGGTTCTGTTTCCCCGAACACGAGCGCGTCTTTCACGTCCAGCACGACGGCAGTGATGCGGTGATGCCGGTCGGAAGCGATCCGGTTCCGATCGAGCTGCCGGAGCCGTCGTACGCAGTCGACGTGTCCGTCGACGTCGAGGGGAGCGATCCGGTCGTCGTACGGGCGCTCACCGACGACCGCGTCGTCGACGAGACGGAGACGACGGGCGGGCAAGTCGGGCTCTCCGGCGACCGCATCGACGCCGTCTCCTGTACCGGCGGCGAGCCGAAACGAACCCCCGTGTTCGTGACAGAAGTCGCGCCACACTTCGTCTCCTCGACCCTCGATCGGGGGTGGAGCCTCGTTCCGAACGCACCGGCTCCGATCCGTCTCCCGCTTTCTCACCCCGACTACGCACCCGTCAGCGCAGGCACGACGATCGGCGACCTGGACGAGGCCCGGACGATCGCGAGGGATCGGATCGAGTACGGCCCGCCCGATCGACTCGTCGACGCCGAGGAGTCCGCTTCCGGAGCGGGGACGGTCACCGTCTCGACGGGTTCCTCGTACGCGTTCGCGAGCGATCTGTCTCCCGACGACGACCTCGTCGGTGACTGTCTGCGGATCGACGGCGACTCCACCGCGTACGGGATCACCGACGTCGGCGAAGCGCCCGACGGGTCCACCAGACTCGTCCTCTCCCGGCCGTACCGCGGGACCGGCGGCAGCGACCTGGCGTACGACCTCCTCGCCGACGAGTTCGCCTCGCTCCACGACACGCTCTCGGTTCTGGTCGACGAGGGGGGCTCCGGCGGTGGGGGCGGAAGCGGTGGCGGTGGGGGCGGGATGGCGAACCGGACGCTGCCGGCGTTTCGCGCTCCGGACGGCCTAGCGGTCGTGAACGGCGGCGGGCCGACCGTCTTCGGTGGAACCGCCGACGGGTCGGCGGTCGACGGCTGGAACACCGACTGGACGGCCGACCTCGTGGGATCGCGGCTCCGCCTCTCGACGGGGTCACACACGGACGTGGTCGTGGTCCATGGCCGGCCGTACGTGTTCACCGCTAACGCCGGTTGGGACGACGCGACGGTCGGCCGCCGGATCCGCATCGAGGACGACCGTGAGCTGTATCGGATCGTCGACGTTGCGCACTTCCGGGTCGGCGATCGGACTCTCGAGATCTGTACACTCGATCGGCCAGTGAGCGGCCCGTACTACGGCGACCCCGTCGACTGCGTGGTCTACGAGGACCACACCCACCGGATCGGGTCGGTCGACGAGGCCGACCAACGGCTCCACCTTCGCGGCCGGGTCGGGCTCCGAGCGACGCTGCCCCGCCGCTACCTGATCCACCCGGCGGCGACCGACGACGCCGCGGCGTTGCTTCCCACGCAGAACCCGCTCGACGCCGTCCTGACGGCCGCCACCGACCCGGCGGCCGCACAGGCGCTCGGTCTCTACTGGATCGACGACACGATCGACGACGACGTCTCGTACGACTACATGATCGTCGCCGATCACGCCGACGCGATCCCACCGTTGAGAACGGGGGCGGACGCGATGCCGGCGCTCGAGGGGCTTCCCTCCTCGCCGACGACCCCCGGCCTCGATCGGTACATCGCCTTCGACGTGAGCCGGAGCGACGGCGACCCGCTCCCGGCGCCCGAGGAACCGATGGCGTTCGAGCTGCCGGTCACGGCCGACACCGCGAACGCCGTCGGGCTCCGATGGGACATGGACGACCTCGGCGCGACCGCCCCGGACGTGGCGACGCCCGTCAAGTACCACCTCTGGCGGTGGAGCGGGGACGAGCCGTGGCGACTGGAGGAGAACTCCGACCTCGCCGGCTACGACCCGATCACGGCGAGATCGAGGGCGAATCTCCTCGCGGACGCGACGCCGATACTCGCGACCGCGCCGGCGGGCCCGCCGCGAACGCCGGAGGGGTGGCCGAACGTCCGGTTACACGGGACCGACGGCGACCTCGCCGACGGCTGGCACAGCTACCGCGTCGTCGGCGTCGACGTGTTCGGGCGGTTCAGCGAGGCGAGCGAGCCGGCGACGTGGTACACGACCGACCCGTCGGCGCCGCTCGAGCCGCCGACGCCCGCGCAGAGCACGCATCGTGACCTGGCGATCCGGGTCGAGGACGACTCTTCGCCCCCGTCGCCGGCCGCCGTCGAGGCCGCCGCGCTCGATCCGGCCGCGTACGACGACCCCGGCGAACTGGTCGACGCCGACCCCGACGAACTCCCGGCGAACCGCCACGTCAGGGGGGACGAGGCGTATCGAACCTGGCGGGCGAACGATCCCGAGCGGGTCGGCATTCGGGTCCGGTGGACCTGGCCGGCGGGACACGCCGACCTCGCCGACGACGTCGACGCCTTCGATCTGTACGTCTCGCCCGGCCGGACGAACGCCTTCCTCGGGGAGGTGCTCGACGTCGATCCGACCGCGACCGGCTACGAGGTCACGGTCGATCTCGACGACGCGTTCGACCCCGATCCCGGGACGCTCGCGGGCACGAGGCTCCTCATCGACGACGCCGCGTTTCCGGTTCGAGCGGCGACGGCGGCGGCCGATGGCGTGACGCTCACGGTTAGGCCGCCGGTTCCGGGCGGGAACGAAGCGGCGACCGACGGCGGTTCGGACGAGACGGACGTCGGCGGGACGGCAACCGATGGAGGTGAGACGGCAACCGATGGAGGCGAGGCGGACGGACTCGTTCCCGAAACGGGCGGCCGCGCAGCCGATGTCGTCGCGATGTTCCCACAGGTCGGGGGAGCACTCGACGTCGATCGATCGGAACCGGCGGTCGAGGACCGCTGTACCGTCTCGGTTCCGGCCCACTACGACGCCGGAACGGTCTCCGTCGACCCGGCGTCGACGGCGACGGTGGACGGAACGACCGGAACCGTTGTCGACGGTCACGACACCGGCTGGACCGAGGCGTTGGAGGGCGAGCGGTTCCGGTCGGTCGACGACGACGTCGTCTACACCGTCGCGCGCGTCGATGGGCCGACGGAACTGGTGTTGGACCGGGAGGTCGCGTCGTCCACGCCGGGCGAGCGCCTGCCGTACCGGATCGATCACCCGCTGTGGGACGACGAGCGGGACCCCGACAGCTGGGACGCCAACGTTGCGACGGTCGCGTACGATGACGCGAGCGCGCTGGCCGGCACGGACGGGCTCACCGGAACGGACGACGGGACGCGCGTCTACGAGGCGTTCGTCGACGCACCCGCGAGCGGGGAGGGCGAGGCGTTCGCGCCGTCACTCTCGATGCCGACCGTCTACGCCGACGTCGCGGTGACGGCCGTCGACGACGCCGGACACGAGAGCGCCGTCGACGCGACCGCGACGATCGCCAGGGTCCTCCACGAGACGCCGGCGACGCCGTCGGTTGCCGTGGAGCCGGCCTCGTTCCATCACGCGACCGAACCGGACTACGACGGCGAGTCGGCGTACACCGTCCGGTGGGAGCCCGACGCGGACGCCGGCGACGACTACGGCTATCACGTCTTCCGTGCCTTGGACGAGACGCTGTTCGCGACCGACTGGGGACGACGGCTCGCCGCCGCGGACGACGGCGATGGGAACGGCGACAACACCGGCAACGGCGACGCCCCGGAGCGCTCGCTCGACCCCGACGACCCGGCCCACGACCGCTTCTTCCCGCCCGCCTACCGCGGCGACGACGAGGCGGCCGAGACGGCACGCGAAACGATCGCCGCGGAGGTGAACGCCTTCACGACCCTCGCGGAGGACGCCGTTTCGGGCGATGGAAACGACGCGGCCGACCCGGACGAGGGGGTCGTGGAGACGGCGATGGAGGCGTATCGTCGCCTCCGGAGGCCGGTCGACCTGGACGACGGGGGCGACCTGGATGGCGCTGACGAGGGAAGCGACGCGAACGAGGGAGCCGACGCGGACGACGGGGGCGACCCGGGTGGCGCTGACGGGGGGAGCGACGGGGACGACGGAGGCGACGCGGGCGAGGAGTCCACCGACGCCGCGCTTCTCCGACCGGCGACGCTCGCCACGCTCGCCGCGCTTCCGGGCAACGAGGCGGCCTTCTCCCAGCGAACCGTCGACGCGATCGTGCCGAGCGACCACCCGGACCGCGTCGGTCCGGACGGCGACCCCGACGACGAGCAGGACGACGACCTGTGCGCCTGGGTCGACCGGTTCGACGGCGGCTCACGGAACGTCTACTGCTATCGGGTCGGCACGGTCGACGACGCCGGGAACCGCAGCGACGCCGGCGAGACCGACGGCCCGCCGATGAGCTACCCGACGATGCCGGTCCGGTCCGCCGGCGGAGTGGCACCGAAACGACCGCGGATCGTCGAGGCCGCCGCCGGCCACGCCGACTCGGACGCGCCCGACGACCGGGCGATCACCCTGCGGATCGCGGGCGTCGACGATCCGACGCTCGAGAGACTGCTCGTCTATCGGTCTCGTGACCGCGAGCGGGCGACGGATCTCCGCCGGGCCGACGAACCCGAGGTGGTTGCGGACCCCGCCGCGCCACGGGACTCGGCGGCCGCCGGCGCGGTGGCGGTCGAGGACGGCGTGCTCGCGTGGGTCGACGCCGACGTCGAACCGTTCACGACGACGTACTATCGGGTCGTCGGGGTCGGGGAGTCCGGCGCGTACACGGAGCCGACCGCGGTCGCGTCCGCGGAGGCGTTCGACCGCTCGCCGCCGGATCCGCCGACGTGGGACGACGAGGACCCCGCGGTCGACGACGGCGCGGTGACGCTGTCGTGGAGCCCCGCCACGGGAGCGCCGTCGGACCTCCGCTATCAGCTACACCGCCGCCCCCACGGCGGCGACGGGGACGACTGGCGTCCCGTGAGCCCCTGGCTCGACCGGACCACGTACGAGGACGGGAGTCGCGACCCGAACACGACGTACGATTACCGACTGCTCGTCCTGCGGCCGACCGGCGGCCGTGACGATCTGACCCTGACGGAGGTGTAACCATGCCGACGACACGATCATCCACGGCCGACGCGGAACCGCTCGACGAGCTCATGGCGGACGAGTTCGACCCCATCGGCGTCTCGACCGACGACCTACCCGACTTCCTCGGCGAGGTGCTGGTGGACGACTACGACTACGAGGACGGCGAGGCGAGCGTTTCGCTGCTCGTCGCCGGCGAGCCCTTCCTCTCGATCCCCGGCAGCGCCGGCGTCACGTTCGTTCTCGGCGAGCCGGGAACCGGCGAGACGACGGTCGACGCCACCCTGATCGTCGACGCCGAGTGGGAGCTCACGATCGAATCGGTCCGACTCACGGCCCGGGTCGACGGCGACGTGCTCCGGCCGACACCGGACGAGGACGGCACGAGGCCGGAGCACCTCGACGTGACGACGACCGTCGACGTCGTCGTCGACCACGCGTGGTCGCTCGACGTGAACGGCTTCGAGGGCGTCGACTTGCCGCCCGCGGAGATCGGACACACTGGCGTCGTGATCGAGGCGACCGACGTCGTCCTCGACGTCTCGCCGACGGGGCTCTCCCCGGCGATCGCAGACCACGACGATTTCGACGGCTCGTCCGTCGACGACGGCTTCGTCGGGCTCTTCGTCGGCGACGCGTCGGTCTCCTTCCCCGATCGCTGGCCGGTGTCCGGAGACGTCGTGTTACGCGGGACCGCGATCGGCTCCGGCGGCCTCAGCGGGACGATCGGGTACGAACCCGACGTCTCCTTCGACCCCGACGCGGAGACGTACACCGGCGAGGGTGCGGGGTCGCTCGGCGACCTCGCGTTCGCGGTCACCGCGGTCGAGGTGGAGTTCGTCCAGACCGCGCTGTCGACCTGTTCGATCGCGGGCGAGCTGTTCGTCCCGTACTTCGACGAACGGGTCGTCGTCGACCTCGCGTTCGACATGGACGGCACGCTCACGGCGCGGCTGGTCGGTCTCCCCGACCCTGGGGCCGAGTCGGTCGGCGAGGTCACGGACGAGGACCTCGTCTCGCTCGAGGTGCCCGGCGTCGCCGCGTTCGACGTCGACTCGTTCGGGCTGGTCGTCGCGGGCGACGCGGAGGGGGTCGGCGTCTCGGTCGCCGGCACCCTTCGACCGCTCGTCGGCGAGGGGGGCCCCGACGTCGACCCCGGCGTCGACGACCTCGACCTCCCGACGATCGAAGTGCCGGAGATAACGATCGACAGCGACGGCGAGGTCGACTTCGAGGGGAGCTGGATCGAACTGCCGTCACAGCGGTCGACCGAGCTCCAGGGGATCGAGCTCGAGGTGACGAAACTCGGGTTCGGCACCCGCGACGACGGCTGGCGGTACGTCGCGTTCGGCGGGTCGATCGCCATCGTCGAGGGGATCCCCGCCGGCGCGTCGACCGAGGGACTCCGGGTCGCGTGGAACCCCGACGGCGACGGCGTCGAGGTGACCTTCGACCGCATCGGCGTCGAGTTCGAGGTGCCGGACGCCCTCGCGTTCTCCGGATCGATCGCCTTCGACCCCGCGGACGAACGGTACTACGGCGACGTCGACCTCGACCTGCTCGCCCTCGACACCTCGATCTCGGCGACGCTGATCGTCGGCCGCGAGACCGGACCGGACGGGGAGGCGTTCACCTTCCTCGGGGTCTCGCTCGACGCGAGCCTCCCGGCGGGTATTCCCCTCTTCTCGACCGGGCTGTCCATCTACGGCATGGGCGGGCTGTACGCGCACAACATGGAGCCGCACCGCGGCGACCGCGAGTGGTACGCCCTGAGCGGCGAGGCCGACGAGAGCTGGTATCACGCGAGCGGCGAGCCCCGCGTCGACGACTTCGACGCCCAGTGGCGACCCAGTGCCGGCGCGTTCGCGTTCGGCGCCGGGGTCACGCTCGGCACGAGCGCTGACAACGGCTTCGCGCTCGGCTCCGACCTGCTGCTCGTCATCGCGTTCCCCGGCCCCGTGATCATGCTCGAGGGACGTGCCGACGTCCTCTCTTCGGGTGCGGACGTCGACGCGGAGGGCGCGTTACGCGCGCTCGCGGTGCTCGACGGCGACGCCGGAAACGTGACCTTCGGCATCGACGCCGCGTTCACGAAGCGGTCGGCGGACGCGACCCTCCTCGACGTGCGGGCCGGCGTCGAGGCGCACTACGACTTCGCCGACCCGTCCGCCTGGTATCTGAACCTCGGTCGGCGCGAGCCGCGGGAGGACCGCGTGCGGGCGGAGGCGTTGCTTTTCACCGCGGAGGGGTACCTGATGATCGACGCCGACCGGGTCGCCACCGGTGCCCGCGCCGGCTACGACGAATCGTTCGAGTTCGGCCCGCTCGCCGTCTCCTTCGAGGCGTGGGTCGCCGGACACGTCCGGCTCAGCTGGCAGCCGACCCACTTCTCTGGTGAGGTGCTTCTCCACGGCTCGGTCGAGCTGTCCGCGTTCGGCGTCGGCGCGTCGATCACCGCGGACGCCGCGCTCGGCGCAGAGGCGCTCGATCCGTTCCACCTACACGGCGACGTGCGCGTCGCGCTCGAGACGCCCTGGCCGCTGCCCGATCCGGAGGCGAGCGTCTCGCTCGAGTGGGGGCCCGTGCCGAGTCCGCCGCCGGTGCCCGCCCCGCTGGACGGCGTCGCGCTCGGCCACGAACGCGTGACGACGCGGTGGCCGCTCCCGCGCTCCGAGTCGCTCCTGACGCCCGACTACGCGACGGCGGGCGAGGGCGGCGAGAACGGCGACCGGCTGCTCGGCTACGACGAGGGGCTGCCGACGCCGCCCGACGACGGGACCGTCCCGCCGGAGGACGTCCCCGTCGTGCCCCCTGACGTGCGGCCCGAATTGACCTTCTCGAAGTCCGTGATCGACGACGGCGACGTCGGCGTCAACGCGTCGACGGCGGGCCCCGAGTGGCGGCTCGTCGGCGACCCGACCGACGACGGCCCCGTCGAGGCGCGCTACGGCCTACGGGACGTCTCGCTGGAGCGCTGGGACGCCGACGCCGACGGGTGGGTCGACGACGGCCCCGTCTTCGGTTCCTGGGCGCCGCTGCCCGACACGCGGATCGGCGCGGGAGGCGCCCCGGACGAGGCGGGCACGCCGCCGACCGCGAACACGAAACTCCGGCTCTGGTCCGTCAACCCGTACGACTACGGGCGGAACACGGGCGGCGCGTGGGAGGAGGGGACCGACCGCCTCCTCGGTACGTACCCGTGTTACGCCGACGGCCGGTGCTTCCGGCTCGCCGGCACCGAGGTGGGCGAGGAGCTGGTCCGTGAGACGGCCGACGAGGTGACGGTCACCCACGAGCAGGAGGGATGGCCCGCGTTCGTCTCGAACACGACCGGCGCGCTCCCGTCGGTCGCGACGCTCCCGACGGACGAGGGTACGTTCGAGGCGCTGACGTACGCCGGCCCCAGCCGAAAGGACGGCGGCGGGACGACGCGGTCGGCGACGATCGACCTCGACGGGAGCCATCGGTCCGTCGAGGTCACGCTCGTGCTCCGGCGGGATCACACACACCTCACCGCGACCGCGTACGGGCACGGGGTCGTCGAGGACACGGACATCCGTTCGGTTCCACAAGAGGTCTTCGACCTCCGCCCCGACGAGGGCGACCACGTCGCCAAGGCCGAACCGATCGGCTTCGAGCGACACACGGTCACGTTCGACGCCGAGCCGGGGATCGACCGGGTCGTGTTGACCTCGACCGGCACCTTCGGGATCGTCGAGGTCTGTCAGGCGACCGTCCCGATCGGAACCTTGGGAGCCGGCGGCGTCGAAGGCGCCGCACACGTGCGGGACCGACTCGATCGATGGAGCGACGAGCCCCGCGTACTGGAGCCGAACGAGCGGTATCGGCTCGTGGTCGACACCGTCGTCGAGGCCCGTGGCGTCGCCGGCGGACCGCTCGCCGACTTCGAGCACCGCTGGCCCGACGACGGGACGATGCGGGAGGTCGCGTACTTCGAGACGAGCGGGCCGCCGGCGCTCGCGGACGTGAGCACGCCCCTGACACCCGGCGGCAACGGCGGGAACGGTACCGACGCGGACGAGGTGCGATCGTTCGACACGCTCTCGCGATACGTCGAGGGGAGCGTCCCGGAGAGCGTGACCCCCGACGGGGAGCGTCCGTCGACGCCACGGCCGGTGTACCGCGCCTACGACGTCGGCGTCAGGTTCGGGGAGGCGTACGTCGAGACGCTGTACGCGATGGCCGACCGCGACCTTCGACTCCAGGTGTACGACGCGGACGACCGGCCGGTTCGGGACGTCGACGGGCGGCTCGGCTCGGCCAGATGGGGCAAGGCGGGGAGCCGCGCGCTGAAGCGACACGACCGGACGTGGCTCTCCAGGGTCGCCGAGGAGTGTGGCGGCGTCGACGAGGAGACGCTTCCGCACGAGGACGTCCTCGAGGATCGGGACCCGCAGCTCGTGTTCGACCCGGACGCGACGCTCGAGGCCCGGCTCGTTCCGGCGCTCCTGCGTGAGACGTTCGACGGCGGGAGCGATCGGTGGTCCGTGACCGGCACCGCCGACGTGACCACCGACGGCCACGACGGCCTCGACGGCGACGCCGCGACGGTGACGTCGACGGTAGACGGCGAGGCGACCGTCGCCCTCGACGACGACGCGGACCTCGGCGTCCTCTCGCCGAACGACGACGCCGTGTGGTTCCGCGGCGACCGCGAGCGCCCCGACGGAACCTATCGGATCGTCGGCGTGGACGCGACCGACGGGACCGTCACGCTGGCGGGCGTTCCGGACCTGGGCGACGACGGCACCTGGCGGATCGCTCCCGAACGCCGGGTGGAGCTGTCGTCGGCCGTCGGCGCGGACGCCACGGTGCGTCTCACGGACGCGCCCGGCGACTCGTCGCCGGCGACGTGGGACGACTACGCCGTGACGACGAACCTCCGGTTCACGGGCGGCGCGAGCGGCACGGCCGGCGTCGTCGTCCGCGACGCACCCGACGCGGGCCGCGGCTATCGGTTCGAGGTCGACGCGGACGAGGACGTCTACCGGCTCGTTCGTCTCGACGGTGACGCGTCGACGACGCTCGCGTCGACCGACGCGCCGCCGATCGAGGACGGCATGGACGTCGGCCTCCGCATACAGGTCATCGACGGTCGGGTGGACGTCTTCGTCGACGACGAACGTCGGCTCGTCGTCGACGATCCGGACCCGTTGGGGCCGGGCGGCGTCGCCGTCCGCCTCGCGGACGTTCAGGGCCTCGTCGTGCCCGAGGTGCTCGTCGAGGGGTTCGGCACCGGGTCACCCGTCGCGTACCGGTTCCCGTTCACGACCTCGCTTTTCGCCGACTTCGTCCATCAGGTCCACAGCTTCCCGGGGGAGACGTTCGAGGTCGCCTCCGAAGCCACGCTCGAGGCGGTTCCCGTGGACACGCCCGAGGCTGCGGTCCCGCTTCCGGACGCCGATCCGGACCCGCCGGGGGAGGCGGAGGCCCGGGCGTACGATCGCGTCTTCCACGCGTTGACGCCAGGCGATCGACCGTCGATCGACGGGCTCGACGCCACGTGGCTCCTCGACGGGGACGCGCCGACCGCGCTCCTCGTTCGCAGCCCGGAACCGATCGACTGGACGCGGACGACCGCGGCGGTGAGCTGTAGCGAGACGGCGCTCCCGCCGGAGACCGAACCCGACGTGACGAAGGTGACGGACGTGCGGTACGGGGCGCCAGAGTCGAGCGCGGACGACGGGGAAGCCACGGCGGACGGGGACGAGAGCGTCGAAGTGCTCTTCGCCGAAACGGAACCTCCCGAGGGACACGTCGTCGAACGACGGCTGACCGGCGAGGAGGGGTTCACCCCCGAGCCCGTCGGCGAGGGGATCGACGACGAGTTCCTCGACCGGAGCGTCCTCGCCCCCTACCGACGGGTCCCCACCCCGGAGCCCGGAGACGTCGGTGACCTGCCGACGCCGGGGGACCCGTTCGACGGGTTCGTGGGCGAGATCCTGCCGCCCGACGTCGACCCGGACGGGCCGATCCCGGGCTCCGTCCCGGACGGCCCGTTTTTCGATCCGAGCGTCGATCCGGACGGTCCGAACGTCGGCCCGGACGCCCCGGACAGCGACCCGGACGCCCCGGACAGCGACCCGGACGCCCCGGACAGCGACCCGAGCGACGGTTCATCCGCGTCGCGACCGTTCGACCCGGCGATCGACGACGACCGGCTCTCGGCCGTCTCCGATCGGATCGGGCGGGCGCTCCGCGGTCGAAACGCCGACGTCGAGGTGGACCCCGCGAACCCGCTGGCCGCGCTGGAGGCGGCGGCGGTCGATCCGGACCTCGTCGCCGACGTCGGCCTCACCGACGAGGAGTACGAGCTTATCGAGGCGGCCGCCGCGGTTCGAGCGCCCGGAAACCGGGTACCCTCGCGTGAGGACCCCGCCGAGGGGTCGGTCCGGATCGCGTCGACGTCGTCCGAGATCGCGTCGCTCGCGGCGGCGGCGGAAGGCGACGCCCGAACGCCCGATCCGGACGCGGAGTGGACCGTCGACGACGACGGCCTCTCGGCGAGCACCGAGGGCTGGACCGGGCTCGTTCGTCCCGTCGAGGAGACATCGAGCGTCTGGGAAACGACGGTCTCGCCGGGCGCGTCCGGACGGGCTGGGCTCCTCTTCCGCCTCCACGACGAGACCCACTACCACGCGGTCGCCGTCGGCGACGGTGAGGTCGCCCTCCAGCGTCGGACCGGCGACGGCGTCGAGGCCCTTCGGCGAGTGCCGTTCGAGCACGGGTCGGAGGCGGGTCCGCTGACGCTCCGCGTTCGTGCGGACGACACGACGCTGTGGGTCTCCGTCGACGACGTTCCGCTGTTCGGCGTCGACGACGAGTTCCCTGGCGGCGGTACAGCCGGGATGTTCACCACCGCCGACGACGCGACGTTCACGTCGCTGTCGGTTCACTCGTCGGTCGCCGACGCACGACTCCTCGCGGACGCGTTCGCGGAGGACGACCCGGTCGAAGCGGACGGAACCGCCGAGAGCGACGCGTCCGAGGAACCGTACGCCTCCGGCGGGGAGGACGTCGCCGGCTGGCAGGTGGTCGACGAGCCGCCGTACACGACCCGTCACTCGCGCTGGCGCACCCGCGACGGCACGCTCGAACAGACGAGCAACCTGTACGGCTTCGTCGGGAACCGCTTCCGACAGCCGGGGACGTACGCGGTGACCGGCGACGACGCGTGGAGCGACTACCGGCTCTCCGTTCGCCTCCGCTCCGAGGACGACGACGCGATCGGGGCCGTCTTCCGGTACCGTGGTCACGACGAGTTCTATCGGTTCTCGATGGACCACGAGCGCGGATACCGTCGACTCACCCGCCGTTCGAACGGTGAGACGACGGTGTTGTGGGCCGACGACGAGCCGTACGAGGTCGGTCGCGAGTACCTCCTCACGATCGACTGCGTGGACGACGAGATCGTCGGCTACCTCGACGGTGAGCGGCTGTTCGCGGTCACCGACCCGGTCATCGACGCCGGGAGGGTCGGCGTCTACTGCCGGGCCAACGTCGGCGCGCGGTTCGAGGACGTCCGCGTCACCGCACCGGGAGACGGCTGGGTGCCGTACCACGTCTTCGAGTCGGAGCCGGCGCTTCCGGCGGGCACCCGCGTCCGGATCGCCGACCAGCCGCCGACGGACGCCGACCTGCCGGCAGGCGTGGTCGGGCGGGCGCGAAACGGGGACGCGGCCGGCCGGCTCCCTCCGACGCCGACGACGTTCAGGCTGCGTGGCCCGCGGGGAACGGTCGGACACCGTCGAACCGTCCCGCCCGCGGACGCCTTCGATCCGTGTGAAGACGTGCGGGTGGTCCGGAGCGCGGACGGCACCGGAACGGTGCTGTTTCCCGACGTCGGCGACGACGTGAGCACGCTACGTCTGCGGTTGACGTATCGTCGCTCGATCGACGACGACGTCCGTACCCGGAACGGAAGCGACGAACCGGAGGAGACGGCCATCGACGTCCCACTGCCGCCGACGACCGACGAGTCGGGGGAGTGAGCGGGGGAGGCCGCCGCGGACGCGCTCGAACACCTCACGGAGCCGAGGTCGACTGGATCGTCGCCGGCGGCGTCGGCTTCGGCTTCGGACTGCCCGAAGAGTAGCGGCGGAGCCGATCCGTTATATTCCCGGCACGCGAGCCCCACGCATGGACGAACGCGTACGCGAACACGCGGAGGTGCTCGTCGACTGGAGCGCGCGGGTCGACCCGGGAGAACACGTCGTCGTGAGCGTCGCCGAGGACGCCCACGACCTCGGCGTCGCGGTCGCGGAGGCGCTCGGCGAACGGGGCGCGACCGTGACGACGCTGTACGGTTCCGACGAGGTCTCTCGCGCCTACCTGAAGGGAGCCGAGGCGGGTGCCGAGGGCGGGACGCCCGACTTCGACGAGGACTCCGCGGTCGACCTGGCGATCTTCGAGGCTGCCGACGTCTACCTCCGGCTGGGCGGCGGCCGCAACACGGCCGCGACCGCGGACGTCGACCGCGAGACGCGTCAGGCCTACACCAGAGCCAGAAAGGGCGTCCGGGAGGCGCGGATGGACACCGACTGGGTGTCGACGGTCCACCCCACCCGGAGCCTCGCCCAGCAGGCCGGGATGGCCCACGAGGAGTACGAGGACTTCGTCTACGACGCGATCCTCCGCGACTGGGAGGCGCTCGCCGAGGAGATGGCCCACATGAAGGAGGTCCTCGACGACGGCGACGAGGTCCGGATCGTCACCGAGCGCGCGGACGCGCCCGACACCGACCTTCGGATGTCGATCGCGGGTCGGACCGCCGTCAACTCCGCGGCCTCCGTCGCGTACGACTCACACAACCTGCCGAGCGGCGAGGTGTTCACCGCGCCGTACGACGCCGAGGGTGAGGTCCTCTTCGACGTGCCGATGACGATCGAGTCGACGCGCGTCCGGAACGTCCGCCTCGTCTTCGAGGGCGGCGAGGTGGTCGACTTCGCCGCGGAGGCGGGTGAGGACGCGCTCGCGAGCGTGCTCGAGACGGACCCCGGAGCCAGTCGACTCGGCGAGCTGGGGATCGGGATGAACCGCGGGATCGACCGGTTCACCGACTCGATCCTCTTCGACGAGAAGATGGGGGACACGGTCCACCTCGCGCTCGGCCGCGCCTACGACGCCTGCCTGCCCGACGGGGAATCGGGCAACGAGAGCGCGGTCCACGTCGACATGATAAGCGACGTGAGCGCGGAGTCGACGATGAGCGTCGACGGCGAGGTCGTCCAGCGCGACGGGACCTTCCGGTGGGAGGACGGCTTCGAGGGGTGACGCGGGACGGGGAACGTCGCAACGGCAAGCCACCTCATCGCCCGTCGAGCAGCCGAACCGGGTGTGTCGGTCGGCGTGCCAGCAGCGCGTCGAGCTGTTCGAGACACGACGTGCCGCTGGCGACGACGGTTCGGTCCGCGGTGTCGTCCGTCGTGAACTGGTCGACGAGCGCCTCGCCGACGTCGACGCTGAGCTCGTAGTACTCCGACTTGTAGCCGAAGCTCCCGGCCATGCCACAACACTCCACCTCCGAGGTCGCGACGTCGAACCCGCAGTCCTCGAGGACGGCCAGCGTGTAGGGCTCGAGGTCGAGCGTGCGCTGCTGGCAGTGGCTGTGGTAGGCGATCCGCTCGCCGTTCCCGTCGGCGAGCACGTCGACGCTCGCGCCGTTCTCCAGCAACCCGTAGACGTACTCCATGACCTCGTAGCTGTCCTCCTTCAGCGCCGTGTACTCGTCCTCGGGGAGGAGCCGTTCGTACTCCCGATGGAACATCGCGAGGTCCGACGGCTCGATCACGACGACGTCGCGGCCCGCGGCGACGGCGGGCGAGAGCGCCTCGTAGACGGCCTCGGCGTTGGAGCGGGCGGTCGCCACCATCCCCTGTGAGAGCGGCGCGCGCCCGCTCTCGCCGGCCGCGGGAACGTCGACGTGGACGTCGAGCGCCTCCAGGACGCGGACGGCCGCCTTCCCGCGTTCGGTCCGGACGTAGTTCGTGTACGCGTCGGGATACAGCGCGACCCGCCGCCGCGCCTCCTCGGGGGCCACGCGCGACCCGCGCGTCTCGAACCACTCGACGAGCGACTCGCGCTCGAACTCCGGGAGTTCGCGACGGGAGTCGACGCCGAGGGTTCGCTCCATCACCGAGCGGGCGACGTCGGTTCGGGCGACCCGGTTCGAGAGCGGTGCGAACGCCGACCCGAGCCTCGCGAGCGCGTCGAAGTTCCCGAACAGCCGCTTCCGGAGGTCGACCCCGCCCGGTTCCTCGTCGGGGGTGAGTCCCTCGACGAGGAAGTCGAGGTCGCCGTCCTTCCCGCGATTGATGCGGTCGCGGACGACGGTGTTGATCCACGGGATGTCGATCTTCACCGGACACTGGTTCACACAGCGGCTACACCCCGTACAGAGGTCGTTGAACTCGGCGGCGCTGTCCTGCCCGTGGACGCCCGCCTCCCAGCCGGTTGCGATGCCGCCGGAGTACGTCTCGCCGCCGAAGGCGTGTCCGCCGACGTGCTGGAAGTTCGCACACGAGTTCGCACACGCCGAACACCGGATGCAGTACAGCGTCTCCCGGAGGTCGTCGTCCTCGCGCATCTCCATCCGGCCGTTGTCGATCAACACGAGATGGAACTCGCGGTCGTCGCCCGGCCCGAGGTCGCGATCGTCGAGGGGATCGGACCCATCGCCGCCGAAGGTCGGCGAGTCGCCGGGCGGCGTGAGAAGCGAGAGGTAGGAGGTGATGTCCTGTCCGGTCCCCGAGCGGCCGATGAGCTCGACGAACGGCTGGAGGTCCTCGACGCTCGGAACGACCTTCTCGACGCCAGCGACCGCGACGTGGGTGTCCGTGGCCTGTACGCACTTACGGGCGTTGCCCTCGCTCGTGACCAACGCGAGCGTGCCGGTGTCCGCCGTGACGAAGTTCGCGCCGGTCATGCCGACCTCGGCGTCCAGGATCTTCTCGCCGAGGTACTCGCGGGCGAACCGCGTGAGCTCCTCGGCGGTCTCGAGGGGCTCGTCGGGGTCGAACACCTCGTTGAACAGGTCGGCGATCTCCTCGCGGGACTTGTGGATGGCCGGAGCGACGATGTGTGACGGCGCCTCCTCCGCGATCTGGAGGACGAACTCGGCGAGGTCGGTCTCCCAGACCTCCGCGCCGTTCGCCTCGAGCGCGTCGTTCACCTCGATCTCCTCGCTCGTCATCGACTTCGATTTCACCACGTTCCGGCCGTCGACGACCTCGGAAACGTATCGGTTCGCGTCGGCCGCGTCGTCGGCGACGTAGACGGTGCCGCCGTTCGCCTCGACCGTCTCGGTGAGGTGGTCGAGGAGTTCCGGGAGCCGTTCGATCGCGTCCTCCTTGATCGATCTCGCCTCGTCCTTGAGGGATTCGTAGTCGTCGAGCTTCGCGACCGACTCGTATCGGCCCTCGTTGAACACCCGCGTGTTCTCGTGGACGCTGTCGCCCTCGGTGTCGAGGAGGTGGCGGATGCGCTCGGCCTTCCGCCGGCGGTCGTCGACGCTCATCTACGCGTCCTCCAGGAGCACGACCGTGACCTCCATCGGCCCGTGGGCCCCCTTCACGAGCGCGCCCATGTCGGCGGTGGCGCTCGGCCCGGTCGCGATGACGGCCCGTCCGGCTCCCTCCCGAACGTCCGCGGCCAACCGATCGAACGCCGCGTCCATGTCCGGGAGGACGTCGCTCGCGGCGACGACGGCGACGTGTTCGTCCGCGTAGAGGCTCACCGGTTCCTCGCCGGCGTGTCCGCCCTGAACGACCACGGAGCCGTAGTCGGCGATGCCGTACCCGGCGGCGGTGACGCCGGTCCTCGCGGCCTCGAGGTCCGCCACCGTCGGGTCCGTCTCCACGGCGTCCGGCAGGCCGACGCCCTCGAACGGGAGCGGCGTGCCGACAGCGGGTTCGTCGAGACGCGGGGCGAGCGTCGACTCGAACTCCTCGGCGGTCGTCCGCAAGAGCTCGACCCCGATCTCCGTGAGCGACGACTCGAACGTCGCGAGCGGTTCCGTTGACATACACCGAACGTTCATCGAACGGCCTATTGGGCGTTTCCCCTCCCGGACGGGCGGGATATATCATAATTAGATATTACCGTGATCTCCGGTCCTGCGACGACATCCGACGGATGGTATCATCGGAAAGAAAATTACAAATGGGTGGTCGTGAGACGACGAAACGGACCGGAGGACCACGATCATGACGAATGTACTCACGCTGTCGCTCGTCGGGGCCGTCCCGATCGCCGTCGCGTTCGTGCTTCTCGCCGGGTTTCGCTGGTCGGCGGCCCGCGCGATGGGGGTTGGGTGGCTGCTCGCGGGCGGTATCGGACTCACGTACTGGCGGATGGAACCCGGTTGGCTGGTGGCGTCGGCCGTCTACGGCGCGCTTCAGGCCGTCGACATCATCCTCATCGTCTTCGGCGCGATCCTCCTGATGAACTACCTCGAGGGAAGCGGCGCGATCGCTACCATCAGGTGGTACTTCGGGCAGATCGAGGAGGACCGCCGAGTCCAGGTGTTGCTCATCGGGCTGGGGTTCATGACCGTCATCGAGGGTGCCACGGGCTTCGGCACGCCGGGCGCGCTCGCCGCGCCGCTCTTCATCGGTCTCGGGTTCCCGCCGCTGGCCGCCGCGGTGTTCGGTCTCTTCTTTAACGCCCCGAACCCGCCGTTCGGCGCGGCCGGGACGCCCGTCATCGGCGGCACCGGCGCGGTCATCGAACCGGCGTTGTCCGGGTCGATGGGCGTCGCCGAGTTCCTCTCGATGGTCTCCGCGTGGTCCGGCGTCGTCACGGGGATCACGTACGTGTTCTGGGGGCTTCTCGGCGTGTTCTTCCTGACGTACTGGTTCGGTCACGGCGGCGACGACGGCAGAAGCGTCACGCGTGCCGTCCGAAGTACCCTCCCGATCGCGCCGTTCGCGCTGCTTCTCGGTACCGTCACCGGCGGCACGCAGCTGCTGATCGCGTGGTTCGTCGGGCCCGAGCTTCCGGACATCGCCGCCGGGTTCGTCGTGCTCGCGCTCGGGCTCCTCCTCGCGAGCAACGACGTCCTGATCCCCCGAGACGAGTGGGACTTCCCCGACGACTCGACGTGGAGCGACACGTGGCTCGGCGGCCTCGAACTCGAGGAGATCTCGCGGGACCAGCCGAGACGGGAGATGTCGGTGCTTCTGGCGTGGACGCCGTACCTGCTCGTCGCGCTCGCACTGCTCGTCACGCGGTGGCCGGACCTGACCGTCGCCGGCACCGAGGTCCTCGCGTGGATCCAGAGCTTCACCGTCGGTCTCGACTCGATCCTGGGGACGGAGCTCGGCTACACCCTCCAGTACCTCTATCTCCCGGGGACGATGCCGTTCATCCCCATCGCCGTGCTCACCGGGCTCCTCCACGGGATGGACGTCGACGAGATGGGTGCGGCGTGGCGGCGCTCGGTCGAGCAGGTCGCGCCCGCCGCGCTCACGCTCGTCATCGCCGTCTCGATGACGCAGATAATGATCCAGTCGCAGACGAACGCCGCCGGCCTGCTCGGCATGATGGAGGCGCTCAGCCGAGCGCTCGCGATGGGTGCCGGGGGACTACTCCCCGCCGTCTCGCCGTGGGTCGGCGCGATCGGGTCCTTCATGACCGGGAGCAACACGTCCTCGAACATCCTCTTCAGCGTGCTCCAGTACGACGCCGCCGGAACGGTCGGGCTCTCCCGCACGATAGTCGTCAGCCTCCAGAACGTCGGCGGCGGCCTCGGGAACATGGTCTCGGTGTTGAACGTCGCAGCCATCTGCGGCGTCGTCGGGATCACCGGTCGCGAGGGGGACCTGCTGCGCAAGGCCATCGTCCCGATGGCGATCCTCGCCGTGTTCGCCGGCCTGTTCGGCATGCTGCTGACGTACGTCCTGGTTCCCGGCCTGTTCTGAACCCCGGGTCAGCGGTCTTCGGCTCCCCGACCGATCGCGAAAAGCGAGGCCGAACTACGCGGCCGTCCACCTCACCGCAGCGCGTCGAGGTCGAACTCGAAGGCGGCGACGGGCACCTCGAGGTCGTGGTCGACGAGGACCGCCGGGTGGACCTCGCCGATCACGCCGACCGACTCGCCGTCGAGCACGACCGCCGCGGTCCGACCGTCGATGAAGGTCGGGTGGTCGGTCCTTGGCGTCTCGAGTTCGGCGCCGAAGTCGTCACACACCGCCTGGAGCCGGCCCTTCGCGGCCTCGTAGGAGGCGTCGCGCCGCGCGACCGCGCCGGCGACGTGGCGGGACTCGGCCACGTTCGTGTTCTCCGTCTCGTCGCGCTCGGCGACGAAGCCGACCTCGGCGACGTCCTGTGGATAGGCGTTGTGGGTGTTGCCCTCGAGCAGGAGCAAAAGCGAGGGAAGCGCCCACGTCCGGAGCTGGGTGTACTCCTCGCTGTACGGCTCCGTGATCCGGACGGGCTCGTCCCCGCCGAGGACGTCGGTCCCCGGCTCGATCCGCATGCGGTCGTAGTTCTCCTCCCCGCTCGTCATGTGGAAGTTGAGGAGGTCCTCGAAGCCGAGTCCGACGAGGCTCGTCCGGACGGCGTCCTCGAGTCGGGTGCGCTCGTGACGCCCCCCGACGGTTCCCACGTCGGGATAGCGCGGCTCCAGCTCGTCGAAGCCGTGCGCGCGTCCCACGTCGTCGACGAGGTCGAGCGGGTGGAGCACGTCCACGCGGTACGGCGGGATCTCCACCTCGTAGGTCACCGCCTCGTCGAGCGTGTAGCTGGCGTCCAGTCCCGAGCGCTCGAAGCAGTCGACGACGTCCCTGGGCTCGAAGTCGACGCCGAGCAGCGTCTCGATCCGGTCGTGGCTCACCGACTTCTCGTCGACCTCGAGGTTCGGTCGGACGAGGTCGGAGCCGTACTCCTCCGGATGAGTCGTCCCGTCCGCGTACGCGACCTCGACCTCCTCTATCGTCGCGCCGCGCGCGGAGAGCGCGTAGCAGACGATCGTACACATCTTGTCGATCGTCCACTGGTCCGTGCCGGTGAGCTCGACGAGGAGTTCGCGGGACTCGGTGTCGACCTCGGTCCGCCTCCCGTTGATCACGGGCGGGAACGAGAACAGGCCGAGCTCGTCGTAGATCGCCGGGTAGCGGTCGTACTCGCTCACGAGGTCGGCGTACGTTCGCCCGGTGTCGTGCTCCGCCAGCACCTCGGCGGGCGTCAGCTCGTCGTTCGAATCCAGCGGGACGAACGTCTCGCCGTCGGGCTCGATCCCCCGGTAGGTGATCGAGCGCTCCGCGCCCTCCCGGAGCGGCGCGCCCTTCACCATCGCCAGGTCGTGGATCCCGATCGCGCCCTTCGCGCGGCCGCGACCCATCGTGGCGTGGAGCTTCTCCTGCAGCTGGATCAGCGACTCCAGCGCCGACTCGTCGAGGTCGACGCCGCGGACCACCGCGCCCGTGACGTACGGGCGCTCGTCGGGCACCGACTCGTCGACCTCGATCGTCCACTCGGCGTCGTTGGTGTCGGGGACGTACACCCCGCGGTCGTCGCCGTAGTGATAGCGGAGCGACCGGGCGACGCCCTCGACGCTCAGCCGGTCGAGGCGGTCGGGCGCGAACTCGAACTGCAGCTCGCCGTCGTCTGTCTCGCCCTCGAACTCCAGTCCAAGTCCGAAGAGGTCCTCCTTGAACTCCTCGTTCGTCTTCTCCGTACGGTCCGTGAGCCCCCGGAGCGCGTCGGGGTCGACGTCCACGACGGGCATCAGTAGCTCACCTCCGCGGTCCGCAGGAAGTCGATGTCGGCAAGCGTCCCGTGGAGGTCGCGGATGTCCTCCGCGCCGGTGGTCAGCATCGCGAGCCGCTCCAGGGCGAGTCCCCACGCCATCACGTCGCAGTCGACGCCGAGCGGGCCGGTCACCTCCTCGCGGAAGATGCCGGAGTTGCCGATCTCTATCTCCTCGCCGGTCTCGGGGTGGTCGCCGAACAGCTCGAAGGAGGGCTCGGTGTAGGGGTTATAGTGCGGCTTGAAGCGGATGTCCGTGATCCCGAACTGCCGGTAGAACTCCTCGAAGGTGCCCATCAGGTCGCGCACCGAGAGGTCCTCGGCCATCACCCACCCCTCGATCTGGAAGAACTCCAGTAAGTGCGTCGGGTCGAGCGTGTCGTTGCGGTACACCTTCTCGACGGAGAAGTAGCGCTGGGGCGGCTCCAGCTCCGCGCCGGCGTAGCCGGAGAGGTACCGCATCGACAGCGAGGTGGTGTGTCCCCGCAGGGCGACCTCGCGGGCGAACTCCTCGGACCACGGCGAGTGGTAGCCGTCGCCGTCCTCGCCCCATCCGTCGCGGTGGGCGGTCTCGACACGATCGAGAAGCGCGGGGGGGATATCCTCCATCGGGTCGACGTCGAGCGCGAACCGGTCCCAGTGGGTCCGCGCCGGGTGGTCCTGGGGCATGAACAGGCAGTCGTTGATCCAGAAGTCGCTGTCGGCGTGGGGGCCCTCCATCTCCTGGAACCCCATGCCGACGAGCACGTCCTTCACGCGGTCGGCGGTCCGCCGGAGCACGTGTTTCCGGCCGCCCTCGACCGCCGGCGCGTCCGCCTCGACGTTGTACTCGGCGAACTCGACGTCGGCCCACTCGCCGCTCGCGAGCAGCTCCGGCGTGACCTGTCCGACCGTCTCCGCCGCCTCGACGCCCTCCATGAGCGCGTCGACGCCGTCGTCGGTGAGCCGGACCGCCCGGGTGGTGCGCTCCGCCAGGTCGACGAGCCCGCGCGAGGCGAGCCGGTCGAGAACGGCCTCGTCGTCGACGCTCTCGCCGTCCGCGAGCGCCTCGAGCGCGGCCGCCTCGGGGTCGGCGTCCGGGTCGGCGTCCGGGTCGACGGTGAGCTCGCCCGAATCGATCCGGCCGAACCCCTTCCGCGGGAGGTTCGCGAGCGCGATGTCGACCTCGGGCCCCGCCAGGTCGGCGCGACCGATGACCTCGCCCATCGGGACGGCCCCGTCGGCAGCGCCGGCGTCGACCGCCGCCCGGTAGAGGCGCGTCTCCGGGAGGCCGTCGGCGACGTAGTCGCGCCCCTCGTCGGTGAGTTCGGCGACCTCGGTCGCCGTCTCCGTCACGGCGAGCAGTCCCTCGTCGCGGAGGTCGAAGGCCGCGCCGGTGACCGTCTCGGGTTTCAGGTCCGTCTCGGCCGCGATCTCGTCCATCGTCCGTTCGTCCGTCGCGCTCGCGGCCTCGAGGACCGCGAGCTGTCGTTCCGGGAGTCGCATTCGATTGTGTGGATACGTGTGTGGCTGAGTGGTAACGGTTCCGGCACGTCGCCGGCGCAGTGCCTGGCGGCGGGGGCGGACGGGATCGCAGCCCGAGCGGATCGCGGTTCCCCTCCACCTCGCCGCCGACCGAACCGCGCGGTTTCACCGCCCCGCCGCGGGACGGCTCCACCGCGCGCGGTTCACGCGAAGAACGGCCCGAACGCGCCGCCGTCGGTCCTGGGAACGGTCCCGTTCGTGGCGTGTTCGGGTGCCATGTCCCCGCGTGGACCTTCCGAGTAAGTATACGTTTCGCTCGATCCGTTCGGTCCGCACACCCCCGTGCGAGCCGACAGACGGGCGAGACGGACCCTCGCCCGTCGGCGTCCGGAATCACGCCGACGGCGGTCTCCGTCTCCGGTTCGTCGAAACCCCGAATTATCGGCTATGAGACCCGGAAGTCATGGTTTATAAGCAGATCCGGAAAAGAACGGACATGAGCAGTGATACGGCGGGCGCTTTCGACGGCAGATCGACCCTCGAGACGGTTCGCGTCGACCACAGCCGTGGCGTCCGTTCGCCGAGTCTCGCCGTCGTGGAGGCGATCTCCGGGCTCGCGGGCACGGACGCCGAGTTCCTTGCGGAAGAGGCGGGTATCGTCCTGTACGACCACGTCGATCCCGACGCGATCGACGCGTTCGTCGCTCATCGCTCCGACGCGGAGTTCGATCTCTCGTTCACCGTCGGCCGGTACGCGGTCCGGGTCGACGGCGAGGAGGCCGTCGCCCGAATCGCCGAGTAGCGCTCGCCGTCAGGTGCCGTCAGTGCCGTCAGTTGCCGTGTCGTCCGATTTCGCTCGTTCCCGCAACGCCGATATCCGGTCGCCGAGCGGGGGCTGGACCTCGAACCACGTCGACCAGTCGCCGGTCTCGGGTTCGAGGTCGCGCCGCTCCGCGACGCGTTCGAAGGCGTCCGCGACCCGTGTCGCTCCCACCGCGTCGGCGGCGCGGTCGTCGGCGGCGTACTGGACGCGTCGCCCGACCCAGAAGGAGGCCACGCCGATCGTGACGAGCGCGAGGAACCCGGCGTCGAACGCGACGGTCGCCGTCACGATCGCGGCCAGGAGCCCGACGACGACCGCGATCGCGACCGCGCGGAACTCGCCGTAGTACGTCCCGACCCGTCCGGACTCGGCCGCGAGCAGGCCGACCGCGACGTCCTCGTCGAGGTCCGTGAGGACGGCCTCGGTGAGAAAGAGCACCTGCCGGCGGGGCGGGCCCTTCACCGCGACGTCGACCGAGTCCGGATCGGCGGACTCCACGATCGCGACCCGGTCGACGTCGAGGCCGGCCTCGCGGCGGAGCTCGTCGAGCGCCGCACGCTCGGGACCGGTCGGCCCGCGGAGCTCTCGAAAGCGGTCGGCCGCGTAGAGCGGGCCGACCTCGACGGCGAGGAACGCCAGGACGACGACGCCGAGGAGGAGCGCGACCGTGAGCATCGCTCCGTCGTCGAGCGCGCCGAGGCTAAAAGGGCGCGGTCTCGACGGAGCTGCGCCGCGATCCGTCCCGCTATCGTGGTACCCGACGCGCGAGTTCCCGGATCGCGTCGGCGGCAGCGCCGTCGGGGGCGGCGTCGAGTACGGGGCGTTCCTCGACCACCGAGCGGCCGACGCGGGGGTCCGCGGGGAGAACCGCCGTCGGCGCGCCGAGCGCGTCGGCGATGGCGTCCGCGGGCGGCTCCTCGACGACCCGGTTGACCGCGCACGCGACGAGCCCGGCGTCGAGCTCGCGCGCCAGCTCCCGCGTCCGGATCGCGTCGGCCAGCGCGAACGCCCGCGGGGAGACGACGACGAGGCAGGCGTCGGCGACCGCCAGCGGAACGCCCGCGTCGGCGCGCCGGCCCGCGGGACAGTCGATCACGACCGTCCCGTGCGTCCGTTCGACGGCCTCGACGGCGTCGGCGAGCCGGGTGAGGTCCGACGCCCGTGCGCCGGCGAGCGTCCGACCGCAGGGCACGACGTCGACCGGACCGGGACGGATCGTCTCCGTGACGGACGCGCGCCCGGCGAGCACGTCGTGGAGGTCCGGGCCCCGGCCGGCCGGGAGGTCCGCCATGCCGAGGTCGGCGTCGACGACGACCGCGTCGAGCGCGGCGGCGACGTTGTACGCGAGCGTCGTCTTCCCGACGCCGCCCTTGCCGCCCGCGACGGCGAGGATCACGCGAGCCGCTCCAGCGCGTCGATCGGCACGTCCGTCGCCTCCGCGCGGGCCGCCAGCGACGACGCGCGCTCGCTCAGCCGCCGGAGCGCCGTCGCGTCTTCCGCGATCCGATCCGCGAGGGTCGAGGCCGCGCTCACGCCGTCGAGACGCTGCACTTCCTCCGTGGCCGTCCCGAGGTCGGCGTCAGTCAATCGCTCCGCCCGCTCCAGACGACGCTCCACCCGTTCGAGCCGGTCCTCGAAAGCGTCCGGTTCGGTCGAAACGACGTTCGGATCCCCGGATTGTGATCGCAGAGCGCGACGTTCCGCCACGTCGTCCGAGTCGTCGTCGGCCGGTGGTGGGGACGCGTCGTCGGCCGGTGATGCCACATCCTCGTCGCTCGACGATTCTGCATCCCCGTCGCTCGGCGGTTCTGTGTTCCTTTCGACGGACTCGTCGTCCACGCACGCATCGGCATCCTCGATCCGCCCGCGTTCTCCGGTCGCCCGCGTCTCCACTCCTTCACCGTCGACGACGGAGGGACCCGCCCGTTCGGAACCGACGAGCGCGTCGCGAGGCGGACGGTGATCGCCGAGGGATCGGACCGCCTCATCGGCCGTGACGGCGGGCGAGTCGGCGTCGGTGACCGGGTCGGAGTCATCGATCGGGGTCGCGTCAGCGATCTCGACCGGCGGTTCGGGGACCGGCTCGTCCGCCGGCGCGACGACGGCAAATCCGACGCCGCGGCGCTCGTCCGGGTCGAGCCGGAGAGTCACGCCCGTCGAGTCCCACCCTTCCTCCGGCACGCCGGCCCGTCGCGGCGGGAGGACCGGCTCTTCGATCCGGCTCCGAACGCGCACGCGTCGGGGAACGGCGGCGGCGTTGTGGACGCGACAGGCGACGAACCGCACGCCCTCCTCGCGTTCGACGCTCCAGGAGAGGTCCACGCTCATGCGCCGACTGACGCCCCATCGTATCTAAAGGTCGGGACGGGTCACGGGAACGTCGAGGACCGCTTCCGGGCGCGTCCCCTCCGCCGCCTCGAGGACGGAGACGACCGACGGGTCCAGGGCCACCGGCCCCTCGATCTCCGCGATCCGTATCGCCGCGAACGAGGCGGCGAGGTCGGAGCCCTCGTACTCGCTCGGACGCGTCCCGGCGTCCACGGGATCGCCTCCCGGAACCGTCGACAGCGCCTCGCGGAACTCGGCGTACGCCGCGAGGGCGAGCTCCTCGCGTGCGTCGCGCTTTCGATTCTCCAGCCGATCGCGGAGGGCGAGCCGACGCTCGCGAACGTCGCGCGCCGCGGCCGCCCGTTCGCGCTCCCGCTCGAGTGCCTGTTCGGCGGCGATCCGTGCGGTCTGTGCCTCCGCCAGTTCCGCCGCGGCCGCCTCGAGGTCGGCGAGTGCCTCCGTGGGATCGGCGTCGACCGCCCGGCGAGCCCGAACGTCGCCGCGGGCCGTCGCGACGCGTTCCTTCAGTCGGTCCTCCTCGCCGGTGGCGTCGGCGAGCCGCCGCCGGGCGCTCTCGAGGTCGATCGCCGGAACCTCGATCGTCGTCAGATCCGCGTGGACCGTCGCGATCTCGTCCGCGAGGGACGACTCCAGCCCGCGAGAGCGTGCCGCGGCGGCGAGCTCCCGCCGAAGGCTCGTCCCCGTCGGAAGCCGTCCGAGCACGTCCTCCGGGTCCGGTACCGGTTCGTCGTCGGGGAGCGACGACGACTCGCGGTCGGGGGAGTCGCGACCGTTCGACGCGTCCGACGTGCTTGCGTCTCCCGCCACGGGTGCGTCGTCGACGTTACCGGATTCGGGCGCGGTCACAGCTCCCGGCGCTTCATCGTCTCCGGATCGGGATGGTCCGTTCCGGCGGCGAACGACGCGTACGGCGTCGATCGTGTCTCGCGATCGGCGTAGGCGCTCGCGGCCTCCCTGACGGCGTCGTCGACGAGCGTGAACTCGTTGAACGGCTCCGTCCGCTCGATCTGGACGGCGTCACCGTGCGTCTCGCGCAGCCGCAACGCCAGGAACGCGCCGTACGCCGTCGCTTCGAGCAACGCCGCGCGGCCGAACCGTCGGGCGACCTGGTCGTCGTGACGGCGGCACGCGTTGCGGAGCCCGGTCCGGGCAGCCTCCGAGTACGTTACGACCAGTAACACGAGCGTCGGTGCTCGGGTGGGAAATAAATCGGTTCCGAACGCGATCGACGGTCGGCGGCGGAAGTAGGTGTTCGTCGGCGGTCGGCGTCATCGATCGGTCGGAAACGCGCCGAACTCAGACGCGTTCGAGGTCGAACGCCGGAGGGTCGTCGTCCGTCGCGGGATCGATCCCGGCGGCCGCCAGCACCCGTTCTCGCGCCGCCGGCTTCGAGGGGGCGACGACGACGCGTCCGTCGATCGGCGGGTCGCCGACGGCGCGAAAGACGTCGTCCTCGCCGTCGAACTCCGTGGCGTACGTCCGCAACACGGCCGCGACGCGCCGCTCGGTCCCCGACAGGTCCTCCTCGCCGTTCTCGAACGCACGGAGCGCGTCCTCGACGTTCCGTAACGCGGAGATCCGGTCCATATTAGACAAAATTGGTAGAAAGTGTTTTACTACTCGGTACCGAACTGCGACGTGTTGCCATGCCTGAACGAAAACAAGTCAATGTCAAAGTCGCTTCGGAGGCGAAAGAACGGTGGCAAGAATACGCTGATGAATCGATGGAAGTTAACAGCATGTCCGATCTTATTCGCCTCTCCGTTGAAAAGGAGATCAACGGCCAACGGGAAGGTTCTGATAGTGGATCGGAACACTTGGAGGATATCAGTAAGACTCTCAAGCAAATTCAGACTGAAATCGGAAAGCTAGATTCACGACTTGAGAGAGTAGAACACACGACTCAAGAAGATCCCGAGATTAGCCGACTAGCAAATAATGTATTCTCTCTTCTCCCGGACGAAAAGCCGGGTTCGAAAAAATGGGAAGCTAAAAGAAGAGAAATACAGGCTCTTGAGCATAATGAGGGTGAGCGATCCCCCGAAGAATTCAAAGCCGGTTGGGAAGGAACCCCGAGCGCCTTAGCAGAGGTGTTTGAAGTAACTGAATTGGACATGAGAAAGGCCTTAGAGAAGCTAGCGTCTGATATGTCGGGAAGGGTTCGAACGACGGACCATAATGGAGTAGAACGGTATTGGAGAGACGTGTAAATGAATATCCAGAGATTCATTCAGCAAGAGTTAGAAGGTGGAAGTTTGGCAGATGCGACGGTAGCCAAGAGAAGAGCGGACTTAGAAGATTATCTAGAATGGTGCCAAGATAATAGCACAGATCCCGCTGATGCTGGATACGATGAAATTAACAAATATCTGAATGAGATACGGCAGAACGGATATTCTGACGCAAGTATTTCTAACCGATACTACTCTCTCAAAAAGTATTACGACTACATTACCGAAGAGGATGAATCACCTTTCAATAGCAGTAAACTCAAAAATGCCGATTATACGAATGATTCATCCGGTTCTGCCGAAGAGCGAAAGAAGCGAGAGGATAAAGAGGAAATCAAATACATCAATAAAGAAGAAAAAGACCTTCTGAAAGCTAACGTCCCGGATCCTAAACTCCGTAATGAGCTACTGATCGAACTAATGTGGCAAACCGGCATACGTCAATCTGAAGCATCGTTGATCGAATTGAACGATATTGTCTGGGACGAACGGAAGATCGATATATTCGCTCCGAAAACCGGGACTTGGAGAGAAGTATTCTATCAGCCTAGTCTAGATATTCTACTGGAACAATACATCAATGGTGGATACCGGAGTAGATTCACATCTGCCGAAAACTCAAGTTATCTATTCGTCTCACGGAAATCAGAGAGAATCGCACCCGGTAACATCAACAAGGTAGTTCGGAAGGCTGCCGAGTTAGCGGGAATTCAGGAAGAGGTAGGAGAGGATGTTAACGGGGATCCCCGATACCGGATCACTAGTCATGCTATCAGACATGGCCATGCGGTTCACTCGCTAAAGTCGGGGATCGACATATCGTTTATTCGTCAGCATCTTGGTCATGAGGATATATCAACAACTCAACAATACCTAGACTTAGTTGATACCGATGTTAAGCAAGAGTATCATAATAGCTTTCCAGCATCAGTCGATCACATCGACAGCCGCGTAATCTCGTCTGATGGCGATGAATCAGATGGAACTGGTCGTGGCGCGTCTTCGAATCGCTGGTGAGTGTG
>NZ_RDQE01000016.1 GCF_003697845.1 Halobellus captivus | reverse complement strand
CGACGCGCAGAAGATCCACAAGCAACGACCGATCCTGCAAGAGACACTCGCTACCGCTACGCAACCGAGGTGCGAGTCTTAGCTAAAGACGAATGAGAGCCCTCGTACTGGAGGCTTCGAAAACGACTCTATCAGTTCGAACGTTGGCTGTTCCGGACGCATTCACCGACAAATGAGCGGATCAAAAAACTCGCGACATATGAGCGACAGCAGGAACAATGTTCACCGTCTTGAGGAAAGATCACGATGAGACGGCAACATATTTGTCAGATGAACGGGATTGTATCCGTACCTTAGAATGGCTGTTCTGGACGATCTCTCTGGGTTTGAGTTCGAGGATCTGATCGAGGATGTCTTCCGCAACCTCGGCTACGAGAACGTCCGACAGGCTGAGAAGACAGCCGACGAGGGTCGCGATGTCATCATGGAAGAGGTCGTCGACGGGACACGACGCGCGATCGTCGTCGAGTGCAAACACACGGGGACGGTCGGGCGGCCGGTCGTCCAGAAGCTCCACTCGGCGATCGCGACGTTCGATTTCGATGGCCCGAAACGCGGAATGGTAGTCACGACCGGCCGGTTTACGAGTCCCGCTCAGGAGTACGCTGACCGTCTCCAACAAAACGACGACCCACACCCAATCGAGTTGCTCGATGGCGAGGACCTCCGAGAGATCGCCGACGAGATCGGCCTCGACCTCTACAACGGTCGCATCGAAATTCTCTGCGACGAGACCCTTCGTCCATACGACCCGGCCGCTGACGTCGACGCACCCGTCCAGGAAGCGTTCCGGGATATTGAGAACATCGAGGCTGCCGATCTCTCACCACCGCACTCAGCGGTGACGTTCCGACCGGTGGTCGCGGTTACCGCCGACACGAACGCTGTTTTCGAGACGTCCGTCGGCGTCATCCACCAGATCAACGATCGGACACGGTTCGTGGTACACGCTGAACGTGGGAACCCACAGGTCGTCGACGAGGATGTCGCGACATTGGTCACCGAGAACCTCCATACGAGGATCGAACTCGACTTGGAACGGTTTGGGGAGGTGTTCGACGACATCGAGGAGCGCCGATTCGGACAGACCCAGACCGAGTACAAGGAGTGGGCTGTCGAGCGGCTCCAGCAGCACCACACAACGACGGTGACCTACACCGGCGACAACAACGTCACGTACAACAAGACGTGTGAGCCGAACCTCTCGGATATCTCTGTACAATCGATTGAGCCGGTCTATCTACCTGAGATTCGGCAGACGATAGAGATACTGGAGTATTCGTATCCCTACGAATACTATGCTGCTGGCCCCTCACGGGTTACTCTGGAGGATGGGATTCATCGCTGCGTCCACTGCGAGACGAGCGGCGTCGACGGGACGTACACCTACTGTCCAAACTGCGGGGCGATCGCCTGTGACACTCACATCAAGACCGAACGGCTCGAAGGGGAGTCGGTCTGTACCGGCTGTGCAGTGACCGAACGGTTCGCGCTGAAGACGAAGTACTTCTACGACGAGGAGAACCTTGACGCGTTCCGCAAGGAGTACGCCGAGATGCCGATCCACGAGAAGGCGATGGAGAACAAGCTGCTGGCTGGCGGGAGCGTGGTTGCGACGCTGCTGCTTGTCGTCGGACTACTCGTGATCGGCGGCATCATTTAGCTGACTTGAGTGTGTTGACACATTACTCAGTAACAGAAGAACGGTCCCAAGGAAGTGAATGGTAATTCTGGATAGCGAATTCTGAAGTATTGCCATAGTAACTAACACTCTTATCCTTGGTTCAAATAAAGAAGTTAACAATGACGTACGAAAATCTTGACAAAGAGCTGGTCAATGCACTTCTAGGAAATGGGCGTGAGAGTTTGCGTAGTCTTGCCGAACAGCTTGATGTGTCTGTAACGACAGTGTCGAACCATCTGAGCGACCTGGAAGAAGCCGGTGCCATTGAAGGGTATTCTCCAATTGTTAACTATGAGCGGCTCGGCTACGACGTGACCGCAATTCTCCAGCTCAAGGTTGAGGGGCCTGGACTCCCGGATATTACAGAAGCACTTCACAATGAATCGCAGATCGTGAGCGTCTACGAGACGACGGGGGACTACGACATCATCGCGATTGGAAAATTCCTGAATACAGATGATATGAACGACCAGATCAAGCGAATATTGACTGATGCAGATGTCCAAGGATCGAATACAAGTGTTGTGTTGAATGCAGTGAAAGAATACGAGCAATTCAGCGTTGGCAATGACTAGGTTACTTTTGGGGCTCTGTTGAAATCTTATTCTACAGACACAATATGGGCTGAAACAGCTGTTGGCTGAAGGGTGCCAACAGAGTCATGATTGCGCAATTCGGCAACTCAGACACAAACGTCTCTTTGAGTCTTCATTAGTCATATTAGAGCGTAAACAAATTGGACGACTATGTCCTCACTACTACCTCTAAAACCTACACCCCGATCAGCATCTGATCGCGGATTAGAGCCTAGACTCATTGAATTTGAAGACGAATCTGCGGAGCAGATTCTATCGGCAGTCGCGTCAACAACGGCCCGTCGTATCCTTAATCGGATCTATGAAGAACCGATGACGGCGTCGGACATTGCTGCTGAGATTGACTCTTCAGTACAGAATACTAGCTACCACCTCGACCGGCTTCAAGACGCAGAGTTAGTGGAAGTCATTGAGACGTGGTATTCCGAGCAAGGGCGCGAGATGGATGTGTACGCTCCGACAAATAGCGCGCTTGTCCTTTTTGCGGGAGCAGAACGAACAACCCCGTCACTTACAACCGCGTTGCGTCGTGTCTTTGGCGCAGTTGGTATCGTCGGCGTTGTCAGTGTCATCGTTCACGCACGCTGGTCAGTATCAACACCCGTACCAGTATCTCGAGGCGGGGAACTTCCACAGCCGGATCCAACTCTGTGGGAGACACTCGTTACGTTCGGAACCGGCCCTGGCGGGTTCATTCTAGGAGTTAGTATGGTTCTAATCTTGTTTCTCTTTGTAACGTGGTACTGGCGGACGTATCGTCCAACACAGAGTCACACTCCCGCGTGAGTGCTTTCTGGGACTCAAAGACGCCTTTGAATCTGGGATAGGACGATGTCTCCCCCGTCTAATGGTAGTGTATGAAACGTAGAATGTTTCTGGCAAGTGCGGGGATTGGCCTCTCAACAGCAGCAGCGGGTTGTACCTCCCAAGCAGCATTGAGCGCATCGTCCGAATCAGACTCTGAACCAGAATCGAACACTTCCGAGAGCACACAAGACGATACTGACCAAATGTCGGAGCAGACACTTATCAAAGCCGGTGACACCGCTGAGCGAACTATCGGGACCGGATCGATCGAAGAGCGTGGTCTCAGAACAGCTCACCACGTCGCATTCGGGAACCCCACGGAGGAGACCCATCACGGAACGATTACAATTTCGACTGCCAGCGAGACAGTGTTTGAGGAATCGGTGGAGCTCCAAGCAAACGCGAGTATCGTTGCGTCGCTTACCGATCTCAGTACGTACACCGTTCGAGTAACGGTTCCTGAGTTAGATGCGACTGAAGTAGTCACTCTCGACCCTCACCAATTCACCTGTAACGTGACCAAAACGACGGTCAACGTTCAGGAGGATGGCACACTCGACTCAACGAGTATTTCCACGCGGATGGCGTGTCCCGGTGTTGTTTCCGACACAGCTCCCTCCGACGAGGTCGTGTCGCACACACTTGGTGACGATCCGATTCCCGCAGATACGGGGGAATTCACCCACATGTTCATGCTCCGGAATCCGTCGGAAGAAACGTGGACGGCCAGGATGCTCGTTGAGGACGACTCGACAGCGCAATTTGATGGACTCTACACGGTCGAACCTGAGAGTACAGTACTGATCACCCTCACTGAGAGCGGGACATACACGCTATCGGTTGATGTACTCGAAACAGAGATGACGGCCAGCGAGCAGGTAACGCCCGAAAACTTCGACTGTAACCAGTCGTCAACACGGGCAGAAATTGATTCTGAGGGAGAACTCACCGTGAATACTCTGTCAACTCTCATGGCTTGCGGCACCGAGACACATTCGACGAACGAGTCGTCCTAGCAGAGGACGAGTGTATTCACATTGTTTCACTCAGCAAGGGTTGTTATATTCTTCAGTGAACAACTGTTTCAGAGGAGAATATTCCTGGAGAATGAGTTCAACAGAGCCCCGTGTGTAAGTGCTAACTATCTGGGTGTGTGGTTTTGGTCGTCTGTGCTAAGCGTTCTGTGTATCACCTGTATTGACCGCCGCTGGGGCAGAATATGTCACTTATTGAGGATTTCAACAGAGCTACTTTCGGAGAATCGAGGAGAAAGTCTCGCGCTTCGGGGGGGAAGATGTCAAAACCTGAAACACCCACCGGCGAGGTTCCTCCGTCTTCAGGCGCAGGAGGATGTCAAGATGGAAATCAGTCGATCTGTTCGACGTAGGCGTACTCGTCGGGGAGGGCGGCGGCGTCCTCGGGGAGGAGCGCGGCGACGAGGTAGTCGGCGTGGCTTCGGAAGTAGTCGACGACGCGCGCGATTCGGTCCGAGTCGATCGCTTCGAGCGAGTCGAGCAGGACGAACGGCACCGTCTCGTGAACGTCGTGGACGAGGTAGCCCGCGAGCGCGAACACGAGCCTGATCAAGGCAGGGATCGCAACGATTCCAGATCTGGAAACCCTCCAGGAGTGTTGCCTACGAGAGCGTCCACCAGAAGCGGACGCAGACCCTGTGCCGGCTCAAGTGAAGGCCAAAGAGCTACGGGAGCAGGAATCATAATGGATTAGTTGAATCCGTTGCTACGAGTAGCCTGGCTCTGGAGCTCGCCATGCAACCACAATTCCACAGATGGCGAGACCTCCAGCGAGGAGAAATGCCGTATCAAAGCCGGCTCTGTCGACAATAACCCCGCCTGCAATCGGTGCAAGGAACGCCCCCGCTAACCCAACACTAGTCTGGAACGCGACGGCTGTCGCAGCGACCCGTGAATCAACGACCTCCCGAACATACGTAAAGGACAGCCCCAGCGTAAGCTGAACAGCAAATCCGGTGAGCAGCAGGAATGTAACGAGCAGTGGAAGTGACCGGAACTGCGTGAACAGCAGTACGAGCGGAGCAGAAACTGCGAAGGACACAAAAACGATGGGTTGGCGACGACCCCCGAATACTCGATCAGACAGGAGGCCACTACTGATTCTGGAGACGACCCCGATTGCGGGGAATACGGCCACCAAGAGCCCGCTCACTGCGAGTGACAGGCCGAGTTCGGTCGTCAAATACGACGCACCCCAGCTATTCACGAACAAGTATAACGAATAGCCGAGAAACCCGAGCAACCCGACTGACCATACCTTCCGGTTCCGGAGAACCGCACCAAACTCCTGAATCGAGGGAGCGGCTCCTCGGCTCGTTCCGATCCCTCGACTGGCCGGCCAGAACACAACGAGACCGATGACTGTGAGCCCCGTGAACGCGATAAAGATTGTAGGCCACCCGAATCGATGCGCAATCACTGGGCCAGTCCCTTGCCCGAGCGCAAATCCGACCGGGCCACTCGCCGTAAAGATACCGACAGCCGTTGCCCGGTTCTCGCTGGTCGCTGCTCGACTCACGATATCGATGCCCGCGTTCCACACGACGACGTAGGCGACTCCACCGAGCGCTCGTGAGGCAATTACTGATCGGTAGTCCCCTTGTCGTCCAGCGATCCACCCCCACGTTCCAGCCACGAGTAGTGTGAGAACGGCGAGTGCCATCACGTTTCTAGAGTCTGTCCGGTCAAGCACCGCACCAACTGGAAGGCTTACAATCACTGCAGTACCGAACATGATGCCGACGAGGAAGCCTGCGATTGTTGGTCCGATACCCAGCGAGTCACGAATAAGCGGGGAGACGCTCGCGGGCACGATCTCGTAGGCTGCCAACCCTGTCGAAATGAGGCTCGCGCCGGCGACGATACCCCACGTCGACTGATGTTTCTGATGTGGATCGCTATTAGTGGGTTCTTGATGCTGGGGGGTCGGTTGGGTAGTCATTACTCGATAATGTGGACGGATGGTGAATCACAGAAATCGGGTATCGACAGGTGCCTATAACGAATTCTGATGATAGTGTATCCATGTTGTGTATCGCTCCGCATACCTTTAAGGGTTAGATGGTAAATCCTTTTATTCTCTTACTGTTAGATGATTAACCACCAATGTACATTCATTCTGGCCTAGGCCAGCAGCAGAATTGGGGACGAATTCGAACCGGGCTCGAGGGAAGCGTTCCCTGTATTCAAGTGATCGAATAATGGTCGATTCCCAACCCGTCCTCAATTCGTCGACGGTACTACTCGTCGGAGTCAATGACTGGCTTACGCGATTCGCTGTAACGCTTGAGACACGGACTGACGCGACTGTACATACAGTTGGAACCAAGGCGGAAGCGAGTGATATAGTCCGAAATCGGATCATTGACTGTCTCATTAGCGGAGACACGCTCGAAGGGGCAACAGGGCTGGAACTCCTCAAGGAGATCCGCACCGAAACCACGACGCTCCCGGTCGTACTCTGTACCGCCGCTGGGAGCGAAGCTATTGCCAGCGACGCTATCAAAGCCGGTGTCACGGATTACATCGCGCTCACGGACCCGATAGAAGGGATGGCCGACGAACTCATCGAGCGAACTGAACGGGTCATCCGATCTGCACGGCGGTCGGCCACACAACTGGACCGCGCAAGACAGTTCGACGCCATATTCAACGATTCGCGGACCGCGACGTGGGTGCTCGACCCGGATGGTTCACTTGCGCGTGTGAACGAGACAGCCCGGGAAATGGTCGATGTGGATGTTGAAACGATCGTCGGTGAGCCGTTCTGGACGCTTCCGTGGTGGGCAAAGACTGGTACGAAGAGCACGGACGTACAACAAATCGTGGAGAACGCGTTCGATGGGAGATTCGGCAACGCGGTCGTCACACAGCCGCCACACGTTGGGGATCCACGCGTCATCGATCTCTCCGTGCGCCCAGTCGAGAACGAGCGTGGAGATCTCGTTTCAATCGTCGTTGAGGGCGTCGACATCACCGAGCGCGTCGATCTCGAACGCGACCTCCGACAATCAGAGGAGCTCCACCGCGTCACACTCAACAACATGACCGACACCGTCCTCATCACGAACGAGGCCGGCGAGTACACCTACGTCTGTCCCAACGTCCACTTCATCTTCGGCTACACGGCCGACGAGATTCACGAGCAAGGGACGATCGACGACCTCCTCGGTACGGACCTCTTCGACTGTGAGGAGCTCGCAGAAGACGGCGTGCTTAAGAACATCGAGACGACCGCGACGGACAAAGCGGGTCGTGAGCACACGCTTCTGATCAACGTTCGCGAGGTCTCGATTCAAGACGGGACACTTCTCTTCAGCTGTCGGGATATTACGAAACGCAAGCAACGCGAGGAGGCGCTTGCGACCCTCCAAGAGACCGCCCGTGATTTTCTGTACGCCGAAACGCATCAGGAAATCGCCCAGCATGTCGTCGATGACACACCTGTCGTCCTCGATCTGGATGCGAGTGCGTTCTATCTCTTCGATGCTGATGCCAACGAGCTTCGACCCACGGCCCGCTCGGCGACGATGAGAGAACTTACTGGCCCGCTCCCCACCGTACACGCCGACGGCGAAACGCTTTCAGGTTACAGTTTCGTAGAAGACGAAGCGCTGTTCTTCGACGACGTTCACGAGGCAGACCGGCTCGAAAACCAGGCGACTGATCTTCGCAGTACAGCCTACATTCCACTCGGCAACCACGGCGTGTTCGTTGCTGGCTCGGACCGAGTCGGCGTCTTCGACGACGTAACCCGGGAACTGGCTGATCTTCTCGCTGCAACCGCCGAGGCAGCCCTCGACCGCGTCACACGAGAGTCCCGGCTTCGAAAGCAAGATCGCACACTGCAGGCGCAAAACGAACAGCTCACTGCGCTGAATCGCATCAACGAGACGATTCGGGAGATCGATCAAGCCCTCGTCCAAGCCGAGACGAGAGAGGAGATCGATCATACGGTCTGTGAGCTGTTGACCGGCGAGGACCGATTCCGGTTCGCCTGGCTCGGCACGATTGACCGGACCACCGACACCGTCGAGCCACGAGCCTGGGCAGGCAGCGAACAGGGGTATCTGGATAGCCAAGCGTTCGCCATCGACGCGTCAGCTGGAGAGCCAGCCGGGCAAACCGCGGCCACTGGCGACGTGACGATGGTGACGAACGTCGCTGCCGGACTCCGCGAGGATCCCTGGCGGAAAGCCGCACTCGCTCGTGACTACCTCTCTGTATTGAGCATCCCGCTCGTGTACAACGACCTCACGCACGGCGTGTTGACTGTCTACGCACCAACCCAGGACGCGTTCGACGACACGACGAAGGCTGTCCTCGCTGAATTCGGCGAAACCATCGCGTCCGCGCTCAGTGCTATCGAGCGAAAGAATGCACTGCTCACGACATCGATGACGCGCGTCAAATTCGCCATCGATGATCCGGCATTCATTCTCTCACGGCTCGCTCGAGACGCGGCGTGTACCCTCTCGTATCAGGGCGGCGTTCAGCAATCCACAGAGGGAAGCCACGTGTTCGTGACTGTCGACGACGGTACAGTACCTGACGTTGTAGACGCCGCCTCGCAGTTGGTCGGGATTGACGACGTACAACAGATTAGTACGGATGGTGAGGGGAGTGTGCTCCGGCTGCGGCTTACCCAACCGTTTCTCGCCCTGGAGCTGGCCGATCATGGTGCTGTCTTCCACGAGGCAACCGCCGACCCGACATCCACAAGCCTTGTCATCGATATTCCGGACAGTATCGATGTCCGGACCATCACCCAACTCGTCCGAGAGACGTTCTCTACCGTCGAACTCCGTTCGAAGCAGACGCTGGATCAGTCCATGGAACGCGACTTGTACTCGAAGTTCCTCGAGAAACTGACCTCACGGCAACTCGAGGTGATCCAGACGGCATACTACAGCGGGTTCTTCGAGTCACCACGCGAGAACACAGGTGAAGATGTTGCGGAGACACTCGGCATCTCCCCTCCGGCATTTTATAAACACTCTCGGACTGTCCAGCGCAAACTGTTCGAAACGCTCTTCGAGGAGCACAATGTCTCAATTTCGGGAACCGAAGAGTTCAATAACTAACCCTATATTTCAGGAAGTATTTTGTGGTTAACAGCTGAATATTCCCTTATACACTTATTACACTTACATAGAGTGCCCTATATCACCGGCTGGCACTCGTGAACCCACTATGATAGATGTCGACCCTGAATCAGACGAAAAAACCCCATACGAATGCTTCGAGTGTGGCAGCATCATCATCACAGAAGACAGCCCGGGCCAATGTCCCGACTGTGGCGGCCCGATGCGAAACCGGCGAATGTCACTTGAATGATCATGGCATCAAAATCTGAGAGCACCCACAACGAATCGGACGACGAGTCGACAGAACCAATCGAGCCTGAGTCGGCACTTGAGACCGCCCGCCGTCAGTTGGATCATGCTGCCAGTCACTTGGATATCGACCCCAGTATCGTCGAACGGCTCAGATATCCGAAAAAAGTCCACGAAGTAACAGTCCCAATCGAACGCGATGACGGTACGGTCGATGTGTTCACCGGATACCGAGCTCAACACGACAGTGTCAGAGGCCCATTTAAGGGAGGGCTCCGGTATCACCCCGAGGTGAGTAGAGACGAGTGTGTCGGACTCGGCATGTGGATGACCTGGAAGTGCGCTGTTATGGATCTCCCGTTCGGGGGTGCCAAGGGTGGCGTCGCAGTCAACCCGAAAGAGTTGAGCTCGGGAGAAAAAGAGCGACTCACTCGTCGGTTTGCCCAGGAAATTCGCGATGTTATCGGGCCGAATCGCGATATTCCCGCGCCGGATATGGGTACTGATCCGCAGACGATGGCGTGGCTGATGGACGCGTACTCGATGCAGGAAGGTGAAACGATACCGGGAGTCGTCACCGGGAAGCCACCAGTCATTGGAGGGAGTGAAGGTCGTGAGGAAGCGCCTGGACGAAGTGTCGCGATCATCACCAAGCAGGCCTGCGAATATTATGGAAGCGATCTCGAGGGAACGACGGTCGCAATTCAGGGGTACGGTAGTGTCGGTGCGAACGCCGCCCGACTGCTTGATGAGTGGGGAGCAATGGTCGTCGCAATCAGTGACGTGAACGGCGCAATGTACGATCCAGACGGGATCGAGACGGCGACCGTCCCATCACACGACGAGGAGCCTGAAGCCGTCACGAAATACGCAGACGACGTGATCTCAAACGATGAGTTGCTCACACTCGATGTTGACGTACTCATCCCTGCCGCTCTCGGAAACGTGATCACCGAAGCAAATGCGAGTGCGATCGCCGCTGACCTCGTCGTCGAAGGCGCAAACGGTCCCACCACTTCGACGGCGAGTGCGATTCTCGCAGAGCAGGCCATTCCAGTGATTCCAGACATTCTCGCTAATGCTGGCGGAGTCACGGTGAGCTACTTCGAGTGGCTCCAGGATATCAATCGCCGATCGTGGTCGCTCGAACGGGTGAACGACGAACTCGAAACGGAGATGCAAGCCGCTTGGCAGGCAGTCACAGACGAATACGAGCACCGCGATGTCACGTGGCGTGATGCAGCCTATATTGTTGCGCTCTCACGGATCGCTGAATCCCACGAGGTACGGGGACTCTGGCCGTAGGGAGATGGACTATTGCCCATTCAGGCGGATCCGTCAGCCAACTACCCCGTTTGAACGGGGACTGTTTCGACTGTATCAACTCGTTAGCCCCGGGACTATCCTCATCACTACCTGCTTTATCGGATACGTCGTCATCGGTTTCAGTTTATCTTTCATCGGAATCTATGAACCAACGTACTCCGTTATGGGTTTCACTGACCCATTTTTTACGACCTTGTCATTTCTAACAGGGCTCTTCATCAGTACGATGTCGGGGACGCTTGCGGCGCTCACGCTCTTGCTTAGTCCCAACGATTCGAAGGCTGATCTCGTTGTCGTGGTGAGTTTCATCGCTCTTGGATTTGGGGCCGCTACCATGCGAGTCACATTCGGAGCCGTCCAAGCATATCTCACTGAGATAGTAAGTAATCTTCTATAAGAACAATAAATAGTTTGAAATACGGAAGAAATTGGTTACTTGAATTGAGGCGCTAAGGCCCCTTCCTCAACGAGCAAGTGGAGCGAGCGAGTAGGGAAGGATTCAGCGCCGCACAAGTATCAAACACGTTAGACGCTCGGCCTATAGGCGCACCACCATCCTTATTATATTGTTCTCAAGAACTGCTCAAGTGGATCCAGACACAGGGGCTTGCTACCGATGGCCGGTCGGTTCACTGTACAGGATACTGATAAGTCCCATCCGTCTCGTGACTGATCACGCAACAAGCCGGCTGCGTGGTTCATGTTCGGGTGTATCATCTCTACTCGCTGAAAGCACCCGCCACGAGCAGTGGGAAGACGAGCGTCGCCTCTGCTTCGACCTGCGTATAATTTGTCCGGTCATCATCTTTGATCTTCCCCCACGATACTGCCTCGTTCGGGGGTGCGCCAGAGAGTGACCCATCCCCTTCCATACCGGTCGAGATATAGACGACGTAATCGGCCCCACCGCGGAACAAGTTCGTCATAATCGCGTGGTGTTTCGGCACGCCACCTCCAACTGCGATCAGACCCGTCGTATCGGCGAGCATTCCGTCCTCAATGAGCGAGTCGTAATCGTCGAGAATCTCGATTCCGACCTCCGAATCGTACCCCTGTCGGTAATAGTAGAGAAAATTCCCCACCTCGGAATCCGTCAGTGCCGGACAGTAGACGGGAACATCATTGTCCGCTGCTTGTTTCAGAACCGAATCCTGATCGTCGAGTGTCTCCCCTAACTCTCGGGCAAACGATGTCGGCGTCCGAACCTTTTCTTCAGCGAAGAACTCCTCGAAGAAGTCGTATAGGTACTCCTCCAACCAAACGTAACGGTTGGAAGGGACGAACAGATTCCCAAGACGGTTGATTCCCTGTTCCCGGAGAACTGCTTCATCCGCATCCCAATCTCCCATTTTGAACGGCTTCGCCGTTTTGATAACATCCTCCGCCAGCGATCCCGCGGTCGTGATAAGCACGTCGACGTACCCTTCACGAACGAGGTAGGCGACGACTTCACGCAATCCCGACGAAATGATATTCGACGTGCATGTGAGATAGATCGTGGCATCGGCGTCTTGCATTTGCTCGGCGATGTCGATGGCCTCTGCGAGTTGCGTCGCCTGAAAGCCCGTCGTTGCATACGCTTCCAGCATCTCCTGAAAATCGAATTCGCCACGGAAGTCGTAGCCCTGCACGTCTGGCGTGGTCAACTCTTCAGCACTTCCCGGAACAACGTGGTCGTGAGACTCCTCGTCCATACCGGCAATTAGCAGGATGCCGGTTTGAATCGTTCGAGACGGGTCGCCGATTCTCGATACACACAAGTCCAGCATCAGCTAACTGTTCAATATGTCCCAGCCGACGGTGGCTGTTCTCCGACCCGACGACAGCCGTATCGTTGAGGCGGTCGAGTATCTCCAGTCACTCGATGTATCCCCGATTCCAGACCCAATGCTGGCAATCACACCGACCGGTCAGGTTCCCCAACATGCGGACTACTGTATCTTCACAAGCGAGACCGGTGTCGATATAGCTGCGACAGCGGGATGGAAACAACGAGGAACCACTGTTTGTGCTGTCGGAGATCAGACTGCAACCGCATTATGCAATCGGGGCTATTCAGTCGATATCGTTCCATCGACATTCACATCCACAGGACTCGTCGACGAGTTATCTACTGAAGTCGAGGGCCAAACCGTTGAACTTGCTCGGAGTGCACACGGCAGCGAAGTACTTGTTGAAGGACTGGAAGCAGCTGGTGGAATTGTCAGCGAAACAGCCTTATATCGCCTGGAACGACCGGAGACTGCGGGACAGTCGGTTTCACTTGCGGTAGACGGTAAGCTGGACGGTATACTGTTCACCTCGCCAAAGACGATAGAGCACTTCGTTCAAATTGCGACTGAACGTGACGCTGTCGCTGCACTCCAACGCGAGCTAGAGGAGACGATTGTTGGAGCGATAGGAGCACCGACAAAACGTGCTGTCGACAAGCATGGGATCGCTGTTGATGTTATGCCGGATACAGTGGGGTTCACACAGCTTGCCGAGGTCACCGTACGTCGAATTCTGGATACCCACCAATGAACACATTCCGTCTCCAATCTGTTAGCTGACTTTGAGTGTTCACTGACGTCTCACCGTAAACCACGTTACTCCGATCAAGAAGGCAGCGGCACCAGACACTAACAGGGTTTGACGATAGCCAAACAGTGCTGCAGCCCCGACACTAAGTGGCGGACCGACAGTAGTGCCGAGTCTGAGTACGCTTGTTCGAATACTCATAATACTCCCGCGAAATTCGTCCGGTGCTCGTTCGTTGAGTGCCGTATCTGTAATTGGCTCCGCGAGCCCCTGACCCAAACCGAACAGGAGGAGTGCACCAGCGATCACGTAGATGGAGTCCGCAAGAGCGACAACGGTAAGTCCAATCCCGTAACTCACGAATCCGAGCGCGATTGACTGAAAGCTCGTGAGTACTTGAAGCACTCTATCGCCCTGCATTGCGGTCAATCCCATTGTCACCGCAGGCAGCCCCACGAGAAGGCCGATGTTTGCTGACGAGAGCTGATATTCGTTGGCAAGCAGAAACGGAACAGCAGTAAGCTGTGCCCCATACAGAATAACAAATATTCCAAAGATAGCGAGGTAAAGAACAGCGAAGGGAGCCATCGGAGTCGATCCAGTGAGGAACTCACGGATACTTGAGTTCGATTTAGTCCCGTCTTGGTTGGGCTCTTCAAGCAACGTCATCCCGGGAACTGCGACGAACAGGGCAAGGAGAAAACATGCGAATGGAGCTGACCATGCTAGTGTTGCAAGAACCCCACCAAGCAGTGGATAGCCGGCAGCGCCAACTGCGAGAATTGCCGCATTTGTGCCGATCAACACGCGCCGTTGTTCACCGGTAAAGAGGTCACCGAGGAGGGTAACCGTGAGCATCGCAATCGCACTACTCGCCGCACCTTGGATCGCTCGTAGTACAAGAATAAGCGTGAAATCGGGGATAAAGATGATACTGCCCCCACTGAGTCCGAATACGACGAGCGCTGGGATCAGAATCGGTTTTCGACCGATTCGATCGGAAAACAGTCCGATAGGGAGTGTCAGAAATATCCCGGGAAGCGTAAACGCTGATAGTAAGAGGCTTGCCTGTGACTCTGAGATATTCCACGCTTCCTGTACCGCTGGGAGTGCCGGGCTGATGAGTGAGACACCCATGACTGCGATGAGCGTACTTGCGAAAATTACCGCCGCGGCCGGCGAATCTCGGAGTGTTCGTATCAATTCCATTCGTTCAATATAACGCTTCACAGTCCCGTGTCCTAAACCGTCCGTTAGTGAACTAACCCACCCTACTCGCTCATGGCTTCGCCGTTCGCTTCGTTGAGGGTGGGGATTTCGCATGGACTCCCGTTCTGGCCATCGCTGGCAGGCTCGTAATCACCGTTTACGTTCAATGTCCCGCGATTCAAGCGCACGTTTATCGGTGCGCCTCCGCCCGACGACGTTTACACGTGTTCCGAGGCTGTCTTCTATTTGTCAGCTTGGCCAGCAGAATATCCATTAAGAATTATTACCATGCTCTTCAAATCGATTGATGTTGTTCCAATACGTTGTCTAAATGAGTGCCAATAGTCCCACCAACGAGTGCGACGTATGTCAGGATCCGATCGCTAGTGACTCGATCGCGGGAGAATTCGATGAGTCGTTCTGTAGCACTGGGTGTCGGGATATTCACGGGCTCCTCGATGATACCGGCGCATCGGACCGTCTTGATGTGGAGCCAGATACCGATCGCTCTCTCCCTGATGGCGTCACGCGGACGTTCTTTCGGATCGACGGGATGTACTCGCCGACGTGCGAAGCGTATCTCGAACACATCGCCGACATACAGTTCGGCGTGATCGCCGCAGAGGCGAGTTACGTCACTGAGACGATCCGCGTATATCACGATACGGATGCGGTGTCAGTGGACGATCTCCGTGACGTGTTGAGTAGAACGGGTTACACTGCGTTTCTCCGATCCGATGTGAGTACGGATGGTGACGCAAGCGGCACGCGCCGCTCGCGGGAAGCAGACGGACTCCGCAAACGCCGAAGCGATGAGGTCCTCGGACTCCGCTACGCGGCTGGGATCGTGTTCGGCGCGTTCCTGATGGTCCCGTACGTGGCTATCATGTATCCAGCCCATCTCGCGCCCTACCTTGACGCTGTGTTTCTCAACGCCTTCGAAGGCGCCTTCCAACTGAGTGGGAGCAGCGGTTTCCTGTTCTTACGTATCTACTTCGTGTTGACCGCAATCGTGTTGTTTTTCACCGGAATGCCGGTGTTACGGGGGGCGTACATCAGCCTCAAAATGCGTCGCCCGACGACGGACCTCCTCGTCGCGGTCACTGTCGTCAGCGCGTTTTGCTACGGTACGGGCGCGGTCCTTCTTGGGGATAATAATATCTTTTATGACCTGACGCTCGTTGTCGCGACAGTCGTCTCGGGCGTTTCATTTTATGAGACATCGATCAAACAGCGAGCGTTGGAACGGCTCACAGATCTCACCGTCTCGCAGGTGAACAGCGCCCAACGACTTGATGACGGCGACGCCGCGACAGAGGTGTCGGTCGATTCGCTGGAGTCCGGCGATCGAATCCTTGTCCGCGAGGGCGAACGGATCCCGGTTGACGGAATGCTTGTTGGCGACGACTGTAGCGTCAAAGAGGCGGTCGTCACCGGCGAGGCACTCCCAGTCGCGAAGGGAACGGGCGACAAAATCGTGGGCGGTGCGGTCGTCACCAACGGCGCCGCGATTATCGAAGTCGGTGACCCGGTAACGAGCAGTGTCGACCGCATCACCGATTCGCTGTGGTCGATCCAGAGCGCTGACCACGGGATTCAGCGTCGCGCCGACAAGCTCGCGTACCGGCTCGTCATTCTCGTTGGCGTCGTCGCTATCGTGATTGGCGCTTGGACTGTCGCCAGCGGCGGACCGCTGTCGGCGGGCGTGATGAGCGTGCTGCTCGCGCTGCTTGTTGCCAGTCCCTGGCACTCGGACTCGCAACGCCGCTCTCGGTTGCTACGAGCATCCGCGACGCGATGGAGCGCGGCATCGTCGTGCTCGATGACACTATCTTCGAGCGACTCCGGGATGTCGACGTGGTTGTATTCGACAAGACCGGGACGCTCACGACGGGCGAGATGGATATCGTCGATGTCAACGCATCAGACGAAGCACTCTCCGATGCAGCCGCGCTCGAACGGCTCGCCGCGCATCCGGCCGCAGCAGCCATCGTCGCCGCGGTCGACTCGACCGCTGGCGACGCGAGTACAGCCCAGATCGATACAGGCAACACTGACCACGCCGGAGTGACTCCCGACTGCCGTGAGGTGTGCGACTTCCGGACACACGCAACGGGCGTTTCCGGAGCCGTCGAGGGTCGCGAGGTGCTTGTCGGGAACCTCGACCTGTTCGCCGAACAGGGCTGGACAGTCACGGCTGCGATTCAAAAACAGGCTCGCGAGGCCCGTGAATTTGGCCGTCTCCCGGACGTGATCGGCTTTGACGGACAAACAGACGGGTCGTCGTGGTCGGCGACAACCCACGGCAAGGGTGGCTAGATACGGTCACCAGTCTCCACGAGCGTGGGATCGAAGTTGCCATCCTCACTGGTGATGATGAGGAGGCGACAGACTTTCTTATGGAACAGGATGCGATCTCATACGTATTTGCGGGCGTGTCACCGGTAGGGAAGATCGAGGCAATCCGACGATTCCAACTCAACCAGCGCGTCGCAATGGTCGGGGACGGAACCAATGACGCACCGGCTCTTGCACAGGCAGATCTCGGGATTTCGCTAGGCGGCGGGACGGCGCTCGCCGCGGATGCGGCCGATATTGTCATCGTCGACGACGACCTCTCGCTCGTCGAGACCACATTCGAACTCGCTCAGGCAGCACGGCGCCGCGTTCGGCAGAACGTCGGACTCGCGTTTGTGTACAACGCGATTGCGATACCGGCCGCGCTCATCGGCCTATTCAACCCCATGACCGCAGCGGTCGCTGTCACCGTCTGTGGCGGAGTCCTTGCCCTGAACACCTCTCGAAGTCTCTTCAGGGAATCACCGTCAGCCTAGGCCGGGTCGGACCTACCGAAAGGGTGGGTCACGTACCGCGATCAGCACGATGAACTCCCTTTCGAAAGACCAAGCCCACTCGCCGGAAAGCAGCGATCGATGTTAGTGATCAGCGATCACAAACAAGCCGTTTCCGAACATGCTGAAGACGATCCCGAGAACTGTGTTTGTCGTTCCCGATCCAAGAAGGATCCTCAACCCCACGCTCGTAGGACTCAGGCTCCGGTGACCAGTTCCATCCCCTCTCGGACGGCTTCGCGTTGACCGAGGAGTGTGACGTGGTCGCCGCGCTCAATAACCGTCTCCGCGCCGGGGACCTCGACCGACTTCCGGTCCCCGTCGCTGATGACGGCAATTAGACAGCCGTCGGGCAGCATCGATCCTGCCTCCTTGACCTTCTTGCCGAAGAACGTCTCGTTGGTGACTTCGAGCTGTTGGACGTCGCCGTTGTGACCGACCTCGGTCATCCAGTGGGCCAAGTCCGGTCGCTCGATCTGGTTGTCGAGGGCCCACGCGGCCGACATCGCGGCCGAGATGGTACTCACGCCTAAGTCCTCGAACGCCTCGACGTTGTCGGAGTTGTTCGCCTTCGCTAAGACGCGTTCGACGCCGAAGTTCGTCTTCGACAATTGTGCGACGAGGAGGTTCGCGTCGTCGTCACCGGTGGCGGCGACGACGATCTTGGCGTTGTCCGCCCCCGCCTTGCGTAACAGCTCCGTGTCCGTTCCGTCGCCGATGACGGTGGAGAAGCCGTCGTTTCGGAGCGATTCGACTGTCGCCTCATCGTTCTCGATGATGACGACGTTTTCGCCGCGGTCTTCGAGGCGTTTGGCGAGCGCGCGGCCCACCTGGCCGCCTCCAACGATGATGACTCTCATGGGTATGACGTTGAGGTATTGTGCGATGTAGCGTGCGAGACCACCCTGTACGAGGGCAGTGACAAAGATGACCAGAAAGACTGTTCCAATCAACAGATCCGCCTGCTGTGCGAGGGCAGGATCGTTGAGTTCAGTGGCGGCTGTTCTAAGATCTGTGGCGAATAGCGTTGCGACCGACGCTGGGATGATCCCGCGCGGCCCGATGGCGCTGATGAATACGCGCTCTGAGAGCGTGAATCGCTCACCTACAGTCGACAGGAATACTAGGAGTGGCCGGATTACCACGGCAACGAGCACCACCACGCCGATCCCTGCGAGGCCCACATCGAATATCGCCGCTGGCGGCAACTGGGCGGCGAGCGCGATGAATACAAATGCTAACACGAGAAGAGTAATATCGCCTTTGAAGTCGGTGATGTCCTCTTTGTACGGAATGTCCATATTCCCGAGAACGAGGCCAGCAGTAGCGGCAGCGGCGACACCTGCTTCACTTGCTAGCTGGTTCGCAGCGGCGAATGCGGCCAACGCGCCGGCGAGGACAAGCAGTCTCGCGTTCCGCGGTGCCGCGCCGGGCGAGAGGTCGACGTACCGGAGGAGGTAGTAGAGGACGCCCGCGACGATGAGGCCGACGAGGAGTCCGTCGCCAAGTCGGAGCGCGAAGCCGCGGACGAGCCCCTCTGCGGTGACCGTCGGATCCACGGCTTCGAAGAGCACGACGGCCGTGATCGCGGCGGTCACGTCGTTGACGATCCCTTCGGTCTCGAGGACCGCCGCGACTTGGTCTCTGACCGGGACGACCTCAAGAATCGGAGAGATGACCGTCGGCCCCGTGGCGACGAGCAGCGCACCGATCACGAACGAGAGCGTCCAAGGTAACCCCTCTAGGAACCGGACTGCCACCGCGGTGCCGACCAGTGCGATGACAGCACCGATCGTCACGAGACGGAGAGCTGCCCGTGGCGCCTTCTGGATGCGCTCAAACTCCAAATGGAACGCGCCCTCGAACACAATGATCGCGACCGCGAGCCCGACGATTGCTGAAAGGGAGGTCCCGAATGTCTCGCTGGTCACGATTCCGAGTCCCGGTCTCCCGATGATCACCCCGACCAACAGGAAGAAGATGATGCTCGGTACTTGGAGCCGAGCCGCGAGAATCTGTGCGAGGACACCAAGTCCGATGATCCCCGCAACCAGTGGTATCAGGAACTCCTGTGCCACACTGGGATCACCTATGTGGATGGCTACTAGTCCGCCACGATAAAAGATGGTTGATCCATGTCGTTCATCGCGTTAAGCCAGAACATGTGGTGTTCGAATTTAGCGGCTCTATGGATAGACTCGAGTATCTTACCAGACGTATTTGAAAATCAAGCAATCATTGTAGAGTCAGTTCAGGAGAAAGTGGGAGAGTGGATTCGTAGTGGAGACAGTGATGATTTACGTGCCGTGTTCCTCGACGTATTCACGGGCTGCCTCGCGGATGACGTCCTCGGGGCCTTCAACGCACTCGCGTCGAAGGTCGGGGTATTGCCCATCGAGCGCGTGGGCGACGTGCCCGTCGAGGTCGGCTACGGCCTCGACCGCCATGCCCTTCAGGTCCTCCGAGAGGAGGCTGGCGACGGCCCGGCTGACCGCACAGCTCCGGCTCTCGAAGGCGATCTCCTCGATACGCCCGTCAGTGATCGTCACGTGAAATTCGCCGTCGTCGCCGCAGGTCGTCTCCTCGGAGGACTTCACAAACGTCGGGTCAGTGAGCGCGCCCGAGTTGCGGGGGCGGTGGTAGTGGTCGCTGATGTAGTCGTGGTAGCGGTCGGAGGCGAGGTACGCGTCCAAGTCCTTGCGGGCCGAGTCGACGACGTCGAGGAGGCGGTCCACGTCCGCGCGGGTGTTGTAGACGTAGAAGGACGCGCGAGCGGAGCCGGGGATGTCGAGTCGGTCGTGGAGCGGCTGCGTACAGTGGTCGCCGGCGCGGATGGCGATGCCGCGGTCGTTGAGGAGGCTGGAGAGGTCGTGCCCGTGGACGCCCTCGACGTTGAACGATACGAGGCCGGTGCGCTCCTCGCCGACGCCGGGGCCGTACGCCCGGATGAACTCCCGGTCCGCGAGCTCCCGGAGCAGGTACTGCGCGAGGTTGTTCTCGTGCTCGCGGACGGCGTCCATGCCGAGCTCAGCGAGGTAGTCGACGGCCGCGCCGAGCGCGATGCCCTCCGCGATGGGCGGCGTGCCGGCCTCGAACTTCCAGGGTAGTCCGTTCCACGTGGAGTCGGTGAGCGTCACGTTCCGGATCATTTCTCCGCCGAAGAGGAACGGGTCGAGGTCCTCCAACAGCTCCTGCTTCCCGTACAGCCCCCCGATCCCGGTCGGGCCGGCGAGCTTGTGCCCGCTGAACGCGAAGAAGTCCGCGTCCATCGCGCCCACGTCGACGGGCCGCGTCGGGGCGGACTGAGCGCCGTCGATGACCGTGTACGCGTCGTGGTTGTGTGCGAGAGCCGCGATGTCCGCGACCGGGTTGACCGTCCCGAGTACGTTCGAGACGTGGGGGGCACAGAGGACCGCGGTGTCGTCGGTGACGATGTCGCGGGCAGCCTCCATGTCGAGATGGCCGTCGGCCGTGACCGGGACGTGGCGGACGGTCGCGCCCATGCGCTTGGCGATCTGCTGCCAGGTGACGAGCGAGGCGTGGTGATCCATCTCCGTCGCGACAATCTCGTCGCCCTCGCCCAGGTGCTGGCTGAGGCCGTACGCGACGAGGTTGATGCTCTCGGTGGTGTTCTTGGTGAAGACGATCTCCTCCCGGCCGTCCGCGCCGAGGAAGTCGGCGACGCGGTCGTGTGCCTCTTCGTAGGCGAGCGACGCCTCGTGGCTGAGCTCGTGGATCCCACGGTGAATATTCGCGTTGTACCCCGCGTAGAACTCCTCGAAGACGTCGTACACCTGGCGGGGAGTGTGCGTGGTCGCGGCGTTGTCGAGGTAGGTGAGTGGATGGCCGTTCACGCGCCGGTCTAGGATAGGGAAGTCAGCACGTACTGCTTCGGCATCAAAACTCATGGTACTATCAAGACTCTGATGCTGATTAGATAAACCATAGGTGAGATTGCCACTCAATGACGTAGTTGATCGCGCTCACATGCCTGGCGAGATTATCCACTTCTTCGCCGATCCACTGAACGATGATTGCTCACATGACGACAGCGAGATCTGTCTTGAGAGTGTGGACAGCGTCGCCATCTACGGCAGTTCCAGTCTGTTGTGGACCGCGGTCCAGTCATGACTCGTGCGCCGCCCCGTCGAAGCCCCGATCGTTGACGCCGCGATAGACGATAGCTGGGCGACGATGGCGACACCGTTGGAATTCCTCAATCCTGTCATCTCCCGGGTGATGGACGGCGTCCAGCGGTACATCTCGAATGGTGGCGACCGCCCTGCCGACGAGATCGAGCGGGCGGACGCCGCCCTCGCTGCCCAGCACCTCAGTACGCGGACGGCGACCGAGGTCTACATCTGTACGACCGATATCGCGGCCGGCGAGGGGGCCGAAACCGTGCTCGCGAGTGAGGATATGGGGACTCGGTGACGTTCGTGATTAGGTTCCGGTTCACTGAAGATCTGGTTTCGAGCCGTGGTGAGGGATAGGGTCGAAAGGAGATACAGCTTACTGTGTGAGTTGACTAGCGAGACGCTTTGATACTGTCGTTAGATAAACCGTGCCCCACATTGCGACAAGTATCGAACCGATCCCATTAAAGATCAAGTCGATAATCGTGTCGTCAATTCCGTGCTGCGCGAGCACGGGGTCAGCCCCAAAGAGGAGCGCACTTCGATCGAGGACAAACTCGAGAACCTCCCAGACTACGCCGGTCGCGAGGACGACCATGAGGGTGAACACGAACATCGCCCAAGGAGGGAAGTGAATCGATGAGGCGTGGAGGTGGATCGTCCTGAGGAACGTGTACCCTGCTGCGGCAACGACTGTCGCCGAAAGTGTATGCGTAAGTGAATCCCATGCCGGTATCAAGCCGTAGAGCCCGACAGTTCCGAGAACGTGGAGGAAAACTGCGCCAGTTAGCCAAAGAGCGAGTGCTGGTTCGATCGGGATACCGTAGTCCCGTTCTATCACTGCCGGGACAAACGTAATGACCAATGCAACCCCCGAATTTATCAGGAGCGGAACTTGGACTGTCCAGAGTCCGTATCCAAATACTAGCGCTAACCCTGCTTGCATCATGCGGACGGCTTGTCGTTGCCGCTGTGGTGAGATGCCTAACCTGTCGCTCAGGACGGGCGATTGAGTGTTTATTTCTGTACCGGGTGTCGCCGAGTCAGCCTGTAATCGATTACCAGTCCGAACAGACGACCGTTGAAAGTGTAGATAGAAGATGCCGCCAGCGATGACTCCGGCAATAGCCGCGGCGACAAACTCGATCATCACCGCCGTATTGATCGCATCCTGCGTGCGCCCGTTGAGCAGAAACGTCGTCCCAAACAGAGTATCGGAGATCCAGCGGACGATATTGAGGACTGCCGCCATCGCGAGTGTGAAAATACCGGTGAGTACGATGGTGAACCACGGCGCCAGTCGGAGCGTCGTCAGGTAGTGGATTTCGACCATTAACAGAAGACCAAGGGTCGCAAGAGAGAGGCTTGGGAGACGGTGTTCAGATAAGGATTGAAAGGTGAGGCGGTGCGTTTTCAAAGTGATTCATGCCCGAAAACGCCCGCCTCAGCGGCTGTTTAGACGAGATCAACTTAGAGTTTGTGGAGCGAGAGGCAACACCGAAGATGTTGATGAAGCTTAGTATTCAGCTCCACCTTGCTGGATTATCGCTTTCGAATACTGTTTCGTTTCTTGAGGTATTCGGTGTTGATCGGGTTCGATCCACTGTTCATAACTGGGTTCACAAGGCCGATCTACAGCCAGAATCTGGTCGGAGCCCGAATCACGTTGCGGTCGATGAAACGGTGATTCAGCTTGACGATGAACACTATTGGCTGTACGCTGCCGTCGATCCAGGCTCAAACGATTTACTCCACACAAAGCTTGAGCCGACAAGAACAAACGTGATCGCAGATCAGTATTTCGCGGAACTCCGCGAAAAACACGACGTGGATGACGCGATCTTTCTCGTTGATGGTGCGGTTCCACTTCACCGAGCATGTGAAAAACATGGCCTCGATTTCAGATACGAACGACATGGAAATCGGAACAGTGTCGAACGTGTCTTTCGTGAGATAAAACGCAGAACTACCAGCTTTTCAAACTGTTTCAGCAACGCCGAAGCAGAAACTGCTGACGAGTGGCTGAGATCGTTCGCGTTCGCATGGAATCAGCTTATCTGAACACGAGGCATCTTGCAGGACTATTACTTTTAAATACAGTTACGCTTCTTGAAGATTTGGGTGTCGAGCGGAGTCGTGTCGCCGTTCATAACTGGGTACAGAAGGCCGATCTACAGCCAGCTGAGGTGAAAGCCCGGATCGCGTTGCGGTCGATCAGAAAGCGATTCGTATTAACGACGAACAGTACTGGCTGTACGCTGCTGTCGATCCAGAAACGAACAGAATCCTCCATTCTCGGCTATTTCCGACATATACGATCCCGATTGCTCGAGAGTTTCTCACTGAGTTATCCGAGAAACACGATGTCGAAGACGCTCTATTTCTCGTTGATGACGCAGACGATCTGATCGGCGGTCTCCGCCAGGAGAACTACAGCTACCGCGTCCAGCAACACGACTTCAGAAATTCAATCGAACGTGTCTTTAGAGAAGTAGAACGACGAACCTCTTCGTTCTCAAACTGTTTTAGTCACGTCGATCCAGCAACCGCAGAAACATGGTTACAAGCCCACTCCGTCTGGTGGAACCATGCCTAAGTTAACACGACCGAATAGGTCGCGTTAACTTTGGCGTGAATTGTGGTAGACGGCAAAGGCTTCGAGCCAATTTTGAGCTGTCTCTAGCGCGACATTGCTGAAACTATCCGCAAACGATGATGTTCGTCGTTCTATTTCCCAAAATACACGTTCGATGGCATTTCTATTTCCATGTTGAATGATTTGAAATCGATAGCCGTCTTCAGCCAGAACCGATCCGAGATAGTCTGCGTCATCGACGAGAAATTCCACGCTATCGAGCTGGTAGCGCCGGTGTAGCTTAGTCAGAAACCATCGTGTTGTCTGTTTATTTGCGGTCGGATAGAGGCTCACGTGAAGGATTTCGTTCGTCTGTGGATCAACCGCGCCGTACAGCCAGAACTTCTGGCCGTGGAGGCGGATCATCTTTTCGTCAACCGCGAGTTGATCCTCGGGGACGGTCGAGATCGGCTGTAGATCGGCTTTATGAACCCAGTTATGGATAGCGACGTGACTCCGATCGATCCCAAATAGTTCAAGATGCTTACTTACCTCATGCAGTGACATACCGTCCAAATGACAGCGGATCCCTACTTCAATCGCCCATCGCGGCGTTCGATCTTGCTCCACAAACGACAAGTCGATCCACGCGATACATTCGCTGAGGCGCTCGGTTTCGGCCATAGACACTCTAAAGTCGAGCGCCTCATCCTCTAACTTAACGCGACCCGTGAGCGTTGCTAAAGCTATTTGAGAACGAAGAGGTTCGACGTTTTACTTCGCAAAAGACACGTTCGGAACTATTTCGCTTCCCGTGTTCTTGGTACTGGAAGCGGAGTCCTTCTCGGTGGCAGGCACTCTGGAGTGATGGGGAGCCATCGACGAGAAAAATAGCGTCTTCGACGTCGTGTTTCTTCTGAAGTGCATCGAGAAACTGACGTGCGAGAACGGTATCTGTCGTGGGCTCAAGCTGTGTATGCAGTAATTCGTTTGTATGTCGGTCGACAGCAGCGTACAGCCAGTATTCTTGGCCGTTGAATCGGATCACGGTCTCGTCAATCGCAACGTGATCCGGGTTCCGGCCAGATTCGGGCTGTAGATCTGCTTTGTGAACCCAATTGTGGACAGTCGACTGTGTCCGTTCAACACCGAAACCTCAAGAAACAAGACAGTATTCGAAAGCGACAATCCTGCTAAATGCAGCTGAATACTGAGTTTCATCAACAGCTTCGGTGTTGCTTCTCCACAAACTCTAATTCAATCTCGTCCAAATACTCATTGAGGCGGTCGTTTTCGGGCATAGATCACTCAGAAAACGAACCGCTTCACTCTTCATCCTTATCTGAACACCCCCACACTGAAATGATCCTGGATTTAGAGGCATTCGAAGTTGATTCCGCGGTGTTAAGTTAAGACTGAGGCGGTCGATCTTTCGAATTCCTATGCCCGAAAGCGACCGCCTCACCGGCTCTACCGAGTGGATCGACTTGGATTTTGTGGAGCGAGAGCGGACACCCCGCGAGATCATTGAAAAGGGTATTCGCCACCACCTTGCTGGTCTATCACTTTCGAATACAGTTATTCTTCTTGAGGAGTTGGGTGTCAGTCGAAGTCGTGTTGCTGTTCACAATTGGGTGCAGAAAGCCGATCTACAGCCAGCTGATGGTGAGAGCCCGGATCGCGTTGCGGTCGATCAGAAAGCGATCCGGATCAACGACGAGCAGTACTGGCTGTACGCTGCCGTCGATCCTGAAACGAACAGAATCCTTCATTCACGGCTGTTTCCGACGTACACGATTCCGATCGCACGAGAATTTCTCACCGAATTAGCTAAGAAACACGATGTCGAAGATGCTCTGTTTCTCGTTGATGACGCAGACGATCTGATCGGTGGTCTCCGCCGCGAAAACTACAGCTACCGCGTCGAACAACACGGCTTCAGAAATTCAGTCGAACGTGTCTTTAGAGAAGTACAACGACGAACCTCTTCGTTTTCAAACTGTTTCAGCCACGTCGATCCACCGACCGCGGAAACGTGGTTGCAAGCCCACGCCGTCTGGTGGAATCATGCTTAACTTAACACGACGGTTGATTCTGATGGCATCCCAAAAGATACATCCAGAATAGATATTGATGAGAGTGCGGTACCCGATGATTTTGAGTACATATCGATTGATGAAATCGAAGACCAGAGATTCCAAGAAGTATTAAAATCAGCCGCAGATTTGGGCTATGAAGAATATATTACCTCTTCTACGGATCACTACAGACAATTGATTGAAAACCTTCCACCAAATGCTTCACTTAATAATGGATCTCCGCCGGGAGCGTATTTCGATGTTAATGGGACACCTGTCCTGCTCGTTATATATCCACTCGGTGGTTCTGTCTCTGAGACCCTGCGTTGGATACCTGTCCAATATTATGTCACGGAGTACGTTATTCGGCGAACCTCCGAGGAAAACGAATCACCTCGGAATGGAACAGTGGTTGAATGTCGTCTCCCAGAGTAAATATGAATGACGAGTTCATCTCTACTTGGATCAGTCAATACGTATCTCTCATCGACCAGCTGTTTCAGATGAGAATGTGTCTGAAGAAGAAAATTTTAACAGGGCGGATGAGAAAATAACTATCAAACTGATATCCTCTTTAAGATTTTCTTATAGGTACTCTACAAATGATTTTGCAAGCTCCTCTTCGGCACGTCTTAGGTGGTGTTCAACTGTCCGGCGACCAACACTCACGGTATCAGCGATCTCACTCGTCGTCGTTTCGCGAGGAATCTGATAATATCCCTGCTCGAACGCAGTAAGGAACACATCCCGCTGCCGATCGGAAAGTGACGGAAGAAACGTGCTGGCTGACAGCACGGGCGTCTCTGATCTGACGGTTGTCAACTCCTTCTTAGACTCAACCGTCACTTCATATTCCGCCGAGATGTCTTTGTACAATCTGGAGAGATTTGCTGGGTCGAGCGCCAGCACGCGGACAACTTTCGCGCCATATTCGTATCTGAGCGGGGGAAGGAGAAGGCAGTCATTCGCGGCGAGATGGGCCTCAATATAGTCGTCCCCATATTCTTTCAGGCAAGCTTCAGTGATCACGGTCTGGCCGCCATCATTTTCGATCCGTTCGCGGACGCCAACCTCCGAACTGACGTGTTCGATAACTTCCTCTTGTTGGTCGCCAGCGATATGAAGTAAGTCACAGTGGTCGTTACACCATAGCTCGATCTGGGTGTTGTTATGCGACGTCGAGCTTGCATAGGGACTATCGCTTTTGATCCGGAATACCGCCTTGTACATGGGTGGATATTCCGACCGATTATTTAAAATCATTTCCAAAAGGAGAACCTAAATTATCGGTCGACTATTCCTAGGTACACATACACATGAAACGACAACAGGCCGATTCTGACTCGACGCATGATATCGGAACCCCATCCTCGGAGTGGTTCGGCTACCAGGGCGCACCAACTGGAACCGATATCGAGTGTGAAGGATGGCGGCAGGAAGCCGCGCTCCGAATGCTCAACAACAACCTTGATCCGGAAGTCGGAGAGAAGCCAGAGGATCTCGTGGTGTACGGCGGCACCGGTCGGGCAGCCCGGAGCTGGGATGCGTACGATGCTATCCTCTCGGAGCTCCGAACGCTTGCGGACGACGAGACCCTCCTGATCCAGTCGGGCAAACCAGTCGGACGGTTCAAGACGCATGAGCGTTCGCCACAGGTGCTTATTGCGAACTCGAACCTGGTCGGCGCCTGGGACGACTGGGAACACTTCCACGAACTCGAATCGAAGGGGCTCATTATGTACGGCCAGATGACCGCCGGTTCGTGGGCATATATCGGAACTCAGGGCATTATTCAGGGAACCTTCGAGACGCTGGCCGAGGCCGCCCGTCAACACTTCCCTGAGCGGGAAGGGCTCGAAGGGACAATCACGGTCACCGCCGGGCTCGGTGGCATGGGTGGTGCCCAACCGCTAGCCGTGACGATGAATCACGGTGTATGTATTGCGGCCGAGGTCGACGAAAATCGGATCGACAGGCGACTCGAGACGGACTATTGTATGGAGAAGACGGACGACCTTGACGAGGCTATCGAGCTGGCCGAAGACGCGGAAGCGAGTGGCGAGCCACTTTCAATCGCGCTCCACATGAACGCTGCCGATATGTTCGACGGCCTGCTCGAGCGTGATTTCGTCCCGGATATCGTCACGGACCAAACGAGCGCACACGATGAACTGGAAGGGTACTACCCCGCGGGGTATACTATCGAAGAGGCTGACGCGTTACGTGAGGCAGACTCTGATCGATACGTCGAAGAGAGCCTCGACACGATGCAACGTCACGTCGAGGGCATTCTCGAAATGCAAGAGCGAGGTTCAGTAGCCTTCGAGTATGGAAACAACATCCGTGGACAGGTCGAGGAACATCGGGACGTAACAAACGCGTTCGATTTCCCGGGGTTCGTTCCGGCGTATATCCGACCCCTGTTCTGCCAGGGGAAGGGACCGTTCCGCTGGGTTGCCCTCTCAGGAGACGAAGCGGACATCCACCGGACTGACGAGGCTGTCAAGGAGCTCTTCCCTGAAAAAGATCAGCTGCATCGCTGGATAGACCTCGCACAGGAACAGGTCTCGTTCCAGGGGCTCCCCAGCCGCGTCTGCTGGCTTGGCTACCAGAGCGACGATGGCCTGACCGAGCGGGCGCGGTTCGCACTCCGGATCAACGAACTTGTCGCCGAGGGCGAGATCGCCGCCCCAGTTGTTGTCACACGCGATCACCTGGATGCTGGCAGCGTGGCCAGTCCGAACCGAGAAACCGAGGCGATGCAAGATGGTTCGGACGCCGTGGCCGATTGGCCAATCCTTAATGCCCTGCTCAACTGCGCTGCTGGCGCCGACATCGTCAGCGTCCACGATGGGGGTGGTGTCGGTATCGGTAACTCCCTCCACACGAACAACCACGTCGTCCTCGACGGGTCAGACCTCGCCGCTGATAAGGCCCGACGTGTGTTTACGACTGACCCCGGTATGGGGGTTATCCGGCATGCCGACGCTGGGTATGAGGAAGCGCTTGACGAAGCAACTACTTCGGACGTTCGCATCCCGATGCGTGAGGACGAATGACAGGCCTCACTGCACCGTCGGGATGGGCTGGGTCGTCATCTGACCCCGTAGATGAACAGTTCGGCGACGTTGTCAGCCCAGCCGACCTCGACACCGCTGGTGAGTTCGATGTAGTCCTCCTCGGCGAGCCGTACGACGGCGCGGTTATCTCCAGGCGTGGCGCCGCTGAGGGTCCCGAAGCTCTCCGGAACGCGCTGGCAGGGATGAAGACCCATCACTTCGATATAGGCCCCGTCGAAAGCGTCGCTGATCTCGGGAATGTCGACATCCCAGCAGGTTCAGTTGGCGAGGTGCAGGACGCGATACGGGGGGTTACGGAATCGATTCATGCACTTGACGCACTACCCGTCTTCCTCGGCGGCGACAACTCACTGACCGTCCCGAATGTCTCCCCGCTACTCGAGGATTCGAGCGTCGGCGTGCTCAACGTTGATGCCCATCTTGACGTTCGAGAGGTCCGAGATGGTCCGACGAGTGGGACGCCTTACCGCCAGTTACACGAAGCCGGCCTCGACAGCTACGCCTGTATCGGTGCTCGACACTTCGAGACGAGTACGGCCTATCACGAGTACGTCTGTGAGAATGGAGGAACGGTCGTAACTGCCGAGGAGGTAACGGCTGATCTTCCCGAAGCCGTCGATCGGGCACTCTCCGGGCTCGACAACGTCGACCGAATCTATTGTAGTGTCGATATCGACGTGCTTGATGCGATCTATGATGGTTCTAGCGCCCCAACACCCGGAGGGTTGCTGCCACGTGAACTGTTCCGCCTTATTCGTCTCGTCGCCGAGGACAAACGAATTGGGGGCTTCGAACTTGTCGAGTGTGCGCCACCACTCGATACTGATGGACGAACTGTTGACGCTGCAGCACGTACCGTGGCGCACTTCCTCTCGGGGTGGTCAGCATGACCGACCTTGTCGTCCACGACGCGGCCCAGGTTGCTAATCCGACGGACGACGGCGAGATGGTAACGTTCCGAGACGGTGCCGTGGCAATCGAAGACGGTGTCGTCACCGCGATCGGGTCGACCGAGGAAGTTACACGCGACCACCCCCCCGAGAATGCGACGGACGCGGTCGACGCTGCCGGCAGAACGGTGCTTCCCGGATTCGTCGACCCACACACACATGCTGCGTTCGCGGGCGATCGTGCCGATGAATTCACTGCAAAACTCGCGGGGGCGGACTATCAGGACATTCTCGCGGAAGGTGGCGGTATCTTACGAACTGTGCGGGCGACGCGTGACGCCTCTCGCGACCAACTTGTCGAGAACCTGCTCGCACAGCTCGACGTCATGCTCGCCCATGGGACGACGACCGCTGAGGTAAAATCGGGCTACGGACTCGATGTCGAGACTGAAGTAAAGATGCTCGAAGCAATCGACGAGGCAGCCGGCCGGCATCCGATTGACGTGGTGCCGACATTCATGGGCGCTCACGCCGTGCCTGAAGACACGGCTCCCGAAGAGTACGTTGACCGTGTCGTCGAAGAGCAGTTACCTGTCGTGGCGAAACACGATCTCGCCGAGTTCTGTGACGTCTTCTGTGAGGCGGGCGTCTTTTCGGTGGATCAGTCCCGACGTGTTCTCGAAGCTGGAGTAGAACAGGGGCTGACGCCGAAAATACACGCCGACGAGTTTGAGCGACTCGGCGGATCGCAGTTGGCTGCCGACATCGGGGCCACGAGCGCGGACCACTTGCTACAATCGACCGAGGCGGACATCACGGCGCTCGGCGAGGCAAACGTAACGCCCGTTCTCTTGCCGGGGACTGCCTTTTCGCTTGCAGCTGACTACGCAGATGCACCGGCCTTCGAAGGAGCTGACGTCCCAGTCGCTATCGCGACCGACTTCAATCCGAACTGTTACTCACAAAGTATGGAATTCACGATCGAACTCGCCTGCAACGGTATGCGTATGACACCTTCGTCGGCCCTCCGTAGCGCAACTGTAACGGCTGCGAACGCTATCGACCGAACGGACGGCTTAGGAACCCTTCGAGAGGGATCGCCAGGCGATCTAGTCGTCGCCGACGTGCCCGACTATCAGCACCTCCCGTATAATTTCGGTGTGCAAAACGTCCAAACGGTTGTGAAGAATGGTGAGGTGGTCCACAATGACTGCTGACCCGGTCGTCGTCGATGGGGAATCACTTACGCCAGGCGACGTTGACCGCGTCGCACGCCACGATGCCCCCGTTCAAGTCCCGGAGGACGTCCGTGAAGGTGTTCGGGAGTCGCGCCAGCGCATCGTCGACATCGTTGAATCCGGGGAGGCGGTCTACGGTGTGAATACAGGGTTCGGAGAACTCGTTCAGGAACGGATACCGGATAACGACATCGAAAGCCTCCAGCAAAACCTCGTTCGGAGCCACGCTGCCGGGACGGGCCGCGATCTCACCCGAGAAGAGGTCCGAGCAATGCTCGTTACCCGCCTCAACGCGCTGGTGAAAGGGTATAGCGGTGTCCGGGAACGGATCATTGACGTTCTCGTGAAGATGCTAAACGAAGCGGTTCATCCCGTTGTGAAGGCCAAGGGGAGCCTCGGTGCGAGCGGCGATCTCGCACCCCTCGCCCATCTCGCTCTCGTCGTCACCGGAGAGGGTGAAGCCACTGTGGACGGGGAACGGCTCCCGGGAGGCGAGGCTCTGAAGCGGAAGAACATCGACCCAGTGACGCTTCGTGCAAAGGAAGGATTGGGGCTCATCAACGGGACGCAACTGACTGTCGGGTTAGCCTCGCTCGTCGTGTGTGATGCTGAACGTGCGATGCAGGCGGCAGATATCGCCGGTGCGATGACAACGGAAGCGACGATGAGCACGACCGCGAGCTCACACCCCAGCATCCAGCGCGTCCGGCCACACCAGGGGCAAACAGAAAGCGCGAGAAACATTCGTCGGCTCACCCGACACTCCCAAATCGTCGAATCGCACCGTAACTGTGACCGAGTGCAGGACGCATATTCGCTCCGCTGTCTGCCACAGGTACACGGTGCTGTCCGCGACTCGGTTCAACACCTCCGCGAGGCCGTTGAGACGGAACTCAACAGTGCGACAGACAATCCACTCGTATTTCCTGCAGACGACGCGGACGACCGCGCAAGCGGCACTGCGCAGGCTGCTGTCCTCTCTGGCGGGAATTTTCATGGACAACCGTTGGCTTTGCGGCTGGATTATGTCACGAGCGGTCTCGCGGAGTTAGCCTCGATCTCGGAGCGGCGGATGGATCGAATGCTCAACCCCAACGTGCAAGAGGCGCATTTACCTCCGTTTCTGACCACGGGGAGCGGCCTTCAGTCGGGCTATATGATCGCACAGTACACGGCAGCCGATCTCGTGAGTACGAATCGTTCGCAGGGGCGTCCATCGATGGATAGCATCCCCGTCAGCGGAAATCAGGAGGACCACGTCAGCATGAGTGCACAGAGCGCTTATGTTGCCAGAGAAACGGTCGAGGCTACGCTCCGTGTTGTCGGGATCGAGCTGGCCTGTGCGGCCCAGGCGATCGATTTCGTTGAGGACTGTTCCCCCGGCGTAGGGACCAACGTTGCCTACCAGATCGTTCGCGAACACGTTGCTCATCTAGATGGAGATCGGCCGATCCATCGAGACATAGAATCTATGCTGGCGCTCCTTCGCTCCGATACGTTACTCGAAGCCGTCGAAACAGAACTCGAGGAGCCGCTAGACTGAGGAGGACGCTCCGACTTTTATTTCTCTGAACCAGTAGGCAGCGTCGGGACGTCTCGGGAAGCAAACGGAGCCGAATCGGAAGAGAGAGTTCCGATAGACCTTATGCTCCCATTTCGACTCCCGTGAATGCGGTCCGAGGGACGCTGTGTGGTCCGGCCGACAAATTTCCCGACTGCTGTCTGTGCGATTTCGTCGTCTCTGTGGAATGCTGCCGTTAACTCCCCCATCCCGACGATTTGACCTCCTTCGAGCGGAAAAAACACCGCCAAGGTGAAGAGTCTCGCCCTGTCAGCTGCCTGGAGATCGTCCAGTGGGTGTTCGGGCTGGATCGATTCGCGGGTTTGGGAGAATATCTCCAGTCAGCCGCAATATTAGCATTTTTTCGAGAAATAGGAATGTTCGGCAGCCGCGTGACGGTTATTGGGTGCTGAGCGATGAAGTTACCCCCGGCGTTCGTCACCGTGAGTACCGACGGAACAACGATTTTCTCAGCATGCTGTTCGGCCACTGCTGTAACTTGCGATGCCCACAATTTCCAAAAGCACTTCAAAAACAATACGTGGTCCACAGCTTACGTTAGCTATCGATTTTCAATCGTTGAGGTCGGTCTTGACCCATTCTGTAATGAGGTCGTGATCTTGTTCGGCGAGGGTTTCGAGTTCTGCGGGACAGAGTCGAATCGACTCGCCCTGTTTTTCGGCTTCGAGATCGATCCGGATGCCCGCCTCCGTGTGCATCTCGTAGACGACGATGAACCCAAACTCATTCGAAATGGTCGTCAATCGGATGCGTTCGGACAGCTCGCCAGTTCCGGTGGGTGACCGTTGAGTGGTGTTCGCATCTGGTAAGGCGGCAAGTGCGTCGTTGTCCTGCCAGGTAAGCGCCTCGAGGGCGACTGCGTCCAACCGAATCGACGAAGTGGGTGTTTCGATTTCGAGACGCTCTCCCTTTGGAGTCTCAATCCGATGCAGGCGTATCCTGTCGCCATTCGCGGTCAGTTCGGTGAGTTGTATGAGGTTCATATTGGTGGTTCGTGCTCAGAGGAAAAATGATAAGTTACGGGTTGCGAGGACTGTCTGGTCGAGATAGACCGTCCGCTTAGCTAACTTAAACTCACCGTCAACACGACGGAGCCGGTCCTCTCGCTCACCAACGATGAGATCGTGATCCGCGGTATCCCCCTGACTCCGATAGAGCAACAGGTTGCTTTTCACCGCAACGTCGTCCGCCTCGTTGTTTGAGAGTTCGCTCGCACGAACGTTCGAGACAAACCGACGCGTCCGTGATGGAGGGTTCTCCGCCCACGCGTAGTCATTGTCAAAACGCTCGACGCGCGTCGATAGGGTTCCGTGGTCGTCGCGGTAGAGAAACCCCTTGCCGCTGAACTCTGAACGTTCGGACCCACGCTCCCGTGTCACCCGACGCGGAACGAGATATTCTATATCCTCGGTGAGCAGCTCGAACCAGTCGTGAAGACGTTTGTCATCGAGTAATTCTGCCTCGTGGTGAAGGAACTCCTCGCAGTCGAGACGTAGTTCGTGGTTCGTCATCTTATGCACCTCGGTGTTCCGAGTTGTCGTCCGACCCGTCGATACGCTGTCCGGTCATTGTCCGATACCAGCTCTGGTAGAACGTCCGCATTGTGCCGTCCTCGAAGGCAGAGTTGATGACTGTGCCTGGACCATCCCACTCGTCGGAGATGTCCTCGGCATCACCCATCTCGTCCATGTTCATCTGATAATTCGATTGGCGATTGCTTCTTCGGGTGAACGAACTTCCTGCGGCCTCCGTGATACCATCCCAGACTGCGAAGTCGTCCACCTCGAAGTTACCAGATACGCTGAAGGTCGTGATGCCGGTGTCGTACGCCTGCTCTTTGAACTCCTCAGAGGCGTTTTTCGGGACGAGAATCCAGTTCCAGATTTGGGTCTTATCCGGAGCAACTGGCTGCCACTTGCGTATAGTCAGGAATTTTGTCAGTTCTCGGTTGTCCGGATCAGCGTTCTTCAGCGTATTGTTAAACGAGAGATTTGGGAAGACAGTACCGACGATGGACACGTGGTTTTTTGCGATTTTATACTGCAACTCCGAGAGGTGATCGTCGCTGTATATCTCCTCCGGGTATCCCCCCGGACTCTCCTCGAAATACGAGAAGGAACATGAATGGCCGCCACAATCGATTACGTCGAGAGAGGTGCGGTTGCCCGCGAGCGCCGTCAGATCTGAGGGGAAGATATCGAGGTCCATCGTCGACTTATGTGCAGCAGGCACGTGATAGGCGTCACCAGTAAAATTGTCCGCAGCAATCTTCCAGCTCGTATCGGCCTCCCAGCGAATCGGTTCGCCGACGACCTCTAGGCCTCCCTCCGCGAAATTCATGGCTATATCCAGATACCATCTAAAATCGCCGAGGTATTCTTCGAGGGGGGGCGTGTCTTCTGAGAGGCACGCAAAAACAAGCCCAGCATAGGTGTCGACCTGCGGTGGCGACTGGAGCGCATATTCACATGTGTCCAGCTCCTGATAGCACTGTTCTTTGTGCGGAACACCGACGAGTTCGCCCGTATTCTTGTACGTCCAGTTGTGGTAGGGACACCGGAAGTGGGTTGTGTTTCCCTGTTCCGCCCTCACGACGGTCGTACCTCGATGCCGACAGGCATCGAACAGCACCCGAATTTCGTCGTTTTCATCGCGGACGAAGATGACTGGATTGTCGGCAATGTACCGCTTGGCGTAGTCGCCCGCCTCCGGTATTTCCGATTCGTGGCCGATGAATACCCAACTCTCCCCGAACACCCGATCGCGCTCTAGCTCGAAGATCTCGCTGTCGTTGTGGATTCGTGTGGGAATCTCGCCAGTCTCTGAGACCTTTCCGACGTCGTCAATAATGGACTGTACTCTGTCCGGAACATCCTCCTGAATGGTCCCTGTTGCCATACTTCGTCTTTCGGCATAATTGTGGGTAGCCTTTCTTACTCCATATGGACCATCCTTTATACATGATCGATGGAGACTGATTCCAGTGACTCCATCGCTTGAAGAACCAATCCAGCAGCTTTGAGCATGGACCCGCTGTCGGCAGCTGTTCACGTATTAAACTCGCTGGGATGTCGTATCGGTGGGCACGGGGGCATTCATACCACGCAACTGCGTGATTGTGTTAATTAAATATCAATAGACCGATCGGACGCCGTGTCAAGCTCCGGGGTCAAGGTGTTTTGTATCCAGTTTGGAATTGAAGCGAAGACCGTTTCTTCGGGATACAGTTCAACGTCGGCACCAACTCCATATGGAGGATTATTTAAATATACCAAACACAAATTGGACTTCATGTACAAGGCAGTGTTTCACATTGACGGGGACAGTCCGTACTCGCAGTCGACGGCGAGGACGGACACGGAAATCAGGCTCTGGTGTAACGACCACTGTGATTTACTCTATGTCACCGGCGAGCGACAGGAGGATGTGATAGCTCAGGTCCGCTCGGAAGTGGGTGTGCACGAACAGCTTAGTGATGACGAGGGACAGGTTGTTGTTACAGAGGCGTGTCTGGAAGAGGGGGTTGGCAACTACATCAAACCATATCTTGTGGCCAACAACTGTCTGCTCTTGCCTCCGTGGCAGTACCAGGACGGCATGAAGGTCGTTCGCGTGCTTGCCCTCGACCCAGCGAACCTCTCGTCATTCTATCGGGACATTTCGGCTGACTACAGCGTCTTTGTCGAATCCAAACAGGAACTGGCGAAGGCGGAATCGGAGACGCCGGTCTTTTCGATGAAATCACATCTTCCAAAACTCACCGACCGCCAACGCGAGGTGTTTCTTACTGCCCATGAGTGTGGTTATTACGAGATACCGCGCGATATAACCACGACTGAGATCGCGGATGTAGTGGGAATCGGCCGACGGACAGTTGAACACCATCTCAGACGTGCCGAGGAGAAACTTGCCGACACGTTCGCCACGCACCTCTGAAACGATACTGCTCCGTAACCTGACGTGACATCCAAATTGTCTGTCGCCGACAAGTGTTCGTCAGTCCTCGCTCGCGACTGGCACAGTAGCGTCCTCTGCTGATGTGGTGCTTACAGATTTATGCTGGTCTGTGTACATAATTTGCCAGCCGGTTGCCCCCATGACTAGCAAAATGAGAGGGGAAAGGAATCCGAAGAAATAGTACGGTGCGTACTGCATCGTCGGGACACCGAGTACTCCGGACATAAAGACGGCTCCACTAGTCCAGGGGACGAGCGCGCTTGTCGTTGTCCCGGCGGCTTCGACGGCACGTGAGAGGTTCTGCGACTTCAGTCCCTGCTCGTTGTATAGGTTCCGAAGCGACATCCCCGGTACGACGATGCTGATGTACTGTTCGGCGGCGAGAACGTTCATAGACAGTGCCGAAAATGCCGTCACACCGGTGGTACTCCCCGCTCCCCGACACAGACGAGCTAAATGGTGAGCAAGGACTGCGAGGATACCGGTTCGTTCGAACATCCCGCCGAGCGAGAGCGCGGCGATGACGATAGTGATCGCCCACGAGGCGTCGACCATACCACCACTCTCCAACAATCCGTTGACGAGCTCCATCCCTGTTGTTGGACCTGTCCCGTATACTGCTGCGTCCCATGCAGTGGCGAAGGGGACGCCCTGTATTTGAATCGATATCAGGGCACTCGCGAAGATACCTGCACCGAGCGTCGGGATCGCCGGGATCCCATACATCGCTAGACCAAGGATGAGGAGTAGTGGAACAAAGACGAGTGGCGTTACCACGTAGGAAGTTTCGATAGCCGTTTGAATCGCCGCGATACGCCCATCGGGGATACTTCCCGAGACGCTCAACCCGAGCACTGTGTATAGTACGAGTGAGATACCTAATGCGAGAGTGGAGCCGGGCCGCATCGCCCTGATGTGGTCGTAGAGGTCGGTATCAGTCACCGCTGCAGCGAGGTTCGTTGTATCCGAGAGGGGGGACATCTTGTCACCGGTGTACGCGCCGGTGAGAATGGCACCAGCTGTCATTGGTGCGGGGATCCCGAGACCAGAGCCGATACCGATGAAGGCCACGCCAAGTGCACCAACCGCAGTCCACGAGGAACCGATGGCCAGCGTGATGGTTGCGACGAGGATGGCAGTCACCGGAAGGAATACCTTGGGGGTGAGTATCTCAACTCCATAGTACATGAGTGTCGGGATCGTCCCGGCCTGTATCAGGGTGGACACGAGCGTGTAGGCGAGGAAGATGATGAGAATTGCCCGCATCCCCATAAGGAGACTGTCGCTGATGCCGTCGTACAGATCCTCCCACGAACAGTCGAGCTGGTACCAGGCGAACAGACCGGTAAAGGCGATACCCCAGAGCAGGGGGAACTGCGGGCCGAGTCCGAACCCAACGATACCGACGCTGAGAGACGCAATCATTCCTACAATGGGTACAACCGACTCGACGAGCGATGGTCGATCCTTTGGGGGGATGTCTTCAAATAAACGAGGCTCGAACTCTACCATTGACTTGGTTCCTCTCGGTTCTTCTGTTTAATCGAGCCAATCCCTGTATTCACACCCTCAATAGTGAGTGGTTGTGTCATACATGATTTACCATGCCATTAGATTGTATGTATTCGATTTTTCCATATGGAAGGGGTATTATAAGTAAAGTAGTGGGTCAGTTCCATTATGCCTTCAGTAGAAAGTGCTATGTGAACATGGGGTATTCTATATTGAACTTGTAACCTAACTGGTGTAGGTGGATCCGCAGTGCTGGGTACAGGTGAATCCTGTCCGAAGCGGTATCTGGTACATAAACTATTGGCCATTTGGAGCCCCTCTCGCTTTGCTATTTCGGTTATATTGCCCAGTGTGAAACGCGTTGCCCACTTACAGGAACCGGAAGTCGGTCTCAACAGCACCCGGGTCTTTCTGGGTTACAGTAGGGACATAGCTGTGCCGAAACACGGCCACACTCGCACTCAGCTATGACAACCACACAGACTACAGAACAGACTCCCGATGACGAAACAGCACACACATCCGCGCTAGAAACAGCACGCCGCCAACTCGATAATGCGGCGACGCATGTCGATCTCGACCGTGGGATCATCGAACGTCTCAAACACCCGTCAAGAGTAGTTGAAGTTTCGATACCCCTCGAACGCGACGACGGTGAGGTTGAGGTTTTCACCGGCTATCGCGCACAGCACGATGACGTTCGGGGACCCTACAAGGGCGGGCTCCGATACCACCCAGACGTCACCGCGGAGGAGTGTATTGGACTGTCGATGTGGATGACCTGGAAATGCGCCGTCATGGATCTCCCATTTGGCGGGGGCAAAGGGGGTGTCGTCGTGAATCCTAAATATCTCAGTGTCGACGAAAAGGAACGTCTCACACGTCGGTTTGCCGAAGAGATCCGGGATGAGGTTGGGGCAAAACAGGACATTCCAGCACCCGATATGGGAACCGACGCGAAAACGATGGCGTGGTTTATGGACGCCTACAGTATGCAACAGGGAGAGACAGTTCCAGGTGTTGTAACGGGCAAGCCGCCGGTCGTAGGTGGAAGCTATGGTCGTGAAGAGGCACCCGGCCGAAGCGTTGCGATAATCGCCCGAGAGGCGATGGCGTACTATGGGAAAAACATCAAGGAGTCGACGGTTGCTGTTCAGGGGTACGGAAGCGTTGGTGCGAACGCTGCTCGACTTCTCGATGAATGGGGTGCAACAATCGTTGCTATTAGTGACGTGAACGGAGCGATCTACGATGACACCGGCCTCGACGCCCAAACCGTTCCGTCACATAAGGAAGATCCGGAAGGTGTTTTGAACCACGATGCTCCGGAGACGCTCACCAACGTGGAGCTTTTGGAGCTGGATGTCGACGTCGTCATTCCAGCTGCAGTCGGGAATGTCATCACGACCCGTAACGTCGACCAGATCCAGGCAGATATTGTCGTCGAAGGATCGAACGGCCCGACTACTGCCGACGCAGACGATGTCCTCGCCGATCGAGGCGTCTGTGTCGTACCAGATATTCTCGCGAACGCCGGCGGCGTGACCGTGTCCTATTTCGAGTGGCTTCAGGACATCAACCACCGCCAGTGGTCTAGGGAGCGTGTCGTTAGCGAACTGGAGTCGGAGATGGTCTCTGCGTGGGATAGCGTCAAAGCCGAAGTCGAAGAATCCTCCCTTCGGTGGCGAGAAGCAGCGTACGTAGTTGCGCTTAAACGTATCGGGGCGGCGATAGAGGCGCGTGGTCTGTGGCCCTGATTTTCCACCACGAACTTCAACAGAGATCAATATTCTGCTGTGTTGAATAGACAGACAGCGTCGGGATAGACCGTTAAATCAGTAAAGACGAAGCCGAGGAGGTCGATTATGGTGGAAGTCGATCTCCTCGACTTCGTTGAGTGGTTCAAGCGTCTATCCAAACTGTGTTGTTGATATCGGTGAACGCACCCTGCGGATTCGGATAGTCGCCGTCGAGGTGATCGGCGTACAAGGTCGCGTGTTCGGGAGTTTTGGTTCGAGGTTGTCGGCCGTCTTCTGGACTACGTCGTCGTGATCTTCGTCCGTGTCGAAGACGATCACTGCGCCGACTAATGCTGCTGCCACACCGAGTGGTCCTACCATACAGAATCGTGGGACGGAAGCCACTTGAACATCCTGTAACCCCGGTGAAAACTGGTCTAAGCCATACTTAACCGCCTGACTGCGTGGGAATCCCACGGGAACAAACAAGGGTGTTTGCGTGGTTTCGCGCACAACCTCGGAGGATGGAAATTGATGCGTGCCTTCTATCCGATAGTATTAGTACTCTTTTGTTCGAGAGGTACACCAGACGACACAAACCTGTACGCAACCGAGGTCGACTATGATCGAGTCACTCCTCCGAATTGACGTCGTACTCTTCGCTCTCATCGGCGTGCTCGGCGGCGCACACTGTATCGGGATGTGTGGGCCGTTAGTAACGATGTACTCGAAACAAATGACGCCACAGCCTGATGGCGGAACAATAGCAGCCAACGACGGATGTGCCGGTCATCTCACGACCTACGAGGTTCGCCAGCACTTCCTGTTCAACGTCGGGCGGGCGACGACGTACGCAATTCTCGGGGCCGTCTTCGGCGCGCTCGGGAGCGTCGTGTTCGTTACCGCTGACCAACTAACACCGATCGCTGATTTCCTGCGAGGTGCTGTCGGTCTTGCGGTAGGGGGATTCATTGTGGCGACGGGCGTTCGGTATGTCATCGGCGGAAGCGGAGGCGATATTCGTATCCCGGGCGTCCAGCGCGTCACGTCGTGGCTCGCAACGAGAGTTCACCGGCACGTCAACAGCCCGAGTATTGTCGGTCTCGGGGCCGTCCACGCGTTTCTTCCCTGCCCAATGCTGTATCCCGCGTATCTGTTCGCCTTTGCGAGTGGCTCTCCGACCACCGGTGGAATCGCTCTCGGTGCCCTCGGTATTGGGACGATTCCGGCCGTCTTCCTCTATGGGACGATTATCCAGTCGATCGACGTGGCCCACCGGCGACGCGTTCATCGGCTACTCGGCGTGGTGTTCGTCGTGTTAGGATACGTGCTGTTCGCGCACGGATTGATGGCACTCGGAGTTCACCTCCCACATCCGATGTTCCCGCATTACCAGCCCCTCGGGGGCGCGATGGGGCACTGATCGAGCTCTGGATCCTTTTCGCTGGCTCGATACAGGTGGCGGCTCCAAACAACAACTAAGAGGGGGAACCCGGCGGTGGCTGGCCTCCCGGAACCCCCCGACCTGTCACGTGGTGGCCACTCGTTCGAGGTCGTCGACGAGCCGATCGATGTCTGTTCGCGGCCCCCGTGGGTGCGCCGGTCCGATGATCCCTTGCTTATTTGAACGCTACTAGTAAGAGAACCCTACTGGTTTAGTGGCTCTGTTGAAATCATTAGGAACTGATAGGACCGGCGTGCGAGATACAGAGCGTGTAGTCAGCACAAGAACTGCGTATTTTCTCAAAAGATTCCAGAATCAGCCGATAGAATGTGCTTGTATACCTAAGACACGCGTGCTTACCGAACTTGCTGCCAAGATGGATTCACTTCGAGTTTTTGAATAGCTGGTTTGAGTTCCGATTGAATCGCCCCGTAAAATCGTTCTCGACCGACAGGAGTCCGGATACAGATAATGGCTGTTTCACTGGTAATCTCGAAAATCGACAGCCGCCACTGATTATTCTGATGAGTCCATTTACCAAGAATCGCTGCTTGTTCGTCCTGAACGGTGGAGTTGCCCAACTCCCAACTCTGCCGGGTTAGATGAGACAAGTCGAATGGTACCACATCAGGTAACGTGGCAGGGCTCCCACTTTTACCTCGGTTGTTACGGGCTGCCATAGCACGATATTTCGAATTGTTCATCAAAAATGTGTCTATCTTGGCGACTGGGACGAGACCGCCATTCGGGGCGATTATCCGAGAACTGCTCATTACGAAACAGAGCGCGCAGCCATACAGTACGAAGAAACCGCTCTATATGTTACGCTGATACAGACAGGGCTACGTGACCGGTATGCGCTCTATATTCAGCACAGCTGCAAAAACATATCACCTGCTGAGGATTTCAACAGAGCCGTTTAGTTGTAATAGGACCTCATTTACATACACCAGTAGCCTCAATTTGAACTGTAGCATCGTTCGGCAACTGCTCGACGCCAACGAAGGTCCGTGACGGCCGTTGACCCTCAAAGAATTCGTCGTACGCCTGCGTAACTGCCTCTAATTGGCTCATGTCAGTCAGGTATACTGTGGTTCGCATTAGTTCCTGACGACTGACGCCAGCTTCAGCAGCGACAGTGCGAACGCGTTCAAGCGCCTCGAGTGTCTGTGTTCGGACACCCTGATCTAACACTGTCTCTTTGCTAGGCACTTGACCATCGAAACATACCAGTTGTAAACCGCGATTTCGAACACTGTACGGAGTTGTTAACGAACTATCTCGTTCTTTTCGGGTTATGTTTTCGGACATGTTAGTCACTTAGCTTCGAGTTTCCTGGGGGTTTGTTATTGGCTGCTCGAAATTCGAGGAACTCATCGTACTGCTCAACAACAAGTGTCGAGTCCGCCCGCGGCTTCGCAGTACAGATGAGTACGTAGCCTGCCTCCCGGTCTTCAGTATCGTACCGACGCGCGTTTGGATGGACAACGTCGCCGTCAACCAAACGAGCAGCACAGGTGATACACCAACCTTGTTGACAGTCAGCTGTGAGCCACACACCCGCCGAACGCGCGGCCGCCAGAATCGTCTCGTTCTCACTGACCGCAAATTCGTGTGTTTCGCCGGCTTCGTCCAGCGACGACTCCTCGGGAACGACGATCGTGACGGTCCACGTATCGTCCGACGACTGTGTCATAAATGAGGGGGAGAGTGGAGGCCGTTGTTACTCGCTCAGGCGGAGTCGTTGAACGGGTTGTTCTTCGTGTATGGCGCGTCGCCCGGTTCGCCGCGCGCGAAGTGCCCGGCCGGGTTGATCTCGTCGTCGCGCTCCTTGCTCAGCAGCTCGATGAACCAGGCCTCGTGGTCCATCTCCTCGTTGAGGATCCGCTGGGCCATGTCGTAGGTTCGCGGATCGGCCCCACGGGTCATATCACAGATCTCGCTCCAAGTGCGAATCGCACACCGTTCCGCTTCGAGCAGTACCTCGAGGATGTCTTCCACCGCGAGGTCCTCGGTGTCGAAGCCGCCGCTGTCGTCCATCGGTGTCGGTACCTCGGCGTCGGGACAGGAGGCCCGGTCGGCGAAGTCCCTGATGTCGTTCGGCAGCGACCCCTCGAGTTCGTACACCCGGGGGACGACGAGCTCGAAGTGGGCCCGGTCTTCGAGACGGGCGTCCTCGGTGATCTCCTTGTAGTCCTCCTCCCCGGCGAGGTGCATCCGGAGGTTCGTGTAGTAATAGTAGGTCGTGAACTCCGCGCCGATCGCGTCGATCAGCTTCTCTCGGAGCTCCTCGGGGTCGACGCCTCGTTCGCGAATGACCTCGGCGCCGACTCGCTTGCTCGTGTCGCCCGGTTCCACGGAACCGCTGCCGTGTTCTTTCTCGTTTGCCATCGCATCTCTACATACCCCGGTAACAGTAATCAGAATTGCTTTAGCAATAGATGAAATTTGATGTTAAAAGAATGAAACAGCAGTAAAAACAATTCTTTTGTATATCTACTATTTAGCAATAGATGAATGAACGGTGAGCCTGAACCCGCCCAAGAGACACGTGAGTTTGAGTTTGTCCTCCAGTTCGAGTCAGGAGCCGATGAGTTGATGGATGTGTTCCGACAATACGAGAGCCTCTCGTTGTGGTCGTCCGCGATCTTCGTGAATGACAGCTATATGTGGCGGCTCGACTACGCGAAGGGGACGAGCGAAGCGCTGGACGCGTTCGATGAGGTGTTTCTTAACGAAACCCGCTGTAACGAGTGTTTCGACGTCGTAGATTGTGATACGGACCGGTCATATTGCGTCCTAGATCGGCAAGAGACCAGCCGAACTATCTACACACTTCGCCGGGAAATTGACAGCTGTCATTCACTTCCGCATATCGTACTCGATCATATTCAGACAGGAACCATATTCGAATCCCGCCGAGTCGGTGACGAGTACCGGTGGCGCATTCTCTTTCCTGGTAATTCTCCTATTGGAGACATCTACGATACACTGGAAGCACAGCTTCGGGAGGGCGTGTCGCTTTCGGTGTCGCATATCACTACTGGCAGCGACTGGAAGGCGACCGAACGCCTCGCAACGGACTTCTCGCCAGAACACTGGGAAGTGCTGAAGGCGGCGGTCAAGCACGGCTACTACGAACGGCCGAGACAAGTTTCTGTCTCCGATCTTGCGTCGATACTTGATGAACCCCGTTCTACGGTTCAATATCGACTACGAACCGCAGAGGATCGTATCGTGTCGGAATTTGTCGAGCGAACACTGTGAACGGTGCTGGCTACGAGCGGTAGATATCACGATTGCTGAAAAGCCCCAGCATCGAGGATATGAAACGGTGTTCTGAGCTCCGCCTCCGGCGCTACCCGTGACCGTCTCGTATTGACTACAGAAGCTACGGCTCTGTGGATATAAACCACCGTAGTACAGTCCTCGAACGGGGGAATTATACAACTTCTCTTTTATTTCCGTGATCAAATATACCTATGTTCTCGACGGTGCTTCCCGACGTCTTGATTCAGGGATGGGCGCTACAGCTCTCGCCGGAGCTTGCGAGCCGTGCGCAGTTCGGCTGGACGATCAGCGTTCACATAATTTTCGCCTCGCTCTCGGTCGGGCTGGCGCCGTTCATCGTCTACTTCACTTGGAAGGACGTTCGGACCGACGACGAGCGGTTCACACGGCTGCGATCATTCTGGGTAAAGGTGTTCGCCGCCGGATTCGTCATGGGAACGGTCACTGGCATCCCGATGAGCTTCCAGTTCGGGACGAACTTCCCGCAGTTCGCCGAGGTGGCTGGAGAGCTGATCGGTGGGCCGCTCGCATTCGAAGCGAAGATGGCGTTCTTCCTTGAGGCTGTTTTCCTCGGGGTATTGCTGTTCGGTCAGGAACGCGTCAGCGATCGGACCTACATTCTCTCGTCGGTACTGGTGGGAGTCGGGGCTTGGCTGTCGGCCTTCTGGATCCTGATCGTCAACGCTTGGATGCAGACTCCACAGGGCTTCGAGATGATCACGCGTAACGGTATGGAGGTCGCAAAGCTAACCGACCCGCTGGCTGCGTTCTTCACGCCCCGGATGCCGTGGATGTATGTACACATGGTCAATGCGTCGGTTATTTCTGTCGCGCTGCTGGTCGCCGGGGTCTCGGCGTACATCGTCTGGAAGAAGCGCGATGCCGCTGCGTGGAACACTGCGTTGAAACTCGCGGTTATCATCCTGCTCGTCACCGCTCCTCTGCAAGCAGTCCATGGTGACGCGTATGGGCGTCACGTCGCAGATACACAGCCGCAGAAGTTCGCAGCCATGGAAGCTCACTACGATACCGGCACGGCGGACTTACACTTGCTCGCGTTCCCAAAGAGCATTGACGCAATCACCGATCCGAAAGCCGAGAACCTCTTTACTGTGAGTCTTCCGGGGGTCGGGTCGTTCCTCGCTACCGGTGGTGACTTTGACGCCGAAGTGCTTGGATTAAACGAGTATGAGGAGAACCCGCCCGTAGCGATAGTGTTCTGGTCGTTCCGGTTCATGGTCGGACTCGGATTCCTGTTCATCGGGCTGGCACTATGGGGCGGGTATCTCATCTACAACGGACGCCTCTCGGAGAGCAGTCGATTCCTGAAGACGATGATCGCTGCGTCGCCGCTCGGCTACGCGGCGCTTCTCACGGGGTGGTACGTCACCGAGATCGGCCGACAACCGTGGGTCATTCAGGGCGAACTCAGAACTAGTGAGGCCGTTTCCTCGACATTGAGCGGAACCGAAGCGACTCTGACGCTCGTCGGCTTCGTCGTTATCTATATCGGATTGATCTTGGTAGCCCTTCATGTGCTGCGGTGGCTGGTCGAAGACGAGCTCAGTGAGCTCGGAGTGAGGGCATCGGACGACGATCGCTGGTACGGTCCGGTCCCGAAGGTGAGCGACGATGACTGAGCTTGTGTTGCTCGTCGACGCGTATCTCGTCGACGCACTCCCCGAGATCTGGTTCGGTGCCGTCATGTTTGCGCTGGCGATGTACGTAGTCCTCGACGGGTTCGACTTCGGAATCGGGATGCTGTACGCGACTCGCGACGACGAACACGAGAAGGAGACACTCTTGACGGCGTTCGGTCCGGTTTGGGACGCAAACGAGGTGTGGGTTGTCGCCTTCGGAACGATGCTGCTAGCGGCGTTCCCGCGAGTGTACTCGCGGGTCTTGGCCGATCACTACCTGCTCGCGCTCGGGTTCGTGCTCGCGCTGCTGTTCCGCGGGCTCGGCCCAGAAATGCGTGAACAGCGCGACGACGAGCGCTGGAAGCGGTACTGGGATTACTCCTTTATCGGGGGGAGCTTTCTCGCGCCGCTGCTGTTCGGTACTCTCGCCGGTCGGTGGATCTTCGACGCGCCGACGCTGTCGCTGCCGGCACTGTTGACCGGTGTCGGCCTGGTGACCGTCTCGGTCGCCACCGGGGCAGCCTTTCTGACAGCTAAAACCAGACCACGGCTAGCGTCCGACCTGCGCACGTACGGAATCATTGCGACGCTGGCGTACTTGATCGGAGTTATAGCTCTGCTGACAACTGTTGTCGTAACTGATGCCGGAGGTGCTGCCGAAACAGTTCTTTCACTTCCCGTAGGTGCGATTGTCGTCTTGTCGGTTGTTGCGGGAGGAGGGGGAAGTGTTCTTGCCCTGCGCGGCGAGTACCGTGCTTGGCTGGTGAGCGCACTCGGGCTTCCTGCGCTGTTGAGCCTGCTGGTCGCGCTCCTGCTGTATCCGAATATCTATCCGCCAACTGGCTTGACGGTTCGAGAAGCGGTTGTCTCACCGTTAGCGCTGAATCTCGTGACGATTCTCGGATTTCCGGCGCTTCTCCTTGTACTGTGGTACTTCAAATTCCTCTATGGCGTGTTTAGCGGTCCGATCGAGGGTGAGGGATACAAAAATTGAACGTGGATACCACCGCGTTGGCACCAACGTTCTTTTTGACATCTGTTCGGACGTGGACCGTTGCGACGGTAAGCTAGATACAGACCTGCTAGGTGGGTGGGTCGGTGAACTACCCCATCCTACTCGCTCACGGTGTTAGCCGTTTGCTCCTTGAGGGTGGGGCTTCCTGTTTCCACGGCGCGCTTTACAGACACAACGGTGTCCACAGGGAGCGCAGTCTCCACAGGCGTTGATTCGGAGTGAACCACTCCTACGTATTCAAGACCGGGAAAAAGAATTATCCCAACGCGGTCGGGGATTCTCTCCTTCAGGGCGGGGAGGATGTCAATTGCTTGTGCTGCTATACAAGTAAACCGACGCGATCACAAGGAAAGCTTCCGCAACTTTCGTGACGGTGACAATTGGGTTAATCGCCCCGTTCATGTAGAACGCTTCGACCCCCCAACCTTGGAACGGGAACAGCGCGAGAATCGTCACTAATGAGTACACTGCAGCCGCGAGGAAAAACGAGCGTCGCCAGAACCGGGTGAAATACAGTGCTGCTCCGCCGAGGAAACCCAGTCCGTTGAGTACGAAGAGGACCGCCAGCACAACGCTCATCTCAATAGCCCGTGTCGTCGCCACGAGATGAATGATCCCCGTAATGAAAGCCAAAAGAACCGCCACATACCCCACTGATTCCGACGGCCACTGAATAATACTGTTCGACTCTGTTGTATGGTTTGTACCCATAAGCACAATATTATTTGGACATATAAAACGCCACACCGTTATATAGGAACCTGGGAATCGGCCTCTGTCCACGTTGAGGCGGGCTCGCATCCAATGCGGCTCCTGTACGTACCGTCGACGAGTGGAGAGGGAACGGCCGTCTTCGCGACGAATCTCCGAGTCGGTCCCGAGGAAGCCGAGACGTTCTGTCAGCGCTACAGCCGCCGGTGGCAGATCGAGAGTGAGTACAAATCGATCAAGGGCGACTTTCTCGCCAAGACATCCTCGAAAGATTACCGTGTTCGCCTATTCTACTTCGTGTTCGCGGTCCTCTTGTACAATATCTGGCGGCTCACCGATTTCCTGCTGAAAGCAGGTGTCGACGGAGAGATGGACTACGCACCCGTGTTGACTGCGGGTGAGTGTGTTGAGCTCGTTGCCTCGGCGTTGATCCCGCACGACTAATCGGTTGAGCTCTCGCTGGGTCCGCCGCTCAAGAGTGACAACCGTATTCAGCAGCGCCAAAATCCACGCAATTTCGTACGCTCGTCCGGTAGTTCGAGAGTAGGGATTCAAAATCGATCCCCGACTGCTGAGAATCACCACGACTTGATGGCGATTCGATCTAAAACTAGCCTATCCTCCGAAACTGTGGGAACTCACATTTCCAATTTTGCTATAGCGGCATACGATTTATTTTTGGGGTCAATCAGAGTACAACCCTTCTCTCACCAGAATCCCAGCGATCTGCGCTCACAATCGAGCTGGCTCCGCGAAATGCGTTACTTGGTCTTAACTCAGTAAGACAGAGTAAACTCTTAGTGACCCCCACCCGTGGCTCAAAATGAGGCAGATTCAGAATTATGGCCGACGCTTCCCCAGACTGTCGCTCCAGCCGGAACCCCGCGTCCGCAGCGGCGTCCCACCGGCGTAACCCCCACACCTCGGTGGTCCAATGACGGGCCGCCGCTCCGTCGAGACCGCGATCGACGACACGTTCACGAAATACCTCACCGACAAGGGTAAAGGCGACGCTGGCGAGCAGGGCGCGTATCGTGCCGACGCCGAGCGGGAGCTCCAGCGATTCCGCCGCTGGTGTCTCGGCGAGACTGCCGACCCGGCGAACGCCTCCCCACCGGAGTCGTGGGCGGGCGTCGTCGACGGCGACATCGTCCGGTTCGCAGACCTCGATACGACGGTGTTCTCGGACTACGCGCGGTATCTCTCAACCGCCGGGTACGCCGCCGGGACGGTGCTCACCTACTACGCGCACGTCGCGTCGTGGTGCGGATGGGCGCACGCGCAGGGGTACATCCCGCGGCACTACGCCCGGGAGTCGGACGCCGAGGACCCGCTCCCCGAGAACGACGGCCGACGTCCAGGAGACCAGCAGGCGTGGGAGCCGATCCACCGTGACCTGATCACGCAGTTCGTTGACCGGTGCGTCTCCGAAGCGTTCGACGCGCTCGGCGCGATCGAAGTTCCACACGCCGAGCGGGGCGATCCAGAGAGCGAGGCGTGGCAGGCCAAACAGCGCGCCCGGTTCGAGGCCTACCAGCGGTGTCGCGAACAGGCGCTCGTGTACGTCGTCGCCTACACGGGCCTGCGCGGCTCGGAGTTCCTCTCGGCGCCGAAGGAGGACCGTGAGGGCCGCAACGGGATTCGCTGGCGTGACGTGTCGTTCGCGGACAGCAGCGTCACCGTGTTCCGAAAGAGCCGTGAGTGGAAGGAGGCATCACTCCCCGAGCCCGTTATCGGCCCGTTGCAGCGGTACGCCGAGGTGCTGGACGTGCCGGACTCGTGGCCGGTGTTCACGACGCTACACCGCCCCTCGCTTGCCTCACACGTCGCCAATGGACTCGCCACTGTCGGTCTCCGCGACAACGCGATCGAGCGTGTTCGAAACGGGGCACCTGACCTGATCGTCGCTGCTGAGCACGACCTCGACGCGCCGAAGCCGCTCACCACCGACGGTGCCCGGTCGATCATGGAACGGCTCTGGACACACGACACACTCGCCGAGCGTCGCGACGAACTGGACCTCTCACTCGATGGCGACTATCTCGAACTACACGGCGGGCGTCGGGGTGTCGGAGAAGTGCTAGTTCGGCAGTTCGGCTACGCCGCGGCCGCGCGGTATCTCGACAACAGTGAGGAACAGGTGCGCGAGGCCTACCAGCATATCGAGGCGGCCGAGCGTGCCGACATGGCGACCGAAGCGTTCTCGCAGACAGACCATCGCGTGAACAAGAAATGACTGAAAACATGCTTGACATTATGTTGTAATAAAATCTTCACCCCGAGTAATTCGCAACTCTCATCGACCAGCTGGCTCAGGCGAGAATATGTCTGATAAATATCAATTCACCAGAGCTCAAGTAAAACAATTATGGCCTCTACAGATCAAAATAGGATCAATGGCGTACGAAAACCTCGATACGGAACTAGTAAACGAGCTTCTAGGAGATGGCCGTGAGAGCTTGCGCAATCTCAGCGACGAGCTTGATGTGTCTGTGACGACGGTCTCGAACCATTTAGCAGATCTCGAAGAAGCAGGCGCAATTGAGGGTTACACGCCAATTGTCGATTACAGCAAACTTGGCTACGACGTGACTGCCATTCTCCAGCTCAAAGTCGATGGCCCCGGGCTACCGGATATTACAGACGCGCTTCGCGATGAACCACAGATGATGAGTGTGTATGAGACGACTGGCGATTACGACATTATCGCGATTGGAAAGTTCGCAGACTCCGACGATATGAACAATCAGATCAAGCGTCTCTTAGGTGATGCGGATGTACAGGAGTCTAATACAAGCGTCGTCTTGAATACTGTGAGTGAATACACGCAGTTCAGCGTTGGTGACGACTAGCGCGCTTGTGGAACTACCTGCCGTATCTAGGTGCGTCACAGCAGAACTAATTCTCACTCATAGCGAAACCCCATCTCCCCTCTTCTTATCCAAACTAGTGACTCATTTCCGTCGCGAACGTTTCTAGTTTCGTAACTCTATACAAGATGAGCTACGATTCAAAACACGTGCGAAACGCGGGTGACACTCCGGGGATGATCACCGGAATCCCTACGTTCGCAGAATTTACTCGAGAACCCGTCTCTCGCTAGTCTCTATACGTCGATTCGGCGGTCCGGGACTTACCACAGGCCCTGAACTCGTTGAAACAACAACAGTCTCGAAGAAGACGATGTACGACTATCTGCATAAACTGGAACAGGCGGGCCTGATCAGCAAAGTTGACCATGATATCAGGACTGCCGTATACACCGCTGAAGAGTTCGAAATGACATTGACAGTCCGCGAGACAGAAGTCTCGATTACGCCTGAACTTATCGAAGTGATCGCACAGAAGAACGAATATCCAGCGATCGAGCGGGTTCTCGAAGACCACGGCATCGTCACGTTTGCACTCGCATACGACCTCGTGAAAGCACACAGTGAGGGTGATGTCACAATCCGGCAGATCGCGAACCTCGCAGACCTTCCTTCTGGAACTGCGTATGATCTTGTCGAAGCCATCGATTTGATTCTCGATCTTGGTGACGACGAGTCGCCCCCGACGACGTACACACCAGATGATTTCGATGAAGTCGAGAGCGATCTCCTCGAAGAATTTGACGACAAGTAGAGCTCTGTCGAGATCAACGACGAATGATGGCCGTATCCTCTGTGGTCAGTGCGTCAGAAAGCGATCATCCAGAGAACTGGTACCGGTTTTCGACGGACGTGACGAAGTCGAAGGCCTTGACGAGTTGAACTGCGTCATCGTAGCCATGCTGTGAGAGGGCGCGCTCAATCCCGCGGAACGCGGGCAAATCATTCGTGTAGATGCCGATCGATTCTGTCCGTCCCTGTTCGAGGAGTGTTGCTGCTGCCCCACCCACTTCCGCATCTGCTTGCTCTATCGTGTGCTCGGGACGATCGGTGGCAGCAGAAATATACTGACGAATTAGGTCCATCGTCGCAGAAACGACCGGATTAGAATAGTCGACCTCTTCGAGAAGCTGTACCCAGCCAGCTTCGATCGCATCCTCTATCGGAGGAGTGTTGTAGGGATGTGATTCAGGCGTGAGTTCTTCATAGACACGTGTGGGTAACAGGAGGACGAGATTCTGCTCGGTGACAGCCCGCTCAAGCAGATTGACGGTGTTGTGCCGCTCGAATCGGATGAAGAGGTTTGCGTCAATAATATGACTCTCCACAGATGGGAACAGTTGCGCTGGCACGGATATTATTCGTCTAATCGTTCGTCGACAGCAGCGTCAAGCTCCTCGATATTGAGGCTTGTCGAGATGTCAGGCTCAGCCTCCAGAATGATCTCCTGAAGTTCTTGGAGGATGGTTTCTGCTTCAAGAACAGGTATCTCTTGTTCACGGGACATGATCCGAGCGTTCATTTTCGACTGCGTGTACGCCCGACCGTATTCGATCGCTGTTGCGAGTCCGCTGACACCGTGACGGTCGATATAGAGGCTAATATTCTCGTTCGATTGGCGTTCCGCGAGAGCAACGAGGAGCGTCGGCGTGATCTGGAACGTCTCCCCGCCGGCCTGAATCGTCATATCAACCTGACTCGCCCGATAGCGGTACGGTTGCGTCTCCGTAACCCGCTCCAAGAGATCGATCTCCGCGAGATATTTGACATCCTCGTAAATGGTTGTCGTCGAACTCTCGATGCCCTCTGACAGTTCCTCGACGGTTGGCGAGTCAAGTTCGAGGACACGAGCATACAGTTTGGCGAGCCGGTCGTTCCGAATCACATCGGAGACGGCCAGCATCGTATCAAGCGGGTGTGAATGTGATACTGCGGATTCAGCCATATATTTTAATTTCCGCGGAATGTTAAAAATCTATCGGCAGGATGAGGTCACACAGATCCAATCTGAGATACCTCTGATAGCGGTGATAGCTCTCCTACATTAGGTAGCTTAGGCACCTGCCGTAGCTAACCTCGCAGGGATATCTACCGTAGTTATCATAAACAGATGCCGTAGCCAAAGTAGCTGAGGTAGCTAAGGTAACTACTTTACTGAGGGTAGCTGGCATAGATAGATTCAAGTGCGGCGCAGACGCTGTTTCAGGCAGAAACAGGGACTATGGCAATTGAGTGAACTGGACCAGTTACCTCAGGTGGCACAGATGCCATAGCTACCTTAGCTACCATACCTATGTCTGAAACAGAACCACGGGCGGTCAGCGTCGGCGTGTTGAAAGGCGGCTTCGGGAAGACGACTACCGCCATCAACACGGCGCGCGAACTCGCCCACCGCAATGGGAGCGCGCTCGTTATTGACCTCGACGACAACGGGCACATGACCCGCCAACTCGGGTTCGAAGACGAGTTTACAAGTGGGGTGAACCATACACAGCGTGTCCTCGTCGACAGCGAGGAGCCGATCCAGTACATCACGAACGTCGTCGACGGTCTCGACCTCTTCCCAGCCCATACCGAACTTGAATCCGTCGAGAACGAACTCCGGAATGCAACGATGGGGAGCGCCCGGCTCCGCAAGCATCTCGTCGATCCGCTACTCGGTGACGAATACGACTACATCGTCGTCGACTGCCCAGCAAACCGGGGGAAGCTGAACGACAACGCAATGTACGCCACGCGGAACATCATCATTCCGCTCAAACCTGAGAGTGGCTACGACTCTGGCCTCTCGAATACGATCCAACGGCTCGTTGAGGAAGCCCGGGAGTACTTCGAACTGAACATCCTCGCGGTGACACCAACAGCGCTTAACAGCCGGATTGATCAGGACACCCGCGATCGGGGTCTGCTCGAACAGCTCAACTCCCTCGATATCGCCGACGAGATCATTCCTTCCTACGCCCGCATCACCCATGAGGAGTGGGACGCTATCGACGTCGGTGAGTACGAGGGTGGGCTTCCGGGGATCCGGTTCCGTGGCGCCATCGACGCTGCGCACGACGCTGCTCTTCCCGTCCGTGACTACGACGAGAGCTGTGACCAACTGGAGAACTACGCCGAACTCGCTCAGATCGTCGAACAAGGAGGGATCGACCGATGACCGGATTTGATGACCTCAACGAGGCGGGAAAAGACCAAGCGACAGAGGAAGAGGGGTCCGGACCCGTCGTCGACGCCGATGAGACCACCGGCCAGGATACGAGCACGTCGACTGTAGACGACAGAAACCAGCCAGCCTTCTCTTTTGACGAATCCGTCCAAGCGCAGATCTACCCACGGAAATCCACACACGAGAAGTTTGAGGATTTCCTCGATATCGAGGTGAAACGCCACCTCCGTGACCGGGATATCCGCAACGAGACGGGACGAGAGTTACACGAGGCGGTGTTGAAGGTCGCGATACAGCACCCTGAGGAGGTCGCCGAACGGCTCGAAAACGAACGGATAGAGTAGCTGCGTCGTCGCTTCTGACTACGCTTAGACCACAATTACTCTTGGTCGGCTCTGTTGAAATCCTTTTTTTTTTCAGATATATTTTCACCTGAAACATCCAGTCGATGAGAACTGCGAAGATACCGCTTGGCCTACCGTCTGTGCGAATCAACGAGCGGCAACAATCTGAGATGCGGCGTACCCGATTGATGCAGCGCCGACGATGAGGCCGATTGTGCCAAGCGATTGATTTCGGGGAACGACGGTCGTTTGAGCGATGACCAACAGGCCCATCAATATAACGAGGACCGCAAGCAATCGGTCGGTTCGGTCGGACATGTCTGTTTATTCTATCTGGGATGTATGAACCGTTCGGTTCCTCGCCTGTATTGACCGCAACCGGGTCAGAATGTATCACCTATTGAGGGTTTTAACAGAGCTGTGCTACCGTAGTTCCATCTGGATAATCCTGGAATAGTAAATACAGTGAACAGTTTGTAGACCCCCAAAAAGAGCTATTTAGGGGGGGGTGTGTCGAGAATATCATCATGAGTAAAAAAGAAAACAAACATGATGAGGTACCTCCGGAATCCGGTGAACCAACAAATCCGGATACGCCTCCTGATGCGGAAAAAGCGGACTCCACACCAAAATCTGATGCTGACGAGACCTCCGCTAATGCTTCACTGAGCGGGGAGATCGACACTGACGAAGCGGAAGACTTCATCGAACAGATCGAATCTGAGCAAGAATATATCCAGATAACTCCGGTGCGCGAGGAGGTGAACTCAGAGACGGTCAAACGAGAACTCTACGGACTCCATCGGTACGGAAACGGGCGTAAGCTCCCACTCGATATGGAGCTCCATATCGCCGGCATTGAGCCCGTCTCAAACTTCGAGTTCATCATCTACAAGCCCGAGGATGAAGCCCAATTCAAGTTCTTCATCGGGCCGGGAGAACGCGGCGAAGTCACCTGTGACCGGCTCGAAAGCACTACGCGATCGCAGTATCCAGAAAACTTCGAGTTCGGACGGGAAAACTTCGACATCACGGACGTCTTCGATGACGTTCCTGAGATGGTGCGGTGGGAGGGCGTTGAGGAGAAGCGACGGGACTGGATGACGACACTCTCGTCGTTTGACAACGAAACGATCGAACGCTCGCCACTCTCCAATCTCCTCGAAACCATCATCCAAACGGAGGGCTCGGTCGTCTTTCAAGCGGTTTTCGAGCCACGCGCAGACTGGTCTCCGAAGGCCGAACGCCAGAAAGGAAACCTCAAACAGGGCGTCCACACGACCGGCGGCCTTGTCCTTCGGACGCTTCTCGACGGGGTCCTCGGCGTCTCTGACGAAGAGCGACAGGAGCGTCACCGGAGCGATACGCCCCACGAAATCGGCGGCTCAATCCACGACTCACAAACAGCAGGCTACCGCTCAGGCACGGGACGGATGGGTCAGATCGACCTGAAAGACCCGTCTCACACGTACAACGTCACCCTCCGAGCGGCCACCTCAGACACCGAGTGCGCCCGGAATCTCCAAGATTCACTCAACCAGCTCAGTGGGAAGTTCTACTCTATCGAGGGAAACTACCTCGGGACGAACGAACCTGAGTACAAGCGGATGCTCAGCCACGGGATCACCTACCCGAACGGGCTCGAGTCCTGGTCGCGACAAAAGCCGATTCTCGTCTGTAACATCGACGAGCTCTCAAACTTCATCACGGTCCCCTCAATCGACACGCTGCCGAAAGCGAGCCGAGGTGGGACCGGCGGGAGACCGACAGCTCAGTCGCCGCTCACCTCGCCAAACGAGGAAGTATTCAAGGAGTTCTCGACCGGCATGACGATCGGTCACGCCGTCACCGCACTCCGAGATGACTCCGAGGAGCCAGACAAGATCAGTACCATCCAGAGCAAAAACGAGTGGTGGGACCACCTCGCGAAACGGGATGCGCTCTCACTGTCAGCAGATCATCTCACCCAGCACTACATCCGTGCGGCGACTACTGGGAGCGGGAAAACGGTCGCGACACTCAACGACATGCTCACCACCCACCACAATCTCGAGGGGCCGACAATCCTCATCGATCCCAAGGACGGCGAGATGTGTGAGAACTATCTGCGGTGTCACCGGACGCTGTTCGGGAATCTCGCGGACGTCGAATACATCCAGATTCCGGAGGCGGATGGCAAGGTTCCAGGGATGCCATTCTTCGATCTCCGGCCACTCACAGAGGGTGCGGGACGGACCCGAGAGACAGCCAAACAGGATATCATCGACCATTATTTTCAGTTACTTCGGTTCGTCCTCGGGAAGAAGACAGTCGAACAAGCGTTCGTCGCGAACGAAATCCTCACCAACCTAATCAAGGCGCTGTTCGACCGCGAACACGGGAAAGATTACTTCTCAATCGGTGAGCTCATGGAGGCCGCACAGGTCTTTCAGAAGTACGGCAAGCAAGTCGAAGACCTCGACGAGGACTACGAAACCGTCCTCAAAGCCATCCCGCAAACGGTCGACACGCAGGTGACGTCCATCCTCGAGTCCCACCTTGAGAAGGACGCGCGCCAGTTCATGAACACGACTGACGCAGTCCTCAACCGGATCCGAAAGCTGAAAGAGCGCGACTTCATCTGGGATATGCTGTCGTACACAGTCGATGACGAGTACTGGAACGACGACACAAACTGGTACAACAAAGAGCAGATTCCGATGCTCGACATGAAGAGCATCCTCAACTCAAACAAGGTCGTCCTCATCGACACGGGGAGTCTCCGCGGGGCCAGCAGCGAAGTTTTCACCGTCCTGTTCCTCTCGAACCTGTGGACTTCGGCGCAGTCAATCTGGACGCCAGACGATGATGAATACATCACGAACGTCATCATCGAAGAGTCTGCGAACATCGCTCGTAATGAAATCGTCTACCGAGAACTCCTCCCGAAAGGGCGTGAGTTCAACCTCTCGCTCGGGCTCATCATGCAGTATCCAGAGCAGGTACTGGGGGATAATCCACAGGACAACCGGCGGGCGTACAAAGAAATCCTCAACAACATCAACACGAAGATCATCGGCAACGTCGCGACGGACGACCTCTTAGCCGAGTCGCTGTTCCACGAAGATCTCGAAAACGACGAGATCAAAGACCGCATCGCGGGGCTCCGACGCGGAGAATGGCTCGTCCAACTCCCGTCGACGGGCTTCCACAAACAGAAGCCAGAGATACTGACACTCCGTCCGCTTCCCATCCCGCCAGGGCATAGTGCGGGAACATTCAACGTCAGCTCACGGGGTGAACAAGTCCGTGAACGAAGTCGAGACCGACACTGCGTCAACCGCGAGCACGAAGCGATCGACATGGACAGCGGCGTGAAGACCGGTCCTGGTGCGGACGAAGACGAGGACTCGGACAGTGATGGAGACAATCCTGAAGACTCTGAAGAGTTCACAGGCGACCACAAATCCTTCCTTCGGATGGTCTTCGACGCACTCACAGACGGGGTGACTGGCTACCACATCAAGGACACGATGAACGTCCTCCCGTACAGCGAGACGGCACCTGATCTCATCGAGTGGGGCTTCCTCGAGAAGTTCGAACTCGGTAACAGACAGGCGTACTACTGGCCGACAGACGAAGCAAACGTCGTTGTCGACAAGAATCTCGCGCCACGAGACGGTGGTGAGTACGGTCGGGAAAGTCCGGAACACCGGGTCGGCGTCAAGCTCATTGACGCATATTACGACGGGCTCGGGTACGAGACATACATGTACTACACCCCCGAGGGCAGCGAACTCAAATTCGATCTCTACGTCGAGGCGACAGAGGAATCCCCCGACGATCGGGACAAAGTCATCGAAGTTGAGCTGTCCCCGGAGAAGCGGCGGCACGTCGTAGACGACTTCTTCAAACTCCGAGACGCAGATGCCGACGCCATCTGGGTCGTCAAAGATGTCGACGGGATGCGGAAACTGCTGTCGTCGCTCGCTGGTCAGCTCGGATATATTGAGGCAGCTAGAACTACCAACTTCCAAAAGATCAGCGACGAACTCGACGCAGAAGGCGCGCAGAAAATCTTCGGCATCAACAAACTCCGAAAAGATCTGGGAGACGACTAGCAACTAGACTCTCTCTACTGGCTTCTCTTTTTCCGGGTCGCAGAACTCAGAGTTCTATCTCAAAACAAGCACCAATCCAGTTGGCAGCGAGTAGATTTCTCATTCTGTGGCGGCATACAGTCGCAAACCTATTCGCTCACAGCTAGACAATCTGCGTGGTACGTCCATAAGAATATCATCTAAGAACAGGGCAAGGAGCAATGGAAAAGACATTGAGAGCGAGGTGAGAGCGAATGGAAAAGACATTGAGAGCGAGGTGAGAGCGAATGGAAAAGACATTGAGAGCGAGGTGAGA
>NZ_RDQE01000015.1 GCF_003697845.1 Halobellus captivus | reverse complement strand
GACAGCGGATGAATCAGGTTCCTGATTCACCCGCTTCCTTCACTACAACGTGTCAGCTTGTGAGCTGCTGAGCCAGAGTGGACAACTAGCGACAATTCGCTCGGAAAACTCTATCTCGAACATACTGGGGAGTTAGAAGATGTTGTCGAAGCGCAGGAGGATTTCTCCCCCGATAAAAGGAAAACCCGACCACTTTCACCCGACGAGACCCCTAATATTGCTGACTTTTGTACCTATCTGGTCCCTTCGGAAGACGAGGGTGAACCCACCGACTTCGATCACCCTGAAGAGCTTCGGGTCATCGACCCCGCTTGTGGAAGCGGCCACTTCCTTCTATATGCCTTCGACGTGTTGGAGCGTATCTGGCGCGCCGAGACAGACCTGCCTTATGAAGAGATCCCGCAGAAGATCCTCCAGCACAATCTCTATGGTGTCGATCTGGATATGCGTGCCTGTCAGCTCGCTGCATTTAATCTCTACCTGAAAGGCCGAACTCGAGCCGAGGACGAGGGCGCCGATGGTTTCGATATGCCAGAAGTCGGCATCGTCTGTGCTGATGCGACAATCGCTGAGGTCGATGGCGTTGAGGCTGTGTTCGAAGAGGTCGCTGGCGACGACGAAGAGGTCGAGAATGCGCTGCGGCAAATTCTGGACGCCTTCGAAGAAGTCCATGGCCTCGGGAGTCTACTCGACGTACGTGGGACACTCGGCGATCTGTTCGAGGATGATAGCGATGTTGGGGGTGTGCAGATCACCTTAGGTGATGACCCCCGAGAGAGCCACACGCTCGGGCAAGTCCTTCACAGTCTGCGTCAAGCAGTGGAGGAGCACCGAGAAACGGATTCGTTTCTTGCACAGGACCTGAGAAGTTTCGTTCGGCTGTTAGATATTCTGGCGCAGGATTACGATGTGGCGTTGATGAATCCGCCATACGGTGCTAAAGGCCGAATGCCAAATCCCGTGCAGGAATACGTTGAGAAAACATACACGTACTATCCAGAATTTTACGTCAATTTTGTGGAGGTCTGTAACAACCTCTGCACTTCGAACGGAAGAATCGGGATGCTCATCCCACGTTCCTTTATGTTCAAGCGGAGTTTTGAAGACTTCAGGAAGGACTTTCTAGGGAAGATCGGTTCTTTCGACTTTCTCGCAGAGTTCGGGCTGGGGATACTGGATAACGCTACCGTTCGAACAGTTGGCACAGTACTCCGGTCCGGAGAACATACGCAGGAGCACGGGAGCTTTATTCGACTCGAAGATCCGAGTGCGGATTTGAAGGAGAGCGTGTTCACGACTGAGGTGTTAGGCGGCACATCGGGAGAGGTCCGGCGGCTCTATCGCGTCGAACTCTCGGAATTCAGTCGTCTCCCGAAGTCGCCGATGAGTTACTGGACGATGGACGAAGCGAGGGCGCTGTTCGAAGATTCGCCATTCGTCGATGCGGATGTCGCACAGATCGATGGTGATTCCGTCGCTGACGTGAAAACAGGCCTTCAAACAGGGAACAACCCACGATTCGTTCGGAACCATTGGGAAGTCTCGTTCGATGAGCCGTTTTATCCCTTCGCGAAAGGGGGTACCGACGCCTGGACGCTTCCAAAGACCATCAAGACGATCTGGTGGGACAACGACGGGGCCGAAATTAAGCGGCTCTCCTCATCCCGACCACAGAACACCGACTACTACTTTCGTGAGGGGTTGACTTGGACTTATATCAAAGAAACCGGGCGTCGATTCGGCTACTATCCCGAAGGCGGCATTTTCGATCAGAAAGGCCCGATGGTATTTCCCCATACACATTCGGCTTGGGCAATGCAAATTGTGCTCAACTCCGAACTCTATCACGGGCTGTTTCTCTCCTTAACTCCAGATCGGGAGTGGAATCCGGGAGATGTTGGTCGAATTCCGTACGACCCATCGAAAATCGAGACCAAGCAATTGGAAGAGCAAGCGAAATCCCAGTATGAAATGTTTGTATCTCAAAGGTAGGGAGATCCCACCAGCCCCTACTACGTAGGACCACGCATCCTCCCAGACGAACAAACTGATTCGTTCGTGTATGATCAACATCCACACATAGCTCAGGCGCCGACTGGAAAGGCGAACATCAGTGAAGAGACTATCTCACCCGAAACGTCAATCTCACAGGCTGTCGAAATAGCCAACGATCGAATCAGATTCCGGGAGTCCGAAATTAATTCGTCTGCCGAGGCATCCGACGAGCTCGTTTACAATCTGTTCGATGTCTCTGAAGAAACTAAGAACGCAATTGAGACAGAAATCCAGGTGCGGGGCTCTAAATCGTCGGGCGACTTGTTCCCGAAAAACAAGATACGTGACCACTGTTTAGACCTTGTTCACCATTTTGCGATGATGGCTGTCCGTGAGGAATCAGATGGGATTATCCCCCTACACGGGGGCGCCAACCAGGCCACGATGCTCGACCGCATCATTGAGCGCTTTGAAGACGCTTACGGAGAGTACGCAAAAGAACGGCTAATCGAGATCAACGACATCCTAGGCTCCAAATCTGCATCGGAGGAGGCATATCCCAATCTCCGCTCGTTCATAGAGGAAGATCTATTTGATTATCATGTTGATACAATGGAGAACACGCCAATCATCTGGCGGTTCACCACGGACCGCCTGATCGCTGATTCGAAAGGTGAGGGCTTCGCATGCTTTGTCGATTACCAAAGCCTGGACGCCAGTCTGTTTGACCGGCTCGCAAACCAATATCTCGAACCCCGAAAAGCCGAATTGCGAGAGAACCGTAGTGCTGCGAACCGTCGCCGGAATGAGGGTTCACTCTCCGCTAGCGAGCAGGCTGAGGCCGCCGAAAAGTACGAGCGTTGCGCGAACGGGCTCGACCAGATAAGTATTTTCGAGGACATACTTCAGGACCTTGGAAGCACGGACACGAGAGACTTCAGCAATGAGGGACGCGAGTACGTCGAGGTATTAGCTCCGAAGGTTGCAGTTTTCCGTGAGGAGACCCGTCAGCGCGTCGAGACACTGGCAAAGCTGCGCGACCGCAACAGCGAGGAGTGGTTCCAAAATACCTTTTCGGACAACTTCTGGAACACCATCGAAGATTGGCACGATGAGTGGATCGAAACGCTCGAAGAACTCGAACACGCCTGCGAGGAGTACGCCAAGCCAGTGGACGAACCCGTCGATGCTCACCTAGCTGATTTGTTTGGTTACTTTACACGTCGGCTCAAAGGATCAGACCACTACTCTAGTACGGGAATTCTGTTCATGACCTACTATTTCGAACGCGAAGGTGCCGACCTTCTCAATGATGATGGTGCCCCGTTCAATAATCTGACCGAAGATGAACGCCTCCTTGCCTCGCTCGCGACAGGGATCGATGACTCCTCAATTGTAGACGAAAAATACCTAGAAGAGGTAGCTGAGGACGAGGGGGTCGAAGAGATTGAAGACCTCCCGCCTCTAGCCGAATTCAAGGCACTGGCCGAGGAAATCGATGACCGCTGTCAAGAGCTCGATAAACGCATACCCTCGAACTGGTCCGACCGTGCGCTTTCGGAAATCACGACCGGCGGTTATCAACCGAATCGAAAACACGGTGTAGAAATCAACATCACCCCACTCGTCGAAGCTGAAATTGTCCCAGAAACGGTTGATAACAAGGTGATCTAATGCAGGCACACATCTTCGCAGAAGGATCAAATACGACAGGCGGAGATCGCGACCAGCCGGTCAAGGAGTATTATGAAGGGCTCTTCGGCATGGTCGCAGGCCTGTACGACGAGCTTGTAGAGATGACAGATGCTCGCCTACACGTTCTGTCGGAAGAATATGGTGTGGCCAGAGGCGAAGAAAGAATGTCTGTTGTGTATACAGGTGAGCAAGGGCTTGTTGGGAGTGACGGTATGGCCGAACAAGCGAGAGCCGAACTCCTTGATGCCGCGGCCGATGCAGATGTAATGATTATTCTCCTGTCATCTAGTGTTTTTCAAGATACAGTTGAAGAGGTATGGGATGAACTCGTTGAGGCAGCCAAGCCGGAATCAATCTGGTGTCTCGGTGCCGCCCGAAGTTCGCTTGATAGACTTGACTTTGAAGATTTGGAGGCGAAGGGATGTACTGTCCTCACCTATCAGCGTGTTGGTGTCGCGCGGATTGGTTCTGACACGCGTGAGGAACTACTTGAAGCCGTGAAACGGAAAGGTTCCCAATAACCATGCCCGCGACGAAAACCCTTCCACGATGCGCTGAAGACGCCATCGTGACTGCCATCGATGAGGCACCCGACGAGGACCCGGTCGTGCTCTGGTGGGACGATGGTGGCTACCTCCGCGACATCGTCCAGGAGGTCAGTCATTCGCTGGGCTGTGATTTCCATACGGCCGAACAGACGCCACTCGAGCTACGCGCCGACGCCCCCCGCGACCGAACCGTCTGGTACGTACCACAGGCCCATAGCGACGACGTAGACTGGTTCAAAGATGTCGAGAACACCGGCGGCGTCGTCGAAGCGCACATCGGAAAGCTCGCCGCACGCTGCTTCGAGAACGACCGCATCCAGGCCGCTTCGATCCGCACGGCCTACGAAGACGTCGGCGAAGGCGACCGCGAACAGGTCGCCAAGACGCTCTTCCAGGAACTCAACGGCGAGGGTGGCCTACCAACGCTCCAGGGACTCCAGACGAAGATCGTCCTCGATGGCCACGAAGACCCGGTTCAGTTCGTTCTCGAACACGGCGGCGAGAACCTTCCCGACGAGACCAGCGAACTGCTACAGATTCGCGATCTGTTAGTCGACAACGGCGTCGCCGCCGTCGACGGCGTCACCGATGAGGACGTACTCGTGACACGTACCCGGCGCTGGGCCGTCGCCGAATGGCTCGTCGAAGAAGGACTCGACAAGTCGCTCCTCGACGCCGAATACCAACCCGAGTCCAGTTCGGGACTCGGGATCTCCCGACCTGAACTCCAGTCGCTACTGAGCAAAGTCGACCCAGAACGTGCCGAAGAGCTGGCGCACGTGTACCTCGATCCCGACGCCCAGTTCTGGCACAATATTCTTCGATCCTACGACGATCCGTGGGAACTGGCCGACTGTCCGGTCGACGCCTCGCTCGAACACGAGCTGTGGAACGAGTGGCTGCAAGCGTTCCACGACGGGGAGTACGAGACATGTACGACCCGAGCGGCCACACGCTACCAGCGCCTCGAAACGACCTACGGCGACGTCCCGTGGACGAGCGTCTGGAACCAGGCTGTAGAGGTAGCCAAGCTCGCGCATGAACTCGAAACGTGGGAAGAGCGCGGCGATACGACTGACGTCGTCGACCTCTACGGTGACGTCGACGATGGGACTTGGCAGATCGACAACGCCGTTTTCAATCTCATCATCTCGGGCGAGCCCGAGCACGGCCTCCCCGAGGAGCATCCCGCGACGGCGAGTCTCGACGACCTGCGCACGTCGTTGACTGAGTCACGCTACCTCGACTACCTCAGCGACCTCGGTGACCTTGTCGTCGACCAGATCGAGGCAGGCTCACCGTTTGTCGGCGAAAACTACGCCCACCAGTTCTTCGACCAGGAGCAAGAACACCTCCAGAGTGGCCAGAGCGTTGCGCTGTTCATCGTCGACGCGCTGCGTTTCGACCTCGCTCACGAACTGGCGGAATCCGTCCGTCGTGAACTCCCCGGCCTCGAAGTCGACGAGACTGCTTGGGTCGGAACGCTCCCCTCGGATACTGAGTTTGGGAAGGCAGCACTCACACCCGGGAGCAAGTTCAGCTTCAACATCGAACTCGACGACGGGGAACTCGTTCCGGAACGCAACGGCCGCGAGATCACTAACTACCAGCGCGAGAAGATGCTGAAGGACGATGGCTGGAGTTACATCATGCAGAGCGAGGACGACGCCTCGGGATGGAGCAACACCCGGGTCGCGTACTACTGGAACGACCTCGACAAGGCCGGTGAAGAGGAGTTGACCGACTTCGAGGCACTGTTCAGCGACCGCATCGAGAAAATCTCGGACATCATCTGCGAGAAGCTCGATCAGGGGGAGTGGGACCGCGCGTACATACTCGCCGACCACGGCTTTGTCTCCCTTCCCCAGAACATCGACCTTGATGGCATCTATCCACCGGACGAGGCGGAGCAGGTGACGCGCCGTTGGGTGGCCGGAACAGACATCGACGGGGATGCACCCGGTGTCCTCCTTGACGAGAACGCTCACCTCGGCTACCTTGACGATGATACGAAAATCAGTGTCCTCGCTGATCCTATTCAACGCTTCCGCAACCAAGGACTACCGGACGCACGCTTCTACCATGGTGGTGTTCTACCTCAGGAGTTCGTATTGAACTTTGTGACAGTAACCCGGGAGTAGGAGGTCAGTTCGGAATTAACTCGCGTATTGTATCGGCTGCGTTCAAAATTTCTGCTGTGGTTTCTGCACCTGTAATCACCACCTTACCAGAGGCGAAAATAAGCACAACTGGTCCTTTCTCGATTCTATAAACCAATCCTGGGAATTGTTCAGGCTCATACTCTACACTTTCCAGTCCAAGGCTGACCGAGAGATAGTTCAAGTCGACCTCTGAGCTAAGTTCGAAGGATGAGACAATATTCACAATCTCGATGTTTTCGGTTTCTCCAACATCACTCACGCCAATCTCCTCTAACTCATCGGAAATACATTGATATGAAGCCTTCAGGTCACCTATTGAATTCCCACCAGTAAACAGGAGTATTCCTGAACGGGTGACTAATACAGTTGGGAGTTTTTCTGGCCGGAATATTAGACTAGGGTATTGTTCAGGTTCATACGTTGAATTAGGTATTTGTGTCGACAAATAAGATAGATCTAATTCTATATCAAGATCCAGCTTTGCTACTATGTTCGTAATCTCGATTCCGGCCGATGATAGCTGCTGTTCGTTTATTTTAAACGAGGCCATATGAATGATGAGAGGGGATCCCATTCGGTGCAGAATCCAAGGCTTCGATCCGCTGACCGCGAAGCATTTGTAACTATCCCTATCAAGACTAAGCATTAATGTCTATTGACCTCGCCCCTGGCGACACGATCCTCCTCAACGATAGTGCCGCCGAGGTCATTAAGACCTACTCCGTCGGCGATCTCGACTACCTCCGGGCTTACGTCGAAGACGCCGGCGTGAAAACCGTCTGTATCGACGACGTCGAGGTCGAGCCAAAACGCGATCAACTTGGTGAACTGCGCTCGGCGTCAGCCGAACAGCTACATCCCGACCACGAATCGGTCTCGGCCGAGTGGTTCGACCTACGTTCGCAAGCCCTTCAGCTACAAATCGCCCACGAGCAGGGACAGCTGCTGAGCATTTCGAATTCGCTGGTCCGCCTCGAACCGTATCAGCTTGCCGCAGTCAACTGGGTGATGCAGAAGCTGCGCCAACGTGCGCTCATCGCCGACGACGTCGGCCTCGGGAAGACCATCGAAGCGGGGCTGATCCTCAAAGAGCTCACCGCGCGCAACCGCGCTGACCGCGTCCTGTTCGTCGTCCCTGCCCACCTCCAGAAGAAGTGGATTCGGGACATGGACCGATTCTTCGACATCAACCTCACGCCGGCCGACCGACAGTGGGTCGAGGGTGAACGCCGGCGACTCGGCGAGGAGGCCAACATCTGGGACCAAGACCACCAGCAGATGGTCACCAGTCAGGCCTTCCTCCGACAGGACGAGTTCCAGCCGGCCCTCGAGGAAGCGTTCTGGGACGTCGTGATAGTCGATGAAGCACACAAAGCCGCCAAGCGCGGCGAGTCGCCAAGCAAGACGTCGAAGATGGTCGAACGGGTCGCCGGCAATTCCGACTCCCTGCTGCTGCTCAGCGCGACGCCACACGACGGCAAGGGCGAAGCGTTCCGGTCGCTCGTCGAGTACATCGACCCGTTCCTCGTCGCTGAGGACCAAGACCTCTCGAAGGAGGCCGTCGACCGCGTGATGATTCGTCGGGGGAAGCAAACGCTGTACGACGATGACGGCGAGCGCATCTTCCCCGACCGTGAGGTCAACACCGTTCCCGTGGAGATGACCCACGACGAGCGGCAGTTCTATCGGGCCGTTACTGACTACGTCCAGAACGTCTACAACCGCTCCGAGAAGCTGAACGAGCCAGCGGTCGGGTTCGCCATGGCGCTGATGCAGAAACGTCTTGTTAGCAGTATCGGCGCCATCCAAGCGACGCTGAGTCGTCGTTTGGGTGACCTCGTCGATGAGCAGTCGACCTCAACCAGTCTCTCGGAAGAGGCCTCCGCGTATCTCGACGGCGAGGATCTCGACGAAGAGGACAAACAACGAGCTGAGGAGGAACTCTCGGCGCTGACCGTCACAGAGAGTGATGCGCAACTCGAAGAGGAGATCGAAACGCTCCGCGACCTCGTCTCCCTCGCCGAGGGCATCTCCGTCGACTCGAAGGCCCAGAAGGTCCGCCGCTACATCCAGCAGCTGCTGGAAGAGCAACCCGACGAGAAACTCCTCCTGTTCACCGAGTATCGGGACACACTTGACTACCTGCTCGACCTCGTGAAGGACGAACCCTGGGCCGACGAGATCCTCGTCATCCACGGTGACGTCGACAAGGAGGAACGCGCCCGCATCGAGGAGGAGTTCAACCACGGCCAGTCCCGGCTGCTGTTTGCGACCGACGCAGCGAGCGAGGGGATTGACCTCCAGCACAGCTGCCACATCATGGTGAACTACGAGCTGCCGTGGAACCCGAACCGCCTCGAGCAGCGCATCGGCCGGCTCCACCGCTACGGCCAGGACAAGGAGGTCAAGGTCTGGAACTTCACGTTCGAGGACACTCGCGAGGGCGAGATCTTCGACATGCTCCAGAACAAGGTCGAGAACATCCGCGGCAAACTCGGCAACACGGCTGACGTGTTGGGGATGCTCGACGACATCAACGTCGACTCGCTCATCATGGAGTCCATCCAGAACGACGAACCGGCGAGTGCAACCAAGGAGGAACTCGAGGAGCTCATCGACGAGCGTCAACGCACGCTCCAAGAGTGGTACGAACGCAGCCTCATCGACACGAGCACGTTTGACCAGGAGAGCCGAGAGAAGATTCAGGAAGTGATGGACGAGTCCGAGGACGTCTACGGGACGGAAGCCGACATCCACGAGTTTGTCGAACGGGGTGTCGAGGCACTCGGTGGCGACGTCGAGAAAGCCGGAAGCAATCTCTACAGGGCACAACTGCCACGCTCCCTACAGCAAGGAACGGACGAGGAGTACGGGCCGTTCACGTTCAGCCGAAACTTCGCTATGGACCACGATGGTATCGACTACGTCTCACCTGATGATGATCTGGTCCAGCGGCTTATGCAGCAAATCCTGGATGGTGAGCAGGGCGATGTTGGGCTAAAGCTCCTCCCGTTCGTCGACGAACCGGGGATTGCGTACAACTACCGTGTAACATTCGAGGATGGGACGGGCGAGGTCATTCGGGAAGATATGATCCCTGTGTATGTCGATGCCCGCCATCATGACCCCCGGCAGCGGATGGGTCAGCGCGTTGTTCAGGGTGACAGTATCAAAGGGTCGCCCGACGCGGACCGTGTGCAATCGCTGATACAGAGTCAGGATCAGCTGCGAGAAGCCGCGGACCGGTACATCAGCCAGCAGGTCACGTCTTTGCGGGAAGAACTACACGAGCGCCGCCGAGAGGAGACCCAGCAAGAACTGGATGACCTCGAGGAGTATGCGGAGGCTGAACGCCAGCGGATCGAGGAGTTCATCGAGAACTATGAGCGGAAAGCAGAGGCTGGGTCAAATATGGATATCGCGATCCGTGGTCAACAAGAACGGCTCAACAAACTTGAGCAGCGTATCGAAGACCGGCGCCAAGAATTGCAGCGGAAGGCTCGAGTCATCTCACTTGCGCCAGAGGTGGAGAACGTTTGCTTTGCTCTCCCGGTCTAACCGATTCCAGATCGGGACGGGAGCGCTTCGCTGCCGGCGCGTCAGACCGACTTTCGTGAAGGCTTCTCGTAAACGTCGACGGAGACCACACGCTCGGGTGGGTAGTACGAGACGGGTACGTGGCCACTGTCGAGTTCGCCACCATGCGACGGGCCGATGCATCTAATCCATCCCTCGTCCACAATCTCCCAGTCGTCGTATTCGCGCTCGATCTCGCCCTCCCCGTGCTTGTCCACGAGGTGGACGATCACACCCTCGGTTCTGTCGTCGGCATATTCGACGTATCGAAGAGGTGTTTGATTAGCGTTCTGTAGTAACGTGGCTGGTTCGTCCTTTTGAACGGTCAACCCTCTCGCGCAACAACGGATCTCGCACGGACGGTCTCGCAATCAGGACGCCATCGACTACCTGGCCCTCGGCGACAGAATGCGCATACGAGAAAGTGGTTCTCCCGTTAATGGGCCGATTCCGGAAATTCCCGGAAATCTTGGTTTTCCACAATCAGGAATCGCACGACATCAGGGGGATACGACAAGTAAAATGGAACTGAATAGATGGGTTCCGGAAACAACCCAATCACGTTTTTAGTACTAGCCAGAAAACCAGTCTATCAAGCAACGATGATCCGCGATGCTCGCGTTCTCCGCGCCGGGTTCGTTCCTCGGGAAGTTGAGCATCGCGACGCCGAAGTCAACCATCTCTCCAGCGTTCTCGAGCCCATCACGAACGGGGAACCCGCCGACACGGCCATCGTCACCGGGCCCAGCGGCGCCGGCAAGACCTGCATCTCGAACCACGATGAACGACGGGGATCACGGAGAGTAGATTCAGAAACGGTCATCATCGGGAAGTGGGAACGAGCGAAACATGTGAAAAGAGGTCCACGGTCATCGATCGATTGGTGTCGGGAAGGGTAGATTTCGACTGGAATATCGGGTAGGCAGCGATGGTAGCAGGGAGAGGGCAACCAGAGTTGCCAGTATTGCCAATAATACCGTCGTTTAAGTACCTCTCTCACTCCACCATTGCCAGTAACGAGGGGAGAATGGACAGGAGGGCAGAAGATGTCACGTCTCTAGTCTAGTTACTGTTATCTAAACCTACTATAGCTAGTCGAGTTTTCGCTAGTACGGGTTTGGTTTAACATACAATATATTAAAAGTACCGCTAATTAGAGAGGGGGTCAACGACCCCCTCCAGTTGTTGCAAAGGTTTACTGGCAATAGTGGAGTGTGTGTGTTTTATAAGCGAGGGCGGTACTGGCATAACTGGTTCGAGTGGTGGGTTAGTGGTGATACTGGAACCCCTGGTTTTATGATGGCTCTTCGTCTTGAGTCCGCCTATGGGCCGATTCAATCGAGAATCGTTCATCATCCAGGATAAAGACGTCCTCCGGGATGATTACCAGCCAGAGACACTCGAGGAGCGGGACGAAGAACTCGACGAATATGCGGCCGCTCTCCGTCCTGTCATTCAGGGCTGGCAACCGAACAACGTCTTTCTGTATGGCGTTACCGGCGTCGGGAAGACAGCTGCTACGCACGATCTTCTTGAGGAGCTGCAAGAATCCGCCGGAGAGTACGACGACGTCGATCTCAACGTTATTGAACTCAACTGTACTGGCTGCACCACATCCTATCAGGTAGCGGTCAATCTCGTGAACGAGATTCGCTCTCCTTCTCACCCTCTCACCACAGTCTCGTCTTCGCGCGAACCGATGAGCGAAACCGGGTATCAACAAAAACGCATCTTCAACGAACTCTACAACGACCTTGAGTCGATCGGTGGGACTATTCTCGTGGTTCTGGACGAGATCGATAACATCGGCTCGGATGACGATATTCTGTACGAGCTTCCACGAGCACGCTCGCAATTGGATCTCGATGTGAAAATCGGTGTGGTCGGCATCTCGAACGACTTCAAGTTCCGAGAAAACCTCTCTCCGAAAGTCAAGGACACTCTTTGCGAAGAGGAAATCTTGTTCCCTCCGTACGACGCGACTGAACTGCAGAATATTCTCAAGCAGCGAGCCGATATCGCGCTCTACGACGATGTCCTCGAATCAGATGTAATCCCACTGTGCGCCGCATTCTCTGCACAGGACTCGGGATCTGCTCGGCAGGCGTTACGGTTACTCCGGAAAGCAGCTGATATCGCCGAGAACGACGCGATGGCGGGTGGAGAGGCGGAAATCACCGAAGACCACGTTCGGGAGGCCAAGCATCAGATCCAGCGACAACAGGTTGTCGAAGGGATGCATTCGTTGACCCGGCAGGGGCAGTATGTGCTCCTGACTGTCTGCCAGCTAGCGGCAGAAGGTGAAACGCCTGAACGAACGAAACTGATCTATGAGCGATATCAAGCAGTTCTTCGAAATCACGGTAGTGAACCACTGAAACGCAGGCGGGTACACGACCACTTGTCGGATTTGAGCCTCCACGGGATTTTACGGTTGGTCGACTCGTCGAGTGGACGCGGAAACTACAACGAATACGAGCTTGATGTCTCCCTGTCGTCGGCCCTCGACGCACTCGAAAGTGAACTCGGAGAGCTCGACGATATTCGTGAAACTGCCAAGCGGCATCGGGTTCTGGAGTAACTTCTCAACCGCCAACACCAGTACTGCCAATACCCTCTCCACTTTTGCCAGTAACCGCGCAACCGTCAGTGCCAGTTTATCCAGTACCCTCTCCGGTGTTGCCAGTAACTCCCTGCCCCAATCAATCCGACTAGTTACTACCAGGACCACCGTTGCCAATTTCATCTAATAGCGTCTTACCCTCCGATTTTACTGGCAATAGTGGAGTGTCTGACAAAATCTAAACGACATTTCATTTACGAGCATTTGCAATCGCTCTCCAGTGGACTACTTATCCCGTGAGGGTTCGTGGTTCGAAGACCCAATCTTGCACGGATTCACCCCCGCACTTACTACTCGAAAACGGGGGATGTCTTCCTGTTCGAGTTCATTTGTTGTCTGGGCCATCAGTGAACAGGATTTCGTGGAGAAACGACAGAAACGTCGGGGGTGTGAGTAACCGATTAGTCTCTGTCTACGGGTATTCCTGATCACTCACGAGAGCCTCGGTACACTCGACGAGGTCGTTCTCAGTCGTCCACCGGCAGAGACGCCTAGCATCGTTGAGCATCTCGAAGATCGCGGTCTGCATTCCACTGTAGGACTCTCGACGGCTACGTTCGTGTCGATCGCGTCCGCATCTATCGTGTTGTACTCGCGTTTGAACACGTGCGTCTTCGCGAAGTACTCCTCTAGGGCTGTGAAGTAGCCCTGCTCGACGAGGAAGCAGCCCTGAGCGTGTTCGGTGACGCCCACGATGACGTCTGTGTGATCGGCGAGCAGCCGGAACTTGAGGTAGGTATTCGTCAACTCGCTTCGAATGTCGACCATCAGAAACGCGTACGCACCGGGCTGTCGGTTGAGACGATCTTTTACGAGCTGGAGACGACGGATTTCATGTTTCCCGTAGCTGCCGAGGACAAAGTGCGAATTCTTAGCTGAGAAGATCGGCGTGAGCTCCGCAACACTCTGTTTCAGGGCTTCGTATTCTTCCGGTGTGAGTGAGGCTTCGTGCAGATACTCGTCGGCTTTCTCGGCGAGTTCGTCGACAGTGACTGGATCCTCACTCATCAACTCGGGACTTCTCCCGTACCCTGCGTCTTTCACTTCGCAGACGGGGTGTCTCCCCGAACAGCTGGCCATCCGACTGAGGTACTAGTTCGTCTACTCGTCCGGATTCACTGGGGATTTGTACTTTGATTTGACGCGATCTCCTTCTCGCCACTGCCAGTAGTAGTAGCGGTTGTCGTTGATCTCCTTGATCGTGATCGTCGCCTTCGTCGGGACATCATCGGGGAGGTCATCGGGTCGCTCGTCGATCTCGTCTTCCTCCTCCGCTTCGGCAAGGCGGGCCTCGCGCTCGCGATGCTCGGCGAGGTCCTCGGCATAGTGGGCAACGTCTCGGAGCAGCTCGGGTGAATAGCCGTTGAGTGTGTCGATGACGTCGGTGGGGAGGTCCGCTGGGGGCGTCGGTGGCTCGTAGGACATGGGCCGATCTGTGTTAACCAACACAGGCGCAAACTGCATAGTTTTGTTGGTTAAGTTGCTGCCAACTGTTCTCACCGGTTCTCCAGCAGCCGTCTCACTACTCGAAACTCTCCATCAAGGAGTTTCGTCTGATGTTACAGTAGCCTCGGGAGATCTCGAACGCTGGGCGATCCTACGAGTTCGAGGGGAGACGCCCATCAGGTCGTGGGACCCGCCCCTGCTTGATCTCCTGATCGACTCGCCGGAGGTGTTTACAGCCGCCATCGGGCGTACGCTTCCGCCAGTCTGGACACGTACACGACTCGCTGATCACGTCGACTTCATACCAGTTTCCGGACGCCGATCGGACCTCATAGAGGCCACCCTTTTCGAGCAGCGAGACGGCCATCGATTCGTCGACGGCACGGCTGGTTCGCGGCTCGAGGTCGTCGTGCTGGGGCGAGTGCTCCGTGACGACCATCCGATCGCGCACGTCGCCGGAGCGGCCGCCGTCTGGGGCAACCGCAGCTTCGGGATCCTGGAGCCGATTCGCAACCAGGGCCTCGACCGGATGCCCCTCCGGCCACAGATAGTGGACTTCCCGCCGCTCGCGATGGTCGTAGGAGCCACAGGCGGCAGCGCTCCCGATCCAGACACGCCACGCCCCGAGTGCTGCCATCACGTCGACGATGACTCGCGGAACAGCGTCGTATTCGTCGGGGTAGAATACCCGGAAGCGAGTACATGCCTCCTGCGGCGGAACCGTCTCCCACCACTCGACGTCGTCGTCCCAGCTCTCGTACATCGCCTTATCCTTCCCGTATCCGACGGACAGGCCGTCGATCTGCGGTATCTCCACCGATGTCTCGTCAGCCTCTTCTTCGAGCAGCCGAAGGACGGCGTACCGGAGATACTCGTGATTCGGATTGTCTGAAGATTGGGCGACCTGCTCGTGGTGCTCTGCGACTCGCTCTGCCTCGTCGAGAACGGTCGTTAGATATTGGTCGGTCATGGGTCGGTGGAGACGGAAGTGCGCCTCCGCCCCTCGGCGGGCGCTGAAAAACTTAACCAACAAATACCGATCAATCGTATCCTCTGTTGGTTAACCCCTCTCTGCTCGAATGCTGCGCCGGATCGGACTACCGGAACCAAGAATAGTATATCTGTATAGAGATAACTCTATCGGGAATACGGGGGACAAGACTAATACAGTTAGATGCGATACCGATAACTAGCGATGATGGAGTACGTCGACGAGACCGCGGCGAAGATCATGGTCGCGGCCCGGCCGGGCGACTCGATCCGGCGAATCGCCCAGAAGATCGACGGCTCCTACTCGTGGGTCTACGACTGGATCGAGCGGTTGGAGGACGCAGGCTTCATCCGACGTGAGGACGGCGTCTACATCGAGAATTACGCTGTCAGGGATCGCTACTACGATCTCGTCGCGGCCATCTCTCGCGCTGTTCCCCCCTCGATCGACGACGGCTACGTCATTCCGCACTTCGCCGGGATGCCCTTTGCGTACACGAAAATCGACGGCGTCTACGTCTGGACCCACGGCGGCTATCAGATCGCCCGGGGCCACGACGATTATCCGATCTTCATCCAGGTCGCCGACCGGGATATCGGACGGTGGACGGCGTTCTTTGATGAGTTCGGGATTCCGAGCCGGATCGAAGAGCGGCCGGACGCGACCGACTACGACGCCACCGTCTCGTACGTGTTGTTCCCGACGAGTGGGGAGATCACTCGCGAGTGGGTCGACGGCAATCCGGTCATTCCGTTAGATGAGGCAATCGAGCACATGTTGGAGTACCGGGTGAACTACGAGCCGGCGTTGGAGATGATCGCCGACGAGTACGACCGCGATATCGACGCGTCCCACGAGGATCCGCGTCTCAATGCATGAGCCTCGGTGAACGCGAAGACGAACTACTGGATACGCTGGAGGCAGTCATCGACGCTGACCTGCCGTACGTGCTCGTCGGTGGGTGGGCGATCGCGGCGTTCAATCAACGCTTTACCACGGACGTCGACGTCGTCATTCCGGCCCAAGCGGTCGACGACTACACGGACCTTCTCACCCACCGCGGCTACGAGAAAACGGCCGATGTCGAGCGAAACGAACTCTACGAGGGCCGGACTATCCGGTTTACGAAAGATATCGGGAATCCGGTTCAGTTCGACGCGATGGTGGACGCGCTGGGCTGTCGCCAGACGGAAGCTGAATGGTCGTATCGCTATCTGGCCCAGCACTCTGTCACCGAGGAACTGCGAACCGGACGCCCGGTAACAGCCAGGATTCCGGAACGGGAGTTGCTGTTCGCGGTGAAACTCCACAGTGGCCGCAAGGCAGACTCTCGGGATCTGGTGGTGCTGGCTGCTGGCGCAGATTTCGACCGGATCGCGACTCATCTGCATCGCGGAGAGTCCGAGAAGCTCGCTGGTCGCATCGAGACTGTCCTCAACCGCCTCACGTCGGAGGATTTCGCAGATGCATTCAAAGGAGTCTTCGAACAGCAAACGGTTCCCGAACAGGATATCGATGCCGTCGTTGAGTTCCTTCGTGACCAGCAGCGCCGAATCGATTCTGAACGATAACATCGACTGTCGATGGGTATGTCTCGGGACCGATCGAAACACACGGGATCGGGACGCGGAACGAATTAACCAACAATGTCGACAGAGTACCCTCCAGCGTTGGTTAACAGCCGGGAAGGGGGTGTTCAGCCCTCTACAACTGTGTCGATGATCTCCTGAGCGGTCGAACTGATCCGGCCGAGACGCTCCTGAATGCTCTCCGCATCGTCGTCCTGCCACGCGGCAAGATAGAACGCTGAACCGCTCGTATCCAGGTCGAAATACCGCCCGACGATGTACGCAACAGCTTCGGCTTCGATCTCGCGTTTTGCACGCTCGGGTTCGTCGTCGACATCGAAATGGAGCAGTGCGTGGGCGTACTCGTGAACCAATGTCACCGCGAGATCGGCCTGATTTGAGCGGGCTTTCGCTTCGACGACGGGCTGGCCCTCGTGGAGAGTCCGGTGTTTGCAGACGCCTTTCGCGTCGCCATGCTCCCACTCAGCAGCGTCGACGACGCGGACGTCGACATCGAGCGTAGCTGCCGCATCAAGGAGCGCTGGCACCAGGTCGTCGGCGTTACCAGTGGCCTCGGTTTCCAACTCGGGGAGCGGTTCGCCCTCGGTTTGAGACACATCGAAGACTGCTGTTGGTTTGAATCCAACCAGTCCTTTGGACCACTCCTCGGGTGGCGTCTCGTCATAGTCACAGTCGCTTTGCTCGTGGTAACTCGGCGAATTCTCGCACTCCGGACATTGCTTGGTGATGATCGGTGCCCAGATCCAGATCGCCTGTTCGCCCTCTTGGACGTGCCGGTCGAACTCCGATCTCCACGTATTGTAGCCCGCCACGCGGGTTGCCTCGGGACACTGGCGCTTGATGAGGAGCGTGTTCCGATACGAGTAGTCGTGGAATCGACTCTGGACATCGAGCCACTCTTGGAACTCTTCGCTGGCCTGCGCGTCGACGACGCCGGCGACGAGGTCGTCGATCCACTGTTCGATGGTGCTGTTCATCTCGTCATCTCGCGTGTCGGTCTCCTCGAAGGAAACCGACGAATTACTGGTCGTAGCCATTGTGTTCACCGAATCGAGTTTACCGGGACTGCATCAGTTCAGAACGCGCCGCACCCCTTCGGGGGCGAACAAAAACCACCCTCTCGGTTATCGGAGTTCGTGGGTCTCGTCAGCGAAGCCGACCGTGACGAGGTACTTGAGGAATTCGTCGAACCGCTCGACGTCGCTAGGCGTGTCGGTCGCCAGATGACGTGCCCACTCGATAGCCCACCGGAAGGCAGGATCTGTTCCGCCCTTGCCGTGAATGTACCACCAGCGACCCGCCTTGAGGACGACCAGTGGGTTCGTCGGGGGCTGTTCGCTTGCTAAACCACGGGTTATCGACTCGATTTCTCCGGGCACGTCGGCTGGTTCTATCTCTCCGGACTGGGTGTTCGAGATATCGATCGGGATCTCATCGACTGAAACGTCGTCTACAGTTTGTTGCTGGCTCACGGAAAGTCACCTCTGGACGAAGGCTCACGACCGAGCCTCCGCCCCCTCCCCGGGCTCGAAAAACAGCACGCTGCGTCACGCTGGGGGGATGTAGACACTCTGTTCGCCAGCGATCTCCTCGAGGTCCTTCCGATGGCGATGGGTGAAGTAGCACTCGTAACTGCAGTACCCACAGACTGCACCGGTATCGTATTCAGCGACGAAGGGGCCGCGACGTGTTCGCCAGACGTTCGCTCCGCATTCGGTGCAAGCTCCCTTTTCGAGATCGGCAGGACTCGGTCCCTCGTACTCGAAGTGTAACCCAGCGTCCTCTGGTGTCGTCTCGGGCCAGATCCCATGTGACTGCCAGAACTCGCGGATGCGAGCGAGACTATGGCGCACCGTCTTTCGCACGGTGACGTGGTCGGCGTTGCGACCGCTGTCGTCCCAGCCGTCAGCCGTCCAGAACTCACCGAACTGTGCGCCACGATGGAGTCCGTTCCAGTCAACGCCGACGATGTCGGCTGGTGGCTCGTCGGTGAGTGTCGGCCTGGTCAGCTGTCGAATGGCGTGGAGCTGCTTGGGCGGACTCCCGCCGAGGATGTGGACGCGCCGTCCTCTCCAATCAGCCGGATCGGAGAACTCTTGGGCTAGACGGTCGGCGTACCCGTGTGAATACCCGAGGACGAGGGTCTCGGGTATCGCGTCGATCACCGCCCGTGACTTTGGAACGACGATGAGCTCGGCCTCAGGATAGCTCGCTTGGATCTCACGAGCAGCAGCGACGTGGGCGTCGACGTCGTCGATATCGTCGACGTCCCCGATGACCCCGACCTCTGGTTTGTACTCGAAAAAGCGGTCGACGAACCGCTCCAGATCGGGATTCCGGAAATCGTTGTCGAGCATCCCAACGGGAATCTCGAGGTTCAGGTACTGATCCGTCTGATACCCACAGTCTTCCCGAAACCCGGGGAGAAACCCGAGGGCGAGAGCATCGCCGGCAAAGGGAGCTCGGTGGAGGAACGCCACGAACTCTGTTTGTCTGGCGGCGGCGATTTCGCGGGCGGTGCTGGCGCTGGAGCTCAGCTTGAGGGACATGATTAGGCTCGCGAGGCCGCTGCTGGCTGCCCCGCACCCTTTCAGGGGCCCGAAAAACCGAAGTACAGCGGATTAACCAACAATAGGGGAACTCACGCAGAGTGTGTTGGTTAAGAACAGCGCTTACCCTTCGTCCTCACGTAACTCTTCAGCTTTCCACTTGAGCCGGCGCAGAATCTGCGTCCGATTCTGGTGCGCGTTCTCGTAGGCAACACACTCACGGAGTGTCTCCATATCCGGAATCGTCTTGATCCCGGCCTTGATTAGGCTCGTGTTCGGTGCTTCCAGACGCTTCTCTGGAGGGAATTCGTCGCTCTCTTTGTCGTCAGTGGTCCCCATCTCGAAGAGCCTCCACCCCTTTGGGGCCGACACAAACAACTCTCCGGACGATGACGCCCCATCTCTAATAGAGATAATACCGGTATAACAGCTACCGTAATGGTCATCCCCCGCGAGTGTTTACAGGCCCGTATGGAGCGAAAGACGATCTCCGTCACCGGGATGTCGTGCAACGGGTGCGAACAGAACGTGGAGACCGCCCTGCGAAACCTCGACGGTGTGAGTCGAGTCGAGGCCGACCACGAAGCTGACACGGTCGACGTGGTTCTCGAGGATGGAGTCGCAGACGGCGACGTGAACGCGGCAATCGAACAGGCTGGCTACGACGTAAAGGCTTAATCGGCCGTCACTCGACCGTCTTCCCGCTCGCCGTCGGTGCGTTCTTTTAGAGCGAATTCGGTGTTGACACCCTCACCGGAGAGGAGCTGGCCAGCGAAGCTGTTGGCGAGAACGGCCGAGACGGACAACACCATCGCAAGCATCGCGAACACCGGGTGAACAAGTCCCGTGGTCGCGGCGGCGACGCCGACGCCGTTGAACGCGAAGGCCGTCACGAGATTCTGGCGAGTCTTCCGGTAGCTCTCCGTGCCGATTTCGTAGGCGTCCATCACGCCACCGAGCCGTTCGCCCATCAGGACGATATCCGCTGACTCGATGGCGATGTCGGTCCCGGCGCCGATGGCGATCCCGATATCGGCCTGCGTGAGTGCGGGGGCGTCGTTGATGCCGTCGCCGACCATCGCAACGCGGTGGCCGGCTTCCTGCAGGCGACCGATCTCCTCGCGTTTCTCGTCGGGCAACACGTCGGCCATGACGCGGTCGATGCCGACCTCGTCGGCAACCGCGTTTGCGGTGCGCTCGTTGTCTCCAGTGATCATCACGGGCGTGATGCCGGCGTCGCGCATCCGCCGGATGGTCTCGGCGGCGTCGGCTTTGATTTCGTCGCCGATGCCGATCAGGCCGACTAGGTCACCACCACGGACGACCCCAGAGACGGTGAGCCCGCGGCCCTGGAGTCGCTCAATGTCGTGGCTCCCCTTCGACAGGTCGATTCCCTCGCCGCTAAGCCATCCCGGTTTCCCGACCAGCACGTCGTCGCTGGCCACGGTTGCCCGGACGCCCTTGCCGGTCACAGAGTCGAAATCATCGGGGTCAGCGTACTCGACATCTTGCTCGTCAGCGAACTCGAGGATCGCATCAGCGAGAGGATGCTCGGAGAAGGCCTCTGCACTGGCCGCAGTCGTGAGTACATCCACCTCGTCGGCACCGAACCCGACGACCTCGCTGACGGCGGGTTCGCCGACGGTGATCGTGCCAGTCTTGTCCAACACGATGTGGTCGACGTCGGGGAAGATCTGGAAGGCGTCGCCCGACCGCATCAGGATGCCACGGTCGGCGGCCTTTCCGCCGCCCCGGATGAGGGCGAGCGGTGTCGCCATCCCGAGCGCACACGGATAGCCGAGAACGAGGACCGCCAGCGCTGCGAACGCCCCGTGCTGGACGTTGGGGGCTGCCCCCCACGCGAGCGGTGCGACCACCCAGAAGAGGAACGAGAGCGTAGCAATCGTCAAGACGCCTGGGACGAAGTACTTGAGGACGCGGTCGGCGAGCTGAATGATGCCGGGTTTCATCGCCCGCGCCTCCTCAATCTCGCGTGCCACCTGGTTCAGGAACGCGTCCTCGCCAGTTGCAGTTACCTCGATGAGCAGCGTCCCGGTCTCGTTGACGCTGCCGCCGATCACCGCGTCGCCTTCGGACTTCTCCTCGGGGATGGACTCGCCGGTAGCGACCGACTCGTCGACTGTCGATTCACCCTCGGCGACGGTGCCGTCGACGGGGATGTTCTCGCCGGGCTTGACGCGGACGCGATGGCCAACGTCGAGGTCGTCGACTGGGACTTCCTCGACATCACCGTCGTCGGTGACTCGGCGTGCCGTGTCGGGCTGGAGGTCGAGAAGGCCTTGGACGGCTTGGGAAGCCCGTGTACGGACGATGAGGCTGGTGTACTCCGAGAGAATGTGGTAGGTGGTGATGAACACGGAGACGGCGAAGAAGTGGACGGTCGGGAAGCTCGGGAAGACGAACAGACCGAGCAACCCACCAAGTAACCCTGCGAACGCGCCTGCCTCCAGGAGGACGTGCTGGTTGAAGATCCCCCGGCGGAGGCTCTGGAAGGCTTTCTTTTTGATGTAGCGGCCAGGCCCGAACATCGTCCCGAGCGCCAGCCCCAGCGTCACCAGATCCATTACGAGAGATGCCGACTCGAAGCGTCCCATCACGACGATCATCCAGCCCATCAGCGCGGCAACGACGATGGATGCGCCGCCGGCGAGCAGGAGACGGTGCTTGCCGTCGGCGAGTTCGGCCTGCTGTTGCTCGTATCGCTTCGCTTTGTCCGGGTCGCGGATGGTATAACCGAGATCCCGGAGCGTGTCCTTCACTTCGACTTCACTCAGGATGTTGTCGTCGTACTGAACGAGGACCTCCTCGTGGGCGAGACTCACGTCGACGTCCTCGACGCCGTCGGTCCGGCTGTAGGCCTTCTTGATGCTCTCGGCACAGAACGAGCAGGACATCCCCCCGACGTTGAATTGTTCCTGTGTCGTTCCCATCGTGGTCGCTAGTTACCCAGCGAAGTGGATAACCATTACGACTATGATTATAGCGGTATCGAATAACTAAGACTGCTGTCGAGTGTGTGGCGTTACTCTTACTATCGTCGTTCCCCTATGTCCTCACAAGAATGGCGCTCCTCGAATCCGACGTGCCGATCCGCGAAGTCGTGACGACAGACCCGGAGAAAGCGAAAGCGTTGGAGAACGACGTCCGGGCGAAGATCCTCGATATGCTCGCTGCCGAAGAAATGACGATCGAAGAGATTCACGACGAACTGCATCGTCGCGGTGAGGAGAAGGCCGAGACGACGGTGCGCCACCACGTGAACGTCCTGAAGGATGCGGGAATGGTCGAGATCGCCCGGCTCGAGGAAGCTGGCGGCGGAACGCGGAAGTTCTACAAGTCGAACACGCGGGTCTTCTCCTATGAGCTCCCGGAAGAAGCAGACGAAACCCTTGCGGGGGCGCAGTCCACCACGTCCGAGGAGTTGGCATCCCTCATTGAGACGCTGTATACGAAACACGGTACTGAGATCGAGGCGGTCGCCCGCGAAATGAAGCCCTGTGAGTACTGCGACACCCAGCACTACGAGGAGTTCATCGTTCGCGAACTCCTGAACCGTGCCCTCATTGAGTTGGGCGAGAGCGGCACACTTGACGACGTATTCTCGACCGACGACTAAGGCTCACTCGATACAGCAGCTCATCTTGGACGTATCCCGGCGGAAGGCCTGACAGGCTTGTTTGAACGCCTCGGAGAACGTCGGGAAGGGGTGAACCGTATCGATGATGTCGTCGACGGTCAGGCCGAACTTCACCGCCAACGTCGCTTCCATGATCATGTCTGCGGCACGAGGCCCGACTATGTGGACGCCGACGATCTCGTCGGTCTCGTGGTGTTTGACGACCTGGACGAGCCCATCCGTGTTGCTGACGGCTTTCGCCCGCGGTACGTCCTCCATCTGAACTGTCCGGCAGGAACAGATGCCGTGTTTGTTCATATACTCGCGCTCTGTCGTCCCGACGGCTGCGACCTCGGGGCTGGTGAAGACGACCGCCGGGACGGTGTCGTAGTCGATGGTGACACCTTCGTAGTCTTCTCGCGGGCTCTGCCCGCTCGAACGGCCCACGGAGCGTAGCTCCGCGCTGCCGAAGGCGTTCTTGACGGCGTGGTTGCCCTCCTTGGCGGCGACCGTCTCCAGTTCGGGCTCGCCGATTACGTCGCCCGCCGCGTAGATGTCGGGATTTGTGGTCTGGAAGTACTCGTCGACGCGGATCGCCCCGTCAGGCTCCGTCTCGACGCCCACCCTCTCTAGACCGATATTTTCGCTATTGGGCTGGACTCCAGTTGCGACGAACAGCGCCTCGGCGGTGACCGCTCGCTCCTCGCCATCGACGACGGTCTCCACCGTGACGTCCTGCTGGCTCGGCTGGGAGCTGCCGTCGGTCGCTGCGGTCCGAACTCGTTTGAAGTCGTTGCCGGTCACGATGTCGATACCCTCCTCGTGGAGGGCCCGCTGGAGCTCCTGAGCGAGTTGGCCTTCCATATCCGAGAGGACGCGCTCGGAGCGCTGGAGGATCGTCACGTCGACGCCGACGCGGTGAAGAATCTGACCCCATTCGAGGGCAATGTACCCACCGCCGAGCATCACGATACTCTCGGGAAGGTCGCGTTCTTCGAGGATCGTCTCACTGGTGTAGTAGTCGACGTCGTCGAGGCCGTCGATGGGCGGTGCCCAGGGCGAACTCCCCGTCGCGACGAGAGCCTTCTCGCCGGTGGTTCGGGTCCCTTTGTCGGGACCGTCGACGACCTCGATGGTCGTGTCGTCACCGGAACGCGTCGCGTTCCGGTTGCCCGAGGGACTGCGTCCCTCGCTGTCGACCAGCTGGCCGTAGCCCTCGTAGATGTCGGTCTCGAAGTGCTCGGCGACGTCGACGTAGTTCTGCTGCCGGAACCGCTCGACGAGTTCGTCGGTCCCATCGAGTGCATCGGCCCAGTCGATGGTCGGTGCCTCGGGATATGTGACGGCATCGAAAGGATTCTCCGACGCTGCAGCGCCGCTCTCGGCGACGGCGAGCAGATGCTTGCTCGGGACACAGCCGACGTTCACGCAGGTCCCGCCGATTGGTAGTCCCGCGTTCACTATCGCCGTCGAGAGATCTCTCCGGCTCGCTTCGGTGATGGCGGCGAAGGCAGCGGCTCCGCCGCCGAGGATCACGAGATCATAGTCGGACGTGTGGGTCATTTGTGTCTATACTTTACGACGGAAAGTTATTATACTCCAGAGTCCAAAGCTATAGAGTAGGTTGGAGGCCACGAAGCTATGGCAGATACTACTTCATCGGCGCCCGCGTGCGAGGTCGACGGGACGTGCTACTGCCCGCTCACAGGAGTGATCAACACGTTGAGCCGGAAATACGCGATGCAACTCGTCAGCATCATCGGCGCACACGATGCACTGCGGTTCGCGGAGATCGAGGAGCACCTCCCGACTGCGAGTACGTCCACGATCTCGAAACGCCTCGACGAATTTGAGGAGGCGGGCCTCGTTTCACGGACGCAGTACAACGAAATTCCGCCACGCGTCGAATACGCGCTAACTGACGAGGGGGATGAGATTCGTTCGAGATTAGAACCGCTTCTTGAGTGGGCGACGGCGAACTCCTGACGTACGGACTCCAGTGAATTACATCCCACATCTGAAGCTCCTCCATTCAGGTGGGGGTGTTAACCCCAAGACTATCCTTTCTTCGTGTGCTACTGTGGCGCATGATAAACGAGGGAGCGTCTGCACCGTCATTTACTCTTCCAGGTCTCCGTGACGGAGAACAAACCGAGTACAGCTTGGATGAGACAACTGCCAATAATCGGGCTGCGTTGCTAGTTTTTTACCCGTTTGATTTCAGTCCTGTTTGTACAAACGAACTGTGTGCGATTCGCGATGCAGAGTGGTTTCAGTTGACGCCGGCGCTCGATGTCTGGGCAATTTCTGGTGACAGCGTCTACGCCCACCGAGCATTCGCCGAGGAATACGGCCTCAATTTCCCGTTACTTAGTGATAGCTCCGGGCGGGTTGCCGAGTTGTATGATGTCTGTTATGACGAATGGGAGAACCACGAGCGCGTCCCGCAGCGTGCCGTGTTCCTTATCGATTCCGAGCGAACGATTCGATACGCCTGGGCGACAGAAGATGCACTCGAGAAGCCGGATTTCTTCCCTGTCAAAGACGCTCTTGAGACGCTGGAAGCGGAACGCGATGAACTCGGTCCTGAGGATGTCGAATTAGTAGTCGAATATAACGAGGAACCGGAACAGCTCACGTAAACTACTATTTGAGGATCGTTTCAGTGAACGCCGCTCCGACAATCAACCCATCGCATCCTGGAATCTCTCACGGAGCGCGTCCTCACGTTCCTCGAACTGGTCGACCTTCTCCTGCAGATCATCGTTGACGCGCTCGATGCTCGCGAGTGCCCGCTCGCCGGCGAGCGACGCCTGGGACCCGTCGTCTCCGTCTGCTTCCAGCTGCTCCTCGTAGGCTCGCTCGACGCGCTCGATGGTGCCCTCCGGGTTGAACAGGATGTCGTTGGCCGTGCGAACGTAGCCGTCCAGCGACGCACCCTCCTTGCCTTGGAAGAAGTGGGTGAGCGCGTATGTCGCGCCGGAGTGCAGTGTCCACATATCGATCTCGAACGGCGACGCTGCGTTCGCCTCGGCATCTTCGGCAGCACGCTCTGCGAGATAGTCCGGGAATCCTAGCAGGCTGTAAAACTCGGTGACGGTGAACGGGAGCTCGGAGAAGTCGAGGTCGATGTCCTGGGCGTCACGGATGAATTCGAAGAGGTCGTCGGCGACGAGCTCGACCTGTGCGAGAATCTCTTCCCACCAGGTCCGGAAGTCCCGAACGTCCCCGACGTGCTTGATGACCTCCTTATCGGTGAGCGAGCGCATCGAATTCGAGCAGTACCCGTCCTGAGCGAATCCCTCTACGTAGACTGCGTGCTCACCGAAGAAGTCGTAGCCGGAGGTCACGCCCATCGTGATCGGGTCCGCCCGGCCGGGAAGCCGGACTTCGAGGCCGTCGAACATCACGTCCATATGGACCTCGCCACCGCCCCGGTAGCGCCGGATTTCGCCGAACATCACGTCATCCAGCGGCGTCCCGTCGATGGTCTCCTCGCGAAGGACCTCTTCCAAGGGCCTGTACACGTCCACCGGGTTGATGATCGCGTAACTGTCCGTGGGGACGTGAAATAATGGGTCTGCGCCGGGCTCATCGTCTGTCGCGTGGTCGCGCGCTCTCGTCGGCTCGACTAAGGCGTTGAAGCGATCCGTTTCGACCCACTCGTCGGAGTAGGGATTCCGGTATGCGACTGTCGTCTCGACGGCCTGGGGGAGGTCACGAATCGTCTCGGCGAAGGACTTCGGTTCGTCGACCGTTTTCTTCCGGCGGTACCAGTCGGGTAGTTCTGTATCGGTTCGTCCGTCGACGCCGGCGAACACGGTTCTGGATTCTGGGTCTTTCATCTTGTCTCCTCGAAATTGAATTCGTCACCCGCGACAGCGCTCTCATCACGCGCCCTGCGCCCCTCTCACGGGCGCAAAAACAACCTCTTAACCAACATTCTACCCAAAAATCCAGTACTGTTGGTTAATCATCTGGACGGTCCCGACACCTGGCTTCGGCTCTTCAATTCACTCGTCGGCTTCGCGTCGACGGCGCACCTGTTCAGGATTTGGCACCCACGGATGGTCGTCCCAGCAGTGGAGGGCGTGCTCTCGTGACGTGTCGAACAGCGTCTCACACGACCCACACTCGTAGGCGGTCTCAGGCCAGCGTTCCGTGACGAACATCGCCGTCACCGTCGACCTGACTGGATCTGGTGCGGCCGACCGCTGAACATAATCATAGCCGGTCACTGTCCGTCGACGAAGCGCTGACTGTGCCAGCCGTTCGGGCCGGTCTGCTGGGAGATACACCCAGCGGACGAACGCCTCTTCTGAGTCCTTCGCCGAGGGTTGAAGGATGAACCACCGGTCGTGATCGTCGCGGAAAAGATACCGTTCTGTTCCCCGATTTTGGAGATAGAGCGGATCCTCGCGACCGGGAATCACCCGCAGACCGATGGACGGGGATATCGGGGCGAGGAGTCGCTCTTCCAGCGTGAGCGAGCGAGACTCACCGGCTGAATTCTCGCCCTCGAAGTAGTCAAGCGTCGCTTCGTCAGTCATGATTCGCTGGGATTCGTCTCATCTGTGTCTTTCCCAGCTGTTCGCTCATGCCGGTCGTTGTATCGCTCGAGTTCTCGGCCGATGCACTCCAGCGCCGTGACGGCGCGTTCGATGAGTTGGTACGTGGCCCGCGAGAGTCGGATGTTCTCCATCAGATGTCCTCCTCTGGCTCGACGAGATCGTTACTCTCAGCGACGAGTGCCTGCACGGTTGAAGCAGGATTGTTCTCGACCGGAAGTGTTCGATGGTCGAGTGGGGCGGGATACGCCCGGTCCCCCTGCGCACAAAGTATGATCAACCACTCCTCGCTCCCTTCGGCGAGGACGACGTAGTGGTCGATATCCCGACGTTGGAAGACTGTCCGATCTGTCCGGCTCACCGCACTCCAGTTCGCCGGTAGTGACGATGACGGCGTCCCACCATCTGGCGTGAGTGCTCGGTACTCTTCGAATTCAGCGAGTGCCGCCTCGATATCCTCCCCGGTGAGGTGCCAGCAGTCGGCCGGGCCATCACACACCAGCTGACTGACCACGTCGTTGCGGAACTGGATGTAGTGATGCTGGGCGACAGTTTCGTCGTCGGTATAATCGAGGAGGAGCGCACAGGCGAGCTGTGCCGGTCCGCTCCCGACGTAGCCCCAGTCGAATCCCGCCGGGCTATGCCGCACGAGACCGAGACTTTGATGGGGGGAGAGGCGTTCGTGTGCGGTGAGGTTCAGGACAACTGGCGTTCCGTCGACACGCATCCCGACGTACTCGACGCGGTCTGTACTCGCCTGACATCGCTCATCCGTATCCTGTACGACTGCTCGTGGGTCGGTAGTCGAATTCGTCTCCATCGGTTGAATGCGGGCGTTCGGATTCCCCGCACCCCTGCTGGGGGTCGAAAAACCACCACCGGCTATTAGACCCTCAACGTCGCTTCAAAGTTAGAATTCAGTATAACAATTCATCAGACAACCAACTGATAGAGGCAAGCCTATTCTTCGAAGAGACAGCGAGCGGCTGCATCGTCGCCAGCGAGGGTCTGCTGATCCTCGTCCGTATCAGCGAAGAGTGTTGACTGATCTCCCTCGGATGTTTGCTCAACTTCGGGTCGATCGTCGACGCCGAACTCACACGCCTCGGGCTGATCAAGACGTGAATCCCGGTCACGATGATCCACGTCAGCGCCGAAGTCCTCAAGCGAGGTCTCGACGCTTGTTTCGGTTACTTCGAGTTGGCCATCGTCACCGAATGCGGTCTGTCGTTGAATCTCGATCTCTGGTCGATCGCTCATCTGGATTGAGCCTCCACCCACCGAGGCTCCGACAGACACCTCCGGGCGTTGGGTCAATCGTCTTGTGCGCGGAGTTCGCTGGCCCGCTGTTCAAGCTGGCGGAGGATCTGGACCCGTTGCTGATTCGCGTTCTCGTAGGCGACGCAGGCTCGCAGCGTCTCCATATTGTTGATCGTCACGATACCAGCGTTGATGAGTCGCGTATTCGATGGCTCGAGCCGTTGTTCTGGCGAAAGATCGCTTGCGTCTGTTGTTTGACCGTCTGGATTGCTCACTGATGATCGCCTCCGTCACTGCTGAGGCGACAAAAAACAGCCCCCGCCGTTACTCGTCTTCTTCCTCGGGTTGGATCTGGCGGGCGTCCTCAGCGAGATCGTGGATGTACTCCCGAAGAATCTCCATGTCCTCGCGAGCGTCTTCGAGAGTCTTGCCTTTCGCTTTGGCCACGATTTTGTCCTGATCGCGGGTGCCCGTCCCGCGAGTAAGCTTCACGGTGAGGGAGACGCCGACGTCACTGCGTTCGACGTACTCCGTTCGTGTCGTCTGTTCACTGGCTGCGGTCGATTCGTCATCCGCACGAGATGGTTGGGTATGTTCTGACATGGGTTACCTTCGGTGATTGATATTCAGATGGACGGTGCGGCCGGCTCGCCGGGTGTTTCGTGAAGGATTGCGTCGATCTCGGCCCCGGTGAGTCGCCAGCGTCCAGCAGACCCAGCACAGTCCAGTTGGCTCACGACCTCGGTTTTGAATGCCTGGTAGTGGTCGAGGGCGAACGCTTCGTCACCTGTGTAGTCGAGGAGGAGTGCGAGCGCGAGTTGTGCCGGACCACTACCACCATATCCCCATTCGAATCCCGAGGGACTGTGATTCACCAGCGCGAGACTCCGCTCTGGTGTGAGCCGTTCTTGGCCGGGACGTTTCTCAACGATAGCCTGCCCGCTCTGCCGATACCCGACGTAGGCGATGTCGCAGTCGCTCGCTGGGTGTGTCTGTTCAATCGAGTGTGTGTCGCTAGGTCTACTCATTGGTCTGTTCGGGAGCTACTCGTTCGAGCACCCCCGCACCCCTCAGGGGGTGAAAAACAGTCACAGGGACTGCTTGCCCCTACGCGAGATGGGAGATATCGGCTGGTTCGTCGACCTCATCGAATTCACCACGCTCGACCGGCTGCCAGTCATCGCCGGGTGCTGGACTCCACCAGTCGACCTCGTAGGCACCCGGTGCGCCGAGGATCTTCACCCGTGCCGACCCATCGGGTAGATCGCGACGGAGCTTTTCGTCGACGTGGAGGTTCCACGTTGAGTGGGTGTCGAAGCAGGCGAGCACGGCCTCCTCGTAGCCGCGTGTCTCTCGGGATTCTTGGAGTTCGACCTGTGTGTTGCAGTTCTTGCAGAACACACCTTCGAACGGAATGTGACTGAATATCTCGTGCCCGCAGACGGGACACCAGAGGAACTCGAACAGTGCTTCGCTGTGGCGGTCGATGACTTCCAGACTCATCTGTGAATCTGGCCCGATTGAGACGGGCCACCCATTCCGGCCCAAAATAAACGTCACCGCAGATACGCTCCTATCAATCAGCGCTCGGCGCCGTACACGATTCGCGAGGATGTTTCGTACCCACAGTTCCGACACTCGACCCAGCGCTGAACCTTCGCGCCGTCAGCCGTTTTTCCGCCGATTGCCACATCGCTGTTCGGACACTCGGGACAACTCAGTTCGGGCGCTGGCCGTTCCCGGAGCTCGTTACGGAACGATTTCGCGTCTTTCGTCTCGTACCCCCGCGACCACACTGGGTAGCCGTCGACGAGGATTACGCCACGCCACTTGTAGCGGTACGAGTCCGGTGCTCGGTGTAAGACTGCCCGAGCTCCGGTCTCGGTGTTCCGGTATGCGAGTGTGGGCGACCGACTCTCGCGCTTCCAATTTGTGATCCGGGACATCTGTTAGAAGTGGACGTCGGCGGGCACGATCCAGAGTTCCTCGCTCTCCTCCAGCACTCGATCCAGCTGCTCACGGTGACGGATCCCGTTCGCATATTCGTTGTACAGGAAGATCGTTGGCCCGTCGTAGGCGCCGACCTGGTGGAAGGCGTGCCGAGCGAGATCTTCGTCGCGCATGATCTCCTCATCGGAAAGTTCGTCAAGTGCCTCCCTCACCCGTTCGAGATTGCGCTCGAACTCCTCTTTCGTCGCCTCCCAGCCACGCTCAAGCAGGTCTTGGCCGTCATCGGAGTCGACGGGGGCTGCAGTCGGTAACTCACCCCATCGCGCCTTCCCCGCAACGGACGTGTCCTCCTCATCGAACGTCACGTGGTAGTCGAAGACAGCGCCGGCGTGTGGGTCCGCGCCGACCAGGCGGTCGAACACCGACTTTCCGCTGGCCAGTGCGTCGTCGTGGGTCGATTCTTCTACCAGAGCGTAAATTACCATGTGCATCTCGAACACCTCGAAACGCCGACGCACCGGGAGTGGTTGATCGTTCGCTCCTGCTGCGCCGGCACCCATCGCCGGCGCTCGAAAAACCCTGATCTAGCGGTCGATTCTTAGGACTCGTTCGTTCGATCGACTGTGATGGTCAGGTTTCCGGACTCGTAGTCAGCTTCGAAGTCGACGGTGAACGCATCCGAGTCATATGCGGCGTGGTAGGCGCGGTGACGCCTTAGCGAGCCCGTCGCCTTGAAGTGGAAGAACGCAGCCGACGTGTAGGGCTTACTCTGCGTCTCGATTTGCGTCTCAACTGACGCCGGAAGTGCAATCTGTGGCGTGTCGGTGTCAATACTCGCAGCGAACTCCTTCGCTTCCTCGACGGTCGCCTGTGAATGTGCGGGCGTCTCGCCAGTGAGCACGTTCACCGGTGTCTCCGTCTCATCGGTGAACAGGACATCGTGGAAGGTGCGCGTCCCGAGGACTGCGTCGGGATCTAACTCGCAATCGTGGAATGGATCGTCGTCTGAATTCTCGGGCATCAAATCACGAGCCAACGGTGGGGCTCAGTCCTTTCTGCCCCAGACAAACCACAACTAGTCTCGATGTAGCGGAGGTAAGTCCCGAAAGAAGAGCGTCCTGCCCGCACTTCCCGCCGCAGAATCAGGCGTCGATGATTCGATCGGGCTCGATTCGTGACAACCGCATCGCGTTCCCGGTGACGCCGAGGCTCATCCCCATATCTCCGACAACGACTGCCAGCGCAACGCTGACCAGGCCCAGCGGCACGCCTAACGCGAGCAGAAGCTTCACGCCGAGGCTCGCCCAGATGTTCTGCCGGATCACGCCGTTGGCCGTATGCGACAGGTCGTACAGGTACGGGAGTTTCCCGATGTCGTCGCCCATCAACGCAATATCAGCCGTTTCGAGGGCGGTGTCGGTGCCCGCCGCGCCCATCGCGATGCCGACCTCCGCAGTGGCCAGCGCGGGGGCGTCATTGATGCCGTCGCCGACCATCGCGACCTCCCCGTACTCCGCCTGTAACTCCTCGACTGCGTCGACCTTCTCGTCGGGTAGGAGTTCGGCGCGATATTCATCGACACCGACCTGCTCGGCGATGGCGCGGGCGGTGCCCTCGTTGTCCCCGGTCAGCATCACCACGCGCTCGACGCCCAGCTCGTGCAGGCGTTCGACAGCCCGCTTCGAGGCCGGGCGCACCTCGTCGGCGATGGCGATTGCACCCAGCAGTTCCGACTCCGTCCCGACGATAACGACCGTCTTGCCCTCCCGCTCCAGTGAGGTGAGCGCGTCCTCGGCGAACGCCCCGTCGTCGGCCTCGGTCGCCTCTTCCGCCACGACGCCGCCGTCTGTCTCGCGGCGTGCTCGAGCGAGGTCGAAGCCCAGCTCCTCGAAGAGCGCGGGCTTGCCCGCATAGTACGTCTCGCCGTCGATCTCGCCCCGGATGCCCTTCCCCGTGAGGCTCTCGAAGCCACTCGGGTCGGGCAGGTCGCCCACGCCCGCCTCCTCAGCACGGGCGAGAATCGCCGCAGCGATGGGGTGCTCACTGCGCCGCTCCAGCCCGGCGGCGCGACGGAGCAGATCATCCTCAGTGGTGTCGCCGACCGGGACGACATCGGTGACGGCGAGTTCGCCCTTCGTGAGCGTCCCCGTCTTGTCGAGCGCGACGGCATCGACTTCGCCCATCGCTTCGAGGTAGTTGCCGCCCTTGATCAGGACGCCGTTCTTCGCGGCGCTGGTGATGCCCGACACCACCGAGACGGGTGTGGAGATGACGAACGCACAGGGGCAGGCGATTACCAGCAGGGTGAGCCCGCGGATGAACCAGGTCTGCCAGTCGCCGGCGAAAGTGAACCCGTACCCGGCCACGTCCACCGAGATGGGGTCGGCGATAACCAGCGGCGGGATAGCGGCGGTCAGGATTGCCAGCACAACGACGAGGGGTGTGTAGTAGCCGGAGAAGCGGTCGACGAACTGCTCAGACTCGGTCTTCTTCGCCTGTGCGCCCTGTACCATCTCGATGATGCGCGAGAGCGTCGAATCGCCAGCGGTCGAGGTGACCTCTACCTCGAGGTACCCCTCTTCGTTGATCGCGCCGGCGTAGACCTCGTCGCCGGCAGTCTTGTCGACGGGGACGCTCTCGCCCGTGATCGGCGACTGGTCGACTGCACTCTCGCCGTCGATGACCGTTCCGTCGAGCGGAATCTTGTCGCCGGGGCGGACGACGACGGTCTCGCCAACGTCGACCTCCTCGGCGGGAACGGTCACTTCCTCACCATCGCGAAGGACGGTCGCCTCGTCGGGCGAGAGTTCCATCAGCTCGCGCAGGGAGTCCCGTGCCCTGTCCATCGCGTAGTCCTCGAGCAGCTCGGCGATGCTGAATAGGACGGCCAGCGTGGCGGCCTCGACGAAGTAGCCGATACCGGTCGCCGCGATGATCGCCGTCCCCATCAGCAGGTCGATGTCGAGGCTTCGGTTCTTCGCGGAGTAGTACCCGCTACGGACGACGGGGATGCCGCTGGCGGCGACGGCGCCGAGGAACAGGACATCTGCGATGTGGAGCGGGTACTCGAGGACGCTCGCCACCGTGACGTTCTGTCCGGTGAGGAGGAATTCGAAGAGGAGGCCGAGCGTGACGAACGCCGCGCCGAGCCACGTCTTCTTCGCGCGAGGACTCGTCCAGACCTCCGATGGTGGCGCGATGTCGACGCCGTCGGTCGCCTGGTTGTCCTCATCATCGCCCTCAGCGTCCGAGCCCCCGACGACCTCGTAGCCGGCGCCTTCAATCGCCTTGATTACGTCGGCTTCGCTAGTCCGATCAGGGTCGTACGTGACGTTGGCCGTGCCGGTGGTCGGCTGGAGCGTGGCGTCAGTAATGCCGTCGACACGCTGGAGGCTCTTGTCCACCTTTTGGGCGCAAGAGGGACAGTCCATCTCGGGAACGGCGAGGCGGGCGGTCAGCTCACGTCGCTGTCCGCCGCCGCTCGTTTCTCCTGCTGCGTCCGGATTCTCTGTCATTACCTCACGGTAGGAGTGGGAGTTCCATATGTCTTTGTTGGAATATTCCAACTGCGGCCCTCAGTGCGATGCCAGCCGTTCTTCCGCTACCCGCTCGCCGGCGACATGTTGCTTCGCCAAATGTTCTTCCGCCCGACGGAGTCGGTAGGTGAGTGTTGACCGTGGCACGTCGAGATGCTCGGCGAGTTCGCCGACGTCGACCTCGCGGGGTGACTCGTAGTAGCCGTGTTCGACAGCGGCCTGGAGTGCGGCCTCCTGTGCTGGCGGCAGGCCGCTCGGTGTCCCGTCGCCTCCCCCAGCTGATGTCGTCGTATCCGCGGTGCGGAGCATCTCCATCTGGGCGCATTCCCCGACGGCAACCCCGAGGGAATCGAAGAACGCCGCCACATCGCCCTCGTCGGAGTGAATGAGCCGCCACGTGTAGTGGCGGCCCTCGTGACGGGTCTCGAACAGCACACCGTCGCCGAGGTGGTCGCGGGCGATGTGGGGGACTGAGGCACAGGCAGGGGTCCGCTCCCAGTCGGAGTAGAGGATGAGCGTGTCGTCCGTGCGGTCGAGGACACGGGTGGTCTGGGTTGCGCCGCAGTCCTCGGTGGCGAGACAGTCGGCGTAGTAGTCGCTGTTGCGAAACGCGTCCTCGATGGCGTCGAGTGCGTCCGGAGTGCCGGTGGCATGGTCGACTCGCCAGAGCTGGTCGGCAGTGGCGTGCAGCGAGAGTGAACGAACGCGAGCGTCGGGGTGGTCTGCGAGGGCGTCCGCCACCCTGTTGCAGCCGGGCTCGTATTCGAGAGCGAAGACGAGTTCGCGCATACCCCGACTAAGGCCTGCCACGACATAACCCATGGCTTGGGGCGATGTCTACTGGCGGGTATCAGATCACGTCGTCCGGGTCGTGAACCTCCTGCATTCGCTGTGCTTCGGCCGCGTATTGCTCCTGGAGGTCGGGGTCATCGACCATGCCAAGATTGCCGGGTTCAGCATCGACTGCTGCTGTCGTATCTCGGACGTCGGTGAAGGACGTGAGTGCGCGTTCCTTCCGATAGTACTGTTCTCCATCGGGTGTTGCGTAGGTGAGGATGATCAGGTTCTGCTCGTCATCGGAGTACGTCCGTTCGACAAGCCAAACACGAACGTCATCTTCAGACTGATTTGACATACTTAGACGTCCCCCGATATCCACTAAGGGATTGGTGTTACGGCTTGCCGAGACTCGCTGTCTCGAAGGGTGATTCTCCGGTCGGAATGAGCAGCTCCTGTCGGTCTCCGACCCGCTCAGCGAGCTTCCGTTTCAGATACTGTATCGCCGTTGACGGCGTGAAGACGCCCTTATCGAGCATGTCGCCGACGACGTCTTTGAGGGCCGCGAACTGTCCCTGTAGGTGGCCGTCGCCGACCGGCTTGCCGTCGTACCAGCGCACCGTCGCGAGCGCGCCGTTCCCGACGGTCTCTCCCTGTTCGACCGTCTCCGAGTCGTACTGCAGCCCGAACCACAGCGTCCGATAGGCGGTCACCTCGAAGGTGGGTGACACCACGAAGATCGCCTCGTGGTGGAGATAGTCGAGGTGGTCCGCGACGATCTCGTCGAGGGTGAGCCCGGTGGCACGGGGCTTCGGCTTGACGACCGACGACGGACGATCCTCGCCGGCGAGGTAGCCGTCGACGCCATCTGCTTCGAGGCCATCGGCCAGTTCCGCCAGCAGCTGTTTCGCCCACTTCGAGTCGGTGTCGTCGCCACCGAACGGTGTTTCGGCCGAGATTCGGTGCTTGAGCTTGAGATTCGCTGCACCCCAATGAGAGTAGTGGAGCGTGTACTGTCCGTCTGTGCGTTCGTACGCAACGAGTGCGCGGTGGCCCATTGAACAATCTCCTTGCAGGACGACCCACGACTGGATCGCCCCGCACCCCTCCCGGGGGACGAACAACGCTACTCGTCGATCGGGTCGGGGGAACTGAGGTCCGCGTGGAGGACTTCGCCGTCGCGAACGACGTACCGTTTCGCCAGCACGGGAAACCGGCACTTGGTAAATCCGGCTGTCTGGATGTCGAATTCTTCGTTCGGTTCGAGATACTCCGCGAGCGACCGGAGGAACTCGTGAGTGACGATGCCACCGTCGTAGTCAGGAAGACCGTTCTCACGGGCCTCGTACACTTCGAAGCTGTCGTAGCCCCAGATAACGAGTTCGCCGTCGTCGTCCACTTCCCAGTTGAGCGTCCCGAAGCAGTGGTTCTCACAGAGCTCGCGGACTGCCTGTGGATCCGATACGAGCGCGCCGGTCGATGTCGTTGCGGCTTGCAATGTTGCCATGGATTGTTCTCGGGAGCGGTCTCGCGCCCCCGCACCCTTTCAGGGGGCGAGCAACTGCTCACGCTGTGACGGCCACATGACGTTGCGCTGCCGATGCGTCGAGCTGTCAGGATTCTCTGTTGATGTCACCGTCCCTCGTCGTATTCGGTTGGGTGAGAAAATCTACCTGCTCGAGGAGCGTCGTCGCGGTGCTAATTCGCTCTCGATCAGCGGGCTCCAATTGGTCGCTGTCGATACTGGTGAGGCTACTGAGCGCGCGGTGGAGTCGATAGCCGGGGGTGTCTCGTGGATCCATGTGTGCGCCTCCGCCAATTCTCGGCGCCGAAAAACACCGGCGGGCAGTCAGCAGGTGTGGTATCGTCGGGTGGTCGCGAGCTGGCTTCTGTTAACCAACAACTCCGAGCCGACACCAGAATTGTTGGTTAATTTGACGTCGTCTTTACTGATCGGCTTCGGGTTCGGGCCCGTAGCGTGGCGTGCCGCACCGCTGACAGCCCCACATTGGCTGCCCGGTCCACTCGTCATCGGGGACAGCCTCGAACTCGCGGAATCGATGCTTAGTCTTCCGATCACACTCCCGACACTCGAGGTGAGTTCTCTTCGGGCGCTCGCGTCGTGGCTGTTCGGTATCGGTCTTGTCAACGGATTCCTGGACCGCAATCGCTGGCACCAGCCAGAGGTCGCCGTCTGCGTCCTCACGTAGGCTTGCAAGACGATCTTCGGAGTGAACCCCACTCCCGGTTTCCTCGTAGAGGAACGTCGTGTGCTCGCCGTCGTGACAGGACTGCGTCGTCTCTGTCCACGCCGTCCGCTCACGAGCAGCCGCGAGCAGCTGATTACCACATTCAGACGTGACCCGTGTCGCCGAGGGGAGCGAGGGCCACTGATCGACAAGCCGTGGGGCCGGTTCCTCGTCGAGATCATAGATTAGCTTGCAGTCATCGACTACTGGGTCATCATCTCCCTTCGCGAGGAGGGTGGCCGCAGCAGATCCCTTCGCGACGGCGCCGTAGAACGTCGACGCCTCTACGAGCAGCTGGATGACGTGGAGGAGAGTCCGTTCGACATTCGATGTGTCCTGGTCGTCGGCTCCTTCGAGATGGTTCGTGAGACAGAACCGGCACTTCGACTGGCCAGCGGGGATTGACGCTCCACAGGAAGCGCACTCGGTCGCATCTGCTGTCGGGTCGTCTGGATAGTCCGTGTCGACGCCACCAGAGCGTTGCCGCCGGGGCTCGCCACTACTACTGGCGAGTTGGTCGTCGGGAACGTGGGTCGCTTCGCCGAGCGGTCGGAGGGCTTCGTAGTCGGCGTACTGGTCGGTCATAGAGTGAGCTGGCCGTATCATGCTTCGTCTTCGGGTTTAAATAATGGCTCTCACATCAATCAGCCTACAGACATACAACCGAAAATCAGCAGTGTGGGCGTTAGACAGCCAGTTCGTCCAGTGTGTCACGGTGGGTCCGCACGGTGACCACTGAGACGTTCGCTACTTCAGCGATGTCCGACTGGGTGAGCCACCGCCCGTCTTCGCGTCCGGCCTTGTACAGACAGGCTGCGGCGAACCCGGATGGTCGAACCCCCGTGGTTGCTCCGGTCGATTCGGATGCTTCTGCCAGCTGCCGAGCCCGCTGCCGGATTTGATCGGAGACGTCGAGCTCAGACGCCAACTGCGGAACGAACGCACTGGGCGTCACCGGCTGGGCCGGCAGGCCAAGTTCCGTATTCAGCGTCGTGTATGCGTTCGTCACCCGCGATTGCTCGACGCGCGCCGACTCGGTGATGTCGTCGAGCGTTCGTGGTCGTCCGTTACACCGACACGCGCCGTAGACGCTCGCGGCGGCCATCGCCTCGATCGACCGGCCCTGCAGGAGGTCCTCGTTCTGGGCACTCCGGAAGAGCTGGCAGGCCTGGTCACGAAGCGTCTCGGACAGTTCGAGCGCACTACTGATCCGGCGGACTTCACTAAGCCCGTGTGCGAGGTTGCGTTCAGCTTTCGACTGAAACCGCCCACGGGTCTGTTCACGCCGCATCCGAGCGAGCCGCCGTCGCTTCTGTCCTGAGAGTTCGTTCCCGTTCGCATCGGTCCCGCGGCCGATCTCCGTCGACAACCCTCGATCGTGCCGCGCCGCCGTCAACGGAGCGCCCGTGCGCTCCCGTTCGTCTTCGTCGAACCCTCGCCACTCTGGCCCGTGGTCGATCCGTTGCTCGTCGATGACGAGGCCGCAGTCCTCGCAGACGGTTTCGACTGCGTTGGTAGTGACCCGCCCGTCGCACTCGGGACACAGATTAGCGCTCGACTCCGTCTGGACGTCCTCGTCGAAGTCAGTTTCGTAGATGTCTCTGATTGCCATGGTTCTCACCGTGTTCAGGGAACTCGCCAGTACGGCGAGCCCCTCACCCATTGAGGGGACAATAGACTCTATGCTGGACTGAAGTGCCTACACAGGGAGTCGGGGGAACTTCGATGCCTGCCGTAAGAACGGCAAGAAGTGGAACAAGGTCCGCGACTGGGGCTACGACGAAATGTCACTAGACCTCCTGTACTCCAGATCGAGTCCTTTCTCATAGGATATGATGGGGCAGGACTAATCGTCCCGCTTCAGTGCTGCGTAGTACGGCACGCCCATCCTCACCGCGCCAATGAGTCTGTAGATGCCGTAGACGGCGCCAAGGGAGATACCGACGGTTACAGCCCCGAACTCCATCCCGAGCTCCATCAACATCGTCACACGCGGCAGCACACGACTGAGCAACGGGACGGATTGCAGGAAGAGGCCTGAGTCGAGAACGAATGGTGTACCACCGTAGACGGCGAGCAGGACGGCGTCCTTGAACTTCAGCACGCCAAAGAGGAGTAGCAGGCACACGCCACTGTAGATCCATTCGAGGTTCTCTAGAACGGCCTCCCGACCCACAGCGATAGAGGTGTCCTTGTTACCGGAGAAGTCACCTCGGATCTTGTTGATGGTCTGATGGAGGTCGTCGAACACTGTCGGATAATCAGACTGTTCCAGCATAGGTCTTGTTCCGGGTTCCACTTTCACTTCGCTTGGATCGAACTTTTGAACGTATACTCCGTTATTACACTTGGAGCCTGGAATACAGTGTCACACGCTCCAGCGCTTCATCCCCCATGTCGTCGGAACAATCGATCCTCGGAACCTGTCCGGCTTGCGACACCGAGATACCCGCAGGTATGCTCCTCATCGAGTACGAGAAGGACGACCACCGAGCGGTCTACGCGGAGTGTCCATTATGCGAGGATCCTGTTCATCCCCGGTGAGTTTCTACCCACATCCGCCCCATCGTCGAGAGCTGCGTTTCGAGACTATTTCCGACCTTCTCGCGGTCCACATACCCCTTTTCGTCGAGTTTCGAGACGTTGTACTGGACGCGGCTGCGGAACGACTCGTCGTACTCCTCACCCTCTTCTTCAGCCAGCTGTTCGGCGAGCGCCGACGTCGACGCAATCGGATCCTTCCCAAAGAGGAAGTTCAGAATGGTCTTCTCGAAATCCTCAACGTCACTGCCAGGCGACGACGGGAACTCGACGTACATCTGCCCGTCGAGGTCTCGGGCACCCTCCGTCACACCGCTTTCGTTGATTCGGTCGAGCAGCTGCACGATCTCCTCGTACTGGCTGTGCACGGTCAGATCCTCGTACTGCTTCAGATCATCGAGCGTGTCCGCGGCGTTCTCCAGAACCTCCATCATCCGGTGCACGAGATATTCCTCCGGCGAGACGTAGTAGGTGTGGAGCCGGTCTCGAATCTCATCCATATCCTCCTGGAACTCGGCGATTATCGAGTCGGCCGCAGTAGCGAAGGCGAAGGCGACCGTGCGAGGCATCGAAGAGATGTTGACGAAAACCTCGTTATCAGCCTTCAGTTCGTCGAGGATGTAGTCGTACGCCATCGGATAGAGGGTCTCATAGTCGAACATGCCCTCGATTTCGATGGATTCGAGCTGGACCTCGACGTCAATCAGTTTGAACGAATCTTCCAATCGGCGAGTCATATTCGATGCGAGTTGCGCGGCCTTACTCGTTGCCTCATCGTCTGGATCGCCTTCGTGCGTGATGAGCACGACTCGGTCGGCCTCCATCTGTCCCTGCGAAATTGGATAGATGAGACGCTCGAAGTCGAATCCAACTGGGATAATATGGACTCGTTCGGTCATAGTTCCCTCTGTCTGCGGTTTAGGCTAAAGACCTTCGTTATACGCTTCGTATGTGGGACGAATTATGGCTTCTTCGGACAGTTTGTGTTTTGGCAAGCCTAATAAATAGTGGTTGTGTGAACAAAAGCGAACAAGACTTATCCCTGTGCGGTGAGTAGTGTCACGACAGGCGCCACCGAGACACAACCGCGCCAGAGAGATCCGACATGCCCGGCGACCGATTCCCGCACGAGTTCGTACCGAAGACCAAACCTGGTGCTTCCACCGATAGACGCCTCTTCGGCTACAACGTCGAGGAGTTCCCGGCCCTCCAAGCACCGTTCCGCCGGTCGATTTGGTTCGTAAACCAACCACGAGAGGCGTTCATGCATCCCGACCAGACGCTCATCATCAACTCGATGGAGCAGAACAAGTTCCTGGTCGGTCGGACTCCTGAGGACGAGTTCGAGCGGCTACAGGATCTGGACGGGATCGTCGACGTCTACTTCCCAGGCGACCGCTGGGTCATGGACAGCGACGAGATGGACCGTCGCGAACTCCTGAGCGAGATTGAGCGATCGGTCGAGGGGCAGAAGGCGCTCTACCGTATGGTTGAGGATGCCGAACTCGACGTCGAACTCTATCCCATCATCGTGGGGTGGGAACCGTGGCACTACGAGCACTGCCGGGAGCTGTTCGAGGTCTTCGGCACGAAGTCGTGTGCCTTCGACGGGACCGAGTACAACTCGAAGTTCAACCTCTGGGACGACCTGGAGGCCCTGGTCGAGACGCTCGGCCCGGATCGGATCTACCTCAACGGTCGGGTCTCACACGAACACCTCCTCCACGCCCCAGACGAGGTCGTTGCGTTCTCCGGAAAGACGTCGATCCTGGACGAGTGCAGGCAACCAAACGGGGAACACGACCCCGAACGGTTGACCGAGACTATCAACTGGAGGATCGAGGCCCTGCACAGCTCGCAAACAGCACTTGACGAATTCATGGTGATCAACTAATGCCACGCAAAGGCGGCGGACCACCTGACGGACGTACCGACGAAGAACAATGGCAGCCTCCGGGACGCGAGGAACCACTCCAACGGTCACTCGATATGGCCTTGGAACTTGAACTGGACGATGAGGAGGAAGACCCGGAGTTCATCTACGGCGATATCGTCCACGATGCTGAGGCCGACGAACCGATCGCCTTGGTCGTCGTGAACATTCCTGGACTCGAACTCGACGAGTGGGAGTTCGAGGACGGGGAAACGCTGGCCGACAAGACTCCGAAGTACCCGGATGACGACGAGATCATCGTAGTTACCCCACTCGATGTGCTCGAACAGCACATCCCGAGATGGGGCGACCGGGAAGCTGCAATCCCACTCGAAGAACTCGTCGAGGAGGAAATTCCCTTCGCACCCTTCCCGTCCCTCCAACTGGTTCGGGTCGAAGACTCCCACCTTCGAGACTGAGATGGCCGACGAACTGTGGCCGTTCTTGATCTTACTTGCCCTCTTGGTCCTCACCGGAACGCTCGGGACCGTTATCGGCGCGTTCGGAGACGTTGTGCACCTCCTGTGTCCCGACCCGTCGAGCCCATTCAGTGTCTGGTGGTGTTAGGTGTCCTGCATAGTCTATGACCGAGATCCCCTCCTGCAGGTGCATCAGCGGTAGGTCTTCTCAGGCGTCCAGTGCGGCGGCTAACTGTGCTTCGACGATCGGTGAGTCGGTCGTCCGGTGAGCTTCGCGGAGGTGGAATGTGAAGCCGTTCGCGGGCTGTGAGAGTATGTTCCTTGGACATCGTTGCTCAGGGCACGTTGTCTGTGCCCCCACTGCTCCTCTGGGTACACACAAACACCACTCTCTCAACCCTGGACAGCCGTCTCACTGCGCTCCTCTCAAGCGTGGGAGCCCGGTCGTGGCTGCCGGCCGACCAGCGGGAGGCCGGGAGCGGAGGGTGGGGTGGCGGGGTCTGGGTCGGTCCGGCACACAGCAAAAAAGAAGGCTGCGCTAACTGGCTATTCTTCCCACCACCGACCGCGCTCCGGGAACTCGATCCTGCTCCAGCCCGTGATCGCGAGACTGCACCGACCTTGGTACCAGTTCTTTTTGACCGCTCTGAACCTGACCGTCTGCCCCTCCCGAACCACCGTTTTCCCGCTCTTCTCCCAGACCGTGAATTTCGTGCGCCCGCTCTCATCTTCGATGAGCCCGACTTGTTGAATTGAGTTGTCACTTGGGGTCCAGAGTTCGGTAATTTCACCCTGGACCGTCACTTCCCCGACGGGCACGTCCGGCACATCTGCGATGGGCACGATTGCACCGGGGACCGCCTTCTGCTCCTCCAACGTTTCCAGCACCGCCTTGGTCACGTCCTGGCCGCGCTGCACCTTCTCGGCCAGTTGCTTCGCGACGACCGCTCTCGACCAGCCGCCCTGCACTTCGTCGCTGATCCGCATCGCCTGCTTGTTCACCGCCGCGAGTTCCTCCTGCGTCAGCTTCTCTCGGGGATCCGTGCGCTCCACCGGTTCGGGTTCGTCCCGGCCACACTGCTCGACGACGACCTCCCGCGTCCGCTTTGCGCGTCCCTCCTGCTGACTGAGTTCCGCCTGGACACTGATGTGCTCCAACTCGGCTTCCCGGGCCTCGATGCGCTCCTCCTGTTCGAGGGTCTTCCCGTACAGGTGATCCGGGCCTTCCTCGATCCGCGCATCTGGATGATTGGAATCGACTTTCGCCTGCACTTCCATGTCGACCGTCGCCCGGAACTCCGGGGTTTCATCGACGACCTCGAATCCGTCCTCGTCGACCTGCGTTTCCTCGTGTTTCTCGAAAGCCTGTTCATCGACCGAAACTACTTCACTGGAGACGTTCTTACTTGACATTGGAATCGACCTGATTCCGAAGGCGCTCACGCGCCCGACACCGCGATGCTGCTACATCGCGGTTCTTCGACGACAACGCCCGACAGAACCATCTACGCGCTCTCGCTCGCGCCTTCGTGAGCGCCCCCTGGGGCGCGAGCGAGAGCGCCAAAGGAAGGTCACCCAACCAGAACCGCGCGCCGACCCGCCCGGAGCGAGCGGCCAGCTTTAAGCCGTTTCTCGCGTCCGGCCCGAACTGCGGGTCCGTGTCCAGGGCGACGGTCGTGAGCACGGCGAGTCGTTGTGTGACTCGCCGCGCGGAACGGCCCAAAGCGCTGGAACGCGAAAGCCCGCGAGGGGCGCAACCGAAAACGCGCTTAATGCTGGCGCCGAGGGCACATGCACTTTAGCCCGGAACGGGCGCGGGCGGTGCGGAGAGCGCCCGCATGCCCGGAATGGTCGGTCGCGAGCGACGCGGAGGGCGGTAGCGGCGAGCGGGGCGTGCCGTTAAGAAACACCGCTCAACCGGGCTCGACGCTCAGTGACACAGCTGACGTCCTGGCGGACTCAGAAAGGGCGAGGCCGCCTCGGTCGTCCCCCGACCCCGCTAGCACCGAGTGAAACGAGGCGCGCAGCGTGGGTCGCGGGATGCCGAGCGACCGAGGGATTTCGAGAAGGGTCTATGCCTGCGAGACGAAAATTGCCACCCACCGACAACGTCGGGTTATTCCCCATGAGGACGTCCACACCTTTCGGTGACACATCGAGCCGAATCCTCTGGATGATGAACTTGACCGTGATGTTCCCATCTGATGAGGTAGTCAACTGCTTGAGCGCTTCGACATCGACGTAACCGGAGAGCTGATACGCGGTGTTCTCGAGCGCACTCGCCTCCAGTATCCATCCTTAACCAACACCCCGGGTTTAACCTCGGTTCTGTTGGTTACTCATCTGACTTACTCCACCACTTCCGGAGCTTTGGCTGCCCTCTTCTGTGCGACACAAAGCTTTTCGAGCATCTCTGATAGGTTATGACTATGCGCCGACGCGCCCTCCTCGCGGCCGCTGCCTCGTCTCTCCCCGCAATAGTCGCTGGCTGCACCAGCCCCGGTGGGTTCAGTGGTAGCAACGCCGCCGCAGAAGCCCCAACAGCGCGGCTCGAACTGACGACGATCGCAGACGCGAAACTCCCGACGAAAGTCCTCTATACCGTCCGTCCAGCGGAAGGCAACGACGCAACGGCCCAACTGTTCGACCGTATCCTTGATGGCGGCACGAAAACGAAGGCAACCCGGCCGCCACTCCCCAAACAGCAACATATTGCCTACCAAGAGGGGGTCTACGAGCTATCATACGAAGTGGTCGAGGAAACGCCGGCCACCAGATATTCCGTGAAAGTAGATATCGTCACAGACTCAGTAATCGAGGCAGAAGCCATTCAGTTCGCCGATCTCCCCGAGCTTGATCAACAAGAATTTGCTGAACATGGGCTCGCTGATGGTGATCCGGTCGGTATCGGAACGACGTTCCTCTATACGGACACCGAGCGCGAGCAGTCTGTCCTCGTCCCCGAGTCGGAGTACTCGTATATCACCTGGGACGACGGGACTGAAGCCGAATGGGTCGTCGACGACGCCTACGACACGACGTTGAACACCTATCGATACACTGCTGAACAAGTAGCGACGGCCGCCGACTACGGCCAACAGATGCGCGAGCGGTTTACGTTCGAACTTTCAGGGCTTCCGGAGGCTCAGCGAGAGATCGTTGAGACGGCAATTGCAGACGGACAGTACATTGTCGGCCCTGACGAGCCGCCGTCTGATGCACTTGTAGCGCTCGCCGACCGGTTCCGAGGGCACGAACAGGCTCATGGACTCGACGAGGACGGCGAAGGCGACCTGAGCGGCACATATCTGGTTCGGTACCAGGGCGACGTGTACTGGACGACGCTCGTCGTCCAGCGCGACGTATTTCTGACGACAGCAGGCTGATCGAGGAGGACTGCTCCGAAGAGGTAGAGCCACAACAACCCCCGGGCGGGACTGAAAGGGGCCGGGCGCTCGTCGTCCCCCGACGACGCAAGCACCGAAGGCATGAGGCGCACAGCGAGTCGCGGCCGGCGAGCGTTCGGAGGCTTTCGAGGTGATCGCACCAAACGCTAGCAACTGTTTGTCTCTCCAGAAGAACCTGTGGTAACGGTCGTTTCAGCCAGCGTTCTGGATAAAGAATCCGTACTGCCAACTACTGTCATAGGGTTCTAAATCTCACTCCGACTTATCCGTCAAAGAATCAAACGTTGGCCTACTGGTAAAGAGTAATGTTAGGTCAAGCACTATAGTGCCGTATGTCGGTCCTCCATCGGTGGTTCTCGGTGTCGGAAACATGGAAGCGTCCTCTCGCTATCAGTATCGCAGTCACCGTCCTCTATTCACTCGGTGTGTTCGCGTATAGCCTCCTCCCAACCTCGAATGTTTCAATCTCAGGAACGCTTTGGGACGCACTTGTGCTATCTATGGCGTTTGGGTTGGTAACAATAGGGATTCCCGTTTTTCTCTGGCTTCGATATAAAATCCGTAGCCCGGGGGCACTATTGGTAGGTATCCTCGTTTTCTGGCATATACTCGTGTATATCCCACCAATTGGAAGTGGACAAGGGGATTCGCCCGGGTTCCTCTTTGTGTTTGTGTGGGCACCATTTTATCTCGTTGCCTATGGGATTCTAGCGTCGGTAGAATACTGGCTCCGTGGTCGTGAATTCTCGCAGACTAGTACGATTGGCTGATTGGGAGATATACGTGATCTCCCTTTAGACCAACTTCGGAGGGGCCATGTTGTGTCGCTGACGACGATGAATCTTGCCGGCGTACGGAAGGAGGACGCTCCAAACAGGTTTAGAATACTCGTTTAACTAAACGACCACAAAGGTGTGCGACAGTCCCAATCGCAAGGAGCCCCCCGGTAAAAGCGAGGAATATGAGCCATGTCGGAGAGTCAGTACTCGGAGGCAAGACGAGGTGATACCCGATTAAATACACGAAGAGTCCGACAACCGGCCCTAACGAGACGAGAATTGCCGTTCTGATGTCGTGACCGGTTGCTGACGCGTAGAAGGCACTCATCCCGACGACGAGGAGGACACCACCCATCACATACGCCGGTAGTTCTCCAAGTGATTGACCAGCCGTTTCAAACAGAAATCGGTCGATCCCGAATGTTGCTAGCGTTACAACTCCCATGATTGCAGAGAGACCACGATAACCAATTTGAGGGGGTTTGCCTGGCTTGTGGAGGTTTTTCAGGGCGCTCATATACCAAAGATTCCACTCGTATGACTATATTCCTTCGGGTCATCCAGGCTGAATCCTCAAGGCCGCGGGTTTAAGCAATTCACTAAATATCGGTGCCACCCTTCCGTCAAAGAACCAAACATAGACCGTTGGGGAGCGCTATCGGACACGACGGCGCGTCGTTTCCGAGGAGGCCAGTATCACGCGCTTGCAGTTCGGTGTTCTCTAGTCAGTAGCCTTATTCTGGAGATAGAGCTGTACTTAGAGTACGTCCGAGTAATGCGAGCGTCCAGCGGGTCGACATCCACTCCACACAATGGAAGCGTCCGTTCGCTAGCGTCAAGGACGCTACGGCGACACCTCGCGGGTCTGTGCGCTATTCGTTGGGCGACACTGCGGCACCCTCCACGGGAAACCACTGGTGATCGTCCCACTGGAACCGCACGGGCCGTGCCGTCGGCCTGACTGTTGTGTTCGTTGCTCGTTCGAGCAATGTTCTCGAAGCAACGAGGTCGGCGTGTCCCTCGAAGCCACACGGGCAGGTGAGTGTCTCTTGATGCCGGCGTGTTCGGTCCCGCTCGCCACACTTCGGACAGGTCTGGGACGTCCACGCCTCGGATATTGTTTCTACGTCGATCCCGTACTCTTCGCAGACGGATGAGAGTCGATCAATGCACTGTCGGTGAGCCCAGAACGACCTTGCCTTGAGGTTCGCCTCCACCGACCAGTACTCACCGAGCACTCCGGTGAGATCGCCGTGGTAGAGCGTTGTAACACCAGCTTCGTCTAACCGTTCAACTACGTCACGGAGGAGCGCGTTCACCGCATGATCGCGCCGTCGAGAGCGCTTGCGATAGAGACGCTTGATTCGCTGACTGGAGTGTTGTCCGTCGGGGAGTTTCGCTTGGGCGTTGGCGATAGCGTTAGTCGTCTCTCGAAACTGCTCGAACGGTTGGTGGCCACTGTAGAGATACTGCCTACCGGTTGTTGTCGTACAGGCAACGAGCACGTTTGCGCCGAGATCGAGTGCAGCGGCCTCAAAGCCATCTAATCTGCTCTCTTCGACATCGTCGATGGTTACGGATTGATGCACGCGGTACGTCTCTTCGACCGAGTCGTACGAGATTTCGAGTCGACCACTGTCCCCATGCCATTTCGGATTGCCCCGAACCGGTAACCGAAGCCGTTCGTACATTCCGAATCCGTACTCGTCTTTGAGATCCATGCCGATGCGGATTTCCAGTCGTGACCGCCTATTCCACTGAATGGTGTACGAATCGTTTCGAATGTAGGTTCGGAGCTCTCGGCCATCGTCTTGATTCCCCCAGTAGCCGGGAGGACTCGGGTCGTATTCTGGCTTGTCGAGAAGTTCGAAGAAGGATCGCCACGCGGTATCGTTCACGCGAGCGATCTGTTGGGTCGTCGCTCCGCTTAGCACGTCGACGTACTCGTCGTAGTAGCCATCGCACTCCCAGACACTTTCGCCGTCGAAGAACTGCTGGCGGCGGTCGTAGGTGAGTTTATTCCAGAGGCTTGCCGACGCGTCCAGCACCCGCGTAAGGATCTCTTCTGTTGTTTCAGAGTCGGGAGCGATATCAAACGTATTCGTTCGTTTCATGACTCTGAACGATATTGCATCCAGGGCACGCCTTCGCCGATTCCGGTTGACTGCACGATTCTCGGAAAACTACTGTCAGATTTGGTCTGGCAACGTCGTCTCATTTTCAATTCCTCTCTGGTGAAGGCCCGATCACGTCGCGCCTCCGCCCGTTCCGGGCGCGAAAAACCAACACAAGAAAGTCGAGTTGGGGTCACATCATCGGTTGCTGTGGCCCCACACCCGCGGGACATAGCCGAGATGCTCGATGTCGTCAGCGTAGTCACGAAGGAGTCCGATGAGGACGACTTCGGGAACGCCGGATTCGGCTTGGTTGACCAGCCAGTCTTCCAGTTCGTCTTCGGCCTGCTCAATCTCGTTAAGGTCAACGGACATCCGGCCAGTCCCCCGCTGATTGACGATACACCTGTCGCTGGTGGCGTTGTTCCATCAGATATCACCTGTATTACCATGCAGGCACGATCGCTTCGCGCCTGCACCCATTGCAGGCGCAAAAAGAACCACCGGCGACGTAGTCAGTGCAGAGGTGTGCCGATATGCCCGCTCGTGTCCGGCCCGATGCGCGGGCCCGTGTCCAGGGCGACTGTCGCCGCGAACGCGCGCCGCGGTGTGGCGCGCGCCAGCGCAGGCGGCACCAAGCCCTGGAACGCGAAAGCCCGCAAGGGGCGCAACCGACGGGGATACCCGCTGGCGTCGAGACCAGATTCATTTTAGCCCGGAACGGGCGCTCGCGGTGCGGAGAGCGCCCGCACGCCCGGAATGGTCGGTCGCGAGCGACGCGGAGGGCGGAAGCGGCGAGCGGGGCGTGCCGTAACAAAGAACCTGTTCAACCGGACTCGACGCTCAGTGACACAGCCGATATCCTGGTGGACTCAGAAAGGGCGAGGTCGTCTCGGTCGTCCCCCGACCCCGCAAGCACCACAGGCACGAGGAGCGCAGTGTGGGTCGCGGGATGCCGAGCGGCCGAGGGCTTTCTATTCGTTCTCGGCCACCCCCTGCCGTCTCGACGTAAGCATTATCCTGCACCGTCACGAACTACATAGTATGCACCACACACCGCCGGTGCAACGGGTGAACGTGCGGACGATGAGCGCTTGCTCTGTTCTTTCGTAGTTAGTAGCAGCGCCGGCGGGTGTATCGCCTTCTCATCGAGCAGCGACGCCGCTTTCACCGAGACAAATGCAGACTACCGAGTACGAACTCCGCGATCGAATCGACCAGCTCACAAACTACCGTGGCGAGGGCACCGAGCTCATCACCGTGGCCATCCCGCCAGACAAATCACTCCATGCGGTTCGTGAGCGTATTGACCGAGAATATGCACAGGCTGCGAACATCAAATCCGATCAGACACGAACTCACGTCCAGGACGCTCTCGGACGCATCCGACGCCTCCTCCAAGCGTACGAAGAGACACCACCAAGCGGCCTCGTCATCTACGCTGGTGTCGTCGACGGTGAGTTGCAGGACGCCGTCTTCGACGATCTCGACATCCACGTCGACGTCTCGCTGTATCGCTGTGCGGCTGAATTCGAGACCGCCCCCGTCGAGCAGGCGCTCACCCCGTCAGAGGTGTACGGTCTGGTCGTCCTCGAACGGGGCCGTGCCGCCCTCGGTCGCCTCGCCGGCGAACGCATCGTTTCCAGCCGGACTTTCGAGAGCCAAGTGATGGGAAAATCCCGTGCTGGCGGCCAGAGTGCGCAACGATTCGAACGCGAGCGCGACCGACAGAAACACGAGTTCTTCGAGCAGGTCGCCGACGCTGCCGAACAGACGTTCCTCGATGAGCCCACCGTCGATGGCGTCATCCTCGGCGGGACGACGATCACCGTCGACGAGTTCCAGCAGGGTGACTATCTCCACCACGAGTTGCGGGACCACATACTAGGCGTCTATCCGATTGAGTACGCAACCAAGCAGGGACTCTCGCAGCTCGTTGAGCGTGCCGAGGACGTACTGTCTGATGCTGAGCGCCGACGGGAACGGGAAGCCCTCGATCGGTTCTTCACGGCGCTGGGACAGGGTGGAGATGTCGCCTACGGAGCTGATGAAACGCAAACCGCCCTCGACTATGGAGCAGTCGACGTCCTTCTCGTTTCCGACGCACGGCCACCAGCGGAGATTCGTGAGCTCGAGGAAACGACGACCGACCAAGGCGGTGAGTGTCTCGTTGTGTCGACTGACACCGATCGAGGTGCCCAGTTCGATACTGCATTCGGAGGCCTTGGAGCGCTCCTCCGGTTCCGTATTAACTAAGCCGAGTTGTTTTGGACGCCATAGCTGTTCTAGCGTCCCAGTGTAGGGTCTGGAGGCAGTCATCGGTCGCATGAACAAGCTCGATCGGTGTAAACCGGGCGGGTGCGGTGTCGCTCTTGGAGACACGAATCGCTCACACCGGTCTCAACCGTCGTCCTGTGCGTTCAATTCTGTCAGGAACTGGCCGGCTGCCGTCCCGATACGAATGCCATCTACGTTGCGCATCTCGAGGTCGTGCGTGGCAGTCCGAAAGGGGTAGTGGTCGACGAGGATACGATGGATAACGGTTTTGACGGAGTCGGTCCCGTATCTGTCGACGACGGTAGCCATCATCTCGTCGAGATGCGCGTCCCGGTGCTCCGTCCGGGGATGCTGTGCGCGCTCGAGGATGAGTTCGACCACGTCATCAACTGATGCGTGCTCGGGAGTCTTGGTTCGTTCACGAACGTCGTAGAGAGCGTCGTTATCGGGCATTTCTGTTCACTTCGAAGGATCCTCCACGGTGTTAGGTCCCCTCGAGCAACGAGCGAGCTCGCTGCACGTACCTGTTCGCGCCCCAGCTACGGGCGTCACTGATCGCATCGAGGAGCAACCGCGCGTCGGCAGCTGATAGGTGTTCAGTTCGAACGAGAACTGAGAGTAGCGTCGGTGTCGTGACGAGTCGGGTATCTGCGAGTGAGGCGTGGATCAAGCCAAGTTGGTTGAACTCGTCACAGAGGAAGAGCGCAGCATCGAGATCGTTCGCGAGCGTGACCGCCGCGTTCTCACCGTCGTCGAGGGGGAACTCGGCATCGAGGTCGACCGACTGTGTCGTGAATGACTCCGCTTGGTCGAGGACGGCGGACGCGGCGTGTCCATGGACGTCCTCGTAGGATGCAATCTCTCGGAGTTCATCGATGACCGCCGTTGGGACGACGACCTCGTACCGGGAGAGACAGAGTGCGAGTGGATCGGGGTCGTCGTCAGTAACGATCCCGAGACTCACGAGGGCGGAGGCGTCTGCGATAAGCCGCGACATCTATGCGTCGGCGACCCCGTCGATGAAGTCCTCGTCCAGTTGCTGTTTCAACACGCGGAGGTTTGCCGCCTCCTCGGCGCCGACGAGCACTTTGAGTTGCTCGAAGGTGATCTCATCGTCGTAATAGGCGGCAGCGATCTCCTGGGTGAGTGCGTCGTCGTGAGCGGCGTCTTGGAGGTACTCCCGAAGCGCGGTCACGAGGACGTCTGTTCGGTCTTCCCCGAGGACTGCGGCCAGTGCGTCGGCCCGGTCGATGAGCCGATCGGGGGCCCGAAACTGCACGCGCTTCTTATCGGTGCTCATGATGTGTACATTGTGAGCCAACGCACTTAGTCGTTTTCGTGTGTACGATGTGAGCGTCACTCGGTCGAGCGTCACTCGGCTACGAGATGCTCCTCGAGATCACGCGTCCAGTACGTTGCGAGCCCCCCTGGACTACAGTGCTCGCACAGTTGCAACGGGCCTTCGAGGTGCCCCAGTTCCACACGGAACCGGGTGAGCGCTGCGAGCGTGTCAACGACGAGCCCACACCCGTCGCAGGCGTGGTGATCGTGCTCCTCGGGATCCGGCCGTTCTTGGACGGCACAGTCGACACAGATTGGGTGGGTGACCCGTTCGTCCTGCCCCCACGTATGCGCCTCGCCCATTTCTGACCCTGGCAGCGTCTCGCAGAACGCACACCCGGAAAGCGTCTGTTGCATCAGTTGTCCTCCGCGTCTCTGGCGGCTCTCCATCCGCGATGGAACACGGCGAGCTGGGTGATCGAGTCGAAGGCCTCGCCACTCGGCCCGTGAACGAGGACCCGCTGGTCGGGGACCGGCGTCACCACATCGTCTTCAATGAGATCACCCACGAGACGGCGGGCACTCCGCTCGTCGACGTCCGCCGTCGAGACCCGGGCCCCATCCCGGTCCTGGGCAACGAGTTCGGTTTCGAGTCGTTCGTAGTCGTCTGTCGTATCGTCGAGGATATCAGGTCCAGTCATGGAAGCTCTCACTGGACGCGCTTCGAGCGCGCCTCGCCCCTTTGCGGGCGCGAACGACGATCACGTGCGGCCAGCTCGCCCGGCCGTTTGCGTCCTGCTCTTCCCGGGCACGTACGCCGAACCCGTTCCTCTCCTGCTGCTGATGGGCTAGCTCTCCACCGTCGATGGCACACTGCGTATTTCGGCGGATTGCAAGAGTCGATAGCGGGGAGGCTCTCTTCTTTCGGACTGTTAGAGTGCGATCACGAGGCCGGTCACGAATATTACGAGTCCGAGTGCCAGCCACGTCGTTCGCGCTGCGAGACGCCGCCAGCACCGCTGCCCCAGCTGGCGGAGTTGATCACGGAGGGCTGCCCGCCGTTCTGTTTCGAGGACCGCGACTTCGTCGTAGTAATCGCGGCGATCTGCGGGAAGCGTCCGGAGTGTCGTCTGGCACTCGCTGCAGGTGTATTCGAACTCTGCCCGGACGTGCTGGCGGCGGAACTCTTGCTCGCCGCCCTCGTCGTAGCCTGTGATCTCGTACACGAGGAGTTTTGAGACGAAGCGACGGTTCCCACACTCCGGACATTGGTCCATCCTGAGCGTTGGTGTTCCATCCTCGCTGCTCGTATCGTCTGGCCAGGATCTCTGTGGCTCTGTGTCCTCGGTCTCTCGGGGTGGGCTCGTGTGGTTTTCTGACGGCGATGCACTCGCTGTCTCGGAGTTACTAAACGTAGACATGGATTCACCTGTGACTGCACTCAGCTGACTCCAGGCTGGACACCACGACGACTCTCCTGGTGGTGCCCATCGCGCTGAGCGCCGTCACCCTTGGTCGGCGCGATAAACGCCACTGCGGGGGAGTCGTCTAGTCGTCCCACAGTACTGCGATCCGGTCTTCGATCTCGTCGAGGACGAGTCGCAGGACATCACGATGATCGGTCGGCCAGGAGTCATCGTCACCGGGCGTCGGGGCGGTGGGTGGGGGATGGAAGTGGTCGCGCGTATTGTGGGGGTTCGGATGCCGATCCCATCGGCATTCCCAGGTGTGCTCCGAATGGACCTCTCGATAGTGGATTGTGAAGTCGTCGTTCGTGTACCAGCGGACAGTCAGGGTTGCGTCGTCGACGGGTGCTGGGTAGTACGATGAGGCAAAGACGACCTGAAGCCCGAGATGGCCGCTTGCATCCGTGATGACCGCTTCGGAGACCTGCCTCGTCGCTTGGAGCCGCGTCTGGAGGAACTCGAGGATGGGACGATCGATGGGGGCAGGGCTCCCGCCATCGCCTGTCGGTGGCACCATCGAGCGGGCTACCCGGATGCCTGTTCGCGCTCGCCACCCGTGCGTTGCTGGCGTGCGCGTTCGTAGCGGTCTCGCTCCTCGCGGGCGGTCGCCCAGTCGCCGAGGTCGCTGTACACGTCGTCGATGGTCCGCTCGTCGCTGCCCTCCGCGGCGGCGACGGCATCGACGGCGGCCGGTGACGCGGCGTCGTACGTCTCTTCATACTCGGTGATGCGCGTCGTCAGCTCACGAACGCGATCCTGCAGGTCCTCGACGGAATGGTCGGCTGCGAGCTGGTTGGTGCGTCGCCACTCGAAGTACGCGTCGTTGCGCTCGTAGGTGGCTGGATGGCCATCGTGTCGGGTGACGATGCCGAGGTCGTCGAACCACCCCAGATACTTCCGGGCGGTCTTGGGGTCACAGTCGGCGCTGTCGGCGATCGCGCTCGCCGTCGTCGGCTCGCGGGTCTGCAGGATGGTGCCGTAGATGCGCTGTTCGACGTCGTCGCTGCTGAACGGCTCCTCGAAGAGGGGCGGCCCATCGGGGGCGTCTGTCTCGGACATATTCAGGATTGCAGCGCGAAAGATATAGTTCTTACTTCGGGGAATAGTTTCCTGACTGCAGTATCCTGCGGTAGCCCCCGTTTTGTGGCGAGATTGAGCGTAGTTAACCAACAAATAGCGTGATATGGCGAGTTTGTTGGTTAACCATCTTGGCTTACGGAAACAGAATGCTCGAGGGAGAGCTTTTCGGATGGCGGTGAAGCGGCGCCGCTACTAAGATTGGCCACCGAAGAATCGACTCAACAGAGAGGCTGGCTCTGGGTCATCAGTGGTCTCGCTCGCAGTACCGGAGCCTTCCTCGTGGGACTGCTCAGTTTCCCTGTCACGGGCTGCGAGTTCGTCGGTGAGGCGCTCGATCTCTGTTTCGAGGGTCTCGATCCGCTCAGTCTTCTGTTCAAGTGTTGCCTCGAGTTCGTCGACGCGCTCGCTCAACAAGCGGTTTTTCTCCGCCAGATACGCACGACTCCGGTCTGCCTCGTCAGGCGTCCCGCCAGTTGCGACCCCGTCAGGTGGGTCGTGAGAATCTTCAGTATCGCCGCCGGCGTCCGGGTCGTAGAACTCCGACGTGGTCGCAATCGCTCGCTCGATGGTCTTCTCGCCGTACGTCGACCCGTCAGCGTAGTGGACCTCGTCCCACTTCTCGCGGTGGAGTCCCGACTGGCGGAACAGCTGCTCCATTTGGGACTGGTCGCCGCCGGTCCAGAACGCCAGCAAACAACACAGCGCCATGTCGGCCTCGGACTGACTGTCGTAGCCGGCTGTGTTCCCGTTCCAGAGCCGCTCGAACTTCTCGCCGTTCGATGCGTTTCGCGCTTTCTCGAGGAGGTCCTCGTCTTTGAGGTCGACGTCAACGTCGGCTGCACCGGTCGTCGGTGACTCGTCGTCAGCGGCCTCATGCTGCTTGGACTCGGAGGCTGTGTCACCGGCCTCCTGGACGTACTCACGGTGAATCGCTGTGAGCGCGTCCTGCCGGCGTGCGACGCACGTTGGTGTCCGCTCGACGTGATCGCCAGTGACGGTGAAAAAGCGTGCCGTGTCGTACAGTTCGACGCTCCCGCGACGGTTCCGCCCGTCTGGGAGTGTGCCGGTGATCAGGACGTGATAGCCGGTGCCGGATGGTGACACCTCCGTATAGGAGTCGAGCCGTTCGATGATGTCCAGCGCTGCGTCGTCGACGTCATCTGTCTCGGGATCACGGCAGTCGTCCAAGTCGACGCCGACGATGGGGTCGTCGTCGGTAAACACGAACCCGACGCCATCGGCGTGCTCCGTCTCGGTGTAGTCGAGTGCTGCCTCGAAACTTGACCAAGTCTCCGACTCGGTTGCTGACGCGAACCCCCCAGCCCCTGGTGTCACCGGAATCTTCGTCGGTTTGCCGTCCCGCTCCTTCTCCCGCCAGCACACCCACTGGTCGCGTTCGCGTAACGTCTCCGGAATCGCCTCCGGCTCGTCGATCATAGGTTCACTCATCCTCACGTAGCACCTCGCATAGCTCTCACTGGCTCTGAGCCAGCACAGAACGCTCTCTGCTGTACGTCGCGATCCAATCCCTTGGTCCCAACGGGGACCCCCCGTTCTATCCTAGTTGGTTGTTGGGTGGAACACCCGCTATAGCAGGTTAAAAATCGCTGGACGTGAGCGTGTTCCACCCATTTCGGCCGTTTCGTAGCTGTTCCACCCATTGAAGATTTGGGTGGAACATGCCGCAGTCGGGTGATTTCCGACCTTCGAGTTTGATTGGATGAGGTCATGATTCAGCTTGGGTGGAACAGGTCTCAAGAAGTCCCGATGATATCGGGAATTGGACCGTGTACGTCCATTTCATGGCTGAAAGTCCTCTTCAGACCGGATGCGGACACCAGTGTAATGCGGGACGGGTTCCCCGTCGATTCGCTTCTTCGTGGAGTCCACCTTGATGTGGGTGTTGAGCTTCCGGGTGAACCAGCTCTTATTCAGCGGATCGTCGATGCCGTGTGCCTCTGCCCAGTCGTTGTAGAGACCGAATACATCGTCTTTCGGCACGGCTTCATCCGCGTCTTCGACGAGATATTCGTCGACAAACGCTTCGAACGACGGTGGCGATTGGTCTTCCTCGACTGTCTCATCGGCCTGGTCGGTCTGACTGGGTGGTTCGTCAGCGGCCGCTGATTCAGGCGATGCGGGACGGAATGCCCCGTCAGTGATTGCCGAGAGTGGCCGCTTCTCACCGTCTTCATACACGACCGATTTCGCCTCATCGTGAAGGATAAGGATGCCGTACGTCGAACGTGTGTAGTCTGGTACGGGGAGGTCGGCTTCGGGGACGAATGGCTTCTTGACACGTACCCAGTCGTCCTCGAACGCCGATTTCGTCTCGTAGATGTGTTGCTCACCGTGCTCGTATACGACGTACTCGTCGGCAGCGTGGTCGTAGCTGTAGATGGCTGGAACACGATCTTTCGAGAGTGTTCCAAGCGACGGGAGGCGGATGTGTTCCGTCCCGCTGGTATCACGAAGGACGATCTCGTCGCCATCACGCTGCCAGATGTTCTGGGTCCCGTTCTCGTCGTCGGTCGCCGGTCGCACGGCCGTCACTCCACCTTCTTCGGTCGCTCCACCGTTGAACGTGAGATTCGAGTCAGTCGTGTAGAACCGGGTCTCACCATTCTGGAGGGTACGGACGGGTGGTGTGAGAATGCCGTCAACGCGCTCGGCCCACTCAGTTTCGTCGTTTCCTGGTCGAACGACAAACAGCGGGATATCCCCTTCGTCTTGGGCCTTCCGGAGATTCGTGAGTACCTTCGCGGGATTCTCGGGTGTCGTCGTTTCGACTTCGATGGCGAATCGATCGGCAACGTCGGGGTGGCTCGCCCTCGCGTCAGGTTTCTCGCTGCCATCCTGTGCGAGAATCGAGACGGTGAAACCGAGTGCAGTGAGTTCTTCTTCGATCTGGCGGAGTGCTGCGTCGTGGGCACTCCCACCGGCGGCCTGCACGTCACCAGTATCGGGCCTCGCGACCTTTTCTCCGGATTCAGTGAGCCGGATGCGGAGCTCGTCGGCGTCGATATCGACGGTCGTATCGAGGTATCGTGATCGTTCTCGAATATCCGCGAGTGCATCATACGATGGCGGCTCGGCGTCGACGTCGTCAAAGAGTCGTCTGAGTTCGTCGTCAACTGCTTCAACGGCCACCCAGCCGTTCTCCTCGCGGCACCCCTCTCGAAGCTGCAGACTCCGAACCACCTTCGCAATCGCGACGTCCAGGTCATCGGTCCCGATATCGAGCACCTCGTGTCCGTCGGTCGGTGTTCTCGTTGTTGAGGCGTCTGTTGCAGCCGGCACGCCGTGTTCGTCACTGATGTGCTCGTGCATCGAGGAGAGCGTCTCAGTGAACTGCTCCTCTTCACGCGCTGTGAGGGGCGATTCACTCTCGGGGTGGCCCGGTGGAATCGGGAGTGGTTCGAGACTGAACGGATACGGCCCCGTTTCACCGAACGTCGGGCTTGGCAAGCTGGCGATCCACTCCCCTCGTGGCAACGAACGAATCCGATTGGCGAAATCCGCGGGGTCCATCTCTTCGTGGGCCATCGCTCGCGCCAGTTCCCGGTCGACGTTGATTTTCCCGATGAGTGAACTGCCGATGTTGTTCAGAGCATTCAGGTAGATCTTCCGCCCACCTTCAGCCTCCATCTGTTCGGGGAACTGCATCGACAGGCCAACAGAGAGCCGGAATCCCCGGCCTTTCTCGAGGAGATCATTCATGATGTCGGAGACCACAACCGATGCTGCCTCGTCGACGAGCAAGTTCACGACGTAGTCGTCCGGGTGCTGGGAGAGGGCCTGTTTGTGGTCCTTGAGGGCTGCATCGAGATTGGTCAGGATCACACCGGTCATAATCCGGGCGGCGTCGTCGCGGAGGTCTCCGAGGTCGAAGAGGATGACCGTATCCTCGTCGAGGACATCCCGAAAGTCAAACTGGTTCTCGGTATTGTTGAAGATCTGCCGCAGGTGCGTATCCTGTGAGATGTACGCAAGGCGGTTTCCGACACCACCCATCACGTTCGCGAAGGTGTTCGAATCTAACTGGAGCTGCCGTCGAATCGTCCGCGTGACTTCCTCGTCGCTCGACCGTGGGGCGTCGGCGATGTTCTCGTTCGGTGGCCCGGCCTCCCAGAGCTGGTCGACGACGTGTTCGAGCTGTCGGTGGGCGAAGTAGTCCGTCGACGCTCGGTAGAGCCCGTTCTCACGGCCGTATTCCTCGTCGAACATGGCCTTGATGAGTGTCTTGATGAGAGTCGGGGCCACAGTCGCCCGCTCGTAGCGGTCGGTTCCCATCACGAGCTTCAAAATCTCTTCGTAGTGGTCGGCCTTCCGTTGGACGGCGTCTTCGCGGTGTCGTCCGCTCTCCATCGACGGTTCGAGATCGAAAAACGAGAACCCGGGGAGGACGTCCGGAATCGGGAAGTGGACGACGTTCTCTTCGAGGTCGGTCATTCCGAACCGACGCGCGTGAGCCCGCATGTAATTCTGGGCCATATCGTCGTTCTTCGGGATGATGAGGATCGTCGGCCCCTCGGTGTTGTCGTACAGCGACAGCATATCGTTGATGAGGGCTTTCGACTTCCCAGAGCCGGTTGTTCCGAACCGGCCGTAATGAGTGGGCAGCAGTCCGGGTGGAATGTGTGTCGGCACGTCTTCGGCCTCGCCAGTGTCGTCGAGAGCATACCCGATTGCCATCCCGTCTCGGAACTCACGCATGAGGTCCTGGTGCGGACGGGGCAACGGATTCCGACTCTGCTGTTCCGCACGCGTCCCCCGTGCCCCTTCGACAGTAAGCTGTTCCGAGGAGGGGACGAGGACGAAGTGCGCGAGTTCTCGGCCGCTCAGGACGAACTCCGGTCGGCTCTTCCCACGGCCGGTCGTGATCTCACGATCCAAGAGCCGCTGCAGCGCCGCTCGTGCATTCCGTTCTTTCGTGGCTGCCCGCAAGCCGCTGTCGCGCAACCGTTCGGCCTCCACCTCATAGTACGGCCCGTCAAGCGGGTCGAATACCGGGACCAGTGATTGCATCCGCTCATCGAGATCATCGCGACCGTCACTACCGGATGGAATCCCGATTGCGCGGATGTTCGCGGTGAACGACCGCTTCGGATTTTTCGCCTCGATTGCCGCGACACGTTTTGCAACCGCGTCGCTCAGCTGGTTTCTATCCCGACTCTCCGGTTGATCATCGAGTTCGAAGAGGGAGCCAATAATCTCCTGGGCGAGTGTGTCCCGTCCGTCGATGACGTCCTCCTTGCGAAGGTCGGCATCGGACTGCCAGCTCTCGCGTCGTTGGAAGACGACTTGGAACGCTACTGGTGCTGTCGCCTCCATCAGGTGGTCGACGAGCGACGCGAGCGCACCTCCTGGCTGATCGACGGCTGGGAGCTCCGCTTCGTCGTTGGCAGTAAATGGCGAGAGTGAGGTCATCCAGTCCTGCTTCCGGGTCGCCGACCCCTGCCACCGCACGCCGAGTGGGGAGACGGTCTCGGTCGCTGGCCGGGCGAGTATCGTCCCCTCCGATGTTACCGTTGGTTTGGCAAGCGTCGTGAGTGGCTCATCCTCGGGAATCGCATCTGGTGGGGCGAGTTCGAGGGCAGTATCACCGATCTCGATGAAGTGGTCGGGAGACTGGTCGCCGACCGTCCCTCCATCCGCGACTGATTCGGCGTCCCCTGGCCCCGCTTGACTGTTGTCGTCAGTACCACACTCGTATTGCTCGTCAGGGCCGAACTCGTACGTGAGCTCGCCTGAGTCATAGTGCTCGACGAATGTCTCGCGATCGAATTCGACAGGCTGTACGAGTCGGGATGCGATATCGACCTCGGTACGCTCGATGTCGAACGTCTCGGGATAGACCGACCGGAGCCGTTTCTCAAGGGTATCCAGATGGTCGTCGGCACCGTAGTAGAATTCGACGGGGTCATCTTTCCCCTCGCTGAGCGCGAGGAACTCGAATCGTAGCGGTGTGTCGCTATGTAGCGGATTGAGTTTGTCAGCTAGCCCTGCCGAGTCCGTTGAGGTCAGTTTGTGGAGGCTCTCCAGTGCCTGCGGCAGACGCTCCGAATTGAGCCGTTCGGAGGTTGGCGTCACGCGAAGGTACTCACGCATCGTCGTCACCTCCCGCTGCGCCACCATCAGTCTCTGCTGGCGTCTGCTCAGGTGGGCGTTGTCCGTTGTCGGTCGTTCGGCTTTCAATATCGTCTTGGAACGCCTGCACCTCCGCGTCCACAGCATTCTCACCAGTCCCCGGGAGTGAGTCTCGCCGTTGCTCGGTTGGCTCGAAGTCGATGACCTGCTTCTCCTTGGGCATCGCTTTGACCTGGATCCCACGCCATTCGCCGTCGACGCCCACGAGGGCCTCGGAGAAGCCGGCGTCCTCGTTGCCGGGGACGGCGTCTTGGACGAACCGCATCTGTGCGTAGTTCAGCCCGAACTCGTCGGCCCACTCATCATCCATCCCGTCGAGGCGGTGGAACTGCTTGACCGCACACTGGTCCAGGATGGCCTCAGATTCGGCGTGCTCGAAGAACTCGTCGACGGTCTGGGTGACCAGCCGGATCGAGAGGTCGTGGTGGCGGTGGTGCCGGAACACCGTCTCGAGGAACGCCAGACTCGCGGCGTCCTGCATGATGTAGCGCGCCTCGTCGATGTAGAACACGACCTCCTTCTCCGAGACCTTCGCCCGCTCGTACACCAGCGAGATCAGCAACTGCATCGTCAGTGCCGTGCTGCTGTCGACGCTGCCCTCCTGCTGAGCGAGGTCGAGGTAGATGACCTTCTCGTCCCGAATGTCGAAGTCGGACTCCTGGCCGAGGTTGGCGTGGCGACCGTCGTCCTCGAAGGGGCGGAGCTGATCGAGCAGCCACGTCGCGTCCTCTTTGATCTTCCCTGCCTCTTCGTCGGACCGAACGACGAACTCCTCAGGGTCGTCGACCATATCCTCGAAGACGTCCATCATCTCGCGGATGGTCGGACTCGGATTGTCGTGCGTCGAGATGTCGTCGGTGATGCCCTGGCGCTTGTACGCCCGCTTGAGCCCGAGTTCGAGCGTTGTCCGGCGGTCGCCCAGCGAGATGCCGCGGAGAGCGAAGAAGTTCGTGAGGAAGCTCATCGCGTCGTCGAGCTTCTCGTTGAACGGACTCGCGTCCTCGCCCATCGCGCGCTGGACGTGTTCGGGCGTCTCGCGGATCTCCAAGGGGTTCAGGCCGAGCGTCCCACCGACGGTGATTCGCTTGGCGTCGAGTGCCTCTGAGACGCCGGCCCAGTTATTCAGCGGCTCGAGGATGATGCCGATACGGTCCTTGCTCTGCTCGATGGAGCGGATGAAGTTCTGCTTGGAACTGAACGACTTCCCCGAGCCGGTATCGCCCACGGTGAACATCGCGTACCCGTTGTCCCGGGCGAACGGGTCGATGACCACGGGGCTCTGGTTGTCCTTGTGAATCCCGAACTCGACGCCGCCCTCCTCGAGAATCGTCGCGTTGTGCGGCGAGGACAGCAACGCGCCGACGGCGCCGCCGAGCGCGATCGACGTCCGGCCGAACTTGTTGTCGCCGATGGGCGCGGCGGACTGGAGAGCGAGATCCTGCCGACAGATAGCCGTCTTCGGCGTGAGGTTCGCCGGGTCGTCGCGGAGCGCGCTCTTGACCGTCTGGACGGCATCTCTGAGCTTGTCTTTCTCGTCGGCTCTAACCGTGATGAACATCCCCTGGTCGAAGACGTTCGCGCCGTTCTCGACGGCCTTGTACGTCGCTGCGGCCTCGTTGGCGCGCTCTTGGAGATACGCGCTCCGGATACTCTGTTCGAGGTCAGCATCCACCTGAAGGTCGTCAGCGATGTCCTGCAGTTCGTTCCGGGCACGCTCCTGATTCTTCGGCGTGATGTGGGCCGTCAGATCGAACTGGACATCGGTCATCTCGAAGAGGTCGCTCAGATACCCATCGTTGGGATAGTCGGCATAGTTAGCGATGTACAGCGTCGTCGTCCACTGCTCGCCGACCCGTGCGGCTCGCGTTTCCCACTCGACAGCTCCGGGTGCGGTCACTGTCTTGTGTGACTCGGAGATGTCGTCGAGGAGCTTGCGTTCGGCCTCGCCTTCTTCGAGTGTCTCCTCGTCGAGGACATCGGTGAAGTCCACGTCTGGTTCATCATCCGCAGTGACGCGGTCCCAGAGGTACTTACTGCCGACGCCAAGGCCGAGACCCATCACAAGGGCAAGTACTGCACTCTCTGCTGGCGTCAGGTTCTGGAGCCACCCGACGACGGAGCCAAGCGCACCACCACCAGTCTGGAGGATCACATTACGCATCGTGTGGATCCTCCCGGCGCGAGTGGCCGATGATCGATTGGTCTCGAACGACACGTTCCGCCTCGTCGTAGTCGTGTTCGCGACCGTTCCAGAAGTCCATATTCAGAACGAACAACTCGACCGTGCTGAGGCGGCGTGCGGACCATCCAGACGCCTGCTGGATGAACTCGGATCGAACGTCGTTCACGCGACTGTCGAGCTTCTCGAACATCTGCGCGCGGCGCTCGACGTCAGTAAGGTCCTCGCGGCGGGTAACAAAGGGGTTGAACAGGAAGCCGATGACCGGGAACTGGGTCAGCTTCTCGGCGGGGGTGCCCTCGTCGCGGAAGCGGTCGTAGACCTCTATCGGGCTAACTTCAACGCCGATGTAGTACCGGACCTGCTGGATGCCCCGGTCACGCATCTCCTTCGGCCGTGTCTCCCGGTACTCTTCGAGGAGTTCCCGGAAAATCGGGTTCTCCGTGACGTCTTCGTCAGTGAGGCGCTCCTCAATGGTCTCGGTGATCTGCTCGACCGGAAATGAACAGGTTGTGGCGTGGAGTTTGAGCTTCGAGTCCAGCTCTTTGTTAGCGAACTCTTCGCCAGCATCCTGGAGCTGCGCCCAGTCGTCGGACATCGCAAAGTCCATGTTGGCCGGATCGATCTCGATAAACGCCTCCATCGCGCCGTCTTCACGCTGGATAGCACCAGCGCCCGGCCACGCCCGCTTGATGTTCGTGAGGTCTTGCGTTCGCTCGTCGGGCTTGAATGGCGTGTAGTTCGCGAGTCCGCCCTGGTTCCGCTCTGACTCGTTGGTACTCGTGTCGGCGTCGGCGGGCGCACTGAACGTGACCTGAGGCCGTTTGAGGTAGCGGTAGACGTCTTTGGTCCACGTCCAGGCGTTCAGGTGGGTTGGTGAGACGTAGATGACGGCGACGCCAAAGCCAAGCCCGCCAGCGACGAACGGGAGGGCAAGCGACTCGATCCCGGTGAGGCCAGCGATAAACAGCCCAATAATGGGGAAGGCGATGAGCATGCCGACGTCTCCTTCCTCGATATTGAGATACGGGATGCGACTCTCCTCGCCGAACTGATCCATGATGCGCCGTGCGGCCGCGTCTTGATCTGCTGACATTGTTAGTGGATTCCTCGATCAAACTCCATCCCACGGTCGTCACTCGCCGATTCGGCTGTCGCTCCACCAGGGTCATTCTCTGTTCGACGGTACGATGGCGTCCCGCCATCGTCTCCTCCATGACCACCGCGGGCAGCCGCTTTTTGCGCGACGGCGTGGCCAGCGGCGGCTTTCGGCCCCCACCGAGCGGCGGTCGTCGCGACGCCGGCGCCACCGACGTAGGCTCCAGCGGCGACACCGCCAACGAGTGCTGCGCCTTTCGTTGCACCGCCGACGACTTTGGCCGTCAACGGGGTCGCGTATTTGAACGTCTTCCACGTGATGTAGAGTGCGACCAGTGGGAGGGACGCAGCGACGAGATATTTGAGGAACGCTGTTCCTGGTGTGAGCGTCCCACCGGAGTAGATCAAGTCGTATCCCTTGAGAACCATCGCTGCGGGAAGCGGGAGGACAGCCAACGGGACAAACCGTTTGCAGAATCCCATTGCGATATCGGATACGACCGGAATATTTCCGTAGGCTAGTGCAAATGCAATCGGCATTCCGTACAGGTAGACATAGAGCAGGATCATCCGGATGTAGAACAGCGCCTCCAACGCCCACATTGAGATTCCACCAATCACGGCGAACAATAGCCCCAGCCCTGGGTTTGTGATGGCTGCACCCAAGAACTGAAGCATTGCCGAGGCTACGGAGGAAAGCTCCGGCATCAGTGCAATGGTGAACCCGTCGACGAGGTAGAGCGTAAGAGTTCCAACCCAATACCACGTAATGATTAGAAAGGCCCCGACCCAGGCCGTCTTCTTCGTTTTTCGGGCTTCGTAGGTACTTCCAATATTGAAGATCCGAACCGTGTGACGGCCCTGAACACTCATTACAAGGAGCAAAAGGGCAATCAGCATGATTTCGCCGCCGATGAGAGCATCGTGAATCGCTGGCCAGGGTGCGTTGGTTGGTTCACCGAAGACAAATGCTCCGTTCGTCTCTGGGGTCGGGGTTCCGAACATCCCCTCAGTCAGAGTCTCATACCCCGACCTGAGACCGTCCATGAACAGCCCGATGAACCAATCAACGACGCCTTTGATACCCTCAAGGACGACGTCAATGAGATCAACCATCGTCAGGCCTCCGTGATCGTGACCTCACAGTCAGTCATCTCGTCAGACCCGGAATACTGGACATCGTAGGTACTCGTGACCCGATTGCCACTGACTTGAGTCTCGACGATAACCGTGAACTGCCCGCTGTTACCATCTGGGGAACACCCCATTCCGTCCTCACTCTCAGAACCGAACGGGAACGAATTACTGAACAGGTCGGCCGTCTCGCCAGGGGAGACTACTACCCGGTCGGTTTCGTGCATTCCACTGCCTCTGGGGTTCTCAATTGGATTGGGAACGTCCCCGGAGAAGATTAGTTCAGTTATCGCTTCCGGACCGCTTCCTGTGTTCTCTACCGTGACGAATGCCTCGCCATTCTTGATCCGGTCTGTCTCGCTCTCACCATAGACTTCGTCCCACGGCTTATCTGGATTATTCCGATAGAGTCCAACATCCTGTATCTGAATCTCTGGACGGAGTTCAGTCGTGGTCTCAACTACTGTCTCCTCGCCTTTCAACGCGAGTACGCGGTACTCACCGGGCGCATACGCGGTGCCAATCTCGAATGAGACCTGCTGAGCACCTGCGGCTACGTCACGCTTCCCGAATAGCTCGCCGTTCGGTTGGATAAGATTGACTTGGTCGATGTCGGCCTCTCCGGAGAGTTCGACGACGAGTGTTGTCCCCTCGACAGCGATACGCGTGAGTGGGCCGTTACCATCTGGAGAGGTCGTTCCGTCACCAGGCGTCCCAGAACCGCCATTGTCGTTCAGACAGCCAGCGACGCTCATGAGGGCAGCACCTGCGACAGTTCGGAGGGCGGTTCGCCGACTGATGTGTGGGTGGTTTCTAGTCATGGACTATGGGTTCCGTTGGAAGATGTCTTCTGGACCGAGCATTCGGAGGAGCCGCTTGCCAGCGTAGAACATCACAAGAAACGGGATGAGCTGCCAGCCGACCTCGAAAATGAATGCGAACCAACCGTCGATGGTGCCGAGCGGATGCCACCGAGCAGTTGCCGTCGCACTCACATACGCGGGGTCGTGCCCGAGCCACGAACCCGGATGGTACCGAGCCGTGTAGATGCCCGGCTCGTCGATCGTCACGATCGCCACCCCGGAGGCGTTGGTCTCGACGCGTTGCTCCGCGACGGTGATGTACCCGTTGCGAGTGTTCCCACCGATTGGATATCGTCGGTCGGGATCGCTGAGCACGATTGGTGCGCCGGTCTCGTTATCCCGGAGTTCGATGCGGAGTGTGGCCTGACTTTCGTTCTGCTGGAGCACCTCAACAGTCAAATTACTGCGCCGGAGCTGCCGCTCAGAGCCAGCGTCAGGTGCCACAATCGAGGCGTTCACACCCCGTACGATCCCCGCTACCTGGAGCGCGTTGCGGTCGACGGTCTCCGCGCGAACCGCAACACCGTACGTTGTCGTGTACGACTGGTTGACGATGTCGATGTTGATGTTCTCACCGAGCGTTCCGTCCGGAGACGGTCGGTCAGTGCCCCAGGTGTCGATGATCTCTGGGCCATCGCGAACTGGTTCAGCACGCGGGCCGATTCGCGACGGATACGCGTGGACGTACACAGGAATCGCGTCAGACTCGACGGTGGCGCTGTCAGTCCGGTTCGACCTGACGAGTGTATCCCAGTTGGTGTTCCGAGCGGTGTAGAACCGCCAGACGCCACGCACTCGTGCGCTTCCATTCTCCGTCAGCGTGTACCCCTGCCACGGTCTGGACTGGAAGATAGCCACACCGGCGTCACCATTGGGATACTCGGCGTAGTAGGGGTACGCCGAGAGGTCGTAGATCTCGACGGCGATCGAGTCCGAGACGTTGAGCGACTCGGTACGATACGTGACCTCGACATCGGTCTCGTCGCCTCGGTCGATTCGCGTGGTCTTCTTCAACCGGACGCTGATCTCGGCTTCGAGCGTGAGGTTTGCACTCCAGTCATCCTCGATTTGGTAGTCGAGGGCCGGCGTGTGCGAGCCATCACGTTCGACGATGGTTTCGCCGTCCTTCTGCAATCGAACCTCCTCGACCTCGTTGTTCGCGAGCGACCACTCGATCGTCGTGTTCCCTGAAGAACTTCCGTTCGGGACGCGAACACGATAGTCAACGAACCCACGCATCGTGCCGTTCGGTGCAATATAGAGCGGGGTTTCACCCGACTCCAAGTGACCTCGCGTCGACGGCTGCACTGCGAACACTGTGGCGTGAGCGTCCTCGATGAATACCCCATTTTCGAGCGGCGCGTGGCGCGGATGCACGGACGTATCCGACCCACCGGGTTCGAGATCAGCGAAATCGTTTCGCGTCCACGTTGCAGCTGTCGCCGGCGGGCGCGTGAACGTGATGTCTGTCCCGTTTGCGAGTTGGTGCATCGCGGTCCGGCTCTCGCCGTAGCGCTGCTGGTACTCCTCCTGGGTGATGTAGTTGTCCGCGTCACGAGACCACAGCGTCGCTGATTCATTCTCAGTGAGTCCATTCCCCTCCGTGCCTGGCCGTGGCGGGCTTGCAGTGACGAGACCAGTGACTAGGCTCGTCACGAACAGGGCGGCCATTAGCACGGAGAGCTCTCGTTGTTTCATGGGGGCTCGCGACGGGGGTGGTAGTCGCCTACCAGGGGGCGAGGTCGACGCACTGCGCCAGCGGGAGGTTCATCATCGACCCAGCGACGGTGTAGAGTGGGCCGAGGGCGACGAGGACGACCGCGGACTTCATCGCCGACCGTTTGTGCCGCTTGAGGCCCTTCTTCTGCTCGGGCGTGATCGTGAACATCTCGATAAGGGAGTCAGCCTGCCACACGACTGCGAGGCCGACAATGCCCAGCGCCGTGGTAAGCTGGAAGAAACCCTCGATCATGCTGGGAAGGTTGTCCGCACTACAGACGGCATTCGTCTGTGCGGCGGCGGGTTCCACAGCGAACAGGCTCAGGGCGACGACGATGAACATAGCTTGCCTGGGAAGCCTACTCGATGCCGTGGACTGGCTGTCGGGGCGATTCGAAGCCGTCTCGGAGGGCGTATTGTCCTGTGACATAGCGGGTTACTCCTCTGCGTCGTCGACGAGTGCTTTCAGATCAGCGTAGCGGTTGGTCTCGTCGACGATCTCGTCTTTCGTGTAGCCCTGTTCGCGAGCCCGTTCGAAGAGATCTCGAAGCTCGTCAGGGTCAACGTCGCGAAGCTCCATCTCATCTCGGAGGGCGCGGCGGTAGAGGGCGGACCCGTTGATATGGCTGTTCCACGTCAGGTACAGGTCATCGATGTCTTCGATGGTGACTGCCCGTGTGATCATATGTGCGGGGTGGGTATGCACCGGTTGAGCCCCGGTCCATGGTGGTGCGATAGCTAGAAGATCGGTATATGCTTTCTGGCCACCAACTGGCGCAAAAATCTAAAGTAAATTATAACCGGATAGCTCGTTCACCTCGCAAGGGTACGGTTAACCAACAATGGGGCTAGATTCCGTTGTCTGTTGGTTAAGGTTAGGATGGCCTCTACTCGAGTTCCACGACCTCTCCACGCCCGTTGTCAAGGATTTCTCGTACCTCGGCCAAGCGTTCCTGACCCTCCTCGTGGAGCCTTGTCCCTTCATCGAGATCACACTCATCCGCATCGAGCTGCTCAATGATTTCTTCGACACGGGTCAGCCGGTCGTGAATCTCTTGGTCGTTTGCCACGCTCAGATCACCCCCAACCAAAGCCCAGTGATAGCCAACAACAGCAACAACAGCACAGCGATTGCGGCCTTGTAATAGACCGGCGGGAGGCCCTCGGGTACGGCCGCCTCGTCGACTGCTTCGGCAAGCTCCCGTTCATGTTCGAGCTCTTGCTGGAAGGTTTCGTACGCAGCGTCGAGTTGCTGTGCCAGCGGCTTGACCTCGCCCGCGAAGAACTCCTCGCGGGAATTCACGATATACTCGCCAGCGGCCGTCGGCGTGATCGTTGCCACATCTGCGACCTGATCTGCGATTAACCGGTCGTCAGTATGCCCGATCGCCGTGACGGTCGGGGTGTTCGCGGTGAAGATAGCTTCCGCGACCCGCTCGGTGTTGAACGCCTGGAGGTTCGAATCACTCCCGCCGCCACGGCCGACGATGATCGAGTCGACTTCCTCGGAGCGGTCCAGATGGTGGATGCCGTTCGCGATGGATGTGGGCGCCTCCGACCCTTGGACGGTGGCGTCCTTCACCAGGATGTCGACGGTAGGGTCCTGTTCGTGGATCGCGTTCTGGATGTCATAACGGGCATCGCCACGGAGGGAGGTTACGACCCCAACCCGCTCTGGGAACGCCGGCGGGCGCTGTTTCTGCTCGTCGTCGAACCAGCCACGCTCTTCGAGTTCGCTTCGTAGTCGCTCGACGGCAGCTGCTTGATCGCCGTCGCCGACGACGATCACCTCCCACGGCTTGAGGTCGATTTTCCCGCCCTCTGTCCAGTAGTCGATATCGCCTTCGAGGATGACCTCGGTCCCGTCCTCGAGGTCAGCGTCCATCTTCTGATAGCGGTTCGCCCAGAGCATACAGGGAAGCTCGGCGTCGCCGTCAGTCAGGGTGAAATAGAGGGCGGTACTGTTCTGATGGAGATCCGTGACCTCGCCAATACAGCGGACGCCGTTGAGGGCAGGCGTGTCCTGGACGACCGATGCAATTCGGTCGTTCAGCTCTTGGACTGAAAGAACATTCCCGGACAGGACATCATCTACCTCCCGTTCGGCATCAGCCATCGCACTAACTTAACACGGGGAGAGCAGATTCAAAAATGTACTCACCAGTGCCAGTGTACCCTGCCAACTGTTCTGTGTCGTTGAATTACTCCAGTAACCCGAGGTCAGTGAGCCGGTTTTCGATCACTGTAAGCGCTTGTTCAGCATCGTCAAGCTGTTTTCCGCCCGTGATGACGAGCTTTCCACTCCCGAAGAGGAGTGCGACGACGTCCGGGTCGTCAAGCCGGTAGACGAGCCCCGGGAACTGCTCTGGTTCGTATTCGATGTGTTCGAGACCTAGGCCGATCGCAATCGCATTCAAATTGAGTGTGTGGTCGAGGTCCCCACTTGAGACAATATTCTGGATTTCGATATCTGGAGAGGTAGCGACATCGACACCCAATTCACGGAGCTCGTCGAAGACGTATTCCAACGCAGTCGTCACATCGTCGACGCTTTTTGCACCCGTACAGACGACTTTCCCCGAGCGGAAAATGAGCGCTGCGGCTTTAGGATCGTGCATCCGATATACGAGTCCAGGGAAGTTATCGGGATCGTAGTCGGTGGCTCCTAAATCCTCAGAAAGCGTTTCCAGATCGAGTTCTTGACCGATATCGGACGACGCGACCACATTCTCGACTTGAATTGATTCGGCTGTGACACTCATAGGAGTACCTTCCAGTCACAACCCCCTTAAAACGGGGAGTGACTTCGAGCGTCGGTGTGGTACCTTCCGAATTAGAGGTCGCGGGGCTGGACCGTCTTCCGGTCGTTGGCCTCAGCACGCTTTGCGGCGTCGTCGAGCAGGTCGGCGACCTCTTCGTCGAGGGCGTCGTAGAAATCTGCCGAGACGTTCTGGTCCGAGAGTGCGTCCTTCACGGCTGCTTTGACGATTAGGTCAGACATTCCATCGCGAACTTCTCTTGTTTACCATATAAATGTTCGAACTTTTCACGCAAGAATCTGGCTAATAGGAGCTGATAATCCGCCTACGCGCACCAGAGAGCACATATGCGACCCGTCAAAAGTAGGGGAACAGACGGATGCACGATTTAACTGGGTTCCAGCGGGACATCTTGTACGTGATTGCCGGGCTCGAGGAGCCACACGGGCTCGCAGTCAAGGATGAACTTGACGACTACTACGAGCAAGAGATCAATCACGGGCGGCTCTATCCGAATCTCGACGACCTCGTCGACAAAGGCCTTCTTGAAAAAGGAGAGCTCGACAAACGGACAAACGTGTACACGGTCACGAAACGTGGACTACGGGAGATCAAGGCACGACGAGAGTGGGAAAATCAGTATCTTGAGGATGAGCAAGTAGCCACGGCGACATAGAGCCAAGTCAGTAGATTACGATAGAAGAAGCAAGACTGCTTTACCGATTCCCCACGAAGATCGAGTGAGATGGCTCGGCTCGTCTTCTATCACCACCCACAGGCCGAGAATTTCTCACTCAAATATAGCTCGGCATCGGTTACAGAAATCCAATCTCAGCGAGAGCAATCCGACGAGTCGACAAAACTCATCGGGTACCCCTTCGAAACACCGGTATATGTGCTCTACGAGGGCGATTCAGAGATTGAATCAGCCCAAGATATTGACTTTGATCAGGAATGGCTGAGCGACCGTATTCGTGACCTCCCCCGTCCTGGGCAAGTTGTCGCTTTCCGGTTAGTGGAATTGCTCGAAGCTGCTGTCGATGTTCGAGATGAGGATGAGTTTCGGCTTTACAAGGAGTTCGAACCACAAAAGATCCAGCAGGCACTTGATCACGTATCCTGGGGAGCCTCACTTCCGAACGTCGCTGGAGAGGTGATGTCGAATTTGATTCTCCGACATTCCCTCCCGAATGCGAATCATCGAACTGGCATCGCGATGCTGCAGTTCTGTATTGAGAGTGTGGACCCGGATTTTGAGATGCCACGAACGCACGTCGACGACGATTCCTGGCGAGAGTGGGTCGATCCCTATATCGTCGATTCCAAGCGGCTCATTACTGTCCGCCGAAACAACCTCCGTTTCAAGCAACTCGAAGAGCTGGACGTCGACCTCGTCGAACGGAAAGATGGGATCCAAATCCGATTAGCCGAGTTCGAGCTGGATATGCACTGGCGAGAAGCCCTCACAGAGTATGCTGGGCAGCACGAATCTCACTGTACGGACTTCGCGCAGGCAGTTCTCGAACGAGCAGGACGGGACGATCTACTTGACCGTCAAGGACCAACGAAACAAGAGTTCATCACGTATCTGGAGAACGGACTGGTCGAACGAGACTTCAGAGAAATGTTTTGATCAGTCGCGAAGCTCGGCGACCGACTGACCAACCTCACGGACGTGTTCACTTCGCTCGAGGTCGAGTTCCTCGGCGAGGTAGTCAACCGTCTCTTCGAGGCTCATATCGGAATGAAGTCCGTCTAACGGTATAAACCTAGTGCTGGCGCAACAATGTCGCCCATCAGAGGAAGCGTCTGTGTATACCGAACTACGTACCCCTCGGGAAAACTGTGGAATCGGTGACCGCGTAGCGATACCCACCGAAATTACGCAGTGTCGCCATTTGCTGTCCATCAACCGAACTCAATTGAAAGTAGCTCCGAAGCGATCGAGAGCGTTTCAGTCTGCAGGTTGTGCGTCGGTCGCTGGTGTCCCGCTTGGAAGCTCGGGGATGGACAGGTCCACGCGTCGGAGCAACTGTGCGTTGATGGCGACGATGACCGTACTCAACGACATCAGGAGCGCACCCACAGCGGGGGAGAGCAGAATCCCGATCGGTGCCAAGACGCCTGCTGCGAGCGGAATCGCGAACACGTTGTAGCCGGCCGCCCAGACGATGTTCTCCTGCATCTTCCGGTAGCTCGCCTTGCTGAGTTTCACGAGCCGAACGACGTCCATCGGGTTGTTCTGGACGAGGATGACGTCCGCCGACTGGACGGCGACGTCGGTGCCGCTCCCGATCGCGATACCGACGTCGGCCCGCGTCAGCGCCGGCGCGTCGTTCACACCATCGCCGACCATCCCCACGAGCTTCCCTTGGTCTTGGAGTTCCTGGACTTTCTCGTCCTTATCCTCGGGGAGGACCTCCGCGAACACCGTGTCGATGCCCAGTTCGTCGGCGACGGCGTTGGCGACATCCTGGGAGTCCCCAGTCAACATCGCCACCTCGATGCCTAGATCGTGGAGCGCGTCGACGACGCGGAAACTCTCCTCACGGATTACGTCAGCCATCGCGAACGCGGCAATCAGCTCGCCTTCACGAACAAGGTATACCACCGTCTGAGCGTTCTGTCCCGCCTCGTCAGCGAAGCGGCGGAGATGGTCGGGTATCTCGCTATCGAGTTGGGTTAACAGGTTTGGCCCGCCGACGTACACCTCATTTCCGTCGACGTTCGCACGGACGCCCCGGCCTTTGATCGCCTCGAAGTCGGTCGCGTCAGGTGCGGTGAGGTCCTGCTCGTCGGCGGCCTCGCGTATGGCTCGCGCGATCATGTGTTCGGAGTCGCTTTCGACGGCTGCTGCCAGCGCGAGAGCGTCGTCCTCTTCCACGCCCTCGACGGTCGCCATGTCGACGACGCCGTGTTCGCCTTCGGTGAGCGTCCCCGTCTTGTCGAAGATGATGGCGTCCAGGTTCCGCGCCTCCTCCATCGCGATACGGTCCCGGACCAGCATCCCGTTGCGAGCCGCCAATGACGTGTTGATTGCGACCACTAGGGGGATGGCGAGCCCGAGTGCGTGCGGGCAGGCGATGACGAGCACTGTGACGACGCGCTCGATGACCGTTGCGTCGAATGAGACCGCGAGCGTCCACGCGATTGCTGTCACGACTGCCGCCGCGAGGGCGACGTAGAACAGCCAGCCTGCCGCTCTGTCGGCCAGTACCTGTGTCTTGGATTTGCTCTGCTGGGCTTCCTCGACGAGGCGCATGATTCCCGCGAGCGTCGTCTCCTCGCCCGTCGCACCGACGCGCACGCGGAGACTACCATCGCCGTTGATGGTGCCGCCGATGACCTCGTCGCCAGGCTCCTTCGAGACGGGCTTGGACTCGCCAGTGATCATCGACTCGTTGACGTCCGAATCACCTTCCTCGACGGTGCCGTCAGCAGGGACACTTGCGCCCGGCCGGACGAGTACGAGGTCGCCCTCGGAGAGTTCACTCACCGGGACCTCCTCAGTGTCGCCGCCGTCGGTAATCCGCTCGGCGGTGTCCGGCATCAGCTTCGCCAGTTCGTCGACCGCACTCGAGGCCCGTCGCACCGACCGCATCTCGATCCAGTGCCCCAGCAGCATAATGTCGATCAGGGTGACGAGTTCCCAGAAGAACGCCGACTGCGTCGGGAAGACCACGCTCGCGAGGCTGTAGACGAACGCGACGGTGATCGCCATCGAGATGAGCGTCATCATCCCCGGCGACCGATCTTTCAGCTCCGGTACCGCCATCTGGAGGAACGGCATCCCACCGTACGCGAAGACGATGACCGCGAAGACGGGGTTGATCCACTCGCTGCCCGGGAACGCGGGGACGGAGAACCCGAGCCACTCCTGCAGCATTTCGCTGTATAGCAGGACTGGGATCGACAGGAGCGTCGAGACGAAGAAGCGCCGGCGGAACATCTGCTCGTGGCCCTCGTGCATCCCGCCATGCCCCTCACCGTGGCCCTCATGGGAACCGTGGTCGTGTCCTTCGCCCTCGTGCCCAGCGTGCTCGTGCTGCTCGTCGAGCACAGTCTCACTCTCCGCAGCAGGGTGTGCCTCTTCTTCCAGTAGCTCCTGTTCTACCCGCTGCTCGTCCGACTCGGCGTCCGATTCATCCTGCTCGCCG
>NZ_RDQE01000014.1 GCF_003697845.1 Halobellus captivus | reverse complement strand
ATCTGTTCGATCTTTCACGACTACGCCGATCGGATAAGCTTCGCAAAGTCATGGATAGATCGCTTCCTATCTATTCAAAAGTTATGACTATCACTACCGCGCCTCTGGCAGCCGGCGGCTCTGCCGCCGGCGACGAAGCCGTGAGCAGCGAGCGGATGGAGAAACGACGCCGAGCCGATTTGAGCACGGAAGTCGCGCGCAGCGAGGCGAGCACGTCTTCCGGAGTTCGAATCGGGGAGGCGGCATCCCGATCCTACACAGTTTTCGTTTGCCGGACAGCGTAGCCTTCGGGTCGTTTGATGCCCGATACTGTCGCGTGATTTCACCCGGGAGCCGGACGCGCCCCGACGTCGTCAAGCGTTTCGTATTCATTTGAACACGGTAGATACTTCAAGCTATGCCGATGCGCGGCAGGAAATCAGCGGGAAGGAACTCTCAGAAGGAGAAGGTTTGCTTAGAAATCCCCGAGAGTAGAGTCGGCTCCAAGGATACGACGGTAGGTGTCGTCGCCGGTCGCGTCGGCTAGGCCTTCACAGAGTTCGCGGAGTTCGTCATCCACATCCCACTTGGAGAGGTAGTTCTGTGTGGACTTGCCCCGTTCGTAGCGGTATCGAAGGAATTGGGCCTTGTCAAGAGCGTTCAGGGCTTCGTCGTCCCCGTTGACCCGCTCTTGGATGTAGGCCATCCGCTTCTCGTCATCCCACGTTCCGAGGATGAACTCCCCATCCTCTATCCGATAGAGCCGCATATCTTCCATCTGCTCAGGACTCGCGTCTGTCCCTCGCGTGAGTTTATTCAGGTCGTTGTAGGTCGGGTCGGGAGTCTCAAGAAGATCAAGGAACACATCAATCTCCCCAATCTCGCTCCCCTGTTGGATGACGCCATAGATCTCCTGAACAACCTCTTTAGCAGTCATCTCTTCGCCTGCTCGCATCACCTTTCCGTGGTGTTTGGAGTATTCGTGGAAGCATTCTCCCATCTCGATTACTCCGATATCGCCTTCTGAGAGGTCTCGATTTGCTTCGATTTGCTTGCGAGTCTTCTGTGCGGTTCGATAGATATTACGCCGGAGAGAGTTCCAACTAATCGGCTGTCTGTCACCGGCGGGGCGAGCAACTACTAAGATATCAAACGAGACCGCTTCACCGCTGATGAATTTGCTAATATCTGCAGTTAGTGGATATGTTGCGGTTACCTCGAACCCTGAATCACATAGAGACTCCAATAGTTCGCCCCAAGATTCAGAATCACTATGATGATATGTGAATGTCAATACGCCCTCATCTTTTAGGACGTCTTGAAGAGTACCAAATGCGTCACGTAGCTCCGACTCAAACTCCTTTGCCCCCTTATTTTCGAACGGATTCGCAACGATACTCTCTTTCCGTGGCGTAGCATCTTGATCGAACCCATCATATCGGTCTTCTAAGATAATCTTCAGCCACACGTAAAAGAAATCAGACACTTCTGAATAGATTATATTGTCGTAGTATGGCGGATCAGTAATTATAGCATCATACTCTTCGTCTTTATTGATATCACGAACGTCACCCAATTCAACTGTGGCATTTTCACCAATTGGTTGCGCGAAGGGCTCTGTTTCAATTGTTTCGGGACTTTCTAATTCAGAATTGCGAGGAACCTTCGGGTATCCGTCTTTATCCGGATATTCAATATACCGATCAGTAGGAGCCCCTCCCCATACAACTCCTCTCAGGACTTTTTCCCAGACAGAACTGAATGTCCGTGTACCATAGTCAAGACCCCAGAGGTTACTCTCACAAGGTCGTTGTGGGGGATTGAATGAATTTGTTCTAAAGATATGGTCGGATTGGTTCCCGACTTGAATGTATCCCATCATCATATTATTTCCGCGGAGACAATCAGAAAACGCCAATAGCAGATATTCCTGCGCATTCTCTTCCTCAATTGAATCAATTGCTTTCAGAAGTAAGCTATGTGTTAATTTTTGGCGCGTATTGTACATATCTCTCCAATTTTTTATATTGTGCTGGAAAACGTCGTTACCTGAAACTGATGAAGCAGAAGTAATAGCACCTTCCGGAATTTTTTCATCAGGAATAAATTCCTGAAGATCAGGACGATTTGCCCATTCACTTCTCGCCTCCTCTACAAGATCAAGATCTTCCTGTTGCACTTGCCGGTATCCCTTCACATCGCTACGGTCGTAGTCCCTCCGTTCGTCGCAAATGGTACAATAATATTCTAAGCCATACAGTTTAAGCTCGTATCCACCTTGCTCTTGGACAGCATCTGTTATACTGTACTTTTGCCCGCAAGAACGACAAGTGTAGCTACCTCTGCTAGCTGTCCCTTCTTTCGGAACGTATTCGTGGCCACACTCGTCACAGACACACTCGCTTTGCCAACCCTCTACTAGAACAACGGATTCGCACTCGGGACAGAATACGTGATACTTGTCATCGTCGTCATACCGACCTTTTGCCACACGATAATCATCAAAGAGAGAAACGACGTCGCCACAGGAAGTACAATCTAGCTGCTTAACCCAAAAGTAGTTCATAACATCCGCTGAGTGCTCATCGGGATGGTGGGGACAGGGTGTTTTGTAGTAACTCTGAATTTCCTCTTTTACTTCTTCTTTGACCTGCTCAAAACTGTCTTTCAGAGCATCAGCATCGGTTCGACCTGTTTCAAGCTCTTTTTTCGTAACGAACCACGCAACAGGGTTCAAGTCCCGGCCGTGGCATTCTGCACCGAACCGAGATGCTTCAACTATACTCGTCCCGCCACCCATAAATGGATCAAGGATTTTCTTATCCTTGACACGAACATCTTTCGGATAGATATTCCAGAGCGCGTCCGAATCTTCAAGAGATATATTTTTCAACAGATTAGCGATATCGGTTGACTCTGAGCTAAAGTTTGAGAGTTGACTGTTTTTCCCCGGCTCATATATCTCAACGTTTTCCGGATCATCGACTAACGTGTAAAGACTAATCGCTCGAAAAACGCTCCCGAGCCGTCGAGCCCACCACTTGTGCATCGTATAAACAGGCCGGTACCATTGGCGTGCTCCCCCGTAACTTTCTTTTTCTGCAATGTCACTCAATTGCTCGATAGGGAATCCCCGCTCAATCGGGAGTTCCTTCCGTTCACTTCGTTCCGAAGAGTGACCCGGTTCCTGAGACATTGGGATAGTCCATCCAATCCGTCCGAGTGGGATAAACCCCGCCGACTACCCTCACCACGAGCGCGTCTTTGAGTGTAAGGCACTCCAACGAAGCGAGGCTTCACTTATAAGACACCATGACCTGCATGTTGGATGACGCTCTCCGAAAACCGGACGACGTTAGCCTGTCGGAGGAGTACGCTCCGCGACCTTCGTAGCCTGAAGCGTGGCGGAATCTGTTACGACGAACCCGTAGAGACCCGTCAGGGATCGATCGACGGCGGGGCGGATTGCGGCGGGTTTACCGGCTCGGAGTACGAATTCACGCACACGTTCGCCGATCCCGGCGAGTACGCTCTGACGGGCGAGATCGTGGTGGAGGGGTCGCCCGGTGCCGGCGACAGGGAACCGATCGGAACCGTGGCCGTTGGGTGAGCGAGGCGCGCGACCGGTCGACGAAGCGATCGCCGGCAGTTTGATTACGTAACCGGAGAAAACGTCCGGTAGAACGGACTGGATCGAGGGGCACGGTGGCTCGACGAGGCCCGTGAACCGGCCCTCGTGGAGGTGACGCGTCCCTCGATCGGTGATGACACATGAACCCTCGAACCGCACTCACGTTCGCACGGGCGGCGATCCGATCCGTACAGTACCTCCTCACCGGACGCGTCCGGTTCCCCAGTGATCGTATCGGTCACGTCCTCGAGACGCCGGACGGCGACTCGTTCGTCGTCTATCGCGAGACGGAACTCGACCGGCCCGACCGGGACGTCGCGGACGACGGCGTGATCCTCGTCTTCGAGGTCGACGTGCCGAACCGGGCGAAGGGTGCGGCACTCCGCGAGGTGCTGTTCGACCCCTTCGCGAACGTCGCGACGCCGTTTTTCACGGGGATGCCGGGGTTCAGACGGAAACTCTGGCTTGCGGGCGACCGACCCGGCGAGTTCCTCGAGCTGTACGAGTGGGCGTCCGCCGAGGACGCGAAGCTGTTCGCCGACGCGTTGGGAACGCTCCTCGACCCCTTCGCCTTCGCGGGACGGGTCTCGTTCGAGGTCGTCGCGGACGACTCCATCGACGAGTACGTCGCCGCCCGGGCGACGACGTGGCGCGACGGGACGACGGGTCCCGACGTGGCGGCGGACTCGGACGTCGACGCCGACGAACCTCGACGCTCGCGGACGTGGCGTGCGGTCGGCTTCGGTCTGCTGTTCCTGGCGCTCGTCCTCGCGGCCGGTTTCGTCGTGGCACGTCGAGCGCGCGAACGGGGACGCTAGCCGTCTCCAGAGAACGTGGGTTTAAGAGCCTCATCTTCGTATCCATGGCCATGATTGGTAATGTCTGGCTCGCCCGAACCGACTGGTTGTGGGCGGTCATCGGGGGGTTCTACCTGGTGGCGTACCTGTTCTGGTACATCCCGGTTTTGAGAGGCCTCCCCGACAGCGTCGGCAACCCTCCCGCGCCGTACCCCTGGCACTGGCCGCTGGACTTCGCCGCGACCGGGCTGGCCGGCGGCGTCCTGTTGTTCCTCGGCTTCCGACGGGCGGCGGAGCTGACGGCGGACGTCGAGACGACCGCGACCCCCGAGGCTCCCGGAACCGACGGGGCGATCGCGGGAAGATGAGCCGCATCTCTCGCGTCCTGGCCCGGCTTCCGTGGACCCGTCTCAAGCACGGATTTCAGCACGGGATCCGTCGGCGGTTCTTCCGTCACGAGGGCTCCCCTCCGTACCAGCTCCTCGATTCGGACCGTCAGCACGTCAAGGAGATGCTCGCCCGGAACCACTTCGCGACGTGGCACGTGATCTCGTACTACTACGTCCACGACGCGTTCGGCGAGGAGGTGCTCAACATGCGTCGCATCGAGTCGCTCGACCGGGAGGGTCGTTTCTGGCAGACTCACGTGCGCGGGTTCTCACACCCGGACGGCTTCGTCGTCTGTCCGCACTTCGAGCTCTGTCCGGTCGAACAGCCCGCCAGCCACCTCGACAAGGTCGGGCTCAGCGCCCCCATCGGGATGAAAAAGGCAAAGGCGATCTGGGAGGCGAACGGCGTCGACGTCCTCGAGGAGTCGACGCCGGAGGGATCGACGTCCGGAGCGTCGGAACCGGCCCCGTGAACTGCGTCGTGAAGCGCACCTGATCCGTCCGAAACACCTATCAAACAGCTCATTGTTGACACACGACATGACACGTGGTGGCATCATTCGTCGGGTGCGAACGATCCTCGCGGCGACCGCGAGCTGGCTTCGCACGGTCGGGCGGCGCGTCCTCGGTCGCACGCGCGGTGACTCCTCGAGCGGGGACCTCCACACACGCGTTACGTTCCGTGCCTGCGTGGACGCCGTGATCCCGACCACGCCGGAGCTGGCGGACGAGCTGGGTCCGGAGCACGTTCCCGGGGGCAACGACGTGGGAGTGGCGGAGTTCCTCGCCCGCTACGTCGGGGATCGGGTTCAGATCGGGATCCCTCACACGCGCCATGACGTGGACGTCGTGAAGCCGATCGCGAACGTCCTCGACGCGGCGGCGCTCAAGCTCATTTCACGGGGAGACAACGAGGACGAGCCGAACGAGGAGCGTCCCGTGGCGTTCTTCGAGGGAGCCGACGTCCCCGCCGACCGGATCAGGGACGTCGCCGGACCCTTCGCCAGGCTGTCGCCGCGGGACCGGCTCCGGGCGATCCACGTGCTGGACGAGATCGAGGCGCAGTTCACCCTTCCGGACGGCCGGTTCGTGGAGTTCGACGGCGGGCTGGTCGGTCAGCTCGTCGTCGGATTTCCGAAGCTGATCTACTACAGCGAGTGGGACGGGTATCCGGACCCCGAAAGCATGCCGTTCGGCCAGGACCATCCGAACGACCCCGCGTCGGTTCAGGGATGGCGACAGACCGGGTTCCCCGGGTTCACGAACGGCTACGCGTGTCTACGCGGGTACCTCGGGACTGAGGACGGGACGCTCGGTTCCGAGGACGCGTGGACGACGATCGACGACCGTGACGGGTCGTCAGTCAGCCTGTTCGAGTCGCCCGGCCGGTTTCGGGAGAACGACTACGACACCGACGGCTACGTGGAGCCGTACCCCGAGGGAGGTGTGTGAGATGGTCGACGCCGAGTACGACGCCGTCGTCGTTGGGGCGGGCGGGGACGGTCCCGTAGCGGCTTGGAAACTCGCGGAGGCGGGGCTGTCCGTCCTGCTACTGGAGGCCGGGCCGTTCCACGGCAACGAGAAGTGGCCCGACCCACACGGGGATCCGGGCGCCGAGGCGTCCTCGGACGTCGACGACCTGAGCGGCGAGCTGCTCGACGAGCAGTTCACGACTCGCGAGTTCGAGATGGTGAACCGGCTCATCTTCGGGCCCGCCGACGAGAATCGAGGGATCTGGGCGCGGAAGTTCCCGGGCGACGGCGCGATCCTCCAGTGTGCCGGCGTCGGCGGCACGACGCTTCACTACACCGGCTGCCACCCGCGGGCGTATCCCGCGGCCATCGACGAGCAGGGCCACTGGCCGATCGACTACGCGGACCTGCTCCCGTACTACCGGGAGGTGGAGGAGCTGTGCGACGTACAGCCGGCCCCCGTCACCGCCAAGGAGGAGCTGTTCTTCCGGGGTGCGGCGGCCGCGGGGTGGGAGTTCATCGACGGGATGAACGTCACCTCCCCCGGCTACCGACCCCAGCCCAACGCGATCAGACGTCCGGACCGAAGCCTCCACGTCGACGGCGACTACGACGGGGAGTTCACGTATCCGGACGTGACGGGCCACACCCTCGGGCTCGGCGAGATCGCCGGCAACCCGCATCCGCGGGGTGCGCCCTTCGAGGAGAAGGCCAAGCGCGCGAGCAACGTCAGCTTCGTTCCGGCGGCGATGCGGACCGGCAACGTCACCGTCCGCCCGAACGCGTTCGCCGTCGACGTGACGACCGAGACCCCCCTCGGCGACACCCCGACCGCCACGGGCGTGACGTTCCGGGACACCTGGTCGGGATCGACGACGACCGTCGAGGCGGAGGTGGTCGTCCTCGCGGCCGGTGCCATCGAGACGCCGCGGCTCTGGTTGAACGCCGACCTTCCGGACGAGGAGTGGGTCGGCCGCGGCCTGACCCTCCACTTCGGGGACAACGTGATGGGGCTGTGGGACGCCGACGACCTGGAGGCGACTCTCGGCAAGCCGACGGTCGACCAACACGAGGGACAGAACATCGCGGCCCGGTTCGACTATCCGGGGCTCGGAATGCTCCAGACGGTCGGAACGACGCCGGGCGTCGGTGCGATCCTCGGCTTCGGCGCCAGCGCGTCGGGGTTCGCCTTCCAGCACGACACCGAGGACGCGCCCTGGGACACCATGGGTCGGCTCGCCGGACCGGATCTCAAGCGACTCCTCTCGGACTACCGCCGGATGCTCCCGGTGCTCGTCGTCAGCGACGACCGTCCCCTGAAACGGAACGGCGTGACCGTCCAGGACGGCGCGGAGGACGAACACGGCCCCATCCCGCTCGTCAACTACACCCCGAGCGAGGCGGACCGAAAGCGACGCGACGAACTGGCTGAGATCGCGGCGGAGATCCTTCGCGAGGCGGGGGCGTCACACGTCCACCGCTCCGATTCCCCGCCGACGGCGCTACACCTCCACAGCACGATGCGGATGGGGAAGGTCGTCGACGAGGCGTGTGAAGCCTACGCGGTCGACCGCCTGTTCGTCGCGGACCACAGCGCCCTCGCCAACGGCGTCGGCGGTCCGAACCCGACCAACACGGGACAGGCGCTGGCGGCTCGGACCGGCGAGAAGATCGTGGAGCGATACTTCTGAGTCGCACCCGGCCCGACCCCGGGAAGCCGACACGATATCGATCCCCGAAAGCCGGCTCACTCCCCGGTGACCCGCTTCGCGAACTCGCGAAGCTCCCGGTCGAACCGCTCCGGCTCCTCGAGGAACGGCGAGTGGCCGACCCCGTCGTAGATGGAGACTTCGCCGTCGGGTACGAGGTCGGCGTGATGGCGAGCGGCCCGTGGACGGACGACCCGGTCCGCGGACCCGTGGACGAACAGCGCCGGGACGTCCAGTTCGCGGAGGGTGTCGGCGTTCGCGCCGGTCCGAGCCTGGAGCGCCTCCCGAACCCGCGGCGGACAGCGCGCGTTGTACCCGAGCATGAGGTGGTACTCCCTCGGTGACACCGGTTCGGCGGTACAGATGTCGAGGAACCGGCGGAGGGAATCCACGCTCGCCTCGGCGTCGCGGGTCTCGAGGTCGTCGAGCATCGCGGCGAACTCCTCGCCGGCGATCTCGGCCGCGGCGTCGGTTCCCTTCTCGGTGATCGCCCCCACGAGGACGGCCCCGGCCACGTCGTCGGACCCCTCGACGGCGAGATAGTCGGAGACGACGAGCCCGCCGTACGACCAGCCGACGAGAACCGGATCGTCGGTCGCCAGCTCGTCGATCACGGCGCGAAGGTCGGCGGCCCAGAGCTCCGGGTCGCGATATCGCTCACTGCCGGCGGGCTTCCCCGAATCGCCGTGACCGCGGAGGTCCGGCGCGAGGAGGCGGAACTCCTCGGTCAACGCCCCGTCGAACTGCTCGTACCAGCAGAGCCGCGACTGCGAGTAGCCGTGGACGAGCAGGACCGTCGGCGCGTCCGGCGGGCCCGCGGCGTCGACGCGTAGTTCCGTCGCTTCACCGCCGACGACCGTGTGTGACTCCATGCCGATGGATGTGGACACGGTGGTATATACGTTGGCGGCCGACGGTCGAGCCGTCGGCTGCTACCGCCGCCGCAGGACGCGACCGAACAGCAACGGCGCGACGAGCAGGGTGACCGGGACGGCGATCCACACCTGCCCCGCGAACACGTCGTACTGTCCGAGCGTCACGGAAACGGGCGTTCCCTCGACGTATCCGACGAGGAACTCGAAGCCGACCGTCAGGACGGTCCAGCAGACGCCGATGATCGCAAGCTCCCGCCGACGGTAGTCGATCGACGTCGACCGGAAGAAGCCGGACGCGACGAGGAGGATCGTGGCCACGAGGAGGGCCGTACTGACGACGTGTGCGACGCGCTCGCCGAGCCACGAGACGAGAACCGTCTCCCTGAATCCGCCGTTGAGAACGGCGATGACCGCCATGAGCACCCAGACGGCGAACGGTCGACCGAGCACGCGGACCCGAACCCCGTCCGTCCGGCCCTCCTCCCGCGTGGCTCGTGAACGCATTCCGATCTTGGTCTCTCCACGCGCCAAAAAAAGCGTATCGGAGACGAACGCGCTCGGTACCGGGAACGCCTGCGAGAGCCGTCTATCGGGCCGACTCGACGGCCTCGAGCAGCGCGTCGTAGTCCGGCTCGTTCGTCGGGTCGTCGGCGACCCATTCGTACGTCACGGTCCCCGCGTCGTCGAGGACGTACACCGCCCGGTCGGCCACGCCGTAGAGCCCGAGGTCCGCGATGTCCATCGAGAGCCCGTACGCCTCGATCGCGTCGCCGTCCATGTCGCTCACGAGGTCGAAGGCGAGGTCGTACTCCTCGGCGAAGGCACCGAGCGAGAACGCGGAGTCGGCGCTGACCCCGAAGAGGGTCGCGCCGGCCGCCTCGAGGTCGTCGTACCGCTCCTGGAGCGCCACCATCTCGTTGCTACACGGCGGCGTGAACGCGCCGGGGAAAAAGGCCAGGACGACCGGACCGTCCCCGAGGTGGTCCTCGAGGTCGAACGTCTCGTGGTCGGAGCCCTTGTACGTCGCCGTGAACGTCGGTGCGGTGTCGCCGGTCGAGACCATGCCCGATCGAAGGCTCGTTACGTCCTAAAAGCTGTCGCGGTCGTGCGGATGTGCCGGTCCCGGCGGCGTCGATCGGGCCTCCCGGTCGCGCCGTCAGCTGGCCGAGCAGTCGCGTTCGATCACGATCTGCCGGCCGGGGTCCTCGTACTCGCCGTCGATCGGACTCCGCTGGTACACCTCGTAGACGGTCACCCGATCGACGGGCGCGTCGTGGGTCTCCTGTGCCCGCTCGCATACCCAGTCGGCGTAGCTCTCCGCGATCGCCCCGTCGGGTCCGGAGCTATCGACCGCCGACATGAACTTCCGGTGTCGGAAGTTCGGATACTCGGCGGCCGGGTCCGGCGGCCGGTCGAAGGTGAGCTCCCCGCCGCCGAACGCGTTCGCCGTGGACCCGTTCGCGAGGTATGCCCGCGAGGGGTACCAGCTGTACGATTCCGTCGGGTCGGGCGCGTACAGTCCCCACTTCTGTTGATCGAGGTGTTCGTAGTCGATCTCGTCGGGCACGTCGTAGTCGCCCACGGTGGCCGCGCTGAACACCAGCATCCAGACCAGGACGCAGAAACCCAGCACGGTCAGAAGCGACCGCCCGTACGCGATGGCGTAATCGGACGCCTCCCCGTACCACCCCTCCCGATCGGGGTCGAGGATCCGCCGCTCGATCGGGGGGCGTCCGAGCGGTCCGAGCGCCGCCGCTGCCGCCGACGGCGACGGGAGCCGATCGATCCACGCCGAGGGCACGTGACGGGAGAGCGCGTCCCAGAAGACGGCCGGGAGGAACGGGAGCATCGCCGTCATCAAAAGCAGCGGGAACAGCCCGACCGCCATCGTCAACAGCATCCCGACGAACGCGCTGGTGTACACGAACGCGGCCACCATCCGGACGCGGCCGACGGTCGCCAACAGGAACACCGCGGAGCCGGACAGAAGCACCACCCAGCCGTAGTTGAGAAGCGTCAGGAGCGTCGGGAAGTCGACGACGACCTTGCCGAGCGCGGTCGTCATCACCTCGTTGTGTAAGGCGATCGAGAGGCCGTCGCCGGCGTACCACTCCTCGCCGGCGTGTTTCGCGATCGCGTTCGAGGTGAACACCACGACCGGCTGGGCGAGGAGCGCCGCGGTCCCGAAGCTCGCGACGGCCTCCCGGGCCGACCCGCGCCGGAGTGCGTCGATCGACCACCGCTCGCCGAGCGGCGTGACGAGCGCGACCGCCAACAGGACGCGGAACAGCCGGTCGCCGCCGTTGAGGAGGGCGGGATTCCGCGCCTGAAGCGAGAACAGGAGCAACAGGGAGACGACCCCGACGAGTCGCGTCCGGTAGCCGAGGAGGAACGCGACGGCGAACAGGGCCGCGACGACGAAAAGCAGCTGTTGGACCCAGAGGTCGCCCGAGAGCGCGTGGATCGACACGCCGGTGTACTGGCCGTACGTCGCCTCGTAGGCGGACACGGGATACACGCCCGCATCGGTGTAGAACAGCTCGAGGTCCTGCGAGCGATGGAGCAGGTCGATCAGGATCACGAGCCCGAGCGCGATCCGAACGGCGGCGAGCGATCGGGTGTCGACCTCGAATCGCCTCCGAACCCGGTCCCGGACCGGCGACAGGCGGTCCCACGCTCTCGTGAGGCCGTTTCCGGCGGTTTCGGGAGTCTCCGGCTCTCCGGCGGCCGCGGGAGTCCCTCCGGCGGCTGCGGACGTCCCGTCACCGCCCGAGCCGGCGGAGTCGTGGTCGGAGCCGACCTCGTCGCCGTCGGCGGTCGCTTCGACGCCGTCGTCGCCGACGGCTGACTCTTCGGGGTCGTCGTCGCGGTCATCGCCGGCGTCGTCGCCGGGTGCGGAGTCTCGTGACGGCATTCGATGTGGTTGGAGGACCCGTCGGCTCGCTCGACGGGATCCGTCCGACTGGCTGGAGTGTGGCGCAGGCGGTATGTATATTTGTTGGGACCGCAGCCGCGGCGCTCCCGACCCGTCCGCCGATCGGCTCGCCTCGCCGCGTCCGAACCCTTTTTGACGGGTCTTCGCCATCCGTTATCATGGAACTCGAAACGGTGACCGACGCGATCGAGGACCGGCGCGACGAGCTCACCGAGCTCGCCCGTGATATCTGGGAACACCCGCAGACGGCCTTCGAGGAGACGTACGCGGCGGATCGACTGATCGGCGTCCTCGCGGAGCGCGGCTTCGACGTCGAGGTCGGCGTCGGCGACGTCGAGACCGCCTTCGTCGCCCGGTACGGCGAGGACGACCCGGTCGTCGGCACGATGGGGGAGTTCGACGCGCTTCCCGGCCTCTCACAGCGCGCGAGCGCGACGAGGGACCCGATCGAGGAGGGCGGAAACGGCCACGGCTGCGGACACAACCTCTTCGGGGTCGGGTCGCTCGGGGCCGCGCTCGCGCTCGCCGACGCGATCGACGACGGCCTCGAGGGCTCGGTCGTCTACGCCGGAACGCCCGCCGAGGAGGCCGGAGCCGGGAAGGTGTACATGGCCCGCGGGGGCGCGTTCGACGACGTCGACGCGATGGTCTCCTGGCATCCAGGGTGGTACAACGCGCCCACGAAGGGGTCGTGTCTGGCGGTCGATGGCTTCGAGGTGACCGTCCGCGGCGAGTCCTCGCACGCCGCCGCCTCGCCCGAGGCGGGCCGGAGCGCGCTCGACGGCCTCCAGCTTCTCAACACGGCCGTCGAGTACATGCGCGAGCACGTCCCCGACCCGGTCCGGCTCCACTACGTGATCACCGAGGGGGGCGACGCCGCCAACGTCGTGCCGCCGGAAGCGACGGGCGAGTACCTCGTTCGCGCGCCGAGCCGAGAGCTCGTCGAGGAGGTCTCCGCGTGGTTACGCAGGGCGGCCGAGGGCGCGGCGCTGATGGGCGACGTCGACGTCGAGGTCACCAAGATCAGCGGGATCTACGGCGTCCGACCGAACGAGACGCTCGGCGACGCCATCCGCGAGACGATGGGTGACGTCGGCTCGTTCTCGGTCGACGACCCGCTCGCCGCCGACCTCCGCGAGTCGCTCGGCGACGTCTCCGGGCAACTCGCGGAGCTGGACCCCGCCCATCGCGACCGCGCACGCGACTCGGCGTACTTCACCGAGCCGATCGACGCGCTCGACGCCGGCGAGACCGGGTCGTACTCCACCGACTCCGGCGACGTGAGCCAGATCGTCCCGCTCGGGCGGATGACGACGGCGACGTGGCCCGTCGGAACGCCGCCACACTCCTGGCAGGCGGTGGCGGCCAGCGGCTCCACCGGGATCGAGGGCATGCTGTACGCCTCGAAGACGATCGGCGGAACGCTCCTTCGGCTGCTCACCGACGAGGAGCTCCGCGCCGAGGTCGTCGCCGAGTTCGAGGAGCGCGGCGGCGCCGACGGGTACGAGTCGGCGATGCCGGCCGACGCCGATCCCTACGAGCTGCTCGGCGTCGAGCGCCCCGACTTCGAGCCGACCTTCGGGGTCGAATCGGCGGCCGCCGGAACCGCGGACGACGACTGAGGGCCCCGCCGAGACTCACGCGGCGTCGACTCGCTCGGACGGCTCGCCCCCGACTCACTCGCCCACGGTCGCGGCGACGATCCCGACGGTCTGGCCGACGCCGACGACGCCGAGGGCCGCGGCGGTCGCGGTCGGCGAGGGGGCGACCGCGACGCCCCCCGCCCCGACGACACAGCAGGCCGCGCCGACATCGTAGGCGCGGGCCGCCCGCTCGACCCGCCGGCCGGTGTCCGCCAGTCCGGCCGCCGGGAGCAGGATCCACCCGTACAGCGCGATCGAGAGGAGCGGACCCGCGGGGAGCGCGAGCGCGCCGTCGAGCGCGAGGAACCCGGCGACCCCCGCGAGCGTCACCGGCGTGCCCGCGAGGATGACGAGCTTCCAGACGCGCAGGGCACCCGACCCCATCTCGCTCCACGATCCGACGAGGAACGCGACGAGCAGGACGCTCATGACGACGTGGGCGACGAACAGCGCGTGCGTGCCGACGGCTCCGAGGACCGGCACTCGCGGCCACGAGCCACGCGGCCGGCACCAGCAGCGCGGGACCGTTCTCGCGGAGGGTTCGGAACACCAACGCGGGATCGGTCGCGATCGGACATAAACGTCCGCGTCGGCTCCGGCCGCTCGACGCCGGCTGCTCTTTCCCGACCGCTCTTCCCCGACGATCGACCGCGTCGGACGCCGGCCGCGAGCCGAACCGACGGGTCAGTCGATTTTATCCGGTAAAACCGCTGAAACGGTCACCGATATCGAAAAACACGACACATACTACAAACGATCGTCGACCGATGGTCGTGTTAACTGTACACTCGCAAGTCTTATGCCGTCAACCGGCATGCATCTAAACGCAATGGCGACAGGAAAGGTTGATTTCTTCAACGACACTGGCGGCTACGGTTTCATTTCGACTGAGGACGAGGACGACGACGTGTTCTTCCACATGGAGGACGTTGGCGGTCCGGACCTCGAAGAGGGTCAGGAGCTCGAGTTCGACATCGAGTCCTCGCCCAAGGGTCCCCGCGCGACGAACGTCGTTCGGCAGTAAACCGGATACCGAGGCGGGTCGTCCGGCTGACGCCGAACACGGCTCCGACACGCGAAAACGAGTTTCTTTCCCGCGGTGCGGACTCACGTCCGTCGCGGGCTGTTATCGACCGTCCAGCGACGGCGACGGATCGTGACGTCGAGCTACCGACCGACCTCTCAGACGTGCTGGCCCCAGAGCCCGCGACCCTTCGTCACCTCGACGTCGCCCTCGACGCGGGTCTGACACGCGAGCCGGACGTCGTGGCTCGGATGGTGCGGCGGAAGCCAGAGTCGGACGTTCTCCTTGCGACTCGGCTCGCTGACCTCGCCGTCGACCTGGACCGCACAGGTGCCGCACTGGCCCAGCCCGTGACAGTTGAGCGTCCGCGTGCCCCCGTTGTGTACCGAGAGGCCGGCCTCCTTCAACACGTCACGCAGCACGTCGCCCTCCTCACACTCGATCTCCTCGCCTTGGTAGTACACGGTCGGCATGTGTCGTCGTCCCGTACGTGGCCGAGCCCCAAAGGTGCTGGTGTGAAAGGTGCGGGTGTATCACGGCCGCCGTCATCGCTTCCGAACCGACCGCGGCGTACTCCGGGCGTCGCACGGCGTGCGCCGGGCGTCGGACGCCGACGGGGCGTTTTTTACCCTCGGCACCGCAGGGTGGTGTAATGGGACTCAGGTGTCTGCTCGGGCACGACTTCTCGGAGCCCGAAATAGAGCGCGAGCGCGAGGAGGACGGCAAGGAAGTCGTCACGACCGTCAGGGAGGTGAAGACCTGCGCTCGCTGCGGCGAGACGCAGGTCGTCAGCGAGAACACCGAGGTCACGACGATGAAACAGCTGACCGACCAGGCGACGGGCGGGGAGGCGTCGTCGTCCGGGCCGACCGGCCCGCCGGAACGGACCGAGCCGACCGGATCGGCTGACGGCCCCGACGGCGCCGGAACGCCCGCGGAGTCGTCGCCCGACGCCGGCGAAGCGGACCGTGGTCCCGACATCGACTACGGCGGCGCGACCGCCGGCGTCGACGTCGGCGGTCCCGACGGGGACGACGCGGAGATACTCGACGGGACGTCATCCGCGACGGACGCCGGCTCGGGAGACGCACCGCCGGCGGGTTCCGACCGGATCGACGCGCCCGTCGACGCCGACCGCGGGGTCGCGGCGGACGACGAGGGGGCGGAGCTGATCGACGAGGGGCCGTACGGGGACGCGGCCGACGGATCGGCCGACGATTCCCGGACTCCGTCGGCTCCGTCCGATCCGTCGGATACGGACGACGCGTCCGACACGGTCGGCGCGGACGACGCGCCCGACGGCGTCGACGCGTCCGCGGACTCTCCGGGCGATTCCGGCGATTCCGGCGACTTCGACGTCGACCGTGATCACGCCGCTAAGGGAGCCCAAAACGACGATGGCGCCGCGGACGACGACGGCGTCATCCTCGACGACGAGGACGACGCGGGCGCCGTGGACGACCGCGACCGTGGCGAGTGGCCGGAGGTCGAGGCGGACGACGACGACGCGACGTTCGAGGCGACGCCCTGGCCCGAACAGCAGGGCGAGGACGAGGGGTTCGACGCCGAGTTCGGCGACGACGGCGACAGCGGCGTCGAGTTCGGCGGCCTCACGCCCGAGGCCGCCGAGCCGGCCACGGAGTCCGCGGACGCGGAGTACGTCGAGCCGGCGGGTCGGACGTCGACGTCCGGGTCCGCGGGCATCGCTCTCGGAAACGAGTCCGACGACGCGGCCGACGGCCCCAGTGAGGGGTCGGGAGCTCTCGGCGACGGGTCGGCCGGTCCGGGTTCCGGGATCACTCGAGAGGAGGACCCGGCGCTCGAGACCGAGGGATCGAGGAAGACGCCGACCGAGTACTACTGCCCCGAGTGTGGTATGACTCTCGAGTCCGACGGGAGTTCGATGCGTGCGGGCGACATCTGTCCCGAGTGTAAACGCGGCTACGTCGCGGAACGGCCGCGATAGTCGCCCGGTCGGTTCGCTCCGTTCTCCATCGTTTTCGTCCCCTCCCTCCTCGCCGTTTCGAGCCCTGAACCCGCCACGTGACGCCAGTTCTCCGTGACGAAACTGGTTTACGCGCCCCTGTCGAACGGTCGCAGCATGAAGCAGTACAAGATGCGCCGCGGTGAGCATCTCGACGAGCGCATGCCGGACCTCAAAGGCTCCATCGAGGAGTACTTCGGATCGGTCACCGACACCGAGGAGTACGACGGTCACGAGCTGTACGTGGTGGAGGACCCCGACAACCCCGTCTTCGAGCGGATCGTCGCGGGCGCGGCCGAGTACGGCGGCAAGAAGGACAAACTCGCGGTCCACTTCGAGGAACGTCCGGCCGAGGAGGTCATCGCCGAGGGGAACGCCGACGCCGCCGCCGACGCGGTCGACGCGAAGAACGAGTTCCTGCTCGAGGCCACCGGTCGCGACGCCAAGTCACGGCGCGACTCGCTGAAACGCGAGGTCGAGGACGACGCGCCCGACTACTGAGCTCCCGCTCGATTCCGGCTCCCCTCCGTTCTCCCCGCCGGTCGTCGATCGCCGAGCGGCGCCATCGTCGTCTTCGTCGAAAACTCGTGATTTGCGAGCTCCTCGCCGAGTCGCCACTCCCGCTCTCCCCGTCTCCCGCCCGCTTCACCCTGTAACGAATATTAATTCGATATTGAGTTAAAAATCAGTACTCTTAAGAGCGTCGGCCACCAACGGGAGGTATGAGCATCGAAACGATCCTGTTAGCGGTCGGAAGCGAGGACGAGAAGCGAACCGAACGACTCGCCGCGGAGGCGACGAGCGTCGCGCAGCCCACCGGAGCCACGGTCGTGCTCGCACACGTGTTCGACGACGACGAGTTCGCCGAGGTTCGATCGAACCTCGGCGTCGACCCGGAGAGCGAGGGCTCGACTCCGGACGCGGTCGCGAAACGCCACACGACCACCCGAACCATCTCCAAGGCGCTCACGGAGGCGGGCGTCGACCACGCCGTCCGCGGCGCGGTCGGCGACCACGCGGACGAGATCGTCGAACTGGCCGAGGAGACCGGCGCCGATCGGGTCGTCGTCGGCGGTCGACACCGCTCGCCGACCGGGAAGGCGGTCTTCGGCAGCGTCGCCCAGGAAGTGATCCTCTCCGCGCCGTGTCCCGTGACGTTCGTGCGTGAGGAGCCGACCGAGTCGAAACGTCGCGTCGCACCCTGAAACCCGTCCAGATAACGCCCTTTTCACACGGATACGCCGACGAGGAACGGCAACGAGGCGGTGACGAGCCCGCGGCGGGTCCCGGTGACGTACCTGCGGCGTGCCTCGGTCGCCACGACACCCGACGGAACCGTCCCGATTAAGTGGTAACGGGAACCTCTTTCCGCCGATGGCTTACTACGTGGGCGTCGACCTCGGCGCGACGAACGTCCGCGCGGTCGTCGGCGACGAGACGGCGACCGTGCTCGGCTCCGACGCGCGCGGGACCCCCCGTGGCCCGACCGGCATCGCCGTCACCGAGGCGGTGTTGAGCGTCGTCCGGAACGCGTGTGCGGAGGCGGACGTCGACCCGGATGAGGTCCTCGCCGCCGGGATCGGCTCCATCGGCCCGCTCGACCTCGCGGCCGGGGTCGTGTTGAACCCGGCGAACCTCCCGGATACCGTCGAGCGGATCCCGCTCGTCGGTCCGGTCTCGCGGCTGCTCGACACCGAGGAGGTTCACCTCCACAACGACACCAACGCGGGCGTGATCGGCGAACGGTTCCACTCCGAGCGCAACCCCGACGACATGGTGTACCTCACCGTCTCCTCGGGGATCGGCGCCGGCGTCGCCGTCGACGGCAACGTCCTCTCGGGCTGGGACGGCAACGCCGGCGAGGTCGGCCACATGACCGTCGACCCACACGGGTTCATGACCTGCGGCTGCGGTCTCGACGGCCACTGGGAGGGATACTGCTCGGGCAACAACATCCCGAAGTACGCCCGCGAGCTCCACGAGGAGGACCCGATCGAGACCGCGCTCCCGATCGAGGACCCCGACTTCTCCGCGGTCGACGTCTTCGAGGCGGCCGGAGAGGACGTCTTCGCGGACCACGTGATAGACCAGCTCGCCCACTGGAACGCGATGGGCATCGCGAACGTGATCCACGCGTACGCGCCCCTCGTCGTCAGCGTCGGCGGCGCGGTCGCGCTCAACAACCCCGAGCGCGTCCTCGATCCGGTGCGCGAGAAGCTCGCGGACATGGTGTTCATCAACGTCCCGGAGATCCGCCTGACCGACCTCGGCGACGACGTCGTCGTCAAGGGGGCGCTCGCGAGCGCGCTCACCGGCGGGACCGGCGACCGCTCCCGCGTCGAGTCGCCCCCCTAGGAGGGTCGCTCCTCGATCGACTACTCCTCGAACTCGTCCAGCTCCGGGGCCGCCTCCGGGCCGCGTCCGTGGCCCGCCGCGCCGCTCGCTCTCGCGTCTCGCGTCGCGAGGTACACGTCCCGATAGCGTCGGAGCTTCCGCACCAGTAGATACCCGAAGAAGCCCTGGAAGACGACGACGAAGACGAAGAGGGCCGGCACCTGCGGGAGCCCGGAGATCGAGGCGACGACGACGGTGGCCGGTCCCACGAGCGTGTTGTACAGCGCGTGGATCGTCGCCGCGATCACGAGCCCCTTGATCACGATCGGGCCGCGGTTCTCGGGATTGAACTTCGCGAGCCCGAGGTAGTATCCCGCGAACGCGGAGTAGACGACGTGGCCGGGGCCCGCGAGCGCGCGAAGCGCGGCGATGCCGTCTCCGGCACCGAGCGCCGCGAACCCGAGCGAGAGCTCCGTCATGTCGACGTTCCGTGCGATGTACAGCAGGTTCTCGATGACGGCGAAGCCGAGCCCGGCGATCGCGCCGTACACCGCGCCGTCTATCACGGCGTCGAACCGGGCGTCGGTGTACGCGTACAGCCGCACGGCGAGCAGCTTCACCGTCTCCTCTATCGGGCCGACGACGACGAAGAAGAAGAGCACGAGCCCGAGGAAGCCGAGCGGTTCGAAGATCGGACGGGCGACGCCGTTGAGGACGGCCGCGAACGTCGCGGTCAACACCGACAACAGGAACGTCGCGACCAGAAGCGAGAGCGGCTCGCCGGTCGTGACGTCCGAGACGTACACGTACGCGGCGAGCCCGAACGCGGGGACCGCGGACAGCGCAAGGAGCGCGGCCATCGTCGGGTCGAAGAGGAGTCCCGCGCCGAACGACCCGAAGATGGTGAGGAGAATGATCCCGGCGAGGAGGACGACGAGCGCCTTCGCCGAGCGGGTGAGGAGCCAGTACAGCGCGACCGAGAGCCCGTCGAGGGAGGTCCGCTCCTCCCACGTGGCGACGTCGTAGAGGTCTCGCCCCTCGTCGTCGGCCCGCTGGACGGGGTCCGACCGTGAGTCCATGCGAGCGGGTTCGTCCCGATCCGACTTAAGCGGTCGCCGTCGGGAGAACGTTGCCGTCGCGGATGCGAACCTGCCGCCGCGGATGCGGGCGTGATCGTCGCATCCGCCGGACGAATCCCTCGCCGAACACCGGAGGTTCAAGCGGTCGGGGCCGAAAACCCCGACATGGACGCCGATGGACGACGCTGGAACGCGAGCGAGACGCGATCGAATCCGGGTGGGGCGGCGTGAACGCGCGGGTTCGCGGGATCTACGCCACCGCGCTGACGGGACTCCTGCTCGAGGCCGACCACGCCGTCGTCGACGCCTCGCGGCCGATCCGCAGCCGATTCGACGCGACGTTCTACGCCGCTCCGCCGGACGCGACCGTCTCCACGACCGAGGACCGCCAGGGCGTCGGGATCGCCGGCGATCCCGATGCGGTCGCGACGCTCCGGGACCTGCTCGTCGGCGTCGGGATCGACACCCTCGCGTGGGTCGACCCGACGCCGGTCGGGACCGTCCTCGACGGCGAAGTGACGGAGACGCTCGGGGGCGGCGCGGTCGTCGACCTCGCCGTCGGGCCCGCCGACGGAAGCGGGAACGACGCCGACTCCCCGGACGACGGCCCCGACTCGGGCGAATCCGTCGAGGGATACCTCCCGTACGACCGCGTCGACGCCCGGATCGAGACCGGCGACCGGGTGCGAACGCAGGTGACGTCGTCGTCCGCGCCCTGGTCGTCGCGTCGACCGGAGCTGGACACGGAGCTGCGGGTCGGGGGGGGACTCGTCACGCTGGAGCCCGGCTCGGGGACCCGCGTCGACGTTCGGAACGACGAGGCGGCCCGCGAGCTGGCGGGGATGACCGACCTCCTCGGGATCGAGCCGCCGGACGGGTGGCGCGCGGTCTGGGGCTCGGCCGCGCTCGACGCCGACATGGACGAACTCGAGGCGGGACTGGAACGCGCCGTTTCCGACGCCGATCGGCTCGTCGAGGCGGTCGGAGCCGACCCCGGCGGTGACCCCGACGTCGACGACCTCGGCCCCCTCACGGGATCGTCCCCGGTGCGACCCGAACCGCTCGCCCGCCCGAACGCGGTCGTGTGGCTCTGGTTCGGTCGCGAGTCGCGCTTCGCGCTCGATTCGGTCCGGCGGGAGGTGACCGCGACGATGCCCGGCCATCACCGTATCAAGGCCGGCTCGGGGTCGGCGTCGGCGGGCGTCGACTTCGCGGAGGCGATCTGTGACCCGGACCCCGACGCCGACTTCCCCTTCGCCGCCGTGTGCGACTCCTTCGGCCCGGCCGAGGGCGACCGGCTCCGGCTCGAACACGGTAAGCCCGACGGCCGGCTGATCACTCTCGGCGAGGGCGACGTGACCGGGGTCGACGGCGACGGGTCCCTCACCGTCGAGCGGGAGATGACGCCGGGCGGGCGCTACGACGAGCTCGGCACCCGCAGGGAGGCCGGCGACGTCGCGGTGACGAGCCTCAAGGAGGACCGATGGTGGTATCCCACAACCTATCGCGGCTCCGACGGGACCGTGAAGGGGACCTACGTCAACGTCTGTACTCCCGTCGAGGTGTTTCCGGAGGCCGCCCGCTACGTCGACCTCCACGTCGACGTGGTCAAACACGCCGACGGAACGATCGAGCGCGTCGACGACGACCTCCTCGACGCGTCCGTCGCGGCCGGTGACACTCCGGAGGCGCTCGCCGAGAAGGCCCGAAGCGTCGCCTCGGCGCTGGAAAACGCGCTATGACTACCTTTCCGACTGAACGGTACCGAGTCCGCTCTCGCCGTCCTCTCGTATGTCGCGGAAACACACGGAGGAAGCCCACGATCTCAGTCGTGGGAGGGATCCGACCTCAACACTCGGACCAGCCGCACGACTCGCACGTCTTGCAGCCTTCCGAGAAGTAGAGGTTCATCCCGCCGCACTCGGGACACTCGGGCGATTCGCCGGCCGCGATGAGGTCCCGCGTGACGTCGCCGTCGTCGGCTCCCGGACCGGTCGAGGGTCCGGAATCGCCCGGTGATTCGGCCGAGCTCTCGTCCGCGACCGCGCCGCCGTCGGTCTGGCTCTGCGGGTCGGCGACGGCGTCCGAGTCCACCGCGTCCGCGGTCGCGTCGTCCGCCTCCGCCGTGTCGCCCTCGACGTCGTCGAGGCTCTGCTGTTGGGGGATCCCCTTGTCGATCTCGTCGTCGAGGTAGCGACGGAGCGCGGTGCCGATCGCGTCCGGGATCGACTGGATCTGCTCGCCCTTGTCCCAGGCGACCTTCGGGCTCCGGGTGCCCTGCAGCTCGTCGACGATCTCCTCGGGGTCGACCCCGGAACGGAGCGCGGTCGAGATGACCTTCGCGAGCGCCTCGGTGAAGGAGTTGGTGTAGCCGCCGGAGTGGCCGATGTTCGCGAACAGCTCGAACGGCCGGCCGTCCTCGTCCTCGTTGATGGTGACGTACAGCTTTCCGTATCCGGTCTCGACGCGCTGGGTCACGCCCGACAGCGAGTCGGGGCGGGGCCGGGTCTCCGTGTAGTCGACCTCCGGTCGGTCCGCGGACTCGAGAAGCGCCGATATCTCCGTGTCGACGGCCGCCTGGACGTCCTCGTTGTCGAGGAACGCCTCCAGGCCGCCGAACACCTCGCGGATCTGATCGACGATCGTCTCCGCGGCCTCCGACTCGTCGGCGAACTCCGTGTTCTTCGCGCGGGTGGTGAGCACCTGCTTCGAGCGGGTGCCGTCGCGGTAGACGGTGACGCCCTTCCCGCCGTGGTCGTAGATGTAGCGGTACACCTCCTCCATGTCGGCGGCGGTGGCGTCGTTCGGGAAGTTACACGTCTTCGAGATGGCCGAGTCGACGCCCTCCTGACACGCACACTGGACCGCGGCGTGTTCGATCCCCGAGAGGTCGCCGGTGACGACGAACAGCTCGCCGATCGCGGCCGGAACGGTCTCCAACCCCTCGACGCCGTCGAACTCGTTTTCCGCCATCTGTTCCTGCGCCTCGCGCTTGACGGCGTCGACGTCGACGTCGTTCGCCTCCAGCGTCCGCAGGAAGTAGTCGTCGAACTCGACGAGCATCTCGTCGCCCTGCACGTCGTCGGAGACGTTCTTGTAGAACGCGACGTTGTAGATGGGCTCACAGCCGCCCGTCGTGTTTCCGATCATCGACGTGGTGCCCGTCGGCGCGATCGTCGTCGTGTTGTGGTTGCGGATCGGGAAGCCGTCCGCCCACTCGTCGGCGTCGAGCCCCGTGTGGTGTTCGAACCACTCGCGGTGCTCCGTCGGGTCCGCGTACTTCGAGTCGGCCCAGTCGTCGAAGACGCCGCGTTCCTCGGCGAGCTCGTGGGAGGTGCGCTTCGACTCGTGGTTGATGTGGGTCATCAGCTGGCGGGCGATCTCGTTGCCCTCCTCCGAGCCGTACCGGACGCCGAGCTGGACGTACAGCTGGGCGAGGCCCATGACTCCGAGGCCGATCTTCCGCATCTCGCGGACCTTCTGCTCGATCTCCTCGACCGGGAAGTCCGACATCGTGACGACGTTCTCCAGGAACCGCGTGCCGTAGGCGATCCGGTCGTCGAACTCCCCGAAGTCGATCGCCTCCTCGAGGAAGGCGTCGACGGCCGCCTCGTGGGAGTCGTACTCGTCGCCGTGCTCCTCGTTCCAGACGCGCCAGTCGGGCGCGTCGAGCGAGGCCAGCGTCGAGAGGTTGATGTGGCCGAGGTTACAGGCCTCGTACTCCTCCAACGGCTGTTCACCGCAGGGATTTGTTGCGAGAATCCTATGGCTTGGATTTTCTTCTATATCAAAGGAATGTTCTTTGTTCACCCGTTCGAGGTAGATAACGCCCGGCTCGCCGTTCTCGTAGGCGCCGTCGACGATGTGGTCCCACAGCTCGGCGGCCGGGACCGAGAGGACCTCGCCGACCTCGACGTGCTCGCCGAGGTCGAACATCTCGTAGAGCTCCTTCGTCTCCGGGGTGGCGACGTGGGGCTCCTCGGTGCGGGGGTTGGTGAAGGTGAACTCCTCGCCCGCGTACAGCGCCTCCATGAAGTCGTCGGTGACGCCGACGCTGATGTTGAAGTTCGAGAGGTGGCCCTCCACGGCGTTCCGGAGGTGTTCCGGTACCTTCCCGTCCTCGTCGATGAGGCCGCGAGCCTCCTCTAAGGCGTCCGCGAAGGAGTTGTGCGTGAAGTCGTCGGGGTCGTTCAGCCGCAGCGTGTGCGCCAGCGAGACGTCCTTGTTCTTCGCGTGGATGAACTGGATGACGTCCGGGTGCGAGACGCGCATGACGCCCATCTGCGCGCCGCGGCGCGCGCCGCCCTGTGCGATCGTCTCGCAGTTGTGGACGACGAGGTCTTCAGCGATGTACGTGTGAGTATCCGCGACCTCGGCGTTGTACACCGGTCCCTCGTACGGAACCATCTCGACCGATTCTACGGGAACGACTTCGAGTCCCGCCGCTTGCTTCGTCCGATCGACCGCGCGGAAGTCATCGGAAACGTCCTCGAACAGTCTCTCCAGAGGTGTTCCAATGGCAGTACTGACGCTCATGCTCACCCAGTGAGTCGGTTTCTTATCGGCAGGCGTTCGAGCGTGTCGTGAGAACTGTACGCCACAGCGGAGTCCGACTTGGAACACCCAGTCAATGATCTCTTCCGAGGTCAACTGGAGGGTCACTCGCTGGCTGTTGCCGCGGGTTGCGACCGTCCCGTCCCCATCGAAGAGCGCTTCGACCACACGAGCCTGCGTCTCCGTCGGGGCGTTCCACAGGAACTCGGGGATTCGTTTTTCGTTGGAACCGGTTCCGAAGACGCTCTCGATGAACTGTGCGAAGCTGGCGGATTCCACGTGAACGTGTAGCGTGTTCCGGTCTTCGACACGCTCGATCCGGGAAGAGACGTCGAACGAATCGAGCGCATCGCGGATCTCGGCCGCCTCCTCATGCTCCTCGCTGTGTAGGGTAAACGTAACCTCGTTCGGACGACCGCGCCGGTACACGACACAGCCTTCCGCGAGGTACCATCCCGCGATCGTCGCGAGATCGGAGACTGGAACCTCCGAGTCGATCACCTGCGGCTTCGGTCCCTTCGTGACGCCGTAATACTCCGGATTGACTGCCACGCCTCCGTCAGTGAACACGAGGGGTCCGGAAGCGACCTCGGAGAGATCGATCCGTTCATCGAGAGACAACTCGTTGGAGTCGTTCGCATGGCCGAGCACCAGCAGATCGTCCTCGGTGATGTCCTGCGCGTCGATCCACACCGGTTCGCCGTCGCGGATCACTTTGAACGGGTGTTCGCCGGTCGCCCGTATCGGCTTGTTCAGCCGTTCCGGGACGATCTCGACGAGCTCCTCGTCCACGCGGCGCTCCATCGTCCCGGTGATCGGCCGTGTATCGCCGTTTTCGTCGATGACCAACTCTCCCTCGTTGAGGTCCTCGATCGGACGCTGACCGTCCGGGGTCAATACTTTCGTACCGGGCGGGAAGCACATCTGGTCGAAGGTGCGCATGAAGGTGATCGGCCCGGAGGCGATCCCGCCGGTGGAGCCGACCGCGTCGCCGTAGGGGCGGAGCTTCCAGAACGCGTATCCCATGCCACCACCACTCTGGAAAACTTCTGCCGCCTCCTTCGCGGTCTGGTGGATGTCGGTGATGTCGTCGGCGGGCGAATCGACGAAACACGCCGAGAGCTGCTGGAGCTCGTCGCCCGCGTTCATCAGCGTCGGCGAGTTCGGCATGAACGAGAGCGACTCCATTCCCTCACGGAACGTCGTCGCGGTCCCCTCGACGTGATCGCGGATCCCGTCGGGAAGCTCGGGGACGACCGTCTCGTACGCGAACTTGTTGACGTTGTGCGCCGATAGCGTCGTCTCCGCCTCGTCGTCGGTGGAGACGCCCGCGCCGAAGACCTCCTCGGCGAGCTCGTCCCGGCGCGGGTGGTCGGGCTTGAGCTGGTCGGGCGTGACGGTCACCTCGACGTCCCGCTTTTCGGCCTCGAAGACGGCCTCCGCGAGCGCGACGTTGCGCGCGACGCGGTCGAACAGTTCCTCCTGCTCCTCGGCCGGGTTCCCGTCCGCGTCCTTCCGGAGGTAGCGGGCGGGGAGGATGTTGTGATACGCGTTGGCCGTGAGGCGGTCCTCCATCGTCTCGCCGGTGGTGCGTTTGATCGGCAGTTCGAGCTCGTCCGCGGAGACGCCGTCGCTGCTCATTCGACGGTCACCCCGCTCGGTTGGTGTGGAATATGGATCATCTGTAGTGTTGGTGTACTGGCGAGGCGGGCCCTTGTACGTTCGGATGTTCGGACCCGATGGGCATCTATGTGTCCGATTCGTTATGTAACGTCCGTGCCGCGCGTCTGACGCCGAATTCGGGTACGTCGGAAACGAACGGGGTCCGAGCACATAAGGGTAGTTAGACCGGAGTGAAACTGATATTGATCCGTCGATATCGGGGTACGTGAACGGTATCGCATTCGAACAAGAGGGGGGTTGAGAGACGGATCGTTCGTCGAAAAAACGGACCGATCCGGGGTCCGCGGCCGCTCGACGGGAGACGACGTGTCGACACCCACCACGGTACGTATCACGAACGTGTTAATTTCGACGGTCGGATCGCCGGACGTCGGCCCACAAGCTTATGTCCGGGGTCGCCGTGCTCCCGGACATGACCGCTCCGCTCGCCGCGAACGCGATGTCGGTACCGCTTCAGGCCGGGATCCTCGCCAGCCCGATGGGACAGCTGCTCGTCGCGCTGGTGGCCGTCGCGGTCGTGATCGTGCTCGGGAAGTTCGTGTTGAAGCTCGCGTGGCGGCTCGTCACGATCGGGATCGTCGTCGTCGCCGCGCTCTTCCTGCTGTCGACGGCGGGAGTGATCTGAAACCCGAAAAAGCGTTCGTGGTGGAAGGGACGACGGCCTACTGGAACGCGCCGAACTCGGCCTCCGCGGAGTCGTCGACCTCCGCGCGCTGGAACTGCTTTTCGATCTCCTCGTAGCGCTCCCGGGTCTCGGGGGTGACGCTCGGGTTCACCTCCGACAGGGCGTCCTCGAAGTGGGCCATCGTCACGCGGACGTTGCCGACGGACTCGCCGACCTCCTCGCGCGGGACGCTGGCGATGAACTCCCGGGAGGCGTTCATCGACGCCTCGCGGGCCACCGCCTCGAGGTCAGCACCGACGTACCCCTCGGTCTTGCGGGCGATCGCGTCGAGGTCGACGTCGTCCGCGAGCGGCTTCTCGCGGGTGTGGACGTCGAGGATCTTCCGGCGCGCGTCCTCGTCGGGCACCGGCACGTGGACGTGCCGGTCGAGCCGGCCGGGCCGGAGCAGCGCCGAGTCGATGAGGTCCGGACGGTTCGTCGTCGCGATCACGACGACGTCCTCCAGCGACTCGAGCCCGTCGAGCTCGGTCAACAGCTGGGAGACGACGCGCTCGCCGACGCCGGAGTCGCCGGAGTTCTTGCCGCGCTCGGTCGCGATCGAGTCGATCTCGTCGAAGAACACGATGGTGGGCGCGTTCTCACGGGCCTTGCTGAACACCTCGCGGACGCCCTTCTCGGACTCGCCCACGAACTTGTTCAGCAGCTCGGGCCCCTTGATCGAGATGAAGTTCGACTCGCTCTCGTTGGCGACCGCCTTCGCGAGCAGGGTCTTCCCCGTCCCGGGCGGACCGTACATCAGGACGCCCTTCGCGGCCGCCATGTCCAGCTGGTCGAACACCTCGGGGTACTCCAGCGGCCACTGGATCGTCTCGCGGAGCCGCTCTTTGGTGTCCTCGAGTCCGCCGACGTGGTCCCAGGTGACGTCCGGCACCTCGACGAACACCTCGCGGAGCGCGGAGGGTTCGATCCCCTTTATCGCCTCCTTGAAGTCGTTCTCGGTGACCTGGATCGAGTTCAACACGTCCGCGTCGATCTCGTCGCTCTCTAAGTCGAGCTGCGGACGGATCCGGCGGAGCGCGTGCATCGCCGACTCCTTCGCCAGCGACTCGAGGTCCGCGCCGACGAAGCCGTGGGTGTTCTCGGCGTACTCGTCGAGGTCGATCCCCTCCACCAGCGGCATGTTCCGCGTGTGGACCTGGAGGATCTCCTTGCGTCCGTCGCGGTCGGGGACGCCGACCTCGATCTCGCGGTCGAACCGGCCGCCGCGCCGGAGCGCGGGGTCGATCGCGTCGACGCGGTTGGTCGCGCCGATCACGACGACCTCCCCGCGCTCCTCCAGCCCGTCCATCAGGCTGAGCAGTTGGGCCACGACGCGGCGCTCCACGTCGCCGCCGGCCTCCTCGCGTTTCGGCGCGATGGAGTCGAGCTCGTCCATGAACACGATCGCGGGGGCCTCCTCGGTGGCCTCCTCGAACACGTCACGGAGCTGCTCCTCGCTCTCGCCGTAGTACTTCGACATGATCTCCGGACCGGAGATCGTGTGGAAGCTGGCGTCGATCTCGTTGGCGACCGCCTTCGCGATCAGGGTCTTCCCCGTCCCCGGCGGGCCGTGGAGCAGGACGCCCTTCGGCGGGTCGATGCCGAGCCGCTTGAACAGCTCGGGGTGGCGCATCGGCAGCTCGATCATCTCGCGGACCTGCTCGAGCTCGTCGTCGAGTCCCCCGATGTCCTCGTAGGTGACGTCGGGCGAGCCGTCGGCGGCCGCGCCCTCCGGCGCGCCCGCGCCGCCGACGATCTCCTCGGCGGGCTTCTCGGAGATCTCGATCTCCGTCGAGTCGGTCACCACGACGGTGCCCGACGGCGAGGTGCCCGCGACCTTCAGCGGGACCGCCTGCGACTGCCCGCCCATGAAGCCGAAGCCGAGCGGGAGCCGGACGTTCTGGCCCTCAGTGACGGGCTGGCCGCCGAGCTCGCGGCGGATCAGCGCGTCGATGTTGCCGCGGATCCCGAGCCGCTGTGGCAACGCGATGGTGATCCGGTCCGCGGGCTCGACGTCGACCTGCTCGATCGTCACGCGGTCGTCGATGCCGACGCTGGCCTCCTGGCGGAGCTTCCCGTCGATGCGGACCACGCCGGTGCCGTCGTCCTCGGGGTCCCCCGGCCAGACGCGAGCGATGGCGGCCCCCTCGGACCCCTCGACGCGAATGAAATCGCCGCCGGAGAGCCCGAGCTCCTCGGCCGCGACGCGGTCGATCGCCGCGAGCCGGCGACCGGCGTCCTTCTGTTTCAGCGGTTTGACGGTGAGTTTCATCGGTCGCCCTCGATCGTCAACACGCCGTTCGTCACCGAGACGTCCCGTGCCTCGCCGGGCAGTTCGAACTCCGATTCGCTCGGCTCGCCGTCGCCCTCCATCACGACGATCGCCGTGTCGCCGACGGTGTCGACGCTGATCGCCTCGTCGTCGACGCCGACGTCGGCGGCGACGACCCACCCGTCATCGTACTCGTACCGGCGAAGAAGCGAACCGTCGCCGACCGATCGGGTCTGTCTGGTAGTCATCCTAACCACAAGTTAGGCGCGAGAGTATTTAAACTAATCGGATAAAATCGCATGACGTGAGAATATGTGCCGACGAACGGTAGTATTGCGGTTCGGATCGGCGTGGACGCGTCCGACGGCCGGATCGGTCCGCTGGAAATCCCCGTCGACCGTGGACGCCCTCGGTTCGTCGACCGTGGACGCCCTCGGTTTAATCCCGCTCGCGTGCGAGGACCGGAACATGGATCACGGGAGCGGGAATCGGGACATGGATCACGGGGACAGAGACCGAGTCACCCACCACGGCCGGGAGACCGCCTACCGCCGCTTCGACCGCGGCGGCGACGGATCGACCGTCTGTTTCGTCCACGGGAGCTGCGGCAACGCGGACGTCTGGAAGGTCCAGGCTCGGCTGGGCGACCGGTTCCCGGTCGTCGCGCTCGACCTCTCCGGACACGGCGAGAGCGACGACGTGGGGACGACCGCGGGAGCGGCGACGCTCGACGCCTACGCCGACGACGTCGTCGCCGTCGCGGAGGCGACCGACGCGGACGCCCTCTGTGGCAACTCGCTCGGCGGGGCAGTCGCGCTGTGGGTCGCGCTCGAACGCGACCTCGCGCTCGACGGACTCGTCCTCGCGGGCACGGGCGCGAAGCTCACCGTGGACGAGGAGCTGCTGGACGCGCTCGCGACCGACTTCGACCGGGCGACGTCGCTGTTACACGGCCCCGATCGGCTGTTCCACGACGCGACCGATCGACTCCTCGAGCGGTCGCGGGCGACGATGGCCGACTGCGGGAGGGCGGTGACCGAGCGCGACTTCCTCACCTGCGACCGGTTCGACGTGCGCGAGCGACTGGACGCGGTGGGCGTTCCGACGCTGGCGGTCGTCGGCGAACACGACGCGCTGACGCCGCCGCGGTATCACGAGTTCCTGGCCGACCGGATCCCGGACGGCCAGTACGCCGGGATCGACGACGCCGCCCACCTCGCGATGCTCGAAGCCCCCGCCGACTTCAACTCGGTCCTCGCGGAGTTCCTGGATCGGCTCGGTTGACGGCGGACTCGGCTGACCACGGACTCGGCTGGCCACGGACTCGGCTGACCGTTGACCCTCCCGCTCCCCTCCGTTCGTCGCGCACCTTTTTGCCCGCCGCCGGCGACCCGGGACTCATGGGAATCGACGACGACCGGAGCTCCGAGCCGGCCGCGAGCGATACCGCGGGGGACGGTCCCGGCGGCGAGCGGTCGGATCCCGACATCGACGACCTCCTGACACAGCTCGACGCTCTGGAGGCGACGGTCGACGACCGCGAGGAACGGGAGCGGGTCCGGGAGACGATCTCGCTGGTGGAGCGGATGCCGGGAAGCGAGGCGTTCACGACGCGGATCAGTAAGTACACGGGCCGGGACATCGCCCAGTCGTTCGTCGGCGGGATCGTCTTCGCGCTCCCGCTTCTCGTCGAAGGGGGCGTCTTCGAGATCGCGGCGTGGTTCGCGACGGCGCGGGTCGCGGGGTTCCCCGTCTACCTCGCCGCCCACGTCTGTTTCGTCGTCGGCGTGACGACCGGGCTGTTGTACTACGCCGACTTCCGGGACGTTCGGGTGTACCGGCCGATCTTCGGGCTCGTTCCCCGTCGGCTCGTCGGCGTCCTGACCGTCGCGTTCCTCGTCTCCGCGGGGCTGATGGTGCTGTGGGGGCGGCTCTTCGCGGAGGACCCGACGGCGCTGGAGGCGTTCGCCAGAGTGACCGTCGTCTGGGGCGGGGCGGCGTTCGGCGGCGCGCTCGGCGACATCCTTCCCGGGGAGTCGACCGGACGGGACGTGAGCGACCATTTCGATGAGCTGGGGGAGATGTTCGACGACGACTGAGCGGCCGAACGGGTACCACAGGTTTTTCGCCGGGGCGACCGTACGACGTTCCATGTCAGCGCTACGCGACGCGCTTCGGGACCTCCCGGACGCGGTGTTTGCGGACCTGCTCGAGTCCGACGACGGGTACGTCCTGCTCGTCGACCTCCCCGGCGCGACCGCGGGGACCACGGAGGTGCTCTTCGAGGACGGTCGGATCGTCATCGAGGCCCGTCGCGAGAAGTCGACGCCGGAGGGGTTCCGCTACGTCCGGGAGGACCGGCCGCTGTTTCTCGACGCCGAGCTCCCGCTGCCGCCGGACGCCGACGGCGACGACGCCGACGCCGAGATGGACCGCGGCGTCCTCGAGGTGACCCTGCCCAAGCGCGCCGACGCCGACTCCCGCCGGATCCCGGTCGAGGGAAGCGACGACGGCGACGGCGGCAGTGACGACGGCGACGGCGGTGCGACGACGGACGGAGGGAGGACGCGAACGGACGGGGACGGATCCGACGGCGCCTGAGGGTGGTCACGCTGGTCAACCTCCGCGCCTACTGGCGCTTCTTCGTCGTGATCCGCCGGTTCTCGCCGTTGATCCTCGCCTACTGGCGGGACCGGAAGCGGTTCCTGCTGTTCGGGCGGAGTCGAGACGTCGACGCGGCCACCCAACGCGAGCGTGCCGACGTCCTGCTCGACATCCTGCTCACGCTCGGCCCGACGTTCATCAAGCTCGGCCAGCTGCTGTCGACCCGACCGGACGTCCTCCCGCCCGCCTACATCGAGGTGCTCGAGGGGCTCCAGGACGACGTGCCGCCCGCCGACTGGGCGGAGTCGAAGGTCGTTCTCGAAGACGAGCTCGGCCCCGTCGAGGAGACGTTCGACGACTTCGACACGGAGTCGATAAGCGGGGCCAGCCTCGGGCAGGTGTACACCGCGCGGTTCGAGGGGAACGACGTGGCGGTGAAGGTCCGTCGCCCCGGGATCGAATCGCTCGTCGAGGCCGACCTCCGGGCGATCCGCTGGTCGCTCCCGATCGTCCGGCGGTTCATCGGGGGCGGCCGGGCGTTCTCGATCGAGAACCTCTCCGAGGAGTTCGCGAAGACCATCCGCGAGGAGATGGACTACCGGCGCGAGCGGGAGATGCTCGAGGAGATCAAGGCGAACTTCGCGGGCGACGACCGGATCCGGATCCCGGAGGTGTACGAGGCCGCCTCGGGCCCGCGCGTGCTCACGATGGAGTACATCGGCGGGACGAAGATCAGCCGGACCGACGAGCTCGACGCCGCGGGGCTCGACCGGACCGCGATCGCGTCGACGCTCCAGGAGGTGTACCTCCAGATGATCATCGACGACGGCGTCTTCCACGCCGACCCGCATCCGGGGAACCTCGCCGTCGACGACGAGGGGAGGGTGGTCTTCTACGACTTCGGGATGTCCGGCCGGGTCGACCCGTTCGTCCAGGAGAAGATCGTCGAGTTCTACGTCGCGGTCGCGAGACAGGACACCGACGCGATCCTCGACACCCTGATCTCGATGGGGACGCTCTCGCCGGAGGTCGACCGCGACGTGATGGGCGAGGTGATGGACCTGGCCATCGCCGACGCCCGCGGCGAGCAGATCGAACAGTACCGCGTCAACCAGATCATCGAGCAGGTGGAGTCGACCATCTACGAGTTCCCGCTGCGGCTCCCCCGGAACCTCGCGTTAGTCCTTCGGGTCGCCACCGTCGTCGAGGGGGTCTGCGTCACGCTCGACCCCGAGTTCGACTTCATCGCGACCGCGACGGACTACCTGGAGGCGGAGGGCTACTACGAGCAGACCGCCCGCGAGATCGCCGAGGACGCCGGCAGACAGCTCCAGCGGACGACGGAGTCGCTCTTCACGGTCCCGCCGAAGGCCGACGCGTTCCTCGACCGAGCGAACCGCGGCGACCTCCACATCGACGTCACCATCGAGGACGAATCTCGGGTGCTCGACAAGCTGGCGATGCGGATCGCCTACTCCGTGCTGCTCGCGGTCGGCGTCCTCTCGGCGACGATCCTCTACTCGTTCGCCGAGGAGTGGCGGCTCGCCGCGGTCGTCCTCCTGCTCGCGACCCCGCTCGCGGTCGCGTTGTACCGGTCGTTCCGCAAGAAGCGGCGGACGATCCCGGGGAATCCGCAGTTCACCAGGCAGGGGATGCGGGAGCGCCGCGACGACTGACGGCGTACGCCGTCGACGCGTTGAACGGGACCGTCACCCCCGACAGACCCAGACGTCGCCCCGTTCCTCCACGTCGTAGTCGTGGTCGGCGAGCCACGTCCGGAGGGCGTCGGCGTGGTCGCCGACGTTCCTCGACGGATCGCCCCCGGCGGTACCGTCGTGGACCTCGACGACGAGCAGCGGCCGGTGGGTCCGGATCGTCGCCTCCGCGCCCCGGAGCACCCCCAGCTCGTGGCCCTCGACGTCGACCTTGATCGCGTCCGGCGGCGGGACCGGGTCTCCAGGGGCGGCGGGGGAATCGGTTCCGCCGACGAGACCGTCGAGTCGGTACACGGGGACCTCCTCGACCGCGGCGACCCGCGCGCCCCAGCGGGTCGCGCGGTCGCGGTCGAACGCGGAGCACTTCGAGAACGTCGAGCGGTAGAACGGCAGCGACCCGCGCTCGTCGGCGAGGCCGACTCGTCGGAGGTCGATCCGCTCGTCGAGTCCGTTCCGTGTCGCGTTCCGAACCAGGCGGTCCGCGCTCTCGCCGTTGGGCTCGAACGCGACGATCCGGCGGTCGGTGCCCGCGGCGAGCGGGATCGCGTGCTCGCCGACGTGCGCGCCGACGTCGAGGAGGGTCGCGTCGTCCGGAAGCCGGTCGAGTACGGCCAGTCCGGGGTCGTCGCCGTGGGGATTCGTCGGCTCGTAGCTCCAGTAGGTTCCCGCGACCGTGCGCTTCGGGGTGGCGATCCCGAGCGCGTACGTCAGGTCCGCCAGCCGGTAGAGCGTCCGGAACCCGACCCGTTCGAGCCGCGAGGGGACGTCGATCATCGCCGGTCAGGCCGTCACGACCTGTATCGGGACGAGGAGAAAACAGAGCGCGCCCGCCCCGAACGTGAGCACGCCGACGGCGACGCGGGGCCAATCGAGCCGTGCCTCGTCGGTTGGGTTCGCCGGGCCGTTGAAGGCGATGACCAGCGAGAAGAACCCCCAGAACGCCCAGAGGCCGACCGACTCGTCGAAGCCGAGCCCGCGCCCGTAGTAGAGGTACGCGGCGATCGCGAACAGCGCGCCGGGAACGAGCGACGCGATCGTCTCCTGGCGCGGTCCGACCATCGCGCGGATCATGTGGCCCCCGTCGAGCTGGCCGACCGGGAGCAGGTTCAGGAGGGTGAAGAACATCCCGACCCAGCCGCCGATGATCACCGGGTGGACCGCCCGTGTGGGGTCGTCGTACGAGGTCGGCTGGCCGATCAGGTCGGCGATGAGGGCTAAAAGCGGCGGGTTGTTGAACCGGATCATCGTCCCGGAGCCGGTCGCCACCTCCGCCGGAACGCGGATCGGGTCGAGCGAGAGCCCGATCACGGTGACGATCACGGTGGCGACGAGCCCGGCGATGGGGCCGGCCGCGCCGACGTCGAAGAGCGCCTTCCGGGAGGGCATCCGGCCGCGCATCCGGATGACGGCGCCGAGCGTCCCGAACGGGAAGACGAACGGGATGACGTACGGCAACGACACGTCGACGCCGTGGTACCGGCCGGCGACGTAGTGGCCCAGCTCGTGGGTCATCAACACGCCCAGGACGGCGGCGGTGAACGGCCACGCCCGCAGCATCGAGAGGGGGTTCGCGCGGATCTCGGCGAGCGGGACGTAGTACCAGCCGTACGCGCCGACGAACAGCGTCGAGAGCACCGTCGCGAGGAAGAGCCCGACGTTCACCCACGGGACCCCGTCACGACCGTAGCCGAACGGGGTCGCGACGACGACGTGGCCGTCCTCGAGCGTCTCCACGTCGACGTCGTAGCCGGCCTCGCGGAACGCCGGGACGAGCTTCCGGAGGAGCGTTCGCTCGGGGATGTACGACTCGCCCACGTACCGAACGCGACCGTCCTCGCGGCGGACCTCCTCGACGCGGAAGAACGTCCGGAGCGGGTCGGGACGGGGAACGTCGGCGGTCGCCGACGCCGTCCCGTCCTCGCGTTCTGACATCGTCGGTCGTTGACCGTCGTCGAGTATAAACCCCGCGTCACCGGAGTCGGAACGAAGCCGGGACTACCGGATCGGCGGCGAAGGAAGGATACGAACGGAAGGCGGTGTCGGCGGGGACACGCGAGCGAGCGCGTCCGGTTCGTAGACCCGGTTCCGGTTTGCCGGTTCGGTGACCGATCAGGCGGACTCGACGCGCCAGGTGGTCGCACCCGTGTACGACCACTTCTCCACGGTGAGCTCGGTGGCCGACTCGCTGAGCTTCACCATCAGCGCGCCGATCTCCTTCGGCGAGAGGTCGACGTCGTCCGAGATGAACTTCCCTTTGAAGTACATCTCGCCGTCTTCGGCGCGGTCGAGCAGGTACCGCTTCAGCCGCTCCTCCTTGGAGAGGTCGTCGGTCGTGCCCGCGTTCGTGGAGGGGTTCGCAGTCGCGCTCATGGTACATCCCGTCCATGGCGACGGGGGATGTTATAAAGGGGAGACCGTTGGACGGCCTTCAGGGGGATTCAGCACCTTTCAGGGAGCAAACGAACGCTAAAACGTCTCCGCTGACGTTTCATAACAGTTTTAGAGGAAGTTAGAACGTTTATAGCTCATGTAGAATCGTTCGATATGATTCTCGACGATCCGTCTCCTCCGGAGGTCGATCGATCGTCGAGCGCACGCTTAGCGGAAGAAATTGCCCATTCAGTGGCGAGCGGACGGACCGATCCCGGTCGAGCGCGCGCACCGGAGACGGCGGCACGCCGGGACGGATCGTCCGGAAGTAGGGAGGAATCGACCCGGACCGTGGCGGATCCGTTCGGGAGTACGGTGGGGTCGACGGGGCGGATCGCCGGCCGGTCGACTCCGAAGGCTCACGACCGCTGGTGGAGCCAGAACTCCTCGGACTCCGTGGTCTCCTTCTTGAAGATCGGGACCTCGTCCTTGAGCCGGTCGATCCCGTCCTCGACGGCTCGAAACGCCTCGGCCCGGTGGCCAGCGAGGACGACCACGAAGACGATGTCCTCGCCCGCCTCGATCACGCCCGTGCGGTGGTGGAAGGCCACCTCGAAGACCCCTTCACGGTCGGTCAGCTCCGCGCCGATCGCGTCCATGCGCTCGCGGGCGACGCCCTCGTACTTCTCGAAGGCGAGGTGGGTCGTGCGGTCGTCGTCGGGGGCATCGCGCGCGCGAACCCGCCCGGTGAACGTCGCGATGGCGCCCGACCGCTCCGCGTCGGCCGACCGCTCGACCCGGTTCACGAGCAGTTCGCGGGTTATCCACGGCTCCGCGGCGTCGAGCGTCGCGAGGAGGTCGTCGACGTCGACGTCCGCAGGGGCATCCCCGCGGGCGACGACGTCCCCGGGCGTGTCGTCCGGGTCCGCGTCGGTCCCGAGGAGAACGGTCGGAAGCCGAAGCCGGGCGTAGCCGACCGCGACGAGGAAGTCGTGGTCGGGTGCGAGCCGGTCGAGGAGCGCGTCGAACCCGTCGACGGTCCCACGGCCCGTCCAGGTGCCGTCCGGAGCGAGCGCGAGGGTCGTGTCGTCGTCGGTTCCGACCCCCTCGCCGCGTCCGTTCGACTCGTCCCGTCGGACGACGGCGACGCGACCCTCCAGCCGCTCCGCGAGCGTCCCGGCGAGGTCGTCGGCCCCGGGACCGAGTATCGAGATCGGTTGCATGCCCGAACGCGGGCGGCGAGCGGCTTAGGCGTTTCCCGAACCCCCCGCGAGGTCTCCCGGTCGGCTCAGTCGTGCTCGTAGAACCCCTCGCCGGTCTTCTTGCCGAGGTCGCCGGCGGCGACCTTTCGCTTGAGGAGGTACGCCGGCTTGTATCGGTCGCCGAGCTCCTCGTGGAGCGTCCGGCTGGCGTCGAGGACCACGTCGAGCCCGATGTGATCGGCGAGTTCGAGCGGACCCATGGGGACGTTCGTGCCGAGCCGCATGCCGCGGTCGACGTCGTCCCGCGTGGCCACTCCCTCGTCGTACGCGCGGATCCCCTCGTTTATCCACGGAATCAGGATCCGGTTGGTGACGAACCCCGGCTTGTCGTCAGACTCCCACGTCTCCTTGCCCAGCTCGGCCGCGAACGCGTGGGCGAACGCGACGGTCGAGTCGTCGGTCCGCTCGCCCACGACGACCTCAACGCCCTCCATCACCGGGACCGGGTTCATGAAGTGGAGGCCGACGACCGCGTCGGCGCGGTCCGTCGCGCTCGCGATCGACGTGACCGAGAGCGTCGACGTGTTGGTCGCGAGGACGGCGTCCTCGTCGGTGACCTCGTCGAGATCGGTGAAGACGTCCCGTTTCACCTCGAGGTCCTCGATCACGGCCTCGACGACGACGCCGGCATCCGCGAGCGCCGCGAGGTCGGTCGTGCCCTCGATCCGCGCACGGATCGCCGACGGCTCCTCGTCGAGTGCACCCCTCTCCGCGAGCCGCTCGAGGCTCGAGTCGATCCCCTCGAGGCCGCGGTCGACGTACTCGGTCTCGACGTCCCGCATCACCACGTCGTAGCCGGCGGTCGCGGCGACCTGCGCGATGCCGTGGCCCATCGTCCCGGCCCCGACCACGCCCACCGTCTCCACGTCGGATGGCTCGTTCATGGAACCCGCTGGTGCGGGAGCGGGACTAAGTATTGCGGTGTTCGCGGTAACGTCCCGCTCAACGGACGGGAACCGTCGTCGTGACGACGGTCCCCGTGGACCGGTTCGACTCGAAGGTGACCGATCCGTCGATCACCTCCGTACCCCATTTCACGAGCCAGAGACCGAGGCCGCTCGCGTGTCGAAGCGGGGTTTCGGTGCCGGAGTTCAGGACGTCCAGCTCGTACTCGTCGATCCCTGGTCCGTTGTCGATGACTCGGACCCGGGCGCGGTCGTCGTCGACGGCCGCGGTCACGGTGACCCGCCGGTCCTCCCCGTCGTTGTGTATCGCGGCGTTCTCGATCAGGTTGTCCACCACGACGGAGAGCCCCTCGGAGACGGCGGCGTCCTCGTCGGGGTACTCGAGTTCGAACTCGACCGCCGGGTACGCGTCGTGGGCGGCACGGAGGCTCCGTTCGAGCAGACCGACGAGCGACGTTCCCTCCCGGTCGTTCACCGTGTCCTCGAACAGGTCGATCGCGTCCCGGCCCTTCTCGCTGATCTCCACGATCCGTTCCGTGCGTTGCGTGATCGTCTCGGCCGTCTCTCCGGAGGTTCGTTCGGCGTATCCCTGGATGATGTTGGTCTCGGTGCGGATGTTGTGTCGCAACACCCGATTCAGCACCTTCAGTCGCTGCCGTTGTTGGAGGTACCGCGTCACGTCGTGGAGGGTGAACACGTATCCGAGCGTCTCGCCGTGCCGATCGGTGAGCTCGCTCACGCCCACGTCGTACGACCGCGACGCGGACCCGGTGCCGATCGTCAGGAGTTCACGCTCGCCGTCGGTTCGAAACGGTTCGTTCAGCGGAAGGAGATCGGACCCCGACGCCCCGAGCGCCCGATCCACGTCGAGATCGAGGATCTCGGCGGCCGCCCGGTTCACGTCGACTATCGTGTCGTGTCCGTCGACGACGACGACGCCCTCGTGGATGTGGTCGAACAGGAACTGTCTGGCCCGCCACGCCGGGGCGGGGTTGGCACCGAACATTCTGAACCGGTCGATCGCGCCCAGGTACGCGACGCCGGAGATCGCGAACGCGATCGGCGTCGGATCGATGCCCACGTTCGGAAACGCCCCCAGGTTGTAGAGGACGTTCGTCGCCCACGGCGTCACGACCCCGACGATAAGCGCCGCGCTCTGTCCGCGGAACGCGGTCGCCCCGCTCGAGAGGAGCCCCAGTATCGGGACGATCCCGAGGACGGCGAGCAGGTAGGTGTATCCGGCGGCCACCGCGTACCAGATCCCCCCCTGTTCGACGAGCACGAACCCGTAGGCGGCGACGCCGGCTTCCCGCACGTAGAGGAGGCCGTGATACTCCTCGGTCAACGCGAGAAGAACCGTGAGCGCCGGAACGACGGACAACAACGCGACGTTTCGTCGGGTGAGGTACGCGTCGCGTCCCGTGTACTCGAGCGCGAACAGGATCCACGCGACGGGGACGATCATGACGCCGATCCAGCCGACCTTCGTCCAGAACACCGCCTCGGGCGCGGCCTCAGTCGAGAGGCTGAAGACGATACACGTCGACCACCACGACTGTCCGATCAACAGCCACACGAGCGGCGTTGCCCCCGGGTTCGGCCGCGCCCGCCAGGCGAGGATCGCCGCGCTGGTCCCGATGGCAACCGAGCCGAACAGGAGGGGGGCGGCCATCGAAGTCGGGGGGAACACGTGAGGGCGTAACGAAACCCGGACATATGAATTATCCGGGAGATGTCGAGAAAACAAGGGTGATCGGCGGTTCGCGAACGCCGACGGTGAACGGTTTACGAATAAAAAAGGACGAGCCGCGATCGGTCCCGACCGCGGTCAGATCCCCGTCGTGAAGACGAGGACGGCGAACACCACGAGGTGTTTCGCCTCGCCGGCGATGGCGAGCCGGCCCGGTACCGTGTTCCGGCCCACGAACCACGCGAGAACCAACGCGTAGCCGAGGCCGACGAGCATCGCCGCCGCGGCCGCGGCCGTCAGTATCCCGGACGACAGCGCGAGCACGACGAAGGCGATGAGCGACAGGTCGAGTCCGTACAGGATCTGCCGGGTTCGTGCGACCCCGAAGACGACCGGAAGCGTCGAGACGCCGACGGCCTCGTCGGCCTCGACGTCCCGGACGTTGGGGATCTCCGTGTTGACGAACGTGTCGACGAGGAAGTACACGAACACCACCGCCGCGAGCGGCGTCACGGGCGCCCCGGCGAACGCGATCGGCAAGCCGACGACGGCGATCGCCCACGCCGAGGCGACGATCGTCGAGTTCACGATCAGGACCCGCTTTAACCGCCTGAAGTAGGACCCGAGCGACGGGAGCCAGTCGGAGGCGTAGAGGATCCAGAAACAGCCGGGAAGCAGGGTGATCGCGAGCGCGAGCGGGCCACCGGTCAGCGAGAGAGCGATCGCGAGACCGTACGTGACCGCGGTGAGGACCGACAGGAGCGTGCGGTGGCGCGTCACGAACGCGCTCCGTTCCGGACTCGATATCTCGTCGTCGGCCGCGTCGGCGATCCGATCGCCGACGTACACCGCGAAGGTGACAAGACCGACGACGATCGGGGCGGGATTCAGCGGCAACGACAACACCAGGTGTACCGTCAGGACCTCGATCATCGCGATGAACACGAGGTACGTCGAACTATACGTCAGGACGTCTCTGAACCGATACCCGGCATCGACGACCGATGCGGGCACCTCGGCGTGCCACGGAGCGACCGCGTCCGTGGACACCGGGGGTTCGTTCGTTTTGCTAGCCATGGGTTCGGCGGCGACCTCCGGACGGCCGATCCGCGGCGATCGCCGGATCGATCGTCGGCCCGTGAGATCCTCAAAGCAAGGGTCGAGACGACCGGGAGAACCCGGGTGCCGGCCCGGATCGCGGGCGGTCGCGTCCCCGATACGATATTTACTACCCCGATAGTTAGTTATTCACACTCTGTCGGAGGAGAGGCCTCATCTCCGGAGAACACGGCCGTTTCGCGGTCGAGGGATCGTCGAGCGACCATAGCCCTTTTTGGTAGCGCAACTGGAATTACCCACCGATGCTTCCTCACGCCGCCGACGCGATCTCACGGGACGGAAAGTCACTGATCCTCGCGTACGACCACGGCCTCGAACACGGGCCGGTGGACTTCGAGCCGAACCCGGCGACGGCCGACCCCGAGCGACTGTTCGAGCTGGCGACCCACGAGGCGGTGACGGCGCTGGCCGTACAGAAGGGAGTCGCCGAGGCGTACTACCCGGACTACGAGGACGACGTGAACCTGCTGTTGAAGCTCAACGGCACCTCTAACCTGTGGCGAGGCGAGCCGAACAGCGCGGTCAACTGCTCGGCCGAGTACGCCGCCGAGCTGGGTGCCGACGCGGTCGGCTTCACGGTCTACGGCGGCTCGAACCACGAGGTCGAGATGGCGGAGGAGTTCCGCGAGGCACAGGAGGGGGCCCGCGAACACGACATGGGCGTCGTCATGTGGTCGTACCCGCGCGGACAGGGGCTGCGTAACGACGGGAGTCCCGAGGTGATCTCCTACGGGGCGCGGCTCGGACTCGAGCTCGGTGCGGACCTGGTGAAGGTGAAGTATCCGGGCTCCGCCGAGGCGATGGGCGATGCCGTGAAGATGGCCGGCCCGACGCAGGTGGTGATGTCCGGCGGGACGATGCGTGACGACGAGGCGTTCCTCCGGAACGTCGCCGACGCCATCGACGCCGGCGCGACGGGGCTCGCCGTCGGCCGAAACGTCTTCCAGCGCGACGACCCCGAGCGCATCCTCGACGCGCTCGAGGCCGTGGTCTTCCAGGAGGTCGACCCGGCCGAGGCGCTGGCCATCGCCGAGAGCGACGACTGATGACCGATCCCGACCCGATCGTCGAGGCCGTCTTCGACGCGATCGCGGCGACGGCCCCGACGATCCGCGACGCGTTGCCCGGCCGGCGCGTCGAGAGCGGGACGGAGAACCCCTCCGGCGAGACGGTGCTGGCGGGCGACGTGTACGCCGACGAGCTGCTCGCCGAGGCGCTGGGGGCGGTCGAGGGCGTCGGCTCCTTCGTCAGCGAGGAGCGTCCGGAGGCGGTCGACGTCGGAGGCGCGGTCGGCGAGGGCGCGTACGCGGTCGCGATCGACCCCCTCGACGGCTCCTCGAACCTGCGGTCGAACAACACGATGGGGACCGTCGTCGGCGTCTACGATGCGCCGCTTCCCGCCTCGGGACGAAACCTCGTGGCCGCCGGATACGTCCTCTACGGACCGATCACGACGATGATCGTCGCGGACGAGCGAGGCGTCCGCGAGGAGGTCGTCGAGCGTGACGGCGGCGGTGAGGCGAGCGATGCGAGCGACCCCCCCGAGGGCGACGGAGACGACCCCGGCGTCACCCGTTCCGTCGTCGACGACGACCTGACGCTGCCCGACGATCCGACCGTCTACGGCTTCGGCGGGCGGGTGCCGGACTGGCCCGTGCCGTTCCGGAAGTACGCCCGGGAGGTCGAGGACGAGCTGAAGCTGCGGTACGGCGGGTCGATGGTCGGCGACGTGAACCAGGTGGTGACCTACGGCGGGATCTTCGCGTATCCCGCCCTCGTCGACGCGCCGGCCGGGAAGCTCCGGCTCTCCTTCGAGGCGAACCCGATCGCGTTCATCGTCGAGTCGATGGGCGGGGCGTCCTCGGACGGCTCCGAGTCGATCCTCGACGTCGAGCCCGACGGGCTCCACGACCGCGTCCCCCTCCACGTCGGCAACGAGGAGCTCGTCGACCGGCTCGAGAGCGCGCTCGACGAGTAGGAACGGGGTGGAACGGTTTTTCGAGCTTTTGTTGCGGTGGCGTGCGCCTGCGAGCGCCCGTCAGGGCGTGAGCAGACCGCGCGAGGGAGTCGGCCGGCCTCCGCTTCGCTCCGGCCGGCCGACGAGGTTGGGGAGGCGTGAGGTGCGGAGTGGTTGCGGTGCGGGGTGGGACTCAAAGGGGCAGCCGCGAGGACGAAGCACAGCGTAGCAAGCACCACAAGGAGTGAACGAAGTGAACGACTGAGGAGCGCAGCAAGCTGCGCGAGTCCTCGTGGCTGGGGCTTTGGACGTGTGCTCCGTAGGTACATCTCCGAACACGTGTAGTCGAGCGGCTGGGGCTGTGGCGGTATTGTCCGGAACGGCAGCGATGTACGACCGGACGTCCGGGCCGGTAGGTCGTCGCCACAGACGCCCGCTCAACCGTGTCGGGTCGGATCAGATCTTCATTACTACCACGGCAGCGACGACGAGGACTCCGATATGTGTTGCGTTGACCAGCCCATTCGTTTCCGTCCGTCCCACGATCACCGGCAGGATATCCAGATACGGTGCCCACGAAGGCGCTCCTGCGTACGGCGCGAGGAAGTTCCACGCCGCCAGTAGTGCCAACCCCACCACAGCGTATCGGATACCGTTGCGGACGTGTCGAGCGGGTCCGACGCCGGTGCTCATGTGTTCGCCTTTGCGTGCGCCGGGAAAAAAGTAAGTTAGTCAAGGAGTCTGTAGAACCCGCACGTCTGGGAGGACACACGTTCACAGTAGCGCAGTATTGTTACTACTGGGAAGACCGAGCGCCTGGAATCCCGTGAGTGATCATCACGCTAGCAACGACGTAGAACCGAACGATTCGAACGTCGGACACGGAGGCGGATTCACACCGACCTACGCTCGCTCACTCCGGTGGTCCCGACATCGCGTTCCCGGAATCCAAGGGATCGTACCCCACTCGCTCGCGGGCGTGGTCGACGTCGAACCACGAGTTCGGGTTGTCGCTGATCCCGTAGAACACCTCGAACGCCCCGCCCGCGAGGGTGTTCGGGTTCAGGTCGTCCACGTCCCGTCCGCCGTCGCCACCACGTTCAGCACCTCTACCGATCCCGTCCCGCAGACACGCGTCCACCAGTCCCGCACAGTCGCGCCGCGAGAGCCACGTACACCGCATCCGTGCGACCGCCTCCGCGTACTCCTCGTCCCCCCGCTCGCAGTCCCCGCGAGCGACCGCGCGCTCGGCGTCGCCGAACGGGTGGTCGTGGGTCGGGTCGCGCACGGAGCCGATCCGGAGCGCGTAACAGTCGATCCCCTCGCGTTCGGCGTAGAGTCGGCACCACGCCTCGCCCGCGGCCTTCGACGCACCGTAGTCGGAGTCCGGCCGCAGCGGGCTCTCGCCGTCGACCGTGAGGTCGTAGTCCGGGTCGTACAGCGACGGCGCGTGCTGTTCCTCGTACATGCCGACGGTGTGGTTCGAGGAGGCGAACACGACGGTCCCGACGCCCGCCCGCGAGGCGGCCTCCAGGACGTTCCGCGTGCCGCGGACGTTGCTCCGTTCGACCGTCTCGTACGGAGTCGAGACCGCCGGCGCGCCCGCGAGGTGGACCACGGCGTCGATACCGCGATCCTCCATGACCGCCCCGAGCGACTCGGCCGCGTCCGAGTCGCCGACGTCGAGGACGACCGTCCCGTCCCTCCCCGTGTCGGTCCCTCCGTCGGCCCGATCGCCGTCGGTCGTCTCCTCGTCCTTGCGGTGCGGATGCGGCGTGCCGTCGCCGAGTTCGTCCGGGGCCTCCCGCCGGTCGAGGAGGACGTACTCGGCCGCCGAGTGTGTCGTGACCGCGGTGCCGACGGTGCCGTGTGCGCCGGTGAGAAGCACCGTGGCGGACGCGAGCGGATCGTCCCCGTCGCTTGCGGGAGGACCGTCGCTCACGAGCTCGCCCCCTCGTCGTCGCCCGCGGTCCACCGGCGCGCGCCGGGGAGGATCCCGACCAGCTTCGTCACGTAGCCGAACTTGAACAGGCCGAGCTGTGAGAGCCCGCCGAGGACGAACAGCACGAGGAACGGGAGCGCGGTGGGGTCGAAGAGTAACGGTTCGACGGTCAGCTCCTCGGCGGCGGTCGCGAACGACCCGGGCGTCAGCGAGCGCGACGCGAGGGCCGCGCCGATGAACGCCGTCGAGACCACGAGCGTCGTGCGCGTGAGCACGAACCCGAAGAGCGCGCCGACGGCGACGCCGGCGAGCGTCGCGCCGACGAGCAGCGCGGTCCCCTCGATCCCGGCCGCGTCGGCCGCGTACAGCGGGCCGACCGCGAACCGCCCCGCGAAGCCGCCGACGACCCCGCCGATCGCGAGGACGGCGAAGGAGAGCCCGGCGTACGCGAGGAACCCGCCGATCGCGCCGCCGAGGAGGACGCCGGCGGTGGAGAGTACCAACCCGTCCACGGCGATCAGTCCGGCGAGGTTGGGGGCGGCCAGGTAGCCCGCGCCCGCGCCGATCAGGAACCCGGTCAGCGACACGGCGTACACGGAGACCGCCGCGCCGACGAACGCGAGCAGGAGGCCGGCGACGACGACCCCCGCGTTGAGTGGCGTGAACATATCGTCACGTGCGCCGCCGTCCGCCTTAAAAGGTCGCGACGTGGAGGGGGACGGTCGAACCGATGCGCGGGGTCGCGTCGGCTCACCGCGCCCGGCGTGCCGCCTGCCGGTCGACGTGACGCGTGTAGCCGCCGACGGCCAGCCCGAAGCCGACGACGAGGAGCAGGAAGCCGGCGAGTCGGGTCGTTCCGACCGTCATCAACGCGAGGATCGCGCCGAAGACGAAGGCGAACACGCCGGCGACGACGATCCCGGCGTCGACGAGCGGCGAGGGCTGGACCGCCCCGCAGTGCGGGCAGACCCGGGCGTCGCCGGGGACCGGCTCGCGGCAGTCGACGCAGTGGACGCGGGACACGGCGAACGTTTGGCGGTCGGCCACTTATGCATGTAGCCGATCTCAGTCGTCCGCGACCGTCCCGCCCGTCGCGCTCGCGGTCTCGAGCGTCTCCTCGACCTGCGTCACCACCATCGCGAGCGCGACGAGCGCGAGCGCCGCACCCACGGCGAAGGGGACGACGAAGCCGAAGCCGACGAGCCAGCCGGACGCCAGCGGCCCGAGCGCGACGCCGAAGCCGAACCCCATGGTCAACACCGACAGCGTCGTCCCCGACTCGCCCTCGCGCGCGAGGTCGCCGGCGAGCGCGAGCGACGGCGCGAAGACGCACGCGACGGCGACCCCCTGGCCGAGCCGGACGATCGTCATGAGGACGGGCGAGAGGACGATCCCTTGGAGCAGCGTCGTCGGTGCGAGGAGCAGGAACCCGGCCACCAGGAACGGCCGCCGGCCGATCCGGTCGCTCGCGCGGCCGACCGGCACCTGGAGAGCGACGTTCGCGATGGTCACCGCCGCGAACTGGAGCCCGAACCAGACGGGAGGCTGGTCCAGCCGGACGTTCACCTGGTTCTGGAGGGTGGCGTAGAGCGCGATACAGACCCCCATCGCGACCGTCGCGACGCCGAGGACGAAGACGGGGTCGAGCAGTCGGTCCTCGCCGCGGACCCGGATCGAGAGGTCGTCGCCCGCCTCGGCCGCGTCGGCGGCGTCGTGGACGAGGAGGTACACCAGCGCGAAGCTGAGATACGCGCCGAGACAGGCGGCCGCGAAGGCGGCGTCGAAGCCGTTTATCACCGGAAGCCCGAACGCAGTCAGGTCGTAGGGGCCGTTGTCGACGACGACGCCGGCGAGGACGGGCCCGAAGCCGAAGCCGATCAGCCGGAAGGTGTTGAAGACGCCGAAGTTGCCGCCGCGCTGGTCCGCGCTGCCCGCGTACTCGTTGACGAGCGCGACCGTCGCCGGGATCGTCAACGCGGCCCCGAACCCCTGGATCGCCCGGAGGACGACGAGGATCCAGTAGGCGTCCGCGAGCGTATAGAGCGCGCTCGCGGTCCCCAAAAGCAGGATCCCCGCGAGCACGAACGGCCGCCGGGTGGCCATTCGGTCGGAGAGACGTCCGGTGAACGGCTGCGAGAAGCTGTTGAGAAAGCCGAAAAGCGAGAGGACGAAGCCGATGAGAAGCGGCTCGGTGAGCGTCACGCCCGCCGCCCCGATCCCCGCGGTCGCGCCGACGAGCGCGTCGATGTCGATCAGGTCGCTGGCGACGTACAGCGGGAGGACGACGATGAGAAACGAGTTCCCGAGCGCGCCGACCATCCGCGCGAGCGCGAGGACGATCACGCGGCGGTCGGTCCCGACTATCTGCGAGATCGACCCCATTCGGTCCCGGTTCGATCCGGGTCGTGAAGGCCCTTGCGGACGGCGGGAGGCGATCCGGTTTTCGGCTCCGCGACCGGCCGCTACCTGGAGGACGGCGTCGTCGCGGGGCGGTCGACGCCGCGGACCTCGAAGCGTGCACCTCCCGTCTCGGACGCGGTCGCCGCCACCTCCCAGCCGTGTGCGGTGGCGATCTCCTTGACGATGGCCAGCCCGAACCCGGTGTTTCCGGCGGACCCGCTCCTACCGGGCTCGAACAGGTCGTCGCGGACTTCCTCGGGGATCCCGGGGCCGTCGTCGGCGACGTAGAAGCCGTTCTCCAGGTCGCCGACCCGGATCGTGACGGGTTCGCCGTCGACGGCTCCGTGCTCGATCGCGTTCCTGAACAGGTTCTCGAAGAGGTTCCTGAGCCGGTCCGGATCGGCGAGGAGGGTCCCGTCGGCGTCGATCTCGAATCCTGCCTCCTCGGTATCGACGGTTCGCCAGCTGTCGGCGGCCACTTCCGCGAGATCGACCGGCTCGGGGTCGCCGACGGTCTCGCCCTCGCGGGCCAGCGTCAGCGTGTGCTCGACGATCGACTCGATCCGGTCGAGCGCGTCGACCGCGGCCTCGAGGTGGTCGTTGCCGGTCTCCTCGCGAGCCAGATCCACGCGGCCGCGGGCGACGTTGAGCGGGTTCCGGAGATCGTGGCTGACGATCCCGGCGAACTCGTCGAGGCGCTCGTTCTGTCGGCGAAGCGCCTCCTCGCGCTTCTTGAACGCCGTGATGTCCTCCTGGAAGCCGACCCACCCGGTGACGTCGCCCTCGGCGTCCTCGTCCTCGCGGATCGGCGCGATGCTGACGCGGTTCCAGAACGGAGTACCGTCCTTCCGGTAGTTCAACAGCTCGACGCTCGCCGGCTCCTCGGCCTCGATCGCCTCCCGAAGCTCGGTGACCGCCGCCTCGTCGGTGTCGGAACCCTGGAGGAACCGGCAGTTGACGCCGACCGCCTCCTCGCGGCCGTACCCCGTCATCCCGACGAACCGGTCGTTGACGTACACCATCGGGTTGTCCGGCAGGCTCGGATCGGTGATGGTGATCCCGACGGGAGCCTCGTCGAGCGCCCGGCGTTTCGTCTCCAGCTCCTCACGGCGTGCGGCCTCTACCGAGACGTTCCGGAGGATGCCCACGCTACCCTCGAACTCCTCGCCCTCGTAGGGGAGCACGGCCATGTGGTCGCGACACGGGATCGGGTCGCCCTCCTTCGGGACGATGTCGACGCGGAACCGCTGGATGTCCGGACCCTCGCTCGAGAGGACCGATCCGAGCCGGTCTTCGGCCTCCCGAACCGCCGCCTCGTCCTTGATCAGGTCGGGTTTGCTTCCGATTATCTCCTCGCGGTCGTAGCCGGTCAGCTCCGCGAACGGCTCGTTGACGTAGTCGAAGGTCCCCGTCTCGTCGACGACGTAGACGGGGTAGCCGAGCGCCTCGAGCACCGTCGAGTAGCGATCCGCCGCCTGGCGTGTGCGGGATTCCACGACCGCCTGCCGAACCCGGGTGGCGAGCCGCTGGAGCTGTTCGGGTCCGCCCTTCTGGAAGTACCCCGTGACGCCCGCGTTGAGCGCCCGGCTCGCGATCTCCTCCGATCCCTTCCCCGTGTACAGCACGAACGGGACCGCCGTGTCGTCCTCTCGGAGCGCCTCGAAGAACGCCAGCCCGTCCATTCCGGGCATGTCGTAGTCGCTGATGACGCAGTCGAACGACCCGGCACCGAGCCGGTCCAGCCCGGCTTCCGGGTCCGTCACGCCCGTCACCGACACCGACGCCAGCTCGCGGTCGAGATACGCCTCGGTGAGGTCCAGTACCGAGGGGTCGTCGTCGACGTGTAACACGTCGATCCGTTCCGTCATGGTCGATCAACAGGGGCGTGAAATAAACGCGTATCGCCTCGGACGTCACGGTCGGATCCGGACACGGGTCCTCCGGGAGCTGACTCGCGGACCGACCCGCCGGTTTCACCTCCGCCGCGCGTGGCCGGCGCTTAAGTCGACGCGGGGCCGACGGTCGAGCGATGGACGGCGGGACGCTCCCCGGGGCCGACGCGGACGCCGACGCGAGCGATCCGGACCGCGTCATCTGCCACGTCGACATGGACTGCTTTTACGCCTCCTGTGAGCGGCTGCGCGAGCCTGACCTCCGCGGCGAGCCCGTGGTGATAGGGATGGGATACGAGCCCGGCGAGACGATCGGTGCGGTCGCGACCGCGAGCTACGAGGCCCGCGCGTTCGGCGTCGAGAGCGCGATGCCGATCTCCGAGGCGCTCGAGCGGCTCCCGCGGCACGCGGACGCGGACCACGGGGATCCGGACGCGCCCGACCCGGCGGAGACGGGCCGCTACCTTCCCGTCGACCTGGCGTTCTACGAGGAGGTCGCCGCCGACGTGAAGGCGGTCCTCCACGACTGCGCCGACGTCGTCCGCGAGGTGAGCATCGACGAGGCGTACCTCGACGTCACCGACCGGACCGCGTGGGACGCGGCGGGCGGCGACGAGCCGGAACCGAGCGCCGCGGCGGGGCCGAGCGAGGCCCGAACGCTCGCGGAGGGGTACGCCCGGCACGTCGGAGAGCGCATCGAGCGCGAGGCGGGCGTGCCCGCGAGCGTCGGCGTCGCGCCGAACATGTCGGCCGCGAAGGTCGCGAGCGACGCGGACAAGCCGGACGGCCTCGTCGTCGTCCCGCCCGGCTCGGTCGAGACGTTCCTCGCGCCGCTGCCGACCGCGGCGCTCCACGGGGTCGGCCCGGTGACCGAGCGCGCGTTGGCGGAGCGGAGGATCGAGACCGCCGGCGACGTGGCCGCCGCCGACCCGGAGGCGTTGGCCGAGGAGTTCGGCGACCGCGGCCGGGCGCTGGTCCGGCGAGCCCGCGGCGAGGACGATCGCGAGGTGACCCCGCGGGGGCTCCCGAAGAGCCTCTCGCGGGAGTCGTCGCTGCCGCGGACCGCGGACGAGGAGCGGAAGCGGGAGACCGTGTCCGCGCTCGCGGCCGACGTGGCCCGACGCGCCCGCGAGCGGGGTTGTCTGTACCGCACGATCGGGATCAAGGCGGTCGAGCCCCCGTTCGACGTGAACACGCGCGCTCGGAGCCTCCCCGGCCCGGTCGACGACCCCGACCTCGTGGAGGAGGTCGCGCTGGAACTGCTCGGGGAGTTCGACGACGAAGCGGTCCGCAAGCTCGGCGTCCGCGTGTCGAACCTCGACTTCACCGAGGGCGACCAGGCGACGCTCGGCGGGTTCGGGGGGGACGGGGGAGCCGGCCGGGAGCCGGATCGAGGGGCGGATCGACGGCCGGGGAGCGGCGACTTCCGCGACGCGTCCGGCGGCGACGGCGGCAAGCTCACCGACTGGATCGGCGAAGACCCGCGGGACGAGGGCGGAGCCGATGATCGGGTGGAACCGAGCGACCGTGACGGGCAGGCCTCGCTCGACGACTGGGCGTGATGGCGGATCGGAGGGGGATCGATCGGTCGACCGGTCGGACGAAACCGCCGACGCGGTGAGCGCTTCCAAAGCCCCATGCCGCACCGCACGGCCCTGCATCGCACAGCTCCGTATCACACGATCCCGCATCGCACGGCCCCGCACCTCGCCCCTCCCCAGCCTCGTCAGTCGCCCTCCGCGTTGCTCCGGACGACTGACTCCCTCGCGGTCCGTTCGTGTCCTGCGGGCACTCACGGGCGCGCCGACCGGCAGGCGTCGGGGATACTATGTCCCGGGCGGACCGACGGACGCACATGTCCCCGCCGCTCCGCGCACGCTCCCTCGCATCACGCCTCCTCACATCACCCGACGTCCGGGGGATCCCGCGTCCCCGGCTGACCGTTCCGCTGTCGTGTTTCCTCGTCGTCTTCGCCGCCTACGCGGTCGGACTGTTCACGATCTCCGGCGGCGTCGTGTTCCTCGCGTGGGACGCGGCGGTCGTCGGATTCGTCGCGGCCGCGGCGCTCGCGTATCGACGCGCGGGACCGGCGGTCGCGTGGGTGACCGTCTACGCGTCCCTGCTCGGATACGGCGCCGACCACTACCTCCTCGGCCTCTCGGGCCGCTCCCTCGGCGAGCGGCTCGTCGCGTTCCTCGGGATCGACGGGCTCGTCTTCGTCGGGATCGAGGCGCTCGTGCTCGGCACGCTCGCGTGGGTCGCCGGGACGGTCGCGGCCCGGATCGCCGGGAGCGTTCGGGAGGGCTGATCCGCCCGTCCGGACGGGTGGTTCGGGCCGAGTGGACCGCAGCCGAGCCGATGCCGAGGGTTTACCTCGCGGAGCGCCGATCCGGGGGTATGGACGACCTCGCGTGGGAGACGACGGATACCGAGATCGACTACCGCTGTCCGGGGTTCGACGTGCGCCGCGACGAGGTGCGGTTCCCGGACGACGGCGAGGGGGAGTACCACTACGTCGACGAGCCGCCGGCAGTCGTCGTGTTGCCGCTGACGCCCGACGGCGACGCCGTCGTCATCGACGAGTGGCGACAGGCCGTCGGCCGGACCAACCGCGGGCTCCCCGCGGGGACGGTCGAGCCCGAGGACCGCGACGACCTCGAGCGGGCGGTCGCCCGCGAGCTCGCCGAGGAGACCGGCTACGAGGCCGCGGACTTCGAGCGGCTCACCACGGTCGAGCCGGCCAACGGCGTGACGAACGCGGTCCACCACCACTTCCTCGCGACGGGGTGTGAACCCACCGTCGACCGCGACCTCGACCGCGACGAGTCGATCGCCGTCGAGACCGTCCCGTACGACGACCTGCTCGCGAGCGTCGTCGACGACGAACTCCGCGACGGCCGGGCGGTGACCGCCGTGACGTGGTACGAACTGTTGTACCGCTGACGGGCGCTTCGCCCCGCGACCGCGGTGCGGTCGACGGACAAACCCTTTGCCCGACCGGCACCAACGGGGGACAATGACGGGACCCTCCGGCGACGACTCGGTCGATCGCGTGACGACGGACGACGAGGCGGCGGCCGCGGACGAGACGGCGGCCGCGGACGAGACGGCGATGGCGGGTGAAACGGCAACCGGAAGCGGGGCGGCGACGGCGGGCGAGCCGTCGGAAACGGTCGTCGCCGACTCCCCCGCGGTCGCGGTCGCGGCCGCCGTCGGGCTCGGGGTTCTCGGCCCCGTGATCGCCGTCGTCGGGGGGCAGGGCGTCTTCCTCGTCGACCGTCTCGTCGGCGGGCTGCCGCTCTTCGTGAGCCTGGTGCTCACGCTGATCGTGGGCCAGTACGTCGCGTTCGGCGGGCTCGCGGTCGGCTACCTCGCGTGGCGGGGATTCGACCGGTCCGGGATCCGATCGTACCTGGGAGTGCGGCGGCCGAGCCTGACGGATCTCGGCCTCGTCGTCGGCGGGTGGGTCGTGATCGTGCTCACGCTGCTCGTCGTCTCCACCGTCGTCCAGCTGCTCGGCGCGGAGACGGCCTCGAACCAGAGCGCGGAGCTCGCCGTGCAGAACCCGACGATCATCCCGCTCTTCATCGTCGCCATGTTCCTCGTTGTCGGCCCGTCGGAGGAGATACTCTACCGCGGGGTCGTCCAGGGGCGGCTCCGGGAGTCGCTTCCGGCCGCGCCCGCCATCGCCATCGCCTCCGGGATCTTCGCGTTCATCCACGTGATGGCGCTGACGGGCGGGATCTCCGGGCGACTCACCACGGTCGCGATCCTCTTCTTCCCGAGTCTCGTCTTCGGCGCGGTCTACGAACACACCGAGAACCTGGTCGTCCCGGCGCTGCTCCACGGCCTCCACAACGCGGTGATATTCACCCTGCTGTACGTCACCGTCACGTACAGCGACGAACTCGGAGAGATGGCCGAAGGCGGCGCGGCGCTGGTCTCGCTGCTCCCGATTTGACCGGGCTCGAAGGGGAAACCTGACGGGTCAGTCGGCCGCGTCGCCGACTCGGTCGACCGCGGTCGCGGCGTCCGGCGCGATCTCGTCCTCGCGGAGGTAACACTGCGGGTCGGGCGCGAAGAGGTCGCCGGTCGTCCGCAGTGCCCGAAGCCGCGAGCCGCCGCGACAGATCGAGCGATACTGACACTCCGAACACCGCCCGGTGAGCCGGTCGTCGCGGTCCCGGAGCGCGGACAGGAGGGGGTCCGACTCGTCCTCCCAGATCGCGGCGAAGGGGCGGTCGCGGACGTTGCCGAGGCTGTGGCCCTGCCAGAACTGCGTGAGGTGGACGTTGCCGACGGGGTCGACGTCGGCGACGCGCTCGCCGGCCGGATCGCCGCCGTTCCGTTCGAGGTACGTCCGGATCCGCGCCGCGTGTTCCGGACCCAGCTCCCGCCGGGCGTACTCGACGAGGTAGCCCGCGTCGGCGTAGTTGCCGACGAGCAGCGTCTCGATCTCCTCGCCGCGGTCGTGGTACTCGCGGGTGAGGTCACACAGCGTCCGCACCGCCTCCCGCTTTCGCTCCGGGGAGAGGTCGACGTCGACGATGTCCGCGCCGCGACCGCCGTAATCCAGGTGGTAGAAACAGAAGCGGTCGACCCCCACGTCGGTGAGCAGGTCGATAACGCCCTCGAGGTCGGGCGCGTTCGCCTCGATGATGGTGTACCGGAGCCCGGTCTTCAACCCGACGTCGAGACACGCCTCGATGCCGCGGACCGCCGCGTCGAAGGCGCCGTCCCGACCCCGGAAGGCGTCGTTGCGCTCGGCGAGCCCGTCGACCGAGACGCCGGCGTACCGGAGTCCGGCCTCCTTCAGCTCGGCGGCGGCCTCCCGCGTGAGAAGCGTCCCGTTCGTCGAGAGCACCGGCCGGATCCCGCGGTCGGCGGCGTACGAAACGAGTTCAGGGAGGTCCTCGCGCAACAGCGGCTCGCCGCCCGAGAAGAGCACGACCGGGACGCCGTAGTCGGCGAGCTGACCGAGGAGTCCCTTCGCCTCCGCCGTGGAGAGCTCGCCGGGGGCTCCCTCGGCGTCCGCGCCCGCGTAACAGTGGTCACAGTAGAGGTTACACCGCTTCGTCGCGTTCCAGACGACGACCGGCCGTCGCTGTTTCCGCTCCGTGATCTGCGGCTCCGCCGAGTCGTCGGCGGCGTCGTACCGGAGCCCGTCGCTCTCGGCGTCGAGCCCGCAGAGCAGCTTGCTGATCGAGATCATCGAGGGTCCTCGTCCTTCCGGGCTTTCGGCGCCGACCCGTCCGGCGTTCCCTCCGTTTCCTCGTAGACCCGCGGTTCGGACGTCCCGCGGGCGTCGGCGTCCTCGTCCGTCCCCGCGGCGTCCTCCGCCCCGTCGTCTCCGAGCGAGTACGTCGAGAACCGGTGGGTCTCGTCGGCCGGACAGAGCCAGACGTCGCGGGCGTACCACGCGAACAGCCGGCTCGCCTCCTCGTGGGCGACCTCGGGGGACGGGGCCGCGACCGTCCCGACGCGGCACATCGGTTCCGATTCGGACTCGCGAACGAACACCTCCCATCGCCGCTCCCGCGTCCGACGGGGCGTCTCGTCGGCTCTCCGTCGTGCTTTCTCGACCATACGGGCCGTATCCGCGGCGCGGACATATCGGTTCGAGCGGTCTCCCGGACCCTGGGAACGCGCACGAACACGTTCGTTGGATCGCTGATTGGGGTCGGTCGTCTACGGTGAGAAAACGATGTTCGACGACCTCGACACCGACCGCCGTCCGCTCGTACTCGTGTGGGAGGTCACGCAGGCGTGTGAGCTCGCCTGTAGACACTGTCGGGCGGACGCGCGGCCGGCCCGGGATCCCGACGAGCTCACCACCGAGGAGGGGAAACGCCTGCTCCGCGAGGCCGCCGACTTCGGCGACGGCCAGCTGGTCGTGCTCTCCGGGGGCGACCCGCTCGCCCGCGAGGACCTCCTCGAACTCGTCGAGTACGGGACCGACCTCGGCAACCGGATGACCGTCACTCCGAGCGGTACCCGGTCGCTCACGCCCGATCGGGTCCGCGAGCTGGCGGACGCCGGCGTTCGACGGATGGCGCTCAGCCTCGACGGCGCGACCGTCGGGAGCCACGACGCGTTCCGCGGCGAGGCGAGCTTCGCGGACACCGTCGCGGCGGCTGAGGCGGCCCGCGACGCCGGCCTCCCGCTGCAGATCAACACGACGGTCTGTGCGGAGACGGTCGACGAACTGCCCGCGATCCGGGACCGCGTCCGCGAGCTCGGAGCCGTGCTCTGGTCGGTGTTCTTCCTCGTTCCCGTCGGTCGCGGGCGGGTCCTCGATCCGGTCTCACCCGAACGGGCGGAGGCGGTGATGGAGTGGCTCCACGGGGTCGACGAGGCGGAGCAGTTCGGGGTGAAGACCACCGAAGCGCCGTTCTACCGCCGGGTCGGGATTCGGAACGACAGGGCGGACGCGGCGCGTCGTGGCGGGATCACGGCGGGCCGCGGGTTCGCGTTCGTGAGCCACGTCGGCGAGGTGTACCCCTCCGGGTTCCTCCCGGAGTCGGCGGGCAACGTCCGCGAGCGGTCCGTCGTCGACGTCTACCGGAACGCCGACCTCTTCGCGGATCTCCGTGATCCCGGGAAGCTGACGGGCAAGTGCGGCGCCTGCGAGTTCAAGCACGTCTGCGGCGGGAGCCGGTCGCGAGCGTACGCACACGCCGGCGACCCGCTCGCGAGCGATCCCCTCTGTCCGTACGTGCCCGAGGGGTACGACGGGCCGCTTCCGGGTGACGGCGGCTCGCTCCCGGACGGATCGTCGGGCGACGGGACGGAACCGTCGGGACGGGCCTGAGGTGGGTGGCGTGGGGACGACCGAACCGCTTATTCCCCACGCCGGGCTACGGTCGAACGGACAGAGGGAGCCCGACTCCCGTGCCTCCGGCATGAGGAAAGTCCCCCCACCGGCCGGACGGGCGACCGGGCACACGCCCGGAGTCGGAGACGGCTGGCTCTGGAACAGCAACGACACCCCCCGCCCCGACCGATGATCCGCGTTCGGTCGCCGCAGGCGACCGGCGGCGTTCGCGGGTGACCCCGCGAACGAGCGAACCGACCCGCAAGGGAAGGGAGTTAACCCGGAGAGGGCGCGTGGTTCCGCCACCAACGTGGCGGATCCGCGCCACGGACGGGCGGGAACGGATGGAACGGCGAATCCTCGCCGGTGCAAGTCCGCGCCATCAGGTAGTCCGGCCACGGCGCGGACGCTCAGCCGAATGTCGGGACGAACCGAAGGGGGCTTACTCCCCTCAGTCCGCTCGCACGGCGAGCGGTGCGACCGAAGGTGACGACGTCGGCCCGAGACGAATTAAAACGAGCATAACGGCGCTTAGTCCCGTCCGAACGACCGTTCTCGGTCGATCACGAACGTTCACCATCAAGGGAAGCGTTCAAGTCGTCAGCACCGCTAAAGGTGTATATGTCCGAGGCACAGACCGTTCGGCTGTCGTACGACGACGGGGCACGAGCGGTCGAACTCGCACGCGAGGCGGTCGAGTCGTTCGTTCGACATGGACAACGCGAACAGCCCGGAAGCATGCGGGAGGCCTTCTACGCGCGGACCGGCGCGTTCGTTCGGCTGGAATCCACCCGCGGGCGCGGTCGACTCCGCGGCTGTGCCGGCGCGTGGGACGACTCGGACCAGCTCGGTCACGCCATCGTCGAGGCCGCGATCAAGGCGGCCTCCGACGACTCCTGCGGCTCGGAGGTCGAGCCCAAGGAGCTCGAGAACATCACCGTCTCGGTCTGTATCGTCTCGAACACTCTCCTCACGAACGACCCACTCGAGGACCTCGAGATCGGGACCCACGGCGTCGCCGTCGACGGCGGCAACTCCCACGGCTGGCTCTACCCGACGGTTCCCGTCGAGAACGGCTGGTCGGGCGCGGAGTTCCTCTCGCGGGCGTGCCGGAAGGCGAAGCTCTCGCCGACCGCCTGGCAGGACGACGACACCATGGTGACGCTCATCGAGGGGCAGGTGTTCCGCGAGCGCGCCGACGGCGGCGCGGTCGAGGAGTTATAGCCGGCCGAACTACGTCCGTTCCGACCGGACCGTTTTCCGCCGGTTCCCGTCCCGCATCTCTCGTCCCGTCCTTTCGTCGTCCGTACCGGTCCTTCCACCCCGGCTACTCCTCGCTCCCGTACCCGACACGCTCCGCGTCCGCGAGCGCCCGCGCCGTCGCCGCGTCGAGGTCGAACGCGTCGTCGGCGACGACCTCGCCGCCCCGGATCACGGGTCGCATGAGCGATTCCGCGTCGGCCGGCCCATCCCGATCCGCGAGCCCGACCGCGTGGCCGCCGTCCGCGGTGCGGTAGACCACCTTCGCCCCCGAGAGCTTCCCGCGTTTGGCGGCCGGCTCGCCCCCGACCGCGACGATGTCGAGCGCGAAGTCGACGGGATCGGCGTTCGAGACGTAGCCGCCGACGCCGAAGCCGTCGACGACGTCGCGGAGCCGCCGGAGGTCGTCGGGACCGAGCCCGCCCGAGACGTAGACGTCGACGTCGTCGTGGCCGCGAGCCTCGAGTTCCCACCGGACCTCCCGCACGATGTGTCTGAAGTCGCCGCGACGCGAGCCGGTCGTGTCGAGGCGAACCCCGTCGAGCCGGTCGCCGAGCGTCTCGACCGCCCGCAGGACCTCGTCGACCTCGTCGGAGTACGTGTCACAGAGCGCGATCCGGGGGACCGACTCGTCGACGGCCTCGTCGAAGGCGCGCCACGCCGCCTCCTGGTTGCCTCGGCCGAAACAGATCGAGAGGGCGTGCGGCATCGTCCCCGAGGCCTCGCGACCGATCAGGTCGCCCGCGGCGACGTGTGAGAACCCGTCGAGCCCCCCGACGAGCGCCGACCGCTCCACGGCGGCCGTCATCGCGGGGTGGACGTGGCGCGCGCCGAACGAGAGCACCGACGAGTCCGGCGCGGCGGCCCGGCAGTCGAGCGCGGCGGTGGCGATGGCGGACGCGTGCGAGAGGAACCCCAGAAGCGACGTCTCCAGCCGCGCGAACGCGAGGTACTCGCCCTCGATCCGCATCACCGGTCCGCCGTCGAACAGCCGCCCCTCGGGGACCGCGTGGACGTCGACGTCGCGCCCGGCGAGCAGCGCGACCGCGTCCTTCAACCCGGCGAACAGCTCGAACCCGCCGTCGGGGAACTGGTCGGCGGTCACCTCGGCGACGACGTGGGGGTTCCGTCCCGCTCCCTCGAGGGCGGCCGCCGTGCGGTCGAAGTAGGCGTCGGTGGCCCGACCGCTCCGGATCGCCTCGGCGTCGACGATGTCGAACTCCGTCATGATCCGTCCTTCGGCCGGCGGGGACGAAAAGCCATCCGTGTCGTCCGCGGGGTCGGGTCCACGGCTCACCGCCGCGAGCGACGCCCGAGAACCGCGGCCGCGGAGAGCAGGACGACGAGCGCGACGACGACCCCGAACCCGGGAACTCGGCCGTCCGTCGATCCGTCGCCGTCGGGCGCGTTCGGACCGTCTCCGTCGACTGACCCCGTCTCCGATCCGTCGTCCGTCCCGCCCCCGTCGTCCGTCCCGATCCCGTCGTCCCCGACGTCCGCGTCGTCGTCCACGTCGCCCCCGTCGCCCGTGTCGATCCCGTCGTCGAGATTCTCGGGCGGTTCGAGGTCGATCCCGGGGCGGAGTTCGAGGACGCCGGCCGGCTCGGGGGCGTGGACGATCGTCACCGTCGTTCCGTCCCGCTCGACGCCGTAGGCCCCGCGGAAGTCGCCGGACTCGATCTCGCGAACCCCGTCGTCGCGATGCTCCGCGCCGTGCGCCTCCAGCATGGCACGGTACGTGGCCTGGAACTGCCGGGCGTCCGTCGGGGTCCGCCACTCGGCCACCCAGACGTAGCCGTCGCGCTCGGTCCCGCCCGCGTCGTTGCGATAGGGATACAGCTCGTCGCCGGCCCAGCCGGCCGTCGCGGGGTGGGCGTAGTTGTACGCCCCCCGCGTCTGGAGTCGGTCGTCCGTCCGAAAGTGGACGTTGTAGTTCTCTTCGGGGGTTCGGTCCGGTTCGAGGACCGCATACTCGTATCCGGTATCAAACCTCGGTTGTACCCCGGCGCTCTGATACCAGAACATCACGAACATCGACGCCTCGCCCGCCGTCTCAGCGCCGTTCACGCCCTGACCGGGATACGTCTCCCAGCCGCCCTCAGCCGTGTCCTCGTAGTCGATCTCGCGGGTCTCGTAGTCGGGTTCGCGGTGGATGACTTCGGCGGTCGTGTTCGGCGGGTCGTTCATCGTCTCGTTGACCGCGCTCCAGCCCTCGTCGTCGATCAGTTCCTCGACGTAGAACGGGCCGTCGGAGTACGGCTGGAGGATGGTCTGGAGGATGCCGATGTTGGGACTCCCGCCGCCGCCGGCGCTCGAACCGGGCTCGGGGAGACAACTCCAGTTCGTGTCACACCGATCGGTGTACCGCTCCTCGATGTAGACGGCCTCTCCCTCGACGATCCCGTCGACGGCGAGGTCCGAATCCTGGGTCGCGCCGACGTACTGCGAGTCTGCGAGGTCGTGATACTGGTCCTGCATCGCGTGGGTCAACTCGTGGACCAGCGTCGACTCGCTGACCCGGACCTCCTCGCCCTCGGGGACCACGAGGACGATCCGGTCGTCGGCCGGCGAGTAGAACCCCGAGACCGAGCCGCCGAACACGGTGTCGATCGCCTCCGCGCTCGACTCGTCCGCGCCGACGACGAACAGCGCCTCCCACACCTGGTCGTTCCAGCGATCGAACTCGGTTTCACTCGCCGTCCCGTTCCCGCCGTTCTCTCCCCCGGTTCCGTTCGCCCGAAACTCCTCGCGCGTGACCGTCTCGACGGGAACGTCCGTCTCGAAGGGCCGCTCGCGGACGTACTCGACGCGCGCCATGCTCCGGTGAGTCAGCGTCTCGAGTTGCGACTCCGTCAGTCCGTCCGCCTGATCGAAGTCGAGCTCCTCCGCGTGGTACGTCCCGTTCCAGCAGCCGACCAGTTCGTTGTCGGCCTCGGTCTCGCAGTCGGCCGCGGTCTCCGCGACCGGCGCGTCGGCGGCGGCGATGCCGGCCCCCACGACGAGGAGAACCAGCAGCGCGACCGTCGCCGCGAGGGGGAGAACCCGTCGCATACGGTCGATTACGAGGGGGCGGGTAAGTAGTTTGTCCGTCGATTCACGGATCCGATTCGAGTTCGTTCGATCCCGCTCGACTTCGATCTTTTGTGTCCGGACGCCCAACGGTCGCCCATGCCGTACGATCCGGCCGACACCGCGGTGGTCGTCGTTGACATGCAAAACGGGTTCTGTCACCCCGACGGGAGCCTCTACGCCGAACCGAGCGAGGCGGCGATCGATCCCGTGAGCGACCTCGTCGCCCGCGCCCGCGACGCCGGCGCGCGAGTCGTCTACACCCGCGACGTCCACCCGCCCGAGCAGTTCGAGGACGCCCACTACTACGACGAGTTCGACCGCTGGGGCGAACACGTCGTCGAGGGGTCGTGGGACGCCGAACTCGTCGACGACCTCGACGTCCGCGAGGCGGACCACGTCGTCGAGAAACACACCTACGACGCCTTCTACCGGACCGATCTGGAGGGATTCCTCGACGCCCACGGGATCGACGACCTCCTGATCTGTGGGACGCTCGCGAACGTCTGCGTGCTCCACACCGCCGGCAGCGCCGGACTCCGCGACTATCGACCCGTCGTCGTCGAGGACGCGCTCGGCTACATCACCGAGGAACACCGCGAGTACGCGGTCGACCACGCCGACTGGCTGTTCGGCGAGACGACGACCCTGGGGGCGATCGCGTTCGAGTCCGAGTGACGGACCCCCGACTCCCGGCGGTCATGGGCGATTATCAGCCGCGTTAATCGGCGTGTAACCCTTTTGGTTCCCGACGGGGACGGGTCGCGTATGGAACTCTCTCGACGCGGCGTGCTCGGCGGACTCGGGGCCGTCTGTGCGGTCGGAGCCGTCGGTTTCACCGGTGCGGCGGCGGTCGGCAGCGAAGGTGACGACGGAACGGGATCCGGCGACGACGGAACCGATTCCGGTGACGACGGGTCTGGAAGCGACGGATCCGAGGGGGCCGGCGCGACGTCGGTCGCCGTCGATCCGGACGCGCCGTTCGAGGCTCGACTCCTGCGCGAGGACGGTTCCAACGGGGACGACTCGAGCGAGGACGGATCGGTCGACGGCCCCGCCGAGGACCGCCTCTTCGACGCCGCAGACCTCGAATACGTCCAGGGCGTCCTTGAGGAGGACGACGAACACCTCGTGTACGTCGCGCTCTCGGAGGCGGGGCGGGAGTCGTTCCGGGACCGGCTCGAGGGCTCGGGTGCGACCGACGACCCGGACCCGTTCGCGGTGTCGATGACGCTCGATGGCGACGAGGTGCGCCACGTCGATCTCGACGAACCGACCGTGACGGCGCTCACGGACGAGGAGTGGGGCGGCGTGTTGACGCTGCCGTTCGAGTCGGCGGGGACAGCCGAGTCGGTGTACGGGTCGCTGGCGGCGGAGTGAGTCAGTCCGGGGGCGGGTCCTCCGAGAAGTGGGTGGTTTATCCGTGCGGCGTGCCTCGGGGCGGGCGTGAGCGAGACGCGCGAGCGAACGGATGAAACCGCTGGTCGGGACGACGAAGCCCGCGGCCGATCCGATGACCACGGTGGGCGTCCGTGTCCCCGCTGTGGGGAAGCGATGGTCCACAGACACTGCAAGTACGTCTGTCCCGTCCACGGGGTCGTCTACGACTGTAGCGACACGTTCTACTGAGACAGTCATCGACCAGTGAGCCGTCCGGTCTCGACGCGAGTACTACGACTACGCCTCGCGTTTCTCCCGGATCTCGGCGGCCGCCCGTTCGACGCGTTCTTGCAGGCATGGCCACCGAAGAGGGAGCGGAAACGACGTCACCGCTCGACGATGTGATGGAGGACGTCCGGCGGGAGCTGGGAAACGCGTACAGAAGCGACGATCGAGATTCTCGTCGCTTACGTTCAGATAGCGTCGAAGCGCCCGTGAGGGGATCCCCGGTGAGTCACAGAAATACAAGGAGGAAGCCCACGGCTTGAGCCGTGGGAGGAATCCGACAAGGCTCGAAGCAATCTACGAGCGATAGCAGTCCGACTCCCCCAACACCAATCGTGGAATTCATACTGAAATATCTCACTATGTGAAACACGGATGGGGGATGTGATTCGCACCGTCAAAATCAAACTTGACGTACCCACAGAGCGGTGCGACGACCTCCACCAGACCAAAGACCAGTTCCTCCACTGTGCGAACACAACCGCAGGGTGGGCGTGGAGACACCCGAACGACTACTGCGTCACCTCGAAACAGAAAGCAGAGAACGCTCTCTACGAGCAACTCCGTAACGAGACGGAGTTGACCGCGAACCTCGTCCAGAAGGGAATTCGACGGGCTATCGAGGCCACGAAAAGCGGGGTCGCCCGACTCAAGAAAGGCGACAACACCAGTCAACCACACTTCGATGCGTGGAGCGTCGTCTACGACAAGCGAAGTGCGACGTTCCACCGTGACTATGTTTCGCTCTCGACGGTGAACGGTCGCGTCGAGTGCGACTACGTTTTTCCCGACGATGTAGATGGGACACCGATTGGTGAGTATCTGTTGAATGAGGACTACGAGTTTCGTATGTCCACGCTCCAGTACGACCGTCAAACAGAGTCGTTCTACCTCCACGCTCGAATGCGCCGAACTGAAAACGAAGAGCAGTCCGCGACTAATTCTTCCAACCCCAAGCACAGAACAGTCCTTGGTGTTGACCTGAACGTGGACGGCTCGCTTGCCGTGATTTCGACTGGCGCGTTCATCGGGAACGCCGACGAGATGAACCATCGACGCCGAGAGTTCGAGAAGACTCGCGGGTCGATGCAACAGGCAGGAACGCGGTCTGCACACCTGTCGATTCAGTCGATGAACGACCGCGAACACCGCTGGATACAAGACGAACTCCACCGGGCGTCGAACCGGATTCTCGAAGAAGCCCGCGACCACGGGTGTACGCATATAGCGTTCGAGAACCTAACCGGGATTCGCAAGCGGATGGCGGGTGTAAAGCGGTTCCACGCGTGGGCGTTCCAACGCCTCTACCAGTATACCGAGTACAAGGCTGAAATGTTTGGCATCGCGGTTGAGCAGGTGAGCCCTGCGTACACGAGCCAACGGTGTTCAAAGTGTGGGTTTACGCATAAGAACAACCGGCGGTCGAAACACCAGTTCGCGTGTCAGAAGTGCGAGTACGAACTGAACGCGGATTACAACGCGAGCAAGAACATCGCTCGCAAGTTGTTGAAACGTCTCCACTCGGGGCAGAAGTCTTCGAGTGGAGGCGCACCCTGTCAGTGTGCGCTGAAGTCAGGGACGCTAAACCTGAACGGCGAGTTCCACGCCTCCGTCGATTCGACGGCAGAAGGGGAGTCCACTGACAAGCCCACGACTTCAGTCGTGGGTCACTGACTACCAGAAGGGCTAACTATCCGGTTTGTGTATCCCGACTGATGGCCCTCCATGCAGTCGAAAACGTTGAGGAAGCGTTCGGCGTCACCCGAGAGTTTCTGACGCCGGTTGACGTGCGCCGCTGGCTGAAGCTCGCGCTCGTCGTCTTCTTCGTCGGGGGTGGCGTGAGCTTCCCGACGGCACAGTTCAACACGTCGACGCCGCCGGGGGACGTCTCGAACGGTGACGTCCCGTTCAGCCTCCCGGTCGACGTGGTGACGCTCGTCGTCGCGCTCGTCGCCGTCGGACTCCTTCTCGGCGGGCTGTTCGCGTTGATCGGAGCGATCTTTGAGTTCGTGCTGATCGAGTCGCTCCGCACCGGCGAGGTGTCACTCCGACGCCACTGGCGCCGGCGGTGGCGGCAGGGGCTCCGCCTGTTCGGGTTCCGGATCGCGATCGGGCTCCCGATGCTCGCGCTGTTCGCCGGTTGGTTCGCGCTACTCGTCGTCCCGATCCTGACCGGACGCGACCCCACGATCCCATTCACGGCGTTCCTCGTCGGTATCCCGGTGGTGTTCCTCGTCAGCGTCCTGTATGCGTTGGTCTCGGGGCTCACGACCGTGTTCGTCGTGCCGCTCATGATTCGGTCGGACTCGGGCGTCCTCGCGGCGTGGAGACGCCTCTGGGGATCGATCACGTCCGCGTGGAAACAGTATCTGGCGTACGTCGTGGTCTCGTTCCTGTTGACGGTCGCGGCCGGGATCGTCGCCTCGATCGCGGTCGGGATCGTCGCGATCGTGCTTCTCATCCCCGTTCTCGTCGTGGCCGCGATCACGCACGTGACGGTCTCGGTGTCCTCGACGCTCGGGATCGTCATCCTCGTCGCACTCGGACTCCTGTTCGGACTGTCGATGCTCGTCGTCTGGACGCTCGCGCAGGTCCCCGTCGTCACGTATCTCCGGTATTACGCGCTGCTCGTGCTCGGCGACATCGAGGAGTCGTTCGACGTCCTCTCCGACCGCCAACCGTCGGGAGGAGAGCCATGAGCGACGAGGCGTCAACGTGGAGAGCCGCCGCCCGTGGCGGGGTCGCGCTGTACGTACTCGGGCTGGTCGGCGTCGGCGCGCTCGCGATCCACTCCGTACCGGCGCTTCGAGCGATCCCCGAGCTGGCGGCTCTATCGTACCCGATGCTCGTCCTGGTCGCGGCCGCGAATTCGACGGTACTCCTCGCCGTGTTTGTGGCTCTCGGCGCGGCGACCGCTCCCCAAACGGGGCTACACTCACACGTCTTCGCGTGGGCGTCCGGTGGCGCTCCGGATTGGGGCGCGTTTCGACGATCACTGCCGCTCGCGATCGGGCTGGGTACGGTGTCGTACGCTCTCGTCGCCGTTATCGACGTCGCGTTCGCTCCGTTCACCGGACTCGAATCGGGCGAATCGGTCGCGGGTACAGCAGCGCTTGAAGAGTTGATCGCGTCGGTTCCGATGCGGCTCCTATACGGCGGAATCACGGAAGAGATCCTGCTCCGATGGGGCGTCATGGCCCCGATCGCGTTCGGCCTCTGGTGGCTTCGAAACCGGATCGGTGAACGGACAGAGGCACCGTCCACGGCGGTGTTGTGGGTCGCGATCGCCGGCAGCGCGGTCGCGTTCGGTGCCGGCCACCTGCCCGCGCTGGCGTCGGCGTTCGCTCTCACGACCGCGCTGGTCGTCCGAACCGTCCTGTTGAACGCGATCGTAGGGGTGGCGCTCGGCTGGCTGTTTTGGCGGCGATCACTGGAGACGGCGATGGTAGCTCACGCCGCGTTTCACGTCGTTCTCGTCGGCGTATCCGTGGTCGGGATGCTGCTGCTCTAGGCGGACTCGGTCGAGCGCAGTAGCTCACGCGGACCGTCGCCGGACCTGGACGTACACGGAGACGATGTTTTGACTGTACCCACACTACTCTCGCAGAAAGAGTGTTTCTGCGTTGACGTGAGGGGGTCCTGATACTGCCCGATTAAGCGAGCGGATAGACCGCCTCGGATGGTCATCCATGCGGTTGTGACCAGTTAATAACATCCGTTACTCACGCCGATCGGAGCTTGTGCTGGCGGTGTCGGATTCATCCCCGCGCTGAAACGCGAGGCTTTCTCCTTGTGCTTCCGTAATTTATAAAATAGTTTTGCGATTGAGACGAAAGATAGAATTTCTAATATGATTGGCACTGTATCTGGTTGGTCCGAATCTATTCTAATCTTGATTTAATAGAATCCTCGATCACAGATACTCCCAGATATGATATTCTAGAATATGATTATTCAGAATATTTTTATCCGATACCCTCTAAATCAGCGCTATGACGGACTTCGTGAACCGATCGGAGGAACTAGATCGGCTTCACAACCTGTTCGACTCGGAGAACGCGGATCTCGCCGTCGTGTACGGGCGGCGACGGCTGGGAAAGACGAGGCTCGTCAAGAAGGCGCTTGAGGGACGAGAGAACGCGGTCTTCTATCAGGCACGACAGAAGACGCGAGAGCTCCAGCTGGAACAGTTCGTCGAGGCTGCGGCCGACACGTTTCCTGGTATCGAAGACATTCGTCCCGATTGGGAGCGCCTGTTCCGGTATCTTGCCGATCAGGATGCGATCGTCGTCCTCGACGAGTTTCCGTACCTGATCGAACAGGACGAGAGCCTCCCGTCCGTGTTACAGGCCCTGTTCGACCACGAGTTCGACGAGTCGGAGACGACGTTCGTTCTCGTCGGGTCGTCGATCAGCATGATGGAGGAAGCGACGCTGCTCGGAGACAGTCCACTGTACGGCCGGACTTCACTCACGCTCGACATCCATGAACTATCGTTCGACGCCGCGGGAGAATTTCTACCGGACGGTGTGACAGCGGACGAGGCCGTGCGTGCGTGGAGCGTGTTCGGTGGCGTTCCCTACTACCTCGAGGAACTCGATGCCAACCGATCGCTCGGCGAGAACATTCAGCGGACGGTGTTGACTCGTCACGGCTCGCTGCGGAACGAACCGGAACACGTCCTCCGCATGGAACTGACGGAGCCGACGCGCTACTTCTCGATCCTCGAAGCGATCGCCGGCGGGGCGACCGGTCGCAACGAGATCGCCGGCGTGACGGGCATCGACTACAACCAGCTATCGACGTATCTGGACCGGCTCTCTCGGCTGCGACTCATCGAACGGCATGTACCGGTGACTGAGAAGCCGGAGCGATCCAAGCGAAGCCAGTATCGGCTGCGTGACCCTTTGTTCCGGTTCTGGTTCCGGTTCCTGTACGGGAGTTCGGACCGCTACGACCAGTTCGGTGAGGAGGCCTACGAACGGCTCGTCGAACCGGAAATGGCAGACTTCGTCGCTCCCGCCTTCGAGCAGCTGTGTTGTGAGGCCCTGTGGACGTTGTACGATGAGACACCGATCGTCGATGTGGGAGGGTGGTGGTATCAGGACCACGAGATCGACGTCGTCGGGCTCACCGACAAAGAAACGCTCGTCGTCGGCGAGTGCAAGTATCAGGAATCACCGCTCGACTACAGCGCACTGGCGTCGCTGGAGACGCACGTCCAGGAGCTCCGGTGGCAGCCGTCGGGTGGCGGGACGCGAACCGTCGAATACGCGCTGTTCTCTCGAAGCGGGTTTACTGACAGCGTCCGCGAAGCTGCCGCCGAGTGCGACGATTTACGGCTCTACACGATCGACGATATCGTCAACGCGCTCCGGGAGTAGTCGGCGCCGGGTGAACTACTCGGGAGACTCCTCATCCATCTTCTCTCGAAGCTCGGCTGTTGCCCGCTCGAAGTATTTCGCAAGGAATGGTGTTCCTGACGCCACCCGCTCGTCGAGAAACGCGACAGCGTCCGTGACCGCATTGGCGTCACGTTCCGCGGCCGCGACGCAGTCGACGTACCCGTCGATCGCTCGCGTGAACGCCTGCGAGAAGTGGTCGTACGCGCCGTCGACGCGCTCCATGTTGTCGTCGAGTGATGCGACGAGCGCCCGGTAGACGGCCGCCGCCGACGCATACTGCTCCCGAGCGCGATATTCGGCCGCGAGGTCGAACCACTCCGAGAAGTCGATCGGCTCGAAGACGACGAAGTAGTCTGGATTCGTCTCCTCGAACCGCCGGTCGATCGCAGCACGTCGTTCGTCGACCGATCGCGTCGACGCCTCGCCGAACCGGGCGAAGAAACGTTCGCGGAGGGTGGCGTCGGTCGCCAGCGTCTCGCGAAGGAACGCCCGCAGGTCGTCGGCGTCGGCCGCCTCGAGCGCGGCGTTGAGGCCGTCACCCTCGTCGGGGGGGCGGTCGTCGACACACCGAAGCAACACGGCGACGACGTGCTTGCATGTTCCCGGTCCGTCGTACGGGCAGTCGCACCACGGGTCGAACTCGGCGGCAGCAAGGTCGACACGGACGTCGTACTGACGGTTCCCGCTCACGACAACGGTTACGGTGGTGTCGACGCGGTGTCTCTCGTGGATACGCCCTTCGGCGAGGTAGTTCTCGCCGCGCTCGAAGACCGCGTCCGTGCAGACGTCCCGAACCGCCTCCCGAGTCACGTCCATGTGCGTGAGCGGTGTTCCGCCGCGAGCCGGAAAAGTCGACACGTCGAGCTCGTGCCCGTTCCGGATCGTCGCGCTTCCTGAGATGCCACTTTTTCCGTCACTGAATGGCGATTAGACGACGGTTGTGAGTCCGCACGCATATCTGGAGGGGTGTCAACCGTCACCTCAAAACGAGGTGCCGAAAGCCGTCGTCGGCTCCCTGAATGACCGCCTGATGGTGGGCGCGCTCGTGATCGACTTCGTCTGGCGTGAATCGATACATGACGTCGATGTCATTCACTGCGGTGATGTATCTTCCCCGATAAATGTCATTCAAATATGTTGATAGACCCGGCTGCGCCAACCATTCAAACTGTTTTATCTTGACTCCGTCGCGTGTCAACCACACGCTCTACCGCCTCAACGAGTATCAAGACGAACACGGTGAACTGCCGTCCATGACCACACTACGGTCGGAGCTACCCGGCCTCAAGCAGTGGTGGGACGGGCTCTCAGACGTTGTACTCGAAGGTACTCCAAACCGTCGTGGAACGCCTGTTCGACAACCTCAAAGGACTCTCTGCGCTCAAAGAGAACGGGTACGGCGTCGGTCACCTCAAGTGGAAGCCACCGCGGGAGTTCCGCAGTTTCACGTACAGTCAGTCTGGCTTCAAGCTCGACAAGAAGGGCGGTCAGACTGTGCTGTCACTCTCGAAACTCGCGGACATCCCGATTCGCCTCCACCGCTCTATCCCCGACGACGCGACACTCAAGCAGGTCACGCTCAAGAAAGAGCCGACAGGCGAGTGGTTCGCCACCTTCGGCGTCGACATGGACCGTGAACCTCCTGAGTCTCCTGAGAATCCCGAGCAGTGCGTCGGTATCGACGTGGGGATTCTCACGTACGCTCACGACACCGACGGCACGGCGGTCGGGTCACTCGACCTCTCCGACGAACGCGAACGTTTGGAGCGGGAGCAACGGAAGCTTTCACAGAAGCAGCACGGGTCGAACAACTACGAGAAGCAACGCCGACGAGTCGCGGAGTGTCACGCCGACCTCCGACGGAAGCGCCGCGACTTCTTGCATAAGCTCTCGAACTACTACGCTCGGGAGTACGACCTCGTGGCGGTCGAAGACCTGAACGTGAAGGGGATGATGGAGTCGCCGTCGAACAGCCGCAACACCGCGTTCGCCGCGTGGGGGACGTTCCTCTCGTTGCTCGAATACAAGTGTGAACGCGAGGGGACGCACTTCGTGGCGGTCAATCCGAGAGGGACGACCAAAGAGTGCGCGTCCTGCGGCGTCTCGACGGACAAACCGTTGTGGGTCCGTGAACACTCGTGTCCGTCGTGTGGGTTTGAGGCGGACAGGGACGCGAACGCGGCGTGGAACATTCGTTCTCGCGGCCTCGAAGATATAGGAATGGGACGCTCCGAATCAACGCCTGTGGAGACTGCGCTCCCTACGGGAACCACCATGGTTCCTGCAAAGCGCGTCGTGGAATCAGGAAGCCCTACCCTCAAGGAGCGAGCGGCGTCAGCCGTGAGCGAGTAGGGTAGTTCACCCGACATACACCCGTCCGCAGTCGGGTGAATTCAGCCCGTCAGAAAACGGTAGGGCGCGACGGGCGCTCCTTCGACTGTCGAACGACTCGACCTTTGAGGCGTGAGGCGGCCGAATTTTGAAGTCTGAGATCGGCGCTCGGCGGCAGGAGTAAGCGCTACCCGTGAAGCCACTCGTACCACTCGCCGAGATCGACCACTTCGTTCTTCACGCCGTCCGTTCCGTACTGATTGAAGACCTCGTCAACGGTTCTGGCCAGCCCCTCGGGGTCAGTGTCCGGAAGGGCCTGCTCGTAGTAGAGAAGTACCCCTGCGTGGTCGTGTTCCCGGTGCAGCGGTTCGAAGTCGCTGGCGTTGTTCGTCACGAGAACGACACCGTTGTCCCCACACCACTGCAGCAGCGCGTCGTCACTCGTGTACTCGCCGAACCGATCCTTCGCCTGTTCAACTTCGTGTCCGCGTTCCCGGAGCAGTCGCTCGAAGACGCGACCGACGTGTTCGTCGAGAAGGATTCGAGCGGTCGTCACTGAACCGTCTCTTTCGGCTTCAGCGACGACTCCCGAACGCGATCGAACGCCGCTTCGTTCTCTCGTTCGAGAGCGCGCATCTCCTCGATGTGCGCGTAGTAGTACGAGAGCGCCTCGTAGACGTCGGAAAGCGGGAGGTCGAACTGGTCCGCGACGTGAGCGGGTGACTGACCGCCGTCGATCACCCGGACAGCGACGTGGCGAACACCGACTCTCGTCCCGTCAATCCGGGGTTCGCCGCCGAGAACGTCATCGTCACGCACGATTCCCATGAGTGAACGTATGAAACCCACCGTTATATTCTTTCGGCAGATGCCCTCACGCCGCCGATCACCTATCGACCGGTGATTATCGGACCCGAACGATTAACGGCGTTCGACGCGTTTCTGTAGGTATGGCCACCGAAGAGGGAGCGGAAACGACATCACCGCTCGACGACGTGATGGAGGACATCCGGCGGGAGCTGGTTCGACGGGTCGCGGCGGACGACCGAGATTCGAATCGGGACGTCTACGACGCCCTCGAAGACGAATAACACCGTTACTGGCCGTTGACGCTAGTGGGAGTAGTTATACACGCAAGCGGACTTACCCTACACGAGTAGTATGGAACACGCGGACGACCGTGGAGCGAAGAAGCAGCTCCGGAAGGAACACCCGAGCGGGTGGCTCTATCTCACGCAACACGATGCGATTCCGATTCTCGTAGACGCGTTGCTCGATCTCCCGCCGAACCGCGAGTTCAACAAGACCGAACTCGCAGAACACGCCGGCGTCACGCGTCAGACCGTCGGCAACTACACCGACCTCTTGTGTGAGGTCGAACTGATCGAGGAGGTTCCGAACACGTCACCGCGCCGGTACCGGGTCGCGGACAGCGACGTCGTCCGGGAGCTCTTCGAGCTGAACAGCGCGCTCAACAGCGTCGGTGAATAGGGACTGCCCGCGAGGAGCACGTCGAGTACTCCGAGGAATCTGTTGGTCCATCCGTTGCAAAATAGAACAAGATATCGAAACCCATCAGTTGGTGCTACAGTAGACCTAAACATGTTCAACACAAGCGATAAACGTCCCAGTCGATTCAAAATACATATGTGGGCGAGTGAATTAAATCAATAGAATAGCCCGAAATTTCCACAGATCATTCACATACATGACCCCCTCACGTCGAAAAACACTCTTAGCCGCCGGGGCTACCCTCACTGCCGGGCTCTCTGGTTGTCAGGGCCGGCTGCTATCCGACCCTCCCCGCATCGATCTCGAACTGTATAATTACACCGCTGACCCGCAGCTGGTTCAAATTCGAGTTCTCCGCACTGACAAGAATGAATACGATGAGGCGAGAGTGTTTTCCCGAGAGCTCGAAGTACCACCTCGTTCGGACGACGCCTCAGCGGGCACTCTCGGTGAGGACAGTATCGTTGAACGCCGCCCGTATCTCCTCCGCGTCCGACCCAAGTTCGGGGATGGACAGTGGCATCACCACCACTACTACCCCGGTGAATCGGCGAATGACGAAGACAGCACGGCTTTTGACATCAGACTCCGCCGCGAGGAGACCACCGGAGACGTATATCCCCTGTTTTTCATATAACTACCTCATTGCTGTCGGGAACGGTCCGTCAACGTCAGATTAATACGCAGTATTCCGTGACCGGCTATCTCATATAGTATTATATCTGAAGAAGAGAATTACAACAGAATCATCCCTTTATTCAATAATTGAATCTTGATAGAATCCAAACATTCTCTCCGATCACCTAGGAGGAATAAGTCAATCGGCGATTGATTTTCTCTCCCTGCGCCAGTTTGGATGTACGCGAACCCCACCGATGCACCAGTGGACGGCCAGCTATCGAACGAAAGCACGCGCCTCGCACTATTACGGCGTCTACCCCGACGCTGTCATGCGATTAGAACGATACGGGCGCGACGGGCGCGAGTTCATACTGAGAACGGATCGTCCTTTCGGGCCTGTACTGCCCGAAATAGGGAACTTCAGATCGGGGTCGTAACTGCGACTCGCGTCATAAAGAGCGATGAGTCTCGAACCAATCGACCCGGAAACAGCCGTAGAACTGTACCTCGCCGAACGTGAAGCCGAGGTGGCCAAGGCAACGCTGTACTCGCACAGCTCCCGTCTCGGTCACTTCGTTCGCTGGTGTGGTGAGGAAAACATAGACAACCTGAACGAACTGAGCGGACGGAGCCTTCATGCGCACCGTCTGTGGCGTCGTCGCGAGGGTGACCTCGCGCCCGCGACGGAGAAGACCCAGATGGACACAATTCGCGTCTTCGTGAAGTGGCTCGAGAGTATCGACGCCGTCGTCGACGACCTCCATACGAAGGTACGGTCGCCCGTCTTACGAGACGGGCAGAACGTCCGTGACGTGATGCTCGAGTCCGATCGTGCTGAGGAGGTTCTCGACCACCTCTCGAAGTACGAGTACGCCTCGCGTCCTCACGTCGTTCTCACGCTGATGTGGCACACGATGATGCGGACCGGTGCGGTCCACTCGCTTGATGTCGACGACTACGACCCAGACGGGCAGTACATAGCTGTTGTCCATCGACCTGAGGAAGGGACAACGATCAAGAACGGAACGGGCGGAGAGCGGCTGATCGCGTTATCGAACGACGTGTGCCGTCTTCTCGACGACTGGATCGCAGATCGGAGGCCCGACGTCGACGACGAATTCGGCAGGCGACCACTCGTGTCAACGTCGAAGGGACGCGCGCACCGATCGACGCTTCGGGCGGATTGCTACAGGTACACAAGGCCCTGCGTTTCCACTGGAGAGTGTCCACACGACCGCGATGTAGACGACTGCGACGCAATGAACTATACCGCCGCATTTGACTGCCCCTCAAGCGTCAGTCCGCACGCTCTCCGGCGTGGTGGGATCACTCACCATTTGAACAACGATGTTCCGAAAGAGGTTGTTAGCGATCGTGCGAACGTGACACCGGGTGTTCTCAACGAACACTACGACCGGCGGAGTCAGCACGAAAGGATGGAACAGAGACGGGGGTATCTCGACAATATCTAAGACGTACTCAGTGACTGCCACTTGTCGTCGTCAAGTCGATCTTGATAGTGGGTGTCGACACCTACGACACGCTTGATATCGAGTACAGGGGTGAAGAGGGTCTCGATAACCACAGCGAAGAGACCCCGTGGAAGTCCTCAGCGGATGTCAGTTTTTGGCTTGCTTTGGTCAGTACAGGGGAACTCACAAATGTGGAAATCGAAGTTGCCGAATAGACGGTCTGCTAAGCTACGGCACGCCGACCAAGAGTGAAAACCAATACCGCTTCTAACAACGCGCCTATAACTGATAGCGTTGTAGCCCATAGTTCCCCCTGAGTTAACTCGAGTCCCCCATTCGAGAAGGTGAATATCCGCCTCAAGGTGAACAACAATGAGCGAATTAGCAGTCCAACGTCTGGATCGCCCGATAAGCTTAGTTGGATTACTGTTCCAGTATTTGTGCGAATCCCGAAATGGAGGAACAGGACAGTGGATAGAATCCAGAGTATCAAACCTACTTTCAATACTTGTCCAGGGCTTTCTCCATGACGCATCGTCCGATACAATAGTGCGTCTCTAAACCAAGCTCTAAGAGGGGAGACTTTCTTTTTCCTAGCTTCTTTTTCGCGGATATTAAATCTCCGTGCGAGACTAGACCATGCGGTCCCTCGGTAGGCGGATTTGAGTTCTGAGTACGTGTTTTCGGCTTCGGTAAGTAGGGTGTGTTGAGCTGATTTACTCTGGCTGGGAATGTATGGGAGAATTGAACTGGCTCTTCTGATTTGAGCCCACAATCTTCGCGGGAATCGAGATAGAGCGAGTACGCGCCGCTGTCTCCACCAGTTTTCGCGTTCGTACACCTCTTCAAACGGTGAGTCTGGGGCTGTGTCCGATGCGGCTCTGATTGATTTATTTTCTCCAAGAGGACGTTCCGAGTTCACCCCGAATCCCAATTCTCCTACCCGTGGCAGATTAAAATGTTCTACTAGCCTCTCTGGTTCGGCCTCCCGGTCCGCCTGATACTCCAACAGCAATCGCTCTCCGTAGTCATTTCGTTCGTCAAGAGTTGCATTCGCAAGCTGAGTCTTGGTCAGCTTTGTGTCGACTAAGCTGGTGTCGTTCAACCTTGCCCCAGGGAACTTTGCACCATCCAGATTTGATGCTTGGAACCTACACTCACGAATTTCAGCACCTGCGAAATCTACTTTTTTCAGCTCACTTTGGAAGAGGTCTGTGTCTACAATTTCAGCATCTCTGAAACCAGCTCTCATACCTCTCACGTAAGACATCTTTGCGCCGATTATCGTTGAGTCGGTGAATCTTGCATATCTGAGAGTGCTCCCGGAAAACTTCGTCCGAATACAATTTGACTCGGTGAAATCAGCGCCGGTAAGCTGCGCACCCTCGGTGAAGTTGGCACTGTCCAAATCAGATCCAACGAATTTCGCTTTCTTCAGCAGGGCTCCCTCAAAATTGACGCTCCGAAGTGATGAGTTAGAAAAGTCTGCACCAGGAAGCTGTGCTCCAGAGAAATCTAGATCAGACCCATCATCAATCCCGGTTAGATTCGCGTTTACGACTGGCTGCGCCTGTATAGCTTCTCTCTGGAGATCTATTGCTTGGTTAATCTCTGTGTGCGGTTTAGATTCCGACTCGGCGTGTAGAATACAATAGTTCTGCGAAGAGCCTCCCCAAGCACTTAGCGGGCAACTGTTGCTATACCCGTTTGGGATGTCCTCTGAGTTGGGGTTAAACGTACAACCTGGCATAGAGGACTAGTTGTTAGCTCTCATTTGGCCATCTACAAAACATTGTCCTCGAAATATGATTCACTGCGGGTATTGACAAGTTTAATATGATTTACTTACCAAGTTAGCGCTATGACCGTTTTCGAGGTTCCCCAGGAGGAACCCGATGAAGACGAAGACTTCCCAGAGGGAGCAATTAAAGAGGAGTTCGATAATATTGACGACTTCAACGGATATCTCGATTCGTATTGGAGAAAACTATGCGATGGCGACCTACATGTGGTCCCAGGCGTTACGGACTTAGACGCGGATGAGCTGTTTGATCAGTTATCATGGTTATCAAGGGACTGGCATATAGAAGCGGACTACGGCGCAGTCACAAAACTAACTCACGAAACCGAGAATACTGAAGACCCCTCTGGAGCGTACTTTGCCAAAGACAGCGAGGATGATGGTCCAGGATATTTTATTTTCTATACTGACGAATCAAAAACGGAATATGTCGATGATGTTCTTATCAAGGATTTGGGTCGGATACCGCAGACGAACAAGCTCCATGTTTCCTCTCATCGTATCGAACGGCTGGTCAATAGAGTCACCAATGAACCACCAGACCACATTGGGGAAAAAATCGGCACCCCATATGTCGATGAAGTCCATACCAAGCACAAGAGCGGTTCACAAATCAGCTCAAACTTAGGCTCCGAAAAAAAGCGCTCAGTTTCATTTTGGGGGAAAGATGCTGCATCAGCTATCCCCGTCCTACGGAAGGAATTCGGTGTTCTAATTAGCTCAGTTAAAATCAAATGTCCATATAGTTCGGGCGACACATACTATTTCGCATTCAAAATCGACAAAAACGGCGTGCTAAAGCTCAAGAGAGGAAATTTGACCGACATGCTGCATGAACTCAGCCCAATTATTGAGGATACTCTGGATGTGAAGCGAGCATACGACGATACTGAGACATCCTTTGTGACGATCGGAGACAGTGAAACAGAGATCTCACAATCCACACCAGCTCTAATCAAACCCGGCAAGCAGGATTCTGAGGACGACAGCCAGTTTAGTGCCGATGAAATTCAAGCGACGTTCGATGCTCTCGGTAACCGCGGATATATTCCGATTGACACGTATATGGAGTCAGATCTACTATACTACTCAACCACTGCTTACCACCGAGAGGACAAGATCTACTTCGATATTCGGGGCGACGCAGATACACTCCGTATCTTTCCCCGTGCAGATCAAGAAAAGCTGGACACATTCTTTGGCGTTCTCAAGGCAATACACGACAATGCAGATAGCTCAGCAATGGCGCTCTCAGTCACCGAAATGGAGGGAGAAGAATGACTATCCGTGGTAAGGCACATGACTGGAAGGATCTCAGGGATGAGTTTATTGACGAAGCAACCGATGTAGAGCAAGAAGACATCGTCGGGAATATAGATGAGCTTGATGGGACAGATGAACCACTCCAAGGTGAGCTAGAGGAGTATCAAGAGGAAGTGAAGCTATACAACCGTCGCTTCATCCTTCGCGCTACTCTCACCTCCGCCTTCCAGTTCGGTAACGCTCTTGCTTCAGAAACACAGTGGGAGCTCGCAGATTCTCTTTCGTTCGATCAACATGAGGACGGACCAGCAGATCTTTTCGTAGCACACAGCGAGTCTCATGGAACAATCATTGTATTAGCTGTTGTCCAGCAGGAGAGGGCCGAAAGAACGTACGAACGGATACAAAGCCTCTGTAGCTACGTTAAGTCCGAGATGAGGAGTATCGAGGAAGACCTCTCTGTGATAATTGACGAGAATAACATTGAGGGAGCGGTGGCCATTTCGAGAGTTCAGCCGGGGAATGTTGCTGGTGATTTTACTGCTGAAGATGAACACTGGCCTGTTTCCGTCTGGGAGTTGGTGAGCGGCGAGCGGGAAACGATTTCATTGGTCGAAGAATTTGATGGAGTTGACTGGACTGGCTATAGTCCAGACGGAGAGCTATCGACCCTCCTATCCGACGGTGTCGAACTCGCCGATACTGAACACTTAGCGTTCGACCTGTTCTATGACTCTCATCATCAGCGAATCTACCAGTATTTACCACCGCACTTGGACAAGATCCACTCCAACGATAGCGATAAGACGACGTTCCACATTAGCCGGGAAGAGTTAGTGGAGTTTCTTCAGGCTCGGCAAGGAGCGGTAATGCGGGAGAAGGCGGTATCTCGTGCTGACGAGCTTATCAACTGGTGGGATTACATTGGAGCTATATCAGAAGTGTCAGACCCCGATGGGTACGATGACAACGCAACCGTGTACACGCTCCGGAAGACAAGAATGCTCAGTAAGAACCAGAGTGAAAAAGTCAAGAATCAGTACCAGATCAAAGTCGCAAAGGCTCTGCTCAAGCGGTCCAAGCACGAACAGTATCTAAACTGAACAGGAACAGCTACTCGCAGGCCCCTCTGCGCAATCGATTCCAGATCATTCCCGGCTCTGGCCCGCGGTTCCCTAGCTCGTATGTATACCCCGGTGTCGTTATATTCGCGGTCTCTAGCGAACAGGTGTTTCAGACGATGATCTATCCAAAAATAGGATTTCAATGGAAACGCTGCTACCCGGGTAAACCACGTCTAGCGACAAAATGATTACGCCGTCCGGGGATCTGCTGTTTTCACAGCCGGTAGGCGGTCGGAACGTGTCTGTGGTGCGGTCGCTGTCTGGCGATAGCTGGCGCTCACGGAGGGCCTCGGCAGGCCCTGAGGGCCGCCGAGTAGTGATAGCCGAAAAATTTGTAATGTTAGAGTGTGAGTACGAACTATGCCTGGACCGTCGAAAGATCACCTCGAACATCTGAGTGAAGAGGAAC
>NZ_RDQE01000013.1 GCF_003697845.1 Halobellus captivus | reverse complement strand
AGGAGGTGCTCTTCTTCTATCTCGCTGTCTGCTTCGGTAGCTTCCACACCCTTCCCAAGCAGACACTTTCACTCAAACCCGATGTGATCGACTGAGAATCCCGTAGCGAATCACAAGCGCCTGATATGGTGAATCGTTAATCGCAGTCACCCGCGGCGGAGTGAAATCATTCAGTTCAGTCCTGAGACGTTCAGGGTCAGCAAGTGCCGGGACATACGTCTTTAGGTACTTCTCCCGGTCATCAAACCCGTCGTGCTTGAACGACTCCGGGTCAAAGTCGTCGGTTTTCGTCTTCGTGTCATCCTTCACGAAGCGCTTCCGTTCGTAACTATTCCAATCTCTATCGATGAGATCGATGAGTTCCATGGATGACGTTGCCATCACTACCGCTACACTTCAATCTGAGTGATCGTCCGGATTCACGAAATGTTGGTCTCTCCAAACACGACTCCTGATGTGGGATTTGCTCAAGACAGGCGAAGAAACGGGCGATCCGTTTTGCGGTGGCGCGCCTCCGAGTGCCCGGGAGGGCACGAGGAGCCCGCGAGGGACGTCGCGAACGAAGTGAGCGGCGAGGCTGGGGAGGCGTGAGGTGCGGGGTCGTGCGAGGTGGGACTCAAAGGGGCACTCGCGAGGGCGACGCTCGAGGAAGTAAGGACCGCAGGAGTGAACGAAGAGAGCGACGAGGACCGCAGCGAGTCGCGCGAGCCCTCGCGAGTGGGGCTTCAGAGACGGCCACCGCGCCAGCAACGATCCAGTCTCGATCAAACGATCCGTCCTACACGCAAGCGCGTTTTAATGAATAGTTCACTAGTATGTCCCAAACATTAAGTCGTTGATAAGGGCTCTACGACACCCTCTCACCCGCCTACTCGTCGACTTCCTCGACGGCCGCGCCCGGCGCGTTCGACTTCACGCTCCGGAGGCCGCCGACCGCGTTCCGCTTGGAGGCGTACCCCTGGCCGCCGTCGGCGATGATGTTGCCGTTGTCGTGGACGAGCCGCCAGCGCCGTTTCCCGTCCTTGCCCTCGAACAGCTCGAACGTGGCGTTGCTGCCGCCTTCCTCGGGCGGCTCCTCGTCGTTCTTCAGGTCGACGACGTGGCCGCCGGGCGCGTTTCGCTTCACCGACTCGATGCCGTTCTCGGCGTCCCGCCGGTCCGCGTATCCCTGGCTGCCGTCGGCGATCACGTTGCCGTTGTCGTGGACGAGCCGCCAGCGCCACTCGTCCGCGGCGTCGGCGTACACCTCGAAGGTCGCCTTGCTCGCGGCGGCGTCGAGGTCCACGTCGCCCTCCTCCTCCGTCCACTCCATCTCGAGGTCGAGACTGACCGTGTCGCCCTCGCGTTCGATCTCCACCTCCAGTTCCGGCTCGGCTGGCGGGTCGACGGTGACCGTCCCGGCGTCGTCGACGGGAACGGGTTCGCCGCGCCCCAACGCCTTCGCGATCCGTCGGAAGTAGGTTGCGAGCGCCTGTCGACTGCGTGACCGTTCGGACTCGTGGACCGTCTCTTCTGGCATACACGGTCCCGTCTCCGCGTGTACACAAAACGCTATGGCCGCGATCCGACGTGGATGCGGTGGACTCACCGTGTCATAGAACGGTTCGCATACACGCGTTGCTCCTTGAGAATCGCTCAATACAGGTGAAGCAACGATCGAGCGCGGTGGCGTCGCCAGCGTAAAGCGCCGGCCGTCGGAGGCGCGGAGCGCCTCGCTGCTGCGAGGGCGACCGGGGGGAACCCTCGACTGGCGAACGGCGAAGCCGTGAGCCGAGCGGTTGGGGCTTTGAGTCCACCCGAACCGCACTACCGGAAGACGTTCCTGCTCGCTCCGCTGCGCGGGCTGCGACTTCCGTACTCCCGCTCTCTCACGCTCGCGGGACCGCAACCGTACCTCACGCCTCCCCAGCCTCGCCGCTCGCTACGCTCGCGGCGTCCCTCGCGCGACGCTCCTCGCGCCCCTCGGGCGCTCGGAGGCGCGCGCCACCGCGAGACACGTGTCGTGCTATCGCACTGCTCGAGCCGCCGACTCGTCAGTCACGTCCGTTCCCCAATGTTCGTCCCTCACTCCCGTTCCGCGATGATCGTCTCGCCCGCGCGGACCGCGTCGCCCTCGCGCACGAGGAGGTCCTCGCGGTCGACGTCGGCCGGCAACACCACGTCGGCTCGCGAGCCGAACGAGACGTGGCCGACGCGGTCGCCCCGCTCGAGGAGGTCGCCGGCCTCGACCGCGGAATGGATCCGGCGGGCGAACCAGCCGGCGATGACGAGCAGCTCGTACTCGCCGAAGTCGATCGCGACCTGCTCGTTGCGCTCGGACTCCTTGTCGAACGCCGGGCGGTTCGCGCCGGGTCGGTGCCGGACCTCCCGCACTTCCCCGGCGATCGGCGCGCGGTTGACGTGGACGTCGGTCGCGCTCATGTACACTCCGACGCGGATCCGCGTCCCCTCCTCACGCACCACGCTCACGGTGCCGTCGGCGGGCGAGACGACCGCCCGCTCCGGGTCGGGCGGCGTCCGCTCCGGGTCGCGGTGAAACCAGAGAACGCCGAGCGCGAGCGCGACCAGCCCGAGTCCGACCGGCGGGAGGAACGGGAGGGCGACGGCCGCCGCGAGCGCCGGGACGAGCACCAGCCGCCAGGCGTCGTCGACCACGTCGAACGGGAGGACCCGAGCGAGCGGGGGGTTCCGGCTCACGCGTTCGCCTCCGCGGGGTCGGGTTCGTGGAACGCGGCGTGGAGCTCGGTCCGCCCCGCGGCCCACGCCGCGAGCAGATGGGTGAGGTGGAGCCGGTCGTCGAGCCCCTCGGTCAACGCCAGGTCCGCCTCGCCGGCGATCTTGTGGAGCCGGGCGAGGTCGTCGCCGCCGTACGCCGAGCCCGCCCGCGCGACCCGCAGCGTCTCGCGGAGCAGTCCCGGGCCGTCGTAGCCCCCCTCGTCGAGGAGGTCGTCGAGGGTGCTCCGGGCGTCCTTCAGGTCCCCCTCGCGGGCGGCCGCGAGCGCCTCGCGGATCGCGTCGTCGTCACCCACCTCGCCGAGCGTCTCGTAGGCGGTCGTCATGGTGATCTCCTCGCCCTCCACGGCGGTCGTCTGTGCCGCGAGGATCGCGCGTCTGAGGTCGCCGCCGGCCGCGCTGGCGACGAACTCCAGCCCGTCGGCGTCGTACTCGACCTCCTCCCGGTCGCAGACCGTCTCGAGCACGTCGATCGTCTCGTCGGTGGTCGGCGCGCGCAGCCGGATCGGGAAACACCGCGACCGGATCGGCGCGATGAGCTTCGAGGGCTGGCGGGTGGCGACCACGAACTGGGTCGTCCGGTGGTGTTTCTCCATCACCCGGCGCAGCGCCTGCTGGAAGTCCTCGCGGATGGACTCGGCGTTGTCGAGGAGCACCGTCTTGTACTCGCCCGACATCGGCGCGTAGGAGGCCGACTCGGTGAGGACGTGGTTTATCATGTCGCGTTTCGCCATCCGGCTCCTCCCCTGGAGGAAGCCCTCGAAGCGGGGATCGGTCCGGATCTCCTTTTTCGTCCGGCCGAAGAAGTCCGCGACGTTGATCTCGATCAGGTCGCTCTCGGGGTCGGCGTGTGACTCCCGCGCCAGCGCCCGCGTCGCGGCCGTCTTCCCGGCACCCGGCGGCCCCTGGACGACGAGGTTCATCGGCTCGTCGACCGCCCGGCGGAGCCGGTCGCGGGCATCGGTCTGACGGATCTCCGACAGCTCCGGCGCGTGCGTGTCGATCCACAGCGGTCCGTCCATTACCGTCCCCTCCGAGCCGCGCGCTCAAGAAACGGTCGGTCCGGGTGGTCTCCCGGGTTCAGATCCATCAGTTCCGCGATCGTCACTCCCGGACGCGCTCGAGTTCGCGCTCGACGGTCCCGCGGATCCGGGCGGCCACGTCGCGATCGCGGTCGGCGACCTCCGCGTCCTCGGTCTCGAGCAGGCGGTCGAGCTTCCGCTCGAACTCGCGTTCGTCGATCTCGCCGCGGGCGTAGCGCTCGCGCAACGCGTCGAGCGCGGGGTCGCCCTCGTGGCCGCGGTCGTTTCCGCTCCCGTCGTCGGGATCGGGAAGCGGCTTCGCGAGCGTGTGAAGCACGGGGAGGACGACGAACAGCCCGAGGAACCAGACGAGCGGGAGGCTCCACCAGAGGTTCGTGACGATCGGAGCGAGGACGCCGCCGCCGACGACACAGAGCGCGAACACCCGCCGCCAGCGGTACCGGAGGTTCCAGGCGGCGCGTCGGAGGGGACCGGTCATACGCGGTCGCACGCGAGGGAGGCGTGAAAGGGTTTCGTCGGGGAAGTCGGCGATTCAACGAAGGTCGAACTCGAGCGTGTCCCCGGGTTCGACGCCGTTGTCGGCGCTCCACCCTCTCGGCACTTCGAGGACGTACTGCCCCGTGCCCTCGTAGGTCGTGAGCGGGCGCGACTCGGGTTCCGCCTCCCGGATCGACGTTATCTCCCCGTCGGCATCGGCGAACACGATGTCGATGGCGAAGGCCATGTCGCGCATCACGTAGTCGTGCTCGCCGGATTCGGGATGGACGAACAACATCCCCTCGTCGGCGGCGAGTTCATCGGTCGTCGAGAGCCCGACGTAGCGTTTCATCGGGCCGTCCGCGATCCGGACCTCGGCGATCGCGAGCGTCTCGCCCGTCTCGGCGTCGGTCGCCTCCACCGTCGTCGTCTCGTAGCTCGAGATCAGGATCGACGGGGCGGTGCCGATCACGAGCGCGGCGAGGACGAAGACGACGATGAGAACGGTGAGCGGCGCGCGGAATCGGGGGTTCACGGCCGGGGTTCGCGGCCGAGACAGAAACCGTTTTCCCACGTATGAGTTTTTGTAAGAGGCCTCCATCCGGCCTGTATGACCCTGGATGACCCGGCTGGGTTTCAGGAGCGCTTCCGTCGCGAACTCGACCGCCTCGAGGAAGCCAGTGACGTCGCGGACGTAGACAGGCAGGCCATCCGCGGGTTCATCCGCGCTCGCGATGGCGGCCTCGCGATCTCCACGCTCGAGCAGTACTGTAAGCAGCTGCGGCTCGTCGCCGGCCTCTCCGAGAAGCCGATCTCCGAGATGGACATCGAGGATGCTCGCGACCTGCTGTTCCGCATCCGCCACGAGTCGGGGAACGCGAGCTCGACCCGTCGGAACAAGCAGCGCGTCTGCCGGATCTTCTGGGCGCACCACTGCGGTGAGTGGGCCGAGAACCTCGAGATCATGTCCGTCCAGAAGACGTCCATCAACCCGGACGACATGCTCTCGAGTGACGACATCGCGACGCTCGTCGACGCGGCGAGAAACCAACGCGACATCGCCCTGATCGAGTTCCTCGCGGACACCGGCGCACGACGCACCCTCACCGTCTCGCTCCGGGTCAAGGACGTCGACCTCGAGAGCGAGGCGGCGACCTATCGCCCCAACCCCGACGCGCTCGGGCTCAAGGGTGCGGACATCAAGGACTACCCGCTCGTCGACAGCGCGGCCGCACTCCGCGCCTACAAGCGATTCACTCATCCGTGTCCCAATGACCCGGAGGTGCCCTTTTTCCACAAGCTCGAGAACTACGGCGAGGGGGAGACGCGGTACATCGCTCCCGACCACCTCCACAACCATCTCCAGCGTATCTCGCGACGGACCGACCTCGAGAAGCCGTGTAACCCCCACAACTTCCGCCACTCCGCGGTCACCCGGATGGTCCGCGAGGGCTACACTCGCGAGGAGATCGAGCACCGCGTCCACTGGAAGCTCAACACCGACATGTGGGAGACGTACGTCCACATCGACGCCGAGCAGTTCAACGCGGACATCTTCCAGAAGGCCGGCGTCCTCGACGAGGAAGACGTCGACGAGCAGACACGGGATCGTCGGCCCTGTGGTATCTGCCGGGAGACGCTCGCCCCGCACCACGAGTACTGTCCCGTGTGCGGCAGCCCCGCGACTCGCGAAACGCGGGAGCTCCAGCGCTCCGCGACCCAGTCGATCGGGAAGAGCCTCGCCCAGCTCGACGACGCCGACCGCCGGGCGTTCATCTCCGAGATGCTCTCTCAGATCCAGACCGACGCGTCCCAGCTGGGTCGTCATGAATCACCCTCCTCGTCGTCTTCGTCGTCGCGCTCTTCCTGATCGGGGATCGACTCGAGGAACTGCTCGGCCACCCACGCGTGCGGCAGATCGCTGTTCGCCTCGCGCTCGAGCTCCTCTCGGTGACGCTCGGCCCAGCTCTGCGTTCCGTCCGCTGGCTCGCCGCCGTCGTCATTGTCGTCGATGTCCGAGGTCTGTATCGTGCTCATCGCTATATCAACTCCAGATTCCGCGGGTCGATCTCGGCGCAGTACTCAGTCTCGCACTGCTCGTCGACGGCCGCCGCGACCGCGACGCCGTGGATGCTGGTGATGTGCGCCGGCGAGAGGCCGTACACGGTCACGAGCATGCGCCCGCGCCGGAACACGACCGTGTCGGTCCACTCGTCGAAGACGGCTTCGTCGTGCGGCGGGACGGGCGCGCGCTGCGGGATGTCGACCGTCACACCGCGCTCGTAGGCGACGGCCGCCGAGACCAGCTCGCCACTCGTCCGGTCGACCATCCGACCGGCGCAGTGCGACGTGATCGCCTCGACCGGGTCGATGCTCACAGCGCCCCTCCGGACTCGAGCAGCATCCACGCGAGCGTGACGAGCCCGCCGACGAGCACCCACCGCGTCGCGAACGACACGGAGGATCTCACGGTCGCTCTTCCGCGGGTTCGACCCGCTCGAACACCCACTTGGTCCGGTTGTTGGTCGACCCCCATGTCGACACCACAACGTCCTCGAGGATGTCTTCGGATGTGTCTCCCGTTTGATGCGCGCCGAGCGTCTTGCCGATCTCCGTGGAGCTCGCGTCGGCGTCGACCGTAAACGCGATCGTCCGGGCCGTGGCGATCGTCCGCTCGTCGAGGCGCTCGGCGAGGTACTCCTCGAGCGCACGGAACGCGGCGTCCGTGCCGCCGTAGTGTGGGTCGCGACGCTCGCCTGCGTAGTTGACGTGGCGGGCTCCGAGCAGCTCCTCGGGGCTCTTCTCGCCGTCGCTACTCGACATCGTCCACCTCCTCGAGGACGTACGTCTCGTCGTCAGCGTGCGCGAGAATCGCATCGGTCTTCGCGAGCAGCTCGGCCGTCTCCCGCTCGACGCGGTCGACGACGCGGTACTGCGTGCTCATGCTTCCCCTCGCTTCTGGTACTTCCGCCAGGTGTCGTCGCCCTCGGGCCGGTCGTCGGACTGCTCCGCCTGCCCGACCAGCTGTGCGTACGCCGACGTCGACACACGTCCGACGACACCGACCGACTCGACAGACCAACCGGCCGCGTCGGGTTGGTGGCTCTCCACGCCGGGCGGATCGTCGATCCGGACGCCGTCGGCACCGACGACGAGGTCAAACTCGCGGGCACCTGGTCGCCGTGACGCTGACTCCGACAAACGGACACGACGCGTCCGCCAGGTGTCGCCGGCCGGCGTGTCCCACGCGGTCGGCTCCTCGGTCGCGACGACAACCCACGGCGTGGCCCATCCAGGGCGCGCCGCGAGCGTGATGCGGAGTTTCTCGCCGAGCGTCGCCTCGAGGACAGCCTCGCGTGAGCCCACGAGCGTTCGCGACTCGTCGACCTTCGTGCCCTGTCGAGAACCGGTGGTGTGGATCTCTGGGTCCTGGCACACACGGCATTCGGTGACGTCGCGATCGTCGACCCACGACCGATCGTGCTCAACGAGATGCTCGCCCTTGCCGATGACGACGGAACACGCGGTCGTGTGATAGACGTCGTTCGTCCCCGAGGCACCGCTTGTGGCCAGGACCGAGCTCCCGAACCGGACTGACAGCGGGATCGCGACGTCCACCACACTCTCGGTCGCCTCGAAGTCGACGTCGCGCGGCTCGGGCGTCGGCGTCGCGCCGCCGTCGACGGCTTCGAGGATCTCCACCGCCCGCTGGCCGCCGACGTAGGGCACCGCCTCGAGGTCGCTGACATCGGCGATCAGCAGGTCGGCCACCGTCTCGAACCCGTTATCGTCGAGCCGGTCGGCGATCGCCGTCGAGATCGCGTTCCGATCGGCGAGGTCGTGGACGTTGTCGGTCGCGCGGAGCTCCTCGTTAGACATCGGCCTCGCCCTCCGTCTCCTCGGGAACGTCCGCGAACGTGCCCTGGTACTCTTCGGGCAGGCTCGCGAACGGCAGGATCTCCGAGTTGATGAACTCCGCGTACGCCTTCGGCGCGTCCGGCCCGTCGAAGACGGCGACGTAGCCGCTCGCCGCGACCACGCCGCGGACGTACCGGTCGCCCCAGTGATACCGGAATCCGAGCATCGACGTGTCGGCCGCGTTCCGGACGTCGCCCAGCTGGGCGGCGTCGTGATAGTCGATCGTCGCCTCCTCGCTGTCGCCGTCCTGGTCGAACTCGCGCGACTGCGTCACGTTCCAGGCGTCGGCCGTCGGGTAGTCGGCGACGTACGCGCCGAACGCGTCGACGTCGATCCGGCTCCGGAGTATCTCGACGCCTTTCGCGCCGCCGAGCGCCTCGAACAGCCAGTCGCCATCCGAGGAGTCGACACCGAGCCACCCAGTATCGTCGTCAGTCGAGAGATCGCCGATCCACTCGGTGACGACCGTCTCGGTGATCAGCTCGGACTCGACGTCCTCCGTGTGGATGCCCGAGTCGGTCACGTACACCGCGGGGCGCTCGCGGTCGAGCTCCGCGGCGGCCGTGCCCGCGTAGATCGCGCCGCCGTCGAGCCCCTCGTACGCGGTCGCGTCGATCGCGGGGTACGTACTCGGTTCGAGACGCGACTCGATGTGCGGGTCCGCGACGTCGCCGTGGACGAGCGCGAGGATGGTCGCGCGCATCAGCCCGACACCTCCTGCTCGCTCACCTGGTCGATGTCGAGCACCGTGTGCGTCGACGTGATCCACGCGCCAGGGCTCGCGCTCGAGTTGATGACGTACTCGCCGCCGTAGCTATAGCCGATCGTCCGCTCTGTACTACCGTCGTCGTTGGGGCTATTACTAAGGCCCCGTTCGTCTGATTGATCCATGGGTCTTCCGTTAATCCCCTCGTGAGAGGGGCTCCAGGGGACCCGGCCGTCGGCGTCTCAGCGCCGGCGGGTTTTCCACCCGCGTAGGCCAGGTCAACTTAGGCTACTCACGCGGCCTACAAATAAGTTTCTGTGAATTCCACATACTACACAGCGAGATTGACCGGAGATTAAAGTAGTTACACATAGAACGCTTATACACCGATATTACTATGAGTTCCACAGCACGAGCCAGTACCGTGGTACGAAAGCGCGCCGATTGGATGCGGCCAATCGACGAGCGCATCCTCGAAACGATGCGCGACGAAGGGAACATGACACCGCAGGCGCTCGATGAATTCGATGTCGCCGCGGCCAACTACGCGCGCGACCGTCTCTCGGAGATGGCGAGGTACGGGCTCGTCGAGCGTCTTTCTCGCGGTCTTTACCGCCTTCGTCCCGAGGGCGAGGCCTTCCTCGACGAGGATCTCGACGCGGCCGAGCTCGACGCCACCGAGTAGCGTCACTCGAGGATCACCTGATCCCACGGGATCAACACTTCGTGTTTCTTATCGAGTATCTGGTAGTGCTCGGGTCGACGTCGTGGCCAGCCTCGGCCGCGCGTCGGCAGTTCGAGCACCACGCGTGATTATTCGTGCGGTCCCACACCGTATGGCCGAGTGGACAGGTGTAGCGCCAGCGGTCGGCCTCGCGAGAGCGGTCGATCTCGACGGTGTGGTCGTCGTCCACGACCGGGAGGTCCGACGGCGGCCTCGTGCGTGTCGCCATGCGAACCAACCCGATGCGCGAATCTGTAATAAAGGAGATTCTTGTCCGAACTGAAAGTGAAAGCGAACCGAGGGACGTCAGACGCCGGCGTAGTGGTCCATCCACCACGCGGACTTGACATCCCGCTGCGAGCACCCGCGCGAATGTGGTAGCTCGTCGACCGCAGTCTCGTGCCCGTCCGGGCCGTCGATCGGGACGGACGCCCCGCACTCGTCACACTCGAGCCGGGCGGGCTCACCCACTTGGTGGCCGTCGTGATCGCCTGGCTTCGAGACTTCGATCCGGAAGTGCGTCTCCGGAGCGGCGAACGACCGCATCTACGGCCCCTCCAGCGTGTCGACCAGCGACACGGCGGTCACCGGCTCGCCGTCGACGCGGAGCTCGCGCAGCTGCTCCGTGCCGACGTGGCGCATCCCGTCGTCGCCCGGGTGCTGCTCGCGCTCGACGAGGAGCGCGTTCCAGGGTGCGTGCGGGGCGCGCTGGAAGTCGAGCTCGCGACGGACACCGTCGACGCCGACGTACTCGAGCGTCGGGAGGTCACTCGGCATCGTCGCCCTCCTGGTCGCCGCCGGTCGCGTACTGCTCCTTGAGGAGCGCCGCGACCTCGCCGGCGACGTCCTCGTTGTCCGAGCCGATCGGCGTGATCGTCACCGACACCGCGGGCAGCCCCTCGTCGTCACGGACCATGACGTCCTGTCCGTCGCGACTACCGAACATCGTCGAGCACCTCCGTGCGGCCGTCGGCGGTCGCGATTCGCGGGCTCGCCGCGAGGTGCTGACCGAGCTGCGGGTCGATCGCCGACCGGTCGACCCAGCCCGGGATCGGAACGGCGCCGCGGGCGTAGTCGACACGCCGCTGGTGCTTACAGCGGACGCCACGGTGGAGCGCGTCCGGGCAGTCGCACGTCTCGGCGATCGCGTCGACGGTGTACGTCCCGGTCGGCGTCACGACCACGAACTCCTCGTCGCGAAGGTCGTGGTCGAGTCGGTTGTCGAGCACCGTCATCGACTCGGTGAGCGCCTTCGCCGCGCGCTCGTCGAATGTTCCCGGCCCGGTGGTCGCGTCGACGCTGTCGGCTGTACTCATAGGCCATCGACCTCGTCACCGCTCCACGCCTGCTCGACGCCGACCACCGCCAGCCGGCCTTGGGGGAAATCGTAGTCGTTCAGCTTGTGTATCTCGTCGAGGCTGTCGAGCGACAGGTCGTTGACGTAGTAGCACTCGTACGCGGCGTCGTCGACCGACACCGGTAGCCACGGATGGGGGCCGTACGTCGCGAGGTCGAACCCCTCCTGCTCGTAGTACTCGGCGAGCGTGTCGGCGACCTTCGACCGGACGAAGAGTAGCTGGCGAGTTACCAGGTCGATCGCGAGGCTGCCCGGGACGGGTTCGGTGCGGACGCCCTCGAGGGCGTCGGCGACGCGCTCTTCGTACGAGAGCTCGGCGTCGTCGAAGTCGGCGTCGATCGCGCCCTGCTCAGACATCGGCGGGCACCTCGGTGTCCGTGGCCGCCGCCGCATCGTCGCCGTCGACCAGCTGGTCGAGTATCTTGTCGCGCGCGCCGACATCGTACGTCTCGTCGACGTTGAGTGCCGCGTAGAGCGGCCGATCACTGTCAGCACGATCGTGGAGCTGGAGGAGGATGTTTATCCCGAGCTTAGCTCGAGAGCTCTCTCCGTTCTTCTTTTCTTTTGCCGCCAGCAGCGCGACCTTCTGCCAGTCATCAAGTGAGCCCGAGACGGTAATGTCCCACTCCCCTCTGTTGGCCAGCGTCCCACCGAGCTCAGTACAGACAACACAGGCGACATCCGATAGAGGGATCACCACCCCATTCGAGTGTGTCGTCGCGATGTCGCTGTTGTAGAGGCGGTCAGCGTCGAGGTCGATGTCGGCGGTCACCTCGCGGAGCTCTGACTGCTCGATTGTCATACCCTCGGTCTCGGTCGTGGTCACGACACGCATCGGGCCGCTCGCCGTTAGCCTGAGCTCGTACTCGGACATCACGCCGTCACCTCCTCGCCGCCATCCAGACTCGCCCGGCCGGCCGCCCCGACGACGTGCGTTCGGCGGACGTCGTGTTCACGACCCAGGTCCATGTCGACGATCGCGTCGTTGACCTCGAGCCGCTGGCGCACCTGGTCGTCCTCGTCGTAGTACGGCGTCCGGTCGAGTTGGTGCGTGAGCACGACCTCGCGAGCGCCCGGCCAGTGCCCCTCGAGGCGGACCATCGGGACGCGGACCTCCTCGTCGATGCGGTTGTCGCCCTTGACCCGCGTGCCGAGCTCGACGACGGTCAGCGGCCGGCGGCGCTCGTCGATGCGCACGCGGTCGCCGACGTCGAGGTCGGCGAGGTCGTCGATGGGCTGCGGTTCGTCTAGTTCGATCGCTTCAAGTTCGTGTAGGTTGATGTCGTTCATGCTCCTGTTAGTGAGGAGCGCGGTCGGGCGTGGTCCAAACACGCCCCGACCAGATCGTTTCTGACCGGAGTCCCGCGCTTCCTATCTACCCATACAACACCCTCTGATGTAAAGGTTACGGAGTAATTGTCTTTGTATATTCTTGGGTAAGATACTTGGTACTGGACGCAGTAGGAAGATTTGTGAGTGATGGATGAGTACGACACCACAACCGATGGACTACGAACCCGACGAGACCGAGCAGGCCGTCCTCGACGTCGTCCGCCAGGAAGGTCGCGTGAACCCGATGCGGGTGCGTGAACAAACCGAGATCAGGAAACAGTACGTCAACGACGCCCTCCGACAGCTCCAGAAGGCTGGTGTGATCCGGAAGGTCAATCGCGGGCTGTACGAGCACGTTCCTGAGAACGATGATGAGTACGGTGACGCCGCCGACCAGGACGTCGCCGCCCTCGAGGAGCGCGTCGCGGAGCTCGAGGCGCAACTGGAGTCGGCCCGCGAGTGGCTCGACGTCGCCGTCGAGGCGATCGACCGGGGCGACCCCGAGGAACTGAAGAAGAACACACTAGCGGCGCTCGCAGCGCTGGAGGGCGAGGATGACTGACAGCAGCCGCGAGGACGAGCGCAAACACAACGCGACGACCAGGGAGATCGTCTCCGACTGGCTCTGGGAGACGCACGGGATCGGCCTCGACGGGCTCGAGGAGGAACTTACAGACGATCCTGGTGAGTACTCGCCGCGAGTAGTACTACAGCACACGCGGGAGGCAGTCGAGTCGCGTCGCGATGCTGCTCAGACGATGGTCGGCACCGAAAGCCAGATGCCGAAAGCGGCTGAGCAGTACCTCCGTGGCTACGGAGACGCCCTCGATCTCGTCGTTGCCGAGATGCGTCAGGATGAGGATCGGAAGATTATGAGGGGTGAGGATGAGCGCACAGACTGAACTCGCGGACGGCGGCGAGACCTCTGACTCCACGGTCACGCTCGGCGACGCCGTCTTCGACCCGGTCGCGACGCAGGACTTCCGCCTGTCCGTCGAGGGGACCTCCGGAACCGGTAAGTCCAACACCCTTGCCGTCATCCTCGAGGACCTCGCCGATGTCGCCATCCCGACGCTGGTGATCGAACGCCTCGGCGCGCTGACGCCGGCGCGGCTCGTCGACGAGGACCTCGTCGTGGTCGGCGCTCGCGAAGAGGAGGGCGTCGACCTCGCAGTCGCGCTCGAGGACCTCGACCAACTCGGGAGCTGGGTCCTCGACCGCGGGATGAAGATCGTCCTCGACATCAGCACCTACGCCGACTACGAGGACGAGAAGAGCCGCGTCCACCTCGCGGCCGCGAAGGCACTCCGCTCGCTCAACGACCGCGCCCACGAGAAGTACCGCGCGGGCGACCGCACCAAGAGCCTGCTCGTCGTCGACGAGGCGCACATCCTCGCGCCAAAGGACTCCGCGCCCGAGCCCGAGCTCGACGAGTACGTCAAACGCTGCCGAGGGCAGCTGATCAAGGCCTCGACCGAGGGCGGCAACAAGGGGATCTCCATCGTCGTCGGCTACCAGCGTCGGGCGTTCCTCCACAACGGCGTCATCCAACTCGCCCAGGACTTCGTCGCGCACAAGCCCGGCGACGAGGACATCGGCCGAACGGCGGACGCGCTCCGCTGCTCGGAGGACCTGCTCGCCGACCTCACCACGGGCGAGATCGTGGCTCGCGGCGAGTCGATCACCGGCGGCGACCTCGTCGGTCCGACCACCGTCCGGAAGCGCCGGTCGCCCGACCCTCGCGAGGAGACGTTCGATCTCCCGGAGACGCCGGACGAACTGACGGACGTCCTCGACGAGCTCCAGGCGGAGGTCGCCGCGGAGCAGGAGCGTCGCGACGAACGCGAGGACGAACTGGAACGGCTCCGCGAGGAGAACGAGCGCCTCCAGGACCGCGTCGACGAACTGAATCAGGAGCTCGCCGACACCGACCGGCTCGCGAGCGCGCTCGACAACCTCGGTTCGAACGGCGGTGGGGCTGCGAAGGACGTCGGCGAAGGGGTCGCGGACCTCCGGGAGCGCGTCGACGAGCTAAAGGCCGAACGGGACTCCGCCCTCGAGGACGTCGAGTCAGCGGAGTCGGAGATCGAGGACCTCCGCGCCTCGCGGGACGCGCTCGAGGAGGATGTCGCCGACCTGGAGGCGGAGGTCCAAGAGCTCCGGTCGGCGTTTGAGCAGGCAGCCGACACGGTCGACACGCTCGCCGGCGTGTTCGAGACTGATGTCGACATCGCCCCGGTCGCGAACGAGAGCCACGCAGCCGAAGTCGAGTCCCTCCAGGAGCGCATCGACGAGCTCGAAGCAGAGAACGAGCGGCTGCGCGACCGAGCCGCCGGCGATGAATCACTCCAGCCGCTAGAGGGCTACGAGGCGTTCCTCAACGACGACGCCGTTCGCGAGGCCATCGAGGAGGCGAAGCAGGTGGATCGCACCTCGCCACGGTACGTAAAAGGTGTCGTCGCGTCGATCGTCGATGAGGGTGGTGCCGTCCACTACGAGGATGTCGCCCAGCGGCTCGACCTCTCGACGACGGGCGAGGTATCGAAGGCGGCGAGCGTCCTCGAGGCGCGGAAGATCATCGAGAAGGACCAGCGCGACGACGGCATGTACGTTGACCTGAATACTGACGGACTCAACGAAGTTCGTGAAGCGGCCGCGCGACGAGAGATGACCGAGCAGCTGATGGACGAATTGTAGCCATGTCAGAGTGTAGTGACTGCGGCGTCGGCTCGAACGGCGCCGTTCTCGTCGACGTCGACGAGACGCTGTGTACGAGCTGCGCCGATGGCCACTGTGAGCGTTGCGGGACGGCGACCGAGCACACGACGATCGCCGGCGACTTCCTCTGCGAGAGCTGTCAGGAACTCCGCCGCGGGCAGGACACCACGCGGGGCGAGGGGCAGGGCGCGCTCGGCGACTTCGCGTAGCTGTGTTGTTGTATATTGTACCACTAAATAAAGAGGTTGTTTGAGTTATCGGTCTGCGACACCACGCCGGACGTTTCGAGCCACTGTTGACCTATCCCTTCCTGTGAGGTCGGCCCAGCCCGCGGCGGAGATGCCACACTTCTCGACGGCGAACACGTCGACGCCACGGGCAGCAGTCGTCTGCTTAACTAACATCGCAAGCTCTCGATGTCGATATCGTTGGTTGCGTCGTTGTTTGACACAGTGTCGTAATGTTCTCGGTTGTGACACGCTCCGCACAGCAATTCCAAGTTGTCAAGATCTGAGTTGCTGCTGTCACCGTCCTTGTGGTGAATCTCCAATCCATTTTCCTGCCCACACTCTTCACACCTCTCACCGAGAGCCTCCTGAAGTGGTTTTCTATACCGTTCTGACGGGGTCGGCTGCTCAGACATCGTAGCCCCCTTCTTTGCACATATGCCGGATGGCCTCACCAATTGATGGATACCCGTACTCCTGCTTGACTTCGTTGGCGCTCTGGTACACGCTGCGCGGGACTCGGACGTGTTCTGTATCCCCCATGCGACACCATACACAATCCGGAAACAAATAGTTTACTCTTTGTTAACACAACGTTAACTATAAGTATATGGGGTACATTGTACCACATAGAGGGAGATACGATATGTCCGACACAATCACCGCGGCAGAACTGACGACAGGCGACACGTTCCGCGACGTTGAGGGCCACGGTCAGACGAACTCACACGGCCCGTCCGTCACTGACGAGGTCGTGGTGAAGAAGCCGTGGAGCGGAGATTCATGGCTGCTCGCGCCGGTGCTCGAAAATGGACGAACTGCCAAGGGTACGAGTTTTGCGCTCTCTCACGAAGAGATTGATGCGCGCTTCGAGGCTGGTCGCTACCTCCCCACCGATCTCGAAGTCAACCGCACGCTCGATGCTGATGCGCTCCCGGTCGACACCAGTACGGACGTATACATCCGCTTCGGCGACATCCCAGACGACGAGCGGTCCTACAACCATACTGACGACTGCTACGAAGACGGCGTCAGCGTCTACGCTGCCGAGATCGAGTCAGTCCCGCCGGCGTCCGAAGCGCCTGCGATGTTCGTTCCTATCGGATCCAAAACCCTCCAGATCCTGATGCTCGCCCAGCGTGACACATACCTCGTCACTGGCGAGCGCGTCGGGACTGGCGTCGACGGTGAACCACTTCTCCGCAATGTCGAGATCGTGTCCGAACTCGGACGTGGTGACGAGGCGAGCGGCTGGGTCATCGTTGGGGATGACGATGAGTGATCGTGAGCTTGAGCAGCTCGCCGAGTTGATCAGCGAGACGACTGCCGCGCGCGGCGTCGACGTGTACGCCGTCGATGTCTGCGGCCTCTCGGCCTCGGAGTGGGCCGAGATGACTGGCCGCGACCGCTCGACCGTGTCGCGCAACATCCGGCGGACACGAGACTGATCCGCCTTTATAAATGGAGTCTACCCGGGGGCGACGTCGCCGACCACGTCGATTGCCCGGTCACTCGGACGGTACCGCTCGTCGCTCGCGAACACCGATGCCGCCCACCGCACGCCCTCGTCGGCGTCCCACCCCACACCGCGGTAGTGCTGGACGGGATGCCTCCAGGCAGATCGCTCGTAGTGCGCCCACAGCCGCGTCTTCGTGCCGCCCTCGCGCGGCGTGAGTCGGACGTGATACTGCCACGAACCAAGGAACCCCTCCGGACGGAAGGCGTAGCTCCCGACCTCCCACACGCGCTCGCCGTCGACGATGTCGAACTGGATGCTCGCGAGCGTGTTGGGGTAGACGCGCTCCATCGACCGGAGCTCCTCGCGGACCACAGCGGGCGTCGCGTCCACCGTCCCGGCGTACTCCTGCGCCTGGAGCGGCATCCCAGTCTTCTCGGGGAGCTCCTCCGCGAGGTCCTCGAGGTCGACGTCGACGCCGGCGTCGCCGAGGCGATCGTCGACGACGTCGAGCTCCGCGTCGTACCCGCCGTCCGCGAGACGGTCGACCACGGGAAGCGCGGCTCGCCGGAAGCGCCACAGGTCGGGCCACCGACCGAGCCAGCGCTGGGCAGCGAGCAGCAGGAGGGCCGCGAGCGCCGGCGCGATCAGCTGGGCGTGTTCGAGAGCGATGCGACTGGCCGTGTCGATGAGCTGGTGCTCGAGCATGAATGGATGGACGCGACCGCAGTCCTCACGCCCGCCGCGCCCAGCGGGCGATCATCGGTCCGTACTCCCGTCGGTCAGGCGTTCCGCGCGACCTCGGTCAGCCGGTCGTTGAGCTCGCCGATGACCTCGCGCGCCCCCTCCCGACTGCCGAGCGTCAGCGACACTTCGCGCGCCGAACTCGACACGTCCCGAACTTTGAGCGGGCCCTCGAAGGGGAGCTGGTCGGCGGGGATCGCGGCGACGAGCGACCGGTCAGGATCCGTCTCGCGGATGGTCACGGTCGCCTCCTCGAGCGGCGCGGCGAGCTCGCGGACGGCCGCGAGCGCCACCTGCTCGCACTCGCGGTTCGAGGCCGCGCCAGGGAACTGCTCGCGGAGCGTATCCGGATCGTCGACGCCGGGCTGTGAGTACTCACCCTGGAAGCGCCACTCGTAATCGATCTCGTACTCGGTATCGGGATCCATCGCCCCGCCCTCGAGGATGGTGAGCGCCCCCTCGGCGTGGTCGAGCTCGTAGTCGATGAGCCGCTCGTACTGCGTCGAGCGGTCGCCGACGTCGTACACCGTCTCCGACCCCGTTTCGAGCGGGGCGTTCCCGAGGCCGATCCCGAGTCCGTAGTCGGACGCCGTCGTGAACGTCTGCCCCTCGACGCGCGTGGTCTTCCCCTCGGCGATCACCCGTTGGTACGAGCCGCCGACCGTCCGCTTGCCGTTGTAAGAGACCAGCGTGGGCTCCGCGTCGGCGACGCGCTGGCCGGGCTGGCACCACTCGATCCGGTACGGCTCGGGCGCGTCGGGCGCCCACCGGAGCTCCCAGATGGAGTCGCCGGCGTCCGCGATCCGGTTGAGGAGTTCCTCGTAGGTGCCCGAGTGGACGAAGTCGATGAGGACGGGCGTGTTGACCAGGTCGGCGAAGATCTCCGTCCGGTCGAGGCGGTGCGGCGTGTCGCCGAAGCTCCCTGACGTCGACCCGGAGTCCTCGCGACCGAGGGTGACGCGGGCCTGGATGAGCTGGGTGGCGTCGGCGAAGTCCACCGTGTGGCTCGTCACGTCGGTCGCCTCGTCCCACGCGTCAGTCTGGTCGTTCCGCAACCCGAGCGCCACCGGCGCACCGCCGCCCGTCAGCTCGACGTCGACCCGCCCGGCGACCACCTGCTCGACCGAGGTGATCGGCGCGACCGTGACGTCGATCGCCGCGGGGTACTGCTGCCACCCAGTCACCACGTCGTCAACCGGCGTGACGTCGCCGAGGTCGTACTGGTAGCGATCGTCCCGCAGGTGCGCGAAGTCGAGGTAGATCTCTCCACCCGAGCCGGAGTCGACCTCGATCTCGACGTCGTGCGAGCCGGCCGGGAGGTCGCCCACCGACCCAGGGTTGAGCGTGGTCCCGAACGCACGCAAATCGAACTGGTCGGCGTCACTCGACAGCGCGCCCTCGCCGAACGACTCCAGGACCTCGGTCCCGCCGCCGTCGATGTCGATCCGGATCTCGAGGCCCGGCGTCGGATCCGTGGGTGCGGCGAAGACGAACGTCGCGTTCGCCTCGCCCGCTGGGACGACGTAGTCGGTGTCGTAGTCGAACGATCGTGTCTCGCCCGGCCCGAGGCGGATGGTCTCGTTGCCCGACCACGCGCCGTCGTTGCCCTCCGAGTCGGCGAAGAACGTCGTGCCGTCGCCGCTGGCGTCCTCGGCCTCGGTGAAGTGTGCCGTCCGCCGGGCGAACACCTCGCCGTTGAGCACGGTCAGCGGCGACGTGTCCGGGAAGGGCCGCTCCTCGATGGCGTCCGCGTCGTAGTCGCCGGTCGCGTCCGCTTGGAACAGCCGGACGTCCTCCCGGGCGTCCGTCGACGGATCGTCAACGTTCGCGAGCCAGCCCAGCTCCTCGGTGATCACCTCGGTCGCGGCGACGTGCGCGTCCGCCTCGGGGTACTCGATGCCGGGCACGTCCTCGTCGAGTTTGGTGCCGCCGATCGCGACGATGACGTTCCGGTTCCCGTCCGAACTCTCCTCGCGCTCGACGTCTCGGATCTCCTCGATCGGCAGGCGCGTGCCGTCCTTCCAGACGCGGATCGGCTCGCCCTCGATGGGCGCGTCCTCCCACGTCGCCGAACGGGGTACGGGGATCCGAACCATGGGCTTGGCGTTGAGCCGCGGGTTCCACTGCGCGCCGTCGAGCACCGTCGGCTCGAGCGGCTGGTCGGCGTCGGGATGGTCGATCTCGACGTGCCACCCCTGCGGCCGGATCCGCCGGTCGCGGACGCCGTCGAGCGCTGGTGTGGTGGTTGTCTCGAGGTTGGAGTCGGCACTCGTGTGCTCGGTGAACGGCCGGATCCGGTAGCGGTACTCGCGGCCGGGTTGGGCCGTATCGTCCGTGTACGCCTCCGTGTTCGCGCCCGCGTCGTCGATGGCGCGCTGGCGACCCCAGCCGCCGCCCGGGCGCTGCCGCTCGCGGACGACGCGTTGACCGTCCTCGTTGTCGGCGTTGTCTGTCCACGCGAGCTCGACCGTGGTCGCGTCGACGACAGTCACGTCGAGGGCGGTCGCGCCGGGGAACTGCGTCGTGATGGCGACGGGCGCGGTCCACGTGCCGGTGACGTACTCAGTCTCCGTCCTCGCACGGACTTCATACTCTTCGCCGTCTTCTCTGTCGACGAACTCCATCGTGAGCGTGTCGAACGCGCCGACGAACTCGCCGAAGCCCGTGGCGCCCGAGTCCCACGACGACTGCCCAGTCTCGCGGATCTGGATGCGGACCGAGCCGTTGTTCGTCGTCGCGTCCTGGCGGTCGACGGCGACCTCGTCCTCGACGCCGTTGCCGAGCACCGGCGGGTCCTCGTCCGGGAGCGTGGTCGTGAAGTCGGTCACTGGTCGCGCACCTCGTTGTCGTCGGTGAGGGCGTGGACGAACGCCTCGTAGCGCTCGCCGTTGAGCAGGCCGTCGACGGTGGTCGATTCAGCGGACCCCGATAGCGCGCCGCTAACGTCCTCGACGGTCGGGCCGGTAAGTGTCGGGCCACCGCCCCCATCATTCCCGTCGAAGAGGATTGCGTCCCACCACATAGCTAAATCACCACCCCCCCACCCAGCAGAATCGTTGTAGTTCCACAATTCTACTCGCGAAACGTCGGCTCCGTGGTAGAGGTCGTGGGTGGACGAGTGCGTATCGCCGCTAGTCAGCGCTTCCCACAAGACGGTCACTTGGCTGTTTGACCAATCGAAGTCCCACTCTACGGACACCCACTCGTCGGAACCCCCTGGCCCACCCGCCACTTGTCCTGTTGTGTCGGCGAAGTCAACGTCCCACTCCGGGTTGTCGGCTGCCGTCCCGCCCTCGTAGTCGCCGTTCGAGTTGACCAGCCGTATTCCACCGCCGAAACTATTCGATGTCTCTTGATAGACGTAACTGAACGTGTCGGGTTGGTATGCGGTACTGAGATCCTGCGCCGCCTGTACGCCGGTATTATCCGCGTCGCTGAAGAATGAGTTTTCGCCGGCATATACCCGGCCGGAGGCTAACCCTCCATGGGATACATCCCACTTATAGAGCGAGTCAAACGACCCATTAGCAATCTTCAACCCGTTTTCATACCCGTCGTTCGCGTACTCCGAGAGGTCGGGCGTGACGCCGTCTTGGTTGAGATCGAGGGGCCAGTAGCCGGTTAATCCGTCCCCAACAACTTCGCCAGTCGCGACGGCGGATATTTCCGACGCCGATAGGATGCGGTCATGTGTCTGTACGCCATACAGATTTCCGTCGAATCCCAAAAAATACTTGTTCGGCTGCAACGACGAAAATACCGGGACGACGCCGGAGTCTAAACCGCTTAGGGGGTCGCCCCCCGTGTCGACACCGACCTGCGACCCGTCCAAATATGCCGTCTTCGTCCCATCACTTTCGAAGGTGATTGTCGCCGCGTGTACGTCACCGTCAGTGAACGAATTTGTTTCGAACGTTACAGCCGATGCCCGCTCGTTAATGTCATCGTATATCTGAAATTCGCCGTCTCGTATCCTGAACAGGATTCTATTACCACCGGTTTCGACCAGCGCGAAGACGTATTCGTTTGACGACCCGCCACCAGTTCGTTGTACGATGGCTGTCCATGTTGCTTCAGGTGTTCGAAGATGTTCGGTGTCGGTGTCGCCGGCGATATACGTTTCATCCGCGTTTGAAAACTCCATCCCCGCCCGCTGGCGCTCCGTCCCGTTTTCGCCCCACCGCTTGAGATACACGCGCTGCTCGTCAACGCCAGAGGCGTTTGTGGTCCACGACAGGTCCGCCTCCGTGTCGCGCACGTCGTCGACGGTCAGCCCGGTCGGCGCGGGCAACGGCGTCAGCCCGTCGGCCTCGGACGAGTCGGCCCCGCGCTCGCCGTCGCGGACCGCCACGACGCGCCAGTGGTACTCCGTCCCGTCGGCGAGCCCGGCGTCCTGGTAGGACTCCGCGTCCGCGGCCGTGGTCGCGACGGGCGATCCCGAGGTGTCCACGCCCGCCGACTGCGAGCGGTGGACCTCGTAGCCGTCCTCGTCGTCGTTCGTGTCGGTCCACGAGAGCGTCGCGTCCGCGCCGTCGATCGACACCGACAGACCGCCGGGCGCGTCGCCGCCGGTGGTTCCACTGACCGTGTTCGACGGGTTGCTTTCAGCTCCCCTCTCGACGCTGGTGACGTGCCAGTCGTACGCCGTCGTCGGTGAGACTCCCGTGTCCGTGTATGACGTGTTCGTCGTCGTCCCGACCTGGTTGCCGTCGCGGTAGACGCGGTACTTGTCGGCTCCCGACACGGCGTCCCACGAGAGATCGGCCGAGCGGTAGCCGACGTCATTCGCGGTCAGGTTCTCCGGCGGGGTCGTGTACGAGATTGTGGCAAGCGCGCCCGCGCTGTTCGACCGTGATGACCCGCCGCGTTCGTTCGCAAAGACGGTGTCGAATCCGTCGACGTAATTCGAGCCACCCGCGCCACTCCCGGTGTTGTCGGCCGTCGAGTCACTCGACGCCCCACCGCCGCCACCGTACCAGCCCGCGCCACCACCACCCCCAGCGCCGGCCGATTCACTCTCGCCATCCCCACCCGTGCCGAACGAGCCGTCAGAGCCATCGCCGTTGCCGTACGTTGAGTCGTCGGTACCACCCGATCCACCGGATGACTGTGTCCCGCCGGTGGCCGCGGTAACGAGCGTGGCGCTCCCGCCGTCCTCACCCTGCGAGGGGCCGCCGTCGCCTCCGGGCACCCCATCCTCTCCGTCCGAGCCGCCACCGGCCGCGACGGCGATCCGGTCGGAGAGTGCCGTCCCGTCCATCCGGACGTCGATCGAGTTCCCCCCGCGTACCGAGTCGAATCCGTCGAGTCCGCCCAGCGACTCTCGGATGTACAGTGTCTCCCCGCCCGACGTGGCCAGTTCGCCGACGACGCGGCCGCCGTCACCAGCGGGGCCAGAGCCGTTTTGGCCACCCTTCTGGCCCTCCAGTTCGATGGTGATCAGTTCGACGCCGCTTGGGACCATGAAGTTGTCGCCGGCGGTGAGCGTCTCGGATGGCATCTACGGTCGCACCTCCTCGCGAGCCGCCAGCGTCTGCTCGACACCAGGGTCAAGGACGCTCTCCGAAGCGATCGGCTCGAGCAGCGCCTGGAGGTCAGCCGGGAGCTCGCCGTCGCTCGTCTCCGTCACGAACGCCCGGTCATGGCCACGATCCAGCTGGACGTCGGCCGCGTACACGTCGCCCGCGTTCGCCCCCGCTACGGCCTCGAACTCCACCTGCGCGGCGATCCGTGCCTGCCCGATATGCGTGAGGTCGACGTCCGCGGGCTGCCAGTCCGTGTCCAGATCCGCGTCGTACTCCGGCAGCGAGATCGTGGTCCACGCGCCGTCGCCGCCCGCGGCGCTGGGGTCCCACGCCTCGGCCTCGAGCAGTGCCGTCTCGTCGGCGTTCGTTGGCTCGTCGATGGTGAGGCGCAGCAGGCCGTTCTCGAGGACGAGCGCCGACTCGTCGAACTCGTGGCCCGTGTCGAAGACCCGTGCCCAGGCGACGACGCCGTCCGCATCGCGGATGGTATCGTGGCCATAGGTGTCCCAGACGCCGACGTCAACGTCGCCCTGCAGGTCGTACTCGAGGTCGTAGAGGTAGATCGGATCGTCGATGGACTCGCCCGCTGGGTCGTACTGGGCGACCGAGCCGTGTTCCGCCTCGACCGTCGCGACCGGATCAGGTCGGGAACGCTGGGTCGGCTCCGACGTCGCGTCGACGATCCGGACGCGCCGCGCGTCTGCCGGGAGGCCGACCGTGACGTCGATGTCGTTGCCGAACGGATGCCCCGGTTCGGGCTGACTGACAGTCGTGTCGACAGCCAGCCAGTGTGTGTTTCGGGTTCCGGCCTTTGAGAGATCAGCACCGACCGACACCGCACCAGGAGCCTGGACCTGCGCCGGCTGGCTGTCGACGAGCTCGGCAGCGTAGTACGCGTCCGTCTCCTGGCTCGCGCCGACCGTCGCGTACGGCGGCTTCACGATGTCGCTCGACGCGATCACCTCGCGGAGTTCCTGGGCGATCCGCTCGGCATACCGGCCGCGGTAGTCGACGTCGAGCCGGATGTCGTCCGGGTCTCCTGTGACTCGTTCGACGCGGCCGCCGCCACCGATCGCCCCTTGCCGGGCGAGTTGGGCGCGCGACCCGTCGAGTTGGTTGGACGCGAGGCTGCTCTCCGGGATCTCACTGCGATAGTAGCGTCTCATCGTGTGTCCCTCGCGGTGGCGTCGATCGGGTCGCCTAGCGACAGCGCTTCGATACAGGTGATCGAACCCGTGAACGTCGACGGGCTGGATCCGGGGTAGTCAGTGCCCGGGTTCTCCAACACGACCGGGATCGGATCGTAGACGCCGCCCTCGCGATGCTGGCCATAGCGGAGAACTGCAGGCCCGTCGCCGACGATCCCTGCGCCGGGGAAGAGCTCGCCCTCGATCGAGGATATACGCGTGTTTCGGAGCCACCACATCAGGCAGGCGATCTGCCGAGTCGGGTGCTCGCCCGTCGCGTCACTCTTCGTGAAGGTGTCCGGGTCACCCGTGTCGCCCCACTGGAGTGGATCGCCTTCGGGCCCGGTCGCCCCCTTCCACGAGTTGAAGTTGATAGCAACCGCGAACTGCGAGCTCCCGAGATTGATGAAGAGGTCCTTGTTGATCGGGACGTCGATCTGATCACCGACGACGCCATCGACCAGTGCGAGGAAGCCCGCTCCAGGTGTCGCCCGAATCTGTGTGCGTTGTTCCGGAGCGATACTGAGCCCCTCCTCGCCGCCAGTATACATTTCGAAGACGGCCGTCCGACGACCGCCGCCGTCAGGATCGGCCTCGATCGAGAGGGACGCTACACGGTCTTCTGGTGGTAGGTCTGTCATGTCGTATGAATGGTGTTGACGTCGTGGGTTGCCCGAACCTCTTTACTCGCGGCCGTCGACGTCGCCGGTATGAGCATCGGCCTCGACCCTCGAGAGTGGATTGTTGAACTGATGGGGGCGATTGGATTCACCGTTTTAATCGCCACTGCGTACGTTCGTGAGGACACCATGATCGGGATCGCAGCCGTGTTCATTTTGATCCTCACGCTGTACTTGTGGCGGCTCCGTGTTTCTCTAGACATCAGCGTCCGGGGTGGATAGGGCGTCACCGTGGCCCCCGCCCGCCACTCCGGATGGCACGGTCGAACTCACGGAGCGCATCTTCCTTTGCCTGCTCCGCCGCACGTTCTACCTCACGGCGGCTCGCCCCATCGACGTTAACGCTCGCCTCGAGGGAGACGTCCGTCCGTTGTGTGCTCTCCTCTGGGGCGAGATTCTGGATCGCGTTCTCGATCCGCGTCGCGATCTCGCCCATACCCTCAGCTTGTGCCTGCCGGCCCTCCGCGGAGAACACTGATCCAGGGTGCTCGTTCTCCTCGTCGAGCTGCCGGAGGCGGAACTGATCGGGTGCTCCGGCGTCATCGAGGAACTGATTGGCGCGTCGACGGCGTCGGTTCACATCCGAGAAGTCTGTCATTCCCAATCCTTCAGGTGTCATGAACGCACCGCCGGATGCCGCACTTCCTGCCCCAGCCGAACCGATGTTTCTGAGTGCTGTGAAGCCAGCAGCGCCGGCCGTCGCAGCTGCTCCTCCGAGAAGAATCTCCGGTAGGCCGACCCCCGATCCGCCTTCCTCGGCAGCACTAGTCGACGACGACTGTGGGGAGTCTGTCGGGTCGCCCGTCCCACCAACACGCTGAGACGCCTGTTGATCGGCTTGGAAGTCGTTCGACGTCGACTCGGTCGAGACCTCCGAGGACGTCCGCGACGCCTCAGCCCGTTCGACTTGGATAGGGTCGGGCTGCTCGACGGGATACTCCGCGGGATCGGGGTCACCGACCGGATACTCACCGGGCTCCTCGAGTGGATACTCGCCCGGCTCTTCGATCGGGACAGGGTCTGGCTCGACGACGTTCAGCGGATGCCAGTCTGGCTCGGGGAGTGGCGGCGGATCAAGGTCGGGCATCTCGGGCCAGGTGAACTCCGGGAGCGACGGCCACGAGAAGTTCGACAACACTGACGAGAGCGCACCCACGCCGAGGATCGCGCCGGCACCGAGGAGGGCCGCCCCACCGCCGATCAGCCCGCCACCGGAACGGGCGGCGCGGTCGAAGTTCCCTTCGTCGATCCCGTCGGCGATCTGCTCGAGGAGGCGGTTCCGCTCGCGGGAGAGCTGGTGTTGTTCTTGCCACTCGCTGCTGGCACCACCAGCTCCGCCGCCCCCTCCACTCGCCTCGACGGCGACGTCGATCGGGACCGACGAGAGCTCGTCTTCAAGCTCGGCTTTGGCTTCCGTCAGCGACCGGTCGTCGAGGACGACGTCGATGGTATTCTGGGTTTCAAACTCAGTCATCGGTCACCTCGACGGGTGGGTGCTGGAGCGAAGGGAACGCAGTCAGGAGCAGCTCCACATCTCGCCAGGTGAACTCGTCGAAGTCCGCCGGCGAGTGGCCGCAGTACATCAGGACTGCCTGCCCGAGGAGGGTGCGGCCGACTGGTCCGACTGCTTGGCCGCGACTCGCTCGGTGTAGCTGCTCCGTTTCCCATTTTTTAGGGTGTTCTCGTCAGTGACGCGGGTCGCGATGAACTGGACGAGGTACGGGTTCGGCTCGTCCCGCACCGTCATGATCCGCTCCTGGAGCCCCGCACCGCCCTCGAGGAACGGCGCGTCGACGAGCCCCGCGCCAGCCCAGTAGTTGTCGAGCATCGCCTCGACGTCGACGTCGTCGCCGGTGCGGTCGGCCTGCTCTTTGGCCCGTCGGATCAGGCCGGTGAGCTCGGCCTTCTCCCCGGGAGTGAACGCACGGACTGACCACGTCGCGTCGGCGTCGTATTCCTCGAGCGCCTCCTCGAGCGCCCACATCTGCTGTTCGACGTCGCCGGCGAGGTGGGCGGCCTCTTGTGACGGGATCTCACCATCCACCTGCCGCTCGGCGATCGTGTCGAGACGGTCGGCCAGCTGGTCGGCCTCCTCCTCGAGGTCGAGTTCGATGACGTCGCGAGGCATCACTGCGCCTCCGCGGACGCCGTCTCGGCGACCGCAGTCAGCCGGTCGATCGTGAGTGCGTTGTCGTCGGTGAGGTCTTCCCCGGCGTTCCCGATGTTGTTCCACGCGTACGTCGAGTGCGTGATACCCTCCATCGGGAAGCGGAGCGCGTTCGCCCCGGGCGACTCGAACGCGAGTTCGCCGTCGGCTGCGCCGTCGACGCTCGTGGCTGGGCCGTCCGCCGACCCGAGCCCGAGCTCGAGCAAGTCCGTGTCGAGGACGATCGACTCGAGGTTGAGCGTCGGGTTGATGTTGCCGGTGACGGCGGCCACGGGCTCACGTGCCCACTCACGCTGTGGGCGGGCACCGTTCGAGATGGAGAGCGTCCCGGACTTCGGCCGGACGATCTCGGTCGACGTCGGGATGTTGATCGATCCACCGTGGAAGATGAGCGGCGTCCCGTCGGTCTTCGGCTGCGAACCTGGTGTGAACGACGTGTTCGGTGTTTCGCTACCGTAGAACCCAGTGAGCGACACACTCACCGGGTCACCGATGGAGATGTTCACCTCCATCTCGCTGAAGACAACACCTTCGAGCTGGCGCTCGGCGAAGCCGTTGATCAGGTCGGCACCGAGGTACCACCGACTCGACTGCATCTCGCCGTTGACGATCTCCCACGTATAGGAGTACGGTGCCTCGGCCTCGCCGCCGGCAGTCGGTGGCGCGCCGAACACGTGGTTGAGGAACCACGGGTCGACGAGGTCAAAGGAGAGCGAGAACGCACCCTCGAACGTTCCCTCGACAGTCTCCTCGGTCTCGTTGCCCCAGTTGCGCTGGCGCGTCTCGTCGTTGTCGAACTCCTGAGTGGTGATCTCGCCGTTCCGTCCTGGCGTCTTGTACTGCGTGTCGTCTGGTGAGCCGGCGTAGTCGCCCACCGGTTCGTGGACGAACGCGACGTCGACGTTACTGCCGCCAGTCATCTGTACCTCCACCTCCGTCGGTCGTGTTGGTCGTTGGGATCATGAGTGTGAAATCGCTAGTCGTAGCCCGCGAACCGGCAGTCGAGCCGGTAGTCGTAGAAGTCCTCGTAGTCGCCGCTGCGGTTGGTACCGTTCTCGAGAAAGAGCGTGTGGTACGTCTGCCCGGAGACGTCAGGGTGCTCGTCCTGCTCGCGCAGCGCGTCTCGAACGCGCCGGTAGAGGGTCGTGAACGGGATGCCGTTCTCGCCGTCCGGGTGAACGTGTCCGAACTCATCGCCGCGGAGCAGCCCCTCGACGCGGAGCGAGACGATCGCCTCGGTATCGTAGTCGTCTCCCCAACCGCCGTGACTCGAGTCGTCGTCGACGATCTCAGCAGTCACGAAGTTCGACTTCGTGAGCTCGCCCCTCCGCGACTGGATGTTCCCGTCGGCGATCTCCGAGTCGTTGCGGTCGATGCGCCGGACCGGGACGGCACCGTCGGCGACGTCGGACGCAGTGCCCCACGCGAGCGCCGTGTCGGTCGTGATGACATCGAGGGTGTCGAACACCCACTGGACTTCGGGAGCCGTCACGACGCCACCTCGCGCCGCAGCCAGTTGAGCGCGTGCCTCGCGAAGCGCGTCTCGCGAACGCCGGCGACCTCGACCTCCGGGAGGAAGACGCGGTAGCCGCCGCCCTCGCGTTTGTACTCCTCGGCGACCCAGCCGGGTGGGTCGTGTCGGTCTTCCCAGATGAACGAGAGGACCGGGTCGCCCTCGATCGTGTGGTCGGACGTCCCCCACTCGAGGTACGGCGCGGCCTCGTGGTCCCAGCCGAACCGGAGCCGAAAGTGGCGGTCGGACTGCTCGATGATCTCCGGGCCCTGAAACGAGGCGATCACCGACTCGATGCGGTAGTCGAACTCGCGAGCGTACTCGCGGAGGCGCTCGTGCGCCGCCTCGATCGCATTCGGGATGAACCCGTCTGCACCGAGGTACTGGGCGGCGGCCTCGTCGAGCGCGGCCTCGGCCGCCGCGTCTTCCCAGCTCATAGCCGGTACTCCTCGAGGAGCTCGTCAGCCTTCTCGCGCATCGAGTCGGCCTTCGTCTCGACGTTGTACACGGTCGCGTTGTCCGGGATCTGGATCGTCGCTTCTTCCGCGAACTCCGCGCCGGCACGCAGGGCGACGGCCCGGCGCACGGAGCGCGGGATGCCCTCGTGGCCGTAGTCGATGTCGACGTAGACGGCGTTCGACAGCGACGCGATGTCGTCATCGAGCGCGTGGACGTCGATGTATAGCTCCGAGACGCCGTCGTTGTTGATACGGACGTAGTAGTCCTCGCCGCGGTGGAGCTTCCCGACGCCACCATCGTACTCGTCGCTCGCGACCCAGTCGGTGTACGTGCCGTCCTCGCCGATCACGTGGAGCTCGTTGACGGCGTCGACATCGCGCCGGTCCATCGAGATCCGCGTGTACGCCGGTCGGTCGTCGTGGTAGCCGTCGTGGTACTCGCCGGTCGCGATGCGGATCTCTCGCTTCACGTCTCGTCGGTGGTCGCGACGCTGGCGGTCGTACCGCGGGCCGGACTCCATGAGCGCGTCGCTGTTCTCGCGGTAGCGGTGTCGGTCGCGCTCGCTCGCGCCGTGGACCAGCGCCGCACTCCGCGGGATGTCATGTTCGTCGTCTCGCGTCTTCGGCGCCGTTGGGATCGTGATCGCGTCGGCCCCGTCGATGCCGCTGGGATCGTACCAGTGTCGCGAGAGCGACTTCTCGAGCGGCTCGGTCTCGGCGAGGACTGCGTCGACGGCGATCTGCTCGTCCTGCGAGACGTCGCCGGGGAGGTCGGCCTTCCGCAGCGCGCGGCGGACGTCCTCCAGCGTACAGTAGCCGACCTCGTTCATCGGTTAGCCCTCCAGCTCGGCGCGCCGCTCGCCGATGGCGTCCTGGACCGTAGTCGACGTCTCCTCCTCGGCGATCGTGTCCAGGTGCGCGTCGACGTCGCCCTCGAGGACGCGGTCGGCCCGCTCCTGGTAGGGATTGTCGAGCCACTCGTCGACCGCAATCAGGTCCGACCCGTCGGCGTTGCTCTCGTCCGTGCTGTCCGTCTCGTCCGTCTCGTCATCGTTCTCGCCCGTGCTGTCCGACTCGTCGGTGTCGTCGTCCACCTCGCGGAAGTCGGCGTCCTGGACGTCGACCGGGCGGAAGTCGCCACGGCTCTCCAGGTACGCCGCGAAGTCGTCGTCGACGTCGACGCGGTCGCCGGCCGACACGCGCTCGTCGATCCCGCGGAGGAGCACCTCGCCGCCAGTGGTTTTCTCGTGGACAGGCATGGTCAAGCGTCGGCCGTGAAGCCGATCTCCCCGAAGCTCGAACCGTCGTAGCCTCGGTAGGTGTTGGTCGACGTGTCGAACCAGACCTCGCCGCCGTCGAGATCCTCCTCCGGTGGGTCGCCGTCGACCCGCCCGAGGTAGGTCTGCCGCAGCATCGCGTTGGTGGTTTCAGTCATCACTCACCTCACGCACTCGGCGTCTGGAGGTCGGTGACGAGCACACCGGCCTGCATCTCCTTGATCTGGAAGTCGAACTGTGCCTCCATCCAGTTGCGGGAGTGGAGCTTCTGCTCGTGGACCTTGTCCGTGTCCGTGGTCTGCTCGAGCTCCATCTCCTCGAACAGCCCGAACGCGAAGTTGTCCGGGTCGGTGAACATCATGTACTCGTCGGGGAAGCCGTTGACCCCGACGAGGTCGTAGCTGAACGGCGTGATGTCTGAGTCGCCGAAGATGACGGCACTCCCGAGCGGGTCCTCACGCTCCGTGAGCGACATGGCGTAGTTTTGGACTTGGTTCGGAGACGTCATCAGCACCGGGTCGTAGGCGTCGGTTTCCCGGTAGCGCGGGTCGAGCGTCTGGATCGTCTGGTTGAACAGCGCCGTGTCGATCGCCTGTGGGTTGCCCGAGCCGTCGGTGTTGGCGATCGCCGGCATCGAACCCGCGTCCGCAGTGGCGGTGTCTTCCAGACCGACCCGCGTGGAGTCGCCCTGGTCGTCGACGGACTGGGTGTCGCCCTCAGCACGGGCGATCCAGCCGGTGAACGTGTTGTCGAGCGAGGCGGCGCCACCGATGGACTGGAGGTTCGCATCGGAGCAGGCCGCGCGGAGCGCGATCAGCCCGAGGTCGTTCCCGTAGCGCTCGATGAACTCGTCGATGATGTACTGCCCGAACTCGTCGGGGCCGTAGTGCGTGTTCTTCAGCGCGTCACGGTTCGGCTCGACGAGGATGTAGTACTGCTGGTCGGTCGCGTTGAAGCGGACCGCGCCAGACTCCGCCGCGGAGTTCTCGGTGCGCGAGCCCTCTTCGTCGCGGGTGTGGCCCGACAGCTGCGGGACGCCGAACTGCGGGACGTCCATCTCCAGCCGTTCGAGGACCATCGTGTCGGCCATGCCGAGGATCTCGATGCCCTCCTGCATCCGGTCGAGAAACTCCTCGGTGAGGTCCCGCGGCAGCTGGAAGCCGTCCAGCTCCGCGAGACCGATGTCCTTGCTCGTTGCGCCTGCCAGCTCGTTCTGCCGCCGCACGGCGGCGATGGTGTCGTTGGTTGCCATGTCGAATCACTCAGCTGAGGGCCTTGCCCAGGTCGTCCAGCCGGTCGCCGTTCTCGCCGTTGGCAGCCGCGTCGAGTTGCGTGCTGCCACCTCCCTGTCGAGCGATGGTGTCGACGCGCTGCTCGAGCTCGTCGACGCGGCCGGCCTTCTCGTTCAGCCGCTCGATCGCCTCGCCGACGTCGTCGTCGTCGCCGATCCCGAGGACAGCCTTCGCGGCGTCCTCGCGAACTTCGTGCGTCTCGCCGTCGATCTGGATCTCAGCAGTCTTCGGTTCCGGCCCGGTCAGCGCCTCAGTGAGGCCCTTGACCGACTCGGTGAGTTCGGTGATCTGTTCTGCGTTCTGCTCGGCGAGGCTCTTGTTGTCCCCGCCACCGTTGTTGTCGTTGGTGTTGTCTCCCATATCAGAGTCGGCGGACTTCGAACCGCCATCGTCGTCCGGCGTGTCGCCGCCGGTGGCGTCTTTGGTTGCCAGTTCCTCGGGATCCACGTTGAACATCGCCTTCGCGGCGCTCGCGTCCAGTGTGTCCAGCTGCTCGGTGTCGTTGCCGGTGGCCTGATCCAGATCGGCGATACTGCCGTAGACGCTGACGTGCGGGTCCTCTAGCTCGTCCGGGAAGACCTCGTTTCGCCAGTCCACGTACACATCGCTTTTCGGGAAGTCGACGCCGATCGCGAGGACGTCATCCTCGTAGTCGTCGGCATCCTCCTCCGGCGCAGTGACTCGGAAAACAGTCGCCTGGAAGTCGTCGGCATCCTTCTCTGAGCCACGCGAGCCAGCATCGAGATCGTCGATGTCCGTATCGGGCTCGCCCAGGAACGCGTCGAGGGCGGCCTTCCCGATTCGGTGGAAGACGCTCTTCTCGCCGGGGTCGCCGGCCCCCTCCTCCTCGGCCGCCTCGGTGAGCACGTCCCAGAGCTGCTCGGCCTCGTCTTCTGAGTGGCCGCGCTCCTGCGCCTCCTCGACGAAGCCGTTCGGGTCGCCGAGGTAGTCGCCGAGTCGCTTCTCAGCGGCGGCCTTCGTGTCGAGGATCTCCGCGTCGGGGACCGCCGGGATGTCCACAGCAGACACCTCGCGGATGATCCCTTCGACGAGCTCCCAGACGAGTTCGTCGCCGAGCTCTTCGGGGACGTCGACGTCGTCGAGCTCGTCCTGCTCGAACGGCCCGTTCCAGGCGACCTGGATCGCGCCGATCGAGTAGCCCGAGATGACGTCCTCGAGGATCAGCTCCCAGAGATCGTCGTGGTTGATGGCCCACTCCTGGACCCACGCCCCAGCGTCGACCTCCTGGCCGCCGATCTCTTCGCTCTCGTCGAGGACCTCGTTGCGTTCGAGATCCATCCAGCCATCCGGGAAGACGGCATGCATGATGCCGCCGCCGGCCTCGCCCGCGTCGACGAACGCCTCGAACTGATCCGCGAACGAGCGGATCGTCTCCTCGCGAGCGAAGTCGTTCTGGAGGTCGGCTTTGTCCGGGACCATCACGATCCCGGCGGCGACCTGCTCGTCGTCGTCCTCGTCGTCCTTCGTGACGAACTCGACGCCCTTGCGGAACTGCGGGCCGCCCGCCTTGGTCACCGGGGGCATCGGTCAGTCCCCGTTCGATTCATCGTTGTCGGCGTCCGCGTCGGCGTCCTTGGTCTTGTCGAGCTTCTTGGCACGACCGGTGTCCAGGACGCCGCGCTTCTCGCCGCGCTTCTTCTTGCTGTTGCTCATGGTCTGTCAGTGCCCGGTCGTGCCTCGCGCGGGGAGCCGGGGACTCCCGCGGTCATCGGCGATCGCTGTTACTCGACGCCTGTCTGCGGAGTGATGTCACCTTCACCGAGCTTCGGGTCGCGGTCGACTGCCTCGGTGAGCAGTTCGTCAAAGTGTTCTCGGACGTCGTCGAGTGTTTCCTCGGGCCCTCCCTCAACGCCCAGGTTTAGGTCGTAGTGGTCTATCCAGATCTTCGGCTTTCGTTGGTCACTCATGTCTAGATATCGGACGGAACGTCGTCGGGGACGTCCTCGGGATCGGGCGACGGCCCCTCCGGCAGTCGCGAGTGGAAGTTCGTGATCTCGATGTACGGATACTCGAGACGGATGTTGTCGTAGTGGTAGCTGCCGTGGCTGCCGGCGTTGGCCAGTGCGCTCCACTCGCTCGTCGGGATGTCGACGTACACGTAGAGCGACGACTCGCCGTCGCCGCGGAGGAACGAGAGGTAGAGTTCGTTCTCGCCGAAGTCGTAGAGCCCCTCGTCGAGGTTCGAGCTCGAGAACTGCATCTGCTCGATCGGATCCTTCGTTAGGAGATCGGACTTGACCGCCGGCCAGTCACGCTCACCCACCTTGTTTTCCTGGGGCGGCGCGTGTGCGGCAGCCGCCTCGGTGGACCCGTCGTCGCCCTCGTCTTCGCCGCCCCCGCCACCCTGCTGCGTCTCGGCTTCGAACTCCGCGAGCGTCATGTCGCCCCGTGGGTCGTCGTTCGGGAACGGCTCGAGTCCGAGCTCGACGCGCGCCTCGTTGACGGTCCCGACGCCGGCGAGACGCATCGCCCGGACTTTCTGCTCGGCCAGCTGTGCCTCCTCCTTTTCGTTGTCTGCGCCGCGGAGCTCGTACTCGATCGTCCAGTCGCTAACGCCCAGCGCCACCTGGTGGATCGTCTGGTAGAGCCGCTCGCTGAACTTGTGCTGCTCCGGTTGGACCACTTCGGTCGCGAAGTCTTGCACCTGCTCTTTCGAGTTCGAGCGGTTCGACGTCGAGGTCACCCCGATGAGGATCGGCGGCACTTCGTGGACCTTGGCTATCTCATGCTCGTTCTTCTCGCGGAACTGCCGGAAGTCCATCTCCTCGCTGATCCCCTGGCCGATGGGCTCGATCTCGATCTGGACGTCTTCGTCGAGGTTCTGTGAGAACTCCTCGGTCTCGAGGATGACGGCGCGGTGTGACTCCTCGCGAAGGCCGTCGAGCATCTTCTGGAGATCGCTCCTCGACTTCTCGGAAAGCGTCCCACCAGTGACCTTGATGGCCATCCGCGGGATCGTGTCGTTCTGGAAAAACTCTCGGTTGTAGTCCTTCGCAGCCTCGTCGGCAGACATCGTTCGAATGGCGCTCACCCAGTCAGGGATCCCGTAGTCCTGCTCGGTCGGGAAGGGGTTGCGAACGAAGATGAGCTCGTTCGCTGGCTCGTTGTCGAGCTCCGCAGCGGAGCCGGTCGCGACGTCGCCCGTCTCGCGGTCGACGAAGATGGGTTGCTCGTCCGCACTCTCCCCGGGCATGTCGTACCGCACTTTCGGATCGTCACCTTCGCCACCGACGATCTCGACGTCCACACCTCGGTAGCGGTCGCCGAACTCACCGAAGTAGCGTCGCTTTCCATCGCGCTTTTGAACGTAGCCCCGACTCGCGAGATGCGCGCCCTCGCCACCGACGAACGTTCCGTCCTCGGGGTGCCGAGGCTGGTCGTATCGGGACTGCGGCCGGCGGACGCGGACAGTGGGTGCCGGCACGTGCGCGAGACCGACGGGCCGCCCCTCGATGTCGGTGAGGACCTCGAGCGCGAGCCACCCTTCGCTGTGGTAGTCCTGTCGGGCGAGCTCCATCACCTCCTCGGGCGTCGTCGGCTCGGCCGACTGATTCGGCCCGGTGAGCCACTTCGAATCGCGACCGCGCCAGAACGCTTCGGCGACCGCGCGCTCCTGGTCGTCAGCCTCGTCGGCGTCGAGGCCCTGCGCCGGGACGATATCGAAGCCGAAGCCGACCTCCCACCGTGACTTCTTGCGGATGGACACCGCATGCGTCTCGTTTTTCTCGAGGAACGACGCGAGATAGTGTGGGTTGTACGGCGGCTTGACGCCGACGTTGAGCGACCGGACGCGTCGCGACGGCAGTTGCGTGCTCGTGTCCGCCTTCGAGAGCGCGTTGTTGCCGCCGACACCCTCAATCGATAGCTCGATCTCCTCTTCGACGTCGTCAGTGGTGTCAGAACTCATAGGTAGCTTACCCCGCTGGAGTCGTCATCGTCAGTCCGACGTGGCGTGTGCGTGAACAGCGCGTACCGGGTAGCGTCGAGTGCGTGATCCTTTGCGCCGTTCTTGCCGACGTGCTCCTCTTTGTACGAGAGGAACTCTTGGATGAGGTCGGTACAGCGCTCGGTGACCAACAGCCCCGGCCGCCCCTCACCGTCAGTGGTGAGACGATCGCGGACGTGGTCGATGCCGCCGTCGAGGCTTTTCTCAGCTTTCACCGCTGACCAGCCGGCCTTCCGGAACTGCTGGATGTGCGACGGCTCGTGCTCCGAGTAGATCGGCCCTTTCGGCCGGCCGATCATCCATGGCCGACGGCCCTCGAGGACGTCGTCGGGGTCGACAACCTCGGCGAGCCGCGACTCCGTCTCGTAGTAGTGATCCCAGACGACCCACTGGCCGGCGTGCGTCTGGCGGACGTCGACGACGACTCGTGGGTCGTCCCACCCAGCGTCGTAGCCGTAGATCGCGCGGTCCTCGACGAGCTGTCTAGCGACATCGCCGGCGTCGACGACGTGAGTGTTGCGCGTGAAGTCGTCGTACACCAGCCCCTCAGCAGCCGCGAAGCCGCCGTGGAGGCCCTGGTCCTCCCGGGCAGTCCCTTTGAACTGCCGGCGGATCTTCTCGAGGCCGTCCGGTGGGAGCAGCGTGTTGTGCTCGGTCGACGCGACGACGACGTCCATCTGGTCAGCCCACGGGAGTGGCTCGTCGTCGCCGTTGACCTGCCGCTCGGTGATGTCGTAGAACTGGTTGAACCCGTTCCCCGTCGACGTCCACAGCGTCGTGTTCGGGCCGACCTCCGTCCGCTGGCGCGTGATGAGCATCTCATGGAGCTCGTAGAGGTCGGTGTTCGGTGGGTAGTGACCGACCTCGTCACACCAGATGCGACAGTACTCTCCGCCGGCGAAGCGGTTCCACTTGTCCGCGCCGCCGAGCCACGCGACGTGGCCCGTAACGTACACGAGGCGCTTGTCGTTCGAGTGCCAGGTGTCGACGATTGGGCTGTTCTCCGGGTCGCCGTCCTTGAACGGGTTCGTCTCCTCGCCGGGCAGGATCTTGAAGAAGACCGAGTACGTCGTCGACTTCCCCTTCTGGTAGTCCTGCGCGAGGACGAGGCTCTCGCCCATGCCTTGGGTGTCGGCGATCGCCCCGCGGTGGATCCACTGCCCGCCGCAGCGGGACTTCCCGCCACCGTAGCCTGTCCGGAGCGCGACCAAGTCGACGTCGCCCGCCTCGAGCGTGTCGCGGACGTGGGCCTGATAGTTCGTCCACTTGTACTCGACGGTGGTCGCTGTCGCTGCGCTCATTCGCCCCCCTCGTCAGGTTCCCACGGCGTCTCGACGACCTCCTCCTCGAAGGTGACCTGTACCGGACCACCGCCGTCGCCGGTGACCTCGCGCTTCTCGGTCTTCTTGTAGTCGTACGAGCTCGCGAGCATGAACTTCGCGAACGACGAGTCGCCGTCCTCGTCGCGGCCCTGGTGGATCCAGTCGTCCTCACCCCGGCCTCGCGCGCGCCTGAGAGCGCGGGAAAACTGACGCTGCTCGCCATCCTCGTCGACGAACGTGAACTCCTGATCGATCCAGCCGTCGTCGCCGAAGATGGTCCGGTCGCCGACACCGACCTCGCGCTCGATACCAGCCTGACTCTTTCCCTTCTCGGCAGCGCTGATCGCGCGCCGTGCGAGCTCGTCCGTGAACGTCGAGTCTCGGCCGCCATGTGGCTCGTCGTTGCCTTCGAGGATCGCTTCGGCCGAGGACTCACCCAGCATGTGGACGTCGGCGAGCTCGTCGACGGTCGCGCCCTCGACGTCGGCGACGGTCTCGAAGCCGGCCTCGCGCAGCTGCTCCGCTATCGCCGGGCCGACGCCGTCGATGCTGGTGAGGTCTTCAGTCATGGCGGATCAGTCGTCCTGGTCGTTCGCTTCCGTCTGGATCTCGTTGTAGGCCTGGACGAGTGCGAGGTAGTCGCCGAGTTCGAGCCCGTTGTACGCCCCCACCACGGCGAGTGCGAACACCGTGATGATCGTCGGGTCGCCGCCGAGGTATAGTGCGTAGAGCCAGCCGGCGAAGAGCCCGACGTTGACGATGATCGCCCGGATGATCTTCAGCGTCTTGATCATCGGGAGCTGCTCACCGTCCTCCGCGAGCGTCTGTTTGTACTCGTCGACGACGTCGTCCCGGCAGTACCACGGCCGGGAAGGTGCTGAAATGCTCATGATACATCCGCGTAGGGTTGACAGTCGCACGGGACTGCGGAGGTGGACGGACACCCACACTCCGAGCAACGGTCCGGGCGATACCGCGACGGGATCGGCGGCTTGTCTGTAGATCGAGACATCTTCGAGAGCGACGCCGGGGATCGAACCCGGCACGGGGTAGGCCCGTCTCAGGCTTTGGTTTCGCCCGAGCCCATAGGACCGTCCGTGACCACACCAGTGGCGTCGCAAGGTGGCCGGACTTGTGAATTGGTCAGCACAGGAGACGTGGAATGGAACACGATCGTCGTCCCTCGCGAGAGGCACTGCCGGCCACTCGTGTGTCTCAACACTCCCCTCGGGCGCTGACCTGGCCTGGCGTCGAAAAGACTTCGAGACCACGCCCTCGGGGAAAGCCACTCGCGGGAGTCGAACCCGCGATCGGGGTCTACCTCAGTGGCTCGGCATCCGATTCTGCGACCCGGTAGCGAGCGCCGTCGACGTCGACGACCAGGAGCCCGTCCGGCCCGGAGACATCGCCGGCGGCGAGGTAGTCGGCCACGGTACCGACGAGATCGCGACCGGCGAAGTCGAACGCGACGCGGTTGTACTGCGACGTGCTCATCGCTGGGCCCTCCGGACGGCGATCTTCGTGGCGCGCTCGTAGATCTCCGTGTCGAGCGCCTCCAGCTCCGGCTTCGACTTGAGCGTCCGAACTGCTCGACGGAGCGCTGGCCGGTCGACAGCGATGTCCTGCTCCTCGAGGCGATCGCCGATACGTCGCGCTCGTTTCGTCACTTGATTTTTGGAATCGGATTCCGGTGTTGCGGAGCCGTTCGTTCCGCACACCGAGCAATCAGATCTGCCGTCCAACCGGGAAAAGCAGTTGTTGCAGGCGCTACTGTTGTGCCAGACGGCAGTTGTGAACGCGGATTCTGGGGAGAGCCGCACCCAGTTTCGATCGACCCAATCCATCACGAGTCCTTCTACGACATCGGCCAGATGCGCTCCAGCAGACGGTGACAAGAGAACCGGCCCCCCGTCTCGGCCCTCCCACTTCGGATGGCAGTATTTACAAAGCGTCACCAGGTTCTCGAGGTAGTGCGCCTCCTTCGAGTCTGCGAAATCTCGGACCGGGTCGATGTGATGGACATGGAGATCTTCACGAGCACCGCAGTCCTGACACCGGCGGTTGTCCCTCGCTAGAGCAGCCGATCGATTCATTCTCCACCGTTCGCCTGTGTACGTTGTGCTCACCGGTTGATCACCTGCTTATCGGGCGGTTCTTGGATGCCCTCTCCGACGGCTTGTTTGAGGATTGCGTCGATCTCGAGGATATCGTCAGGCTGGTGTGGACCGATCCCGCGACCGGGAATGCCTGCTGGTGGCATCTTGTGATACGCCTCATCAGCACCGCGAGCCAGCTGGCGCACGTCGACATCGTACCCCTTCGCCGTGAGTGCCTCGTAAAGGTTCTTCAAGAACTCTCGGAGGCGTGGCGCATCTATCTCGTGGTCTTCCCAGATACGGACGTACGCCGATGGCGCGCCACACTCGCAAAAGAGCGTCCGCGACTCCGAGGTAGGCACGTCAGGGATGTCGTCGACGACCGTGTTCCAGCGTACCCGCTCGTGATAGGTCGTCGAGCCTTCCCAGCGGAGAGTCTTCTCTACTGCCCGGCGCCGAAGCGCGAAGCAGTTCCGACAGATGTGGCTGTCGTTCAGAACGTCTTCCTGAAAATCGATCATCGGTGGTTCTCTATACGTAGCCTCCCCCACGGCCCCACTCTCGGGTGGTCATGAACTTGTAGCGCCTTGGCACCTTGTGGCGATGCGTCGTCATCTCCTCGTTGCTTGGCCCAACGGTTAAGTCGTCGCATGAATCCCATAATGGGAGTCACCCGTCAACACTCCACTCCGACGACGGCGGATCGGTGTGGCGAGGGTCACACGAGACGAGCCCCTCGTCGTGAAGCTGCCGGAGGGCGCGGTGGATCGACGTCTCCGGGCGAGCCATCCGGTACGTGAGCTGGCGAAGCGTCCGCGGGCCGTCGGCGGCGTAGAGTTCGAGGTAGACGAGCGACGCCGTCGGCGGGAGGTCGGCGAGCTGCTCGCGGGTGGGTCGGTCGAGGTCGCCGAGGGCGGCGTCAGTCATAGGTTTCGCCACCCCGGCCCACCGAAGCGCGCTGCTTTCGAGAGCGTCCCGTACATATCTATCAACTCTTCGGAGACGGCTATCTTACAGTCATGACGGCCGCAGATTGGCTCCAGATCTTCTTCTTCTCGGTCATAGTTCACTTCAGCAACGGTTAGTTCTCCGATCAGGACTGCCTGTATGAACTCCTCTCGTGGCGCTCCACAGACCACACAACACTCTGTATCGCTCATCAGTGCACCTCACCAAGAGCCCGGGCCGTCATCTCGCCGTCGACGGCAATGTAGTTCTTCGCGGTGGACAGATCGCTCCAGCCGAACATCGACTGAAGTGGCCCGGAGTCGAGTCCACGACCGGCGTGATAAGAGGCGGCCGTCCCACGGAGCCCATGAAGGCTGGTGTCCTCTGGTTCGAGGTCATCGGCTTTTTCAAGCGCCATCTCAAGTCGGCGCTGGAGCGTCGAGAACGAGTACGGCCACCCGCCGTGCGTGTCGATCAGCCACTCGATCGCGACTGAGATGCGCTGATCCCAGCCGAACGGGACATCCCGAACCGCGGCGTCGGTCTTCGGGTTCCAATAGGTGTCGACGACGTCTTCGAACTCTTTGCTGTCGTCGTGTTTGACCTGCTGGCGAGCCGCCTGACGGCAGTATCCACAGGGCTGGTCGTCGCGGCCTTTTGAGCAGGAGTCGTGACCCGGGATCGACAACATCTCTCGGCGGCGGTTGACCCACGAGGCGTCGAGATGGGTGACCTCGCCTGGGCGGAGGCCGAGTCGACCACCGATGAGCAGCATCGCCCTCGTCTCCATCGCCTGTTCGGGATTCTCTATCCGCATCGCGCCGATGAGCAGCCGCTCGAACTGCCGTTCTGTGAGTGCCTTTTCGCGAGTTTGTTGTCTCATGATTGATCGGCCTCCGACGCAGCAGCGACGAGCGCGTTGTAGTGCGAGACATCCTGCGAATCCGGTCGGTCGATACCTTCGGTGCAGACCTTACACCAGCCCGGCTCCGATGCAAAGGTGTCTCGAGGACGTTCGAGAACTGTATTCGCCTGTTTGAGCATCGGACACTGATCGGTTGTGTGAGCCTTACGCGACCCGCCACCGCCGTTCTGCCGCCCAGCGACGTACAGTATCTCCGCCTCTGTATCATCACTCATCGTCGACCACCCACGAGATGCCGACGACGCCGGCCGGGTCGATGACCTCGTTCGCGTAGGTGACGCAGCTCGGATCCATCACGAGCCCGAACCGTGTCTGACTCCCTTCGGTGAGAACCATCGTCTCGCCACCCAGCGCCTGCTCGATCCGCTTCGGAACGAGATAGACGTGCTCTCGGAGGGCATGCGGAGTCTCGACCGTCACATGGACGTCGTCTCCGAGGTGCTCGCTGATCGTTGCGGCCGACTGCCGGTCGAGGATGACGACCGCGTCGTCGCGATGCTGCGGCGTCACCTCCTGGAGCGCCTCGACGAGCGTGTCGACCTCACACGGCCCGGAGACGTGGTCGCGGTAGGTGGCCGCCTGGTAGTGAGCCTCGACGACGTCCTCGAAGAGGCTCACGCATCCACCTCCATGTCGCTCGTCGCGAGCAGGCGGCGTGCCTCGGGCTTGGGGATGCGCCAGCGCTTCGCAACCGCCTCGACGACCTCTTCAGGGTAGCGCTCGCTCATCGCTGGTCCTCAGCTTTGATCGCGCCGCAGTCCGGGCAGTACCGGCGGCCGTGTGGTGTTCGGGCGTACCGCTTGATCGTGCGATGGCAGTAGCCGCACTGGACGAGGTCGGTGGTGCTCATCGCTCACCTCCGTCGGACTGGTCGGAATTGCGTTCGGTTCCGTCTCCGGATCGATCACTCGTCATGGTTTGTACCCCGGTTCATTTCCGCCGAACCACTGGATCTCTTCCCGGCCGAAGAAGTACGCACCACACTTCGGGCACTGCTTCCTGTGAGGGTTGATCTTGTCACTACCCGACCGCTGCCAGCCGCAATCAGAGCAGATCTGAACGTCGGTCGTCATGGAGCCGGCACCTCGCACTCAGGACACTCGTCGGGGAGATCTGCCGGTGGTCCGTGAGCGTAGTGGCCGCAACCGTACTGACGCCCCATCTGCCGCTTGAACGGGTACTCGTCGAGGAGATCGAGGACCTTCGACGGCTCTCCCTCCTCGAAACACACCGAGTGAACGAACGTCTCGTCGTCCGCGCTCTTGTAGTGCCCCGGTTCGGTCGGGTCGATCGGACCCCCGCACTCGGCACACTCTTCGCGTTCAAGTCCTCCGTCGGATTGATCACTCATCGGCTCGCCCCCACGGACGCGCCACGCTGTCGACTCCACGAGACTTCCTCGCCATCCTCGTCGAGGAGCACGGCGGCCGACTCGCTGTCGCGGTCGGCGGCAGCCTCTCGACGTTCGGCGGACGTCATCCCGGCCTGCGGCAGCCCCTCGCCGTGTTCCTCCAGGTGCGCCTTCCGCTCACGGATCGCGCGCTCGACACGGTCGCGAGGCTCCCGGCCCTCCTTGTTCGCGAGCGCTCGCTCGACGGCGAGCCAGAACCCACACAGTTCGATGGTTTCGAGCCCGCGGATCCGCGCGAGCATGAGCTCGCCCCTCGTGCCATCGCCATCGTCGACGACGCGTTCGTTCGCGAGGAACCGCGCCGGGTTCTCGCCGTACTCTGCGGCCGGCCCGGGGAACGGGTTCGGCGTCGTGGCCGCCTGCTCGTTGTGTTGGCTCGTGGCAGGCATGGTCACGCCCTCCCGAGCCACTTGAGCGTCCCATCGGTCGGCTCGTACAGCGACCCGATCTCTTCTTTGATCTTCCGGAGCGTCTTCTCTGCCCGGTTGCGGTCGATCCCCTCGGCCTCTGCCTCCCCGAGGACGTCCTCGACAGCGGTGCCGTTGGTGTCGCCCGAAGCACACTGCTCTTCGACGATGTCCTCGAGCACGGTGATACGGTCACGCTGGGTCTTCGACGTCCCCGACTCCCGCATGTCGGCGTCGAACTCACCGTCCTCGTTCATCCCGAAGTCCCGCATCGACCGCATCGTCAGCGAGAGCGCCGTCCTGAAGTGCCGCTCCTCGATCGTCTCGGAGAACTCCAGTTTCGCGGCTGCCTCGGCGAGCCGGAGCTGTGCCTCCAGGTCGCGCCACGTCGCCGGGACGGGCGCGTCCTCGCCCATGTGCTTCGTCTTGAAGTCAGAGAACTCGTCGGCGATCCGTTGCTCCAGCTCCTCGCTCGCGATGACGGGTGACGGCTGATCGCTCGCGAGTGCCAGCCACTTCCGGAGGAGTTCGCTGCGTACGGGCGGGTCGTACTTGTCGGTCTCCCCCGGCTCGATCGTCTCGGGGGCGACGTCGAGGCGCTTCTTGTGTTCGCGACGGCCGACGATGTCCCGAGCGACCTGTTTGACGGTGTCGACCTCGTCCGTCTCGGTGACAGTGAACCCGAGGTCGAACCGTGAGATGAGCGTCGAGCCGAGCTCGACCTGCTCGACCACCGGCTCGTACGGGTCGAACCGACCATACTTCGGGTTGGCTGCGGCGACGACGCCGACGCGCGTCTGGAGCGTCGCGTTGATCCCGGCCTTCGAGACGTTGATCTTCCCGTTCGCCATCGGCTCCAGCATCGCCGACCGGACGTCCGGCGGCATGTCGTCGAGCTCGTCGATCCGGACGATCCCGCCGTTCGCCTTCACGAACGCACCCGCTTTGAGTGTCCACTCACCATCGGAGAAGTCGTCGCGGACGGCCGAGGCGGTGATGCCGGCCTCGCGAGCGCCCTTCCCTGAGACACCGACGGCCCGCGGCGCGTTCGACTCGGCCTGGTTGATCAGCGCGGACTTCCCCGTCGACGGATCACCCACGAGGAGCATGCTGATTGAGCCACGCTCGACGCTCCCGTCCTTCCCCTCGACCCAGTCGCCGCCGACCACGGTGAGGACGATCGCCCACTTCATGTGGTCGTACTGCTCGCCGAACACACCGGGCGCGATCGACTGGGCAGCGACCTCGAGAGGATCGCCCAGCTCGCCGTCGACGATGTCGGCGATCTCCTCGCGCTCGCTCGGCGAGACCTCGACCGTCGTCTGATCCGACTCTTGGATCTCGATGGCGTGGCCGTTCAGATACGGCTCGAACGTCGACTTCTTCTCGTTGCCTTTGGTGCGCTGCTCGAGGTGGAGGTGTCCAGTGATAGCGACGCGGTCTCCCGTCGTCACCTCGCCGGCGAGGTCATCCTCGACGAAGATGTCGATCGTCTGCCCGTCACCGCCAGCGACCTCCGGCGGCTCCGAGAGACGGATCTTCTGGGCGTCGATGAACTCCGACTCCTCGAAATTGACGCGGAACGGCCCTTGCCGCTCACATCCCTGACACTCGTGTGGTTCCTGGTAGCCACGATCCGTCTGCGGGACGTAGGTCTTCGTCCCGCAGCGCTTGCACTCGAACGCGGTCTCTGTCACCTTCGGGTGGACGTCGCTCGCCGCGACGATCTCACCCTCGACGCTGATGTACGGCTCGTCGCGGTGAATCTTGGTCGGACTGAAGTGCCCTGGATAGTGCGTGTACTCAGCCGGGAGGTTCGCCACGCGCACGTGAGCTCGATCGAGAGACACGTCGGCCGGGAGGTCGTACTGCCGGAGCGCCTCCTCGAAGTACTCACGTGTCTGCTCGGGCTCCGCGAGGTAGTCCTCGGCGATCGTGTGGTCGAACTCGTAGAGCTCGTCGTAGTCGATGACGAGCGACCGCTGCTCATTCGGGTAGCGCTGGGCGAGCGTCCCGAGCTCGTCACGGCACCGCTCCCGCATGAATCGGATCAGCGTCTCGGTCAGTGTCTCGGTCTCCTTGCGTCGGTCGTGGGTGGTGGACATCGTGTGGTCTTTTTCCCGAGAACAAACGCCACCGCGGCGTTGTCCGCGACCGTCGACGTCGGCCAAACGTCGGCCTAAACGACGGCCTCTCGGCTAGCGGACAGTTGTTTACAGACTGATCTACAACGGGATCTTCATCCAGTACAACGGAGGTGGGATACCGCGGGCGAACGAGGGCATGCTCAGGCCACCCCCTCCCCGTCGGGTTTTGTTCTCGGGAAAAAGACCTCGCCGCGCTTGGCTTCGACAGCGTCGACGGCGAGGTGGTAGTTGCCGCTCGAGGGGTCGCGAGCGGTGAACCCCGGGATCGTCCCGCCGGTCTTCTCGTCTGCGTCGAGTCCCGCTGCGAGCCGGATGAGCTTGTAGCAGTGCTTCGATCCGGGCTTCCCGTCGAACACCTCGTACATCACGTCGTCGTAGTCCAACTTCGCGCGTCCGTTGCGGTCGGTCGCCTTCCGAAACGCGTGCTCGCGGACCATGCCGACCTTCTCGTTGATCGACAGCGATTCGTACGGACGATCCTCGTCGATCTCCGAGAGCCGGAGCTTCACCGCGGTGAGGTCTTCCTGGAGCTCTCCACGCGACGCTTCGAGCTGATCTATCCGCTCTTCGAAGTCGTTGACACGAGCGAGCGCTCTCTGGGCGACGGCGAGGGCGTCACGCGCGGAGATGTCGTCTTCAGACATCGCGGATCACCGTCCCGTCGCGAGCGTCCGACGCACACGTCGGACGCTCGCGACCGTCCTCGAGGCGGATGACGTGGTCGGCCTCGTCGCGACAGCCGAGCGCTCCGCAGAACGGCCCGGACGCGACCGCCATCAGGCCGTCACCCCGTGTCTCGAGACGCCGGTAGCAGGCTGATCGGACGGCGTTCGGGCGGTCTTACGAGTTCTGTCGACGTTGAGTAGAAACCGTTTTCCGCTCGCGGCGGCTTCCCTCGACGGGGGCTCGTGGTCTAGCTGGTTATGACGCGGCCTTTACAAGGCTGAGGTCGGCGGTTCGAACCCGCCCGAGCCCACTGTCGCTGTCGCGAGCGATCCGCGAGCGACGGCGACGTGATGCGAGGGCGGGTTCGAAGCAGGGAACGAAGCGAGCGGAGTGAGTGAGGTTCGAACCCGCCCGAGCCCATCTCTGGGACGCGATCGCTTCGAGTGTACTCCGGCCGTTTAATAATCGTCGCTGGCGCGGAGAACACCTCCAAAGCCCCAGCCGCGAGGAGCGCGCACGCTCGCTGTGCGCTTCAGTCGCTCACTTCGTTCGCTCCTTCCAGTGCTTGCGTCGCCTGCGCGCTCCTCGCGGCTGCCCCTTTGAATCCCACCCAACTGCACAGCCCCGCACCTCACACCTCCCCAACCTCGCGGCTCGTTGCTCGCGGTTTCACCGCTCGCAACCGAGGTGCTCGTTCCACTCGCACCTCCCTCGCCGCGTCCCTCGCGTTCTGCTCGCACCCTTGCGGGCGCTCGCAGGCGCGCCACCGCGAGACGTCGATCGTTACGATGGTTTCACCACCGAATCCGACTCGCCATCTGCCAGCGTTACCCGCCGAACAGGCTGGAGTGGACGGGGGCGTGGTCCGGGTCGCGGTCGGGTTCGTCTCGCGGGGAGCCGTCGCCACCCTGGTCGTCGACCGCGTGCCCCTCGACCCCGTCCGCGAGGAAGTCGCGCAGCGGGGGGCCGACGTGTTCGGGCTCGACGAGGAACGCGTCGTGCCCGTGGTCGGAGTCGATCACGTGGTGGGCGACGGGGACGTCGCGCTCGCGGAAGGCGGTCGCGACGGAGGCGGCCTGCTCGACGGTGAAGTGCCAGTCGCCGGTGAAGCTCACCACGAGCGCCTCGCCCTCGAAGGCGGCGAGCGCGTCGGCATCGGAGCCGTAGCCGGCGGCGAGGTCGTACTCGTCCATCGCGCGCGTGAGGTAGAGGTAGCTGTTGGCGTCGAACCGCTCCGCGAACCCCTCCGCCTGATAGTCGAGATACGACTCCACCTCGCGGTACGGGAAGAAGGCGGCCGCGGGATCGGCCGCCAGTCCGAGGTCACCCTCCTCCCGGCTCAGCGAGTCCCGGCCGGCCGAACGTCGGCCGAACTTCCGCTCCATCGACGCCTTCGAGAGGTACATCACGTGGCCGATCTGCCGGGCCATCGCGAGCCCGGTGTCGGGCGACTCGCGACCCTCGCCGTAGTAGTCGCCGCCGTTCCAGTTCGGGTCCGACCGGATCGCCCGGCGGGCGATGGCGTCGAGCGCGAGACACTGCGCGTCGAGCCTGGCCGCGGCGGCGACGGGAACGATACGGTCGACGTCGTCGGGGTAGCGTTTCGCCCACTCGAGGACGTTCATCCCGCCGACGCTCCCGCCGACGACCGCCCGGAGCCGGCCGACGCCGAGGTGGTCGAGCAGGCGGCGCTGTGCGCGCGTCCAGTCCTCGACTTGAACCGGCGGGAACGCCGTCCCCCAGCGGTCGTGGTCGGGCTCGTCGCCGGGGAGGTTCAGATCGGCCGGGCGCTCGCTGGCCGGCCCCGAGGTGCCGTAACAGGAACCGGGAACGTTCGCACAGACGACGTAGTACTCGGTCGTGTCTATCGCCTTTCCCGGGCCGACCACGTCGTCCCACCACGCGCGCGCCTGTCCGGCCTGTCCCGCGTCCGCGTCGCGCTCGGGCGTCCGGGCGACGTTCTGGCTGCCGGTGAGCGCGTGACACACGAGGACGACGTTGTCGCCGTCGAACTCGCCGTACGTCTCGTAGCCGACGTGCAGCTCGGGGATCGACTGCCCGCACTCGAAGGTGAACTCCCCGAGGGTCGCGACGCCGGCGTCGGTGGGCGTGGCCGCCATCCTCACTCCCTCCCCGTTCCGTCGTCCGTCCCCGAGGCGTTCACCGCCCCCGACAGCGCCGCGTCGAGGTCGGCGATCACGTCGTCCGGGTCCTCGATGCCGACCGAGAGCCGGACCATGTCCTCCCGGACGCCCGCCGCCGCCCGCGCCTCCGCGTCGAGCTGTGCGTGGGTGGTGGAGGCGGGATGGATGACGAGCGTCTTCGCGTCGCCGATGTTCGCGAGGAAGCTCGCGAGGTCGACCGACTCACAGAGCGTCTTCGCGGCCGCGTAACCCCCCGCGGCCCCGAAGGTGATCATCCCGCCGTAGCCGGACCCGGGGTCGTCGCCGTCGTCGGGGTCGTCCCCGCCGTCGAGGTACTCGTTCGCGTTCGCGTGAGTCGGGTGCTCCTCGAACCCTGGATACGTCACCCAGTCGACCCGGTCGTCCTCGCGAAGGAACTCGGCGACTCGTCGGGCGTTCTCGCAGTGGCGCTCCATCCGGAGCGGGAGCGTTCCCACGCCCTGGAGGGTCTGCCAGGCGTCGAAGGGGGACTGCTGGCTCCCCGTCGGACGGACCGCCCGCTGGCGGACGACGTTCGCGAACGCGGCGTCGCCGAACCGCTCCACGAAGTCGATCGGGAACGCCGGCGACTCGCCCGAGAGTTCCGCGTACTCCGCCTCGGGGTGGTCCCACGGGAAGGTGCCGCCGTCGACGACGACCCCGCCGACGGTGGTGCCGTTGCCGGTGATCCACTTGGTCGTCGACTCCCAGACGACGTCCGCGCCGTGCTCGATCGGCCGACAGAGGTGCGGCGTCGCGAACGTGTTGTCGACGACGAGCGGGACCGCGTTCGCGTGGGCGATCCCCGCGAGACGCTCGAAGTCGGGCGTGACGAGGGAGGGGTTCGCGATCGTCTCCACGTGGACGAAGGCGGTGTCGTCGTCGATGGCGTCGTCGTACGCCTCGTAGTCGGTCGTGCCGACGAGGCGGGCCTCGACCCCGCGGCGGTTCGCGACGCTCGTGAGGTGGGTCGCGGTGCCGCCGTACATCTCCTCGCTGGCGACGACGTTGTCGCCCGCGCTCGCGAGAACCGTCGTGATCGCGTCGAACGCCCCCATTCCGGAGGCGGTCGCGACCGCTCCCGACCCGCCCTCCAGGTCGGCGAGGCGGTCCTCGAGCGCGCGCACGGTCGGGTTCGAGACGCGGGAGTAGACGTCCCCGTCCGCCCGGAGCGCGTACAGATCGGCCGCCGAGTCGGCGTCCTCGAACTCGTAGGACGTCGTCTGATGGATCGGCGTCGCGCGAGCCCCGGTCGCCGGATCGGCGGACGATCCGGCGTGGAGACTCCGGGTGTCGAACCCACGTGTCATGTATGTAGCGCATATATCTTTAGGCGTCTATAACTGTCAGTTACGGCAAGGTCTGCCGGACCCGGCCGCGGTCGGGGTCGAGCGCGGTTCGCGTTCTGGTGGCTACGGTCTGCTGGCCGCGTTCCGCCGGCCACGAGCTTCCGTCCGCCGTCGACCGAACGCCTTTGGGCCGGGCGACCGACGGTCAGTCATGACCGAGGACACGCCGGTTCGCGGGCTGGTCGAGGCGCTCACGCTCGAGGAGACCGTCCGTCTCGTCTCCGGAACGACGGACCCGACCGGGCGCGCGACGGGATACCTCGCGGGCGTCGAACGGCTCGACGTCCCCCCGCTTTGCATGGTCGACGGGCCGCTCGGCGTCCGGATCCCCGACGAATCGGCGACCGCGTTCCCCGCTCCGATCGCGCTGGCAGCGACGTTCGACGACGAGTTGGCCCGCGAACACGGAGCCGCGCTCGGTCGCGAGGCCCGGGCGGCCGGGGCCGACGCCCTGCTCGCGCCGGGGACGAACCTGATCCGCGTCCCGCAGGGCGGGCGGAACTTCGAGTACTTCTCCGAGGACCCCGTGTCGTCCGCCGCGACCGCCGCGAGCGTCGTCGAGGGGATCGAGTCCGAGGGCGTGATCGCGACGCCGAAACACTACGTCGCGAACGCCCAGGAGACGGACCGTGCGACGGTCAGCGCCGAGATCGACGAGCGGGCGCTCCGTGAGCTGTACCTCCCGTCGTTCCGCGCCGCGGTCGCGGCCGGTGCCGGGTCGGTGATGTCGGCGTACAACCGCGTGAACGGGACCCGGATGAGCGACCACCGGCGACTGCTGACGGACGTGTTGAAGCGGGAGTGGGGGTTCGACGGCTACGTCGTCTCCGACTGGTACGGGACCGAGGGCGCGGTCGACGCCGCGGCCGCCGGCCTCGACGTCGAGATGCCGGGCGTCCCGATGGGGGGGACGTCGGATGCGATGGCGGACGACGGCGATGACGACGCCCCCGCCTCCGACGACCCGATCCCACCCGAGATCGCTCGCGGGATGCCCGACTCGGAGACGTGCGAGCCGTTCGACGAGACGCTCCCGGCGGCGGTCCGGGACGGGTCGCTCCCGCGGGAGCGGCTCGACGACATGGCAACGCGCGTCCTCCGGACGATGGACCGGGCCGGGGTGTTGGACGGCGACCGCTCTCCCGTCGAGGTCGACGCGAAGGCCCACCGCCGGACCGCGTTCGAGGTGGCGACGCGCGGGTCCGTCCTGCTGAAGAACGAGGGATCCCTCCCGCTTCCGGCCGACGCCGACGTCGCGCTCGTCGGCCCCACGGTGGACGAGCCGGTCCTCGGCGGGGGCGGTTCCTCGGAGACGACACCCGAGACGAGCACCGCGCCGCGGGAGGGCCTCGAGGCGCGCGCCGACGGAGCCGTGACCGTCGTCCCGGGTCACCCGCCGATCGAGGGCGTCTCGATGCTCGACCTCGTGACGGGCGGAGAGGAGGAGACGGGAGAGAGCGCCGACGGGATCGACCCCGTCGGCGTGACCGATACCGACGATGTGGCCGATCCCGTCGACGCGACGGATACCGAGGACGACTCCACGACCGACGACCTCGACGACGATATCGACTCGGCGGTCGCGGCCGCCGAGGCCGCGGACGTCGCCGTCGTCGTCGTCCGCGACACCACGACGGAGGCGCTCGACCGGGACGAGCTCGGCCTCCCCGGCAGCCAGGACGAACTGATCGAGGCGGTCGCCGCGGCCGCGGACCGGACCGTCGTCGCGATCGCCGCGAGCGGCCCGGTGGAACTCCCGTGGGGCGGCGCGGTCGACGCGGTCCTCCTCAACTGGTACCCCGGGCAGGTCCACGGCGACGCGCTCGCGGCGCTCCTGTACGGGGACGTCGACCCGGGCGGTCGGCTCCCGGTCACGTTCGCGCCGCAGTCGGCGTATCCGACGGCCGACCGCCGGCGCTTCCCCGGCGTCGACGGGCGCGTCAGCCACGACGAGGGCGTCCTCGTCGGCTACCGCTGGTTCGACGCCCGCGACCCCGAGCCCACCTACCCGTTCGGCCACGGCCGCTCGTACGCGGAGTTCGAGTATCGCGACGCGAGCTTCGAGGTCGTCCAGGAGGGCGATGGCGGCGATGAGCGTTTCGACGACGTCGCCGTCACGGTCACCGTCGCGAACGTCGCAGACCGCGACGGCCGCGAGGTGGTCCAGACGTACGTCCGTCCGCCGGACGTCGCGGGCGTCGACCGCCCCGTCCGCGAGTTCGCCGGAGCCGAGAGCGTCGCCGTCGCCGCCGGCGAGAGCGAAACCGTCACCGTGCGGCTCGACGACCTCGCGTTCTCCCGGTACGACCCCGAGGACGGCTGGACCGTCGACGCCGGGGAGTACGCCGTCGAGGTCGGACGTTCCGCACGGGACGCCCGGCTCGAGCTGACGGTGGAACGGTGAGGTCCCTGACGGTGGAACGGTGAGATTCGAGGAACCCGGGACGGATCGACACGGTAACGCGTCGAGCGAAACGTGCGTTTATCCCCCATGACGACCCATCGGCCGGTAATGGCAGCCGCCGACATTCCGGTTCCCGCTCTCGGCGAACGGGCCCGCGCCTGCGCCGACCGGCTACGTGAGGCCGACCGCGTCCTGCTCGCTTCACACATCGACGCCGACGGGCTCACGAGCGCCGCCGTCGCGTCGTCGGCGCTCGCGCGGGCCGGGATCGACCACGAGGTCGTCTTCGAGAAGGGGCTCGACGCCGAGTCGGTCGCGGGGATCGCCGCCCGCGAGTTCGAGGTCGTGCTCTTCACCGACTTCGGCTCCGGACAGCTCGACGTGATCGCCGACCACGAGGCCCGCGGCGACTTCGTTCCCGTGATCGCCGACCATCACCGGCCCGCCGACGACGACACGGAGTTCCATCTCAACCCGCTTCTCGAGGGGATAGACGGCGCGAGCGAGCTCTCGGGGGCGGGCGCGAGCTACGTCCTCGCCCGGGCGCTCGAGGACGCCGACGGCGACAACCGCGACCTGGCGGGGCTGGCGGTCGTCGGCGCGGTCGGCGACATGCAGGACGGCGGGGGCGGGCTCGTCGGCGCGAACGAGGCGATCGTCGCCGACGGCGTCGACGCGGGCGTCCTGGAGGAGCGCACCGACCTCGACCTCTACGGCCGACAGACGCGTCCGCTCCCGAAGCTGCTGGAGTACGCCTCGGACGTTCAGATCCCGGGGATATCCAACGACGAGGCGGGCGCGATCGGGTTCCTTCGGGACCTCGACGTCGAGGTGAAACGCGACGGAGAGTGGCGGCGCTGGGTCGATCTCGACGGCGACGAGCGCCGGACGCTCGTCTCCGCGCTGATGCAGCGTGCCGTCGCCTCGGGCGTTCCGGCCGACCGGATCGAGACGCTCGTCGGCACCTCCTACACGCTGCTCGGAGAGGAATCTGGCACCGAGCTTCGGGACGTCAGCGAGTTCTCGACGCTGCTCAACGCGACCGCCCGGTACGAGCGTGCGGACGTGGGGCTGGCGGTCTGTCTCGGCGACCGCGACGCGGCGCTCGCGGAGGCACGACGGCTGCTTCGGAACCACAGACGGAACCTCTCGGAGGGACTCCAGTGGGTGAAATCCGAGGGCGTGACCCACGAGGAGCACCTCCAGTGGTTCGACGCCGGCTCGCGGATCCGCGAGACCATCGTCGGGATCGTGGCCGGAATGGCCGCCGGGTCGCCAGCCGTCGACCGCTCGAAGCCCGTCGTCGCGTTCGCGGAGAAGAACGCGGAGGAGCTGAAGGTCTCCTCGCGCGGGACCGGGCGGCTGGTTCGACAGGGACTCGACCTCTCGGCCGTGATGCGGGAGGCGAGCCGGTCCGTGGGCGGCGACGGCGGCGGCCACGACGTCGCCGCCGGCGCGACGATCCCGATCGACGAACGCGACGCGTTCCTCGCGGCGGCGGACGCGCTGGTCGGCGATCAGCTCTCGTGAAGCAGGGGGGACGTCAAGCTTCGCCGATGTCCCGGAACATCGCGCGGTAGTCGTCCGTCGAGAGCGACTCGGCGATGGCGTCCATGTCGGCGTTGAGCTCGTCGAGCCGGGAGACGAGTTCGTCGAACGCCTCGTTCCCGTCGAGCTGGGCGGTCGGTTTCTGTGCTTTGAGGACCGCACGTTTGCTCGCCAGGGCCGCGGCCTCCTGGAGGAGGTCGTCGTACTCGTCGCGGGTCAGAAGCGTCTCGAGCGCGGCCAGGAGGTTCGCCCGGCTCACCGGCTTCGTCAAGTAGAGGTCGAATCCCATGCCGATGATGTCGAAGTCGGGCTCGACCGCGGTCACCATCGCGACCCGGCAATCGAGGTCGTTCTCTCGGATGTATTCGAGCACGTCGTCGCCGCTCCCGTCGGGGAGCCGCCGGTCGAGCAGGACGGCGTCGACGGTCTCGTCGACGGTGTCCATCGCCTCGGCGGCCGTTTCGGCCACGGTAACGTCGTAGCGCTCCTCGAGGAAGCCGGCGTACAACGCCGAGATGTCCGGCTCGTCCTCCACGACGAGGACCGTCGCTTCGCTCACCGTCGATCACCGTCGAGGGCGACGGGGTACGTTTCACCGGGCATACTGGACGTGGCGGCGTGTCGACGAATAAAGCTATCGCCGTCCCCTCCGTCACGGAGACCGGGTCGTCCTCGCGTTCGGTACGGCGGTTCGAACGGACCGTCTTTTATATGTTCCCGACGCGAAGGCCAAGGCGAATGTCAGAACTCGTCTCTACCGGAGTCGAGGGGCTCGACTCGATCCTCACCGGCGGCATCACGGAGCGATCGACCGTCCTGATCTCCGGGAACCCCGGCACCGGAAAGAGCATTTTCGGGATCCAGTACCTCTACACGGGCGTCACCGACCACGACCAGCGCGGCGTGTACGTCTCCTTCGAGGAGGACGAAGCCGACATCCGCGCCGCCGCCGAGTCGGTCGGGTTCGACGACTTCGGCGAGTTAGTCGACGACGGCGAGATCGTGATCCTCGACAAGCGCCAGATGCTTCGAGAGACGGACTTCTCGACGGCCGTCGACAAGCTGCTCGACACGATCGAGGGCGAGGAGTTCGACCGGCTCGTGCTCGACTCGCTGTCGATGTTCCAGCTGTTCTTCGACGACGAACAGGAGAAACGGACGTACCTGCTGAAGTTCTCGGACATCCTCAAGGCGAACGGGCTCACTTCCCTGCTGATCAACGAGCAGGGCGCGGTGTTTCCCGACACCGAGGTCGGCTTGGAGAACTTCCTCACCGACGGCAACATCTACTTCATCCAGACGCCGACGGACTCGGGGGTCAACCGCTACGTCTGGGTCGCCAAGATGCGCAAACAGGACATCGACACGGACATCTTCCCGATGGACATCGGACAGGGCGGGATCACGGTCCACGAGCGCGCGGGCGGGTTCTCGATGATGAGCCGGTCGGACGAGCCGTCGTTCTGACTCAATCTCCCCTCGCGGAGAGGTCGCGCCACACGTCGTCGAGACGGTTCTTGACCGCGGAGCGCTCCTTGATCTCGACGGTGAGCCCGTCGCGGAAGTCGACGTCGACGCCGTCCACCTTCCGGCGGTACACCTTCACGCGGCGGTGCTCGTCCGAGAGGGGCCGGTCGTGGAGCTCGAGCAAGTCCGCCTCCTCCAGCTCGTTGATCCGCCGGTAACACGTCGCGATGGGGACTTCCAGCTCCTCGCTCAGGTCCTGAGCCGACTTGGCGTCCCCCGTCGCGCTCAGGATGTCCGTGTTGTATTTGTTCCCGAGTACCGTGATCAGGTCGTCCCCCGCCATTATCGTTATCAAATATGAGTCTTTCACGCAAAAAGATATCGGTGCTGGGTTCGATCGCGGGAGCCGATCCCCGTCGAAGGCGCGGGGAATGCGGCTCTGGGCACGTCCCGTTCGCTCGGCTCTCGGTTCCGATCGAGCGTCCGGCATCCGTCCGGAGTATCGGTATTGATACCGCACACCGGAGGTTTATCGTGTCCGGACGGACAGGCCGCGTATGGACCTCATCGAAGGGCTGTACCTCGTGACGACCACCGTGCTCGCGGGGGCGGGCGCGACGCTGTCGGCGTTCGCGGTGACGGCGTACCGCTCCTCGGGACGGACGGCGATGGCGTACCTCGCCGTCGGGTTCGGGCTGGTCGTCGTCGCCGCGCTCGCCACCCCGTTCGCCGCGTTCCGGACCGCGTTCGCGAACCCCCCGGCGCTCCTCCTCGTCAACACCGGCCTGCTCGCGGGATCGATGGCGCTCGTCGCCGGCAGCCTCGCCGTCTATGAGCCAGGCACGCGGGAGTTCGTGATCTCCGAGGTCGACGTGGCCGAGCTTCGCGAGCGGTGACCTCTCGGATCCAGATCTGATAGCCAGGTCGGCTCGTCGTTGTTGAATTCTGTAACTAACTAGTAGAATTAATCCCGAAAAACGCATGACAGCAGTCGTTTATCAACATAGATAACCCGCCCCGTGTCTTTAATAGGGAATTCCCGCTCCGTAGCGATAACGCCCGTCGGGCAGGCCGCGGGCCCACACAACAAACCAATGTTCGAAACCATATTCGACGAGGAAGAGCGCGGTCAAGTGGGGATCGGGACGCTCATCGTGTTCATCGCGATGGTACTGGTGGCGGCGATCGCCGCCGGCGTCCTGATCAACACGGCCGGCTTCCTCCAGACGCAGGCGGAGGCGACGGGACAGGAGAGTACGAGTCAAGTGAGCGATCGACTTCAGGTCGTCAGTACCTCCGGCGAGGTGAACACGGCGAACTACGACGAGATCGAAGCGGTCAACTTCGTCGTGGCGCTCGCACCCGGGTCGAGCCCGGTCGACCTCCAACAGACGACGGCCGAATTCATCGGCCAGGGCGGACAGGCGACGTTCGATCTCCACGAGACGGACGTGAGTGAAGTCACGACGGACGACATCATCGGCACCGACAGCGGACACATTCTCACCGACAACAGCGACCGCGTCAACGTTCGAATCCTTCTCGACGGTAATACGGGAGACATCGACTACAACGTCCTCAGCGAAGGTGAGCGACTGACGGTGACGTTCACGACGGCTGCGGGCGCGACGACGACGAAGGAGATCCGTGTCCCGACGACCATCACGAGCGAAGACAACTCGGTGAGGCTGTAACGATGTTCGAATTCATCACTAACCCCGAGGATCGCGGTCAAGTGGGGATCGGGACGCTCATCGTGTTCATCGCGATGGTGCTGGTGGCAGCGATCGCCGCTGGCGTGCTGATCAACACGGCCGGTTTCCTCCAATCACAGGCGGAAGCGACCGGGCAGGAGAGCACGGACCTCGTGTCCGAGCGAATTGAAGTCGGGAGCACGGTCGGTATCGTCGCTTCGGGAGCCGACACGCTCAACGAGATCCGCGTCTCAGTCTCTGGAGCACCTGGATCTGACAACATCGACTTAACTGAAACGACCATTCAGGCAGTGGGCCCGGGTGGACAGGAGAATCTCGTCTTCAAGGCGGGTGGAACTCTTGATGAGTCGACATCCATCCCGAGTGGAGACGATGAGATCGATGCGCAAACCCAAGTTGACCCGGGAGATACGACCGTTGATGTGGCCGTGAGCACCCTCTCGGGAACTGAAACCGACTACGAGATCGAATTCGAAGACGCTGATGGAACGACTACGAGAGCGACTTCCATTACGGCGGATTCCGTCAACAGTGACCTCGATATCTCGACACTCACCATCGATGACGGTGAGACTATCGACGTGACGCTCATTGATACGACGGGACCGACTGAGTACGGTACCGATACTATCGAAGTCATCGATCTGGCCAGTAGTACGAGCGATCTTACCGGTACTGAGTTTGCTGTCCGTGACGACGGTACGCTCCAGGAAACTGCCGTCCTCGACAGCGAGTCGCAGTTCCAGATCCTCTTGAACCCGAACGCGGGCGCGTTCCAAGAGAGCGGTACTGCCTTCGGTGAGGGTGAGCAGGCCACGCTCGACATCGTCTCGCCCGCCGGTGCGACGACGCAGGTTGAACTTCGTGCGCCTGATCTGTTCAACAGCCAGGACGAAGCCGTCAGGCTCTAACGAGCCACGAACCGCCCGCTAACCGCTTTTCCGGCGGATCCGGTCGCCCGGAACACCTATTTTCTCGCGCGACCACGCTTTCCCCATGAGTGACCACGACGCACCGCCGGCCGACCCCGACGACCTCGATTTCACCGACGACGAGAGCGTCGTCGAGATCGGGCAGGGCCGGTACGTCGTTGGGACCGACGGCCGCCCGAACGTCCGGCGGCGATCACGGGCGTCCGCACCGGACCCCGAGCCGGTCAACGGGTCGGGGTTCCAGTCGGCGACGAACCCCAGCCCCGCCGCCGAGCGCGAGCCGGTCGCCGGTGATCGAGGCGGTGCGGGCGGCACGAGTAGTGCGGGTGAAGGCGACGTCGACCGCCGCGCCGTGAGCCGGTGGCTGGCGAACTCTTTCGACGATGACGGCTTCGATTACGGGGTGGACATGACGCTCCACGCGAAGGGCTCGACCGCGCGCAATCGCATGGTCTCGAACGACGTGACCGCCACCTTCGACAACACCCTCTCGTGGTTCGTCGCCAACGCCGGCCCGGGAACGGACCCCGCCGAGGCGCTCGGGCTGCTGCTCGTCGCCGCCGACAGCCCGGTCGACGTGCCGCCGGTGGCGATCAAACGCTTCGCCGCGAGCCAAGGGCTCTCCGCGAACGACTCCATCGCGGACCTGATCCGCGCCGCCGAGGACGCCGGCGGCTTCCGGATCGAGTGAGAGACATATATCGTTTGGAGCCGAAGAGTTCGGTACGTTCGTGACCGCGGACCATGTCTTCAAAGCCCCAGCCGCGACGACTCGCGCGGCTCGCTGTGCTCCTCACTCGGTCGCTATCGCTCCCTCGTTGCGGTGCTTGCTGCGCCGTGCGTCGTCCTCGCGACTGTTCCTTTGAGCCCCACCCAAACCGCACAGCCCCGCACCTCACGCCTCCCCAGACTCATCACCGGACTGCGTCCGGTTTCAAGCGAGAGCTTCGCTCTCCCCCTGTCGAGCGGTCTCCGCTTCCCTTCGACCACTCGACTCCCTCGTGCGGTCGGTTCGCGCCCTGACGGTCGCTCACCGGCGCACGCCACCGCAGTCGAACGAACGGGATCGCAGACGGATCGGCCACGGATCGACGGAGCTCGGCGGTTCCCACGCTACAACACGAAGAACAGCACCGCGCCGAGTACCACGAAGACCGCGTACAGCCCCGCCATCGCCTCCCGTTTGAACGTCCCGCCGACCGGCAGTCCGAGCAGTCGCCGGGTCGGCGGCAGGATCGCGATCCCGCCCAGGAGGAGGAACCACGCGCCGGGGTTCGCGATCTGCGTGAGCGCGATCACGACGGTGGCGTACCCGAGGACGTAGGTCCCGCGCCGCCACAGCTGCTCGCGTTCGGTCAGCTCCTCGGCGGCGACGCCGAAGACGTCGGCGGCGGTGACGTCTCCGGACCCGGTTCCCCCGCCGGTCGACCCGCCGTCGCCCCTGATCCCTCCCGACTGCGCGGCCACCTGCTTCGCCTGGCGCTGTACGTACTGGTCGAGCTCCTCGGCCGCCTCCTCGGTCTGCGGCGCGCCGCACTCCGAGCAGAACCGGGCGGAGTCGTCCATCGACGCCTCACAGCGGGGACAGGACTTCATCCTCATCGAAACGGCACCGCGAGCGGGCTTAACTCTTCGGTCCGCTACCCGATCCGACGCGGATCTCGACGTCCGGATAGCCACACACAGGCCCTCTAAAGAAAAATATCGATAGTTCCGAATATTTTCTACATTGATAATCAGGGGCGCACGTTTTAGTCGGCGTGCGATGGAGTCGAGGCCGAACGACGACGGTCCGTCCCTGGACGGACCTCGCGGACGAGCCACACGATGCCACAGCACTCCCCCTCACCGTCGACGAACGACCCCCTCCTCCCCGCGATCCCCGCCCGCCGAGCGGTCGCGTGTCTCCTCGGCGTCCTCCTCGTCGGGTTCCTCATCGTGAGCACGCTTCCCGCGGTCGGCACGGCGACCGCGGGGGACTCACCCGTCTCCGTCGAGACGGCGGCGATCGACGCCGGACCGGTCGGGGAGGCTCCCGCCGCGGTGAACGCGTCCTTCGGATCCGATACGTACACGACGACCGCCGGCGACCTCGCCGAGGTGACCGTGAGCGTCGAGAACGGACCCAAGTATCTCCTCGTCGGCGGGAACCGCCTCAGCGATTCGGGGGGTCCGGTGGGGTTCGTCGACGTCGTCGAGGTCGACGGCGAGGGCTCGGTCACCCTGACCCTCAACACTCGCGTGGCCGGCACGGGAGTGGACTACGTCTCCGTCACGAGCGAGGAGGGAAGCGCGACGAGCTGTGCGGCGACCGGCTGTTCGCTCGACTTCGTCGACGAGGAGGGCGAGTCAGTCGCGAGCGGTCTCGGAGGACTCCCGTCGAACACGGGCGCGGACGGGACGGTCCGGCCGCTCGCGCCGGAGCGCTATCGGCTCTCGCTCGTCGACAACGCGACCTTCACCGTTGGCGGGGACGGCACCGTCGCCCCAGCGGCCGAATCCGAGCGCTCGGAACTCGTCTTGACCGAGCCGGAGCACCGGGTGGCAGAGGAGGTGGAGGTGTTCACGACGATGCCGGCGGATCCGGACTCGGATCCCGAGGGGATCGAGCCGGTCGGCTCGCTGCGAAGCGACGGGCTCGAGCGCTCGGCCGTCACGAAGGGGGACCGGCTCGTGATCGGCGTCGAGGCGGCCGGGATCTGGGGCGCGCTCTCGCACCTCGCCGACGAGCACGAAGCCGGCACGGTCACCGCCGGCGAGAACGCGACCGGTGCGGTCCTCGGCGACCTGCTCGCCGCGGAGGAGGGGGTGTTCCTGGAGATCGAACAGACGAACCCCGGCCGGAACAGCGCGCCGACGCGGATCGGCCCCGACGAGCTCGAGGACGCCACGCTGATCTTCGAGTCGGCGAGCGAGCTCGAGAGCGCGCCGGACGACCCGACTGCCGGCCGCTTCTACCTCGTGATCGACACGAGCGACGGGAACGCGATCGGCGACCGGCTCGATCCCGGCGAGGAGTACCGCGTCGAGTTCGGCCTCGACGGAGCGGACGGCGAGCGGTATCGGTTCGCCGAGGATCCGGACGCCGTCGACGCCGACGCGCCCTTCGCTGCCGCCTCCGTCGGCGACGACGGGGTGCCCGAGCAGTTCCCGTACCTCTCGACCGACGGGACGGGCGTCTCCGTCGACTCGACGTTCTCGGTCAGCGAGCGATACCTCCGATACGATCACGTCACCGACGACGGCGAGATCCTCGTCGACGGTGACGGAGTCACCGGAACCACGACGCTTCTCCCCGCGACCGAGTTGACCGCCGTGTTCGCCTACGACGGCGGCGAGACGCCGCGGACCGCGGAGTCGACGGTCCGCATCGACGACGACGGGAACTTCAGCATCGATCCCGGGATCGGCGAGGCGCAGCCCGGCGATCGACTGACGGTCGACCTGTACGCCGATTCGGGACCCTACGACAGCCGGACGGCGATCGTGGTCGCGGACGCCGACGAGCCCGACCGGCTCCGGCTCGACGACGAGACGACCGAGCTCAACGTGACCCGCGGCGACACGCTCTCCGAGCTGTCCGTGACGGTTCGCAACGCCGGCGTCGTCGAGAACCGGGAACCGCTGTCGCTCGAGGTCGCCGGCGGGGAGCTATACGAGGAACGGTACGTGACCGTCGCCCCGGACGAGCCACGGAACGAGACGTTCGACGGGACGACGGTCGACCTCGATCCCGGGACGTACTCGTACACGCTGGCGATCGACGGCGACGAGACGACGGGCACGCTCACGGTCGAGCCGGACCCGGCCGTGACTCAGATCGACGACGAGGCGGCCGGAGACGACGAAGCGGACGGAAACGACGGGGACGACGGGAGCGGAACCGAAAACGGAACCGAGGTCTCGAACGGAACGGAACCCGGGAACGAAGCGGGATCGACGAACGGAACGGAAACCGAGGACGACACGGGGAACGGAGGCGACGCCGGGGCTGGAAACGGCACGGACGGTGGAGGCGACACGGAAACCGCGAACGGGACGGACGCCGGAGAGGAAACCGACACCGCGAACGGGACGGAGAGCGGGAACGGGTCCGACCCCGACGGAAACGGCGGTAACGCTCCCGACGAGACCGACACCTCGTCGACGCCGGCGCTCATCCCCGTCGGAACCCGCGAGGCGTTCGGCGGGACGGTCGTCGTGGGCGCGACGTACCTGATCGGCCACTGGGTCTGAGTTCCGATCGCATGCCCGACGGAGAGCGTTCTCAACGGTGAGAACCGCGGGCGAGCGGTTAAGTGGACGCCCGCTCCGGGTTCGTGTATATGGCGAAGCGCGTGCTCATCGCGGACGATTCGGAGTTCATGCGGAACCTGCTCCGTGAGATACTCGAGGGCGAGTTCGAGGTCGTCGGCGAGGCGGAGAACGGGGTGGAGGCGGTGAACATGTACGACGAACACGGACCCGACCTGGTGATGATGGACATCGTGATGCCGATCCGCGACGGGATCGAGGCGACGACGGAGATCAAGGGCGACGACCCGGAGGCGACGGTGATCATGTGCACGAGCGTCGGCCAGGAGGAGAAGATGAAGGCGGCGATCAAGGCCGGCGCGGAGGGGTACATCACGAAGCCGTTCCAGAAGCCGAACGTCCTCGACGCCATCGGGTCGGCGGTCTGATGCGCGTCGACGTTCGAGCGCTCGGCGCGTGTAACCGGCTCGCGGAGCGCGGTGCCGAACGCGCCGCCAACGCGCTGGGCGAGCTGACGGGGTCGGACCTCGCGGTCGAGGTGACGGGCGCGAGCGTCGCCACCGGCGAGGACCTCGCGGAGGCCTTCTCCGGCCGCGAGTCGATCGGCGTGCGCGTCGGACTCGACGGCGGCCTGGAAGGATCGGCCGTGCTCGCGTTCGACGCCGACCAGGTCGACGGGCTGCTCTCGGTGTTGCCCGGCGGCGCGTCGATGGGTCGGAGCGCGGTGACGGAGGTCGGCAACATCGCGCTCGGCGGGTTCCTCGACGGCTGGGCCAACTACCTCGGTCGGGCGATCGACATGACCCCGCCGCGGTACTTCGAGGCCGACGGCGCGGCGGTGCTGCCGGACGGCGCGCTCGCCGGCGATGGCGTCTTCCTCTTCGAGAGCCGGCTCGACGCCACGGCGACCGACCTCGATTTCTCCATCTACATGCTGCCCGACTCCGGGCCGTTTCGCGACCTCGTCGTCGGGAAGACCGCCACGGCGGCGACCGCGGGCGCGGAGGGTGCCGGCGGCTCCGCGGCGGGTGCCACCACCGCGGTCCCGTACGAGTCGCTCTCGACGTTCGCGTCGCTGGCGAAGCGCGGCTCCGCGAACGCCGCCGACAACGTCGGGATGATGACCGGCCTCGAGACCACCGTCGACGTGAGCCGGCTTCGGTTCGTCCCGCTCGCGGACGTGCCGAGCGAGGTGGGAACGGAGCCGCACGCGGGGACCGTCTTCGAGCTCCAGGGACAACCGAGCGGCTACCTCGCGATCCTCTTCTCGGAGGAGTCGGCGGCCGCGGTCGCCGAGGCGATGCTCCCGACCGAGCCGGACGAGCCGCTCGGCGGGACGGCCGAGAACGCGCTCCGTGAACTCGGCAACGTGATGACGAGCGGATTCATCGACGGCTGGGCGAACGTGCTCGGGACGTCCATCTCGCACTCGCCGCCGGAGTTCGTCCACGACATCGGCTCGGCGACGGTCAGCCCGCTCGTCGCCTCGCTGAGCCGCCGCCAGGACTACGGGTTCGTCATCGACGCCGCGATCCGAATGGAGGGGGAACAGGCACGCTGTGACGTGTACGCGCTCCCCGACGAGCGCGAGCTGGCGGCAGCGCTGGAACGCCTCGCCGAGACATGAGCCACCTCACGCCGTCGGGAGACCGGCCCGCCTCGGGTTGGACCGATCCGGATCGATCCGATCCGGCCCGGAATGACGCCCCTCGACGCGTGAAGGTCGGCGTCGGCGACCTCGCCGTCGTGAGCGACGGCGCGACCCTGACGACGAGCGGGCTCGGCTCCTGCGTCGCGGTCGCGCTCGTCGACCCCGAGACCGGGATCCGCGGACTCCTCCACGCCATGCTGCCGTCCGCCGACGGGAGCGTCTCACGATCCCCTCGCCCGGCGAAGTACGTCGACTCGGGGCTCGAAACGCTGGTCGACGAGCTCGCGTCGGCCGGCGCGTCGCCCCGTCGACTCGAGGCGCGGCTCGTCGGCGGCGCGGAGATGCTCGATCTCACGGCCGCGGTCGGCCCGCGAAACGTCGAGCGCGCCCGCGAAAGGCTGGAGGTTGCCGGGATACCCGTCGTCGCCAGCGAGGTCGGCGACGCGGTCGGTCGGACGGTCCGGTTCCTGCCCGGCGGCGACCTCGCCGTCCGGGCGGCCGACGGGTTCGAACGCACCCTGTAGCGTCCGCCGGGGCGGACAGGATCCCGTCGTCAGCCATGTTCTCACGCCTGATATTTTGAGGGGTGGGTTGAAGTGTCGTCTACGGGTTCCTGTGAACAATGGGCCTCGAACTATCGGTGTGGGGCGTCTCGACGGTCGCTTGGACAGTCGCCACGCTGGGGCTCGTCGGTGCGAGCGTTCTCGACCGGTTCCTCGACGACGACGGGGACGACGCGGACGGTGGCGACGACGTCTTCGGTGGCGGTGGAATGGGCAGTGGCGGCGGTATGGGAGGCGGCGGAACGGGCGGCGGAAGTGGTGGGATGGGGGGCGGTGGCGGTATGGGTGGCGGCGGAAGTGGTGGGATGGGGGGCGGTGGCGGTATGGGTGGCGGCGGAAGTGGTGGAATGGGTGGCGGTCTGGACGGTGGAATGGGAGACGGCGGCTTCGACGACTTCGACGGCATGGACGAGTGGGACGACGGCTTCGATGACGGCGGGGGCGGTTCCGACACCGACGAGTTGGAGAAGCGTCTCGACGACCTCGAGGCCGAGGTCGCCACCCTCTCCTCGACGGTGTCGACGGTGCGGTCGGAGAACGAGGAGATCTCCGCCGCGGTCGACGACATCGAGGAGGACGTTCGGAACCTCCTCGACATCTACGAGATGGTCACCCGCGGGATCAACCCCTTCGTCGACGAGTCCAGCGGCTTCAACGGCGGCGGTGCCGCGGACAGTTCCTTCGGCCTCTTCGACGACGACGGCGACGACGAGGCCGACGCGGAACTCGACGACGACGTCGCGAGCGCGGACGCGGACGGCTTCTTCGACGAGGAGCTGCTCGACGAGGACGGACTCGACGACGACGGGCTCGACGACTTCGACGACCTCGCGGAGGCGGACGACGAGGGCGAATCGAACGGCCAACCGGACGACGGCGACCCCGCCGACGCCGCGTCCGAGACCGAACCGGCGGCGGAAGACGACGACATGAACGACGACGGAAAGAGCTTCAGCGAACTCAAAGAGGAGTACGACGCCGGGGAGGCCGACTGGGCCGACGACGCCGGCGACGAGACGGCACCCGAGGAGGGCGCCTTCGAGGACGGAACGGAGCCGTTCGACGACGATGTCGACGGCGATCTCGACGATGGGATCGGGAACGACGCCTTCGATGACGGCCTCGATGACGACGTCGGTGCCGGCGGCGAGGGGTTCGAGGACGACCCCGTCGGAGCGGCTACCGATCCGAAGGGGAACGCCCACGGGGAGCCGGACCCGGCCTCGGCGGCCGGGTCGCGCGGACCGACGCCCGGCGGCGATCCCGCCGAGGCGAACGGGGGCGGCTTCGAGTACGTCGGGCGAGACGACCTCGCGGGCCGGCGCGGCAAGCCATACCTCACCGAGCTGCCCGGCGACTACGTCGGCGACCTGCTCGTGATGGAGTGGCTGGAGTTCCTCGTCGCCGAGAGCGACGTCACCGACGCGGTGCGCGCGGTGAACTACTACGAGCGGATCGAGTGGATCGGCCCCGACGCCGCCGCGCGGCTCCGGGACTTCCTCTCCGGATTCGGGACGATCGACCGCAACGTCGTCGACCGGCCGGGAACCGACCGACTGGTCCGGGAGCATCACACGCGAAGTCTGCGGTACATCACGCAGCTCAACGGCACGGGCGGGCACCTCGTCCTCTTGGACCGGTGGGACGACCTCGCCGGCGGGTCGCTTGTCGGCGGCGAGCCCCCGGCATCCGCTCGAGGCCCCCACGACCGCGGCCACGGCCGACGGAATTCCCGGTCCGACGGGAACGACGAACACGCCCACGAGCGGTCGAACGGGGCGGCTCGGCGGGACGGTCGCGACCGCCGCCCGCGATCCGACGCCGGTAGCGGCCGGAACGGCGACTCGCCCCGTCCGATGAACGACCCCGATCCGCATCCCGACCGCGCCGACCCGGCGGACGGAGGGTGGGGAGATGGGCGTTAGCGTCTCGGCGTCGACGGCCGTCATCGTCGCGGGGATGTTCTTCGCGTTCACCGCCTTCTACCCCGTCGCGGCGAACGGGTTCGAGCGCGTCACCGAGGGCGAACGCGACCTCCACGAGGGGGCGATCGAACGCCAGAACACGGCCGTCACCGTCGAGTCCGCGACGTTCAACGCGAGCGGAAACGACGAGCTCGTCGTGAACGCGACCAACGAGGGGACCGTCGGCCTCGTCGTGAGCGACGCGAGCCTCGTCGTCGACAACGAGTACGTCGACGTCGCGGCCGACGAGTCGTGGACGAGCGTCGACGGCACGGGCGACACCGACCTCTGGCTCGACGGCGAGACGCTCTCGATCGCGATCCCGGACGCGGCGGTCGACGCCGACCTCGCGAACGCGAGCCGCGTCGTCGTCGTCACGGAGTCGGGCGTTCGCGACGCCGCGGAGGTGAGCGCCTGAATGGCGAGCGTTCCGGTCTCCCACCTCATCCTGTTCGTCGCCAGCCTCGTGATCGCCGCCGGCGTCGTCGGCACGGTCACCACCGGCGTCGACCGCGTGAGCGCGGCCGTCGAGGACGGTAGCCTCGACGCGACCCAACAGCTCCGAACGGACGTGACGGTGATCTCCGACCCCAACGGCGGGGTGTACAACGGAACCGAGAACAACGTGACCCTTCTCGTGAAGAACACCGGCACACAGCGGCTCGCTCCGGACGGGTCCGGGCTCGACGTGGTCTTCGACGGCCACTACGTCGCCCCGGACGGAACGGCCGGGGAGCTCGTCTCCGTCGACGGCGCGACCGCCTGGAGCCGCGGCGACGTCCTCGAGCTCACGATCGACCTCGACGCGGTCGACGACGTCGGGAGCCTCGGCGGTGATGGGACCACCGACCACCGGGTGTACCTCACGGTCAACGGGGACGAGGAGACCTTCCGGTTCCGGGTGGAGGCGTAGATGCCCCGCGCCGACAACCTGCTGTCGCTCGGACTGGGCGAGCGCGACCGGCTGAACAAGGAGCTCGGCGGCGGGATCCCCCGCGGGAGCATCGTGCTCATCGAGGGCGATTACGGCGCGGGAAAGAGCGCGATCTCCCAGCGGTTCTCCTACGGGCTCGTCGAGGAGGGGGCGTCGGTGACGCTGATGTCGACGGAGCTCACCGTCCGCGGCTTCATCGACCAGATGCACTCGCTGGAGTACGACGTGGTGAAGCCGCTCTTGAACGAGGAGCTGCTCTTCTTACACGCCGACTTCGACTCCGGGGGGGCGTTCTCCGACGACGACGGCGAGCGAAAGGAGCTGCTCAAGCGGCTGATGAACGCCGACGCGATGTGGCGGTCGGACGTGGTCTTCCTCGACACGTTCGACGCCATCTTCCGGAACGACCCGACGTTCGAGGCGCTCGTCCGGAAGAACGAGGAGCGACAGGCGGCACTCGAGATCATCTCGTTCTTCCGGGAGATCATCTCCCAGGGGAAGGTCGTCGTGCTCACCGTCGACCCCTCGGCGGTCGACGACGACGCGATCGGGCCGTTCCGGTCGATCGCCGACGTCTTCATTCAACTCGAGATGATCGAGGTCGGCAACGATATCCGCCGACAGATCAACGTGAAACGCTTCGCGGGCATGGGCGAACAGGTCGGCGACACCATCGGCTTCTCCGTCCGCTCCGGGACGGGGATCGTCATCGAGAGCCGCAGTGTCGCCTGAGGCGACCGCCGAGGGAACGCCTTCGGCGAGGATCGAGACCACCAGACACGAACGAGACGGCACGAGACACGAACGATGACCGAACACGGCACAGCGAAACCGTCCGACGAGCTCCGGAAGGCCGCCATGCGCCGGCCCCACCTCAGAGAACACCTCAAGGAGTTCAAACAGATCACTGGCGAGTTCCCGCTCTTCATCGAGGAGCCGAAAGACGAGTACGAGTCGGCCCGCCCCAACGTGCTCTACCCGGTCGGCGGGCCGATCTACTGCCACGTGTACGGCGATCTCGGCCAGGAGACGAAGTACTACGCCATCGAGCCGGAGATGTCCGGCCCGCAGGCGACCGTCCTCAACGAGGTGAAGAACAAGCTGCTCGCCGCCAGCGGCGGCCACACCGCGCCGGACTCCGAGGCGGAGTACGACGACCTCATCGAGGAACTGCTCGAGGACGTCACGCACATCCAGAACGGACGGACCGGCTGGAAGGCGACCGCCTCGAAGCTCCTCAACGTCGGCAAGCTCTCCGTCACCGAGGAGACCTACGAGAGCATCCGGTACCGGCTCAATCGCGACATCGTCGGACTCGGGCCGCTCGAGCCCGTGATGCGCGACCCGGCCAACGAGGACATCCACGTGATCGGCCCCCACGAGTGCCACGTCGACCACGGCACGTTCGGCATGCTCGAGACGACCGTCGACTTCGGCACCCCGAAGGAGTTCGACAACTGGCTGCGCAACATGGGCGAGCGGATCGGCGACCCGCTCTCGGACTCCGACCCCATCGTCGACTCGACGCTCCCCGACGGCTCGCGTATCAACATCATCTACTCGGACGACGTCTCGCTCAAGGGGTCCTCGCTCACGATCCGCCAGGGCGAGGAGGTTCCCCTCTCGATCAACCAGATCACGAACTGGGGGACGCTCTCGCCGCAGCTGGCTGCGTATCTCTGGCTCTGTCTGGAGAACGAACAGACCGTCTTCGTCGTCGGGGAGACGGCCTCGGGGAAGACGACGACGCTGAACGCGATCCTCTCGTACATTCCACAGGACTCGAAGATATACACGGCGGAGGACACCGCCGAGGTGATCCCGCCGCACAACACCTGGCAGCAGCTCCTCACTCGGGAGGGAGGCGGGGAGGGGTCCTCGGACGTCGACATGTTCGATCTGGTCGCCGCCGCGTTGCGGTCGCGACCCGACTACATCATCGTGGGCGAGGTCCGCGGTGCGGAGGGTCGCATGGCGTTCCAGGCGGCCCAGACGGGTCACCCGGTCATGTTGACGTTCCACGCCTCCGACATCGTCTCGATGATCCAGCGGTTCACCTCCGAGCCGATCAACGTCCCGGAGACGTTCATGGACAACGCCGACGTGGCGCTGTTCCAGAACCGGGTGAAACAGGGCGACGACGTGCTCCGGCGGGTGACGAGCGTCCAGGAGATCGAGGGCTACTCGAAGGAGATGGATGGCGTCGTCACCCGCGAGGTGTTCAGCTGGGACCCCGTCGAGGACGACATCGTCTTCCAGGGGATGAACAACTCGTACGTGTTGGAGGAGCAGATCGCGACGCTTCTGGGGTACGCGGACACCCGCGACATCTACGACGACCTCGACTTCCGCGCGGAGCTGATAGAGCGGATGATCGGGGAGGGAATCCTGGGCTACCACGAGGTGAACCGGGCGATAGACGCCTTCCAGCGCGACGGCGTCGAGGGGCTTCCCTTCGAGATGCACCGGAACGTCAGGTGAGTCGATGAACGTAAAGGCGGCTGGGGACGGGCTCGCGGTCGCGATGCGGCTGACCGAGGAGGTGCTCGACTCCTACGGGAAGCTCGACATCTCCAAGCGGCAGTACGTCGGGTACGTGCTCGTCCCGGCGATCCTGGTGTTCGTGGCTACCGTGATCGGAGCGTTCGTCCTTCCGTTACCCGTCGCCGCACGGGTACCGATCCCGATGTTCGGCGCGCTCACGCTGATCTCGGCGGTCGTCTATCCCAAGATCTACCTCAGCGGCGTCGAGAACCGGATCGACAACCAGCTCCACCTCGTGATGACGCACATGACCGTGCTGTCGACGACGAACATCGACCGCATGGAGGTGTTCCGAACGCTGGCGAAGGAGGAGGAGTACGGGGCCGCAGCCGAGGAGATCGGCCGGGTCGTCCACCTCGTGGACACCTGGAACCAGAGCCTCGACGACGCGTGTCGCCGGCGCGCCAAGGAGGTCCCCTCCGACGCGATGGCCGACTTCTTCGACCGGCTCGGCTACACCCTCGGGGCCGGCCAGTCGCTCGAGGACTTCCTCGTCTCCGAACAGGACGTGATGTTGGCGAAGTACGAGACGCTCTACGAGTCGTCGCTGTCGAACCTGGAGGTGATGAAGGACCTGTACATGTCGATGATCCTCTCGATGACGTTCGCGCTGGTGTTCGCCATCGTGCTCCCCATCCTGACGGGCAACGACCCGACGGCGACGGTCTCGGCCGTGATCGTCCTCTTCGTCTTCGTTCAGCTCGGCTTCTACGCGATGATCCGGGCGACCTCCCCGTACGACCCGATCTGGTATCACCCCGAGGAGCGCGCGCCCGGCGACCGCAAGCTGTGGGCGTCGCTCGGGGTCGGTGCCGGGCTCTCGCTTCTGCTCATCGGATTCACGGCGGCCGGGATGTTCGGGTACGGCCCGGGACTGCCCGGCCTCCTCTTCTTCCTCGACGACGTCCGGCTCCCGCTGTACCTCGCGGTCCCGATCACCCCGCTCTTTCTCACCGGGGTCGTCCTCCGGGCCGAGGAGGGCGCGATCACCGCCCGCGACGGGGAGTTCCCCTCGTTCGTCCGGGCGCTCGGCGCGACCGAGAGCGCGAAGCAGTCGACGACCTCGGACGTGTTGACGACGCTTCGCGACAAGGACTTCGGCGCGCTCTCGCCGTCGATCGAGCGGCTCTACCGCCGGCTCAACATGCGTATCAGCACGGAGGGCGCGTGGCGCGCCTTCTCGCGTGACACCCGGTCGTACCTCATCCAGAAGTTCTCCGAGATGTACCTCGTCGGGCGGCGGATGGGCGGCGACCCGAAGCTGCTCGGCGAGCTGATCTCGACGAACATGAACACCGTCAACCAGCTCCGCGAGCAGCGTCGGCAGTCGGCGGTGACGTTCATCGGGCTCCTCTACGGGATCACGGCCGCGGCGACGTTCGCCTTCTTCATCGGGCTGGAGATCGTCGCCATCCTCGCCGAGTTGACCGCCGACTTCGAGATCGACCAGATGGACATCGGCCAGATCGTCTACCCCGGCGCGTACGACATCCCGCTCATCGAGTATCTGCTGCTCACGGTGGTGCTTTTCAACGCCGCGCTCTCCTCGCAGATGATCCGGAAGATCGACGGCGGCAACCCCGCGAACGGCTACATCCACTTCGTGTTGTTGACGTGGCTCGGCGCGGCCACCGCGATCGCAACCCGGACGCTCGTGAACGCGATCCTCTCGATCTAACACGCTCGGGTCCCGTGAGACGACGTTTCGATCGTCTCAAAGTTCCCGATCTCTCGACCGTACGTCGTTGCTAGCGCGGAGCCCACCGCCAAAGCCCCAGTCGCGAGGACTCGTGTGACTCGCTGTGCGCTTCGGTCGCTCGCGGTGCTCTCCCTCAGTGCTTGCTTCGTCGGACTTCGCCCTCGTGACTGCCCCTTTGCGTCCCACCCGACCGCCCCGCAACCGCACCTCACGCCTCCCCAGCCTCGTTGCTCGCGCTTTCGCGCTCGCAACTCCCTCGCGTGCCGGTCGCGGGCCGCTGGCCCGCTCCCGGGCGCGCCGACCGTAGTATGGCCGACCCCGGCACGGAATCGTCTCGAAGCAGCGTTTTCCGCCTACACGTCGAACAGCGCTGGCTCCGCCACGTCCGCGTCGGCCGCCTCTCGCCACGAGCGGTCCGGCTCCCAGCCGAACAGCCGATTCGCCTTCGCGATCGCGTACGCGCCCCGGTCGTCGCCCTCGGCGACGTCGACGTCCGCGGGGAGCCCGCCGTACGCCTCCCGCAGGAGGTCGAGCAGGGGGCGGCCGAGCGCGTTGTCGGCGGCGACGCAGTTGACCGCCTCGTGGGTCCCCGGCTCGACGGCTGGGTCCTCGCCGAGGAGGTCGGCGACCACGACGGCGACGAGGTCGGCCACGTCCCGGACGTCGACGTACGACCAGAAGTTGCCCGCGCCGGCCGAGAGCTCCTCGACGTACCCCTCCTCCCGGCAGGCGTACGCGCCGGGGTACTGGATCCACGAGGGGCGGATCGAGACCGTCGAGACCCCGTGCCGCCTGGCGACCGCCGCCGCCGTCTCCTCGGCGGTCACCTTCGAGAGCCCGTAGGGGTCCTCGGGTCGCAGCGGGTGGTCCTCGGTCACGGGGAGCTCGTCCGGCAGCGGCGTCGGGTCGGCGAAGAAGAAGCCGTACGCGCCGTCGCTCGACGCCTGGACGACCGGCGCGTCCGCACGGCCCGCCGCCGTCAGGACGTTGTGGGCGGCGAGCGCGTTCGTCTCGAAGACGCGCCCCTCCGGGTGGGTGCCCGCGACGGGGATCGCGGCCCAGTGGACGACCGCGTCCGGGTCGACCGCGCTCACGACGTCGAGCGCCTCGCCGCGATCCGCGAGGTCGGCCGCCCGGAACGAGACGTTCGGCGCGGGGTCGACGCCGAGTCCGGGGTGCTCGCGGTCGACGACGACGACCTCGTGGTCGCCGGCGAGCCGGTCCACCACCCACGTTCCCGACGCCCCGCGTCCGCCCGTGACCAGGACCGTTGCCATGGCGGAATCTCGATCGAGGCGGACTAAAGGACGACGGTGTCCGGGGCAACCGAACCGGGAGCGATCCGGCGGCCGGAACCGCTCGCCTCCGGTAGGCTTTACCGGACCGAACGGCTACGTTCGAGCATGGATTGGAACACGGACTGGGGACTGCGTGGACGGATGGCGTTCACGATGTTCCTCCTGTTCGCCCTCTATCTCGTGTTCGTCGGGTTCCTCACCCTCTACTTCGAGAATGGGCTGTTCCCGTTGATCATGCTCGGCGGGTTCGCGATCGCGCAGTACTTCTTCAGCGACAAGCTCGCCCTCCGGGGGATGGGCGCGCGCGAGGTGAGCGCCGAGGAGTATCCCGAGCTCCACCGCCGGATCGAGCGACTGAGCCAGCAGGCCGACCTCCCGAAGCCGAAGGTCGCCGTCTCCGACACGCAGGTGCCGAACGCGTTCGCGACCGGCCGGAACAAGAAGAACGCGACGGTCGCGGTGACGACGGGACTGCTTCGCACCCTCGACTCCGACGAACTCGACGGCGTGCTCGCCCACGAGCTCGCCCACGTGAAGAACCGCGACGTGATGGTGATGACCATCGCGTCGTTCCTCTCGACCATCGCCTTCTTCATCGTGCGGTGGGGGTGGCTCTTCGGCGGGAACAACCGACAGGGCGGCGCGCCCGTGATCGTCGCCATCGCGGTGTCGATCGTCGTCTGGATCGTCTCGTTCCTGCTCATCCGTGCACTCTCGCGGTACCGCGAGTACTCCGCGGACCGCGGCGCGGCGGTCATCACCGGCCAGCCCGGCGCGCTGGCGTCCGCACTGATCAGCATCGACGGTCGGATGGACCGCGTCCCGGATCAGGACCTCCGTGACGGCAGCGCCGAGATGAACGCCTTCTTCATCATCCCGATCCGCGCGGGGTTCCTGAGCCGGGTCGCCTCCACGCACCCGCCGACGGAGAAGCGGATCGAGCGGCTCCGCGACCTCGAACGCGAGATGGAGACCGCCTGAGACGGGTCCGTCGAGCCGGGTCAGATCTCGTTTCGTCCGCGACCGCGTGGCCGTTTTCGAGAGGCTCGCGAGCGGTTCGTTCCCGGGCGCACTTCGACGAATCGTCAGTCAGAGTCCGCCTGCACATCCACCTTTTTCATCGTCGGGTTCTCTCGCTCACTACGTTCGCTTCGAGAACCCCTCCTCGAAAAACCTGGAGGGAAAGAGCCGACTCCGCCGTCTTCGACGGCTCCGTCGGTGAAACGCCTCGCCGTGCTCGTCGTCTGCTGGCGTCGTCTCCGGTCGATCTGTGAATCCGCTCTTCAACCCGCACAGCCCCGCACCTCACGCCTCCCCAGCCTCGCCGTTCGCGCGTTTCACGCGCTCACGGCGTCCCTCGCGGGCTGTTCGTGTCCTCCCGGGCGTTCGGAGGCGCAGGGCGAGAGCAGAGCTCTCGCTTGAAGCCGGCGCGAAGCGCCGGCGACGCCACCGTGATGCGGACTCGTTCGTTGCTTAGGCTGTACTGACCGTCCCCGGGTGACTTCCGAGGCGTACGGACGGTCGTCTGACGCTCGACCCCTCGAACGGGTCTCCCAGCTTACCGCTTCTCCCCGCGCAGCCAGACGTACTCGTGAGCGTCCAGCATGACGGTGACGCCGCCGTCCGCGACGCGATAGCTCCCGCCTCCGACGACGCGCTCGGCCGCCTCGGGATCGACGTCGAACCCGAAGACTGCGTCGCGCGGCTCCGCGGCGAAGTTTTGGGCACAGAGGAGGACATCCCCCTCGTGATCGAAGCGGTGCGCCCACATCTCCTTGGGTTCGGCGTCGACGATCCGGAAGTCGCCGCGGGCGATCTCCGGGCAACCGTCGCGGGCGCGTGAGAGCTCGCGGACCCGCGAGAGGAGCGAGTCGGGGTCGTCGCGCTGGGCCGCGACGTTCACCCGGTCGTACGCGTACGTCCCCTCGTCGACGACCGGGTTGTAACAGTCCGCCTGGTCGGCCGTCGAGAACCCGCCGTTCTCCGAGTCGTCCCACTGCATCGGCGTGCGGACCGCCTCGCGCTCCGGCAGCGAGAGGTCCGCGCCCATGCCGATCTCGTCGCCCGACTGGAGCGCGACGGAGCCGGGAAGCGAGAAGAGCAGGCCGTGGGCCAACGCGATCCGGTCGGGGTCGCCGTCGTACAGGTCCGCGAGCCGGAGCCGGTGGCCCCGCTCGAAGATCCACGAGTCGCCCCGATCGTCGCCGAAGTACTCGCGGGCGTGTTCGAACGCCTCCTCGGGCAGCTTCAGCAGGTTCCACTCGTCGTGGTTCCGCAGGAAGTTCACCCAGCCGCCGACCCCGTGGACGTCGGGGAGGATCTCGTGGGCTCGGTAGAGCGGCCACGCGTCCCGCACCCCGACAGCGTACGTGAGGTGGGCGTTCATCACGAAGTTGAACTGGAGGTGGAACGCCTCGCCGTCGCCGAAGTAGTAGTCGAGGTTCGCGGGCTCGTCGTCGGCCTCGGCCAGCAGGACGGCGTCGGACTGCTCGGCCTCGACGACCTCGCGCATCCGCTTGAACAGGTCGATGGGCTCGTCGAGCTCGGTGTCCTCGAGCGTCGTCGCGTTATGCCCCTTGGGCATCAGCATGGGGTGGGCGGCGTCGATCCGGAAGCCGTCCGCGCCCTGATCGAGCCAGAAGCGGAGCACGTCGTACAGCTCCTCGCGGACGGCGGGGTTCGCCACGTTGAGGTCCGGCTGGTGGCCGTAGAACTGGTGGAAGTAGTGCTTCCCGGCGACGTCGTCGTACGACCAGACGCCGTCCTCGTACTCCGGGAAGATGTTGCCGCGGTGGTGGGCGTCCTCGAGGTGGCTCGTCCAGCAGTAGTAGTCGTGATACTCCGACTCGGGGTCCTCTCGGGCGCGCCGGAACCACTCGTGTTCGTCGGACGTGTGGTTGAAGACGAGGTCGGTGAGCACGTAGATTCCGCGTTCGTGTGCGCGCTCGGCGAACTCCCGGAAGTCCTCGAGCGTCCCCAGCCGGTCGTCGACCGCGTAGTAGTCGGCGACGTCGTATCCGTTGTCCCGCAGCGGGCTCGGGTAGAACGGACGGATCCAGACGGCGTCGACGCCGAGGTCGTCGAGGTACGGCAGTCGGTCCATCGCCCCCCGAAAGTCCCCCCATCCGTCGCCGTCGGCGTCGTCGAACGTCTTCACGTCGAGCGAGTAGATCGTCGCGTCCTCGTACCACTCGGGCTCGGTCATGCCGGTCGCTATGGGGGCCGGGGGTGTGATTCCTTTCGATCGCCGCGGTCGCTCGCCGCTCCCTCTCGTCTGACGGGGTTTTTAATCGATGAGCCCCCAGTGTCGGTCGTGAGCGTCGTCGTCGCGGTCAAACCGTCCGCGCGCAAGCGCAACGCGAAGGTGGGGCGGCTCGTCTTCGAGGACGGCTCCCGCCACGCGTTCGAGAGCCGCGCCGCCGCCGAGCGGTGGGCCGACGACCTCTCGACGGGCGACGGCCACGTCTGGGTGGCCGCCGCTCACCCCCGAGACGGCGACGTCGCCGACCTCTATCTGGTCTCGCGGGCGACGAACGCCAAGCTCGAGGCGGCCTACGACAAGCGCCGACGACGGCTCCGCGGCGACGCCGACCGCGAACAGGCGTCGCTCGGGAATCCGCTCTGATCGGGAACCCGCCCCACGCTCGAGGACGAGATCGACACGTAGTCGACGACGACGCGTCTCGCCGTCGACGTGAGGGTCGAGAGAAAGCGCCGAGGCGGAGATTTGAACTCCGGTGTCCGAATGGACAGTAGATTTCGAATCTACCGCCTTGGCCAGGCTAGGCTACCTCGGCTCGTCTCCGGGTTCGACGGTTGCGATGTTATGGGTTTCGATCGTGGTTCGCCGTCTCCGTCGGACCGGTCGTCTTCCGGGCGAAACGGACCGCTCGATCGCGGAGAACACCGTCAGATCTGACCCTTCGAGTCCCACCCGACCGTCCCGCACCTCACGCCTCCCCAGCCTCATCGCTCGTTTGCACTCGCGATTCCCTCGCGCGATCCGCTCGCGCCGCGAGGCGGCGCTCGCGGGCGCGCGTCACCGCAGATGTGCATCTGCAACGGCAGATCCGGAGGATCGACCTCGGATCCCGCGATCTCCCGGACAATCCTTTTGTCGTCTCCCCCGCTGGCGGTGGTATGGACGTCCCCGACGCGGCCGACGCCTGTGCCCGCGTGATCGACGAGATCGGGTCAGCGGTCGTCGCCGACCGCGAGTTCCTCGAACGGGTCACGCTCGGGATCATCGCCCGCGGCCACGTGCTCTTAGAGGACGTGCCCGGAACCGGTAAGACCCTCTCGGCGCGGTCGTTCGCGACCGCGCTCGGCTTGGAGTTCTCGCGGGTCCAGTTCACGCCGGACCTCCTCCCCTCCGACGTGACCGGCACGAACGTCTTCGACGAGCGGGACGGCACCTTCACCTTCTCGCCGGGGCCGATCTTCGCGAACGTCGTGCTCGCCGACGAGATCAACCGCGCCCCGCCGAAGACCCAGGCGGCGTTACTGGAGGCGATGGAGGAGGGACAGGTCACCGTCGACGGCGAGACCCACGACCTCCCGACGCCCTTCTACGTCATCGCGACGCAGAACCCCGTCGAGAGCGAGGGCGCGTTCCCGCTTCCGGAGGCGCAACTCGACCGGTTCATGATCAAGACGTCGCTCGGCTACCCCGACGAGGCCGGCGAGGCCGAGATCCTCCGCCGGCGTGCCGGCCGCACCGACCGGAGCCCGACCGCCGAACGGGTGCTCGATCCCGCGGACGTGGCCGACCTCCGGGCGGTCCCGGAGACGGTCCGCGTCGACGACGACCTCCTCGCGTACATGGCGTCCGTCGTCCACCGGACCCGCGAGGACCGCCGGGTCGAGGTGGGCGTCTCCCCCCGCGGGACCCAGCGGCTCTTCGAGGCCGCCCGCGCGAACGCGACCGTCGCCGGCCGGGACTTTCTCACTCCCGACGACGTGAAACGCGTCGCGGAGCCGACGCTCGCGCATCGGCTCGTGTTGACGCCGGACGCGACCGTCAATGACGTGTCGAAGGCGGACGTGATCGCCGACGCGCTCGACCGCGTCGCGGTCCCGACGGTGGAGTCGCCGGAGGCGTGAGAGCGACCTGCGGGGAACGGGCACTACGCCCCGTCGTCCGCGCCGCGGTCCGCGAGCAGCTCCGACGCGGTCAACAGCGCCTCCAGCTCCACGTCGTGGTCGGCCAGGAGCTCCGCAGCACCCTCCTCGCGGTCGACGACGACGAGCACCCGGTTCACGGTCGCGCCCGCCTCCCGGAGCGCCTCGACCGCGTCGACGGCCGATCGTCCGGTCGTCGCGATGTCCTCCAGGACGACGACCTCCTCGCCCGCCTCGAGCCGGCCCTCGATCCGGTTGCCGGTGCCGTACTCCTTGGCCTGCTTGCGCGCGATGACGTAGGGTCGGCCGAGCGTCTCCGCGGTCACCGCCACGAGCGGGACCGCGCCGAGCGCGACGCCCGCCAGCTTCGCGTCCGTGTCGGCGAGCCGGTCGGCGAACGCGTCGGCGATCCGCCCCAGGCAGTCGGGGTCGGTCTCGAAGAGGTACTTGTCGACGTAGTAGTCACTCGTGCCGCCGTGTGAGAGTTCGAACTCGCCGAACTTCACGGCGTCGGCCGCGCGCAACGCCGCGATCAGCCCGTCCCGTCGGTCGTCGTCGGTCATGTCCGATCCGGATCGCGGAGCGACCATAAACCGGTCGGAACCGCGGGGGCCGCGGGCCCTCGTGACGCGTGGCGTCACTCCGCCCCGTCGGCGGCGGGCAGACGGAGGTGGACCGCCGTCCCCGCTCCGTCGATCCCCGGTCCGAACCGGACGGTCCCCCCGTACGACTCGACGACCCAGGCGACGATCCACAGCCCGAGTCCGGAGTTGTGTCGGAGCTGGGTCACCTCCGTGTCGCCCGCGACGACCTCGCGGATCGCCTCCGGAATCCCCGGGCCGTCGTCCGAGACGGTCACCGTGACGCCCGCGCCGTCCGGGTCGGGCTCGGCCGCGATCGACACCCGCGGTGACCCCGACCCGGCGTGGACGATCGCGTTCTCGACGAGGTGGTCGAGGACCCGCTCGAACCGGTCGTCGGCGCGGACCGCGATCGAGGGAGGAACCGCCACGTCGATCCGCGCCTCCGGCCGGTCGTCCCGCCAGCGGTCGGCAACCGTCCGTGCGACCGGTGCGACCGAGACGGGTTCGGGATCGCTCTCGACGCCCTCGTCGACGATCTCCTTGATCTCGCGGGCCCCGTCGCCCAGGGCGACGAGCCGCTCCGCGGTCGCCTCGATCCGGGCGGCGTAGTCGCGGACGCGGTCGTCGCCCGTCATTCCCTGTATCTCGCTCGCGAACCCGAAGACGACGTTCAGCTCGTTCCGGAGGTTGTGTCTGAGAATTCGATTGACGATGGTGAGATACCGTTCCCGGTGTTTGCGCTCGGTGATGTCGGTGTAGATCCCGAACGCATGCGTTCCCTCCGGCGTCTCGTAGGTGAACCCGCGGAAGAGGAACTCCCGAGGACCGTCGACGGTTCGTCGTCGGACCTCGTCGGTGACGAATCCCTCCTCGCGGACCCGTCGATCGAGCGAAGGCTCGCCCCGGATCGCCGACTCGTCGAGCGGGTCGTATCGGAGGTCAAGCGTCGTGACCGGCTCGCCCCGGATCGCCGACTCGTCGTAGCCGAACCGTTCGGCGAACGCCGGGTTGATCGCCCGGACGATCGTATCATCACCTCGATGAATCACCTCGATGGCCGGGTCGGGGAGCCGCTCGAACAGCCGATCGAACCGGTCGCGTTCCTGCGAGAGCTCGCTTCGGGCCCGATACAGGTCGGTCGTGTCGGCGAGCGATCCGACGACGCCGGCCGAGTCGTCCCCGAGCCCGGAGAGTCGGAGCTCGCCGCGACGACGCGTGGCCTCCTCCCGTCCGCCCTCGACCCGTTCTCCGTCGCGTTCGATCCACAGATCGACGCTCGCCGTTCTCTCGTCCGCTCCGGAGACGACGGAGGCGAGCGCTTCCGCCACGGCGTCGGCGCTCGCGTCCGGGAGGCGTGCCGAGAGCGGCCGGTCGACGAGCGACTCCCGATCGACTCCCAGCCACGCCGCGAACGGCTCCGTCGCGTACGTGACCCGCCCGTCGACGTCGAGAACGCACACCATGTCGTCGACGTTCTCGAGCGCCAGCTCGTACGTGCGGAGGCGTCGCTGTCGCTCCACCCGCTCGAACGCCGCCGCCCCGTTCGTTGCCAGCAGCTTGACGATGGAGACGTCCGACTCATCGAAGGCGTCCGGCTCCGCCGACGCCACGGAGAAGACGCCGTGCTCCCCGAGCGGAACGGCGATCACCGACCGGACGCCCCCGTACTCTCGTCCGTCATCCCGCGAGGAGACGTCCGGCGTGATCACCGGTTCGCCCGTTGCGAAGGCCTCGCCGACGACGCCGTCTCCGGGATCCCGCGGCGGTCGAACCCCCAGACGGTCCGCGGCCCCGTCGCTCAGCGCGACGACCTCGAGCGCGTCGATCCCGGGATCGTACAATCTGACGCCGTTTATTTCGTATCCGAGAACGTCCTCGGCGGCGTCGACGAGCCGCTCCGCGATCCCCTCCACATCCGACGCGCGCTGGAGCCCCTCCGTCGTCCCGAGGAGACGCTCGAGTCGCTGCTCGCGACGCTTCCGGTCGGTCACGTCCGTGAAGAAGACGGAGAGCCCCTCCTCGGAGGGGTACGCCCGCGCCTTCGTCCAGAGGTCGAGCGGCTCGTAGTGCTGCTCGAAGACGACCGGCTGCTGCGTCTCCATCGCCTCGCGATAGGCGGACTCGTAGGCCTCCTCGAGTGCGTCGGGGAACTCGCTCCAGACGTTGGTGCCGACGAGATCGTCGGCGTCACGCTCGAGGAGCATCGCCGCCTTCGCGTTGACGTAGGTGAACTCCCAGTCGTCGTCGAGCGCGAAGAACGCGTCGTCGATCCGCTCGAGGGTGTTCTCGAGCCGTTTCCGCGCCGACTGAAGCCGGTCTCTGGCCCGCTGGCGTTCGAATTCCTGTCCGAGCCACTCGGCGAGCAGCTCGACGAACAGTCGTTCGTCCGGCGTGAACGCCCGATCGCGCGTCTCCTCGTCGGCGAAACACAGGGTCCCGAGGACCTCGTTGTCGACGACGACGCGCCCGCCGATGTACGTCTCCAGTCCGAACACCTCGTGGGCCGGATCGCCCGCCCATCCGTCGGCATCGGCCTTCGAGAACGCGGTGACCCCGCCGTCCTCTATCGTCCGGCGACAGTACGTCGTCTCCAGCGGGACGGTGCCGTCCGGACCGACCGCCCCGGCCTCGACGAGGGACCGAAGCAGGTCGTCGGCACCCAGCTGGCGGGTGAGCTCGAACTCGTCGTCATCGATCCGCGACGTGAACCCGATCGTCAGGTCGAGCCGGTCGCGGCCGAGCTCGAGCAACCGATCGATCTTCGCTTCGACCTCCAACGAGCGGTCCGCGGTGATCCGGAGGAACCGCTCCAGGAACTCGTCGTTGGTCCCCTCGTTCTTTTCGGCGGCCTCGGTGAGGCGAACCGCCCGCTCCGCAAGGGTCTCTTCGTCCGCCGCCAGACGACGGCCGGAGACGTACTCGATCCCGCGTCGTCCCACGTCGATCGCGGCGTCGACGTCGTCGTCCGCGGTGTACGCGAGGATCGGCGTCTCCGGGAACCGGTCGCTGACCCGTCGGAGTCGTTCTCCCCGGTCGGTGCGTTCTCCACGCTCGGTTCGCTCCTCCCGCCCGTCGCGATGTCTCTCGTCCGGACGGTCGTCGTCGGACTCGGTCGGGTCCCCGTCGAGACGGAGCAGGACCACGACGACGTCGTCGCCGGCGTCGGCCTCCGGGACCCGGCTGACGGTTCGCGTCCCCTCGGGAAGCACGCTCCACGACGCGTTCGGCACGCTCCCGACGTGGAGGGGTCGTCCCTCAGCGGTCATCCATCCGTCGCCCTGCGCTCCGCTCCGTCGTCGGACGGTCCGTGGCGGAGCTGTAGTCCCGCCGTCCGATCGTGGACGGGCCGATCGTTCTTCCGGTCACGTGTCGATCTTCCGCCAGTCGGATATTAACGGTTTCCCGTCGATTGTCGGATCCGATATTCGACCGCCCGATCCGCCGCGAACTCGACCGCCCGATAGCGGGACGATGGACGGTGCTTACGCCGTCGGAAACGTCACCGGTCTATCCCGGCGTCGCCCTCGAGGACGCGGTCGACCTCCTCGGACGTCACGACCGCGATGTCGCCGCCGACGGTGCGTTTGAGCGCCGCGGTCGCGGCCGCGCGCTCGAGGGCCGCGGGCACGTCGCCCCCGTCGATCCGCTCGGCGAGGAAGCCGGCGACGAACGCGTCGCCGGTGCCGATCGCGTCGAACGTCTCCGCCTCGAAGACGCCCTGCTCGTGGACCGATCCGTCCCGGAGCGCGACCGCACCGCCAGTTCCGCGCGTGACGACCACGCACTCGAGGTCGTGCTCGGAGGCGAGGCCGTGGGCGATCTCGACCGCGTCGCCCTCGCGGTCGAGCACCTCGTGGGCGTCCCGCTGTGGCACGAACAGCACGTCGACGTCCGCGAACAGCGTCTCGTAGGCCCGTCGCGCAGTCGCCGGGTCCCACAGCTTCGAGCGGTAGTTCAGATCGAACGTCCGGGTGACGCCCGCGTCGCCCGCCGCCCGCAACAGCGACCGCGTCGTCTCCCGCGTCGTCTCCGAGAGGGCCGGCGTGATCCCCGTCGTGTGGAAGTAGTCGGCCGACTCGAGCGCGGCCGTCGGCAGCTCCCCGGGCTCGACGGTCGTTATCGCGGCGTTCGAGCGGTCGTAGATCACGTCCGTTCCCCGTGGCTCGCCGCCGTGTTCGAGGTAGTAGGTCCCGACGCGGCCGGCGTCGGCGTCGGTCCACGCCACGCCGGTGCGGACGCCGTGGCTCCGGAGCTCGCTCACGATCCGGCGGCCGAGCGGCGACTCCGGGAGCTTCGAGAACCAGACCGCGTCGGCGCCGAGCCGCGCCGCACCGACCGCGACGTTGCTCTCCGCGCCGCCGGCCTGGACGTCGAGCTCGCGGGTCCGCTCCAGTCGCTCGCCCCGCGGCGGGGAGAGCCGGAGCATCGTCTCGCCGAACGTCACGAGGTCCGTCACGCCGACCACCCCGTCGGCGCGGTCGCGTCGGTGTCCATGCCCGCCCGTCGACCGCCGGGTACAAAAGCGACGCCGATCCGAGGTCGCCGTGGTCGGCCGTCGGTCCGTCCCGCTCACCGGAACGCCGACGCCAGGACGACACCGCCGAAGCACAACAGCGCGAGCGCGGCGATCGGCTGGCCGCCGGCCGCGACGACGTACGTCCCGTAGACGACCACTGCGGAGAGCGTTCCCACGAGCAGGGACGTGCCGGCGTGGACCGCCACGTTTCGACGGGTTCGGGCCTCCCTTCCAACCTGGCGGCCGATCGAGAGCCCGTGGTCGGCGACGTCCCACGCGACCGCGAGCGCCACGCCGGCCACGAGGAGCGGCTCCGCGCCGCCGCCGAACTCCGCCGCGAGCGCGATCCCGCCGATCCCCGCGGCGGCCCCCCACGACAGGACGCGCGCGGAGCCGAGAAGCGACCCGGCCGCGAGACAGACGATCGACGCCCCGACGACCGCGCCGCCCGTCGGCGCGGCGACGACCGCGGCGGCCGTCGCGACCGTCGCGGCGACGAGACTCGCCACGACCGCGAGGAGCGGCGGACGCGTGTCGCGCTCGCGGTCCTCGTCCGCCCCGGAACCGCGGCCCTCGCTCGTCTCCGGTCCACGCTCCCCGCCCGGTTCGATCCCGCGGCTCCCGTTCGCGCTCATCGCGACCACCGTCCGTTCGCGCCCGCGACCGCCGCCGCGAACGAGCGGTCACCCCACTCGACCACGCGGATCCCCGCGCCCCGCAGCGTCCGGATCCGCTCCCGGCGCTCGACCGCGGCCAGCCTGCGACCGGGCGTGGCCGTCGACCGCGACGCCGACGCGGTCGGATCCGGCGAGAGAACGGTGACGAGGTGGCCGTACGCGTCGAGCCGGCGCGCCGTGTCGACGGGAACGTCGTCGACGAGCGGGGTGAAGAACAGGACCTGGGCGTCGCCCGGAAGCCGCCGTCGGAACCGACGGCGCCACAGGGTTCGGTAGAACCGGTCCTCGGACGGCGTCGGCGCGAGCGCGGGGTTCGTCGCCAGCGTCTCGCGACCGCGCACGGCGTGGTCGGTCCCCGCGCCCGGCGGCAGCCAGCAGTCGCGCGGCGACATCGCCGCGATCCCGACCCGGTCGCCGCCGGCCAGCAGCGCGGTGAACACGGCCCCCGCGGCCTCGACGCTCGCCTCCACCGCGGTGTCGGCATCGGGCCTCGCGGCGACGTACGCAGGCTCGCGGGCGTCGACGAGCAGGACGACCGTCGCGGCCCGCTCCTCGCGGAGCTCCAGCGTCGCCAGCTCGCCGGTTCGCGCCCGCCGATTCCAGTCGACCCGCTTGAGCGGGTCGCCCCGGCGGTACTCGCGGGTCGCGTAGAACTCGACGCCGGACCCGCCCACGTCGGTCGGGACGCGACCGTGCGAGACCGTCGTCAACCCCCGAAGCGGGAGCTCGCCGCCCGCGGCCAGCTCCGGGGTACACGTCAGCCGGGTCGGCGTCTCGAGCTCCGTCAGGCGCTCGCGGGAGCCGGCGGCGTTGCGGACCACGGCCCGGATCGTCCCCCACTCGTGGTCCCCGCGGCTCGCGCGGACCGCGTACGAGAACGTCACGCTCGCGCCCGATCGGAGCGCGGTGGCGACCCGCGCAGGACCGGCTACGACCTCGAGTCCCGGCGGCACCCCGTCGACGAGCCGCAGGTCGAGACACGGCGCGTCGCCGACGTTTCGCGCGCGCACCGTCACCGTCACGGCGTCGCCGGGGTCCGGCGTCCGGTCGCTCACCTCGCGCTCGACCGCGAGTTCCGCCTCGTCCGCCTCGCCGAGGCGCGCGTACAACCCGTACCCGACCGCCGCGGCCCCGACGAGAACCGTCCCCGGCTGCCTGAGCGCGATGCCGATCCCGACCAGCGTGAGCGCGACGCCCGTGACCCCGACCCACCGCCCCGTGTCGAACGCGCGGAGCGCCCGGCGTTCTGTCGGCGAGTCGCGGGCGGCGTCCCCGCCGTCTTCACGGTCGGTGGCGGCGGGGCTCGTGCCGTCATCGGTCGACGCCGGATCGCCGTCCCCTCCGACCACCTCGTCCGGTTCCGACGCCGCGGTCGTCGCCGGATCGACTCGATCCCGTTCGGCCGCCGTCATTCGCTCCCTCCCGTTCCGTCGTCGGTTTCGCTCCGCCCGGGGACTCGCTGCCCGCCGGCGTCGATCCCGGTCGTCGCCCGTTCGAGGGCGTCGACGGCGGCGGTCACGCCGATCCGGAACGTCGACCTTCCGGGCAACCCGCCCCGTATCTGATCGCGGAGCGGGTAGCTGGCCGACCGCGAGAGGAACGCCGCGGCGGTGCGGTCGTCGGTCCAGGTCCCCTCCTCAACGAGTTCGGCGGCGCGTTCGCGCGAGCAGTTCCGCTCCCGGGCGACCGTCCGGACCGCGGCCGCCCGCACCCGCGATCGCACGTCGTCACGGGCGGCGCGACCGCGACGCCGACGGGCGGACGCGGCGCGAGCGACCGTCGCGTCGAAGTCCGCGCCGGGGACCGCCGCCCGCTCCCGTCGCTCGGGCTCGCCGAGGTCGGTCGACCGTCGCTCCCGACCGCGGCGCGCGCTCGCGTACCGAACGCCCTGGATGACGCCGAGCAGGCCGATCAGCGTGACGACGACCCACGAGAAGTCGAGCGTGCTCGCGAGCCCCCGGTCGACGGCGACGAGGAAGCCGGCGGCGACCGCCGCGATCCCGACGGCCGCGAGCGGGCGCACTACGGCTCACCCCCGTGTTCCGCCTCGATGCGACGGAGCGCGGCCGCGGCCCGTCGCTCCCGGTCGTCGGTCGGGTCCGCGCCGCCGTACCGCACCCGCTCGAACACCTCGGTGAGCTCCGAGACGGGCTCCTCGTCGACGCCGGCCTCGACCGCGGCGGCCGCGAACTCCGTCGGCGTCGCGGAGGCGGGACGGTCGATCTCGAGCGCCTCGGTCATCCCGCGCCACGCCCGGTACACCCCGTTGTCGCCGGCGTCGCCCTCGATCCCGTCGGCCGCCTCCCCCGCGGCTCGTGCGACCGCGGCGAGGTCCGGATCCGTCCGGTCCGGCTCGGGCTCCGCGGGTCCGCGGCTCCCGGGAGACGCTTCGTCGTCGTCGCCGGCGGCCGCCACCAACACGAGGAGGCTGACGAGGATCGCGAGGACGACGACGGCGAGGAACACCGCCTCGGGCGTCGAGACGTTCCCGGAGCCGCCAGCGAGCCCCGATCCCCCGCCGCCGCCCGCCGGGAGCAACCCCTCCTCCTCGCCCGCGAGCCCGAGGTCGAGCTCCCCGACCGTCTCTGGGTCCCGACAGCTCGAGAGGCCGTACCACACCACGCCGACCGGGAACCCGACCGTACCCGCGACGACGGCCGCGGCGAACCGCGATCCGGTATCGCGGTACGCGAGCGCGCCGATCACGAACAGGCCCGCCGCGAGGAGCAACAGCGCCGACGGACTCCGGAGGACGGGATAACAGATCGGCGGCAACGCCAGGACCGTCGGCCCGCCCGACGTCTCCGAGGGGCTGACCTCGCCGGGGTCGTCCGTCGGGCCGGCGCCGCCCTCGACGCCGCCGCTGAACCCGCCGCCCCCGTCGACGGCGACCGCGGAGTCCAGGGTCGCGGCCGCGATGCCGAGGGCGACGACCGCGAGGAGGGCGAGGAGGGCGGTCGAGAGAGTCTCCCGCTTCACGACGGTAGATGCGCGCTCGAGCGGGAATAGCTTTCGGCGAGGGCGGCGGGCCTCCAGGTCGGCGGAGGGGCGGGATCATCCGGGCGGTCGGGTCATCGACTCGCCGCGTCGAGCGCCGTCGTCGGGAACAGATCGGCCACGATCGGGTCCGGGTCGAGGAGGCGGTAGGCGGTCCCGTCGCGCTCGAGAACGCCCGCACGCTCGAGGTGGTCGAGGTGTGCGAACGCCTCCCCGGGCCCGTGAAGCGTGTGGATCTCCTCGAGGTCGCCGAACAGCTCCGCCGACACCTCCCAGGCGGTGGCCGGTCCGGACTCCAGGACGTCGAGCACCCGCCGGGTGCGGTCGCGGTGGTGGTCGAGGATCTCCGCGGCCCGCCGGCTCGGCTCGTCGATCCGCTCGCGGTGGCCGGGGTGTGCGGCGTCCCAGTCCCGCTCGACGATCCGGACGAGGCTGCCGGCGTAGGCGGCGAGCGGCTCCTCGACCCGGACGTCCGCCCCGCCGACGTTCGGCGTGTATCGCGGGAGCAGCGCGTCGCCGGTGAACGCCTCCGCCGGCGGGTCCTCGCCCGCTCGGTCGCCCCCGCGGACGGGATCGTGTCCCGGAACCGTCCGCGGGTCGAACGCGAACGCGCAGAGCCCCGCGGTGTGTCCGGGCAGGTGGACCGCCTCCAGTTCCACCCCGCCGAGGTCGATCGTCTCGCCGTCGACGATCGGCGTCACGTCGGCCTCGCGGCCGTAGATGTCGGTTCCCTCCCGTTCGAAGAACGTCGTCAACCGCTCGCGCGCGTCCGTCGGCAGCCCCCATCGGTCGAACGTCTCACGCTGGGCCGCGGGGTCCATCGCGAAGGGACGCTCCCGGCCGTCGACGAGCGGGGCGTCCGCCTCGTGGACGTACACGGTCGCGTCGCCCGCCGCCTGGATCTCGCCGGCCAGCCCGGCGTGATCGGGATGCCAGTGTGTGAGCACCACCGCGTCGACGTCGGCGAACTCGACGCCGTGTTCCGAGAGTCCCTCCCGCAGGTCCGCGCGCGCCGACGGGACCGCGACGGCGGTGTCGACGAGCGTCGTCCGGTCCGCCTCGATGAGGTAGGCGTCGTTCTCGCCCTCGAAGACGGTGTTCCCGAGTTGGATCCGTTTCACGTCCGTCGATCGAGGGGCCCCCTATTCAGGATTGCTACCGCGGGGGCGATCGCCGGGAGCCACCGCGAACCGTTCCCCCGTCCGCCGGCCTTCGATTCACTCCGCGGGCTCGACGCCCCGGACCTCGAAGCGTGCGCCGCCCTCGGTTCCTTCGGTCACGTGAACCCTCCAACCGTGCGCCTCGGCGACCTGTTCGACGATGCCCAGGCCGAATCCGGTTCCCCCCTCCACGGTGGTGTAGCCGCTCTCGAAGACCGCCTCACGATGGTCCTCCGGGATCCCGGGGCCGTCGTCCGCGAGGTAGAACCCGCCGTCGGCGAGAGCGCCCACGGTGACGGTCACCTCGTCGCCGCCGTGTTCGATCGCGTTTCGGATCAGGTTCTCCAGGAGTCCCACGAGCCGGCTCTCGTCGGCCGAAAACGCGAGGTCGCCGTCGACTCGCAGCGTCGCGTCCCGGGTCGCGACGTTCCGCCATGCCGCTCGGACGAGCGCGTCGAGTTCGACCCGCTCCGCCTCGTCCAGCTCGTCGCCCGCCCGCGCCAGCGACAGGAGGTCGTCGACGAGCGACCGCATCCGGTCGTGTGCGCGCTCGATGTCGTCGATCTGTGATGAGTCACACTCCTCGCGGAGGAGTTCGAGCCGCCCGGTCGCGACGTTGAGCGGGTTCCGGAGGTCGTGTGAGACGATGCTCGCGAACTCGTCGAGCCGCTCGTTCTTCCGCCGGAGTTCCTCCTCGTTCCGTTTCCGGTCGGTGATGTCGCGGATGACGCCGACGCGGTCGATGCCGTCGTCCTCGGGGACCCGGGCGAACCGCATCTCCACGGGGAACGTCTCGCCGGCGGCAGTTTGAAAGTCGTACTCGATCACCCCGACGTCGCGGTCGCCCGCGTCGACCTCCTCGCGTGCCCGACGCGCCTTCCTCGCCGCTTCGTCGGTTGCCCACTCGTAGATGTGGGTCCCGAGGAGTTCCTCGCGACCGGTGTTCTTCATCTCGGCGTACCGGTCGTTGACGTAGACGATGACCCCTTCCGGGTCGACGGCGTAGACGCCGTCGTCGAGCGATTCCAGGACGGTCTCGTACCGCCGTAGGTCCGTCTCCTCGCGTGATCGATCGGTCATTCCCGGTTCGATCCGTACTGTGGCCCTACGGGATATAAAAGGTCGTCCGGGCGGCCCTCGACGGGATCCGGTCGATCTTCCGTCGCGTCCGCGTCGGTCGACTTCGACGCGGTCGGGTTCGCGTGGTCGACCCTCCACCGATCCGCGACGTCCTTTTGGCCGTCCGGTCGAACGCCCGACATGGAGTATCAACCCGGGGTCTGCAACATCGGGCCGGCCCAGCGGCGGCGACGGCTCCTGCTCGGCGTCGTCTCGCTTCTGGCCGCGGCCGCCCTCGTCGCCGCGATCCTCGCGGTCGGGTGGCCGCGCTGGACGCTGGTTCTCACGACGTTCCCGCTGTACGGGGCGGCGATGGGATACTTCCAGCATCGCGAGCGGTTCTGCGTCGGCTTCGCCGGCATGGGCGTCTTCGACGCGGGCGACGGAACGGAACGGGTCGACGACCCGGAGGCGCTCGCCGCCGACCGGCGGCGAGCGGTTCGGTTGAACGTCAAGTCGCTGGCCGTCGGCGGCCTCCTCGCGGTGGCGATCTACGGGGTCGCGGTCGTGGCGCCCTGAGTCGCCGTCGCACGGGTCGTGGCCGTGCCGATCACTCGAGGACGACCAGCACGTCGCCCATGTCGACGCCGTCTCCCTCCCCGACGTGAACGCTCGCGACGGTGCCGCCGCGCTCGGCGACCACGTCGTTCTCCATCTTCATCGCCTCGAGGACGCAGACCACGTCGCCGGCGGCGACCTCGTCGCCCTCCGCGACGTCGACCGAGAGGATCGTCCCCTGCATCTCCGCTTTCACCGCCTCGCCGCCCTCCGCGACGTCGACGCCGCCGGAGTCGTCGTCGCCCGTGTCGGTCGCCTGCGGGGGTCGCTCTCGGCGGTCGCCGCCGGATCCACCGGACCCGCCCGCTGACGTCGGGATCGCCGGCGCGCCGCGCTCCTCGAGGTCGACCTGGAACCGCTTGCCGTTCACTTCGACGGTGAACTCCCGTTGGGTCACCTCCCCGTCGCCGTCCTCGTCGTCGCTCGAGGATCCGGAGGACGCCGTTCCCCACCGCTCCTGTGCGTCGGCGATCCGGTCCGGATCGACCTCCTCGTCGAGGTACTTCGTCGTGTGCGTGCCCGCGAGGAACCGGTCGTCGGAGAGCATGAGCCGGTGGAACGGGACGATCGTGACGACGCCGTCGACGTCGTACTCGGCGAGCGCGCGCCGCGAACGGGCGAGACACTCCTCGCGGTTCCGCCCCCACACGATCAGCTTCGCGATCATCGAGTCGTAGTCGGTGACGAGCTCGTCGTCCTGCCGCAGCGCGTCGTCGACGCGGACCCCGATCCCGCCCGGCGGGTCGTACGTGTCGAGTCGCCCCTCGCTCGCGGGCTGGAACCCCTCGGCGGCGTTCTCGGCGTTGATCCGGAACTCGATCGCGTGGCCCGAGAGCTCGACGTCGTCCTGGGCGATCGAGAGCCCCTCGCCGCTCGCGATCCGGAGCTGTTCCTTCACGATGTCGATTCCCGTCAACGCCTCGGTTACGGTGTGTTCGACCTGGATCCGGGTATTGACCTCGAGGAAGTAGAAGGGCGTGTCGGGGCCGAGCGGCTCGGCCGGGTCGCGGTCGGGGTCCTCCTCGACGAGGAACTCGACGGTCCCGGCGTTGGCGTAGTCGGCGGCGGCGACGCCGCGGCGGGCCGCCTCGCCGATCCGCTCGCGCAACCCGTCGGAGAGCGCGGGGGAGGGGCCCTCCTCTATCACCTTCTGGTGGCGGCGCTGGAGCGAGCAGTCGCGCTCCCCGAGGTGGACGACGCCGGCGTCGTCCGCGACGACCTGGACCTCGACGTGCCGCGGCGTCTCGAGGTACCGCTCGAGGTAGACGGAGTCGTTCGAGAAGTACGCCTCTCCCTCGCGTTTGGCCGACTCGAGGGCCTCCTCCGCCTCGTCGGCCGCCTCGACGATCTTCATGCCGCGACCGCCGCCGCCGCCCTCGGCCTTGATCGCGACCGGGTAGCCGTGCTCCGCGCCGAACTCGCGGACGGCCCCGGGGTCGGTGACGGGCTCCGTCGTCCCCGGAACGATCGGTACCTCGGCGTCGGCCATCGCCCGGCGGGCGTGCGTCTTCTCGCCGAGCCGCTCCATCGCGTCGCTCGAGGGACCGATCCAGGTCACCCCGTCGGCCGCCTCGACGCGCGCCGCGAAGTCGGCGTTCTCGGCGAGGAAGCCGTAGCCGGGGTGGATCGCGTCGGCGTCGGCCGCGCGCGCGGCGTCCACGACCGCCTCGCCGTCGAGGTAGGAGTCGGCCGCGCGGGCCGGCCCCACGTTGTACGCCTCGTCGGCGTAGCGGACGTGGCCGGCGTGTCTGTCCGCGTCGCTGTAGACGGCGACCGTCTCGACGCCCAGCTCCTCGCAGGCGCGCATCACGCGGACGGCGATCTCGCCGCGGTTCGCGACCAGTACCTTGTCGAACATGCTGTCGGCCCGTTCTCGGAATACGCACCTCATTCTGTCGGTCCGGGACGGGTGAACTACCCCACCCTACTCGCTCACGGCTGACGCCGTTCGCTCCTTGAGGGTGGGGCTTCCTGTTTCCACGACGCACTTTACAGATACAGGCGTATCCGCAGGGAGCGCAGTCTCCACAGGCGTTGATTCGGAGTGTCCCACTCCTACTTCGTCAAGACCGCGAGAAAGGATATTCCACGACGCATTCGCGTCTCTGTCTGCCTCAAACCCACACGACGGACACGAATGCTCACGCACCCACAACGGTTTGTCAGTCTCCGTTCCGCACGACGCACACTCTTTGGTCGTGCCTCGGGGGTCTACGGCGATGAAGTGCGTGCCTTCGCGTTCGCACTTGTATTCGAGCATTCGCAGGAACGTTCTCCACGAGGCTCCGGCTCGGTTCCGAGAGTTGCCGGGGAGTTCAACCAACCCCTTCGCATCCAAGTCCTCAACGGCCACAAGGTCGTACTCACGGGCATAGTAGTTCGATAATTTGTGGAAGAAGTCTCGGCGCTTCCGTTTCAGGTCGGCGTGACGTTGGGCAACGGTCTTACGTTGTTCTTCCCAGTTGTTCGAGCCGTGTTCCTTCCGAGAGAGTTCGCGTTGGGCACGTTCCAATCGTTCGCGCTCGTCGGAGAAATTTGGTGACTCGACAGCGGTTCCGTCCGTATCATGTGCGTACTTCAGGGTACCAACGTCAATTCCGACGATTCGCTCTGGATTCTCCGACTTCTCGGGAGTGCCTTCGTCCACGTCGATGCCGAACGCAGCGAACCACTCGCCCGTAGGTTCTTGTTTGACCGTGACCTGTTTGATAGTCGCGTTCTCGGGGATGTCTCGGTGAAGGTGAATCGGTATTTCACCGATTTTGCTCAACCACAGGACAGGCCGACCACTCGTGTTCTTGAGTTTGAAGCCGGACTGGTTGTAGGTGAGCGACCGATACTCCCGAGGCGGTTTCCACTTGAGCATTCCCACGGCGCGTCCGTCCTCTTTCTGTGCTTTGAGCGTGGAGAGGTTGTCGTAGACGCGCTTGACGACCATCTGCAACACTTTCGAGTGAATGTCGTTCAGGTCGTCCCACCACGATTTGAGGTCGGGGAGCGTTCCCTGTACCTTGTAGCGGGCTGGAATCTCGTCGGTCCCGTTGAGTTTGTAGAGGACGTGGTTGTAGAGTTGTCTACAAGTATCGACGTGATGTAGAAGCGTCTCGGAGAAGGCTTCCGGTGGGTTGAGTCGATACTTGTAGTTGTAGTACATCTATGACTCTCGTTCCTCGATAAGTTCGTCCAGTTTCTCTTGGACGAATGAAGAGAGATTCAGGTGATTGTCCTGAATCCACTCCTCTTGGTCGTCGCGGATGGAGATGTTTTTGCGAGTCGTCACAACACATTATACACAAGATACATAAATAAGAGTTGTGATTGTGTGGGCCTGTGGGTCGGTTGTCGCGGAGTGTTTGGGAGGCGATGACGGCGCTGCATCCCCTCCCTACTGCGCTACTCGGTCGCTTTGCTCCCTGCGTTGCTCCGTGAGGAAGGGGACTTAGCGCCTGAATACAGTTAAGGGGTACCGAGCCCGGATCGTCGGGTATGCTCTCGGCAGGGAACCCCTACGTGTTGCCGTCGGTGCTCGTCGGCGCGGCCGTCTACCTCGGGCTCTCGGCGCTGACCGACGCCTCCGTACTGGTCCGGGTCGCCGTCCTCGTCCTCATCGCCGGCGTCGTCCCGATCGTCGTGAACCGCGTCGTCGGGGTACTCCGCGGCGGGAACGCGGCCGAGCCCGATATCGATCCCGATCCCGACCCGGAGGAGTGAACGACCGGGCGCGGGACGGGCGACCGGCTCTCGGGCTCAGAACCGGTCGAGCCGGCCGGCAGCCGTCCACGGGTCGGCGGGCGCGGTCTCGGGAACGCGAGCGCGACGGCCCCGAACCGACTCCAATCGCCCGGCGAATCCCCAACGGTCGCCGCGCCAGCCGAGGTCGGCGTGGTCGGCCGCGGCGGCCGCAGCCGCCGCCTCGCGGTCCCGGAGGTGCGCCGCGACCGCGACCGCGATGGCGGCCGCCTCCGCGTCGTCGGCGTCGTCGGGGATCCGCAGGTCCCCCGACGCGATCGGGGCGTCCGGCCCGGGCGTGTCGTCTCCTTCCCCCGACGTGTCGGCCTCCTCCGCGGGCGAGTCCGTCGCCATCTCAGATCGGGATGTTGCCGTGTTTCTTGTCGGGCCCTTGCGCGAGCTTTCCGGTCAGCATCTCCAGGTCGTCGATCAGGCGGGCGCGGGTCTCCGTCGGCTCGATCACGTCGTCGACGAAGCCGCGGTCGGCCGCGGTGTAGGGGTTCGCGAACTCCTCGCGGTACTCGTCGATGAGCTCCCGTCTGTGCGCCTCGGTGTCCTCGGCGGCCTCGAGCTCCTCGCGGTAGAGGACGTTCACGGCTCCCTTCGGGCCCATCACCGCGATCTCCGCGGTCGGCCACGCGTAGTTGACGTCGCCGCCGATGTGCTTCGAGGACATCACGCAGTAGGCCCCGCCGTACGCCTTCCGGGTGATGACCGTCAGGAGGGGGACGGTCGCCTCCGAGAAGGCGTACAGCAGCTTCGCGCCGTGCCGGATGATCCCGTCGTGCTCCTGGTCGGTCCCGGGCATGAATCCCGGCACGTCCTCGAAGGTGAGGATCGGGACGTTGAACGCGTCACAGAAGCGGACGAACCGCGCGGCCTTCTGGCTCGATTCGATGTCGAGCGTGCCGGCGTTCACGCGGGGGTTGTTGGCGACGATCCCCACCGAGCGACCGTCGAGGCGGGCGAAGCCGACGACGACGTTCTTCGCGAAGTTCTCCTGGACCTCGAAGAAGGAGCCCTCGTCGACGACGCCGTCTATCACGTCGTGCATGTCGTAGGGCTTCCGGGGGGCGTCGGGGACCACCTCGGTCAGCGACTCGTCGGCGCGCTCGGGGTCGTCCCACGGCTCGACGCGCGGGGGATCCTCGACGTTGTTCTGCGGGAGGTACGAGAGCAGCCGGGCGATCCCGTCGAGGGCGTCCTCCTCGCTCTCCTCGGCGAAGTGGGCGACCCCGGACGTCGAAGTGTGGGTGACCGCGCCGCCGAGCTCCTCGAAGCTCACCTCCTCGCCGGTGACCGTCTCGATCACGTCCGGTCCGGTGATGAACATGTGGGAGGTGTCCTTCACCATGAACGTGAAGTCCGTGATGGCCGGCGAGTACACCGCGCCGCCGGCACACGGCCCCATGATCGCCGAGATCTGTGGGATCACGCCCGACGCCTCCGTGTTCCGTCGGAATATCTCCGCGAAGCCGCCGAGGGAGGCGACCCCCTCCTGGATCCGCGCGCCCGCGGAGTCGTTGAGCCCGACGACGGGCGCGCCCACGTCCATCGCCTTGTCCATCACCTTGCACACCTTCTCGGCGAACACCTCGCCGAGCGACCCGCCGAAGACGGTGAAGTCGTGGGCGAACACGAACGTCTTCCGACCGTTCACCTCGCCGTACCCCGTCACCACGCCGTCGCCCGGGAGTCGCTGTTCCTCCATCCCGAACGTGTGGTTCCGGTGGGTGCGGAACCGGTCGAACTCGTGAAACGTGCCGTCGTCGAGGAAGCAGTCGATCCGCTCGCGGGCGGTCATCTTCCCCTTCTCGTGTTGGGCGGCGATCCGCTCGTCGCCGCCGCCCTTCGCGGCCCGCTCGCGGCGGTCCCGGAGGTCCTCGATGCGGTCGTCCATCGTCACGCCGGACCACCCTGAGTCATTGGGTTACGCGTCGGCGAGCGTCGTCAAAAGGGTTCCCCTATCCGACGATATCGGGGTTCGACACGCGTCGTACACGGGTCGACCTCGGCCGGTTCCGCCTCGGGTCCGCGCCGCTCCGCACCGGATTCACGTCGGATCCGCAGTGGAACCGCGCCGCTCCGCCGCGTCGAGGGCTGTCGCCGATTCACACGCGGAACGCCGCTTCGACGGTTTTAAGCGTCCGATGGGCCACTCTCCGATGAGACAGGCTTCGCCTGTTTCACTGACCCGTAGGAGCGACCTGCGTACTACGGAGGTGAAAATGGCAGACACAATACAAGAGGCCGTGACCCTCGCACTCGATGAGGCCCCCGAGCGGAACTTCCGCGAGACGGTGGACCTCGCCGTCAACCTGCGAGACCTCGACCTCAACGATCCGTCGAATCGCGTCGACGAGTCCGTCGTGCTGCCGGCTGGAACTGGACAGGAGACACGCATCGTCGTCTTCGCGGAGGGCGAAACCGCCGTCCGCGCCGCCGAAGTCGCCGACGAGGTCCTCGACGGCGAGGACCTCGCGGACCTCGGAGACGACGACGACCGCGCGAAGGACCTGGCCGACGATACCGACTTCTTCGTCGCGGAGGCCAACCTGATGCAGGACATCGGTCGGTACCTCGGTACCGTCCTCGGTCCGCGCGGCAAGATGCCGACTCCACTACAGCCGGACGACGACGTCGTCGAGACAGTAAACCGGATGAAGAACACGGTGCAGCTCCGTTCCCGTGACCGCCGCACGTTCCACACGCGCGTCGGCGCGGAGGACATGTCCTCGGAGGACATCTCGAGCAACATCGACGTCATCATCCGCCGACTCGAGGCCGACCTCGAGAAGGGTCCGCTCAACATCGACGGGATCTACGTGAAGACCACGATGGGTCCCGCGAAGGAGGTGCCCGTATGAGCACCGTCCGCAAGACCGAGACGATCCCGCAGTGGAAACGCGAGGAGGTCGACGAGCTCGTCGAGTTCATCGACTCGTTCAACTCCGTCGGGATCGTCGGCGTCGCCGGCATCCCGAGCCGCCAGCTCCAGGCCATGCGCCGCGAGCTTCACGGCTCCGCGGACGTCCGGATGAGCCGCAACACGCTCACGATCCGCGCGCTGGAGGAGGTCGACGAGGGCGTCGAGGAGCTGACCGGGTACGTCTCCGGTCAGGTCGCGCTCATCGGGACCAACGACAACCCCTTCGGGCTCTACAAGCAGCTCGAGGCCTCGAAGACGCCGGCCCCGATCAACGCGGGCGAAGTCGCCCCGAACGACGTCGTCATCCCCGAGGGTGACACCGGCGTCGATCCGGGACCGTTCGTCGGCGAGCTCCAGACCGTGGGCGCGTCCGCGCGCATCATGGACGGGTCGATCAAGGTCACCGAGGACTCGAAGGTTCTCGAGGAGGGCGAGGTCGTCGACGACGACCTCGCGAACGTCCTGACCGAGCTCGGCATCGAGCCGAAGGAGGTCGGGCTCGACCTGAAGGGCGTCTACTCCGAGGGCGTCCTCTTCGAGCCGGACGAGCTCGCCATCGACGTGGACGAGTACCGCGCGGACGTCCAGTCCGCCGCGGCCGCCGCGCGCAACCTCTCCGTCAACGCCGCCTACCCGACGGCCGCCACCGCCGGCACCCTTCTCGCGAAGGCCTCCGGCGAGGCGAAGTCGGTCGGGCTGTTCGCGGAGATCGAGAGCCCGGACGTCGTGCCCGACCTCATCGGGAAGGCCGACGCCCAGCTCCGCGCGCTCGCCGCGCAGATCGACGACGAGGAGGCGCTCCCCGAGGAGCTCCAGGGCGTCGAGGCCGCCCCGGCACCGGAGCCGGCGGCCGACGACGACGAGGAAGAACAGGCGGACGAAGACACGGAAGACGCCGAGGATTCCACCGACGACGACGCCGACGAGGACGACGGCGACGACGGCGGCGAGGGTCTCGGCGCGATGTTCGGATAACACGAGGTTACACCAATGGAATACGTTTACGCTGCGCTCATCCTGAACGAGACTGGCGAAGAGATCAACGAGGACAACGTCACCGGCGTGCTGGAAGCCGCCGGCGTCGACGTCGAGGAATCCCGCGTCAAGGCGCTCGTCGCCGCGCTGGAGGACGTCGACATCGAGGAGGCCATCGAGACGGCCGCCGCGGCTCCCGCCGCGGGCGCGGCCGCCGGCGGCTCCGCGGACGAGGCCGAGGAGGCCGAAGCCGACGACGAGGAGGAGGAGGCCGAGGAGGCCGAAGCCGACGACGACGAGGACGAAGGCGACGGCGGCGAGGGTCTCGGCGAGCTGTTCGGCTGAACCCGGCACCCACCGCGTCGGACGCCGGGGCGATATCGCCCCGCAGTACCGCGTTTTTTGAACCGCTCCGTTTCGACGAGTGATAGCGCCGCCCGCGGTCTTTTATATCGGTCCGACGAACCGGCTGTCGAATGAAGATCGTCGACGGCGACAAGGCGGAGTGCGATAGGTGCGAGTCGGTCTTCCCGCTCGAGGCGGTGTCGCTCCTCGAGAAGGAGACCAACCGGGACTACGAGCGGGTGTTGTGTGAGACGTGTCTCGGATTGGTCGGGGTCCCCAGGGGATACGCGCTTCGCCGCGACATCACGCATCTCGGCGGGTGATCGGGTCGGCGCGGTCGATTTCGGCTCACTCGACGGCGTCGTCCGCGACGAACTCGACGCCCGTGATCTCGAACCGCGCGCCGCCGGCCTCGCCCTCCGTGGCCCTGATCTCCCAGCCGTGTGACTCGACGATCCGCTCGACGATCCGCAGGCCGAAGCCGGTCCCGTCGCGTCGGGTCGAATGGCCGGCGTCGAAGACCTTGTCGCGGTTCTCGGGAGCGATCCCGGCGCCGTCGTCCTCGAGATAGATCCCCGTCCCGTCCGCGAGAACGCCCGCGGAGACCGTCACGCCGTTGCCGCCGTGTTCGGCGCTGTCGTCGGGCTCCGCCCGGCTGCCAGTGGAACCGTGTTCCACGCTGTCGTCGGGCTCCGCCCGGCTGCTCGTCGAGCCATAGTGATAGCCGAAAAATTTGTAATGTTAGAGTGTGAGTACGAACTATGCCTGGACCGTCGAAAGATCACCTCGAACATCTGAGTGAAGAGGAACT
>NZ_RDQE01000012.1 GCF_003697845.1 Halobellus captivus | reverse complement strand
GATCTCGTCTAAACAGCCGCCGAGGCGGGCGTTTTTGGGCATAAATCACTTTGAAAACGCACCGCCTCACCTTTCAATCCTTATCTGAACACCGCCGTTACTCGTGGAGGTACTGTTATTGGTGGGTATGGTGAGGAAGATCTTCAGACAATTCAACGTCGTCTTGAATCTGAAGACCCACCCAATATCTATCAAACATTACACTTGGATATCCTTGAGAAAATCGATCAGGGTGAATTCGCAGTGAGTATTCTCCTATCCTACATCCTTCTAGAAAGGTGGGTGAAGAACGCTTTCGTGAAGACGGTCGTCCATCAAGGAGAAACAGAAGAAGACGCGAAAGAGCTGATCATGAAGAATGACGATGAGTTTACGTCACTGAAAAATATTCTCGTTAATTGCTTCAAACACCATGCAGGTGTTGATTTTCGAGCATCCAATCTATATGCTGAGTGGGAAGATATTGTCCGTGATGAACGAAATAAGGTCGTTCATGAAGACTACATCCCAGATAAGGAATCCGCACAATCAATGCATGAGACTACGATTCAGTGTATAGAATGGATTCGAGGGGAGATCGAGACTTCTCTAGAAGATGAACCTGAAAACGTGACCTTTGAAAGGGTCCGGGAAATGGACAGCCCAGACACATAGATTGTGAAGTGCTAACTTAGCGTTCACTCGCCCTTCTCGACTCAGTACCCACAACTTGTTCTTCTGGCCTTGGAACAGTAAGATCAGATAACTCCCCATTCGAAGCGCAGTCTTCACAAAGTGGTGGTGAAGCATCCTCACTGCCGTCAATTCGGTTATGTGGGAACGTACTCCCACACGTGGCGCATTCCCAGTCGTACACGCCGTGTTCAGTGGCCAAATCCGGGTGTTGCTCTGCGAGTGTGGGCGTTAGCTTCGCGTCCGGGTACGCATCGAAGTATTCGGCCAACTGTTGTTTCCGATACGAAGTCACACCGGGCAGTAACCCAGTGAACCCTTCATCTCGGTATTTCCCATCATGCTCTCCGCAGCGCCGCCGGAACGGGCACGTCCCGCACTCCCAGTCGAACATAGGATCCGCTGGTGGTAACTCACCGTTGTCTCGGAACTGGGTTTGCTGCGCCATCCACTCCACGACATTCTCCCGCCAGAACCGGTCATCGAACGGGATATGGAATGCCCGCACGTCGAGCGTATCTCGACTCCCGTACACCAGCAACCCGTCCTGAATCGACCGGTCAAACTCGGAGTTCAACGCGTGCATGTACGCGTGTAGCTGCGCCTTATGATGCGGTTTCGGCCCGTCAAGGTACTCTAACGACGATGTCGTCTTGATTTCCGTCACCAGGATGGGGTCACCGTCGCTGTCCACGATCGCCGGGTCAGTCACGCCTTTCACCCGGACTTCATCACCGCCACTCGTCGGTACGCGCGTATCAATCCACAGCGAATTCCGAACGTACGTCGAATCTGTCGTCACCGCCTCCTGCAAGTACGGAACGATGATCTCCTCCTCGAATTCGCTGCCAATCCAAAAGAGGCCTTGCGGCGAGTCACCCTCCTGTGGTGCGTTCTGCCCGTAGTACCGGACTTTCCGATGACACTGTAGTAACTTACTCGGAGAGTGCTTCTCGGTGGCGGGGATCGGTGATGCGCCGTTGAAATACGGGCGGCCTTCCAAGATGTTCTCCGTGAACAGCCGCTCGTCGTACCAGTCGTTGAATGAGTCGTTCGTAACGGCGTCCACGAGGTGTTTCAGCCGGGTGTTCTGCGGGAGGCGGTCAACAGTCGATGACAATCGGATATCGCGTGACGCGTCTGTCTGGCCGTTCTCGCTCATTGCGAGAACAGAGACAGCCTGAGTGACAATAGGGACGGGCGTGGTGTTTCCGAAACACGATTCACACCGGGTTACGACCGTGCGCGGTAAGTTCGAGCTTTCGTGTTCCCGTCAGCCACGATGAGATTATAATGCTCTAACTTCGCCAAGTAGTTCCGAACGGTTCGCTCGGTTTTCGGGTCTTCAACACGGTCTTTGTACTGTTCGTACAGTGCTGGCGGTTTGATCTCCTCACACTCACTGATGATGTTATAGAGCACTCGCTGGTCGGGTTTGAGGCGACTAATGGTGTTCCGTTCGATTTCCAATTTCGCTTCCGAAACCACGTCGGAAATCATGCCGGACCGGATCTGGTTATCGCCGTTATTACTAGCGGTTCGCGCGGCTTTCCGAAGGATACCAATGGCGACTCGTGCGTCACCAACTGCGTGCTCGGCGATTTGCGCGAGTTCTGCTGATTCGATTGCGTCTGGTTCGAGCCCCCACCGTCCCCGGTCACGGAGAATTGCTTGTAACTCGGTGTGCCCGTACTGACCGAAGTGGATACGATTCGAGTTTTGGAGACGGCTTTGTAGGCGAGCGCCGAGAGGTTTGAACAGGTCTTCTTCGCGGTTCGCAATGAGAATCAGCGTGAGTTTCGGGATTCGGTGGAGGTCGTACAAGAGTTCCTTGTCTTGGAGTTGATCTACCTCGTCAAGGATGATGACGTACGGCGGGCCGTCATAGTCACGGAGCCGGTCGAGGAGAAGGTCACGGGGTGTCGATTGCCGGTGAACATCGTATGTTTGCCCGATCCCGTCGAGTAACTGGTACAGGGTTTTGAAGCGCGTGTAGTCTTCCCAGCAGTTCACGTATTGCGTGTTCAGCTCAACGACGGAGCCGCGGAGTTCTTCGACGATGTACTGCGCGATGCAGGTTTTCCCCGCTCCTGATGGCCCGTGTAGCAGCGTTGGTTCCGTGGGTTCCCCTTCGGTGACGGGTTCGAGGATGCTTGATAGGTAGTTCACCTCCGCATCTCGGTGTTGGACTTCCCGTGGGATGAACTCCTGTTGGAGCACCCGGGCGTCTGTTATCATGATGGTACGTCGACACGGCTTGGTAGGGTCATAAATGGAAGGGTGCTGTTTCCAAATCTTCCAAAATAGTTCAATAGATGTAGGGCGCGTATCTCCCAAAGAAGCTCTCCGGAAAACAGCTAGTCGGATCGGTCAGTACAGGATACTCACGGACCGTTCAGTTACAAAAAAGATACTTACCATCTCGGAACTAAATTACAGTATGGTGAACAGATCAACGGTCTCTGATTTCATTCTGCAAGCTATCCTAATCGTAGGTTTGAGTATGATAATGATTCGTTCAGGGCAAATCGTCGGGACGCGATTTGTAGCATTTGACATCCCCTACGCAGGTCAATTCGGATTCATACTAGGTGCCGTATTTATACTCGCAATATTCGCTGTGCTGCGTCGAACATATAGAACATATGAAAATGGTAGGTTGGGAGCGTAGTACCGTGGCCCACTAACCTTCTGTACTGAGCGATCGAGGCTATGAAACTATTATCTGCTGAGATTTCAATAGAGCTAATCTTTTTAAATTGTGCGAGAGAACATAAGATAGTGAGTTTCGTTTTCCGAGAACCAGAAGGTCGGAAGAGTGGACTGATCTTCCTTGCAGTTGCGTCATTTGCGCTTTTATATGTAATTTACAATCAAATTCGATTCGGTGGGGGAATTAACCCGGCAGTCAGTATCGGAGTTCCATTTACTTTGTTGGGTCTTGCAGAGCTACTCCCGAAAAATAAGAAACGCTTAGCAGGTGGTACCCGGATAGCTGCTGTCGTAATTTGTATCTCGCTTATCATCTACATATAAGAGTTGTATTGACTGTAACCGAAGCTGAATATATCTCTGCTGAGGATTTCAACAAATCTGAGAGTACGTAACAACAATGGAGTTCACAGAGAAGTTTGATGCTGCAGAACCGACACATAGACTCGTCTCTCGGAGTCTATCCGGTGTGAAAGACTGGGATGAGCTCGGCGGTGTGACAGTCGAGAACCGGGCCATTAGTGTTTTGATGGACTACGGAACCGTTGTCCACCTAGGCCTTGATCCAAAACACGGTCAATTTGAGACGGTACAACGGGAGCTAGTACAGATTCCTGACTCGGAATGTATCTTTGTCGGTTCGGATCATGAGTTTCGAGCGTCGCTCCCCGAGGACCGGGCGTTGGTTGAGTCATTACTCGAAGTCCCAAGAGGTGATACTGATGCGTGGACGGACCGTCTGTTCTACTTCGTTGAATTTGCAGTTCTAGCCGACCAATCGTGGCTATATCGCTCAGTACCGCATGAGACACATATTCGAGAAATCAATGCGAGGGGACATGAGGAAGTAATTGAGAGATTGAACGACACATTTGCGCAAGTGCGAGGGTCGGCTGTCGTTCCGTTTGGTGAGCTTGTCTCTTGGACAACTGATGGTACCACGTATGATTTGAAATGGAATTCTCTGTATCGCTCTGATAGACAGGAGAGATCGTCATATGATTTGGAACGGCTACGGCAGGTGACTGCACTGTTTTCTGAGAATCTCCTACGGCTTGATTGGAAGCCGGTGTCTGAGGAGTCGTTACTTCGTCGAACGGTTTGGCGAGTTCTGGGTTCGGAGAGTGCTACTCCGCCAGCACAAGTTGAGATTCCTCCTGGTGAAGACGGAGAAAAGATATTAGATGCGTTCCATCAGCTACGTGAGAAACTTGGATATGAATATGGCGTTGAGACTTCTTCCGATTAGTACTCCTGATCTGCTTAGAGTCGATAATTGTTTGCCTGTACTGAGCGATCTGTGATTCCTTGTATTGCCCGTTAAGAGGACCGGTCGAGATTGTGAATGATACACCAATGATGAGTTCCGAAACTGTGTCCACCATCGACGGGATCGCATTACTACATCGTACTTACGTTTGAGCGTTGATGGCGTAGGAAGTCGGAAACTGGGTAGCCGCGTATATGAATTAATTTAGAGAGTTTAGCGGACGGGTGCGTCTTCCTCCGTTTTATCGGCACATTGGTGTCAACCAACTATCGGTTTGTACTGAGCTACCTTCCGAACTTGTGGTTGACCCGCTGCGAACGATTTGATATCGTGGTATTGACTTTACGATGTGTCTTCCGAGGTCTCTGAAGGTGACATGCTCATCGTCGTCGCACGGTCGCTCGGGCGGGATCGCGCCCACAGATATCGAACGCGCCACGCGTTATCGCACGTGAGACGCGGCCGCGGGAATTTATATGCGTTCGCGACCCAGCACGGGCAATGAGTTTCAGTCACGACCGTCGGGGCCAGTCGGTCGTGGTGGGGACGGTGATCCTCTTCGGCTTCCTGATCCTCGCGATGGCGACGTATCAGGTCCAGTTCGTCCCCACGGAGAACGAGGAGATCGAGTTCGAACACAGCCAGCAGGTCGAGAGGGACTTCCTGGATCTACGGAACGACGTGTTGAGCGCCGGAACGACCGGGTCGGCGAGGTCGACGTCGATACAGCTCGGGACGCGGTATCCACAGCGGACGTTCTTCCTGAACCCACCGGCGGCGTCGGGGACGTTAGAGACTACCGGAGAACAGCAATTCGAGATCAGAAACGCACAAGTAAACGTGAGTGACGGCGCACACGAGAACGTCCACCACTTCTGGAACAACGGGACTGAACAGGGACCGGACGGTCCCGTGTTCGTCACACGTTCGATCCGATACACGCCCGATTACAACGAATATCGAGGAGCCCCCCGATTAGTGTACGAGAACTCGCTCGTCGCCGCGGAGTTCGGAGACAGGGCGCTCCCGCGCTCGGATCAGACCGTCGTTCGCAGCGATCGGGTGTCGCTAACGGCCGTCTCGGGGAATATCTCGGAAAACGGAATCGAATCGAAAAGCGTCGATTCGGAGACGATCTCACGCGGGTCGAGGTCGATCCCGATCCAGGGTGACGGTGGAAATATCGTGATCGTGTTGCCGACGGCCGTCAGCAACGCCAGTGATCTCGTCGATCGACTGGACGTTCCGGCAGCGAAGAACGTCATGGCCAACGGCGACCGGGTCGAGATCACGCTCAACGAAAGCGAGACGTATCGGCTTGGGCTCTCGGAAATCTCGGTCGATGGCAGTGGAGAGACGGATCCGGCCTACATCGTCCCGGTTGGGGGACAGAACGTGATTTCTGGGCAAAGTGTTGGCGTCGAAGTACGAGACAAATACAACAATCCGGTCGCGGACGCTGAAGTCAACGTTTATACTAGAACTGACTCGACATCCTCAGAAACGCTCCGGACGAACTCGGAGGGACGAGTCTACTCTCAGAATGGCACTGTGTTCACGATCAATGAGGTCAGTGCTGACGGATCCGACGGTGAGAGGTACGAACGCGTCGAGGTTACTTTACTGCCTATATCCGATGGAGCAGGAAACGTATCCGGTCCGAGAGTATACGGTGTCAGTGCTTCACCCTCATCGGTAATCCAAGGGGGACAGTTGGATCTGAGCGCAACTATCGACAGTGTCGGTAATGAAACCACGATTCGGAGTGGAACACCGATCCAGAGAGTCGATGTTGTGGCCGAGAGTGAGAACGGATCCTATGAGCGAACATCTTATGATTACGATCCGGACGACACGACGAGAGTGTATCCCTTCAGCGAGACGATCGATATGGATTGGGAACCTGGAGAGTACAATGTGACCGTTCGAGGACAAGACGCGAGCGGCCGGTGGACTTCTCCAGAGGAAGAGGGAGAGGCGACGATCACAGTAGTCGGGGGGGCCGTATCCTCCACAGTGAACTTTACCGTAACTGATGTCGCTCAAGATGGTAACACCCAATCCTTCACATTTGACGCCGGAGATCTTGGGAACAACGATGCGGCGACAATAGACCTCTCTGATCCGCAGAACGGAGGTGTCGATTACACAAACGCGAATTTCGAACTGATCGAACAGACGAACAACAACGACGCAATAAGTTATGACTCGACTACGAACACGATTACTTTCACGAAACGTGGTGGTGGGGATGGTATTGTAACAATTCAAGCAAGTGGAATCGACGTTACTGGTCCGTCTGGCGAAAGATTCACGATCAGCTACTCTGACGATAACGGTGGTATTGACTCTGACTCGTTCCAGATCCGGAGTGGGGGGACGGAAATTGCTACTCAGGATAGCTCTGACGATGTCTCAAACAATGGAGATGTCGTCATCTCTGACGGAGTAACTATCGAGGGGGATGTCGAAAGTCAGAACGGCATTATCGAAATTGGACAAAACACCAATATTCAGGGGGATATCGACGCCAACGGAGATATTTCCATAGCTGATGGGAGCACTATCGAAGGAGAAATCACGAGTAACAATAACGCTGTATCGACGGGCGATGACGTTACGATAGAGGATGACATCACTGCCAACGGAGATGTGATTATAGGCGATGATAACACCATAGATGGAGATCTTACAAGCAATAACGGGGATATTGTCGTCGGAAAGAACACAACAATCAATGGAGAGATCACTGCCTCAAATCAGAACATCACGATCATGGACGGTGCGACAGTCAATGATGAAATTTCGTCCAATAACGGAAATATCGGGATCGGCGAAAACGTCACAGTGAATGCCGATATTAGCACAGACAATGGCGACGTGTCTATCGGTGCAAATTCATTCATCGATGGTGACGTGGACGCACCTAACGGACAAGTCAGTATTACAGAGAGCGCGACGATCACTGGAGAAGTGACCGAAGCATGATTCTTCCAACTAGGATTCCACGATCGACGTAATCCGCATCGACACACACATATGGCCACTCTCTGAACGTCCAGCCATGACCGCAGTGGGGATCGACGCCATCGAGATCCGATCCGGCAAGCTCAAACTCGACTTACCGAACACCTTCGCCCCGCAGAAGGGCGACGACCCGGAGAAGTACACGAAGGGGCTCGGGCTCACGAACTCCTCGTTCCCGGACGTCTACGAGGACATCGTCACTATGGGCGCGAATGCGGCCAAGCGCCTGATGGACCGCAAGGGTCTCGAACCCGACGACATCGGGCGGATAGACGTCGCCACGGAGTCGGCGTTCGACCACTCGAAGCCCGTCTCGACGTACATCGCGGGCTGTCTGGAGAAGGTGTACGACGGGGACTTCGTCCACGCCAACAAGGGGGAGCGCAAGTTCGCCTGCGTCGCCGGCACGCAGGCCGTCGACGACGCCTACAACTGGATCCGCGCGGGGCGGAACCGCGGGCGGGCGGCGATCGTGGTCGCGACCGACACCGCGCTGTACGCCCGCGGCGACCCCGGCGAGGCGACCCAGGGCGCGGGCGCGGTCGCGATGCTCATCGACGAGGAGCCGAGCCTCGTCGAACTCTCGAACGACCAGGGGTACGGATCGAAGGACGAGACGGACTTCCTGAAGCCGAACCAGCAGTTCCCGAGCGTCGACGGCAAGCGCTCGATGCAGGTGTACCTCTCGCGGATGCGCGAGGCGCTCGAGGACTACGAGTCGGTCGCGGGCAAGATCGAGCTCGACGACTTCGCGTACGCCCCGTTCCACACGCCGTTCCCGGGGATGGTCCGGAAGGCGGCCCTGCTCGCGTACCGCCACGTGATCCGCGACACGGAGTACGAGGACGACCTCGCGGGCGAGATCGGCCGTCAGCCGCGTGAGCACGAGTACGACGACCGCGAGGCCTACGAGGCGGCGATCCGCGAGTACATGGACGAGCTGAAGACGACGGAGCAGTACCGGACGTGGTACGACGACGCCGTCGAGCCGACGCTCGGGCTCTCCCGCGAGGTCGGCAACTGGTACACCTCCTCGGTCCACGTCGCCCGCGTGAGCGCCCTGCGCGACGCGTTCGAGCGCGACCGGGACTTCGTGGGGGAGACGCTGCTCGTCGCCTCCTACGGCTCCGGGGCGCAGGCGGAGATCCACGCAGAGACGGTCCGTGCGGGATGGCGCTCGGAGATCGACGCGCTCGACATCGACGAGCAGCTCGAGAGCCGGTACGACCTCACGTGGGAGGAGTACGAGGACGTCCACGACATCCACGAGTACGACAAGGACCTCGACCGCGAGATCGAGGAGTTCACCGCTCCCGAAGGCGAGTTCGTCTTCACCGGCTGGGGCCGGATGAACGAACGGAAATACGAGTACGTCGAGTAGCGCCCCGGCGGGCCGTCGATCCCGTCGTTCTCCGTGAAAACGGCTCACACGACGGCTCTCGAATACGATGGGTTTAAACGACCTCCGGCTGAATTCTCCCCTAATGGTAACCATCTACGACGTGCCGGCGGACGCCCTCATCGAGGCCGTCGCGGCGCGACTCGAGGAGCGGATCGACGAGCCCGACTGGGTGGAGTTCACGAAGACCGGCGCGGGCAGGGAGCTTCCGCCCGAACAGGACGACTTCTGGTACGTCCGCTCGGCGAGCCTCCTCCGCAAGGTCGCACAGAACGAGCCGATCGGCATCGAGCGGCTCGCCACCGAGTACGGCTCGAAGAAGCGCGGTTCGAACCGCTACGTCGTCCGTCCCGGCGAGCACGAGGGCGGCTCCCGCAAGCTCATTCGTGCGTCGCTCCAGTCGCTCGAGGAGGAGGGACTCGTCACCACCGCCGCCGGCGAGGGCCGTCGGGTCTCCGACGAGGGCGAGGCGTTCCTCTCGGAGGTCGCGAGAGAGGTCTTCGAGGACCTCGACCGACCGGAGCTCGAACGCTACGCCTGAATCCGGTTCTCTCTCCGTTTCCCGTTTCGTCTCGCCGTGAGCCTCCGGCTCGTCGGCGATAGCGGCGCTCTTCCGCGGAGTGATGCCGGTGTCTCGATCGACGCCTCGATCCTGATGTATATTTCATCCCGCTATATCAAAATCGTGTACCACGTCGATCAGTCTCGTTCCGACTTCCCGGTGGACCAGGGTGTCATCGAACGCTTCTCTGGACGGTTCGTTTCGGGACTGCCGAGGATGACTCGGATCTTCGATAACGAGTGCTTGTCGGACGGTTGTTTCGTGGTATGTCGAGGTGATTGGAACGAGGTCTTGCTGTCGCGATGGACACTTCCAAAGCCCCAGTCGTGGGGCGGTCGCACGCTCGTTGCGCGCTTCGGTCGTTCACTTCGCTCACTCCCTCCAGTGCTTACGTCGCCTGCGACCGCCTCACGACTGCCCCTTTGCGTCCCACCCCGTACCGCACAGCCCCGTACCTCACACCTCCCCAGCCTCGCGGCTCGTTTCACTCGCCGCGTCCCTCGCGGGCTCCTCGTGCCCTCCCGGGCACTCGGAGGCGCGCCACCGCTCCGGCCATCGCTCGTTCGTTCGTTTGTGCTGAGCGAATCGGGGAAGCGAAGAACGCGTATATGAGTCTCCTATGACATTCTCGGTGGGTCTCATTATGAAGACTGGGCGATCCGGTGCGTCCGACCCGAGCGGATCCTACCCGGTGTTCTTCATCCCGGCGGCGATCCCGTTGACGGTGAGCCGGAGAGTTCGTTCCTCTTCCTCGGTTCGCCCGTTTCGCCCGAGCAGGTCGGCCTGGAGCAGGTTGAGCGGATCGACGTAGGGGTTCCGCCGCTCGAGGCTCTCGGCGAGCCAGTCGCGCCGGATGAGGTCGTCGCGACCGCTGACCGCGAGCACGAGCTCGCGTCCGCGTTCGTACTCCTCGATCAGTTGTGGGAAGAACCGCTCGCGGAGGTCGTCGTCGGCCAGATCGGCGTACTCGGCGGCGATCTCCGGTTCCGTCCGCGCGAGCGCGAGCGCGGCGTTGTCGAGGGTCGTCCGGAAGAACGGCCATTCCTCGTACATCTCCCGGAGCGTCGCGAGGCCCTCCTCCTCGCCGACCGCCTCGAGGTAGGCGTCGATCCCGGACCCCAGCGCGTACCAGCCGGGGAGGATGAGGCGGGTCTGCGTCCACGAGAACACCCACGGGATCGCCCGGAGGTCCTCGACGGTGCGCTCCCCGCTGCGGGAGGCTGGTCGCGAGCCGAGATTGAGGTCCTCGACGACCGAGATGGGCGTCGCCTGGCCGAAGTACGAGACGAACCCGTCGGCGTCCAACAGGTCGCGGTAGGCCTTTCGTGCCGCCGGGGCCATCGTCTCCATCGCGTCGACCCACTCGTCGGGAACGTCCTCGGTCGGCTCCGCGTTGGCCTCGTGGCGGGCGCGGATCTGCGCGTCGAGCATCTGTTCGAGTTCGCGCTCGGCGATCCGGTGGTTGGCGTACTTCTCGGCTATCGCCTCGCCCTGCTCGGTGAACTTCACCTGGCCGGTGACCGTCTCGTTCGGCAGCGCGAGAAGCGCCTCGTTCATCGGTCCCCCGCCGCGGGAGATGGAGCCTCCCCGTCCATGGAACAGCCGGAGGGTGACGTCCTCCTCGCGGCAGAAGCTCGCGAGCCGACGCTGGTTCTTGTAGAGGTCCCAGTTGGCCGCGAGGAATCCGTTCTCCTTGTTGGAGTCGGAGTAGCCTAACATTACCTCCTGGACCTCGCCGCGGGTCTCGAGGGCGGTTCCGTACGCCTCGTTCTCGAAGAGCGTCCCGAGGATCCGTTCGGCCCCGTTGAGCGCGGACTCGGTCTCCAAGAGCGGGACGACGTCGAGTCCGCAGTGGTCCGGGAGGGAAACGACCCCGACCTGGTCGGCCAGGAAGAGCACCTCGAGGACGTGGCTCGGCTCCTCGGTCATCGAGATGCAGTAGGTGTCTATCGCCTGCGTGCCGTACTCCGCCTGCCAGTCGGCGAGCTCGCGGAAGCGACGGAACACCCGGTCGGTCGTCTCGGAGACGTCGCCGAGGGCGTCGGCGTCGACGACCGGTTCGTCCTGGAGGATCGCCTCGGTGAGAAACTCCGCGCGCGCCGCCTCGTCCATCCCGTCGTAGTCCACGCCCTCCGTCGCGACCGCCTCGGCGACCGCCTCGGTGTGGTTCTCGCGGTGGTCCCGGAGGTCGAGCGACGCGAGGACGAACCCGAACGTGTCGACCTGGCGGCGAAGCGGGTCGATGAAGGACGTCCGGACCACGTCGTTGCGGTCGACCGACAGCGACTCGGCGACCACGTCGAGGTCGTCGAGGAACGCCTCGCCGCCCGGGTAGCCGCCGGGACGGACGTCGTCGACGCGGTCGAGTCGCTCGCGCATCAGCTTCAGTTTCTGGCGGTACGGCTCGTCGGGGTACCGCTCGCGGGCCTCCTCGACCACCGTCGGGAAGCGCTCGGCGTCCGCCGCCAGCGACTCGCGGAGGGGTCCCTCGATCGCGTACCGCTCGCCGTCCTGGCTCAACACGGCCGAGAGCCGCTTACACCGGTCGCGGTACTTCTCGATGGCGACCTCCCGCTGTCGTTCGAGCGTCTCCGCCGTCACCTCCGGCGTGACGAACGGGTTGCCGTCGCGGTCGGATCCGGCCCACGAGCGGAACTCGAAGAGTTTGGGGCAGTCGACGCCCTCGTACTCGCTCGAGATGATCTCCTCGAACTCCTCGTAGGCGTCGCCGACGACGTCGAACAGCGTGTTCTCGAGGTACCACTGGACGTTTCGGGCCTCGTCGGCCGGCTCCGGGCGACGCTGGCGCACCTGTCTCGTCCCCCAGAGGCTCGTCACCTCGGCGGTGACGTCGCGCCAGACGGCGTCGCGCTCGCGGTCGGTCATGTCGCGTTCGTCCAGCTCCTCGAGGTGGGTCGCGATCGACCGGAGCTTCGCCTTGACCGTCGCCCGCCGCGCCTCCGTCGGATGGGCGGTGAACGTCGGCTCGATGAGCACGTCCGAGAGCAGTTCCCCGAGCTCCTCGGCCCCGACGCCCGCCGCGGAGAGCTCCGAGACGGTCGCCTCGAGGGAGTCGTGTAGCGACCCGTCGGCGTCCGCGTTCCTGACGGCGCGGACGCGCTCGCGCTCCTCGGCGAGGTTGATCAGCTCGAAGTACGTCGTGAACGCGCGCGCGACGACGTCCTCGCGGGCTCCCGAGAGGTCGTCGATCGTCCCCTCGAGTACATCGCGGCTCGAGGCGTCGCCTCGGCGGTACTCGATCGCGGCGGTCCGGAGGTCCTCGACCGTCTCGTAGGCCTCCGTCGAGGTCTGTGCGGCGAGGACGTCCCCGAGCAGCGCGCCGAGTTCGCGGACGTCCGTCCGCACGCTCCGATTGTGCAACTCCATACCACGCACACTTCGGCGGGTTCCGGTTAAAACCGCCGTATCCCCGAACGTTTGCCTCGGGTGCGAGTGAACGTTCAGGAGAATCCGGACGCGGGGGATCGACGCGACGCTGACCGTCCGTGAGGCCGACCGTCCGTCATCGATCCGGACCGACCGGCGGGTTCGTCACCCTTTTTACCGGTCCATCCCGAACCGATCGGTATGAGCATGTCCGACAAGTACCCGGCCGAGTCCGGGCGGCGGCGCTTCGTCAAGGGCGTCGTCGGGGGCGCGGCCCTCGCGGGGGTCGGCGCGGCGGGGTCGGTGACGGTGAACACCCTGACGACGGCCGGCGGCGTCGGCGGCGGACAGACCACCGCGATGACGATCGCGAAGGTGACCGGCCCGGCCCCGCGGGGCCTCCCACAGATCCCGGTCCGCGTCACCGACGACGGCTACATCGAGGGGGTCTGGCCCGAGGTCCAGACCGTCGAGCAGAACGGGGTGGAAGTCGAGGTCGCCCAGGAGCAACTCGGCGGGCGCACCTACTCCGGCGCGTGGTTCCAGTACTGCGGCGTCGAGTCACAGGAGAACGTCGCGCCGAACTTCGAGTCGGACAACCTCTTCCGGGCGGAGACGGGCCAGTACGACTGGCAGGACGACACCTACGACTCGGGCGACCGGATCCACGTCGACGACTTCGGCGACTACGACTCCTGGGGCAACGGCGTCGGTGCGGACGGCGTCGGGAAGCCCGCGGCCGTCACGTGGCGCTCCGAGGACGCCGACTCGACGCTGAACGCGACCGTGATCCGCTCGACGCGGATCGAGGAGGCCGCCCAGGAGGACGAGTGGATCGAGGCGTCGACCGACCAGGGGTTCATGGCGTACCTCAACGTCTGTACGCACTTCTGTTGTATCCCCGGCTACAAGCAGCTCGAGGAGTCCTCCCGGTACGGCGTCGGCGACGGGACCTACTGCGTCTGTCACCAGTCCGGGTACGACCCGTTCACGCTCGAACAGGCGCTCTTCGTCGCGCGTCCTCGTCCGGACTGATCGCGTAGCGCGGCGTTTTTCCCTCGTTCGTCCGAACTGTACCCATGAGTGACGACCAGCGGTCGGCGGACGACGACGGACACGACGGCGACAGCAACCCGGACGACGACGAGCTCGCGACCGAACTCGAGCGCGCTCGCGATCTCCTCGACGACGACGGGATCGAGGCGGTCCACGTCGGCGTCGTCCGCGACGGCGAGGTGGACACCACGTTCGCCCAGCGAACCGCCGACGATCCGGAGTCCGAGGGGTTGCGCGCGCTCGCGTTGCTCGCGGCGCACGTCCAACTGGTCGCCGACGAGGCCGGCGTCGACGCGTCGACCGTCGCCGCCGACGCCGCGACCCTCGCGGGCCAGGTCGAACGGATCCCCGCCAGCACCGAGGACCTCCCCGAGGAGTAGCCCCGTCGCTAGCGGTCCTCTGACGTCCGTGACTCCTCGGCTCGGGACGGCTCGAGGTCTCCTTCCCGGGACGGCTCGGGATCATCTCGAGGTTCGACCCGTTCCCCGTCGCCGACGCGGATCCGGTAGAGCTGGTGGGCCACGCCGGCGAGCGCGACGAACAGCACCGCGAGGTTGAACGCCGCGAGCGCGATCGGCTGGTAGGCGGGATCGAGCCACGTCCGGATCGCCCGCCCCGTCTGGCTGTAGAAGCTCCAGCCCGCGATCAGCGCGAGCAACACCAACGCGGCGAGCCCGATCCGGTCGAGCAGCCCGCGGAGGTCGTTCGAGGAGAGCCGGGAGAGCCGCGATCCGCCCTCCTCGGACGTCTCGGGATCGTCCTCCCGGGTACGATCGTCCGACGCGGTTCCCCCGTCCGTCGCGGGAGCGGGGTCGATCCGCGAAGCGGTCGTCTGGACGGTCGTCGTCGAGGCGGTCTCCGTTTCGTCGAGGGTGTCGGTCATGGCGTCGGTGTTGAGTGGGTCGGTCGTTCGGTCGCGGTCCGTCTCGGCGTCCGCCGGCCGCTCGGCGGGATCGTCGCTCATGACGCCCTCCGTGCGAGAAGCGCCGCGGCGAGGAGCCCGGCGAGCGCGACGAGGGGCCCGAATCCGGGCGTCGAGTCGTCGGTCCCGCGGTTCCGGTCGGACGCGTCGTCCCCGCGTTCGTCCTCGAGCGCGTCGTCCCCGCCGTCCTGGTTGAAGTCCTCGATCTCGAAGGAGACGTCCCGAACCGTCTCGTTCGCGGTGATCCGCTCCTGCGGATCGAGGTTGGCCACGCCCTGGGTCTCGTCGATCAGCACGTCGTCGTCGAAGAGCGCGGCGTCGACGTAGTAGTTGTACCCGTCCGGGGCCTCGAGCGTCGTCGTCACGGTATCGGTGCGTCCCGGACGCACCGAGCCGACCGTCTCGGTCGCCTCGTCGGCGATCACGTTGGAGTCGGCCTGCCGGAGCAGCAGCCGGAGGTCGATCTCCTCCGAGGCGTCGTCGCCGCGGTTCGTGACCGACACGGAGACCGACAGCGTCGCCGTCTCCTCCGTCGTCTCGGCCACGCTCACGGCGACGGTCGGCCAGACGTTCCCGTCGGCGAACCCGACCGCGGAGTCCGCATACGACGGAGTGAGCGCCGAGACGCCGGCGATCCGCGTGGTGCGTTCGCTTCGCCGCTCCCCGTTCGCGTAGACGACCGTCTCGAGGCGGTAGCCGCCCTCGCGTTCCACGTCGAGGCTGCCGTTCACGGTCGTCTCCCCGTCGCGGTCGACGTCGCCGACGTCGACGACCGTCTCGTCGACGAGGAGCCCGGAGTCCGCGTCGATCGCGCGGTGACGCACCGTGACGTTCTCGACGGTCGACCCGCGGTGTCGGAGGTCCACGAGGAGGTCGAGCGTCGCCGTCTCCCCGCGGATCTCGCCGGGCGCGACGACGACGTCCGCGAGTTCGATCTGTCCGGGCCGGTCCGTCTCCGCTCGCGGGTCGTCGACGGCGTCGGGAACGGCGACGATCCCCACCGCGCCCGCGAGCACGACCGCGGCGGCGACCGCCAGGAGGGTAGTTCTGGTGTCCATACGCCGCGATCCGGGCCCGGGACTAAGTGCTTTGTCCGACCGAAACGCCTCAGCGACGTCCGCGAGCGGGTCCGAAGCCGTGCCCCGATCCGAGCTCAGAGCGTTCGATATCGTCCGCGGGACTCCGACAGCTCCCCGCGACGGGTCAGCCTCTCCAGGAGGTCGCGCGCGGCGTCGGCGGGGACGCCGTGGTCGGTCGCGTACGCGACGATGTGCTCCTCGGTCGGTTCCGTCGCCTCGCTTACCGCGTCCCGGACGACCTCCTTCCGCGAGCGCGTCGAGCCGGCGTTTCCTCCGGCTCGCTCGCCGGCGTCGAACACCGCGTCGGCGTCGAGACCCGACGCCTCGAGGTACTCCCGGTCGTCCACGCCCGCGTCCTCGACGGCGCGTTCGAGCTCCGCGACGTGGTCGACGTCCGCGAAGGCGGCGCTTTCGTCCCGCTTCTTCGCGAGCAGGGCCGCGCGCGCCTCGCGGGCCGCCTCGCGGTCCTCGGACTCGAAGAGGCGTTTGAGCTTCGCGGTTCGGTGGGTCGTTTCACATCGCGAACAGCGGGCCGTCTCGCTCGCTCGCGGGTCGCGCACGAGCCAGAGGTTCCCGCACCGGTTACAGCCGACGACCGCGTACATGTCCGCGCGTTCGCCGTCCCCCCGTTTGAACCCTCGGCTCCCGGAGTCGAAGCATCTCCGGATCCTCCGGGGCCGAAGCATCTCCGGATCCTCCGGGGCCGAAGCATCTCCGGACCCCCGGGGTCGAAGCGTCGTCACGTCACGCCGGATCAGGTCCCGCCGACGCCGCCGCCGTCTCCGCCGTCGTCACTCGAGGAGCGGTCCGTGCCGCCCGAGTCGGACGCCTCGTCGTCGGGCAACGAGATCAGGTTCTCCCGGCCGAGCCGGAGCTTCTCGATCCGTCCCTCGCCCGCCATCGCCGAGAGCAACTGGGACACCTTCGCGTCCGACCACCCGGTCTCGGCGACGATGTCCGCCTGGCGCATCCGTCCGCCGTTCCGGTCGAGCAGCCGCTCGACGCGCTCCTCGTCGGAGAGCAGCGAGAGGTCCTCCTCCGGCTCGTCGTCCGCTCCGTCGAGGTCGTCATCGTCGTCACGTTCGTCGCCGGCGCCCCCGGTCGCGCCGACCGCCGCGCTCCCGACCTCCGTCCCCGGCCCGGATCCGTCCGACCCGTCGGTCTGGGCCGCTTCGCCGTCGGAGCCGTATCGTCGGTACCCGACGAGCCCCCCGGCGATGACGACGGCGGCGAGTACGATCGCGCCGGCCAACAGCGTCCACGGTGGCGCCTGATCGGTCGGCGGGGGCGTCGACGTCGGCGAATACACGACCGCCACGCGGTCGTCGTCGCCGAACACCCGTGGCCCCTCGATGACCACGGCGTTGTCCCGGAGCGTCACGCTCGCCCCCGGCGTCCCCGAGACGGAGTAGCCGTCCGGCGTGGTCACCTCGATCGTCTGGTCGGACTCCAGCGACCGGAGCCAGGTCTCGTTGTTCGCGGTCGTCAGCGCGTCACCCAACACCAGGTCCTCGCCGTCCTCCGCGAGGAAGTCGGTCCAGACGAAGGTCAACCGTAGCTCTCCGACCGCGGCGACGTCCCCGGACTCGACGTCCTCGTCCGTTCCGTCCACGTCGACGCCGTCCTCGGTTCCGTTCTCCGCCTCGGGGTCGTCGATGACGACGAACTCGCGTTCGACGCTCTCCACCGACATCTCGCGCCCGGCGCTTCGACTCGCCTCGTCGGCGAACCGCTCGAACAGCTCCGGCGACGGTCCCACCTCTCCGGCGACGAACCGTTCCCCGACGGTCTCGAACGAGTCGGTCCGGTTCGGATCGGCGAACTCGTATCGCACGACCACCTCCCATCGTGCGTCCCGGTTCGACCCTAAGTCGATCCGTATTCGCGTCTCTCCCGTCGGGGCGGCCGCCCCGTCGACCTGGGGGGACGCGCCCGTTCCTATCGAACCCGAACGTATCGAGTCCGGCGATGACGAGTGGGTGGAGGGAGCGGTCTCCGCGCCGGCGAGTCCCGTTCCGGCCACGAGGGCAACGGCGAGGAACGCGACGAGGAGAACGCGAATCGCGGGGTTCCGCATGTATCTCTGTGGCACTCGGGCCCCGGGCAAAACGCTTTCTATACTCCAGTTCTCCGACCGTGAAACCCCGGATCGCGGCGACCTCCACGTCTGCGGCGGTAGATGCCGCGTCAACGCTGACGACGTATTCGTCTCGACGGCGACGACGGACCCGCATCAACGCTGGCGATCGACCCGTCTCGACGACGGCGATCCTCGCCGCCGAGTTGAGGTGGGTTTTTGACCCTTGCCGGAGAAGCGAGCGACGATGAGAGCCCTCTCGGTCTTCGTCGCCGTCCTCCTCCTCGTCTCGTCGGTCGCCGCGGGAACGGGGCCCACGGGTGCGACGGCCGACGTCCGGTCCCCCTCGTCGTCGACCGTCTCCGAGCCTGTACCCTCCACGGAACCACTCGCGGGATCGATCGATCCGGGAACGGAATCGGCCTCCACACACGGCGAGAACCTCACGTTCCGCGTGTTGTCGACGCCGCCCGGCGTCGAGCCGCGGCTCGGGAGCCATCGCCGGGGGGTCAACCTCGGCACCTCCCTCGGGCTCGCGGTCGGCGACTCGGACGCCGCCCTCCGGACGGAGACCGCGGTACAGCGCATCGAATCCGCCGAGACCAACGCCGAACGACAACGGCGGATCCTCGCCGCGATAAACGAGGTGGAACAGGACGAGGTGAGCCTCGACAGCCGACAGACGGCCGCGATGAACGCACACGCCTCGGGGGAACTGACCGACCGCGAACTCCTCGACGAGCTGGTCCGGACCGCGGCACTCGCACGCGAGTACGACCGGCGGCTCGACACGCTCTCCGAGCTCGCCGAGGAGACGGACGGGTTCAGCACGCCGGACCGCGTCAGTACGCTCCAGGTCCAACTCCAGGTGTACGAGGGACCCGTCCGACGGATCGCACTCGAGACGGTCCGCGGCGACCGGACGGGCACGGAGATCCACGTCCAATCGAGTCGGGACGCCCTGGTCCTCGCGACGATCGTCGACGGTCAGTACGTCCGGGAGTCGTTCCGACGCGACCGGTGGGATCGCGGCGGTGACGACCTCGAGAGCGAGACCGCGATAAACGCGACGATCGCGAGCTATCCGGAGACGACCGACCTTCGCGAGGCGAACGCGCTCGGTGCGGGAGCGGTCCAGCGGATCACCGTCGATCACGACTTCGGAACCCTTCGGACGTTCGTCAGCGGCGGAACCGAGCGGGTGTTCCTCGAACACCAGCGGATGGCGCTCTCGACGTTCCCCGACGCGGAGTCCGTCTCGACGGCGGAGGACGGATTCAACGTCACCGTTAACCGAACGTATCCCGGCGGACCGGTCACCGTCACCGTTCTCGATGCGGCCACCGGCGACCCGCTCGAGGGGATCACGGTGACGAAGAGCGCCGGCGGCACTCCGAGCGAGACCATCGGAAGCACCGACGAGGACGGCGTGGTTCGAACGCTATCGCCGGCCGAGCCGTATCGGATCACCGTCGTTGACGAACCGCGGGTCGCCGTCATCGACGACATCGCTCCCCTCGAGACGCCACGGGTGACGGACGACGTCGCGGACGAGAACGCGACCGACGAGGGCGGCTGACCGCGGCGAAGGCGTCCCACCGCCACGAATTCCGATCGTCGCGAGGACGTCCGCCCGTCCCGGGCCCCGATCCCTTTTATTCGATGACGGACCAGACGACCCGTGCCGTCCCGAACCCCATCACACGCGACGTGCGAGCCGGACGCGCCGAAGCCCCCGGACGCACCCGACACGCCGGTCGCGCCGCACTCGACACGCGCGCTCGCCCCGCTCGCCGGCCTGCTCCTCGTCGCGATGACGGTCGTCCTCGCGGTCGGCGTCACGGCCGCGACGACGCTCGATTCCCCCGCCGAACCGGCTCCGACCGTCGTGATGTCGATGGAGGTCGAGGGGGACCGGATCACGCTCGATCACGACGGCGGCGATCCGATCGCCGTCGACGAGCTATCGGTCCGGGTCGGCGTGAACGGCGAGCCGCTGGCGCGTCAGCCGCCGGTCCCGTTCTTCTCTGCGTCCGGGTTCAGACCCGGCCCGACCGGCGCGTTCAACGCCGCGAGCGACGACGAGTGGGCCGTCGGCGGGTCCGCGTCGTTCCGGGTCGCGGGAACGAACGACCCGTCGATCGAGCCCGGCGACCGGGTCACGCTTCGGATCGTCGTCCGCGAACAGCCCGTCGCGACGCTGGAAACGACGGCCCGTCCGGGCTGAACGACGGTTCGAGACGCTCGAGATCGAGGCCTTACCCGCCGAGGGATCGCACGACGGCCTATTCTCCGGGAACCCGCGCGACGGTCGTGATCGCCCGCGGGCTCCGCGGCGTCGCGCGCTGGATGTGGTGTTCGAACTCCTCGTAGCCCGCGGCCTCGAACATCCGGTCGGCCTCGTCGGCGTCGTAGAAGAGCATGATCGCGTCGGCGACCCGCTGGAGGACGCGGTTGTGCGGATAGTCGGGACCGACGACGAGCACCTGTCCGCCCGGCTTCGCGACGCGCCGGAGCTCCTTGAGCCCCTCGACGGGGTTCGGCCAGTACTCGATCGAGCCGGACGACCAGACCACGTCGAAGACGTCGTCGCGGAAGGGGAGCCGCTCGGCGTCGCCGCGATAGAAGCTCACGCGGTCGTGTCTTCCGAACTTCTCGAAGGCCTTCTCCATCTGGTGAACGCTCTGATCGAGCCCGTGGACGTCCGTCGCGTGTTCCAGCAGTCCCTCCGTCCCGAACCCAGTCCCGCAACCCACGTCGAGCACGCGGTCGTCCTCGCCGAACTCCAGCCACGAGAGCGCCTCCGACCGCATCTCGTCGTTCCAGTTGAATCGGTTGACCCGGTCGTACACCTTCGAGAGGTACTTGTAGAACAGCCGGGCGTTCGACTTGTCCTCGAGGATCCCCATTACCCGCTGATTGGGTAGCCGAACCCATAACGACACGGATCCGACCCGGGCCGTAGCGACGTGGGTCCGATCCGACCCGACGATAGCGACACGGGTCCGATCCGCCGCCGACCTCCTTTCGCCGCCGGTTCCGATTCCGACCGCCTTATCCGACGACGACCCGTTCGACCGGCATGAACCCGACGACGACCGGTCGGTTCCGGATCCACGACCGCCGTCCGCGACCCGTCGACGGCGGCGACGGGCCCGCCGAGTTCGTCCTCGTCGAACTGCCGGAGGAACCGGTCGACCCGACCGACCCGGACGCGGCGGAGGCGTACGACCCGTTGTACGCGACCGCCACCGGCTACGAGGGAGACCTCGCCGATCGGGTCGAAACGCTCGATCCCGGAACCGTCGTCGACGCGACGCTCGCGTGGAACGACGGCACCGCGCGGTTCACCGAGGTGACGACCGTCCGGGAGGACCGGTTTCGGTTCGCCGACGACGTCGAGGGGATGTTCGAGGCGGCCGTCGACGCGTGGCGGGAGATCCGTGCCGAGGGGGAGGCGGTGGGATCGGTCACGACACGATCGACCGACGGCGAGCCGAACGGCGCGCTCTACCTGTTCGCCGACGGCCCCGGAACGGACACGTTCGGGGAACTCCGAGCGGCCCGGATCCCGGTGGAGCCGCTCGTGGATCGGGCCAACGACGCTCGGGACGACGACGAGCCCCGCGAGGTGTTCGTGCTCCGTCCGGCCGCCCACGACTTCGTCGCCGTCTACGTCGTCCTCGAGCGCGACGGGGTGCTCGCGCGCACGGTTCGGGACACCTACGGGCTCGCCGACGGGCTGGCCGCGGGACTGGAGTCGTCCGGCGTCGACAGGATCGAGACGGCCGCTCGCGATCGAGGGGACTCCGGAGGTGACGGAACCCCGAGCGAACACGACGGCGACGACACGCCGAGCGAACACGACGGAGACGACACGCCAAGCGAACACGACGGAGACGTGAACGACGGTGACGCGATCGACGACGAGGATCCCTCCGAGTTCGACCTCACCGACCGCCTCTGAGCGCCCCGTCTCATAGCCAGTCCGCGTCCGGATCGACGCGGCCGTCGGGGACTTCGTCGTTGAAGACGGCGGCGACGTCGGCGGCGGCGCTCCGGTTCAACTCCTCGCGAGCCTCCTCGCTGTACCAGGCGGCGTGTGGCGTGACGACCGCGTCATCGTGACCGACGAGCGGGTCGTCCGCGGGCGGTTCCTCGGCCAGCACGTCGAGCCCAGCGGCCTTGATCGTCCCCGACTCCAGCACCTCCAGCAACGCGTCCCGGTCGATCACGGGACCGCGTCCGACGTTGACTACGACGGAGTGAGACGACAACCGGGAGAGCGCGTCGGCGTCGACGAGTCCCCGCGTCGACGGCGTCAGCGGGGCGTACACCGCGACGTGGTCGCTCCGGTCGAACAGCGCCTCGAACGCGACCTTCTCGACGCCGAGTTCGTCCATCCGGTCCCCGTCGACGAACGGATCGTGTGCGAGAAGCTCCGCGCCGAATCCCGAGAGCTGTTCCGCGGCCCGTCTCGCGATGGGGCCGAACGAGAGCAGGCCGATCGTGGACTCGCTCACCCGGCGGATCGGTCGTCCGTCCTCCCACGTCCAGCGGCCGTCGGCGACCGCGTCGTCGTACGTCGTCACGGATCGGAGGCAGGCGAAGAGCAGCGAGAGGGAATGGGTGGCCACCTCGTCGGTACAGTACTCCGGCACCCGCGTCACCCGCACGCCGGCGTCGGTCGCGGCGGCGACGTCGACGCCGTCGACGCCGACCGCGGCGCGGGCGATCACCTCGAGTTCGTCCCCGAGCGCTCCGATAGCCTCGGCGGTCACGGGCGTGTCGACGTCGACCACGACGGCGTCGAACCCGGTTCCGGCCTCGATCAGCCGGTCCGTCGACCCGAGCTGTGCGACCTCGATCCCGACCGGCTCGGAGACGGCCTCTCGGAGGTGTTCCCGGTACGTCTCCGGATCGATCATCGAAAACGCCGAGAGAAGGACCCGCTTCATACGTCCCGATCGGTCGAAGGCGTCTTAGTCCCGTTGGCTATGGGAGAACACGACGCGTCGCGAACCGGTCGTCGGCGGAGACTCGAACGGGCGGTCCCGTTCCGACGGCTCTTTGCGAGTGTAGCCGTTACGAGGACGCGTGAGCGACGATACGACGGACAAGCCCCCGATGCTGGTTCTCCTCGAATCGCTGGCGTTCTACCGGAACGTCCGCGTCGGACTCGTGGTCGGGGCGTCGTTGGCGTTCCTGTTATACCTCACGCGCACGCTGGAACTCCTCGGTCCGCTCGTGGAGGTTCGTGAGTACCCGGTCGTCGGTCCCGACGTCTGGTTCGCGCTCCTGGCGTTCGTGTTCGCGGCCACGTCGGCGCTTCTGGTCGCGATAGCGCTCACCGTGTTCGAGGCGGTTCGCGGGGCCCGATCGGTCGGGCTCGAGGAACGGGATTAGTCGGCCGTACAGGAGGCATCCCGCTCCTCGCTCGTGAACTCCTGGGCGGGCTCGGTGAGTTTATAGAGGTTCTGCCGGGCGTCCGCGAAGTAGACGTCCTCGTCGACGACGTCGATCCCTTCGAGCCGCTCGAGGGCGTAGCGGACGGTCCGGGCCGACAGCATCGATTCTTGAACGATCCCTTTCTGTGTCAACGGTCCGTTGTATTCGAGCACCTTGAAGACGAGTTTGGCGCTCGGCGGGAGGTCGTCGAGACCCTCCGTTTGGGTTCCAGCCATCGCTACGAATCGAAACCGCACACGGGCATAAATGTTGATGCCCGACACGCGATCTCGCCCGACTTACCGGCATATATTTCTGGATCTTTGGGCAAGTACCGGACATATATGCCGCAAATCCGCCGGTGGACTGACCAGTCAGTCAGTGTTCGAGCCTCGCGCGCACCCGCCACACGACCGGATCGACGCGGATCGATGAGGGTCGATGAGACGGGTCGAACCGCGGTCGATCCGCACGGTCGAACGTTCCGATCAAATGTATTGGGACCTGATATGTCTCGTCGCGTGATCGGGATCGGAACCAGACGCGCCCGGATGGAACTGGACGTGAGCGGAACGACGCGGGATGCGAGCGGAACGAACGGTTTTTCACGGGCGATCGCGGATCCGTACGTATGAGCGACGAATCGGGGGTTTCCGGGCACGCTCGGAGCGTGGTCGTCACCACGATCTGCTGTCTCGCGGGGATCGCCGCGGGCGTGGTGTCGGCCGCCTACGTCGGGACCGATCCCGCCGACGCCGCCGACACGATGGCGCTGGTCGTGCTGGGCGCGTTCGTGTTCCTCCAGTATCCGGTGTACAGCGTCTTCGGCGTCGACATCGCCGACTTCGGCGTCAAGGACAACTTCTACGTGGCGTTCATGACGTTCACGCTGTGGTTCATCAGCTACACGATACTTCTCACCTCGGCGGTGACCTTCTGAGATGGCCGACGACAGCATCGCGGTCGTGGACCTGGACCGGTGCCAGCCCGACCGCTGTAACTACGAGTGTGCGAACTACTGTCCGCCGAACCGGACGGGCAAGGAGTGCATCACCGAGCGGGGCGAGGACGCCGACGAGGGCGACCCCGACCAGATACGGATCTCCGAGGAGATCTGTCTCGGCGAGACCTGCGGTATCTGCGTCGAGAAGTGCCCGTTCGACGCCATCGAGATCATCAACCTCCCGTCGGAGCTGTCCGAGGACCCGGTCCACCGGTACGGCGAGAACGCGTTCGCGCTGTACGGGCTCCCGACCCCCGAGCCCGGAAACGTCACCGGTATTCTGGGTCCCAACGGGATCGGGAAGTCGACGGCGGTTCACGCGCTCGCGGGCGAGCGAATTCCGAACCTCGGCGACCACGAGACGGATCCGGAGTGGGAGCGGGTCCTCGACCGGTTCCGCGGCACGGGTCTCCAGAACTACCTCGCCGCGCTCGAAGCCGGCGACGTCACCGTGGCCCGGAAGCCCCAGTACGTCGACCAGATCCCCAAGCAGTTCGACGGCAACACCCGCGATCTCCTCGAGCGAACCGACGAACGCGGCGCGCTCGACGACCTGGTCGACCGGCTCAACATCCGGCCGGTGATGGACCAGGACATCGATTCCATTTCCGGCGGCGAGCTCCAGCGCGTCGCGATCGCGGCGTGTCTGGCGCGCGACGCCGACTTCTACTTCCTCGACGAGATCACCCCGTACCTCGACATCGGCCAGCGGATGGTGGCGGCGCGACTCATCCAAGAGCTGGCGAACGACGACGCCGAGCGCTCGATGCTCGTGGTCGAACACGACCTCGCGATCCTCGATCTGTTGGCCGACACCCTCCACGTCGCGTACGGGGAGCCGGGCGCGTACGGGGTCATCACGGATCCCAAGTCGGTTCGAAACGGGATCAACGAGTACCTCAAGGGATACCTCGACAACGAGAACATGCGGATCCGCCCCTCCGCGATCACCTTCGAGGAACACGCCCCGCGAGCGACCTCGAAGGGGACCCCGCTCGTGGAGTATCCGGACCTCACGAAGTCCTACGGCGAGGGCGAGTTCGAACTCCACGTCGAGGGCGGGACGATCCGCGAGGGCGAGGTGCTCGGGATCGTCGGGCCCAACGGGATCGGGAAATCCACGCTCGCGAAGTTGTTCGCGGGCTCGTTGGAACCCGACACCACCGATCTCGACTTCGAACTCGACATCGCCTACAAGCCGCAGTACATCGACATCGACCAGCCGATGCGGGTCGACGCCTTCCTCTCCTCGATCACCGACGAGTTCGGCAGCTCCTACTGGAACACGGAGGTCGCCCAACCCCTCCAGCTCGACCGGATCATGGAACAGGACCTGGTCGACCTCTCGGGCGGCGAGCGCCAGCGCGTCGCCATCGCGGCGTGTCTCTCGGAGGACGCGGACCTCTACTTGCTCGACGAACCCTCGGCACACCTCGACGTCGAACAGCGGGTGCGCGCGACGAGTGCGATCCGCCGATACGCGGAGAACCACGACGCGACCGTGATGGTGGTCGACCACGACATCTACGTGATCGATCTCCTCGCCGACCGCCTGATGGTGTTCGACGGCGAGCCGGCCGAGCGCGGACACGCCTCGCCCCCGCAGGAGATGCGCGAGGGGATGAACGACTTCCTCGCCGATCTCGACGTCACGTTCCGACGCGACGAGCGAACCGGTCGTCCGCGGATCAACAAGCCGGACTCACAGAAGGACCGCCAGCAGAAGCGCGACGGCGAGTACTACTACGCACCGTAGCGGTCGGGCCGCTCAAGGCCGTGTTGTACGTAGGATCCGTTCCTCCGGGTTCGGTCCCGTTTCTCTCGGACGTACCCGATGCGTCACTTGCCCCAGAACGGATCCCGTTTCCGGCGCGTCTCGAGGTAGCCGGCGAGCGCCTCGCGCTCGTCGGCGGTGATCTCCTCTTTGAGCTCCTGTTCTAAGATCTTCGCGTGTTTCTCGGGTAGCTCCGTCCAGAGCGTATCGCCCTCCTCGATGTCGCGGCCGACGGTGGGGCCGTCGATCGCGATGCTGACCCGCTCGCCGGCGCGGGCCTCGTCGACGTCGTCGCCCTGTTTCTGGATCCCCGAGAGCCCGCCGACGCGTTCGAACTCGTTGCCCTCGAAGTAGCCGACGTTGCGGTTGTTCTGGAGCGTCCCGGAGATGACCTCGACGCCGACGACCGCGGGGTCGTTCTGTCTGAAGGTGTGATCCGGAAGGAGCCGGAACCTGGCGGGCCGGACCACCTTGTCGAGCACCGTCTCCTGTTGGGCGCGCTGGCGCTCCTCGACGTACGTCTCGTAGTCCTCGATGAGCTGATAGATCACGTCGTTCGTGAACAGCTTGACGTCGGCGCTCTCGAGCTCCCGCTCGGCGTTCGTGAGGAGGTCGACGTTGAAGCCCAGGATCGCCTTGTGTTCGTCCTGGTTGGCGGTTTCGGCCACCGCGATGTCGCGCGGCGCGATGTCGCCGACCTCCGCGCGCAGGATCGGCACCTCGGCCTCCCGGAGCGCGTTCGCCATCGCCTCCAGCGAGCCGAGGGTGTCGGCTTTGATCACGACGCCGTCCTCGGCGGTGTCGACCTCGATCTCAGCGAGCTCGGCTTTCACCTCCTCGATCACGTCCTCGAGCGGGCGGTCGCGGACGACCCGGACCGGCGCGCCCGCCATCGCGTCGTCGAGGTCGGGGGCCGCGATCTTCACCCCGGCCGCCGCGCCGACCTCCGCGACCTTCTCGAACTTCTTCTCGGTGCGGATCTCCTCGAGCGGCCGCGGCTGGAGGAGCGCCCGAACCTCGGTGACGATCGGCTGGTTCTGCCCGCCGACGACGATCGTGTCGCCGTTTCGCACCACGCCGTCGTACACCACGGTGTCGATCGTGGCGCCGAAGCCCCGCTCGTCTTTCACCTCGAGGACGGTCCCCTCGCCGGGGCCGAAGACGTCGATCGCCATCTCCTCCTTCATGAACCGCTGGGAGAGTCCCATGAGGACCGCGAGCAGGTCGGGGATCCCCTCGGCGGTGAGCGCGGAGACCGGGACGACGCCGATGTTCTTCTGGAAGTCCTGGACCCGCCAGTAGAGGTCGGCGGAGAAGCCGGCGTCGGAGAGCTGGCCGATGATCTCGTAGAGCTTCTCGTTGAGCATCGACTCCGCGCGCTCCGACTGCGCCTCGAGGCTCTTCTGGATCGGCTCGCCCTCCTGGGGGTTCCATCCGGGCGTCGTGTCCACCTTGTTGGCGGCGACGACGAACGGGGTCCCCGTGCGACGGAGGATGTCTATCGCCTCCTCGGTCTGCGGCTGGAACCCGTCGTTGACGTCGACGACGAGCACCGCGATGTCGGCGAGTGCCCCTCCGCGAGCGCGCAGCGTCGAGAAGGAGTGGTGTCCCGGCGTGTCGATGAAGAGCAGTCCGGGCAGATCGAAGTCGTCCGGGTTCACGAGCTCGCCCGCCATCGTCGAGATGGTCGAGAGCGGGATGTCGGTGGCACCGATGTGCTGGGTGATCGCCCCGGCCTCGCCCTCGCTCACCGCGGAGCCGCGGATCTCGTCGAGGAGGCTCGTCTTCCCGTGGTCGACGTGGCCGAGCACGGCGACGATCGGCGTCCGAAGGGTGTCCGTGTGTGTGTCGTCAGTCATGAGAATCGCCCCGAGAAGGTCGTTGTGTTCCGTTCGGCTCGGCCGTCAGTTAAGTGTTTCAGGACGCGCCCGCCGTCCGTGGGGCGTCGGCCATCCGAGGTTGACGCCCGGTGGTCGGCGTCGGTCAGCCGTCCGACGGCCCGTGGCGTTTAATACCGTCGACCGGAAGTGTGCGCACATGGCGAACATCCTGGCGGAGAACCTCTCGGGGAAGGCGGTGATGGGGTCGGACGGGACCGAACTCGGTGACCTGTACAACATCACGATGGACCTGAAGTCGGGACAGCTCCATCACCTGCTCGTGAGCCCGCACGAACAGCTCAACCCCGAGCGCGTCACCTTCGACGTCGACGAGGCCGGACGGCTTCGGGTGCCGGTCACGAACGTCCAGGCGGTGAAGGACTACATCGTCGTCGGCCGCTGATGAGAGTCCTCGACACGTCCGCGTTCATCCACGAGTACACCACCGACGACCCCGTGGTCTCCGTGCCGGAGGTCCACGACGAGCTACAGGGCGAGACCGCGCTCCGGTTCGACGCGATGGAGGGCTCGGGGATGACGATCCACGTGCCGGCCCCGGAGGCGGTGACGAACGTCCAGCGCGCGGCCCGCGGCTCGGGGGACGCCGCGGAGCTGTCCGAGACGGACGTTCGACTGATCGCGACCGCCCTCGAGCTCGACGCCACCCTCGTCACCGACGACTACGCGATGCAGAACGTCGCCGAACGGCTCGATCTGGGGGTCGAGCCGATCGCCCGCGACGGGATCTCGGAGGAGCGCGAGTGGCGGTTCCAGTGTGTCGGTTGTAGCCGGACCTTCGAGGAGAACCGCGAACGCTGTCCGATCTGCGGCAGCGATCTCACGCGAAAGAACCCGGCTTAGCCGGCCGGTTCCGACTCGGCGTCAGCGTCGACGCCGGCGTTCGTGGCCGACTGGACGGCCTCGGAGTCGGCGACGGCCGTTCGGTCCGGAAGCTCCTCGGCGACGGCGTCGAGGTCGCTCCGCGGCAGCCGCCCGCGGAGCCGCCGCGCGACCCGTCCGGCCTCCGCCAGTTCGACCTCGGCGACCGCCCGGACCAGCGCCGCGGCGCGCTCGGCGCGAGCCCGCCGCCAGGACGCCTCCCGGGCCTGATACGTCCGGATCGCGCGCATGAAGTCCACCTCGGAGAACTCCGGCCAGTAGGGCGTACAGAAGTAGACGGCGGCCTCGTTGCCGTTGGCGTGCCACGGCAGGAAGTTCGAGGTGCGCTCGTCGCCGCCGGTCCGGACGATGAGGTCCACGTCGCGGATCGGTCGGTCGTAGAGCCGTCGTTCGACGGTCTCGACGTCCACCTCCGCCGGGTCGAGGTCGTCCTCGGCGACCTCGCGAGCGACCCCGCGGGCCGCGTCGAGCAGCTCCGTCCGCCCGCCGTACGCGAGCGCGACGTTGAGCGTGAACCGGTCGTTGTCGGCGGTTCGGCGCTCCGCGTAGTCGACCGCGTCGCGGACCCGCGGCGGAAGTCGGTCGACGTCGCCGATGGCTCGGACCTGGACGCCCTGGTCGTGAACGCGGTCGGCGTCGGCGAACTCCAGCAGTTTGCCCTCGAGGAGGTCGAAGAGCGGTTCGAGCTCGTCGTCCGGCCGCTCGAAGTTCTCCGTCGAGAAGGCGTACAGCGTCAGCTCGGAGACGCCCAGGTCCGCACACCAGTCGAGGACGCGCTCGGTCGTGTTCGCGCCCGCGCGGTGGCCGTCCGGGGCGTCGCCGCCGCGCTCGCGGGCGTATCGGCGGTTCCCGTCCTGGATGACGGCGACGTGCGTCGGCACCGTCTCGACCCGCCGGTGGAGGTACCGCAGGTACGCGCGTTCGACGGCCGAACGGAGCGGGTCCAGCATGGACGGGACAACGCCGTGCGGTCGTATGTAGCTTGTCGTTCGTCCCCGTTGACAGGGATCGGCCGCGTCCGACCTCGACGCCCCTCGATCCCACCCCGCCGAAACCGTTATCCGGTGATCGGTGGATGGTGCGGGCGTGAACGCCGCGTACGTCTTCGGCGTCGCGTTCCGCCTCGACCCGACCGGCGCGCGAGCCGACCCCGACCGCTTCGAGACGACGGTGGAGATCCCCGCGGTCGAGCCGGGAGAGGAGGGATGGCTGTTCTTCCGTGACCGACTCTGGCGTGGAGAGGTCGGCGACGAGTCGTCCGCCCGCGCACTCCTCGGAGAGCGGCTGGGCGTCGAGGTGGAGCGCGTCGCGTTCCGCGAGCTTCGGACCGACCGAGCGTACCTCGACGCGCTCGAGGACGCGATCGCTGCGGACCTCGAGCGGTTCAACGCGGACGACGTCGACGAGGCCCTCCACAAGTACCTCGGGTCGTCGATCCACGTCCGGGAGTGACGCCGCGATGGTGACGGTATATACGGGATCGACACGTTCGTATCGACAGTGAGCCCTCCACTCGACGACGCGGGCGATCCCCGCGACCGCCGGTCCGACGATCCGGTCGACTCCGGAGACGCACCGACCCTCGACGAGTCGGATCGCTACTGGATCGTCCGGAACGCGGTCGAGGACGCCCTGATGAACGTGTTCTGGACGGTCGTGTTGCTCGCGTTCGGTGTCGCCTTGCTCTGGTTCGGCGGGATCGCGGCGCTCGGTGCCGTCGACGGGTCGCCGGTGATGGTCCCTCTCGCGGTCGGCCTGATCGGACTGGCCGCCGCCGCGTTCGCCGTCGCGCTTGAAGTACCGCTCCCGTTCGTTGGCGGCGATTGAACCGGTCGTGCGGGGGTTTCGAGCTCGCTGGAGGCGGTCGACTGATTCGCCGCGGGAATTCTGGGGATGCAACGAGAACGTCTCGGAGGTCGCGGGCGCGGCGTCTCGCTCCATAGCTTCATACCGCTCCGTGCCGGCCAGCCGTCCCGCACCGTCTCACACCGTCCCGCACCGTCCCGCACCGTCTCACACCGCCCCGCACCGTCCCGCAACCGTCCCTCACGCCTCCCCAGCCTCGGCGGACCGGCCGGCGCGACTTGCGCCGGCCGGCCCACCTCCCTCGCGGTCCGGAAGCGCCCGTTCGGGCGCTTCCGGGCGCGCCGAACCGGGTCGAATCGCGTCCGATCGTGTCGAACCGCGTCGTATCTCCGACGTCCCACAACGCACTTATCGACTCGACGCCTACGAACGCCCCCATGGTCCTCGCTGAGTACGACTTCCACCTGTTCGACCTCGACGGGACGCTCGTCGACGCCGAGTGGGCGTACACCCGCGGGGTGTTCGACCGCGTCGGCGACCGCCTCGGTCGGCGCTTCTCGGACCGCGAGGCGTACGTCCTCTGGCACGGGCTCGGCGGCTCGCGCGCCGGAACCCTCCGCGGGATGGGCGTCGATCCCGACCGCTTCTGGCCGGCGTTTCACGACGTGGAGGACCCGCTCGCCCGCGCGGAGGCGACCTACCTCCACGACGACGCAGCCCGGTTGCTCGACCGGCTCGACGCCGCGGACCGGCCGGTCGGGCTCGTCACCCACTGCCAGCAGTTCCTCGCCGAACCCGTCCTCGACCGGCTCGACCTGGATTCCCGGTTCGACGCGATCGTCTGCTGTACCGACGAAACCGGCTGGAAGCCGGATCCCGGCCCCCTCGAGGTCGCGATGGACGCGATCGGCGTCGATCCCCGCGACCGGGGGTACTACGCCGGCGACGGCGAGAGCGACGTGGGCGCGGCCTGGAACGCCGGGCTCGACGCGGTCCACGTCGAGCGCGTCGGCCACGCGGATCGGGGGCGGTGCGTCCTCGGTGACCGCCGCGTCGAGGGGTTCGACGAGCTGTTGGAGGCGACCTGAATCGTCTCCGCAAGACCTGAGTCCCCAGACTACGGTGGCGCGCGCGAAACGAGCAGCGAAGCTGCGAGTCGTGCGCGAGGGAGGCGGCGGGCCGGAGCGGCTCGCCCGCGACGGCCCGTCCGCCGAGGCTGGGGAGGCGTGAGGTGCGGGTGCGGGACGGTGTGGGGCTGGGCGGTACGGTGCGGAACACCGCCTCCGTGCTTTCCGCGGGGACGCCCGGATTTCGCGTTCGGTCGACGCCACTGCCAGCGACCGGATCGTGGCGATCCCGACCGCATCGTCGAGTCATCCGGATCCATTGAGATCCGCTTGTACAGACACGAGATCGTGTGAAACAGTCGTTCTATCGCACTTGCGTATCTACCGGCGCAAAAACATATCACGACGTACCAGCAGGAGAGCGAGTACGACCAGCGGAACTGATAGGTAGATGATCAAAACCAACCCAAATGGAAGATCTATTCTCATAGCTTGAATCACACCAGCTATCGCCGCTACGAGTGTTCCATACCAGCCGATAGGCCTTCGTTGATACACAAAGATCGCCAGTATACCAAGCACAATTCCTACTCCACTCCATTGGAGAGCAGCGACGGTTTGGGGACTAATCCCAGTTTCAACAGCTGGCCCCGATAGCTGGGATAATGCCGCAAACAGGAACGAAAGGCCTGCGAACACCGCTAATCCGCCTACAAGACCGAGAACATCTATTGGTGGGCGTCCCTCACGTCTCTTTTCAAAAAGTGTAGAAGGATTTTCATCTGGCATATCTCATCACTCTTATTCGAGGCACTTAATCAGTCACCTGTATCGACCGAGGCGGAACGCGGAGAACCCGTACCTGCCGGGAGCCACGACGTCCATCGACCGAAACCGTCGTGGTGGTCCGACCGGAACGCGACGTATGACGAAGTGGTTCCACAGCGGGCGGCGGCGCGACTGCTGTGCGTTGGTGTACGCCGCCGGCGAGCTGCGGGCGCAGTCGCTCAAGAGCCGGCTCGAGACCCACTACGACGAGCGGATCGACCCCCAGAGCTTCTACGCGACCCTCACCGCGCTGGTCGAGGCCGGCTACCTCACCCGTCGACCCGAGGGACTCGCCGACGTGTACGCGCTCACCGACGCCGGCGAGGCGACCCTGCTCGACCACTACGAGTGGCTCTCCGCGCGCGTCGACGCGGGAACCGAGCGGACGGACGATGGCGACGACGCCGACGTCGATGAAACCGCCGGCGACGACGCCGACGTCGATGAAACCGCCGGCGACGCCGGCAGCGACGAGGTCGACCTAAAGGATTAACAACATCGAGGGAGTAGATTATTATATGACCGTCGTCAGCGTGTCGATGCCCGAGGAGTTGCTCGACCGACTCGACGAGTTCGCGGACGAACACGGCTACACCGGGCGCAGCGAGGTGGTCCGGGAGGCCTCCCGAAACCTCCTCGGCGAGTTCGAGGACGCCCGACTGGAGGACCGGCGGCTGATGGCCGTCGTGACGGTGCTCTTCGACTACGAGACCACGAGCGTCGAGGAGCGGATGATGCGACTGCGACACGAACACGAGGGACTCGTCGCCTCCAACTTCCACAACCACGTCGGCTCCCGGTACTGCATGGAACTCTTCGTCCTCGAGGGGAGCCTCTCCGACATCTCCACGTTCGTCGGGAAGGTCCGCGCCACGAAGGACACCCTCACCGTCGACTACAGCGTGACTCCCGTCGACGAGTTCGGCGCGGGCGAGTTGGAGGCCGTGGAGGTCGCGAACGGGGACGGCCACGGCCATGCCCACGGACATGGCCACGGGGACGGCGACGGCGACGAGTAACGCCGCGGCTACAACTGGGAGGCCGCCACGCTCGCGATCGCGGCCTCGAAGTCCTCGCCCGTGATCGCGACCTCGTCGGCGTGGTCGTTCGCCGCCTCGCCGTGCTCGTCCGCGACCCGCTCGATCGCGGTCATCGCCGCCTCGCGGCAGACCGCCGCGATCTCCGCGCCGGAGTAGCCGTCGGTCTCCTCGGCGAGCCGATCCAAGTCCACGTCGTCCGCCACCGGCTTCTCGCGGGTGTGAACCGCGAACACCGCCCGCCTGGCGTCGCGGTCGGGGTCCGGAACCTCGACGTGGGTCTCGAGCCGACCGGGACGCAACAGCGCCGGATCGATCGCCGATCGGCGGTTCGTCGCGGCGAGAACCACCAGGTTCGGGTTGTCGCTCGCGCGGTCCAGCTCCGTGAGCAGCTGTGAGACCACGCGCTCGCCGACGCCGGAGTCGCCCCCGCCGGCCGAGTCGCGGTCGGTCGCGATCGCGTCGATCTCGTCGAAGAAGACGATCACCGGGGCGGCCTGTCTGGCCCGGTCGAAGAGGTCGCGCACCGCCTTCTCGGACTCGCCGACGTACCGGTCGAGCAGCTCCGGGCCGGCGACCTGGATGAAGTTGACCCCGCTCTCGCCCGCGATCGCCCGCGCGAGCAGCGTCTTCCCGGTTCCGGGCGGCCCGTGAAGGAGGACACCCGTGGGCGGGTCCGCGTTCGCGGCGTCGAAGAGCGGGCCGTACGTGAGCGGCCAGCTCACCGCGCGCTCGAGCTTCTCCTTCGCCTCCTCCAGGCCGCCCACGTCGTCGAAGTCCGTGGTGGGTTGCTCGGCGACGTACTCGCGCATCGCGCTCGGCTCGATCGCGGCGTGGGCCGCCTCGAAGTCGGTCCTCGTGACCGTCACCTCCGCGAGCGCCCGGGCGTCGTCCGCGCGAGCGCGCCGGAGCGCGGTCATCGCCGCCTCCTGGGTGAGTCCCTCGATGTCCGCGCCCACGAAGCCGTGGGTCCGGCTCGCGATCCGGTCGAGGTCCACGTCGTCGGCGAGCGGCATCCGTCGCGTGTGGACGTCGAGGATCTGCCGGCGGCCAGCCTCGCCGGGGACGCCGATCTCGATCTCGCGGTCGAACCGGCCGCCCCGACGCAGCGCGGGATCGAGCGAGTCAACCCGGTTCGTCGCGCCGATGACGATCACGTCGCCGCGAGCGTCGAGCCCGTCCATGAGCGAGAGCAACTGGCCGACGACGCGGTTCTCGACGTCGCCGCCGTCGTCGCGCTTGCCCGCGATCGAGTCGATCTCGTCGAAGAAGACGATCGCGGGCGACTGCTCGCCCGCTCGATCGAACACCTCGCGGAGGCGCTCCTCGCTCTCGCCCTTGTACTTCGACATGATCTCCGGGCCGTCGACGGTGATGAACGTCGCGTCGACCTCGTTGGCGACGGCACGGGCGATGAGCGTCTTCCCGGTGCCCGGCGGGCCGTACAGGAGGACGCCCTTCGGCGGGTCGATCCCGAGCCGGGTGAACACCTCGGGCTCGGAAAGCGGCAGCTCGATGGTCTCACGCACCAGCTCCAGCTCCTCGTCGAGCCCGCCGATGTCCTCGTACGTCGCCCCGGCGGTGTGCTCCTCGGGAGGACCGGCGTCGCCGCCGCGGGACCTCCCGCCGGCACGGGACCCTTCGCCCGCGGGACGACCGTCGGTTCCGGGCGGGGCCGTGTGGCCGCCTCCGTCCGACCCCGGGTCGGTCCTCCCGCCACCGGTCCCGCCGGATCGGTCGTCGACCCGAGCCCCTCTATCCTCGTACTCGACTGCCACGTCGGTCCCGGCGGTGACCCTGACGGTCCCCTCGGGCGTCGTCCCGGCGACGACGAACCGGAGGCCGCCGAGCCGTTCGACGTGGACGGCCTCGCCGCGGGAGATCGGGCGGTCCCGGAGGTCGCGGGCGAGCGCACGCTCGACGATCTCGCGGCTCACGTCGACGTCGGCGAGGCGGGCGGGCGCGGTGAAGACGACCCGGTCGGCGTCGACCACGTCGACGGGGCGGACGGTGACGCTGTCGCCGACCTTCACGCCGGCGTTGGCGCGGGTGTCGGCGTCGATGAGGACGGACCCGTCCTGTGCGTCGGGGCCGCCGGGCCACACCTTCGCGACGGCCGAACGCTCGCCGTCTATCCGGACCGTGTCGCCGCTGAGGAGGCCGAGTCGCTTGCGCGCGGGTTCGGGGAGCCTGGCGATGCCGCGGCCCGCGTCGCGCTTCTCGGCGGCGCGAACGGTGAGCCTGACGCCGGCGGTCTCGTTCATGGGTCGTCTTCCGTCCGCCGGCTCTTTACGTTTGTCCGACCGCACCCTCGCCCGAGCGCAATCCCTCCCAAACCTCGCCCGACCGTAACCCCTCCCGACCGCAACCCCCTTACCCCGTCCGGCCGCGAGTGCGAGCATGCAACCGACAGGCGACCTCCGCGGCGACGCCGTCCACGTCGGCGGGGACGCCAGACAGCGGTTCTACGACTCCCGGGGCTACGGCCGCCCCCTCGACGGGAACGCGATCGCGCTCTCCCGGATCGAGGCGGCCCACCTGCTGTTTCGCGGCGACCTCTCCGGGGTGACTCTCGACGGGAAGGGGAACGATGGGGATGCCGCCCCCGTCGGCTTCGAGCGGTTCTTCGTCGACAGCGCCGCCGCGGTCGACCGGTTCGCGGTGCGGTACTTGGTCTACGCCGACCTCCGCGACCGCGGGTTCTACCTCTCGCCCGCCCGCGAGCCGTGGCCGGGGGGGCGGGTCGACGTGGCCGACGCGGTCGACGTCGTGGCCTACGAGCGGGGATCGACGCCGGACACCGGGAACGTCCGGTATCCGGTGCGCGTCGTGGGCGAACGCGAATCGATCCCCGCCGCCGACGTGGCGGGCCAGACGCTCGCCGTCGTCGACGAGGAGAGCGACATCACCTACTTCGAGGCCGAACCGGCGAACGTCGAGGGCTCCACCGACTACGAGCCGTCCGCGGGCCTGACCGGGGTGTTACTCGCCGACCGCGTCGTGGTCTGGGACGCGCCGTCGGGCCTCTACGAGCACGGGTTCTACGGCCAGCCGCTCACGGGGCGGGCCGCCGCGGTCGAGGGAGCCCTCCAGCTCTCGCTCGTCGAGGCCGCGTCGCTGGCGGCGGACGGCTCGCTCCGGCTCACGGCGGTCGTGGACGATGACGGGGGCAAGAACGGACCCGAGACTCCCGATACGGGCGACGGTCCCGCGAGCGCCACGACCGACGATCCCGCGAGCGCAGCGGCCGCGATCGTCGCCCGCGGCCGCGACGTCGAGGGCGACCGCTTCGACCGACGGCTGGCCGCCTACCGCGACCTCCGAAACCGCGAAACCGTCCCCAAGACCGGGTTCAAGTTCGGCGCGGACTTCCGGACGTACCTCGACGTCGAGACGGTCGAGGATCTTCCCCACTCCGAGCACCTCGTTCGCGTGGTCCAGCCGGAGCACGTCCTCGCCCCCCGGGAGCTCTCGCTCGACGTGCGGCTCGCCGGTGGGGTCCGCAAGGAGCTGCTGTTCGCGTTGGTCGACGAAGGTGGTCGAGAGGGCGGTCGGAAGGGTGGTCGGGAGGGCGGTCGGAAGGGCGGTCGGAAGGGCGGGGCGGCCGATGGTTCGGACGGCGACATCGAGTGGCTCTCGGTCGGGCGACTGACTCCGTAGCCGCGCGCCGATCGCTCCCGATTCACGATCCGAGTTCCCGATTCACGATCCGAGTTTCCGATTCGCGATCCGAGTTTCCGATTCGCGATCCGAATTCTCGGTTCGACCGCCCGCCCGCGCAAGCGAACGGTTTTTGCGTCGACCGCCGGCAAGGGAAGGTATGGACGAGGACACCCCCCGCACGGACGGCGGGACCGAGCGCGTCGACGGCGAGCCGAGCGAGGACGTCGCGCTCGACCCGTGGGGGTCGGCGTCGGTCGGCGACTACGCCGACCTGTTCGTCGAGTTCGGGATCGAGGCGTTCGACGACGTCGCCGACGACGTCGCCGACCCGCACTACCTGATGCGCCGCGGCGTCATCTTCGGCCACCGCGAGTACGACGCGGTCGCCGAGGCGATGGCGAACGACGAGCCGTTCGCCGCGCTCTCGGGCTTCATGCCCACCGGCGACCCGCACATCGGCCACAAGCTCGTGTTCGACGAGCTGATCTGGCACCAGGAGCAGGGCGGCGACGTCTTCGGACTGATCGCCGACCTCGAGGCGCACTCGGCCCGCGGGATGTCGTGGGACGAGATCGACGAGCACGCCCGTAGCTACCTGCTCTCGCTTCTCGCGCTCGGGTTCGATCCCGAGGAGGGGGAGCTCTACCGGCAGTCGGACAACCGCGCGGTCCAGGACCTCGGGTTCGAGCTCGGCTCGAAGGCGAACTTCTCGGAGTTCGAGGCGATCTACGGCTTCGACGGGGAGACGAACGTCTCGCACATGCAGAGCGTCGTCACCCAGACCGCGGACATCCTCTACCCGCAGCTCGTCGACGAGCCGAAACCCACGGTGATCCCGGTCGGGCCCGACCAGGACCCGCACGTCCGGCTGACGCGCGACCTCGCGACCCGGGTACGCTACTTCAAGGTGACCGAGGCGTTCGCGAGCTTCGAGCTCGACGACGCGGAGCGGACGCTGGTGCGCGCGGCCTACGACGCGCTCGCGGGCGACGGAGGCGACGCCGGTGATGGATCCGACGACCGCGACGACGCCGAGACCGATGTCCGCTGTATCGACGCCGCCGAGTGGCTCGAGGACTACGAGGTGCCGGCGGTCGACGCCGAGGAGGTCGACCTCGTCGACGCCAAGGCGACCGCCCTCGAGAAGCTGCGGGCCGGCGGCAAGGAGCCGCTCCGCCCGCGCGTCCGATTCTTCGACCGCAACGCGACCGACGAGGCGTTCGAGGCGCTGATCGAGGCGGTCGACGGCGAGAAGCGCGTCTTCGAGGGCCACGTCGACGCGTTCGAACTGACGCGGGAGGCGGCCGAGTCGCTGGCGCGGGAGGTCGAGATCGCCCACGACGGCTTCGGCTTCCGGCAGCCCTCCTCGATCTACCACCGCTTCATGACCGGGCTCACCGGCGGGAAGATGTCCTCGTCGATCCCCGCGAGCCACATCTCGCTTCTGGACGACCCCGAGGACGGCTACGACAAGGTTCGCTCGGCGACGACGGGTGGGCGCGACACGGCGGAAGAACAGCGCGAGTTGGGCGGCGAGGCCGACGAGTGCCCCGTCTACGAGCTGTACGCGTACCTGCTCGCGGGCGACGACGACGGCCTCGCGGCGGAGGTGTACTCCGAGTGCGTGAACGGCGATCGGCTCTGTGGCGGCTGTAAGGAGCAGGCCGCGGAACTCATGCGCGAGTTCCTCGAGGAGCACCAGGAGAAACGCGCGGAGGCCGAGGAGCTGCTCGAGGACCTCGACATCGACCTCGACTCCGACCGGCGCGGGACGGGCGGCGAGCACTGAATCGAGCAATAAAGGCGAAGAAACGGGCGATCCGTATCGCGGTGGCGCGCCTCCGAGTGCCCGGGAGGGCACGAGGAGTCCGCGAGGGAGTCGGCGGCCGGAGCGAAGCGGAGGCCGTCCGACGAGGCTGGGGAGGTGTGAGGTGCGGTTGCGGTCGGGTAGGACTCAAAGGGGCAGTTGCGAGGACGCCGGAGGCGACGTAAGCACCACAGAGAGCGAGTGAAACGAGCGACCGAGGAGCACAACGAGCGTCCGGCGTCCTCGCGGCTGGGGCTTTGCTAGTGGTCACCGCGCCAGCAACGATCCCGTTCTATCCATCCGATTCTCCCATGAAACACCCGTACTACACGCGCGTCTACAACGCGGCTGATTCGCGTTTCCTTCGTTGAACCAGGACGTCGAGAGGCACTCTATGAGCTCCACACGTTAGGCTCGAGAAGTGTGGCTCGGGGAACTCGGAACGGACGCGAGCGTCCACGACCTTCACTGTGATCAGAACGGACCTGAAGAAGCGGCTGGAGGATGGATAATGCGGTATGAGTGGTGGACGACCGGGGTGGCCCGGCGTTCCGGCACGGGGTATCCCGGTTGCCTCCTCCACCCCGCGACCCGACGAGCGACGGGCGTCCGGCGGTGGGCTGCTCGCTTCCGCGCCTGACCCGTTGTCGCCGACGAACCGCGACGGACCGCTCCTGCGAGCGGGCGCCACGGACCGCTGTCCCCGGCGGACGAGGCTTCCACGTTGGCTCTCGGGGCCCGCGCCGGTCTATCCGGACGCGCCCGGTGTTCGGTCCCCGCTGAAGACTGCCTCACGGGTGACGAGCGGGGCCTAACCGCCCGACCTAGTCCGGTTTCCACTACATCGGTGCCCCATAAGGGCCTTTCGTTCGCGGGACCCGAGCCGCCCGGATCCCTACCCGAGCCGCCCGGATCCCTCCGTGACCCCGCGTTTCAGCCCAACAGTTCGCGCGCGTACACGCCGGCACAGAGCGGTACCGGCACCGAGACGACCGTCACGGCGGTCGCGTGATGCTCCAGCCAGCGATGCTCGCCGAACATCGTCGTCGGCTCGATCGAGAGCCACCAGACCGCCGCGGTGAGCGTCGTCGCGGCACCGAGGACGACGAGCGCGCCGGCGAGCGTCCCCGGGTCGACGTTCCCCCGCTCGACCGAGGCGAACACGACCGCGCTCAACAGCGCGAACAGCGCGACCCCGCCGGCCCCTATCGGGCCGGCCGTGTAGTACCCGGCGAGTTGGGCGTCGAAGCCGGTCACGAGCGCGTACGGCGCGGCGAGCAGGAGGGCGCTGGCGAGCGCGGCGGCGATCCCGACCTGGCGGGAGCGGTCGCGAACGTTCATGTCCCGAGATACTCGGTCGGCGCGGTAAAAGGACCGGATCGCGGCCGCTTCCCTACCCTATCCTTCTCTACCCCTCTACCCCTCCCTACTCCACCCTATCGAGCCGGTCGTCGTCGATCCCGTCGTCGCCGAGCCCGCACCGTTTTGACTCCCCGGCTCGGACGGTCGGACATGTCGCTCGACATCGAGACGCCGGACCCGCCGGAGCTGTCCGCCGTCGACCCGAACGAGTACGAGGACGCCGACGTGGCCGGCGGCGAGTACCGCCGCGACGACCTCGAGGCGTTCCTGCGCGAGGGTGCCTGGGAGGAGGCGTTCTCGGAGTGGGCCGCCGACAGCGACCTCGACGAGTCCGACTGGCGGATAGTCGAGGACCTCGATCTCGTCTCCCGGTTCGACTTCTTCTGGGACTCCTTCGCCGACCGCGTGGGGTATCACGCGCCGGGGATCCCCGAGGACTGGAAGGAGCGGGAGTACCACGCCGACCTCGACTCGTGGGGATCCGTCTCCGCGATCAACGCCGGACTCACGGAGCTCGGACAGGTCGTCTGTGACGTGCTCAAAGACGAGTACATCGACTGGGAATCGGAGTACGAGGCGCCCGACGACCTCCCGGACTTCGACGCCTGACCGTGTCCGATCTCGAGCTCTCCTCGTCGCCCGACTTCTCGCCGCCGTCGATCCCGGCGTTCGACGACGACGCGGCCGACGCCGCTCGCCAACGACAGGCCGAGCTGACGAAGCCGCCCGGAAGCCTCGGCCGGCTGGAGGACCTCGCGGTCGCCATCGCGGGGCTCACCGGCGATCCACGGCCGACGCTCGCGGACCCGACCGTCGTCGTCGCCGCCGCGGACCACGGCGTGGTCGACCGGGGCGTCTCGGCGTACCCGCAGGCCGTGACCCGAGCCATGGTTCGCAACTTCGCCGCCGGCGGGGCGGCGGTCTCCGCTATCGACGAGGTCGTCGGCGCGGACACGCTCGTCGTCGACGCCGGCGTCGACGGGCCGCCGGTCGAGGTCGACGAGTGCGACGGAGACGACACGGTCCCCGTCGTCGACGAGCGGATCGGCTCCGGCACCGACGACCTCTCGAATGGCCCGGCGATGTCCCGGAACGACGCGATCGCGAGCCTGGAGGCCGGCGTGCGGACCGCCCGGACGCGACTTTCCGACGCCGGGATCGTCGCGCTCGGCGAGATGGGGATCGGCAACACCACGGTCGCCGCCGCGCTCACGGCGGCGCTGGCCGGCGCGGATCCCGACCGGGTCACGGGTCGGGGAACCGGCGTCGACGAGGAGACGCGCGCACACAAGGTCGCAGTCGTGGAGCGAGCGCTCTCGCGAAACGGGCTCGACGGCGGTGACGACGGTGATGGCGTGGGTGCCGGCGGCGACGGCGACGACGCCGATGAACCCACCGACGCGGTCGAGGTCCTCCGCCGCGTCGGCGGCTACGAGATCGGCCTCCTCGCCGGGGTCGCGCTCGGCTGTGCGGCCGACCGGACGCCGGTCGTCGTCGACGGCGTGGTCTCGGGAGCGGCCGCGCTCGTCGCCGACGCGGTCGCCGGCGACGTCCGGCCGTACCTCCTCCCCTCGCACGTCGGCAGCGAGCCGGGTCACGCGGTCCAACTCGATGCCCTGGATCTCGACCCGCTCTTCGATCACGACTTCCGGCTCGGGGAGGGCTCCGGCGCGGCGCTCGCGCTCGCGACCTACCGCGCCGCTTGCCGGACTCACGACCGGATGGCGACGTTTACGGAGGCAGGGATCGAGCGGTAACGGCCTTCACGGATCCCGACGTCGACCCACCGCGCCGGCCGCGAGAAGGGCGAATACCGCGGCGACGACGCCGAATCCGGGAATCCAGTCGTCGGTGTTCCCCGGATCGCCGTCGTCGGTGTCGTCCGAGCCGTTTCCGTCGTCGGAGCCGTCCGAGCCGTTTCCGTCGTCGGAGCCGTCCGAGGCGTTCCCGTCGTCGTCGGAGTCGTTTCCGGCGTCGTCGTCGGAGCCGTTCCCGTCCGGGTCGGCCCCGTCCACGGTCTCGACGCCCTCGACCGTCACCGGATCGGACGTGACGTCCCCGTCCCGCGCGACGATCGTTCGGTTCCCGACGGAGGATATCGGCACGTCGACCTCCCCGCGCTCGTCGGTTTCGCCGACCGCGTCGCCGTCGACCTCGACCGTCGCACCGGCCGTCGGCTCGTCGTACGCGTTCCGCACCGTCACGCGGGTCGTCTCGCCGACGAGGACGCGTTCATTGGCCGGCGTGACGGACAGCGTGGGGATCCGTCGCGCCGTGAGGTTCGTGCTCACCGGGGACTCTCGAACCCGGACCCGTTCGGACGAGGCGTCGTATCCCTCCTTCACGACCGCGACCGTGTACGCGTCGTTCACGGGAACGTTGAGCGAGGCCGTCCCCTCGGTCACGCTCACCTCGCCGCCGTACACCGCCGAGGACACGCGGATCGCCCCCGTCTCGATCGGGACGGGCGGGTCGAAATGGTCGTCGAACGTGCGCACCTCGAGGGTCACGGTACCCCGCTCGATGCCGACCGTCGTCTCCGCGTTCCGCGACACGGTCACCGACCGCTCCGTCTCGAAGTATCCCGGTTTCACGACGGTGACGTCGTACGTGCCGCGCTCGAGGCGAGCCGTCTCGTAGACGCCGTCAGAGTCGGTCTCGCCGCGGTCGATCGATCGCCCGTCCTCGCGAACGGTAACCCTGGCGTCGGCCTGCGACCGGTTTCGATCGTCGACGACCGTCACCGTCGCGGTCCCGCTCCGGGAGACGCCGAGCGAGACGTCCGCCGCGCTCGCGTTGGCGATCCGAAGGGGCCGGTTCCGGACGTAGGTGCCGTCGTCGACGTCCAACTCGACGCTCGCTCCCTCGGGGACGTCGAGGAGCACGTTCCCGTTGCTCGCCGTCGTGCCGGACGCGGTCCCCGTCTCGTCCGATTCGGTCTCCCACGTCGCCTCGATGTCCACGCCGCCGACGGGGTCGCCGTCCTCGTCGGCCACCGAGACGGTGAGCGTTATCGGATCGGCGCCGGCCGCGCCGCCGGTCGCGACGAGCGCGACGAACAGTACCGTCGCTCCCACGAGAGCCGAACGTGCGACGTTCATACGCGGGTCGTCGGGGCTGAGACGGTATTGGTATGCGCCGATTACCCGAGTTAATCCGACGTGTGTCAGCCTCCGACCCGGGCCGTCCGCTCCGTTCCGGAACGCGGCCGTGTCCCACCGCTCGGGTTCCGCCGCGGTGTCGACCCCGAGTCCGCCGTATTCAAATACGCGGGAGCGGACACACTCGTATGGAGCAGATCGACGACCAGTACACGCCCGCCGACGTCGAATCGGCGGTCGAGGAGTACTGGGACGACGCGGACGCCTACGAGGCGGCGAAAGAGGCGCACGCCGACGACCCGCCCTTCTTCTTCGTCGACGGCCCGCCGTACACCTCCGGGCAGATGCACCTCGGCACCGCCTGGAACAAGACGCTGAAGGACGCCGTCATCCGGCACAAGCGGATGACCGGCCACCGGGTCACGGACCGGCCGGGCTACGACATGCACGGCCTCCCGATCGAGGTGAAAGTCGAGGAGGAGCTCGGCTTCGAGAACAAGCGGGACATCGAGGAGTACGGGATGGAGGCGTTCATCGAGAAATGCAAGGAGTTCGCCCTCGAGAACCGGGCGGCGATGGACGAGGACTTCCAGTCGATCGGCGCGTGGATGGACTGGGAGAACCCATACGAGACGATCTCCCCGGAGTACATGGAGGCCGCGTGGTGGGCGTTCTCCAACGTCGCCGACAACGGCCTCGTCGAACAGGGGAAACGCTCGATCTCGCAGTGCCCGCGGTGTGAGACCGGGATCGCGAACAACGAGGTCGAGTACGAGGACGTGGAGGACCCCTCGATCTACGTGAAGTTCCCGCTCGCCGACCGCGAGGGAAGCCTCGTGATCTGGACGACGACCCCGTGGACGATCCCCGCGAACACCTTCGTCGCCGTCGACGAGGAGCTCACCTACAACGCCGTCCGCGCCGAGCGGGACGGCGAGGAGGAACTGCTCTACGTCGCCGCGGAGTGCGTCGAGGACGTGCTCTCGGAGGGGCGATACGAGGAGTACGAGGTCGAAGCGGAGCTCTCCGGTGCGGACATGCTCGGATGGGCGTACGACCACCCGCTCGCGGACCGCCTCGCCGAGTATCCGGACTTCGAGGGCGCGGGACAGGTGTACGCCGCCGACTACGTGGAGGCCGATCGCACCGGTCTCGTCCACTCCGCGCCCGGGCACGGCGAGGAGGACTTCCACCGCGGCAGCGAGCTGGGGCTCGAGATCTTCTGCCCCGTCGAGCCGAACGGGGAGTTCACGGAGCAGGCGGGCGAGTACGCCGGGAAGTTCGTCCGCGACGCCAACGACGAGATCATCGCGGACCTCGTCGACGGCGGCCACATGCTCGCACACGGCACGGTCGATCACAGCTACGGCCACTGCTGGCGGTGTGACACGGGAATCATCCAGCTGGTCACCGACCAGTGGTTCATCTCGATCACGGACGTGAAGGAGGACCTCCTCGCCAACATGGAGGAGTCGGAGTGGCACCCGGGGTGGGCCCGTGACAACCGCTTCCGCGACTTCATCGAGGACGCGCCCGACTGGAACGTCTCCCGGCAGCGCTACTGGGGGATCCCGATCCCGATCTGGGTGCCCGAGGACGCGGAGGCGGGGAACCTCGACGAGGACATGATCGTGATCGGCACCCGCGAGGAGCTGGCCGACCGGGTCGAGGAGGACGTCGACCCCGAGTCGATCGACCTCCACCGTCCCTCGGTGGACGACCTGACGATCGTCGAGGACGGAACGACCTACCGGCGCGTCGAGGACGTCTTCGACGTCTGGCTCGACTCGTCGGTCGCCACGTGGGGCACCCTCGGCTACCCGACGAACGAGGCGGCCTTCGAGGAGCTGTGGCCCGCCGACCTGATAATCGAGGCGCACGACCAGACGCGCGGCTGGTTCTGGTCACAGCTCGGGATGGGGACCGCCGCGGTCGGCCAGATCCCCTACGAGGAGGTGATCATGCACGGGTTCGCCAACGACGAGGACGGCCGCAAGATGTCCAAGTCCGTCGGCAACATCGTCACGCCCGAGGAGGCGATAGACCGGGCCGGCCGCGACCCCCTCCGCACGTATCTCCTCTCGCACGACCAGCAGGGCGTCGACCTCGCGTTCGAGTGGGACGGACTGGGCGAGATCCAGGGAAAGCTCAACATCCTCTGGAACGTCTTCCGCTTCCCGCTCGAGTACATGGAGCTCGACGGCTACGACCCGGCCGAGGCGGACCTCTCGGACGGCGAGCTCGAGCTCGTCGACGAGTGGGTGCTCTCGCGGCTCCAGTCGGTCGAGACGGAGGTCGCGGAGGCGTGGGACGACTACCGCGTCAGCGACGCGGTCAACGCCGTCATCGAGTTCGTCACGCAGGACGTCTCGCGGTTCTACGTCAAGGCCGTCCGCGACCGCATGTGGGAGGAAGCCGACTCCGCCTCGAAGCGCGGGGCGTACGCGACGCTCTCGACGGTCCTCGACGAGACCGTCCGGCTGCTCGCGCCGATCGCGCCGTATCTAACCGAGCGGATGTACCGGACGCTCGACGGCGAGGCGACCACGGTCCACGCCCTGTCGTATCCCGAGCCCGACGACGACCTGCGCGATCCCGAGCTCGAACGCGACGTGGCAGTCCTCCGCGACGTGGAGGAGGCCGCCGCGAACGCGCGCCAGCAGGCCGGTCGGAAGCTCCGCTGGCCCGTCCCGCGCGTCGTCGTCGAGACCGATGACGACGCGGTCGCGGGCGCGGTCGACCGCCTCGCGGACCTCATCGCGGACCGCGTCAACGCCCGCGACGTCCGCGTCACCGACGCGTTCGACGAGCTCGTCGAGACCGCGGAGCCGCGGATGTCGGAGATCGGTCCCGCCTTCGGCGGCGACGCCCAGCGGGTGATGGAGGCGGTCCAGGGCGCGACCCGCGAGGCGGTCGAGGCCGGCGAGCTCACGCTCGACGGCGAGCCGCTCGACCTCGACGACGGGATGGTCGAGTACGTCGCCGAACCGCCAGAGAACGTCACCGGGGCGGACTTCGACGGCGGGACGGTGTACGTCGACACCTCCCTGACGCCCGAGATCGAGTCCGAGGGATACGCTCGGGACGTGATACGCCGGATCCAGGAGATGCGAAAGGAGCTCGACCTCGATGTCGAGGCCCGGATCCGGCTGGGTGTCGCCGTCGACGACGACCGCGTGGCCGGCTTCGTCGACGAGCACGCCGACCTGATCGCGGACGAGGTCCGCGCCGACGCGTGGCTCGAGGGACCGACCGACGCCGCGAGCGACCCCGACGGACTCACGGAGGAGTGGAACGTCGAGGACGTCACGGTGGCGATCGGGATCGCCCCGGTCGCCTGAGCCGCCCCCGAAACGTATACCTACTCCCCTCTCCACGGTTCGCGTATGCGTGTTCGACCGGCGCGTCCCGGCGACGCCGAGACGCTTCGGACGACGGTTTCACGGGCCCGCGAGGCGACGGTGTTCGACGACATCGGCGCGCCGCTCCTCGACGTCTCGGCCGCGGGCGTCAGGGAGGCGACCGCGGGCGCTGAGTGCTGTTTTCTGATGGAGGACGACGACGGCCCGATCGGCGTGGCGATCGCCCACCCCGATGAAACGGGATCCGAGGCCGAGCTCCTCGCGCTCTGGGTCCACCCGGAACACGTCGGCGAGGGCGTTACCGAGGACTTACTCTCGCGCACCGCAGACGAACTCGCCGGCCACGGCGTCGACACGCTCCGGACGAGCGTCCCCGACGACCGCCCGAGCGCCCGCGAGTTCTACCGCGCCCACGGGTTCTCCCGACGCGCGGTGCGTCGCGGCCCCGCCGGCGACGAGACGGTCGTGGCGGTCGACATCGACGCCATCCGGTGACGGGGAGAAGGCTCACTTCAGCCGTTCCTGAAGGAACGACGGATGGGCGGCGGTGACGCCGTCGACGGCGAGCAGCTCGTCGTTGATGACGTCGCCGAGCTCGTCGCCGTCGGCCGCGCGCACCTCCGCCATCAGCATGTGGTCGCCCGAGGAGGTGTAAAGCGACTCCACCTCCTCGAGGGCCTTCAGATCGCGGGTCGCGGAGACGTACTTACCCGAGTCCACGTCCATGCCGACGATCGCGATCGACTGCGTCGAGAGCTTCTTCGGATCGACGTCGGCCGAATAGCCGACGATGACCCCCTCCTGCTCGAGCTTGTCGATGTACTTCCGCACCGTTGGCTTCGAGACGTCCGCCCGCTCGGCGATCTCCCCACAGGAGGCCTGCGCGTCCTCCTCCAACACCGAGAGGATACGCTCTTCCGTCGATACGGTACTCATACGAACTCCTTTGTCACCACGGAAAAAATACCTTGCGAACCCGAAAACCGGGCTCGACGTCACGAACCGGGCCGGTGGAATTACTCGTGTTTGTCCACGAACTGGTCGTACGACCGCTCCCACTCGTAGTCGTCGTCCCAGTAGCGCTCGGCCAGCGGCTCCTCGGGCATCTCGCCGATCTGCTGCTTCTCCTGGCCGTAGGAGGGACGGTCCTCGTCGACGTAGAACCGGCCGGTGAGGACCTCGCCGTCGTACAGCGCCTCCTCGGTCGTCCGCATCATCTCGGCGGCCTCGACGCGGTCCGTCTTGTCGAACTCGTAGTCGTCGGACTCGTTGACGTCGATGTACGGGACGTACTGGCGGGCGTCCTTGTTCCAGGTCGGACACTGCGTCAGGAAGTCGACGTGGGCGAACCCGTCGTGTTCGATCGCCTCGATCAGGATCTCCTTGGCCTGGTTCGGGTTGACCGCGGCCGTCCGGGCGACGTAGGAGGCGCCGGCGTTGAGCGACAGCGAGAGCGGCTTGAGCGGCTCCTTGGCGCTGCCGTGTGGCTGGGTCTTCGACTTGTGACCCTTCGGGCTGGTCGGGGAGGTCTGTCCCTTGGTGAGCCCGAATATCTCGTTGTTGAACACGATGTAGGTCATGTCGTGGTTCTCCCGGGCCGTGTGGATGAAGTGGTTGCCGCCGATCCCGTAGCCGTCGCCGTCGCCGCCGGCGGCGATCACTTCGAGGTCGGGGTTGGCGAGCTTCGCGGCGCGGGCCACGGGCAGCGAGCGCCCGTGGATCGTGTGGAACCCGTACGTGTCGAGGTAGCTGTTCAGCTTCCCCGAACAGCCGATACCCGTACAGAGCAGGGTCTCCTCGGGCGTCCGCCCGACCTCAGGGAGCGCCTGTTTCAGCGCTTTCAGGACGCTGAAGTCGCCACAGCCGGGACACCAGGTCGGCTGGGGCTCGACGGTCGGGGTGTACTCGTCGCGGTCGATCTCTCGCTCCTCTCCGATGGCTGAAAACGTGCTCATTGGTTAATCACCTGCTGCTGGGACGAAGGTGGTCTGATGGCCGGACGCGTCGCCGTCGCCCTCGATGATCGCGGCCTCGAAGCCGTCGACGACCTCGGCCGGCTCGAACGGGTTCCCGTTGTACTTCAGGAGGCTCGACAGCTTCTCCCCGTACTGGCCGAGGTTCTTCTGGACGAGCCCGCGGAACTGTCCGGAGGCGGTCATCTCGACGACGAGCACCTCCTCGACGCTCTCGATGAACGTCCGGACCTCCTCGGTCGGGAACGGGAGCATGTCGGAGACGCCGAGCGACTTCACCGAGACGCCGGCGTCGTTGAGGCGACCGACGGCCTCCTCGACGGTTCCCTGCTGGCTCCCGAACGTGAGGATCCCGTACTCGGCGTCGTCGGGGCCGGCGTACGAGCTCGTGTCCTCGGTGTCCAGGTCGGCGCGGATCGCCTCGAGCTTCTGCGTGCGTCGGTCGATCTGCGCGACCCGGTTGTCGGGCGACTCGCTGATGTGGCCCGTGGGGTCGTGCTCGTTGCCGGTCGCGAGGTAGCGGCCGCCCTTCTGTCCGGGGATCGACCGCGGGGTGACGCCGTCCTCGACGTCGTGCTGGAAGCGGTGGAACTTGCCGTCCGCCGAGTGGGGCTGCTCGGCGAGCTCCTCCTCGGAGAGCGTCTTCCCGAGCGTCGGGTTCGGCTCGCGGTCGAAGTGGCTCTTGGGGACGTTGACGAGCTCCCCGCCGAGCTTCTGGTCGTACAGCAGGATCGTCGGGATCTGGTACTCGTAGGCGAGCCGGAAGGCGAGCCGCGACTGCTCGTACGCCTCCGCGACCGTGCCGGGCGCGAGCACGACCCGCTGGGAGTCGCCCTGTGAGGTGTACAGCACGTGTTCGAGGTCGGACTGCTCCGGCTTCGTCGGCATCCCGGTCGAGGGACCGGCGCGCATCGCCTCCACCAGTACGAGCGGCGTCTCCGTCATCTCCGCGAGGCCGAGCGGCTCGGACATCAGCGCGAACCCGCCGCCGGAGGAGCCGGACATCGCCTTGACGCCGGCGTGGGAGGCTCCCACGGCCAGCGCCGCCGCCGCGATCTCGTCCTCGACCTGCTCGGAGATCCCGCCCAGCTCGGGCAGGTTCTGGGTCATGATCGTGAACACTTCGGTCCACGGGGTCATGGGGTACCCCGCGATGAACCGACAGCCCTCGTCGATCGCACCGTACGAAATGGCGTCCGAACCGGACATGAGCAGCTGCGTCTCCTCGTGTTCGCCGGTCGGAACGGACACCTCGACGGCGTCGACGTCGTACTCCTCGCGGACCTGGTCGTAGGCGGTCTCGAGGATCTCGAGGTTGGGGTCGAGGATCTTCTCGGGCATCGCGTCCCGCATCAGGTCCTCGACGTGTTCGAGGTCCATGCCGATCAGCGCGCAGGTCGCGCCGACCCCCGCGGTGTTTCGCATCACCTCACGACCCATGTCGCGGGCGAGCCCGCGGAGGTCGAGCGGGAAGACGTGCCAGCCGTTCTCCTCGACGCGCTCCTCGAAGTTCGGGATCTCCGAGGGGTCGAGGAGTCCCTCGTCGTAGACGATGACGCCGCCCTCGCGGAGCTCGTCGAGGTTCTCCGAGAGCGGCTTGATCTCCTCGTTCCCGTAGACGGCACCCTCCTGCGGGTTGCGGGCGAACGAGTCGCCGAGCGCCAGGAGGAAGTTGTAGCCGTCGCCGCGGGACTCGACCGGGTCCGCGGCCGCGCGGATCTCCGTGTACGTGTGGCCCCCACGGATCCGGGACGGGTAGTGCCGGTGTGTGAACACGTTCAGCCCCGATCGCATCAGGGCCTTCGCGAAGTTCTGGCTGGTGGAAGCGATCCCGTCGCCGGATCCTCCCGATATCCGCCAGATGAGTTCTTCGTCAGTCATATTGTGGATCTTGGCCCGGTAAGGCCCAGTAGCCGGACATTGTGTCGGTCTCCTCTTAGGGCTTGCTATGGATTCACATGAAACGATCATGAACGACCATCGGAGCGGGCGCATCTCGTCGGTGCGTGCGGGGGTCTCCGGGGTCGTCGGCGGTCCGCGTCCTTTTAGACGGTCCTCCCCGGAACGGCGGTATGCTCACGTTCATCGGGCTCGGCCTCTACGACGAGCGCTCGATCACCGTCGAGGGGCGCGAGGCGTTGCGGTCGGCCGACCGCGTCTTCGCGGAGTTCTACACCAGCCGGCTCGTCGGCGCGGACGTCGCGGACCTCGAGGCCGCTCACGGCGTCGACGTCGAGGTGCGCGACCGCGAGGGCGTCGAGCGCGACCCCGAACCGATCCTGGCGGCCGCCGAGGCCGGCGACGCCGCCTTCCTGACCGCCGGCGACACCATGATCTCGACGACGCACGCCGACCTCCGCCTGCGGGCCGAGTCGCGCGGGATCGACACCCGGGTGATCCACGGCGTCACCGCCCAGTCGGCCGCCTCGAGTCTCACGGGCCTCCAGAACTACCGGTTCGGGAAGGCCGTGACGCTCCCGTTCCCGTACGCACACGGCGGCGAGGACGTGCCGGGAAGCGTGATCGAGACGATCGAGGCGAACCGCGAGCGCGGGCTCCACACCGTCGTCTACCTCGACATCAAGGTGGGAACCGGCCCGTCGGGGCCCGATCCCGATCACGAGGAGTACATGACCGCCGACCACGCGGCGGGCCTCCTCGCGGACGGCTGGCGGGACGAGCTGGCGGTCGTCGTCGCCCGCGCCGGCTCGCCGGACGCGGTCGTCGCCGCGGATCGGCTCTCCGTGCTCGCCGAGCGCGAGTTCGGCGACCCGCTCCACCTGCTCGTGATCCCCGGCGACCTCCACCACGTCGAGGCGGAGGCGCTCGTCGGACTGGCCGGCGCGCCGGAGTCGATCCTCGAGGAGTGATCGGGATCCTGCTCGAGGATCCGTCGAGACCCTCACGATTAATTACCGTGGCCATCGTCGGCGTGGCACATGAACGACGTACCCGTCGGTCGGCTCATGTCGACGGAGCTGGTGACGGTCGGCCCCGAGACCACCGCGGCGGCGGCGGCCGAACGGATGTTGGAGACGGGCGTGAACTCGATCCTCGTCGTCGACGGGAACGGGAAACTCGAGGGGATCCTCACGGGGTGGGACTTCGTGCGGCTCGTCCGTGAGAACGATCCCCACGACCGGACGCTCGTCGGCGAGTGTATGACGACCGAGGTCGTCACCGCCTCGCGGAACGACTCCGTCGAGGCGCTCTCCGACCTCGCCGACGGCGAGTACGGCCACCTTCCCGTGACCGACGACGACGGCGTCGTGGTCGGGATGTTGTCGACGACGGACCTCACGGAACACCTCGCCCGACGGTAGGACCACCTCGATTGACGGTCGCTCGCCGCCACACGGCGTGTTCCGCCGAGCCACGGAGCGGTTACGCCATTCGGAAGAACCAACACCCCCGGCGATCGATGTGTGGTATGGACTTACACGATCGCACCCGAGTCAGCGAGGTCATGTCGACGCCGCTGGAGACGATCGCCGCCGACGATCCCGTCCGCGAGGCGGCCCGTCGCATGCGTGAGAAGAACATCAGCGCGCTCGTGGTCACCGCCGGCGGCGGCTGTATCGTCACCCAGAGCGACATCGTCGGGGCCGTCGCCGACGGCCTCGACACGGAGGAGACGCTCGTGAGCGACGTGATGACCGAGGACGTGGAGACCGTCACGCCGGACCTGTTGATGGAGGAGGTCGCGGCGATGATGACGATGTACGGCGTGAAACACCTCCCGGTCGTCGACGACGACTACGTCGGCATGATCTCCTCGACGGACGTGGCCGCACACCTGTCGTAGTCGGCGCCTCGGCGGTCGAGGAGGTCGCCGGCACTTCGGAGTCGGGTCGGACTCAAAACAGGAGCAGCGGCGCGCCCACGGCCAGTCCGACGGCGATGAGCACGAGGTTCCAGACCAACACCGGCCGGACGAGCTCGCGACCGATGCTCGCGGCGAAGGCCGTCTTCACGAGGATGCTGGCGACCGTTCCGGCGACGATCCCCGCGACTGCGGCGTCGACCGTGATCTGTCCGGTGGCCAGAAGCGAGACGGCGGTCGTGGTCGCCGTTCCCGAGGAGACGAGCCCCGCGAGGAACGCGGTCGCGACGAAGCCGGTCGCGCCGAAGGTCCGCTCCGCGCCGGCGGAGACGAGGAGCACGAGGAGGAACAGCCCGCCGAAGGTGAGCGCGTTCCGGAGGCTAAAGGGGGAGGTGAGTTCCGCTTCCAGGTCCGTCCGCCACTCGCTTCGCCGGAGCGCGATCCCGACGCCCGCGAGCGTGATCGCGCCGAGCGGCGCGCCGACGGCCACCGCCGCCTCGGGGACGAAGACGACGACGAGCGCCGCGTTCCGCAGCGCCATCGCCGCGTTCGCGAGCAGGATCGACCCGACGGCGACGCCGACGAGGTCCTCACGACCCCTCGCGCGTTTGGCCATCTCGGCGACGACCGCGGTGGAGTTCACGAGCCCGCCGAAGAAGCCGGTGACGGCGTACCCGCGGCCCTGGTACTTCCGGACCAGCACGTAGTTGACGAACCCGATCGCGCTTATCGCGACGACGAGCGACCAGACCAGCCGCGGCTGGACCGCCCCCCACGGGTCGATCGTCTCGGCGGGTAAGATCGGGAAGACGACGAACGCGAGAATGGTGAACTCGACGGCGCTTCGCACCTCCTCGCGGGAGAGCCCCCACGCGAACTGGTGGAGCTCGCGTTTCAACACGAGCAGGAACGAGGAGAGCACGGCCACGGTGACCGCCTCGAGAAAGAGGCTCGCCGCGACGAGGGTGCCCACCCCGTAGGCGACGAGCATCGAGACGGACGTGGTCAGAGAGAGCCCTTCGACGTCCGCCTCGACGAAGCTCCGGACGGCCAGAAGCACCGCGCTGGCGACGATCAGGACGCCGCCGACGACGAGCAACCCCGGCTCGTCCGCCACGGAGAACACCGCGGCGACGAGGCTGACGAGCGCGAACGTCCGGATCCCCGCCGACTTCTGTGACCACTCGCGCTCGAGCCCGAGGAACATCCCCAGGAGCGTCGCCAACACCAGCTTGGCGACGTTCGTCTCCAGGTAGAGCAGGGGATCGATGCCGCTCAACACGGCGGATCAAGCCTCCGTCGACCGTATCGGACGAGTCCCACGAGTCACCACCCGGTCACCGGTTGGTGGGCTCCCGCGGGAGGTCGAGCGCCTCCGTGAGGTCGTGTTCCTCGCCGGTGAGCACGTAGAGGACGTCCTCGAGGATGACGACGAGTTCGGGGAGCTGTCTGGCGACGAGGTACGTGATCCCGATCAGCGCGACGACCGCGAGCAGCTGGCTGATGATCCGGTCGGAGACGAGAAAGGAGACGCGGTAGGGGTCCGTCGCGCCGAACATCGCCAACACCAGCTCCGGCTGCCACTGCATGTACTGGTTGCCGGCGACGACCGTGATGAACGTGGTCCGGAGGAGATTGAGGACGTAGATGAGCGGGATGGAGACGGCGAGCGCCCGGAGCTTCCGGTCGAGCGGGCCGTCCACGGCGGCGACGAGCCCGCCGAAGATCGCCATGCTACCGAGTCCCGTACACGCCAGCACGACGTTGATCCGCATGCGGTGGCCGTCCTCGAGCGTCCACGCGAAGGCGGCGTCGTACCCCTCGTAGTTCGCCACCCGCTCGGGCGCGTATCCGAGGAGATCGATGAGCATGCCCGTCTGGTCGGCGACGATCTCGATGAGGACGCGTCGGGGTTCCGGCACCGCCACGCCGGCCAGCGTGAACGCCGGGATCGTCTCGAACGGGAGGTAGATGAAGAGCATGATCGACACCGCCCGCGTGAGCGTGAAGAGCGACGCCCGCCCGTCGTACAGCAGGTACCCGACGTAGATACAGGCGGGAACGCCGACGAGCGCGAGGATCGACTCGACGTAGCTCTGGTGTTCGAACGCGAAGTACGGGACGGTCGTCAGCCAGAACAGCCCGAAGAGGCCCCACGTGCTCGCCGCGAGCGTGCGCCCCGCGGCGTATCCGCGGGCGTCGAGCAGCCAGGCGGCCGCGAAGAGGACCGCGACGATCCACGCGAACGTGAACGTGTCGGGGACGACGCTCAGTATCGCGGGGACGCCGGGGCCGAACATGTCGAGAGGGTCGGGGGTCGTCGAATAAAGCCCTTGTCGTTGCCGGAGATCCGGGAGGGAACTCGACTCCGAGAGTTATGTTCCTCGCCGTCGACTCACGGCGCGTCGCGCCGTTCGTCCGGGACGAGGGGCTACCGCTCCTCGCTGTCCAGCACGCGGATCTGGTCGCCGCGGACGGTGACCGGGATCGGGACGGTCGCCTCGTACAGCTCGACGGTCACCTGGTCTTTGCCCTCGTCGATGCGCTGGACGCGGGCCTTCTCGCCCTTGAAGGGGCCGGCGATCAGCTCGACGATGTCGCCCTCGGCGATCCCCTCGACGTCGGGGGTCGGCGAGAGGAAGTGTTCGACCTCCGAGAAGGGGCTCTCGGCGGGGCCGTCCGCCCCCTGGATGACGCCGCGGGCGTGGGGGATCTCGTCGAGGATCCGGGCGAAGACGCTGCCGTCCGACGCCTCGACCATCACGTAGCTCGTGAGCTGGTCGGGGGCGATGACCGCCTGGATCTCCGGCATCTCCTTTTCGGCGAGCATGTCGGCGACGGTCCGCTCCTGGCGGGCGGTCGTCTTGACCGAGAAGATCGGCATTACGCGCCGACCCCCGGCAGGAGGCTCATGATCGCGAAGATCAGGAAGCCGAGGAACCCGATCAGCAGGATCCCGGCGCCGGCGATCTTCGACACCTGGAGGAACTCGTCGGTGCTCGGCGTGCTCGCCAGCTTCAACACGCGGATATAGCTGTTGAGGTCGTACGGGACGTCCATGTTACGAGCGAGTTCGTGACGGGACGGTTTTTACCTTTTGATGCGGGTTCGACGGCATCGCCGTCGTCCTCGGTCGATCCCTCCCCTCATCCGCCGCGGTTCGAGACCCATCGGATCCCGCCGCCGACGCTCGCCGCCATCAGCGCGTTCGAGAGCGTTCCGGGGGCGTCCCCCCAGGTGACGGGGTCGCCGGTCGCCGCGCCGGCGACGACGAGCGCGAGGAGACTGACGGCGAACGCGACCAGGGACGCGTCGACGAACCCGGGGAGGCCGCGGTCCGTCTCCGGTTCGGGATGGTGGACGGGTGGCGGACCGCGGCCGTCGGACCCGTCGATCGGCGAGGGATCTCCCGACCCGTCGGTCGGCGGGGAGCCGTCGCTATCGACAGCGGCGGCGGCGTCTCCGGCGGAGGGATCCGGCATGGTGGAAGGATCCGGCATGGTGGAGGAGTACGTCGGCATGGTGGAGGGCGTGGAACGGCGGATGGACGGAGCGAGGGTCAGCGCGGGGACCTAGCGGACCCGGGTCGGCCCGCCGGTCACTCGACGTAGTCGATGTCCTCCATCTCGGCCGCCGTCGCCCCCGCCTCCTCGTCGTTCTGGCCGTAGATCTGTGGCGACTCGACGCCCGTGACGACGATCATCGTCCGCATCTCGCCCTCGAGGTCCTCGTCGACGGAGGTCCCCCAGATGATCCGGGCGTCGGGGTCGATCCGGTCGTAGATCTCCTCGACGACCCCCTCGGCCTCCTCGATGGACATGTCCTGTCCGCCGGTGACGTTCACGAGCGCGGAGTTCGCGCCGGAGATGTCGACGTCGAGAAGCGGCGAGCGCAGCGCCGACTTCACCGAGTCCTGCGCCTTCGACTCGGAGTCGGACTCGCCGAGCCCGATCATCGCGACGCCGCCCTTCTCCATCACGGTGCGGACGTCGGCGAAGTCGAGGTTGACGAGGCCGGGTTTGGTGATCAGCTCCGTGATCCCCTTCACCGAGCGCATCAGCACCTCGTCGGACACCTTGAACGCCTGGCGGACGGGGAGCTTCCCGACCGCGTCGAGCAGGCGATCGTTGGGGACGACGATCACGGTGTCGCTCACGTCGCGGAGGCGTTCGAGCCCGGCCTCGGCGTTCGTCCGGCGGACCTCGCCCTCCGCGGTGAACGGGGTCGTGACGATGGCGATGGTGAGCGCGCCCGAGTCGCGGGCGGCCTTCGCGACGACCGGCGCGGAGCCGGTCCCGGTGCCGCCGCCGAGCCCGGCGGTGACGAACACCATGTCGGAGCCGTCGATGGCGTCGGAGATCTCCTCTTGGGACTCGATGGCGGCCTCCTCGCCCACCTGCGGGAGCGAGCCCGCGCCGCGGCCCTGGGTCTTCTGTTGACCCATCAGGATCTTGGTGTCGGCCTCGATGTTGACGAGGTGTTGCACGTCGGTGTTGGCCGCGACGAGCTTCGCGCCGTGGATCCCCTCCTCGGTCATCCGGTTGACCGTGTTGCCGCCGGCGCCGCCGCAGCCCACGACGGTGATGTTGGTCTGGAGGTCCTGGAGGACGTCCTCCAGCTCGTCGTCGGTCATCGTGCCGGTCCGTGGCGCCGCGTCGGCGTGGCCGTCCTCCGCGGGGTCGCCGGGACCCCCGGAGCCGTCCGCCGGGGATTCCTCGGCTTCGTCGATGGCGTCCTCAACGATGGAGTCCATTATGTGGTGTCGTTGCGACCCCGACGTATTTATTCTTGCCCGATCGTCCGACCCGCGTCAGACGCCGAAACGGCCTCAGCCGGAGTGGTGGCTCCCGATCGGTCGGCAGTCTCCAGGCCGGGTCGACGATCGGACTCACTCGACGGGAAATCGCTCCTCGCGTCGCGTCGAGACTGCCGCCGGATCGATCGTCTCGCCCTCCACCTCCACGGACTCGCCGGACGCGAGCCGGCCGAACGCCGGCCCCTCCGGTACTCCCCGGTCGACCGCAAGCGCCGGGTCGAACGCGGTCTCGCGGGCGACTACGGCGTCGTCGTCGACGACGACCTCGTCGTAGCCGGCCTCCAGCACGGCCGCGAGGTCGGCGACGAGGTCCGCGTATCCCGGTGCCGCGTCGTCGACCGCGAGCGCGACGCTCCCGGCCGCACGCGTCCCGGCCTGCTCCGTGCCGAACGCGACCGCGTTCGACTCGACGGTCGCGCGCGCGGCCTCGGCGTCGATCCCCTGTGCCCGCGCGAGCAACTCGTCCGGGAGGTCGCGGACGGTCACCGCGCCGGCGGGGTCGGCGGCATCGGCGGCGTCGGCCGGGTCGGCCGGGTTGCCCCCGCCCGCTTCCGCGATCGGCGCGTCAACCGACCCGAACCGGAGCCCCTCGTCGACGGGCTCGATCGCCGCCTCCAGGTGTTCGACCAGCGCGAGCGGACGGTCGTCGACCGCCCGGACCCACGTCTCGCTCACGGCCCGGTACCCGAGGTCCCGGATCGTTTCGACGAGGTCGGGTCGATCCCCCTCTATCACGGCGCGGTCGGCGCGGCTCCGTTCGAACGCCCCCTCGATCACGTCGCGGTTGGCGTCCGGCGAGCCCATATCGGCGAGCGCCCAGTCGGCCCCGACGTGGCCGACGGTCCAGTCGGTCTCGCGGACGATCCGGGTGAACCGCGGGGCGTAGTGGCCGCCGCCGAAGCCGACGACGTGGCGGTTCCGACCGTCGGGTCCGTGCATATCCGGACCCGTCCCCTCGAGCGCGAGGACGGCCTTGGCGACCGCGCGGGCTCCCTCGGGGTCGCGCCACTGCGGCTCGTCGGAGCCGAGCTCGGCGAACAGCGAGGGAACCGAGGTGTCCGTCGGACCGTGGTGGGTGCACTCGATCCCCACGTCGTACCCCTCGGGCGCGTGAGTCGCCATCGCGTCGACGACGCGGCTCACCGCGCCCGGCGCGGCCCGCGCGAGGGTCCGCGGCTCCCCGCCGTACTCCGCGGGCCCGAAGTTGCCGGTGACGTGGGCGGTCAACAACGGACCGGTGTTCCCGGAGTGCCGCGAGACGAACACGAGGAGGGCGGGGTCGTCCGCGGCGTCCTGCTCGTCCCCACTCCCTCCTCCGCCGAAGGCGGCCGCCGGGTCGGACAGGTCGATGTGGAGCTCGTCGAACTCGCGGAGCTCGAACCCCTCGGTCCGATAGTAGGTCCCGCCGCCCGCGGCGTCGGGGCGGGTTTCGTCCTCGTGGCTCGTCCAGTCGCCGATATCGAGGAGTCGCTCGCCGATGTGCTCGGAGGCGCTGTCGGCCCGACTGACGACGATCGCTATCACGTGTTCGGCTGGGTTTCGGTCGGTCGAATAGCCATCGATTCGGCATCACCGTTCCGACTCGCGTATCCCTCGATCGGGCTCGATCCGTGACCGGTCGTCCGACGTCCCGCCGGTTCGTTCGGCTCGACCGGCGGACCCGCGCTCGCCCTCGCCCTCGAGCACCCGGTCGAGCTCGTCCTCGAGTTCGGATTCCGTCAGCTCCCCGGCCGCGTATCGCTCCTGGACCTCCCGGACCGGATCCCTCTCGCGTGCCCCACCACGTTCGGCGTCGCTGACCGACGCCGACCGCCGATCGGCGGCCATCGCCGACCCGAGCACCCCGCCGAGCGCTCCGAACCCGACCAGAAGCGCCGTGGCGAACAGCGCGGCCCCGAGGAGGACCAGCGTGATCCCGAGGTCGAACCCCGAGAGGAGGACGCCGAGGAACACGACGGCCGCGACCGCCAGCGACGCGATCGCACCCGCCGCCCCGCCGAGTTTCCCGCCGTGCGTGGCGTCCCTTCCGCCGAGCCATCCGGCCATCGCTCCGCCGACGAGCGGCGCGAACACCGCGCCGAACGGGACGAGTCCCATGACGAGCATCGTCGCGGCACCGATCCCGGCGTGTTTCAGAAACGAGCTACGCATCGCGGTTCCGGCCGGATGGGCCCGGCGGTCGACGCGCCGTTCGTGGAGGGCAGTCCATGCCGCCGGATTACGCCCGATCGAAGATAAACGCCGGGGACGATCGCGACGCCGCGGATGACCGTGCCGCCGGTGGACCACGGCAACAGCAGGTAGGCGAAGGGGGTCACGGCAACAGCAGGTAGACGAAGGGGGTCACGGCAACAGCAGGTAGACGAAGGGGGTCACGGCAACAGCAGGTAGACGAAGCTCACGTACGCGGCCACGAGTATCGCTCCGTCGACCCGCGTGAGCCGGTCGCCGCGGTACATGAGCCCGACGACGAGCAGGGTGAACGCGAGGAGCGTCGGGAACTCGAACGCCCGGACCCCGGGGCTCACGTCGATCGGGGAGACGAACGCGAGCAGCCCGATGACGGCGAGGACGTTGTAGATGTTCGAGCCGACGACGTTGCCGACGCTGAAGCTCGCCTCGCCGCGGACGGCGGCGACGACGCTCGCGGCGAGTTCCGGCAACGAGGTGCCGACCGCGAGCACGGTGAGCCCGATGAACAGGTCGGAGAAGCCGGCCGCGGCGAGCAGGTCCCGTCCCCCGTCGATCAGCCAGCGGGAGCCGACGACGAGCGCGGCGATCCCGCCGATCACGGCGGCGACGTCCCTCGCCTCGGCGTCCGGCATGCCGTCGCGTTCCGCGGCGGAGATGCCCGCCTGCGTCCGCTGGACTCCGCGCAGCACGACGGCGGTGAACGCGACGAGCGCCGCGAGGAGGACGCCGCCCTCGAGGGGGCCGATCCGCCCGTTCCAGCCGAGTCCGACGAGCAGCAGCGCCGCGAGGATCATGAACGGCACGTCCCTGCGGAACACCGTCCCGGAGACCTCGAGCGGACGGATCAGCGCGGCGATCCCGAGCACGAGCCCGACGTTGGCGACGTTCGAGCCGACGATCGCGCCCAAACCGATGTCGGTCGACACGGTGAGCGCGCCGAGGATCGCCACGAACAGCTCCGGCGCGGTCGTCGCGAACGCGACGACGGTGACGCCGACCGTCGAGGCCTTCAGCCCGATAGCGAGCGCGAGGTCGCGAGCGCCCGCGACGAGCAGCTCCGCGCCGGCGTACAACAGCCCGACGCCGGCGAGGAGGAGGCCGAGTTCGGTCACCGGCGATCCGAGCACCATGCCCGCGGTTCACGCCGTCCTTTCAAAAACGACGCGATACGGGACGGGGACGCGGCGGTATCGCCGTCCTACGTCCGCGTCGCGCGGAACTCGCCGTGTTTCATGCCGACGACGAAGACGATAGCCCCGAAGACGACCATCGAGGGGACGACCATCATGAGCGTCGTCGAGAGCGGCATCATGCCGCCGCCGACGAGCCCGGCGGTTCCGACGGCGATGAGAAGCGCCACGATACCGGCCGCACGGGGGAGGTCGAACTCCATGCGATCGGTACGGGTCTCGCGGAGGTAAGCGTTCGGTCGATCCCCACGTGCCGGTGACGATCGATGAGCCCGTCACGCCTCGATGATACCGTCGCCGTCCTCCTCCTCGGGGAGGCGGATCTCGCCGTCGAGCGAGACGACCGCGTCGCCGCCGACCGTCACGGTCACCTCGCCGTCTTCCCCGTTTCCGCCGATCGCATCCTCGCCTTCTCCGTCCCCGCTGCCCCCGTCGCCCTCGTCGACTCGGACCGCCACGCATCCGGGCCGATCGAGGAAGTGGCCCTGCTCGCACCGGATCTCCTCGGGGAAGTCGCCGTCGAACGCCTCGACCGCCCGGAGGTATCCGCCGACCGCGCCGCTCGCGGTGCCCGTCACCGGGTCCTCGGGGACGCCGACGGCGGGCGCGAACGCCCGGCCGTGGAGCGTCGAGTCCGCCCCGAGCGCGTCGAAGGTGAAGGCGTACACGCCCGCGACGTCGAACTCGGCGGACAGCCCCTCGACCGCGCGCATGTCCGGGTCGGCCTCGCCGAGTCGCTCGAGGAAGTTTACGGGCACCACGAGGAACGGGAGGCCGGTCGATGCGACCGCGACGGGGAGGTCCGCGCCCACGTCACGCAGCGCGGCCGGATCGATCCCGAGCGCGGAGCCGAGCCGGTCCGCGTCGACCTCGACCGTCCCGACCGTCGGCGACTCCTGTCGCATCCAGACCCGGCCCGACTCGGTCACCGTGACCGTCAGGTCGCCGACGTTCGTGCGGAGGACGTGCTCGCCGGCGTCGATCGCTCCGTCCGCGAACAGCGCGGCGTACGAGGCCACCGTGGCGTGTCCGCAGAGGTCGACCTCGTCGGTCGGCGTGAAGTACCGGATCCGCCGGTCGGCGTCCCCGTCCGCGGGCGTGAGGAACGCGGTCTCGGACGCGCCGAGCTCCGACGCGATCCGTCCCATCCGGTCGTCGCTCAATCCCGCGGCGTCGGGCACCACGCCGGCGACGTTGCCGGCGAGAGGGTCGTCGGTGAAGGCGTCGACGAGCAGCGTGCGTCGCGTTTCCATGCCACCTCCTCGTCGTCCCCACGAAAAAGCTCCCGGGGTCGGCGGTCGCAACGTCGATCCTGCTTCCATCGGGACCGTCGCTCATTCGAGATCGTCGCCTACTCGCGTCGTCGCCTACTCGCGTCGTCGCTCACTCGCGTCGTCGCTCACTCGGGCGATTCGGCCGGATCTGCCGCCGTGACGCCGCGGAGTTCGATCCGCGCGCCCCCGCCTTCCGCCTCGGTCGCGGCCGCGGTCCAGCCGTGGGCGGTCGCGATCTCCGAGACGATCCCCAGCCCGAATCCCGTGCCATCGTGGTTGGTGGAGAACCCGACCTCGAAGACCGTCTCACGGTCCGCCTCGGGGATCCCGGGCCCGTCGTCGGCGACGAACAGGGTCGTTCCCTCGCGACCCACCGTGACGGTCACGCCCTCGCCGCCGTGCTCGACGGCATTTCGAAACAGGTTCTCGAACAGGGTCCGAAGCCGCGAGGCGTCGCCGTCGATCGCCCCGACCTCTTCGATCCGCAGGGTCGCGTCCGCGGTCTCGACGGTCCCCCAGGCCCGCTCGGCGACGGCCGCGACGTCCACCCGCTCGACGTCGACGACGCGATCGCCCATTCGGGCGAACGAGAGGGCGTCCTCGATGAGCTCCGTCATTCGATCGAGCGCGACGACCCCGTCACGCTCGGCGAGATCGGGGTCGTCCGGCGCCGACTCGCCTGGAGGGACCGCTCCGTCGAGACGACCCGCTCGCAGACCGTCGACGACAGGGAGACGACGTCGCCCTCGGCGAACTCGCCGGTGGCGTCGTCGACGACCACCGTCCGATAGCGGTCGCCCTGGACTCGCGAGAGCAGTCCCGACTCGACGCCGAGTACCTCCCTGCCGAGCGCGAGCAGCGAGGCGACCTTTCGCTCGAACGTGGCGTCCCTCTCCGAGATGGCCTCGTGGAGCCGGTGCATGACGGACTCGCGCCGCTCCAGCTCGCGCCGCTCGTGCATCGCCTCCGTGACGTCCCGGGAGTAGACGGAGACGCCCGAGTCGAACGGATAGACCCGCGTCTCGAAGAAGCGGTCGGCCGGCTCGTAGTGGATCGTCGCGGTCGTCGACTTGCCGGTCTCGCGGGCGCGCTCGAGGGCCGTCCGGAACTCGGTGTCGATCACGCCGGGGAACACGTCCCAGACGCGCTCGCCGACGAGGTCGTCGCGGTCGCGGTCGCCGGCCGTCACTCCCGCCGCCCGGGCGTTGAGGTAGGTTATCCGGTCGTCGGCGTCGAGCGCGACGAACGCGTCGGTCATCCGGTCGAGCAGTTCGGCGCGCTCCTCCACGAACGCCAACTCCGCGGTGATGTCGGTCGCGATCCCGTAGACCGCGTACGGCTCGCCGGTCTCGTCGAAGAGCGGGACGCGGACCGTGGCGAACCGACGCTCGCCGTCCGGGCCGGGATAGCGCTCGTCGAACCGCTACGGCTCGCCGGCCGCGATGGCCGCCTCGTCGTTGGCGCGGAAACGACCGGCGAACTCCCCGCCGTGGACCTCGGCGGTCGTCGCCCCGATGATCTCCTCGCGCGGGACCCCGACCAGCGACGCGAACGCGTCGTTGACGAGGAGGTAGCGGTCGTCGGTGTCCTTCATGAACACCAGGTTCGTCGTGTGCTCGAGGATGGTGTCCAGACGCTCGGCTGACGCCCGGAGCCGCTCGATCGTCGCGGCGTGGTCGGCGTCGTCGCCTCCCGCTCGGACGGTACGCGCCCGCCGTATCCGGTCGCGGAGGTCCGCGAGCGCGTCCGGGTCGCCCTTCCGCACGTAGCCGGTCGCGCCCGCGTCCACCGCGGACGCCGCGAACGCCTCGTCGCCGTCGGCGGTGACGACGAACACGGGGACTCCCGGATCGATCCGGCGGACGGCCGCGAGAAGGTCGAGTCCGATCCCCGAGCCGAGGTCGCGCTCGACGAGCACGCAGTCGTGGCGGGCCGGATCGAACGCGTCGCGGGCGGTTCGGAGGTCGCGGACGTGCCGGAGTTCGAACTCGCCCGTCGCGTCGGCCAGCGTCGTCTCGAGCGCCGCGGCGAACTCGTCGTGGGGGTCCGCGAGCAGCACGGATGCCGGGCGCTCCGTCACGATCCCCCGTTCTCGTCGGTGCCACTTGTGTGTGGCGGGGATCGGACGCGGCCGTCTCGGTCGACGAACGCCCGCCCGTCGGCCCGATCGATATCAACCCTTTTGCTCCTCTCCGTTGATGGGGGGGTATGGGCCTCTTCGACCGGTTGCGCGGGAACGACACCCCGCGCGTGGCGTTCGTCGGGATCGACGGACTCCCGTACGACCTCGTGGCGAACGACCCCGAGACGTTCCCGACGCTCTCGGCGATCGCCGAGGCGGGCGACGGCGGGGCGATAGACAGCATCGTCCCGGCGGAGTCGAGCGCCTGCTGGCCCGTCCTCACGACCGGCGTGAACCCGGGCGAGACCGGCGTGTACGGCTTCCAGGACCGCGAGGTCGGCTCCTACGACACCTACGTCCCGATGGGCCGGGACGTCCAGGCGACGCGGGTGTGGGACCGGGCCACCGCGGCGGGTCTCGACGCGACCGTCCTCAACGTCCCCGTCACGTTTCCGCCCCAGCGGAACCTCCAGCGGATGCTCTCCGGCTACCTCTCGCCGGAGGTCGACACGGCCGCACATCCCGAGGAGCTCCGGGCGTACCTCGCGGAGGCCGACTACACCCTGTCGGTCAACGCGAAGCTCGGCCACAAGGCGGACAAGACCGAGTTCGTCGAACACGCCCGCGAGGTCCTCGACGGACGGGCGGCGCTGTTCGAGCGCTACGTCGAGCGCGACGACTGGGACCTGTTCGTCGGCGCGTTCACCTCGCCCGACCGGATCAACCACTTCCTGTGGGGCGACCACCTCGATTCGGGGCCACACCGCGAGGACTTCCTCGAATTCTACGCCGCGCTCGACTCGCACATCGGGTCGATCCGGAAGGCGCTCCCCGACGACGTGACGCTCGTCGTCGGCTCGACGCACGGGTTCACGCGGCTCGAACACGACGTGTACTGCAACGAGTGGCTCGACCGCGAGGGATGGCTCGAGTACGACGACGAGGACCACGACTCGCTCGCGGACATCGGCGGCGACGCCCGCGCGTACTCGCTCGTCCCCGGCCGCTTCTACCTCAACCTCGAGGGGCGCGAGCCGGAGGGCGTCGTTCCCGAGGCCGACTACGACGACGTGCGGGCCGACCTGGTCGCGGACCTGGAGGCGTGGGAGGGTCCGAACGGCAAGCCCGTGGTCGACCGCGTCGTCGAGCGCGAGACCGCCTTCCGGGGCGACCACGACGCGATCGCGCCCGACCTCGTGGCGATCCCCAACCCCGGATTCGACCTGAAGGCCGGGTTCCGGCCACGAGACCGCGTCTTCGACCCCGACGGGCCACGGACCGGCATGCACACCTTCGAGAACGCCGCGCTCTTCGTCGACCACCCGGCCGCGACCGTCGGGGACGCCGACCTCCTCGACGTCGCCCCCACCCTCCTGAAACTGCTCGACGTGGAGTACGCGCGGACCGACTTCGACGGCGCGAGCCTGGTGTGAGAGTCGGCTGACGCCGCCCGTGGTCCCCATCGCATGACGGACGTGTTACAGGCCGTGTACTTCGTGTTCCTCGCGGGGATCCTCGGAACGCTCCTGGTCGGGACGTCGTCCCGGGACCTCCGGGCGGTCGTGAACGGGATCGCATCCCTGGTCGCGGCCGTGACGCCGACGCTCGCCGAGGTCGCCATCGCGCTCGAAACCGGGGCGAACGTGACGTTCCCCCCCGAGCTCTCGGTGTGGATCGTGGTCGCAGGGTTCCTTCACATGCTGGGAATGTTGGGGTGGTACGACACCGTCGGGTGGTGGGACCACCTGACACACACCGTCTCCGCCGCCCTCATCGCGGCACTCGTCTACGCAAGCCTCCAGAGCCGGTACGCGTTCGGAGCGCAGGTCACCGACCTCGACGCGGCCGTCTTCACCGTACTGTTCACGCTCGGGGTCGGCGTGTTCTGGGAGTTCGTGGAACTCGCCGCCCGCGAACTCGGCGAGCACGTCGACAGACCGCCGGTGCTCGAGTACTACGGCCTCCGTGACACGGTCCTCGATATGGCGTTCAACGGAGCGGGTGCGGCCGTGGTGGTCGCACTCGACGTGCGGACGTTCGTGTCGATCGTCGATCACGTCCCGCGGATCGCGGAAGCGGTCGTCGTCGGGAGCACCGTCCTCCTGTTCGTCGGCACGCTCGGTCTCGGAATCGTACTCGAGATCGTTCGGGAGGCTGCGACCGATGCTAGATGACGGTCCGGCCTCCGAACGCACGCCGGGGGGAGCCGGCTCCCACCCGGCATCGTGGTGACTTTCGTCCCCGTGTCGGTCCTCGAAACCGCTCGACGATCCTCGAAACCCCCAACAACGATCCCCGGAACCGCCAACGCTTATTCGCGGTCGTCCGATACCCGTACGCATGCAGGTCGTCTTTCGAGCGTACGGTCCCGTACGGGACGTCGTCGGGGCGAAGACGGTCGAGCGGGAGCTTCCGCCGGACGCGACCGTCGAGGACCTCCTGGCGGGACTGGTTGAGGAACATCCCGATCTGGCGAACCTCCTCTACGCCGACGGGGACCTCGGCGACGCCGTCAGCCTCACCGTCGATGGCGTCAGCGTCTCGCGGCTCGACGGGCTCGAGACGACGCTGTCGGCGGGCGACGAGGTGCGCGCAGCCCCGCCTATCCACGGCGGGTGCGGCGTCGACCGAGCGTTCCCGTCGGACTGAATTCCGTCAGTCGTCGGCGACGCCGCCGGCTCCTCCGCCGACGTGGCCGGCCGGAACCGTTCCGTCCGGGTTCCAGCCGCGGAGCTCGTAGTACTCGTCGAGCGCCGCCTCGAACCCCGGCAGGTCGTAGGGGAGCCGGTCGTCCTCGCGGTCGAACCCGCGGCGGTTGTTGAAGTGGCGCTCGAGTTCGATCACGCGGTCGCCCATCGCGAGGAGGTCCGCGAAGTCGGCGTCCAGGAGTTCGGCCCTCGCCTCGTCGTCGACGTAGCCGCTCGCGAACGCACAGAAGATCCCCGAGTCGCGGACGACCTGCCGGTTCTCCCGCTCGATCAGCAGCTCGGGTTTCCCCTCCAACCCCTCCGGGTCGACCTCGCCGTCGTACTCCAGGCTGAGGAACGACGAGTACATGTGGTCGGCCCCGCGGTTCGCCACCGCGTACGAGAGCCCCTGGCCGTGGATCGCCCGGCCGTCGTGTGCGGCGAACTCGAGCCCCTTCACCGACCAGTTCTCGACGCCGAGCTCCTCGTGACAACGGGCGACGCCCTCGGCGAGCGTGTCGCCGATCCCCTCCCGACGGGCGACGTCCTCGAGCGTCTCGTGGACCAGCTCCGCGTTGCCGAACTCGTCCTCGCTCGCGAGGTACGCGGCCACGGTGTCGCCGGCGGAGATGGTGTCCATCCCGAGGTCGTCACAGCGGTCGTTCGAGATCATCACGTCGACGACGTCGTCGACGCCGGCGTTGCTGCCGAACGCCATCACCGTCTCGAACTCCGGTCCCTCCGTCTCGACGCCGCGCTCCTCGTCGCGAGTGGGGAGCTTGCACGCGAACGCGCACATCGAACACGCCGCCTTCTCGTACTTCTTCTCCTCGACGGCGTCGCCGCCGATCCCCTCGACGCCCTCGAAGCTCATCTCCGAGAAGTACCGGGTCGGCAGCCCGAACTCGTCGTTGATGAACTCGGTCCCGTTGGTCGTTCCCTGTCGTTTCATGATGTCGTCCGCCGTCGCCGCCTCGCCGTGGATCTCCGACTGGATCTCCTCGGGGAGGTCGACGCGGGCGGGCGAGTCGCCCTCGAAGGTGAGACACTTCACGTTCTTCGCGCCGAGGACGGCCCCCATCCCGCCGCGACCGAACGCCCGGCTGTCCGAGGTCATCACGCAGGCGAACCGGACGCGGTTCTCCCCCGCCGGACCCACGGTCGCGAGGTGCTCGCTCTCGAGCCCGTGCCGTTCGCGCATCGCCTCGGTCACCTCCGGCACCTCCGCGCCGGCGAGTTCGGGGACCTCCTCGAACTCGACGCCGCCGTCACGGACGTGGACCGCGAGGAGTTCGTCGCTCGCGCCCGTGACCTCGACGACGCCGTGTCCGGTGTCGACGAAGTTCCGCGAGAGGTAGCCGCCGGCGTTCGTCGAGCATAGTCCATCCGTGAGCGGCGAGAGGCCGGTCATGTTCATCCGCCCGGTGAAGCTCATCCGCGAGTGCTGGAGCGGACCCGACGAGAGGTAGACGCGGTTCTCGGGGCCGAACGGGTCCGCGTCGAACGGGATCCGGTCGTGTGCGAGCTTCGTCGCCGCCCCGCGGCCGCCGACGAACGCGGCCAGCACCTCGTCGATATCCGTCGTCTCCGCCTCGCGGGCGCCGACGTCGACGGTCAGGAGGTCGCCTTTCGCGTGGTTCATGCGGACGTGTACCACTCGACGGGTTAGGGAGTCTCGGGAACCGTACAGATTTTCCGGTACTCGCCGCGAGCGCGGCGGTTCCGACGATCCTCGTCCGCGTCCTCCGTCCGCGTCGACTTGAAGTAGTCTCGCGCACATCCACGGGCATGGAACGGACGCCGGACGGATCCCCCGTCGGCGTCGACGATCCGTACGCGGTCGCGGGCGTGTGTGATCACCTCACCGACGACGGGCGGTGTCGGTTCGCGTTGACGCGAGCCGGCGACGACCCCGCGTTCGCCGCCGAGCGACGCCGTGACGGGTACGCCTGTCACGTCGGTCCCGACGGCGAGTGGCGGGCGTGCCCGCACTACCGATCGACGACCGACGGCCGCGAGTGTGCGCGCTGCGGGCTCGAGGAAGTCCGAGTGGCCCACGAGGACGCCCGGCCGCTCGTGGAGGAGCACCACCTCTCGTACGCGGGACGGGAGAACGGGACGGACGACGGGGGAGTCTCGGGGACTGACGACCGCCCCGACGCCGGACCCCACGAGATCACGGTCGCGCTGTGCCGCTGGTGTCACGCGAAGGTCCACGGCTCCATCGCGCGGATCGACGACGACGCGAGCCCGGATCCCGAGGCGATCGCCGAGCGGGAGGGTCGGCGGACGAGAGAGCGCGCGGAGTCGGCATTCGAGACGGCGCGGGAGCGGTACGATACTGAAAAGTGAGAAGCGATGGCGTGCGGATCGATGGCTAACGAGGGGGACGTGGTTCCAGTGAGGTCCGATCTCTGTGTGTGATACGGCACGAAACAGCCGATCACTGAAAAGTGGTTGTAGAACGATCGTTTCGAGAGAGATCGGGTCGATCGGAACGGGATCGTTGGTTAGGTGGTGGGCACCTCCAAAGCCCCAGCCGCGAGGACTCGATGCGCTCGCTGCGGTTCTCGTCGCTCACTACGTTCGCTCCTGCGGTCCTTACGTCACGCGTCTTCGTCCTCGCGACTGCCCCTTTGAATCCCACCCGAACCGCACCGCCCCGCACCTCACGCCTCCCCAGCCTCGCGGCTCGCTCGTCGAGGTGCTCGCTTCGCTCGCACCTCGCACCACTCGCCGCGTCCCTCGCGGGCTGCTCGCGTCCTCCGGGCGCTCGCAGGCGCGCCACCGCACCACAGATCGTTCGTTCCTTCGTCTGTAGTGAGCATCCGCGAGCGAAGCGAGCGGTTCACCGACGGCTCGGCTGTCGCCTCGCCGTCGGCTTTTTCCCTCCAGGTTTTTCGAGGAGTGGTTCCCGAAGCGAGCGCAGTGAGCGAGGGAACCCGACGAGAAAAAGGTGGGCGGTTACTCTTCGGGTTTCGGACGGACGAGGTTCGCGAGCGCGACGAGCGCGCCGAGGAACCAGCCGAGCGGGACGGAGATGCCGATCCACATGAGGACGTAGCCCAGTCCCGGGAGCCCCCACTGCTCGCCGAAGGTCTCGAGGTCGAAGGCGTTCCGGAGCGTGTCGTTGACGTCGCCGACCGCGAGGAACGTGTCGAGGATCCAGGCGGCGAGGTCGTAGCTCGGCGGGAGGATGACCGCCTCGAGGCTCGGCGTGACGAGCGCGGCCACGACGGGCGGCAAGAAGAGCGCGGTCATCGCGAAGGGATACGCCAACAGGACGCTGACGAAGCGGCCGCCGACCTTCGAGAAGCCGGCGGCGAGCGCGGCGGAGACGATCGCGACGACGCTGGCCGCGCCGACCGCGATCACGTCCGCGGTGGCCAGTTGGAGGTAGGTGACGAGGGTGAGCGCGCCCCAGACGACGGTCGCGACGAGCACCGCGCCCGCGATACCGAACCGGGTCACCGCGGAGTCGAGCTTCGCGGCGTAAAACCGGGTGGCGAACCCGACGAGGAGCAGGGGGTACGCGACCGCGACGAGCGGGGCCCCGAGGACCGCCCAGAGGTAGTAGCCGACCGTCTGGGGGGCGGTCTCCGGCTTCCACTTGCCGAGCACCGTGCTGGGATCGAGCTGTCTGGGGAAGACGATCTCCATCCAGGTCTCGTGGAGCCGGACGACGTCCAAGAGAAGCGCCTCCAGCAGGCCGATCTGTCCTCGTCGTTCCATTTGGCTCACATCGCGGGCGGGGTGACGTGAACTTTGTGCCTTCGGGACGGATCCGCTCGGACGGTCGGGAACTCGGCGGCGACGGGGCGGACGCTCCGCCTTCCGGAGGGTTCCTCTCCTCCTCGATCTCGCCCGCCACACGCCGACATATTTAAAGGTGGCTCGCGGCGTATCCCGGGTATGTACCGAAGACGACTGCTGGGGGCGCTCGCGGCGTCGGGGGCGGTCGCCGCCGCCGGCTGTCTCGGGGGCGACGACGGGAGCTTCGAGTTCGACGCGGAGCCGGCGCGGGTGCCGGACGCGGCGCTCTCCGAGGCCGGCTACGAGGGCGAGGAGCCGGAGTCGTTCGAGATCGAGCAGACGCTCGAGGTCGCCGGGATCGAGCGGGAGGTGTCGGCGACGACGTGGGTCGCGAGCTACGAGAACCCCGAGCGCGCGTCGTCGCTTCTGGTCGCGAGCACGCCGAACCCGACCGTGGCGGGCCAGTCCGTCAACCCGCTGGTGCGCGCGGACGACGCCGAGCTGCTCCGGCGACTGCTCGAGGGGGGCCTCGGCGGTGGCGGCGGTGGCGGCGACGGCGGCGACGGCGAGGCCGGCGGCGTGGAAGGAGGGAACGTCGACGACCTCGAGGAGGTCGGCACACAGACGCGGACGGTCCTCGGGACCGAGACGACGGTGACCACGTTCGCGACCGAGATCGAGTTCGACGTTCCCCGGGACGCGCCCGTCGACGGCGAGGGAACCGTCCCGGCGCTCGTCCACGTCGCGACCGTCGAGGACGGCGACGACGTGCTCGCGCTCGTGGGCGTCCATCCGGAGGCGGTCGAGGAGGGGGAGACGCTGGGATCGCTGATGGAAGCGGTCGAGCACTGAGACGGCCGGGCGAGCGGACGGTCGAAGGCCACACCCTCCCTGCCCGACGGCCTTTTGCCCGTCGAGTTCCGGAGGGACGTAACGTGAACCGACGAGGGGTCCTGGCGGCCGGCGTGCTCGCGGTCGGCGGCGCGATGGCGGCCAGCGCGCGGGTGGTCGCGGAGTCGCTCGCGGGCGGCGAGGACGGGTCCGGGTCGAGCGCGCCGGTCGTCGATCCGGACCTCCGAACCGTTCGGGCCCTCCCGGAACCCGGCGACGGCTGGGAGCGGAGCCGGCCGACCGCGCTGGCGATCGACGGGACGGCTGCCGAGGAGGGGACCGGCGCGGAGTACGTCGCCCCCGACGGGGAGAGCGCCCTCGTCCACGTGGTCCTGTGGCCGGACGCGGGCGTCGCGGCCGAGCGCGCCGAGACGGACTACGCCGAGTGGGACCGGGCGATCGCCCACGAGGAGTTGACGTTCGCGTGCGACGGGCCCTCGCGTGCGGACGCGACCGAGTTGCTCTCGGCGTCGCCGGCGCTGAACGGCAGCGCCGCGGATTCCGACACGGACGGGCCGGTCGGCGACGGATCGTGAACGAACGGTTCGCCGTCCCGCTCGCGTTTCACCGTCGTTCCCGGCGGAATTCCTAACCGGCCACGACGAAAGGATCGACCACGGCGATGGTATCAAGCACCGACTCCTCGAAGCCGGTCGACGACGAGCTTCGCCGCCCCTACGAGCGGTACCGGTCGGCCGAAATCGACGAGGAGCGCCGCGAGATCGCCCCGGAGACGGGAGCGCTCGACGGACGGCGCAACGCCGAGATCTACGACCGGCTCGAGGACGAGTAGTCGTCCGGATCCCCGCCGAGGTCCTCCGCGAGCGCTTCGCGGACCGCCTCGGCCCCTTCGTCCATCGCGTCCTCGAACGCTTCGAGTTCTGCCTCGGTCATCGGTTTCCGATCCCGTGCCATGTTTCGAATCTCCTGATGGATCGCTCGACGCGGCGGCTCGATCTCCCTCGGGGGCACAGAGTACGGGCTCCACAGCCAGCATGTCGTGGTCGAACCACCCCCGTTTCGATGATCCCGCGCGTCACCGCCCGATCCGACCGGGTACAGTATCGAACGTAAACGTCCGACGGGGTTCAGAATCCGTAGCGCTTGTGTGCTTCGTCGATGGGGACGATCTCCAGTACGCGCACTTCGCTTTCGTCTTCCAGGACCGTGTAGATAGCCGTGTAGGTCCGAGAGACGTGTATCCGGTATCGGTCACGACGACCGTCGATGGGGAGCTTCTCCTTGTCTCCACGGCCGCGTCCCGGATAGGGGTTCTCCGCCAAGTAGCCCAGTTTCTCCGTACAGATCCGCTCGGTCTTCTCGTCGGCGACGACGAGGAATTCTCGAGCCTGTTCACCCAGTAGAACCTCGTACTCAGACATCCGAAAGGGACGTCAACTCGTCACCGTCCGCGTCTTCCAACTCTCGAAAGCGCCGCTCCAGGTCCCGTCGGCGTCGCTGCCGTGCGAGCTCCTGGAGGAGTTCGTCGTACGTCTGACCGGGCTCTTTGAGCTCGTGGAGCTCTCGTCTCGTTTCCTCCGTCACCGGGATGCGTTTGTCTGCCGACATCGGTTATCCGGACGTACAGGACTAACAGTCTTAACAGTTTCTCACCGGTAGGTAGTGACGTTCGCCTCTCACCTTCGCGCACACGAGGCGTTCGACGACGACTCCCCGGGATCCACTGCGGCGAGAGGGTCTCAAGTATCAGCACCTTCAAAACTTTCGTAGCTTTCAGTCCTATCACTTTTCACTGTAGCCGACGTACGGTCAGTCAACGATGTCGATCGATCGAGAGACGTTCGAGAACACGAGCGAGGACGAGCTCGAGGAACTGTCCGTCCCGGATCGGGTCCTCGGGTTTCTCGCCGCTCACGAGGACCGCGCGTTCAAGGCGCGCGAGATCGCCTCCCGGATCGGTATCGACGAGGGCGCGGTCAGCACCGCACTCTCGCGGTTGAAGGACCGCGACCTCGTCGAACACAAGGCGACGTACTGGGCCGTGACCGACGACACCGATCGACTCGACGGCTACAGCGGCTACGAGCGGGCGACTACCCTGTTCAACGATCGACTCGGCGAGGAGGACGGGGAGTCGTGGCACGAACACGCCCCTGGCGAGTCGCATCCGAGCGTGGAGAACGAATCATGACCGGATCTCTGCCGTATTCTCTCGTATTGAGCGTCAGCGATCAGTCGCCGCCGTCGGCTATCGGACGCTTCCGGTAGTCGTCCGGATCCCCGCCGAGGTCCTCCGCGAGCGCTTCGCGGACCGCCTCGGCCTGTTCGTCCATCGCGTCGTCGAACGCTTCGAGTTCTGCCTCGGTCATCGGTTTCCGATCCCGTGCCATGTTTCGAACCTCTTTACGTACCTCTCGGCGTGCTGGTTCAAGTGTTCTCCGGCGAACGTCAGGGCATTACGGGAACTCGAGGCTTCTTGAATCTCCGTAATTCACCGGGGCGTCATAGGGCGGTTCGCATCCACGTGTTGCTCCTCGGAGATCACTCATAGGGATTACCCGAGCTTCCGTGTGAGGCCTCGAACCGACTCGACGTCCCGTTGCCGGAGCGTCTCTACGAGCTCACATCGCTTCGGCGTGAGGACCGTATTCGCACTCTCCCAGATAATATATCTACAATTCCTCGGATATATATTCTATCAGGACGTAGTAGCGTCCATGTCCGACGAGATCGATGACGACGACGATCCGAACGTACCGTCGATGACGCGGGGTGAGCGGGTTCGTGCCGCCGCACGAACGCTTCGGACGCCCAGAACGGCATCGTGGGTGGCTGAGGAGACGGAAACCACCACGAAGACGGCCCGGAAGTACCTCGATCAACTGGTCGAGGACAACGTGTTACAGAAGATTGAACGTGGCGGGCAGACGCTCTACTGTGTCGATCAATTGATGGCGACCTATCACGAAGTCGCGACCCTCCAACGCGAGCACGACCGGGAGGAACTTGCTGACACGCTGGAGTCGATACAGGCACGGATCGCGGAGTGGGAAGCGGAGTACGGCGTCGAGTCGCCAAGCGAACTCCTCGCGAGCATCGCCGACGTCAACGATCCCGATGAAGCCGACGCTCGTCGTGAGATCGCCAGCGAGTGGGAACATCTCGCCGACCGGCTGCCGGTCGTGAAGGCGGCGCTAAAGCAGTACGATTGGGCGACCGATCGAGACGCGATCCCGGTCTAACGATGGGGTTGCCAGGAACGATCGACCCCTCCGTCTACAACGGGCTTCGTGACGTGTTGAATCGACATCCCAAGATCACGACCGTCGGGTTCGAGCCGGACAGTATCTCGAAGGAGTTCGTTCGGGCGAACGTCGCTCCCGATCGAATCGACCCACCGACCGGTCCGGACTCCCCAATACTCGAAGTGGAGTGGCGGTTTCGACGGGGTACGGAATACTATCGAATACACTACGCTGACCCCAACACGGGCTTCAATTGTGGGTGGCATCGCGACGAGGATCATCCAGATCTCGGTTCGGTACACTTCCAGTACGAACATCGAAAAACAGGGGAAGCGGATCGTTTACGCGCAGGCTTCACAAAATCCGTTCCGACGGAGATCCTGTGGACCGCGCTTCAGCGGTTGTTCGAAACGAAGATCCCAGCATATTCTTCCAGTGAATAGACGATGCCTCCCGAGTGTTCCGGACGACACGAGAGCGAGAGAACTCGTTCGTTCCCAGTCGGGTCCGACTCGATCCGACGTTCGTTTTCCTTCCTTTCCTTCCCTCCATACTTCCATCTTCGCGCACGCGAGGCGTTCGACGACGACTCCCGGGGACTCGACCGAGCGGTACCGATCGGCCGAAAGCGACGAGAAGCTCTAGACTCCGGATCGCGTCGGCGAATTTCGGCGGCTCACAGGGTCGTAACTGAACAGTGGTGGTTTAGACCGGAAACGGGTCTCGGGGCTCTCACACGATGGGTTCGACGACGACGTGGTCTTGCGTGAGGGTCGGTCGTTTCGCGTTCCCGTTCTTCTCGTATCGGACGACACCGATCTCGGCGAGGTCCGCCAGGTCTCGGCTGACTTGGCCCTTATCTCGATCGAGCTTCCGCGCGAGGCCTCGAACCGACTCGACGTCCCCCTGCCGGAGCGTCTCGACGATCTCACGTCGTTTCGGCGTGAGGACCGTATTCGCACTCTCCCAGCTAATGACCTGGACGCCGTCCATCCCGCCCCGGGCGAGGGAACGTGCCATCTTCGCTCGGAGTGAGTCACGATCAGCGGTGTCGGAGGACGTGTTCCCGGGATGGCTCCCCGAACTCGCATCAGACATCAGTTCCACCCATACGTTGTGTATGAACCTCAACGGCTTAAAGGTACTCGATCGTATCGTTACCCGTGCAAAATAGACCTCACGATCGAGATCAATATATTCAAATTCGAGTGATCTGTGAAGTCGAGCAAGGACCGTTCTCTAGCGTTTGATATCACATCATGACTGAAGGATATGACTTTGACTACCTGTATGAGGCAGGAAGGCTACGAGGAGTCGTCTCTCAGATCGGTGTACGGGCAGACCCGGATATCAATCACGTCGACTCCTTTGCCGTCGTCCTGTTCTTCGAGTCGTCGGATGGAACCGTCGTTGAGGTGGCGAAAGTCGATGACAGTACGCACGAGGAAGGGAATATTCACGTCGATCGGTACTATCGAGAACGGGACAGTGAGAGGAAGGACTTTGACGTCCAACTCTCGAACGTCTGGGAAGCGGACGAGTATCTACTGCACAACTGGGAGCGATTCGTGAGGGCCTATCTCGATACCCACGGGAAGCAGCCACCCGACGAGGATTGAGCAGCGAGAACGGACTGTCGACGATTCGGTCCCGCTTCACTCGATGTCGTAGTACGCCAGCGCTCGATGAACGCCTTCGTCGAGGCCACCTTCGCGCACGCGAGGCGTTGCGACGACGACTCGCTCCGCCTCGACCGAGCGGGACGTTCTCAGAACCGAAAACGAGCGTCTGACGCGGGTCAGACTCGCTTGTGGCGTGTTCACACGATTCGAGGAAATCACACAAAGCATATATACCGAACGCTTGAACACACGGTTGCAACCCCTACCCAAATGCGTCAGTGGACGAGTAACCTCCGACCGAGTCCGGCCGTACGACGAGACATGGTAGGCGACGACGATCGGGCGTGTCTCGAAGGTCAAGAGAAAGCCGCTGATGCGATGCGAACGAACGAAACAAACTATGACAAACGACAATAACTCAACACGGAAGAAGGCCAATGCGGTCTTCTTCACGGCAGTCATGGTACTATCCATGGTTGCTGCCGGTTTCGCAGCGGCTCCCGCTGCGGCAGCGGCGAATTCACATGCAGACATCAGTTATGATCCTGCCAGCCCGTATCAGGGTCAAGATGTATCGACAGTCGATCTTAACGACGCAGATGGCGACTACCAGATTCGCCGAGTGACTGAAACCGAAGATGGCGAGGTCACTAACAGTCAGTTCGTCGAAGATGCTAACCCAGGCGATGACGGGGAGATCACCTACGATACTGACGATCTCCAAGCAGACGACTACTTCGTCTCCGGAGAGGAATTAAGTCGGACGCCTAGTCTGGACCAAACCTTCGAGGTTCGTGTCCAAGACCTCAGTACTGAGTTCGACGACGACGAGGTCACTGACGAAGGGCAGAACGCCCTGACCGACCTTGATATCTCCTCGAACCGTGGCGAATACAGCCTCAACGTGAGTGCTGATGGTGACCTCGACGACGAGGAACTGTACAACATCCTCAACACTAATCAGGACAACAGCTACAGCGATGCTGCAGATGATCCGGTGACTTCGGATGATCTGACTGACGGTCGCAACTCTGGTAACTTCAACGTGGCTGTCTACGACCCCGAGGAGGAGGACGCTGACGAGAAGGTTGTCCTCGTTAACTTCCAGGACGACGAGTTCGAGGCTAACTTCTCGGACATCGACGCCGGTGACTACGAGTTCACCTTCGAGGTCACCGACACGGAAGCCGAAGACACCGCGAACATTACGGTTACCGAGCGTGACCGCTCCGCGGCCTTCAGCCAGAGCGTCTACACACAGACCGCAGGCGACGTTGTTAACGTGACCGTCGAACTCGACGATACCGACAACACCTGGGTTCAGTTCGGTAGTGAGGATGCCGGGTTCATCGACGTCCTCTATCTTGAGGACGACGACGACGACGATGAAGTAACCTTCCAGGCCAACACCCGTACCCTCGGGAATGAGGATGCTGACTTCGAGGATGTCTACGACAGTGAAGAGGACATCATCGGAAGTGAGATCCACGGCGGCGACTTCGAAGAAGACGCATCCTACGTTGACGAGGATGGTAACGATCTCAACGGTGACGGTAACGGTAACTTCGAGGACTACCTCGAAGCGCTCGACTTGATCGACAACGCTGAAGCCGACCTCGTTGACGAACAGCTCACGCGTCCGCTTCAGCCGACTGACTACGATATCGCCGCGAACGGGAACAACGAGTTCGTCGTGAACGACGATGATGAGTCCGAGCTGGACGACGAGATCGGTCTCGCGACGGTCGATCTGACTGAGCCCGGCATCGACAACATCCAGACGTGGACTGCTCCGGGCAACAACGCTGACGAGAACGACGAGCTCGACGAGGTCCTCGAAACGGTGACCCAGCGGTCGGACATCGCCATCGACGATCAGCTCATCGTTCAGGTTGAAGCCAGCGGCATCTACGGCCAGATGGTCAATCAGTCTGACAACGGCTTCGATGATCTTAACGACGGCTTCAGCGCTCAGACGATCGCCGACCTCAACGGCATGGACGGCGTGACACTCGAAGTCGAGTCGACCGACGCGACCGGCAACCAGGACCCGGTGGCACTCGACTTCGCCGGTGGCGACGTTGGTGACGATGACATCTTCGTTCTCGTCGACAACGAGAACGGTGAGATGTACATCATCGCCGACACGAGTTCCGGTGACACGTTCGACCGCTCCGTCGAGGACGGTGACGACTTCACCGCCGAACTTGAGTACGACACGGATGAGGACGAGCGCTTCGAATTCGGTGAGGTCGAAGACGCCTTCCCCTACTTCCAGGCTGGCGATGAGAACGTCCAGAGCGAGTCTGCCGAGTTCACGCTCGAAGATCGCGACGCCACGTTCGACAACCAGAACGAGGACGACGAAGTCCAGATCGTCGCACAAGAGGGTGCGACGGTCTCCGGTGAGACCAACGTTGCGCCCGGCTCGGACGTGAGCGTTCGCGTCCGGTCTGCACAGGGTGTCTCACCCTCGTTCGTCGAGACGGCTGATGAGTTCAATGTCAGTGAAGACGGCACGTTCGAAGCCGAACTCGACCTCAGTGCCGGCTCGGTCGGTGACGAGGGAACGATAAACTTCCGTGTTGCCGGAAGCTCCATCGCTAGCTCCGACATGGTGCTCGTTGAGGAGGAGGCTCCCGCGAACTTCGCGGTCTCCGACCTCAGCGCGCCCGGTAGCGTCACACAGGGTGACGCCATCGACGTCTCCGCGACGATCGAGAACACGGGCGATGAAACCGCGACCCAGACCGTCGAATTCCAGATCGACGGTGATGTCATCGCCGACCAGGACATCGAACTGGAAGGTGGCGAGGACACCACGGTCGAGTACACCGATGTCGACACGTCGAGTCTCGACCCCGGTGACTACGAGCACGGTGTCTTCACCGACGACGACAGCCAGACGGCCACGCTGACCGTCGAAGCCCCCGACGACGGTGGCGACGACGATGACAGCGAGGACGACTCCACCGACGACTCCACGGACGACAGTACTGACGACTCCACGGACGATTCCACCGATGACTCCACGGACGACAGTACTGACGACTCCTCGGACGACTCCACGGACGACTCCACCGATGACGACTCGACGGACGACAGCACGCCCGGCTTCGGCGCGCTCGTCGCCCTCGTGGCGCTCATCGCCGCTGCCCTGCTCGCGACGCGCCGTCGCGACTAAGGCAGCTACTCCGTCGAACTAACCACCGGCCCCGCGCCGGTCATCCTCGCGGGATTTCTTTATCGCGCTACGTCGGCCAGCGGCGGCTTCGGTCGGAACGGAACTCCTCCTCGTGACGAGAGAGCAGCGGCGACGAACCTATGTATGTGTAGGATCTACACATCGATCGATGGCCGAAGAGAAAACCCGCGTCGATTTCAACGCCCCGAAGTCCCTCATCGAACGGGCCGATAGCGTCGTGGAGGTCCTCGACGTTTCACGGACGCGTCTCCTCATCGATGCCCTTGAGGACGAACTCAAGGAGCTCGCGAACGACGAGGAGTTCCGGCGGCGTCTCGGCGACGCCTACTACGACGGTCGTGTCGAGTACGACACCGTCGAAACGGTCCTCGGCCGTGAGGAAGCCCTCCGAATGAAACTCCTGCGGGAATCGATCGATCGGACACCTCCTATGCCCCAACTCGAGGACGACCTCCCGAGCGACGATGTCTTCTACGATGGCGACGTCCCGGAATGGACGGGCCCTCCACCGTCCGAACCGTCGGATGACGAGTCACACGCCTGAGGATGTCGGAGAAAGCCGTTGCCGTCGTTGACACCAACGTTCTGTTGAACCTGGCGCTCCCCGTCGTTGACGGTCGTCCGAAGGCCCCCTCCGGCGCGGATCCCTTCAAAGCCCTCCTCTCGGCGTATGACGTTCACGTCCCCGAAAGCGTCCTCGGAGAGCTCACCGACGCGACGGGGAGCGGCGATCTGCTTTCCGTGGCCGCCGACCTCGTGTTCCAGGCGGCACACCATCTGACGACGCACGACGTCGAGGATTACACTGGCGATCCGCTCGATTACGGCCTCGATCGCGGGGAATCCGACTGTATCCGGCTGGCCAACGAGTTGGAGGCAGACCTATTCATCACTGACGAGTTCAATACGACCAACTACCTCCTTATCACTCTCGCGCTCGACGATCGGAACGTCCTGTTCACGACGCCACACGTCCTCTGTACGTTCGCGACCCGAGAGGCCCTCCCCGCGGAATACGTCGCGGCCACGCTCACCTACTACGTCGAAACCAAGGGCTGGGACGCGCAGTACGTCGATCGACTTCGGCAGCAGTATTTCGAGGATTGACGACCGATCTCCCTACTCCACCGGAACCCGAAGGTCCGCCACTCGCCGGGCGCGATAGAAGCGCACGTAGCGCGTGACCAGTCGCCAGCCGACGACGGCGAGGCCCGCGCCGGTGGCGTTGGTGAGGACGTCGTCGTAGGCGGCGGTGCGGGCGGTGAGCGTCGACTGGAGCAGCTCGATCCCGGCCCCGTAGGCGGCGACGGCGAGGAAGACGAGCGCGAGGACCTGCCAGTCCGGCCGCGGGGTGTCGTGGAGGGTGTACGCGAGCGTCGCGGCGAGCCCGCCGTACGCGAGCAGGTGGAGCCAGGTGGAGTAGCCGAGCAGCCCGAAGGGGCCGGTGCGGAACGTCCCGCTTCCGGGTGCGGGCACGATCGAGTACGACAGGATGACGAGCGCGACGAGCGCGACTGCGGCCCAGCGGACGCCCCGCGGGATCAACGGTAGCCGGATCCGATCCATGGACTCCCGGTGACGACGCGTCGGAGTAAAACGCCCGATCCCGGCTCGGGGCGGGCGAGGAGAGGGCGCACGCCGACGAGGCCGACGAACGGACGACCGACCCGACGACAACGGAGGCTTTTACCCGGTCGCCCGCACACGGACGGGTAATGGCGGACCCGCACGCGGCGACGCGGGAGCTCCTCGCGGAGCGACCGGCGATCGAGGAGGCGCTCGAAGCGGTCCTCGCGGCGGACGAGTCGGGGGCGTGGGCGTTCGACGACGTCGACGTCGACTCCGGCACCTTCGGCGAGCTGGTCTCGCGGGGGATCGTCGAGCGCGCGGACGACGGGGGCGACTACCGCGTCGCGGACCGGGGGGCGGTCCGGGCCGCGATCGACGGGGAAGCGTACGCGTCGGGCGGAGAGAACGGGGAGGGGTCCGCGATCGGATCGTCCTTCCGGTCGAAGTTCACGGATCGAGTGAACCCGTTTCGGTCGACGTTCGGAGCGTCGCTGCTCGCGTCGCTTGCCGTGTTGGTGGCGTTCCGGCTCGTCACCTATCGGTCCGTGTTCCGTGAGAGGATGGTGGCGCTTCCCGGCAACGATCCGTACCACTATCGACATCACGTCGACCGACTGCTCGCCGCCGACCCGTCTCCGTTCGATCTTCAGGCGATCGCGGACGTGTTGGGTGGCCGGGTGACCGGCGATCCGCTCGTCTATACGCTCGGCTACTGGGCGACGCGACTCTTGGAACCGACGGCCGAGCAATCCGGTGCCGCGATCGCGTGGCTGCCGGTCGCGGCCGCGGTTGGCGTCGGCGTGCTCGTTGCGTGGATCGGACTCGTCGTCTCGAACGACGAGCGCGTCGCCGTCCTGTCGGTGCTCGCGCTCGCGGCGACGCCCGCACACGCCCTCTATTCGGGAATCGGGTTCTTCGATCACCACCCGTTCGATTACCTCTGGGTCACGGCGATGGCCGCAGCGCTGGTGTGGCTCGCACGCGACGTAGAACGCTGGCGGGCGGACGACTCAGTATCCGAGAACCCGGTGCGAGGACACCTCCTGAGTCCGTGGACGTGGGTCGTCGCTTCAGGGTTCGGTGTCGTCGTCGCTGCCTCGATGCTCTCGTGGGACGGCTCGCCGCTCCTGTTGAGCGGGGTGGCGACGTACGCCGTCCTCCGGTCCGGATCGGATCTGCGGGCCGGTCACTCGCCGGTGGGAGTTGCCCTTCCGCTCGTCGGCGGGCTGACGCTCGGAGGTGCGATCACCCACGCGATCCATTCGTCGTACGGCTGGCTGGATCCGGCGGTCGCGTACAGTCCCCTGTTGGTGGCCACAGGAGCTCTCCTCGTCGCCGCGATCGGCGAAGCCTATCGTTTCCTCGGCGTCACGTCTCTCCGGGCGTATCTCGGTGGTGTCGCCGTCGGGGGGGCTGGGTTGTTCGTCGGCGCAAGGGTGGTGACACCGGCGGTCCTCGGGCGGCTCGTCGACCGGTTTGGAACGATCGTCGGCGGGGCGCGAGGCGGGATCGCCGAGAGCCGATCGCTCCTGTCGGCCGACTACGGCGTGGTGTTCGGGAGCCTCGAGATGTTTGGCTGGTTCCTCGTGCTCGCGCTGCCGGCGCTCGGATGGATCAGTTGGCAATGCGTACGGACACATGAGCCGCGGTGGCTCGTCCTCTCCGGGTTCGCGTGGCCGCTCCTCGGCGTGACGCTCTTCGAGATCAGGTTTGCCGGCGAGTTATCGCCCTTTACCGCGGTGTTCGTCGCGGTCGGGGCGCTGTGGCTCCTGTCGTGGATCGATCTGGCAGCACCCGTCTCTCCGATCGAGGGAGGGTCCCGCTACCGATTACCTCCGGATGCTTTCCGACCGTCGTCGGAGACCGCCTACGTCGCGGGCATGTTGCTCCTCGTCGCGAGCCTCGGGATCCTGTTGGGGCCGGCGGCGATGGACACGGTCGCCCAGACCGACGAGCAGGTCGAAGCAGTCGGCTGGATGACCGAGGACGCGGCGACGAACGAGCCCGACGAGTTCGTCGCGAGCCAGTGGGGCGAACAGCGGTTCTACAACTACCACGTCTTCGGCGAGAGCGATTCGTATCGAACAAGCGTTCAAGACGACATCGAAGCGCTGTACGGGTCGTCGACTCCCGATGCCGAGTACGATCGCTTCAACTCGGGGATCGGCTACCTCGTGTTCGAGGAACTCGAGGACGTTCCCGAGGGAACCGGTCCCGAGGACGGCTATATCCGCCTCGTCGAGGAGTACGGAAGCGCGACGGCCAGCGCCGACGGCGTCGGCCACTACCGCCTGCGATTCGCGTCGTCGGACGGCGGCTATCTCGTCTTCAAGCCGGTTCCCGGGGCGACGATCAACGGAACCGGGCCGGTCGACGAGCGATTCAACGCGTCGACCGACGTGTCGGTCCCCGGTGCGTCGTTCACCTACAGCCGGTACGTCGAACCCACCGATACCGGGACGTACTCGGTGCGGGTCGCGCATCCGGGAACCTACGACCTCGGCGATCAGGGTACGGTCACCGTCAGCGAGGCGGACGTGCGCGAGGGTCGGACCGTCTCCGTCGGCACAGAGAACTCTTGAAAAGAGTTCCTGAAACCTCTTGCTCGCCGTTCGGTAGATCCTTTTGAACGGATAGAGACGCGTGATTTATATACGCTGACCGACGTGTTTCGCGTAATGCTCACGGGTTGGCGGTATCGACTCACGGGCGTCGTCGGGGTCGCGGCGCTCGCGACGCTCTCCGTGTACGTCGCGAACCTTCCCCTACTTCAGGCGATCCTCACGACGCACGTTCCGATCGTCAACAGGCTCGATCCGATCGTGTTGACGGGGAATGGACTCCGGTGGGCCGTTTTCATCTCCACGGCGATCGTGTTGGCCTCGTTCGTCCCGCTTTTCCGACCGGAGCCACGACGCGTGCTCGACGTGGTGTTTTCCGTCGAGAAACGGGTCGTCTTCGCAGTCTGTGCGATGGCGACGCTCGGCTACTTCAAGTGGTCACATCGCCTCCCGCGCCAAACGGTGATCCTCACCACAGTCCTCCTGTCGATCACGCTTCCCGCACTGTTCGTGGCGATCTCTCGGGCCCCATCCATGGACGGGGAGCGATCACTCGTCATCGGCGACGATCCCGCCAACATCGAGCACGTCGCCGACGTGTACGACGGGCCAATGCTCGGTTACGTCGCTCCTCCGACTCCCTACCGGTCGGGTGACGATCCTACTGACCGTGAACCGGCCACAGTTACTGACGGCGGCCGGACTGTCTTCGAACACGGGTACGTCGGTGGGCTTTCCCGGTTCGAGGATGCCGTCCGCGAGTACAACGTCGATTCAGCGATCCTCGCGTTCGAAACGGCGGATCGCGCCGAATTCTTCGGTGCATTACATTCCTGTCACGAACACGGGATCGATGCGAAAGCACACGTCGACCACGTCGACAGCCTCCTCGTCGATCCCACGAGCGGTGATGGACCGATCGTCGACATCGACCTCGACCCCTGGGATCCGCAAGATCGAGTAATCAAACGACTGTTCGACGTCTCGTTCGCCGGGACTGCGCTGCTCGTCCTCGCTCCTGTTATCCTCCTGATCTCGCTTGCGATCAAACTCGAAGGAAACGGACCGATCCTGTTCTCTCAGAACCGAACATACCGATTTGGAGATACGTTCACGGTTTACAAGTTCCGGACGCTGAAGCCGGAACCTGAAGGAGAAGTCGGAACCGTGTTCGACGATGGCCGACGCACCCGGCTCGGTGACTTCCTCCGGATGACCCATCTCGATGAGATCCCGCAACTGTGGTCGATCCTCGTCGGGGACATGAGTGTCGTCGGTCCGCGACCCGCCCAGACTGACCTCGAGGACGATTTCGAGAACGAAGCGGCAACCTGGAAGCGCCGGTGGTTCGTGAAACCCGGTCTCACAGGGCTCGCTCAGATCCACGATGCGACGAGTCAGGAACCGTCGCTGAAGATCGACTACGACGTCGAGTACATCCGTAGACAATCGTTCACGTTCGACGTGAAGATCGTGTTACGCCAACTCTGGCAGGTTGCCCGCGACGTGGCGTCACTCGGAGAAGACGACCACGAAGTGTGACATTTCCAGCGGGCTGACCTACTCGTTGGTAGTTCCTTCGAAACTCTCGTGTCTCACGGATATCCTCGCCGCCGTACGATTCGGTCAGCGCGTCGGTGGCTCTTCAACCACCGTATCGACGCGCGCCGTCGTCTCCCCCAGCGTCACCACGGTCGCGGACGTGTCATCCGGCATCGCGTTCTTCGCGTCGTACACGAACGAGGCGTGCTCGCCCAGTCGGACCAGATCGAACGCGTCGTGGTCCACGAGGAGGACGGCCGCGTCGGCCGCCTCTATCGTTGCGTCGCTCACTGATTCCGTGACTGGAACCCACAGCTCCTCGGGGTCGACGTGCGGATCGACGAGCGTCACGTCGGCGTGGCGACGGAGCTCCTCGAACACGTCGATCGCGGGTGAGTGTCGCGGATCGCCGACGTTCGGCTTGTACGCCGCGCCGAACGCGAGCACCGAGGCGTCCTCGAGGGGAACGCCACGGGCTTCGAGCGCGGTGGTCACCCCCTCGACGACCCGACCGGGCATCCCTTCGTTCACCTCGTGTGCGTGTTCGATGAACGGGAGTTCCGTGCCGGTCTCGTTCGCCCGCCACGTCAGGAACTGTGGGTCGATCGGGATACAGTGGCCGCCGACGCCGGGGCCGGGTTCGAACGCCTGGAAGCCGAACGGCTTGGTCCCGGCGGCGTCGATCGCCTCCCACACGTCGGCGTCGAGCCGTTCGGCGAGTGCGACGAGCTGATTGACGAGCGCGATGTTCACCATCCGGTAGGTGTTCTCGAGAGTCTTCGAGAGTTCGGCCGTCTCGGTCGCATCCACCGGGACCGTCTCGGTGATCGATTCGAAGAGCGCCGCTGCCGCGTCCCGTGCGGTCGGATCGTCCGCGCCGACGACGAGCGGGATCTCCGCGATCTCGTGACCACCGCCGGGATTGAGTCGCTCGGGAACCATCGCGAACAGGGTCGATCCGGCGGGACGATCCGCGGAGACGATCGGGGCGACCACCTCGCTCGTGGCTCCCGGGTAGACCGTACTGGAGACGATGACGAGCGTCTCGCGCTCGCCCGCCTGCTCGGCGATCGTTCTCGCGGCGGCCCTGACGGCGCCCATCGCCGGTTCCCCGTCGGCGACGCCGGTGGGAACCGCGATGACGTACGCGTCACAGTCGGCGACGACGGACGAAGTCGCCTCCGGGATGAACCCCTCGTCGAGTCCCGCCGTGAGTTCGGCGTCGCTCACGTCGTCGACGTAGCTATCCCCGTTCCGGAGGCGTCCGACACGCTCCTCGTCGATGTCGAAGCCTCGAACCTCGAAGCCTGCATCGACGAAGGCGAGACTCAACGGGAGGCCGACGTATCCGAGGCCGATCACGCCGATCCTCGCGTCACGGGTCGCGAGACCTCTTTCGACGCCAGTCATCGTGCGGGCACCTCGTCCGTTCGTTCGTCGATCACGTCGTGCAGGATCCGGTCGAGCTCGACCGTGGGTGTTCGTCCCAGAACGTCCCGAAGTTTCGAGACGTCGGGTTCCCGTTCGTCGGGTTCCTCGAAGTCCTCGCTGTACGCCTCCGCGAAGGGGACGTGAGTGATCCCGGAATCCGAATCCGTGAGTTCGATCACTCTGGTCGCGAGGTCGTTGATCGAGGTCGGATCCGGCGTCCCGACGTTGAACACCCGGCCGTGGGCCTCGGGCGTCGTCAGTAGTTCGTGCGTGATCGAGACGGCCTCGGCGACGTGCGTGAAGCTTCGGGTCTGGGTTCCATCACCGTATACCGTGAGGTCGTCCCCGGCGAGCGCCTGCTCGACGAACGTGGGGATCACCATCCCGTACTGCCCCGTCTGTCGCGGACCGACGATGTTGAAGTAGCGCCCGACGACGACGGGGAGATCGTGTTCCGAGTGATGGCCCAACGCGAGGAACTCGTCGGCGGCCTTGGCGGTCGCGTACCCCCACCGTGGGGAGGTCGTCGGACCGTACACTCGATCGTCGTCCTCCGCGAAGGGAACGGACTCGGACTTGCCGTACACCTCCGATGAGGAGGCGATGAACGTCGGGGTGGCGTCCGCCGCCGCCGCCTCGAGGACGTTTTCCGTTCCCTTGAGGTTCGTCCGGATCGAGTCCAACGGGTTCTCGACGATCGTCTTCACGCCGACCGCGGCCGCGAGGTGGTAGACGGCGTCGGAGTCCGCGACGAGGTCCGTGACGAGGGAGCCGTCCCGGACGTCACCGTCGACCGTCTCGACTCGATCGGTATCGAGGTGGGCGAGGTTCGCCGCGTTGCCGGTCGAGAAGTCATCGAGAACGACGACCCGGTCGTCGGTCTCGGCGAGGAGGTGATCAATGAGATGCGAGCCGATGAATCCCGCCCCGCCGGTGATCAGAACTGACATCTATTGGAGTAGTATCCGGGGTAGCGGCACGTTAACTTTGTGTATTGGTTCGTGGCTGTCGTGATTCGACCGGAACCAGTCCATGTTTCGAAAACATGAACGCACTGAGGCCGGCAGGCGCGACGCTCGACAGGGTTTTCCACCCGCTGGTGAAACCTACCCGTAGATCTCGAAGCGATCGACCATGGAACGCACACGATGCACGGTTGAGAGCCCGGGGGCGACGGTCGCCCGCGGTGCCGGGGTGGTATAGATGGGGACGCGACGGATCGGCGTCGACGTCGGCGGCACGTTCACCGACGTGGCGTTGGCGCTCGACGGCGAGCTGGTGACCGCGAAGGTCCCGAGCACCGACGACCAGAGCGAGGGGGTGATGGCCGGGATCGAGAAGGCCTGTGCTGAGGCCGGGATCGACCCCGAGAGCCTCGAGGAGTTCTCCCACGCGATGACCGTCTCGGTCAACGCCCTCCTCGAGGAGGACGGCGCGCGGACCGGCCTCGTGGCGACCGAGGGGTTCCGGGACGTCCTGGAGATCGGCCGGCAGGACCGGCCGTCGCTGTACGACCTCGACGCCGAGAAGCCCGCGCCGCTGGTCCCGGGACGCCGCCGCTTCGAGGTGGACGAGCGGGCGACCGTCGAGGGGATCGAACGCCCCGTCGACGACGCGGACGCGCGAAGGGTCGCCGCGGCGCTCCGGGAGGCCGACGTCGAGTCCGTCGCCGTCTCGCTGCTCCACGCGTACGCACATCCCGAGAACGAGGCGCGCGTCGCGGAGGTGCTCCGCGAGGAGCTCGACGTGCCGGTGTCGGCCTCCCACGAGGTCCTCGCCGAGTTCCGCGAGTACGAGCGGACGTCGACGACGGTCGTCGACGCCTACGTGCGCCCGGCGATCGACCGCTACGTGGGCCGGCTCACGGAACGCGCGCGCGACCGCGGGGTCCCCCAGCCGCGGATCATGCAGGCGAACGGCGGGATCACCGACGCCGACACCGTCAGGCGAAACGCCGTGACGACGGTCCTGTCGGGGCCCGCCGCGGGCGTCGTGGGCGCGAGCGCGATGGCGGCCGCGAGTGATAACACGACGGACCTAGCGGACGACGACGCGGACGAGGAGGCCGGACTCGTCACCTTCGACATGGGCGGGACCTCGAGCGACGTGAGCCTCGTCCGCGACGGCGCGGCCGCGCGGACGACGGAGGGGGCGATCGACGGCCGGCCGATCCGGACGCCGATGGTCGACGTCGAGACGGTCGGCGCGGGCGGCGGGTCGATCGCCTGGATCGACGCCGGCGGCGCGCTCCGGATCGGGCCGCGCTCGGCCGGAGCCGACCCGGGACCCGCCTGTTACGGGAAGGGCGGCACGGAGCCGACCGTGACGGACGCGAACCTCGTGTTGGGCTACGTCGGCGCGAGCACCAGCCTCGGCGGCGAGCTGTCGCTCGACCCGGACGCCGCTCACGACGCGCTCGCGGAGCTGGCCGCGGAGGCGGGCATGGACGGCCCGCTCGCGGCCGCCCGGGGCGTCCACCGCGTCGCGAACGCGAACATGACCCGCGCGATCCGGTCGGTGACCGTCGAGCGGGGGTACGACCCGCGGCGGTTCGGCCTCGTCGCGTTCGGCGGCGCGGGCCCGATGCACGCGATCGCGATCGCGGACGGGCTCGACGTCTCCCGCGTGACCATCCCGCGGGCGTCCGGCGTCCTCTCGGCGTACGGCCTGCTCGCGGCCGACGAGAAGCGCGACGCGGTCCGGACGTACCAGCGCCCGCTCTCGGCGGTCGACTCCGACGACGTCGATTCGGTGTACGCGGCGCTGGCGGAGGAGCTGCTCTCGGAGGTGAGCGACCGCGACGCGGCGACCGTCCGTTTCGCCGCGGACCTCCGGTACGCCGGGCAGAGCTTCGAGCTCACCGTCGACGTCGAACGTCCCTTCGATCCCGCGGCGGCCGCCGAGGCGTTCGCCGCCGCCCACGACGCCACCTACGGCTACCGCGCGGACGAGCCGGTCGCGCTCGTGAACTGTCGTGCGACGGCCACCGTCTCCCGGAGCGCGCCGGCGTTCGAGTACGACGCCGGCGGCGACGCTCGGAAGGGAACCCGCGAGGCGGCCTTCGGGACGCCCTCGGGGGACGGTGGGGCGGGCGGTAGTGTGGCGGGAGGCGATGCGGCGACCGACGGAGCGACCGCCGACGCCGTCCGCGAAACGGCCGTCTACGACCGCACTCGGCTGTCGGCGGGCGAGGCGATCGCGGGGCCGGCGGTCGTCGAGGGCGACGAGAGCACGGCCGTGGTCCCGCCGGGGTGGGACGTGCGGGTGCGTGCGGACGGCGCGCTGGTGGCGGAGGTGAGCGACGAATGAGCGACGAGTCGACGACGAACGACGACCGCGACGGGATGGACCCCGTAACGCTGGAGATCCTCCGGAACCAGCTCGAGAGCGTCGCCGCCGAGATGGGTCACGTACTGATCCGCGGGGCGTACTCGCCGAACATCAAGGAGCGACAGGACTGCTCGACCGCGCTCTTCGACGCGTCGGGACGGATGGTCGCACAGGCCGAACACATCCCGGTCCACCTCGGCGCGATGCCCGACGCGGTCGAGACGGTCCTCGAGAAGGACCCGAAGCCCGGCGACGTGTTCGTCGTCAACGACCCGTTCGCGGGCGGGACGCACCTGCCGGACGTCACCCTGGTGTCGACGATCGCGCCCGCGGGCGAGGTGCTCGGCTTCGCGGTCTCGCGCGCGCACCACGCCGACGTGGGCGGCAGCACGCCGGGGAGCATGCCGCCCGGGGCCCGCGAGATCTACGAGGAGGGGCTCCGGCTGCCCGCGGTCCGGCTCGTCGACGGCGGCGAGCCGAACGAGGCGGTCCACGAGCTGATCCGGGCCAACGTCCGGACGCCGGACGAGCGCGAGGCCGACCTCAGAGCGCAACGCGCCGCGAACGCGCGAGCCGAGGAGCGGATCGGCGAGCTGCTCGACGAGCACGGACCGACCCTGATCTCGGCGTTCGACGCCGTCATCGAGTACTCCCGCGAGCGCGTGGAGACCGAGCTCGCCGCGCTCCCGGACGGCACCTACCGGGCGCGGGACGTCCTCGAGGGCGACGGCGTGACCGACGAGGACGTGCCGATCGAGGCCGCCGTCACGATCGACGGGCCCTCCCTCGCCGTCGACTTCGCCGGCACCGCCGAGCAGGTGGCGGGCAACCTGAACGCGCCGCTGTCGGTCGCGAAGAGCGCGGTCTACTTCGTCGTCCGCGCGATCACCGACCCGGAGATCCCGCCGAACCACGGCTGTTACGAGCCGGTGTCGGTGTCTGCCCCGAACGGGTCGCTTCTCGATCCGAACCCGCCCGCGGCGGTCGTCGGCGGCAACGTCGAGACGAGCCAGCGCGTCACCGACGTCACGCTCGCGGCGCTCGCGCCCGCGATCCCCGACGTCGTCCCCGCCGGCGGGCAGGGAACGATGAACAACCTCATCATCGGCGACCGTTCGGGCGAGTTCACCTACTACGAGACGATCGGCGGCGGGTTCGGCGCTCGCCCCGGGAAGGACGGCATGGACGGCGTCCAGGTCGGGATGACGAACACGCTCAACACGCCCGCCGAGGCGATGGAACTCGAGTATCCGCTCCGCGTCGAACGCTACGCGCTGCGTCCCTCGACCGGCGGCGACGGTCGGTTCCGCGGCGGGCTGGGGATCGAACGGACCGTCACCGTCGAGACCGACGCCACCGTGTCGCTGCTGACCGATCGGCGGCGGACGGCTCCCGCCGGACTCGACGGTGGCGGGGATGGCGCGACCGGCCAGAACCTCGTCGACGGCGAGCCGGTGCCCGCGAAGACGTCCGTCGACGTCGCTAGCGGGTCGACCGTCTCGATCCGGACGCCCGGCGGCGGCGGCCACGGCGATCCCGCCGAGCGGGACCCGGAAGCACGAGAGCGTGATCGGCGCGACGGGAAAGTCGAGGAGTGAGACGACAGTAAGAGGAAGACCGGTCTCACCCGCCGTAGTCCTCGAGGAGCTCCCACTCCTCGCGCATCAGTTCGCGAACGCCGTGTTCGAGGATCCCCTCACCAAGTGAGGTCGCCCGGTAGTAGGAGTAGAGCCCATTGCTCGACGGTTCCGTTCGTTTGCGGTTTTCCACGAGTCCGACGTCGACGAGTTCGTCGAGGTGATAGTGAAGGGTGTTCGACTCGATGTCGAGTGTGGCTCGGAGTTCCGCCGCTCCCTGTGCGCCCTCTTCAACGAGCAGGTCGAGGATCCGGAACCGGGTCTCGTTGCCGATCGCCCGCTGCATCGCGAGGTATTCCTCGAGCGAGAGCAAACTGTGCTCCGGGAGGAGTGCGGACCGCCCACCCGAACCACGTTCCGTTCTCCCTGTCTCGGCCATATCTCGAAGTGACACGCCTCACGGCATAAGCCTTCGCTGACTCAATAGATACTGATATTGGTGGTTTTTATATCGAATACGTATCAATACCCGCTATGCGCAACCGGATCGTTGATTCCCTCGGAGAGCTCGCCCACTCCCGATTTCTGGTCTATTTGATGGGACCGTACAAGGCGTTCGACCTCGATTCGGTCCTCGAGACGACCGATGCGGATGACGCCCTCGATCTCGATCGGATCCCTGAGTCGATCGATTTCGGAACGCTCGTCGACTCCGAAACCGACCTCGAAAAGCAGGAGGCCGTCTTCGACTTGCTGTTGTTCGTTCGCGATCGGCTCCGAACCGACCCGGGCGTGAACGCATTTCTCGCGGTCGATGTCGACGTCCCACTCGATGAGATGGATGCAGGAACCCAGAGCATCGAGTTCGCTTTCGCGAGCAACGCGGTGATATATCTCGTCCCGAAAATCGGCGATAACCTCGGCGTTGGAATCGAAACTGGATCCGTCCTCGAGGCGTTCTACCGCGAACGCGCCGAATCCATCGACTCCCGATCCGTGTCCGATCGGCACGAGCGAGTTCTGTTCATCCACGAATCAGGTGTGCGAAGCGCCATGATCGCGGCCGTCCAGGATCGTTGGGACGCACGGGTGTACTCGTACACGGATCGTGAGGACCTCGTCACACAGATCCGACTGTTCGTTCGCGATCTCGCTCGACGCGAACGGCACGGTTCGCTGCCGACCCTCGAAGACGCTTCCGATGCTACGGATCGGTCGTGAGTCAGCCGGATCTCGAACTCAACGATGTGTGGCAGATCTGATCGTTTCTGGAACGATCATGTTCTCCGCGTCGGTCACGTCCCGCTAGTTCGTCCCCACCGTGTCCTCGAGGTAGGGCCCACAGACGCGTTCGACGCCCTCTTCGAAGTCTATCCGCGGTTCCCAGCCCGTGGCGTCGTGGAACGTCGAGTAGTCGGCCATGGTGTCGTGGACGTAGCCGTCGAAGGGACACTCGATGTATTCGGGGTCGATGTCGGTGCCGAGCGCGTCGTTGATCAGCTCGACCATCTCGTTGAACGAGTAGGCTTCCTGGGTGCCGACGTTGTAGACGCCCGTCAGTTCGTTGTCGGCGGCGAGCTCGCAGGCGCGCGCGACGTCGCTCACGTGGGTGAAGTCCCGCGTCTGGGTGCCGTCGCCGAAGAGTTCGGGCGCTTCTCCCGAGGCGATGGCGTCGGCGAACTGCGCGACCGTGTTGGCGTACTCGCCCTTGTGGCCCTCGTTGCCGCCGAAGCCCTGGTAGACGGAGAAGAAGCGCAGGCCGGCGGCGTTCACGTCGTGGTGGTTGGCGTAGTACTCGGCGTAGCGCTCGCGGGCGAGCTTGGAGGCCTCGTAGGCGGTGTGGGCTTCCACGTCCATGTCGACGGGAGACGGCTCGGTGCGGCTGCCGTAGATGGAGGAGGTGGAGGCGTAGACGATGGTCTCGCATCCCTCCCTGCGGGCGCGCTCGACCGTGTTGACGAAGCCCTCGACGTTGACGCGACAGCCGCGCTGGGGGTCGTTCTCGTGCATGTTCCGCGAGGAGAGCGCCGCGAGGTGGAAGACGACGTCGACGTCGACGGGATAGTCGTCGTCGAGGACGTCCGCCTCGACGAACTCCACGTCCTCGTCGAGGTTCTCGGCGGTCCCGAGATAGGTGTCGTCGACGGCGATCACGTCGTTGTCGCTCGCGAGGCGGTTCGCGAGGTTCGAGCCGATGAAGCCCGCGCCGCCCGTGACGAGGACGCGCTGGTTCTGCATGGGGGACGTTCCTCGGAGACGCCGGTTTAGCGCTTCGGTTCGTCCCGTCGCTATTCGGGAACGTTCACGTCGGCAGGAACGAGAGAGAACCCGAGCGTCCGGAAATCGGAATCGAAGGCGAAGACGTGTTCGACGTCACGCTCGTCGGCAAGGACGCCGGTCGTGTGGTCCACGAACGAGATCTCTTGGTCGTCGTAGTCTGCAAACCGCGCTGCCGCAGTTTCGAACGCGTGTTCGCCGACCGGGATCACGTTCACGCTGTTCGAGTCTCGGATGGCGGCCAGTGCCCGAGTGGCGGTGTCGTGGCCCAGTTTGTAGAGTGCCAAGGTCGCGAACTCGGCGAGCACGGCTTGCGACGTGTATATCGGTCGGTAGGGGATCTCGCCGGATCGAACGCCACTGAAGAGCCGGAGCGCATCCGCGTGATGTTCGTCGTCCGCATCTGCTCGTGCGTAGAACGCGCCGGTATCGACGAACACGGGGATCGCGCCCGTCTCATTCATGCCGATTCCTCGCCGTATAGCACGTCATCGACGCGCTCGGAGACGTCCGACTCTCCCGACGCGCCGGGGTCGAACTCCCAGAACGGATCGTCCGGATCGATCCCACGTGCGGGCGCTCGGTCGTCGACGATCCACCAGACGATCCGCCCGGCCGTCTCTCGACCAGCGATCCGTCCTCGAGCCTCGAGCGTGTGAAGCTTCCGACGCGCGGTCTCCCGGGAACAGTCGAGCGCCTCGGCGACGTCGCCCGAGGTGACGACGGGCCCCTCCACCGTTCCGAAGACCCCGAGCACGGCATCGAGCGTGACCCTCTCGGCGTACCGACCGGAGTCCTCGCGTTCGTCCCTGCTCATATGAGATCCAACCCGCCGCGAGCAAATAACCCTTGTGGCGCACCCCATACGGAAACGCCACACGTGCGACCGCTCCCGGCGATCCGACTACCGGGAGTCGTCCCCGAACCGCGTCACTGAGACGGGATCGGGGATCGGCTTCCCTTCGGTGACGTGGTCGGCGACGAGCTTCCCGCTGTAGGGGCCGAGGGTGAGCCCGGTCGCGCCGTGGCCGGTCGCGAGGTACGCGCCCTCGACGTCGGGGGGCGCGCCGAGCACCGGAACCCCGTCGACACAGGCGGGCCGGAGCCCGACCCGGTGTTCGATCACGGTCGCGTCCGCGAGCCCGGGCGCGAGCCGGAGCGCCTCGCCGAGCACCTCGCGGAGCCCGCCGGCCGTGACCCGCGGGTCGAAGCCGCTCCCGGCCTCGCGGGTCGCGCCCGCGACGAGGCGGCCGTCGGGCCACGGGACGACGTAGTGGTGGTGAAACCCCTTCAGCACCGGCCACGACCCCGTGTCCGCCTCCGGCAGGTCGAGGTGGACGATCTGTCCGCGCTTCGGCTCGACGGGGATATCGATCGCGAGGTCGTCGCCGAACGCGGGCGACCACGCCCCGCCGGCGACCACGACCCGGTCCGCGTCGATCCGGCCGCCGTCGGCGGTCCGCACGCCGGTCACGCGGTCGTTTCCGGTCCCGTGGTCGTCGTCGGTCCGGATCCCGGTCACGTCTCCCGCCGCCGTCTCGAGGCCGTGTGTCCGTCCCGCCTCCCGGAGCGCGCCCGCGAAGACCTGCCCGTTCACGCGTGCGGCGTCGGGGACGTGGAAGGCGCGCTGCGGCTCCGCGAGCGCGGGAACGCGGTCGGTCGCGGCGCTCGGCTCGATCGCCTCGACGTTCGGGAGGTGGTCGCGACGTGCCTCGATCCGGGCGGTCGCGTCCTCGTAGGGGGCGAGCTCGTCGTCGTCGACCGCGGCGGCGATCAGGCCCACCCGGGCGTAGCTGGTGTCGTCGACGCCGTCGGCCTCGAGTCGGTCGACGAGTTCGGGGTAGTAGTCGACGGCGTCGGTCGCGAACGCGAACCAGTCGTCGTCCGCGGTGCGGCTGCTCGTCCCCGGCGAGACGATGCCCGCGCCGGCGGTCGTCGCCCGGCCCGCGTCCCGGCGGTCCACGAGCAGCGTTTCGACGCCCGCACGGGCGAGGTGGTACCCGACCGAGGAGCCGACGATGCCCCCGCCGACCACGACCGCGTCGTACATGACGGTGGAGTCGAGCGGGGATCACAAGGCGTTTCGGGTGGCGGAACGCGGTCGTCCTCGTAACGCCGGTGGACGGCGAGTACGTGCGAGGAGCGACCGACCGTCCCGCCGTCGGCTACCCGTTCGACTCCCCTCGTGTCTTCACGTACGGAGCGGTCCATCGTCCCGGGCTCGTCGTCGACGTCCTCGTGGTGTCGCCGGCGCGACCCACACACTCTTTATCGGAGTCGCCTCGGATAGCAGATCGTCGATGGTGCTCGTCTTCGGGAACGTAGGGCAAGTCGTCTCCAGGTGGTCGTCGCCCGCGGTGCCGATCAAGCCGTCGTCTCCTCGGAGAGCCCGTCCAGTCGTTCGAGACGATCGAACTTTTCGGCGTTGGTGGGAGACATCTCTTCCGTCGAATCACGAATGAGCAGTTCGGCGATGTCGATACAGGCTTCGATGGCAACTTGGAACTCTCGTTCGACGATCGCCTGTTGTTCCCGATCGGCGAGATACTCCTCGCGTTCGAGTGACCGCTTTCGAGCGAGTACCCTCGTCGCTTCCGTCACGAACTCGAGTTCGTCGACGATTCGGTCGATCGTCTCCTTTTTGCCACTATTGATCGATCCTCTCTGAGATCGGGACACACCCCGTACCGAGTGTACACTCGTCTGGTACGGTCGAGTCGAATTGGAGCGACGGTCAAGTAGAGACACCCCTCGTACCGAGTGAGTACCAGCTGATCGGACCTGGTGGTAGGTTACCAGTTACTCGTCACCGGCTACTGGTCATCGAGTCCTCTCGTAACGATCTCCGGTGATCGAAGCAGGCGGTGGACTCGATAGCTCCCCTCGCCGTGGCCACCGCCCGTGTGTTTGCTCTCCGTGACGCCGAGAAACGCCTGCTCTTTGAGGAGGCGCTGGACACGGTCGTAGCTCAGCGGCGTCGTACCGGCCTGCTCGGCGACCTTCCGATACGCGTCATACACTTCCGCGGTGCGAAACGTCCGTGTATCGGCCCGTTCGGTGAGGAGTGCGAGCGCCCGGAGGATGTGTTTCACGTGCGGCGTCTGTCCGCTCACGAGCTTCTGGAACCGGTTTATTTCCGCACGATCGACGGCCTCATCGACGTGTGCTTCCGTGACGTGATCGGCCCGTTCCTGTTCGGCCAGTCGCCCCGCTTCGTACAGCATATCGATCGCCTTTCGGGCGTCGCCGTGTTCGCGGGCGGCGAGCGCTGCGGTCTTCGGGATGACACCGTCGTCGAGGACGCCCTCCGCGAATGCGTCCCGGCGACGGGAGAGGATCGCCTCGATCTGTGTGGCGTCGTAGGGGTCGAAGACGAGTTCGTTGTCTTGGAGCGAGGAATCGACGCGTTCGCCGAGTCGTTCGCGGTACTCGATCTTGTTGCTGATACAGATCGCCCCGACGAACGTGTCCGCCTTCCCGCTCTCCCGTGCGCGCGAGAGGCTCCGTAGGAGCGCGTCGCCGTCGAGTTTGTCGATTTCGTCGAGGACAACGACAAACGCGTCGACGTCGCCCTCCGTGAGCAGTTCCCAAGTGATGTCGCGGTAGTCCGCGGCCCCGATACCGCGCCGGGGGATCGAGCGATCGTCGACGGCGTCGCCGAGCCGCTCGTGAAGCTCACGCGCCATCTGCCGACTCGCCTGCGCTTCGGTTCCGTAGTCCGAGCAGTCGATATAGGCGTATGCGAACGTGTTCCCGTCCGCCGCCGCGCGACGTGTTGCCTCCCTGGTGACACACCTCGTAACGAGTGACTTTCCGGTCCCGGTCTTTCCATAGACGATCGTCGTCTCGGGCGGACCGCCCCGTATCGCGGGAGCGAGCGCGCTCCCCATCGACTCTATCTCCTCGTCGCGGCCGACGACACGATCGAGATCGGGGACGTGGCCGACGCGAACCAGCTCTCGCTCCCTGAATATCTCCCCCGTTTCGAAGATATCGCCGCGTTCCGTCATAGTAGTGTGTCAACGGTATCCGGTATATATCCATCGACCTCGTACCGAGTGAGTTCTATTGTAACCGGTTTAGAAGCCTAATAGGACCTTTCTAATATTTATTAAATATAGTATTATGACGTATCACACACTCAAAACCGAGTGATAGTATCCACGGCCAGTCACGGACGGACCGTTCATATCGGGGACTGATTTCACTCGGTATCGGGTGTGGGTGTCGGCGTCGACGGATCGGTCCCATCGAGCCTCGATCGACCCCGTCTTCACTCGGTACGGGGTGTGTGCCATCGATCCCGTGTCATCGGAAGTGGGTGCGATATCGTCGCCGGAACACTCGACATGGTCGGGTGGGGAGACGGGGCCGCCCCCTGTCAAGCGCAGAGCTTCTGAACGCCCGTTCTTAGCTCAGGTGGACGGTGTTTCGTCGGCACTGATGACGAGGAGCGGATGACCCGCCGACTCGTCGTACCGATGGCGTTCCGCGTTCGTCGCTTGCCGACGACGTCCGTGCGGAGGGCATCGTCGTCCGTAGTGACGATCACGACCGACGCGCTCGACCGTGAGTACCGGACGGTCCACGACGACGTCACGCTCCTCGCGGACTACGGGCTCGTGTTCGTCGTCGAGGACGGTCGGGGGCGGTCGATCAAAGCGACCGTACCTCCCCTACGAACGGATCCACCTCGACGTCGAACTCATCGCGAGCGAGTCGGGTGAGGAACCCGCAAACCGTGTGACACACCGCGCACGACGACCGACAGGTAGGCAGACCGAGTGCCTCGGGGTTTGACCTTCTCCTGAATCCATCCCTCTCGGTCGTCGCGGATGGAGCTGTTCTTTCGCGTTGCCACGCCACATCATACAGAATCTGTGTATACTCGGTGTCGTGGTTGACGTGGAACTGTGGGCCGATCGTCGGCGAATCGGCACGCTTGTGTATTGCGGTGTCCAACTCGAGGTCGAATGCGAATCCTCCGGGTGGCCCAGCACCTGTATCCGGACACGAAGGGCGGGGGGCAGTACCACGTCCACGCGATGAGCCGCGACCAGGCGGCGATGGGCCACGACGTGACGGTACTGACGACGCGAGTCGACGAGTCGCTGCCGCGGGTCGAGGAGACGCACGGGTACACCGTGCTCCGGGTCGATCCCGGGATCTCCGTGATCGGCAACGACGTCTCGCCGGCGGTGGCGCGATACCTCTGGCACGCCGATTCGGACGACTTCGACGTGATCCACGCGCACTCACACCTGTACTTCGCGACGAACATGGCGGCGCTGAAAGCGCGGCTCGGGGACGTCCCGCTGGCGATCACGAACCACGGGCTCTACTCGCAGTCGGCACCCGAACGCGTCTTTCGGTGGTACCTGAAGACGCTCGGGCGGTGGACGTTCGACCAGGCGGACGTGGTGTTCTGTTACACGGAGGTAGACACAGAGCAGGTATCCTCTCCTCTGGAACGTGTACCAAACTCCAGTCAGATTTCGTCTCAGCCCGTTTAGATCCGAATTCACTTAACTAGTCCTCTTGAACTATAGGGCGGATGCGAACCTCTCGCGTAGCACAGAGTCGGCTGAACCGATCTCTGGATTCAATTTTCGAAGGTCGTAGATGACGCTCCGAATCGCGATCGTCACACAGGATGACCCGTTTTATATGCCCACCTTCTTTCAAGAATTTCTTCCAAGACTAGATGATGTAGTCGTCGAACGTATAACGATCCTTGACCTTCTTGATGAAACGTTACCTGTATTCGCCAAACGTATGCTCGATTTCTATGGACCAATACACTTCCTTCGTCGATCAGTCGCGTATACAAGTAGAAAGATATCCGATAGGATCGGTATCGGTACATATTCTGTCGATTCAGTGGCTCAGAAGCACGAAATAACCGTCGAGAAACGTGATGGTATCAATGAGGATACCTATATCCAATGGGTAGATGCTACTGATATCGACGTCCTATTGTCGGTCTCGGCATCACAGATATTCGATGAAAAATTACTCGACGTACCGAACCAGTACTGTCTAAATGTCCACACGGCGGAGTTGCCGAAATACCGGGGAATGCTCCCGACGTTTTGGGCCCTGTATCACGGTGAAGATCAGATCGGGACCACGGTACACACGATGGTTCCAGAAATCGATAGGGGTCAGATCATGAAACAGCGAACCTTTCCGATAGACACGAACACGACTCTTGACGACGCAATACTGAGAGGGAAACGGGAGGGCGGTCGACTTGTTGCGGAGGCGATCAACGAGATCGCGGCGGGAACGGAAGCGACTACGGAGATGACTGGCGAGGGCTCGTACTTCTCTTTTCCGACGAAGAGCGATCGAAGGGAGTTCCAGAGGCGGGGAAACCAGCTCGTATGAGCGACATGTATCTCTCTATCGACGTCGAAGACTGGTTTCACTCGCACAACCTCTGGAATGGCCTTGATCGAGATCAGTGGGACGAGTACGAACTTCGCGTCCAACACGGTACAAACCGGATTCTTGACCTGCTTGACGAACACGACACGAAAGCGACCTTCTTCGTGTTAGGTCACGTCGCCGACCGAGCTCCTGAACTCGTCGCAGAGATCGCGGACCGGGGGCACGAGATCGCTAGCCACGGATACAATCATAGGCTCCTCTACGAACAGGAGCCGGAAGACGTTCGTGCGGACATCGCTCGATCGGTAGACCTGCTTGAGACGATCACGGGCCAGCGGGTTCGCGGCTATCGCGCACCAAGCTTCTCGATCACCGACTGGGCGATCGACGTGCTTGACGATCTCGGATTCGAATACGATTCGAGTCTCTTTGCCGCACCGGTTCATGATCGGTACGGCGGATTGAGTGTTGACTCCGCGGAGACGTTCACGGAGATCCGTGACGGGTTCACCGAGGTACAACTTCCACTCATTGATGCCAAAGTCACGCGGATCCCGTGGGCGGGTGGGGGATATTTCAGAGTTATTCCCTACTCAGTTTATCGACGTGGATTGGAGCGGATCGCAACGCAGCGTGACTGCGTGTTCTATCTCCATCCGTGGGAACTCGACCCAGATCAGCCGCGGGTCGATGACGTTAAGTGGCAGTATCGTGCCCGACATTACACGAATATCGAACGAACGGAGCGTAAATTCGAGCGTCTCCTCTCCGCGTTTGATTGGGAGCCGATCGGTGAGAGTGTATGACCTGGAAGCGACGTATCGACAGGTTCTGGACGGATGCTCCCGAGGTGACCCGATAGATGCGGATCCTTCGTGTGAGCCACTGGTTGTACCCGGACGAGATCGGTGGCGGTGAATACCACGTCCACGCAATGAGTCGTGATCAGGCGGCGATGGGTCACGATGTGACCGTTCTAAAGGTGACGGATGACGTCGATCGAGTCCGACGGGAAACTCGCCATGGATACGAGATCGTCTACTGTCCCACGACGGTGAACCTTTTAAAAAACGAGATCTCGGTCACGGCGGCCCGCCGGATCCTCGGAGCGAAAGAGTTCGACGTGATCCACGCCCACTCCCACTTCTACTTTAGCACGAACCTCGCGGCGCTGAAGCGATGGTTGGGTGATATACCGCTCGCGATCACGAACCACTCCCTGTATTCGCAGTCAGCTCCGGATCGGTTGTTCTCGTACTATCTGAAAACGATCGGACGATGGACGCTCAACAGCGCGGATGTCGTCTTTTGTTACACGGATGCGGAGCGGGAGGCGACTAGAGAGATCGGCGTTACGACCGACATTGAAGTGATCACCAATGGAGTGGACGCAGAGAAGTTCCATCCTGACGGACTCACAAGCGAACTGATCGACGATGACGTACCGAGCGTGTTGTTCGTTGGACGGCTCGTCGAGGGTAAGGGACCACACCACGCGATCGATGCGATCGAACGCCTGCAGGCGGATCATCCCAACGTCCGGTTGTACATGGTTGGATCCGGACCGCTTCGTGAGGAGCTCGAAGCGGACGTGGCGGCCCGGGGGCTGGAATCGACCGTGGAGTTCCTGGGCCTAGTTGACTACGACGATATGCCGAAGATATTCCGGACGGCGGACGTGTTGCTACTGCCGAGCAGGGCAGAGGGATTCCCGCGCGTCGTCATGGAGGCGATGGCATCCGGAACTCCAGTAGTGTGTACGGATCTGGATCAAATCGTCAATGTCGTTTCGGGAGCCGGAGCAACCGTAGAGTGGGGTGATACGGAAGGTATGTGTACCGCGGTTAAATGTCTCCTCAATAATGACAAGACACGCGAGGAGTATGGACGGAATGGGCGAAAAACCGTTGAAGCTGAATTTTCGTGGTCTGAGACAGTAGAAGAGACTTCAAGAGAACTCCTTGAACTCTGTTAGAAACAAAATAGAACTTTAAAACATAATTATGATAGGTTATTTATTGAGTTCTGTGGAATTTACTAACGTGTAATATAACCGCTTGTCTGGAGTCGATCGCCTACTGAAGGTAGCCGAGATCTTCCAGCCGGTCTTTGGTTTCGTCGCTCATGTCGACGTCACCCGTTACGTCGGCGTGGTCGAACGAGTCGAGCCACGTGTCGAGTTCAGATTCGAGTTCGGAGACTTTCTCAGGACGATCCGCAGTGAGGTTCCTCAGTTCGTCGGGATCCTCGGCAACGTGGTAGAGTTCGGTCGACCCATCCGAGCCCCGGATCAACTTCCAGTCCTCGCTCTGGATCGCTCGGAGCGATCGGTCGTACTCGTACACTTCCTCGGGTAGATCGCCGACGCGCTTTTCGAGTGCCTCCATCGAGGGTTGTGGAGCCAGATATTCGGCGAAGGCGTACTCCCGTGGTTCGGTTTCGGAATCCGGATGGAACGACCGGCCCTGTGACTGTTCTTCGAATTCGTCGTTCTCGATTCCGGCCGCATCGAGCAGGGTCGGCGCGAGGTCGGTCAACTGGACGAGGTCGTCGACCGTCTCCCCGCCCGTGAACGCGTCCCCGTGGATCACGAGCGGCACGTGGATCAGCGTGTCGTGGAGGCTGTACTGGTGGTCCATGAGGTCGTGATCGCCGATGTTCTCGCCGTGGTCGCCCGTGACGACGAAGACGGTGTCTTCCCACTCGTTCGCCTCCTCCAGTAGTCGGCGGAGCTCGCCGATGCGCTCGTCGAGGTAGGCGATCTCCGCGTGGTAGAGCCCTTCGAGGATCTCGAAGTCCTGTTCGGTCATCTCGACGTCGTTCGCGATGTACGTCCAGGCGTCCTGATTGACTTCCATCGCCTCCGCGTAGCTCACACCCTCGGGGAGGTACTCCTCCGTGTACTCCTCGGGTGGGCGATATTCGAGATGTGGTTCGAGGTAGTTGATGAACAGGAAGAACGGGTTCGAGTCGTCGCGGTCGTCGAGCCAATCGGCCACCCATCGATTCGTCCCCTTCGCGCCGTCGTCGTCGGCCCGCTTCCTGACGAACTGTCCGTATACCGCGTTCGCGGCGTTGACGATCGGGTTCCCGTCGAACAGCTGTCTCGCGACGCCGCGTATCTTGTCGAATCCCTCCTCCTCTCGGGCGATCTTCCCGAGGTCGACGTCAGACTGGATGTACTGCCAGTTCTTCCGGAAAGTGTCGAACCCACGGGCGAACCCGAACTCGTCACTGATCCAGGTGTTGTTCGAGACGGCGACCGTCTCGTAGGAGGCGTTCGCGAACGATTCGACGACGGTGGGAACGCTCTCCGGGAAGCGTTTCGCGGCCGCACTCGCGCCGTGTCTCGACGAGTACCGCCCGGAGAAGAGCCCTCCGTGTGAGGGGAGCGTCCACGGGGCACTCGCGAACGCGGAGGTGTATGTCGTGCCTTCCTCTCGGAGGGTCTCGAAGGTCGATAGCTTTGCCCGGGTATCCAGTATCGAATCGTACCGGGCGGTATCCATTACGATGAGGGCGATGTTGGTCATAGATTGGGAGATCGTTTCTGCCTTGTTTTCATCGAATTTCCATACATTATATTATTTTTCGGGTAATTGTATTTTTTCTTCTATCTATTATCATTTCTCTTCTACGAGCATCTAGATCGCGGTTCTCTTAGATTTTCTGCCGATTTTATCTAGTTTGAATCTCTTAAACTACATTTCTCTATTGATTTATTCTGAGACTGGCTGACCGTAGAGATAGAGGAAAGGGTGTGGAGTCTTAGATCTGTACATTGAAACGTGATCCTTCCAACTCCATTCCACGTTCGATTAAGGCTGTGAGTGACGAATTGTCAAGGATTGTGATCCTAGAAACCGAGCCGGAGTGACCGAATTCAAGCATTTACGAACGCTCCAAATATTACATTTAATGTTAATTTAATATGTATACTTTCAATTTTTGATCTAAATACAGTATCGACACCACTATAATTATTCATCTAATTCGTATTATCGATAATGGATCTACGGAGAATATTTTGTCTCAAGTAGTGAATTGACTGGACATTCGAAATATTCCTCAATTTATGGATATATTTGTTTGATTCATTCATGATCCTTCTGCGACTTCTTGATAGAGATCGAGATACTCCTCAGCTGTTCGCTTTATTGAAAAGACCGTTCGTGCGCGTTCTCTTGTCTCTATAGAGTATCTCTGATATCGATCTTCATCATCAAGTAGTCTCGTGATTTCGGCTGAGAATCCTTCAGTATCCTCAGGATCGACGAACACAGCCGTATCGCCAGCGACCTCATGTAGCACTGGGATATTACTGACGACAGGTGGACAACCACTTGCCATAGCCTCCAGCAATGCGACACAGAATCCCTCAGAGTACGATGAAAGAGCGAACACATCTGAATAATAAAGTATATTATATACTTCTTCTCGGGACACTCCGCCCGTTAGCGTAATACTATCCTGAATTCCGTTGGATTCGGCTATCTTTTCAAGTGCTGACTGTCTGGGTCCACTACCAACAATGACAAGCTCTGCGTCAGGTACCTTGTCAAGAACAGCTGAGAAGCTATTGATGAGAGTCTCTTGGTTTTTCACAGGGATCAATCGCCCAACTGTCGTGACCCGTGGGGAATCAGTCCTCCATGTTTTATCTTTAGTGGAGGTATCGATCCAATCTACATCAACTCCATTGTATATCACACATCTTTGATTTGAAGGAACAAGTACCCGTTCGTGTGGATACAACGAATCAAGTGTCGCTTGCGAGTTAGCGACAACTCGGTTTGCACGCCCAAGAGTTACAGAATTAACAAGATTCTGTGCGACTGAATAGTGATCCTTGTGATTGGCGTGTTCTGTATCGATGATCGGCAGATCGGAAGGAGCAACCATACAGCCGAGCGATCCCACAAAGTTATGATGGGTGTGAAGCAGGTCGAAGGACTCATTTCGGAGAAGATCATGTAACTCTGAGATAGCTCTCAGGTCAAGTCGGTTAGAGGCATTAAGAGTTTTGACAGTCACAACATCGGTGTCGATCTCGATCTCCAAGTCATCGATCAAAGAGTCGTTATAACTGATAACAGTCATTTCGATATTAGGGAATTGACCGATATGCTCGGATATCTCGTACGCGATAGTCGTATGACGGAGAACTCCGAGTAGAGCGGCCACACGTATCATTAGTCAATTGAGGTATGGCCGGCCTAATCAGTTCACCGGTAGCGGTCTATGCGTGACAACACACTCAAGTATAAAGAATTGTTGCTCTTCAGTAGGTAGTGATCAGATAAAACTTGTAGTAATATCGTTGTGGAGGTCCGTGAATTGCTCCGTTTGATAGGTGAGCGAGCTGAATATTCCGAACGCTGATTCGGCCACGATCAGTTTCACTTCTCCTCACCAGATCGTTGCTCTCGGCTGGGTTCTGTCGTGAGAGGCGTTCTCCTGGCGAATATTACTCTCAGGCTTATCTGAACACCGCCGTTCGACCGTATTGACCAGAACGACGGCTGGTTCGTCTCACATGTTAAGCATGACGCGAACTTCGAGATCGTCGAAGAGCTTTGCACGTGGCGAGGAAGCAGTATTTCACTCGAAGGTGAGTCGCTGTAGGACGTCCTTGACGACCTGTAGCGACAGGAAATCGATGTCTAAATCACCCTCTCATTCGACCGTAAGCGAGAGTCGAGCGTCAGCACGACCCGAGCGTTCCGACTCGTCGGTGTGCTTAACCGGGACAGCGACGAGTACCATCTTCGCTATGCCGTCACACCAGCGAATCTGTGTCAGCAGATCTGCGGCGCGACGCTCCGACACGAACATCTTGATAGGGAACACTGTTCATCGGGTGACGCCACTGCGTCACCCTTGCCTGCTTTCCAGCTCCTGCTGAGAATTGACCAACAATCCTCTACCCAAGAATGTCTTACAGAGATACCTCTGATACTCCCGTAGCTGCTGTGTTCGATCACTGCCTTAGACCGGTAGTGCGGGCAGCAGAGGTCATCGTGCCAGCGAACCTGCTGGAGCAGGTTCGCGACACTCACCTCTGAGCTAAGCAATTTAAATGAGAATATTGGAATTCGGATGATACTGCCGCGTCACCCTTGCCTGCTACGCTTTCATAGCGACAGCTCTACTCGACCAACAATCTCCGAAGAGTGGTCAACTCATCAGAATACTATCGAATACTAGAATGTGAACCTATCGTGATTGTGGCGACACTAATACTAAGAAGGACCCAATACGCACGAAACCATAGTATGGCCGTGGAAAATACTTGGCCTACAAGGAGCCCTAGTACCCCTGCCAGGGGTGCCAAGTATAGAAGCTTATTGGTTGAGCTAAGCTTCTCCGATGATACAATCCGCATCCAATCCCGTGATAGAACGATTGGAATAAGAATATACAATAGGAGAGCAGGTATTCCTAACTCGGAGCTAATAGTTAAGTAAGTGGAATGTGCACTCCCAGCGATATCGTATATGACAGAATAATTATTCCAACCGATCCCGGTCATTGGTTTTGAAGATACTACATCTAGTGCTTCATTATATATCTCCAATCTAGCAGAAGTTTCTGTATTGTTTGGCTGAACTATTGATGCTACTCTCTCAAGTACCCGCTGAAGTTGTCCAAAGAATATCGCTACTATTATACTGAAAACTAGACTAGGTATATTTAGTTTAATTATATCTTTCCGGATGTTCTTATAAAATAGGAAAGATGGGAGTAAAACACCTGTAAGAGCTATCCAAGGTCCACGTGATATTGAAATGAATAATATAAAGATAGAAAATTGGTATGTACAAATAGAACTAATTTTGCCGAAAATCCGATTTCTTACGTCGTAGTATCTGTATAGATAAATTGATATAATAGCAGTAACGACAAGCAGATAAGGAAGTTGTGTCCTATGGCTATATGAATATGACGGGGCTATTGCCCTCATTCCAACATTTATGATCTCATTAATAAATATAGTAATAGTTGCAGTAACCGCACCTATCATCCATAAAATAATTAATTGGATAATTTTTTTTTCGTATCGAAAATATTTGATTATACGATTGTATATAATAATAGATATCATGCATAAATTCAGCAATAGGACTCCAGAAGGAAATGCTTCAAGTTCATACGGGGCGTAAATTGTAGAGGCTATAGAAATCACAGACAGAAGACCTGGGATAATATAAATAGAATGAATTAGAATTCTATCATTTTTGTATGATCTTTGTATTACCCAGAGTATGATTAGAACTCCTCCAATAAAGTCAGTAGGAACGATGTTTGTCCCTAAGCGAAGAAAGTATAGCGGAGATGTAACGACATAGAGTACAAGAAGTCCGTTAATTATCTTTTCAAATACATCGGGACTGTTATATTCTCTCATCACGAATATAAACCTCTTAATCTAGCGTTATAATCAACCTTGCGTCTCAGTTGAATATACTCGACTACCAAGTATTAGTACCTCACAAAGCTAGTGATATCAATATGCTTTAGTAGTTATAAAGATTCCCATCTATGTAATGACGACGACTGAGGTAAATCCTAATATCGTTTTCATCGTTTCAGATGCTGCCAGGGCCAGAAACTTCTCTTTATACGGCTACGATCGAGATACGACCCCATTTTTAGAAGAATTCGCCGAGCAGTCTCACGTATACGAGAACACGATATCCACTTCACCTTGGACAGTTCCCTCACATGCATCAATGTTCACTGGACTCTATACGAGCAAACATGGGGCAACCCGAAGTAATCCCTCTATCTCAAATCATATCCCTACACTTCCGAAGATCTTTAACAAGAAGGGTTATTCCACGCACTGTCTGACTGCGAATCAGCTACTTACACTGGAAAATGGACTGAATGCGGGGTTTGACTATACTGAAATACCAACTCGGTTGTTTCCGAACGATACAGACTACTCTCAAATCAAGTCGTCATTTTCGTCAAACGGATTTTCAAGAACGTTCGTAGAGGACTTAGCGGGATTCTTGTGGGAGGAAAAGGATATCAAGGATGCGTCTAACTTGGCATATAAATTCGCAACAAAACTGCTCGGAACGTCTATCGTTGGTCATCGCCGAAGAGAGCCGAAAGGTACGAATTCGATCGTCAACAGTTTTGATTCTATCGTATTTGGTAGCGATGAACCCTTCTTTACATATATTAACCTGATGGAAACACACTTGAAATATATCCCGGATCAGGGATTTTTGAGACAAGTCGCACCTCCTAACCACAGCACCTCGGGGTACTCGGATGTGAATCAGGATCCGCGACTATATAATTATGCAAATGCCGTCGATATGGATGATGAAGACTTCGCGCTACTTCAATCGTTTTACGATGGTGCTGTGCGCCAAACTGATCAAGCTATTTCAGAAATTGTCAAATCACTTAATGAGAGCGGAGTCCTCAAAGATACGTTGGTAGTGATTGTTGGAGACCACGGCGAGAATATCGGTGATTTCGGTCGCATGGGGCATTCACTTTCACTGAATGATGCAGTCCTTCGAGTACCTCTTATAGTCTCCTATCCTGGCGATACAGGCGGAGAACGTATCTCAGAATTGGTGCAGACCGTGGATCTGTTCACCACCATTGACCAGGTATGTAATCTCGGAGTTTCCGAATCTGATGAGGTTGGTTTAGATTCGCAACCTCTGCCCCGAACGAGAGACGAGCAAGGACGTGACTACGCTGTCGCTGAATATCTTGGTTCTCCATTCGACGGTATTCAGCGAGTTATGGAAAAATACCCAGAACAAGATTACTCAGAGCTCGATTTCGAGATAAAGACGATATATGATTCTTCTGCCCGGAAATTGACGATACATTCAGATGGGAGAGAGAGAATGTCGGAAGTGGATATCAACGGTGAGATACCATTACACGGGGATGAATTGCAAGATCAAGAAGACTTAGAATCGAAGCTATTTGAGATTGTAGAACCGTTTGGAACTGTTGGTATCAACTCAGAATATGAAGATTCGGTGAGAGATACGCTTCGCGACCTAGGCTATATTTAAATAATGCTTGATCGTGGACTCAGTTCGGACGTCTTGAGGTACACGCCCGCCAAAATTGTTCCCGCTCTGATTAATTTTCTGTCAGTTGTTGTCTTGACGAGACTGCTCGTAAATGATCAATATGGCGAGTATACTGTAGTACTAACTGGCGTTTCATTCAGCTTAGTCCTCGTCTTATCATGGTTGCGCCAACCACTGTTACGATACTTCGAGAAATACCACCAGACTGGAGAGAGTTCATTGTTGGTATCTTCTCTTCTGAACACTTACTTCCTCATTTTAGGTATAGGACTGCTTGTGGTGTCAGCAACATTTTTTATTATACAATCTATTGAAATTAAGTGGGTGCTATTCAGTATAACTGGTCTCATCCTTGTCCTAACACGGGGTACATTTTCGCTGGTCAGCACGCTTCGCAGAGCGGAAAATCGAGCTGGACGATATACGGTGCTTGTGTGTGCGAACTCCATCGCTCAATTGTGTATTGCAGCTGCTGTGATAATCTATACCCCGTTAGGTGTGCTAGGGGGACTATTAGGATTAGTAATCGGTTCTGGCTTGATTAGCATTGTTGAATTGCTGATTCTCTACAACAAGGGCCTATACAAGTCGTTCGTCTTCGACATTAGCACGGTGAAACAGTCTGCTAGTTTCGGATTGCCATTCATTGGTGCTCAGATCGGCGGGAGAGTTCTCGAGCTCGCGGACAACTATTTATTGTTTGTTATTTCAGGGGCTGCAGCAGTGGGAACCTACGCTGCTGGATACAAGATTTTCTATAGAGTTGTTTTTATGACGTTTTCACTCATCTCATTGGCCACTTATCCGAGAGTGGTGAGCGTATTCGAAACGAAGGGTCGGAAAGAGGCGGCGAAGAGCTTCGAGACGGTGATTCGATTATTTATTCTCTTATGTGTCCCAGCAGCAGTTGGTTTGATAGCGATAGGCCCTGACCTCGTTCAAATATATGTTGAGCAGGAGTACTATGACACTATAGTGATTATTCCCTGGATCGTCCTCGGGTCTCTTTTTTATGGGCTTGGTCAGATTCTCACGTACCCCATTCAATTAGAAGAAAAAACAAGACTTCTGATGACCGCTCTTCTATTTTCTGCACTAGTGAATATTATTCTGAATTTCATGCTAATACCAGAATTGGAGATACAAGGAGCTGCAATCGCGACATTTATATCATATATAGTATATACCGGTGTGATTGCGAACTATAGTAGAAATATAATGAAATTTGAATATCAACTCAAATTATGTACGAAAGTCGTGGGAGCATCAGGAGCTATATGGATTCTTGTTAGTTCTCTGACTCAGTTCTTTGGAGGACTTCTCTTTCTAGCTTCTGCGATTCCTATGGCTATTTTGACTTATACGCTCGTATTGTACCTTCTCAGAACCGATGAAGTCAACCAAGCGGTGTCAAAAGCATCCAAGACAATAAGAGGGACTCGATCCTGATTTATTACGACTCGCCAAAACGGAACCATTATATTCGCATTAATCCTACTGATTACTGTGAGACTGAGATCGATTTACAGTACTCTCCCTGACTCTATTAAGCCGGTTGCTAAGAAGGCGTATTTTACTCAACGCTGGATTCGTTTCTATCTCCGTCTCCCTATGTTGCGATTTTTGGATCGTTTTAAATTGAATAATCTTAACTCAATATACTCCGAGGAGTACTTCGTTCAACGTAGGAAACCACCGCACGACACAGTTGCCGAAGAGTTTACCACAGAGATGATTCGAAGGTACGACCCTGAGAGTGTAGCTGACATCGGTTGTGCAATCGGACATTATCTCAAGAAGTTCGAAGATAATCAACCAAGTATCAATGTCTTCGGGATTGAGGGTGCATCAAAGGCAGTCGAGAACGCGCTAGTTGATTCTGTGCGTCAGGGCGATCTTCGAGAGGAAATTTCGATTGATGGGAGTTACGATGTGGTGACCTGTATCGAAGTCGCAGAGCACATTCATCCAATCTACGCTGATAATCTAGTTAGTACAATTATTTCTGGGAGCAAGTATGGCGGTAGAATCATATTCACTGCTGCCCCACCTGGCCAGTACGGGACACACCACATCAATTTGCAGGAGAGAAAGTACTGGGTGGAGAAGTTTGAACAGAGAGACGCAAACTACCTACCGGAGGAATCTGAGTCGCTCATTGCCAGGTTAGATACCCGAATTCCAGAGAAAACGTGGCCGGTAGATAATATCATGGTGTTTGAAGCCGGAGCCAACGGTGGCTCTAGCGCGCCCTGAAGACGGTTTGAGACCAATTTTGCGCTGCTTCTCTCCATTCGCTTGGTAGCGATGATAAGAGTAAAAGATACCATGGACGGGGTTTCGTCGGAGCGAACCAGATAGCTTTCAACGCTCGATGGCGCGAAGCTGTATGATTTCCCTGCTCCAACAAGTGATTCCCTTGTAGGTAGTGATACATTCCTGTCGCCACCCGAGAGTTGAAATTGCGACTCTCGACTTCTTGAGCCCTGTCGGAGAGCTCTTTGAGCAACCCTGTGTCGTCTTCTCCTCGCTGTCGTCGTTTGGCGCATTTCCTCGCAGTTTCGGCAAACAGCCGTTGCAGTTCTCGTTTCTCTAATTGATGCGCTTCAACGCGACGTTCGTAGAGAACTTCAGGCACCACGTCAAGCCAGCCTTCACCGAACTCGTCCGCCATGCGAAACCATAAATCATAGTCCTGAGCCAAGGTAAATTCCTCACGATATCCACCTACTCTCTTTATAGCTTCTTTCTGCATCATCACAGAGCCATGAGCGATGCCAGGTCCATTGTTCAGTAAATCATTCACTCCGAAGTCACGATTTTGTGACACCTGTACCGTCGCAACCCTCTCGTTATCTGGCCCGATTGTCGCATACCAACACCCAACTGCTTGGACGCCAGAATTTGCCTCAAAAACCGATCGCTGTTTCTGAAGTCGAAAGGGATCAGAGTACTCATCCGCATCAGCTCTGGCAATGTACTCCCCCTCTGACTCTTGAATTCCACGATTCAATGCCTTAGGAAGCCCTATATTCTCGTCTATAGCTACAAGTCGGACACGAGTGTCTTCAAAAGACTTAGCAATTTCTGCTGTCTTATCTGTTGAGCCATCGTCAACAATAATGATCTCGTAATCACTGAACGATTGACCAAGGAGGCTCTGAATCGTGTCGGCTAATGAGTCTTCTTCGTTGTAAGCACCGACAACGACGGAGATTAAGGGTCGTTCTGAATCCACCATCCATGTCCCATTGAGAGTCAGGATAATTCAACTCAACGGTAATACCTCAATATCTCAGCCTCGTTTCCGAATCTCATGTCCTCCTCGTTCACCGTCACTTCCTCATCACTAATCTCGTACGTCTGGGGATACAGAACACGAACCGAGTAGTTCCCCGATCCGTCAGCGGTGACCGTCCGGCTGTACGTTATTTCCATCTTCAACACGTCGACAGTCGTCGTCGCCATCACCGACGCGCTCGCCTCAGCCGTCTCAGCCACCGTTGCCCTGCGAGATTCAAGATCGGCGACGTGTTCGAGACGACCGTCATTCGTGCGCATACTCGATATCGAGTGCGAGGTCCGCCTCCGTGTAGTGTCGCTCTACCTCACGCTCGCCGAGTAGCTGATGGAATTTCGCCTTCGAGAGCCCGGCCAATTCTCGTGCCTTCCCGAACGACAGATATCCCTCCCGGTACAGCGACACCGCGAGCTCCTGCCGGACGATGGGCTCGCGATCCTCCGGCGGTGCCGCGATCGCATCCAGCACGTCCGGCGGGAGGTCGATACCGCTCATGTCGATTATTTCGACGCCGTGCTACTTAGTAACCCCGTTCGGGTACGTATCCGTTGATTTCGGGGGATTGAATCCTGTCTTCAGCCAATGTCCTGCGGTCAGTTTAGTGGTATTCGAGAGTATCTGACCAGTGTGTCCCGGCTCTTACGACGACCGCACCAACGGCTCGTACCCGATCGTCTCTTGGATGAGCGTCGACCGGCCGGCAGAGGGGGAGCCGACCGGGCAGCATATTTATTCACGGGTCCGACGTAGGGACTCGTATGTCCGGGCTCGCAGAGGATCTCGATGCCATCGCGGCCGCCGGCGACTACGATGACGCCGATGCCGTGGTCGAGGAGGCCGTCCGTGAGCTGTTGCGTCGGCGTCCGGAGCTTCGCGTGTCGCTTGCGGTCGAGAAGTACCGAACCGGCACCGTGAGCTGCAACCGGGCGGCCGAACTGGCCGGTCTCTCGGCGGAGGTATTTCGGGACGAACTCGCGGATCGAGGGATCGACCGCGACGCCGGCTTCCTGCGTGACGCGCAGCGGGAGAGCCAGCTGGAGACGTTTACTGAATAGAGCGACGGATGGCGCTCGTCGACAACAACGTCCTGAGTTCACTCGCCAAGATCGACCGGTTGGAACTGCTGCCGTCGGTGTTCGAGACCGTCGAGACGCCGCCGTCGGTTATCGGCGAACTCGATCGTGCCGAAGTCGACGGCTACGAGTTCGTCACCCGCATCGACGCGGTTAAATCGTACAACGACGGCTGGCTCGAGATCGCCACCCCGACCGACGCTGAACTCGCACTGGCGGACGATATCGGCGATCACGCACTCTCCTCGACCGATGCGCGATGCCTCGCGATCGCGTCCCAACGCGACGCTCGACTCGTGACTGATGACGCCCACGTCGGAACTCGTGGACAGCAACTCGGTGTCGAGGTCTGGGATCTCGTACTGTTGCTTCAGGCGGCGATCCACTGCGACGCGATCGCCACGACCGAAGAGCTGTCGACGCTCGTTACGGAATTACGAGAAGAGGACGGCTATCGGTTCTCCGAGGAGGACCGAAACGCTCTGTTCGGGACCATCGAGAAGGACGGATGACTCCGCGGAACTGTTGCCATCTCTCCCGTACGACGACGCTCTCGCCACACCGTAAGCGACGTTTCCCGATCCTACGTCACGACGACCTGACGAGCGGCTCGTACCATTCCCGATTCTGCTCGTACCACTCGATGAACTCGCCGACACCCTCGGTGATCGTCCGCGAGGGCTCGTATCCGATCGTCTCCCGTGCCTTCGCCACCGACGTGTGCGTGTGCCGTCCACCGTCCACGCCGACTCGTATTCGATCTCCAGTTCCGGCACGAGCTGGTCCCGAACGACCGCTTCACCACCACTGTTAGTATTAACCCTAACGCTTATCCGAGTGGGATGGGTCAGTACTCCCGTGGATGGACGATGACGTCACCGTGCTCGAAGACGAGATCGAAGCGTACGCCGATGGCACCGTTGCTCGGGTACGTGTGCTCTCGGTCCCGACGTCGGAGCGATTCGAGGACGGGATCAAGTACGCGTACCACTACGGCGAAGCCGGCGCGGACGATCCGATCATCAGGTTCGACAACCACCACGGCGTCCACGAACTTCACCTCGGGGGCGAGACCGTCGAGATCGACTACCCCGGTCTTGCGGAGGTCTTCCGCGCTTGGCGGGCAGCGCTCCCGGAGGAGAAGCGCGACGACTGGGAGTCCGCTCGAACACGGTGACCGACGTACAGCCCTCCGACTACTCCCGACCGAGCACCCACACCCCACTCATGACCCGAACACTCCACGTCCGGATCGAATCCGCCGATCGTAGCGACCTCGAAGAGCGTCTCGAAGCGATCGACGCCGGCGAGGACGTCGAACCGAGCGAGCCGACGCTCTCGATCGAGGACCTCGAAACGTTCGGCCGCGTCTTCCGCTCGACCAACCTCGAGCTCCTGGAGGCGATCGTCGAACACGAACCCGAGAGTATCCGCGAGCTCGCGCGCCTCGTCGACCGAAACCCGCCGGAGGTCCTCGACAACGTGAACGAGCTCGCCGACTACGGTCTCGTCGAACTCGAAGCGAACGGCCGGGCGAAGCGCCCGGTCGTGTGGTACGACGAGATCGACGCCGACATCCCGCTCACGGCGGGGTCGGGTCAGGAGCGGAAGGCGAACGCCTGAGCCACCCTGGAAAAGAGAACTCACGGATGCACCACTCCCCGAATCGCCCCCAGGACGGACGAAACGAGGTGTGTCCCTCTCCCCGTCTCCGGTGCTCGCGCTCGCCGACGACGATCCGATCGATGGTATATCCGTCCGTTGAGCAGTCACCCAAACTGGCCACGAGTCGATTCCAGAAAATCGACCGCCATCTCCACCGAACGGTTTCCTCGCCCGGCACGTAGCACACACCATGGTGGAACCGAACGACGGCGAATCGGCCATCGAGGGCGTGGACGTGGCGGCGATTCGCCGATATCTCGCGGCGACGGACGTTCGCTTCGCGATCCTGTTCGGCTCCCGAGTCCGGGGGAACACCCACGAGTCGTCCGACGTCGACGTCGCGCTCCGATTCCCCGACCGGCCGTCACCGAAGGAACGATTCCGGCGACGGAACCGGATCGACGCGGACCTCCAGGGCTACGCCGACGGCTTCGTCGACGTGAGCGATATCGACGACCTTCCGCTTCCGATCGCACGTGCCGCCCTCGAAGGTGGAATTCGACTGGTCGGTGACGACGGAGCGATCGACGCCTCCCGCGAGCGGATAGCCGCCGAGGACGAGGAGACCGCCGCCGATCGGGAACGGGACCGCCGGGAGTTCATCGATCGGCTCGCAAAGGGAGCGATCGGATGAGAGGGAAAGGTTTGACGCGATGTTCAGGCAGTCGTCGTCACCGTGAGTCGTTCGGGCAGGGGTTCCTGCAGGAACACCTCCGAAACGGTATTTCGACTCCTGATACGAGACGTTGTACTGACACGGATGACGCGTCACAACGTCTATTACGATGGAGAGAGAAAACAGGGTAAGATGGCCACGAACAACGACAAGATCCAGTTCCGGGGGGAGACTGAGAAGGAGGCGACACAAGTCGTCGATCAGATGCGTCTCGGTGGGATCAACGTCAGTGAGCTTGCTCGACAGGGGCTTCAAGAGAAACTCCGCGAAGTCCTCTCGGACGAGGAGAAGATCACGCTCCACCAGCGATACAAGCAGGGAGAGCTTTCTGAGGAAGTTGCGGAGATCCTTCTTGGGGATGCCTTGGAAGAAATTGAGCGGGAGCGGGAGGCCTTTGCGGAGGCTGCGGAGCTTGATACGAGTGGCGTGTTCCAGAACTGAAGATGGTGGATGATGCCGTGCGCCATCCAGTTATCGTTGATACGGACGCAGTAAACTACCCCATCCTACTCCCTCGGCGCTACGCACCTCGGTCCGTGGGGGAGGTGCTTTGATGTGGACTCCCAGCGATCAGTCGCCAGCAATAGGCTGGTAACTCTCGCCGTTCACCGTCCCACCATTCAAACGCACGTCTACTGGTGCGTCTCCACTCCCCGACGTGGGCGAGGAACGGAGTCTGTGTATCCGCTTTCGAGCGTACCGCGTCCCGATGTTCTTCGCCGCGTTGTAATCCGCGTTCACTTCGTATCCACACTTCTGGCATTCAAACTGTTCTCCATCCCGGTTGTCGTCGTGCGTGAATCCGCAATCCGTCCGAGAACAGCGTTGGGACGTGTGGTTCGGCTCGACCTGTTTCACCGAAACACCGCGTTCCGGGGCCTTGTAGGAGACGTACTCGAATAGGCGTCGGAACGCCCAGAGATGGTGCCACTTCGCGTGTGGAAGCCGCTCTCGAATATCGGTCAACTCCTCGAACACGATCACATTGCTCTATTGAAAATGAGGTACATGAGCGGGATCATAGTGTTTTGACGAGTTTCTTGAGGTTGTTGAGTGCGAACGAGAGGATGATCTCACGGAAC
>NZ_RDQE01000011.1:88508-162227 GCF_003697845.1 Halobellus captivus | reverse complement strand
AGGAGGTGCTCTTCTTCTATCTCGCTGTCTGCTTCGGTAGCTTCCACACCCTTCCCAAGCAGACACTTTCACTCAAACCCGATGTGATCGACTGAGCATAGTTCTCTTCTACTCCGATCCGGTCGAAGGGGTCCGAACGAGACTAATCGATTTTGAGGCTCATTATCTTTGTTCTATGCCCATAGAATTACTTCAAGAGGATAGAAGGTGGATAGGGCTTGTTCACTCTTCGAAGGGTCAATACTTGTACTATATGCTACTCTGTGAAGTAGAGAGCAGTTTGAGAGTGAGACAAGGGAATTAGGACTCATAGAATAGAACGCTCTTAGAGAGTTGTCTAGTTGCTTTGTGTTGAAGTAGAACAATACCAGAACAATCTGAGGAGAAAGAATCAATTAAGATCGACAAAAAATTGAAGAAATGTATTCAAATAGTGAAGAGTTAAAATTAGCAATTAGATCTTTCACAGATCTAATGAAAGGAATACAAGATTAGGAGCAGAAAGTCGGGTCTGTATCTTACTACAATTACCGGCTTGATTTACAAACAAGATTATGAGAAAGGGATTTGCCCCCGACTAAGCTAGTCAAATAATCAGATAGACAATTCCGGCTTACAGATTATGTCTTATTCGGTGTTATGGTATACCTTGCTGTATACGTTCTATATGATTCAGAGTATACAGAATACGTCGTATTAGAATTAGTAATATAGATCTAGTTTTAGAGAAAGAGGAAAGAAGGGAGAAAAACTTTTATTATTTTTGTAAAGAGGGTAGATGAGAGATAGATACTTAATTAATAAGATAGTATAGTAGATCAATCATAGACATGGATAGTACAGATATAAAAGAGATAGGACAAATTACTCTATATTTTCTAGTTTTAATGCTTATTCTCTCTTTAATCTATAGATCTATTGCTCCTAATGGACTATTTAACGACATATTACAACCAATCCCACTTGTTCTACTTGTTATTATAGTTATGGTATACTCCAGATATGGACCAGATGGATTTTAGAATATAGTTTGGATCCTAGCAGCCAAAGGCGCGAGCAACGCAAGGAGCGGAGCTTGCGGAGCGATTGAGTAGCGCAGCGCCGGTTAGTTTACATACCCTTCAGTTGATCGCAGAGTTATTTCTCTCACTCAATACGATGGAAACCCTTGCTCCCAACCTAGAAATCAATTCTAAGGTAGGGTATTATAACTCAATACCGTTCTATGAAATCTTCTATGAGTCGAAGGGTAAACATCATCTATACGATTCCAAGGTTAATTTTGTGTGTTATAACAAACTATAGCATTCAGAATCTCTTCACATAGTTATTTAATTGACCAATATTCAGTTAGCTGTTCAGCTAAATGAGTAGAGCGTTCATCAATTGTTTCATCATTCCATTCATCGTAATCACAAATTTCTTTAGTAGTTTCAATCCCAGAATTTTTGTATGCTTTTTTCTTAGCATCTAACCCTTCTCTCTCCTCAATACCACTATGCTCCTCTGGAATAAGCAGAGTTAGGTTTCCGATTTTATTCTTTCTCTCATCAAATTCTTCCTGTGAATGATTTCGTTTCCATCGTGCATATTCTGGTTTCTCAAAGGTGTTCGCTCTTGTGGCGTAGATTGTTGGTGAGTCATAGCACCGTTTTGAGGATGGTTTTGAGTGCTTCTTTCCCCGGTTTTCGGAACACTTTACGCCGGAGCTGAAACGCTCGAAGATACGGTGTGAGTCTGTCTTTAGAGACGCCTCGATGCGGCGAGAGCCACCGTCGCGCCAGCGACGCGTGGCTCTCGCAGGTGTTGACGTGAACGTCTCCATCAACGTACTCACCGTCGCCGTGGACGACGTATTCACGAGTGAATGTGTCGTCCTCGTCAAGCGGTTTGTACGCCCGAAAGCCGTCAGTGTAGACGGCCAACGACTCCTGCTGGCGGTCGGCCAGCAGGAGTCGAATTCGTGATTCGGTCGCGGCTTTCGCCGGGATCACGTGCCGTTCACCGGTGGCGCGATCTGCGAGAACAAACACAGGAGGCTTGTCCTCAGCGAATGTTCCACGTCCGCGCGTGGATAGGCCACGCGAGCGCGACGGCTGGTCGCGCTCGCGGCCCTTGAGACCCGCTTTCACGTAGAATTCGTCGATCTCAATTGGGCCTTCAAGCTGTAGCCGAGGCGCGTCCAGCGCTCGCAAGAAGCGCTGGACACGCCGATAGATCGTCTTGTAGGAAACGTCGATTTCGACGCCTAACTGCCTGAGACTCGTGTTGAAGCGGATGTACGTGTAGACAGTGAGAAACCATTTTCTGAGCGCCACCGCAGAGTGTTCGAAGACCGTGCCGGTTTGATCATTGAACGTGCGGTCGCAATCCTCACAGAGATACCGCTGAAACACCCGATAGCTGCCGTACCGAATCACAGATTCGCCACGGCAGCGTGGGCAATAGACGCCGTTACGCCAGCGAATCTGTGCCAGCAGATTCGCGGCCCGACGCTCCGAGACGAACGTCTTCAATGGGAACATTGTTCGTCGGGTGACGCGTTCGCGTCACCCTTGCCCGCTGTGACTTCCAGCTACTGCTGAGAAGTGACCAACAATCGCTTACCCAAGAGCGAAGGTGTTTTTCGGAGTTATATGCTCTAGATCAAGTCTGTTCAAATCAATCCAGAATGGGTCACTTCGTCGGGATTCCTCTATACTAATTAAGTACAATACAGTTCTAAATTGAAAACGGCCTCCTACAGATACACTATTCGCTCGAAGATTCTCAACGATTTGTGGATCAGAGGGTGTGTATGTATCTATGGTAGATCGAAGCGCATCTCTAATTTCGGTGTGGTCATTTGTGTCTATAATTTCCGAAGCCGCGCTATAAATTGCATCACGTATACTATTATGATCTGAATCAGCCAACCTCAACCGCATACCGATCGTAGCTGCCAATTTAAAATCATTCTTTAGAAGCTCTTGTTGCCTTCTCTTTTTCAGCTCAAACTCCTCTTCGTATTTTTTATATATTGCCATAGATAGGATTTCTGAATGGTTTGAGGTACAGTTAAGATATTGTAATTGCCTCTCAATCTCTCTATTGAAGTTCCGAGGATTAACGTCATATCTGCTGCTGCTCAGGTCATATAAGTGCATTTCCACATTATTTTCAAACCACTCAACAAACTCACGAACGTCGCCGTAGCTATTTAATACACGTTCAAAGTTTTCATAGAGATCTGCTTTTTTTTATTCGAGTTTGTGTTTCTACTTCTGAGTTTGCTAAAATATGCGCCATTGGTCGTCGCACTCGTATATCTTCTCTACGGAATCTTGGACCGCTCAATTCTTCCTTTAGATCTTTGTATATTTCTTCCCATCGATGGATAACGTGCTTTTCTTCACGCTCATCATCTAACTTTTTCGCAGCCCCGTGGATTCGAGATTTGGCCAATACAATTGGACTAACCTCTTTTCCTCTTGCGTTCTGTGTTTGGAAAATTGGATAGGCGAAAGCAGGATCTTCCACAGTAGTTTCAACTACGCTGAGATTGTTGAATACCTTTGATAACGTCTCTTCTATCTCATCCTCATCTAATTGAGATAGCTTCTGCTGATAGAAATTATACGCGTCTTTTATTTTCCCTTCAGCATTTTCAGCATTCCCATTCCAAAGGGATTCATAGCTTCTATTAGCATTATCTTCGTATAGGTGAAGACGACGTTTGTTTGCATCTCCGCCTTCAGATCGGTTAAGAATATCAGTTATTCTGTGATCATTCTCTTTCTGAAAACTTTCTGAGTCTCTTATTGCTATTGTGAGAATGGAGATAGTAGCCATTCGCTGCTGACCGTCAACTATCTCATATTCATCAGAATAAGTTCCTTCTTTGAGGAGAATAATATTACCAAGAAAATGCTTCTCAACCTGTCCACCTATTCTCTCTAAGTCCAACCAGAGGTCATTAAACTCCTTATCTGACCATTCATATCCTCTTTGATAGGCTGGAACTTCAAATTTTGCTGTGGACCGACCGAATAAATCTCTGACTAGCTGAAACCTCGCATCCATACGTTACTACTTCACATAGTGATAAACAAGTGTTACGATTACTGGATTTCTACAGAGGCTGTTATAGAAAAGTTCACATACTCCGACACCTTCATAGGTTCAACAAGACAGGGTATGAAAAGGATTTCTGAAGCTCTTACTCTATGTCTTCTTCAAGAAGAATTAGAAGATAGCCATCATTTGAGTGTTAAAAAGAAGTAGGTTATTTTGTGTGAGTAAAATCTAGAATCGATTTACACTATATTCGTGTTCCATGTATTCCCCGGCTTCTACTTCTCCCGCTTGTGACCAAATACCGTTTGGTGCCCAGATACATTCCCCATATGCTTGTTCATAACCGGGTATTTGATCTTCCTCCCAAAGTGTGACACTAATAGCATTCCAACTATCTTCTTCTGTTGCTGTACATACAGCTTTTTTACCGAGAGAAATAAGTTCAGAATCATCATAACTGTCCCCTTCTTCGAATATACGAACATCAAACTCAAATCGTCTAGTGTCACCTATAGAAATGTCACGGGCACTAATAGGTTCATTCTCAATAATATCCTCTTTAGAAGGACATTCGAAAATATATACTTCACCTCCAATTTGTTCATCATCTTCAGTATGATATGAATATTCGTATATATTACTATTTCCGTCTGCTAAATTAGGATAGAAATCAACAATTCGACTATCTTCACCACCTAATGATATTTCATCATCTGTCTGTGTTACCTCCTCTACTCTAAATTCTACAGTTTGTGTATCCCTCTGCTCACCCGTATTTTGTACTTCCATAGAAAAATCTACATTTGGATTCTGTGGATGATAGTTAATATATCCGCTTTCACCAACACTCTGAATCTCAAAATTTGGAGGATCTGGTTCAGGCTCTGGTTCAGGGTCGGATTCCTGATTTTCTTCTTCTGGTTCTTCTTCTGATTGTTTATTGTCTGTTTCGCCACTACACCCTGCTAATGCTATCAGACCGCCAGAGATCGCTAGGTACTTTCTTCGGTTCATGTCGTGCCAATTCAACACATGGATTTTTAAATGTTAGCCATATAATAAAATCTAAAACCCTATAATAATCCTACTAACAGGGATTAGAGCGACTGATAGTTGAGAATAGCGAGATATCTCAGTATCAAAAACGGATAGATTAAGAATATGATCCTGTAGTATCAAGGGGTTTAAATTGCTATATTCTTAGGAATTGGATAGTCCATGAAGATCAATATTAGTCTTAGATACTGAATTATAGAGGTAAAGGACTTGTATCTATCAAAATCTCTGCTATGATGATTTTAATATTGGTCCGACGTGAGAGGCGGCTATCTCTATGGACCCTATTCTACGATTTACTTCTAACACTCATCGAGAAGCCATAGTATCCATCAATCACAGAACGATAGGTATTAGGAACCATTATATAATTTTGAAAGAATAGCATGATTAAGGCCTATCTCTCTTTCTTCATGCGATTTTGTCCATTCAGGGTATATCGATTCTCCCGGATCACTTCTTACGGTTCTCTAATCCTGTAATTATATATGCTCAGTATAACGTTCTGAATAAAATCCGGTCTATCTACGTCGTCCGCAGGTGCCCCTGCTTCGGCTCGTACACTTCGCCCTTCGTCCGGAGCTTCTCGATCTCCGCTTCGGCCTTCCCCGGGTCCATCCCGATCTCGCCCGCACGATCCAGGACCTCGTCGACGGGCGCGCCCTCCTCGTACTCCTCCTCGATGTCCGCGATGAGCCCCTTGATGTTCTTGATCCGGTCGCGCTGGCTCTTCGAGGTCCCCGTCTCGACCACGTCGGCGTCGAACTGGCCCGTCTCCGGGTCGACGCCGATGTCCTTGAGACACGACTCGACGATGTCGGTCGCGCGGTCGGCGTCCTCGCGTTCGACCGTGTCCGAGAGCCGGACCCGTGCGCTCGCCTCCGAGAGCCGCACCATCGCCTCGAGCTTCCGGGCGGTGACGGGGACGGGCGCGTCCTCGTCGGCACCCTTCGAGCGGAGGTCGACGTAGAACTCCTCGATGAGTTCCTTGGCCTCCTCCGTCATGGTCGGGTAACAGGAGCGTTTCGCGTGTGCGACGTACTTCCTGAGCAGCTCGGCGTCGATCGCCGGGGCGACCTCCTGGGTGACCTCCGCGACCTGGTCCGAGGTGAACTCCGACGTCGCGAGCTCCTCGCGCTGGGTGTTGAGCTCGCCCGCGTAGTTCGTCTTGATGATGTGTTTCGCCAGCCGCGAGTCGTGTTCGGGGTCCGGACTGTCCGTCACCGTGAAGATCAGGTCGAACCGCGAGATGAGCGCGGGTTCGAGATCGATCTGCTCGCCGATCGGCTCGTACTGGTCGAACCGGCCGTACTTGGGGTTCGCCGCGCCGAGCAGCGAACACCGGGCCTTGAGCGTCGCGTTGATGCCCGCCTTCGACACCGAGATCTTCTGCTGTTCGAGCCCCTCGTGCATGGCGGAGCGGTCCGACGAGTTATGGACGACGAGTCCGTTCGCGATGAAGTTGTGCGTCTCGTCGACCGTCAAGTCGTACACTTTCGGCTGCCGTCCGTCCTCGATCCGGGCGAGGATCGACCGCAGTTCCTTTTCGACGGTTTCCACTTCGCTTAGGACCGCCTCCCGGAGGTCGGCGAGTCGGTCCGTTTCTACGGTACCGGACAGCCACCGAGAGATGGTCGCCTGATCCACACCGAGCAACGACGCGACATCGGCTTGGCTGACGCCGTACTCGTCGAGCGCCGCTGCCAGTTCGTCCCGCGTTTTACCGACCGGACCACCTTCGAGGAGGTCGCGTGCGCGTCGTTCGACCGTCTCGACTGGACCGCCGATGACGTCCGCGAGCCGCTGTCGAAGCACTTCCCGGCGGTGTTCGGTCGATTCCGGCGGGATCGTCTCGACCGACTCGACCCGTCGCCATTTCACGTCCCCACGGACGAACGCTCTCAGGCCATCGAGGTCTGTCTCAGCGACCGCGGCGAGGACGTCCCGAAGCCGGTCCGCAACGGTTCGGCGAACGTCGTCGCTTTCGCCCCACTCACGGGAGATCTGCTGTTGTGACAACGCCGTCCCCTCGGCGAGTTCGGACTGAGCGACGTGGTACCGATCGCGTATCTCGCCGAGCGTTTTCCACGTCGGCTCTCCGTCGAGCACGCGACGGTCCTCGATCGCTGCCTCCAGTCTGTCCTCGAACGCGGAGAGCACCCGTTCGGCGCGGTGGAGCGACAGGTTCGCGGTCCCGTTCTCGAAGTCGTGATACGTGCCGGCGTTGAGTCCGCACTCGCTCTGATACAGTCGGAGCGAATCGCGACACCTCTCGAGCACGTCGTCGACCTCCGGGATCACGTCGAGGATCGTACGGTCGCCGTCGGCGGAATCGACGATACGGTCGAGTGCTTCGGCCTTTCGAGTGGCGGTGAAGCCGATGAGCCGGCGGAATGCCGCGAGCGAGTCCGCGTCGGTCACCGTAAGGTAGTACACGTCCCGACCGTCGTCGCGGGCGCGACGCTGCATCTGGCTCGACACGCCGAACTGTAGGAGGAGGTTCCGTGTCCCTCGCAGCAGGTCCCGACTCGCGGACGCAACCCGAACGTTACCCACCGACTCGTCGACGTGTCCCTCGCTGTCGGCCAGCGCGCGGACGAACGCGGCCTTCGCCACACGGTTCCCCGTTGACACCGCGGTCGGGAAACACTTTCCGTCGTATCGTCCGAGGTTCATCCCGGCGTCGAGGACGGCGTCGGCGTGCCGTTTTCCGTGGACACGAACGGTCTCGACGCCTCCGTCCCGCTTCTCGCTCGGCGGCCGAGCCGGCTCCGTGCCGAACGCCCCTTGTGCCGCCCGCTCGAAGTCGGCCAGGAGTTCCTCATCGGTGTTCGTGAACCGAACGCCGTACACCCCCTCGTCACGGTCGTAGTAGACGTTGCCATCGCCGGAGAGGTAGCCGAGGACGCTCGCCATCGTGTCGTCGATCCCGCCGTCGGCAGCCGCGGACGCGCCGCCGGCGTCGCCGCCGGCCGCCGCTACCGCTCCACCGCCGTCCGTTGCTTTGGTCGGGATCTCACGGGGGACGTATACCCAGTCGCCGTCGTCGAGCGCGGCCGCCTCTCGCTCGACGCGCTCCCCGTCGTCGAGGACGAAGAACGGGTGATCGGCCGTCGCCGTCAGCGACTCTCCGGTCTCCATCGTCACCCGAGTCAGCTCCGACGGCGCGTCGTACTCGTGGACGGAACACACGGGACGCTCGACGAGCCTCCCGTCGTCGTCCATCGACCAGACGTCGAGGTCGACGTCACGGATGCGGCGACCGTTCGAGAGATCCTCGATCTCGCCGTCCTCGGCGGCCTTCCGTACCAGCTCGTCGATCCGCTCCACGCGGCCGTCAGCGAGCGTGACCAGCGTGTCACCCGTTACGCAGTCCATCTTGTCAAGTTCGTCGACAGCGGCGATCCCCTTGTCGGCGAGGACGAGCGCGCCGGCCTCGAGTGACCACTGCTGGCCGTCACCGAAGTCGTCGCGTACCGCAGCGGCGGTGTTGTGCGTCACGAGTCCGTTTCCGAGGAAGTTGTGGGTGTCCGGGACCGTGAGGTCGAACACCTCCTTTTCACCCGTGTTCCCGGCGGCGACGACTTCGTCCCAGACGAGATCGGCTTCGGCGACCTCTGCTACCGTGGAGCCGACATCGCCGAGATCGAGTTCATCGACGATCGAGAGTGCGCGCTCGCGGCTCGGGTCGTCTCCCCGGTTCAGGTTCTGCCAGTACGGACCCGCACCACCGTCAGTCCGTGCGAGTACGTCACCGATCGGGAGGTGTTCTCCGCGTCGAGGGGAGTCGCGGACGACCTTGTCCAGCGCGGTCGATTTCGCTACCGAACGGAATCCGATCCGGTCTGCAAAGGCGTCGAGCTCCTTGCCGTAGATCGCGAGGTGCGTCTGGATCGATGTCGACCTGATCTCGTGACCGTCCGCTCGCTCGTAGGTCCCGCGCCGGTCACGCTCACGCGTTCGTGAACGGATACCGTACGTCTCTAACATCAGCTGGACCTGTTCAGCCAGGTCCCGACAGACGGTCGAGAACTGAACGCTGGATCCCCCGTCGTTCCGTCCGCACACTGACCCGTCGGCGTCGAACAGCCCTTGCAGGAACGCGTCGGTGTGTTCGGCCGTCGTGAGTCGAGGATCGAGGGAGACGTCGTCTTTGGGCGATTCGACGCCCACGTTGCTGAAGAATCGGGCGACGGTCGCGCTGTGGAGGCGAATGCAGGGAACGCGATCGTCCTGATACTCGATATCGACCGACTTGTCGAACTTCGCCTCGATGACGTCCGCGGCGTGCTCCAGCAGCTCTTCGTCGGAGTTCGAGATGCGGACGTGACCGCGATTTCCCCCGCGACGGGAAACCATCACGTCGCCGTCGCCGAAGACGAGCCCGATCAGATACATGAGATCCGCGTCGAAGGCGCCGGGGATCGCGACACTCTCTCCGTGACGGAGCATCGCACGCTCGACGTCGATATCGTCGATATCGGCATCGATCGCGTTCAGAACGGTGTCGAGTTTTTCGAGCGGTACGTGGCGATTCGAGAGGGTGTCGTAGACGAAGTCCTCCGTAAGATCGAGTTCGGCGGCGGCGTCCCGCAGCGTCTCGAACTCCTCTCGGAGCCGCGTCCGGAGGAATTCGATCGATTCCGTAGTGGGTTTGATCTTCTCCTTGGTGAACTCGACGTATTCCCGGACCGACGGAGAGGTACGCTCAACGTCAGCGTACTTCGGGACTGCCACGTGGTCGCCGGCGTCGACGTCCGATATCTCGCGCCATTCGATTCCGTCTCCGTTACAGACGAGAACGGGGGTGTTGATCGACGCTTCGAGGTCCTTGCCGTGTGCGGTTTCGATCCTGCGGCACGGTTTCTCTGGCATGCGCCAGACGTGAGAACTCCTGGCGAGCTCCACCGTCCCGGTCTTTCGATCGAACGTGTAGAGGTCGTGATCCGCCTCGACGGACGTCTCCGTAGCCACCGGTCTCGGGTGGTGTTCACTCACCAGGTCCCGTATCGGAACGAAGCCGTCCGCAGTATGGATCTTCGTGTCACCCGTAACGCAAAGACCCGCAGCAGATGATCCTTTCCCAGAGGTATATACTGATCTTGGAGCAATATTTTCTACATAACTGATCATCTGACTTTTTCCAGTTCCCGGATCACCGATAAGAAGCATATGCAGGTCCCCCCGGATCCGCGAGCCGTCGGGTAGGTGCTTCGTCACGCCGGAGAAGAGCTGGAGGATCATCGCGAGCTTCTCCTCCTCGTAGCCGTAGATGGCGGGCGCGATGGAGTCGACCATCGCGTCGTAGATGTCGTCGCGGTTCGAGAGCTCGATGATCTCCCGGCGGTCCGCGTCGGTGATGTCCATGTCCTCGAACTCCTCGTCCTCGATGGCGATGGAGACGCCGTCCATGTAGAGGTCGAAGATGGCGGACTTCTCGTTGCCCTGCTCGACCTGCTCGATGTGGAGGACGCCGACGCAGGTGACGTGGTCGCCGGGGCTCACCTCGCCGGTGATGTCGTCGACGATGTCGACGTCGAGCGACTGGGGCGTCTCGCCGCCGCGGAGCCCCTCGGGCGACTCCTGGATCCGGAGCTTCTGGGAGTCGATGAACTCGGACTGGTCGAAGTTGACGCGGAAGGGACCCTGTCGTTCACACCCCTGGCACTCGTGGGGCTCCTGGAACCCGCCGTCGCTCTGGGGGATGTACGTCATCGTCCCGCAGCGCTGGCACTCGAAGGCCGCCTCCGTCACCTTGGGGCGGACGTCGGTCGCCTTGCGGACGATCCCTTGGACGGAGACGAGCTTGCCGATGTGGTCGTCGTGGACGCGGATCTCGCGGATGTCGATGTTTTCGGGAAGGTTCCGGAGTCGTACGTGTGCGCGCCCGAGGCTGACGTCCGCGGGGAGGTCGTACAGCCGCAGCGCCTCCTCGGCGTACTCGCGCATCTGGTCGGGCTTCGTGAGGAAGTCCTCGGCGAGGTCGCGGTCGAACTGGAAGAGGTCGTCGTACTCGACGTACAGGGAGCGCTGTTCGTTGGGGTACTTCTGTGCGAGGCTGCCTATCTCCTCGCGGTAGTAGTTCCGGTAGAACTGGATGAACCGTTCGGTGAGGTCCTGATTCCCGGCCTGAGCCATTACGGCACCCCTTGGTCGGCATCACGTATGAACCTCCTGCTCGGAGCGGAGGTGGTCCGACTCGCCGTCCTCAGGCCTTCGTCACGAACGTCGCGTCCGCGGAGGTCCGGCCCTCGTTGAACGAGAGCACCTTCGCGCGGATCACGTCGCCCTTCGCGAGATCGCCCGGGATGTCCTCCGCGAAGACGACGAAGCCCTCGACCTTGCCGACGGCGACCTCGCTCCCGGAGTGGTGGTCCGTGAGTTCCGTCACGCCGAACTCGTACGTCTCGCCTATCTCGACGGGCGGGTCGCGTTCTCGGGCCGCCTCGTGGGCCCGTTTGGACTCGCGCGCCTCGTCGGAGGGGCCGAGTACGCGGCGCACGACGCCGAACAGGACGAGTAGCACGACCGCCCCCGCGGCGGCGACGGCGACCGGAGAGGTGGGGATCATACCGCCCGATCGACCCGCACTCACCTAAACGGTCGGGGTTCACGCCGGAGGACGGACGGATCCGCGGATCACGGGACGTGGCCGCGAACTGGGACGCCATGCGGGCTCGGGGACGCGGTGCGACGAGGACGAGCCGCGAACGGGGGCACGGTGCGAGCCCTCGGGGACGCGGTGAGAGCGTAACGGCGGCCCGCATGAGAAACGCCTTTGCTCTCGAAGCCCCGGGTTCGATCCAATGCGACACAGCCGCGAGTGCGATCCGTCGCGACTCGTCCCCGGATGTGGTGCGGCGTGAAGGTCGCCGACGCGGTTCCGGAGTTCGCCGACGCCTTCGGGTTCGAGGAGTTCAATCGGATGCAACGCGAGGCGCTGCCCGGGATCTTCGAGACCGACCACAACGTCGTCGCGTCCGCGCCCACCGCCTCGGGGAAGACCGCGCTGGCCGAGCTCGCGATCTGTAAGACGCTCGCCGCGGGCGGGACCGCGCTGTTCATCGCGCCCCTGCGCGCGCTCACGAACGAGAAGGAGAGCGAGTGGGAGCGGTTCGAGGAGCTGGGGTACTCGGTGTACGTCGTCTCCGGCGAGCGCGACCTCAACCCGCGGCGGGCCGAGCGCGCCGACGTGCTCGTCACGACGCCCGAGAAGGCCGACAGCGCGACCCGCAAGCACGACTCCGCGCGATACAGCTTCATCACCGACGTCGACTGCGTCGTGATCGACGAGGTCCACCTGCTCGACTCGGAGAAGCGCGGCGCGGTGCTCGAGGTCACCGTCTCGCGGCTTCGACGCCTCCAGGACCCCCGCGTCGTCGCGCTCTCGGCGACGATGCCGAACGTCGACGACGTGGCCGAGTGGCTCGACGCGCCCCCCGAGACCACCTACTCGTTCGGCGACGAGTACCGCCCGGTCGACCTCGAGACCGGCGTCAAGACGTACAGCCACGGCTCGAACGCCTTCGCCGACAAGTACCGGCGGCTCTACCGCGCGCTCGACCTGGCCGAGCCGCACGTCCGCGAGGACGGCCAGGCGCTCGTGTTCGTCTCCTCGCGACAGGACACGGTCCAGGCCGCGAAGAAGGCGCGCGACGAGATCACGGAACGGGACGTCCCGATCGACTCGCGGGGCGACTACGACTTCCACAACGAGGCGAAGGAACTCTCGAACGACACCCTCCGACAGTCGGTTCTCGACGGTGTCGGCTTCCACCACGCCGGACTCGCGAAGGGCGACCGCGACCGCGTCGAGGAGTGGTTCAAACGGGGGAAGATCAAGCTGCTCTTCTCGACGTCCACGCTCGCGTGGGGCGTGAACCTCCCGGCGCGGTGTGTCGTGATCCGCGACACCAAATATCACGATCCCCTGGAGGGCGAGACCGACATCTCGCCGCTCGACGTCCTCCAGATGCTCGGCCGGGCGGGACGTCCCGGCTACGACGACGTGGGCTACGGCTGGGTGGTGTGTGACCGCGCGGACGCCGACAAGTATCGGCGGCTCCTCCGGGAGGGCAAGGAGATAGAGTCGCGGCTCGCGGCGGAGCTGGAGTCACACCTCAACGCGGAGGTCGCGATGGGGACGATCCGGGGACTCGAGGACGTGATGGAGTGGCTGGAGACGACGTTCTACTACGTCCGCGCCCGGTCGGAGCCGGACGCGTACGACTTCGCGACCCTCCGCGACCGCGTCCGCGACACCCTCGACTCGCTCGTCGACGAGGGGTTCGTCGCGGCCGACGACGACCTCGCGGTCGAGCCGACGACCCTCGGCCGGCTCGCCTCGAAGTACTACATGCGTCTCGAGACCGCCCGGCAGTTCCGCGCGCTCGCCGACCGCGACCGGCTCACCGTCGCCGCGGTGCTCGAGACGGTCGCCGCAGCCGGCGAGTTCGACTCCGTCTCCGCGCGCGCCTCGGAGTCCGACGCGGTCGATCGGATCCTCGAGGGCCACGACACGGACCTCGAGGACGGCCACCGGAAGGTGTTCGCCATCCTGCTCGCGGGGATGGCCGACTCGACGCCCGCGGACCTCCGCTCCGACGCGTGGGTGATCCGCCAGAACGCCCTCCGGCTGCTCGCCGCGCTCTCGGAGTTCCTCGACCGGTTCGCCGGCCCGCGGGCGGCCAACCTCGCGTGCCGCGTCGAGGCCCGGGTCGAACACGGCGTCTCACGCGAGGCGGTCGCGCTCACCGCGGTCGAGGGGGTCGGTTCCGGCCGCGCCGAGCGGCTCGCGAACGCCGGGCTGACCTCGCCGGCTGCGGTCGTCGAGGCGGGCGCCGGCGAACTGGCGAACGCCGGGATGAGCGACTCCGTCGCCGAGCGGATCGTCGACGCCGCCCGCGAGTGCCCGCGGATCGAGGTCGACTGGGGCGCGTTCCCCGACGTCATCGCCGTCGGCGAGAACGAGCTGTGCGAGGTGGCCGTCTCGAACGCGGCCGGCGGCGCGCGCGTCGGGCTCCGGGTCACCGTCAACGACGTGGAGATGACCGCGACCACGACGTACCTCGACGGGGAGACGACGGTGCCCGTCGGCGTGTTCGGCCCGCCCGACGCCGACGAGTTGGAGTTCGTCGTCGAGGTGGTCTTCCCCGACCTGCCGCTGATGCCCGTGCGTGCGACCCGAACCGTCCGAGTGGAGTGAGAACCGCCTCCGGAACTCCCGCCGGTTTCGGTTTCAGTGAACCATCCCGAGGAGGAAGATCGAGAGGAAGCCACAGAAGAACAGCGTCGTCGAGACCGGCGTTTCCGGGACTTTCTGTGCCTTCACGAGCAGCTCTTCGGTGACCAGATAGAGGAGTGCGGCGGCTCCGAAGGCGAGGATGAGCGCGATGGGCGCACCGCTCACGCCCTCCAACGCGACGACGCCGACGACCACGCCCGCCGTCAGCAACGCGCCGAACGCTGCCGGCACCGCGAGCTTCCGTGTAATGCCGGTGTCGGACGGCAACGCGATCACCCCGGTAACGCCCAGAAAGAGCACCTCGATGGCCAACGCGACGGCGATGATGACCCCGGTCGTGGCTTCCGTGAGGAAGGTCACGCCGATGAGAACCCCGTCGATGGTCATGTCGATACCGATCGTTATCAACAGGCCCGTGGCGCTACCGAGACTGCCGCCGACGTTCCGTCTCTCGATGATCCCGGTCAGTCGATGGATCCCGAGCATCGCCGTGACTCCCAACGCGAACCCGACGACCACGACGGCCGGCGCCGAGTCGTGGACGTCGGGCAGCAACTCGGACGCGACGGCGGCGGTGACCACTCCGGCCGCGAAGTGCTGAACGTTGCTTTCCATCCGTGCGCTTGGCGGCCGAAAGACGGCTATAACGCCGCCGACCATCGCGGCGACCACCGCCAGCATGGTATACGAGAGGGCTTGTACGAGTGTCTCGGTCATCTACGCGTTCGTTTTCGACGTACCCGACATCAAGGTACGTGAACGACGGCCCCTCAGGAGATCGGAGCGTGAATACACTTCGAATCACGGCGGATCGGTCAGTATCACTGCCTCATCCACGAAGCATTGCTACTCGTCTGACACAGAGATGGTGTTTTGCGAGGGAAGAGCGCTCCGAGAGCGTCTTCCGCATCACGGGGGTGGACCCCGGCGATGCGAGGGGAGGGATTTGAACCCACGGACCTCTACAGGAGCGGATCTTGAGTCCGCCGCCGTTTCCGGGCTTGGCTACCCTCGCACGCGGCCGAGGGTTCGGTACGGCACCCCTTTATGCCGTCGGTTCCGCGCCGACGAACCGGGCCTCGAACCCGCCCTCCCGCGACTCGCCGATCTCCAGCGTCCAGCCGTGGGCGGCCGCGACCCGCTCGACGATCGCGAGCCCGATCCCGGTGCCGTCGCCCTTCGAGACGCCGAACTCCGTCACCTCCTCGCGTGCGTCCTCGCGGAGTCCGGGGCCGTCGTCGGCGACGTACAGGCCGCGGTCGTCGACGCCGACGCGAACCGTGGGGCGCTCGCCGGCGTGATCGAACGCGTTCGAGAGCAGGTTCCCGAGTGCCCGCCGCAGGAGCGTCGGATCGGCACGAACCGGCCCCTCGTCCTCCACGACGAGGGTCGCGCCAGCCGGCTGCTCGCCGAAGTCGCCCGATTCCCAGCAGTCGCGCGCGAGTTCACCCGGATCGACCGCGGTCTCGGCGATGTCTATCGCCGCCGGCTCGCGCGCCAACACCAGCGCGTCGTCGATCAGCGACTCGATCCGCTCGAGCGCCTCCTCGACCGGGTCCAACCGCTCGACGTCGCCGGTCTCGCGGGCCAGGTCGAGGTATCCGGTCGCGACCGAGAGCGGGTTCCGAAGGTCGTGTGAGAGGAACCCGGAGAGACGCTCGAGCCGTTCGTTGAGCCGCTCCAGTTCGCGCTCGCGCTCGACGCGCTCCGTCACGTCGCGGATGACTCCGACGACGCCGACGATCGGACCGTTTCGATCCTCGTCGTCGGCCGTCAGTGGCGTGAGTCGCGTCTCCGTGGTCACCGACGATCCGTCGCCGAGCGTCGTCGTGAGCTGGACCCGCTCCTCGCGGGAGTCGCCCGCGAGGACGCGCTCGACCGCCTCGCGATACCGATCGGCCTCCTCCTCCGCCCAGTATCCCGACTCGACGAGCCGTTCGGGGTGTTTCGCGAGGAGGAGGTCGTCCCCGAAGTCGGTCACCTCCCGAAGCCGCTCGTTGGCGAACACCCGGACCCGGTCGGCGTCGAGCACGTACGTCCCGTCGTGGACGGCGTCGACGACCGCGGACGCGTATCGGTCCCGATCGCCGTCGTGGGGCCGTCCGTGATCCCGGTCCCGCTCGTGAGCCATGTCCGCACGACGGAGGCGACGCATAAGTGTACGCCGGTCCCCGCGAAACGGTTAGGTCGTTGGCGACGCGACGGGTTCGCATGGACGAGCACACCCGCGACCCGAGCGTCGCGCCGCCGATATCGGGGGAGCCGTCCGGGTGGCGGCCCGACCGCCTCGAGTCCAACGGGTGGGAACACGGGACCCTCAGGCGTGCGGTGATCCACGGCGTCCGGCTGTTCAACGACGGCGCGTACCACGAGTCACACGACTGCTTCGAGATCGAGTGGTACAACTACGGCAGCGGCACGACCGAGAGCGCGTTCCTCCACGGAATGGTTCAGGTCGCCGCGGGCGCGTACAAGCGCGTCGACTTCGAGGACGACGACGGCATGCGGAGCCTCTTCGAGACCGCGCTCCGGTACCTCCACGGCGTCCCCGGGGACTACTACGGGGTCGACGTCGACGACGTGCGGACGACCCTCTCGGTCGCCCTCGAGGACCCGACCGCGATCGACGGCTGGCGGATCGAACTCGACGGGGACCGACCGACTGCCACGGCGGACAGCTACGCGTACGCCGAGGAACTCGAGTGAGCGGTCGACCGAACGCGGCGGACGCGGAACCGACCACCTGGCCGTCGACGACCGCTTTATGCCGCCGGAGCCCGGAGTGACGCCCGACCCATGGAGCGTCCCGGATCCGATCCCCGATCCCGTCGTCGATACCTCCGCACGCTCGGCGGGCTCGGAGCCGCCTCCCTCGTCGGCTGTCTGGATCGGGGGGGAACGACGGAGCCGACCGACGTCGACGCGGGCGAGGTCGACGCCGAAAGCGAGGACGGGAACGCGACCGGAGGCGACGCCGAGGGTACCGACGGCGACGACATCGAAGGTGAAACCGACGCTGACCCCGAAACGGAGGGCGACGACAACGAGGAGGAAGACACCGACGCCGAACCGATCCACGAGGACTACGAGACGCGGGAGGTGAGCGTCGAGACCCCCGACGGCGACGTTCTCGGGTCGGTGACCGCGGCGGTCGCGGACACCCAGGGGCTCCGTGAGACCGGCCTGAGCGACACCGAATCGCTCCCCGAGGACCGCGGCATGCTGTTCGTCCACGGCTCGGTCCGGGATTTGACGTACTGGATGAAGGACATGAGCTTCGGGATCGACATCGTGTTCGCGGACGCCGACGGCGTGATCACCGGGATCCACCACGCGTCGGCACCGGGACCGAACGAGGACGGGAGGGACCAGACCTACGAGGACCCCGGGCAGTACGTCCTCGAGGTCAACTACCGCTGGACCGAGGAGCGCGGCGTGGACGTCGGCGACGTGCTCGTCTTCGATCCGGTCGAGTGAGCGTAAGCAACGAGCGATTCCGCATCGCGGTGGCGTCGCCGGCGCTTCGCGCCGGCTTCAAGCGAGAGCAGAGCTCTCGCCCTGCGCCTCCGAGCGCCCGGGAGGGCGCGAGGAGTCCGCGAGGGACGCCGTGAGCGCGTGAAATGCGCGAACGGCGAGGCTGGGGAGGCGTGAGGTGCGGAGCCGTGCGGGTTGAGGAGCGGATTCACAGATCGACCGGGGACGACGCCAGCAGACGCCGACCACGGCGAGGCGTTTCACCGACGGAGCCGTCGAAGACGGCGGAGTCGGCTCTTTCCCTCCAGGGTTTTCGAGGAGCGGTTCCCGAAGCGAACCCAGCGAGCGAGCGAACCCGACGATGAAAAAGGTGGATATGCAAGTGCGATGGAAGGCTGTTTCACCCGAGACGTGCTCCAAAAACCGCTCTCAACGAAGCCGCTGAGGGAGCGGATCACGAAGGGAGCACGGATCACTCACTCCTCGTCGTCCGGGTTCGAGTAGCCGTCGCCGGCCTCGGTGCGCCTCGCGTAGACCGCGACCGCGACCGCGGTGAGAAACCAGATCGGCGCGCCGACGCGGACCGCGAACGCGGCGCGGGCCCCCCACGACTCCAGCGTGACGAACGTGGAGAGGACGGCGACGACCGGGGCGCCGACGAGGATCGTGACGACGAACGTCGTCTGCATCACCCAGCCGTAGTCGACGCCCTCGACCTCGACCTGCTCGACGGGTTGCACGGGTGAGCTACCGGAGCGAACGGACATAGCGATGGCGGTCCACGGCTTCATCCCCGGGAGCGATCGACACCGCTCATCCGGGATCCCGTCGGTTTTAATCGGACGGGGGACGACCCTCGATCGATGACCACGACGCGGGGACTCCGGGACCGCGAGGAGCCGATCACGATGCTCACCGCCTACGACGCCCAGACCGCGGCGGTCGTCGACCGGGCCGGGATCGACGTCGTCCTCGTCGGCGACAGTATGGGCAACACCGCCCTGGGCTACGACTCGACGCTCCCGGTGACGATGGCGGACGTGCGCTCCCGGACCGCCGCCGTCGCGCGCACGGTCGCGGACGCGCTCGTCGTCGCCGACATGCCGTTCCTCTCGTTCGGCGTCGAGGAGGCCGAGTCGGTCCGAAACGCCGGGGAACTCCTCAAGGAGGCCGACGCGGACGCGGTGAAGATCGAGAGCGGTCCACACACCGTCGAGACCACGCGCCGGATGACGGAGGTGGGCATTCCGGTGATGGCCCACCTCGGGCTCACGCCCCAACACGTCAACCGGCTCGGCGGGTACACCCGCCAGGGAACCGACGAGGAGGCCGCGGCGGAGATCCTCGACCTCGCCCGCGCCCACGAGGAGGCGGGCGCGTTCGCGTTGGTGCTGGAACACGTCCCGTCCAACCTCGCGGCCGCCGTCACCGACGCCCTCGAGATCCCGACGATCGGGATCGGTGCCGGCCCCGACTGCGACGGACAGGTTCTCGTGATCGACGACGTGATCGGGCTCGGCGAGTGGTCCCCGCCCTTCTCCCGGCAGTTCGGCGACGTCCGCGGCGAGATGACGCGGGCGGTCGAGGAGTACAGGGACGCCGTCGAGACCGGCGAGTTCCCGGCCGCGGAACACGCACACGTCGAGGAGGACCTCGAGGACGTGTACCGCACGGAGGAGTAGGGGCGTGGCGGTCCCGACGTCAGAGGTTCGATCCCGGTGGAGGTGACGTGTCCGTGGCGGACTCCATCCGTTCGGGGAGCCGGGGAATCGGGCGATCGACATCCGTGGGAACTGTTATACTTCTGCGGACCGATCGATAGGTGTACATGATGGGCGACCCGCTCTCGACCCTCCGTGGCGAGTCACCGGGGGCGACATGGTAGAGAAACGCCAGGTCGCCCGGGGCAAACGGATCCAGCGTCGCACCGGGAAGACGTTCCACGTCGCCACCCGCCTGCTTCCCGAGGACATCCGTCACCCGACCTACGTGTTGTACGGGTTCTTTCGGGTCGCCGACGAGATCGTCGACGCCGAGGACACCGCCCCGCCCGCCGAGCAGCGCGCGGAGCTCGAACGGCTTCGTCGGGCCGCCCTCGGCGAGGAGTCGACCGACGACCCGGTGCTCGAGGCGTTCTCGGCGGTCCGGGCCGAACGCGACATCGCGGACGCCGACGTGAACGCCTTCATCGACGCGATGGAGAGCGACATCGACACCGACCGGTACGAGACGTACGCCGACCTGGAGACGTACATGGACGGCTCCGCGTCGGCGGTCGGGCGGATGATGACCGCGATCATGGGTCTCGATCCGGAGGCGGAGGCGACGGCGCTACCGCACGCCACCAGGCTCGGCGAGGCGTTCCAGATGACGAACTTCCTGCGGGACGTCCGCGAGGACGTCGTCGAGCGCGACCGGATCTACCTCCCGCTCGAAACGCTCCGGCGACACGGGGTGAGCGAGGAGCAGATCCTGGCGCTGGAGTTCGACGACGACGTGGGCGCGGCGATCCGCGAGGAGCTCGTCCGGACCGAGCGGCTCTACGAGGAGGGCGTCGCCGGGATCAAGTACCTCCCGGAGGACTGCCAGCTCGCGGTGTTGCTGGCGGCGGTGTTGTACGCCGACCACCACCGGCTCATCAGGAAGCTCGGGTACGACACCGTCTCGACGACGCCGGAGCTCTCGTTCGTCCGGAAGCTCTCGCTCCTCGTCCGGACGCGCTGGAAGTGGCAGTGGAACCCCGACCCGGAGGCCGTCTTCTACGAGATGACCCACGGCTTCGACCGCGACCGCGGTCGCCACGGTCACGGCCGACACGATCACACGGTCCTCCGGACCGACTGAGTCGATGGATCGACCGTCGAACCGATGAACCGGGCACGGTTCGTACGGCTCGCGCTGCTCGCGTTCGGGCTCGGGATCGTCGCGTTCGTCGTCCGCGGGACGACGCGACTGCTCGCGCCCTATGAGGTCGCTGTCATGCTCTCCGCGCCGCTGCTTTTCGCCGCCGCCGGACTCCTCGTTTTCCTCGTGGTCGTCGCGACGCTCGACGTGGCCGGAATCCGTCCGGTGGAGTGACCGCCGCGAGCCGGAACGCCCTTTTCCCGTCGTCCCGGAGCGAGGGTATGAACGTACGAGCCGTCGCCGACCTCTCGCCCGCGGAGCGGCGCGCCCTCTTCGAGCGCGACGCGGGGATCGAGGCGGTCCGCGGGGACGTCGAGGGGATCGTCGACCGGGTGCGCGAGGAGGGCGACGTGGCCGTCCGCGAGTTCGCCGAGGAGTTCGACGGGGTGACGGTCGGCAACCTCGACATCACCGACGAGGCTGCACGCGCGCACGCCGAGCTCGAGGACGCCGACGACCCGGTACTCGAGGCGGTCCGCGAGGCCGCCGACAACGTCCGGGCGTTCCACGAGCGCCAGCGACCGGCGGACTGGCGCGAGTCGTTCGAGGGACGCGAGCTGGGCCGCCGCTTCCGGCCGATCGACCGGGCGGGCGTGTACGTCCCCGGCGGCGCGGCGGCGTACCCCTCCAGCGCGCTGATGGGCGTGATCCCGGCGGTCGTGGCGGGCGTCGACCACGTCTCCGTCGCGACCCCGCCGGCGGACGACCCGAACCCCGTCACGCTCGCGGCGATCCACGAGGCGGGCGCGGACGCGGTGTACCAGGTCGGCGGCGCACAGGCGATCGCGGCGCTCGCGTACGGAACGGAGACGGTGACGACCGTGGAGAAGGTCGTCGGGCCCGGAAACAAGTGGGTGACCGCGGCGAAGGCGATCGTCCAGGGCGACGTCGAGATCGACTTCCTCGCGGGGCCGAGCGAGGTGCTGGTGCTCGCGGACGGGACCGCCGATCCCGAGTACGTCGCCGTCGAGCTGCTCGCGCAGGCCGAACACGACCCGAACGCCTCCGTCGTCGCCGTGACGGACGACGCCGACCTCGCGGCCGCGGTCGCGGACGCGGTCGAGGCGGGCGTCGAGGACCGCGAGCGCGCGGAGACGGTTCGAGCGGCCCTCGAGAACGACGCCTCGGGCGTCCTTCACGCCCGCTCGATGTCGGAGGCCGTGCTCTTCGCCGAGGAGTACGCCGCCGAACACCTCTCGATCATGGCCGACGACGACGAGGCGCTGCTCGACCGCATCTCGAACGCGGGCTCCGTCTTCCTCGGGCCGTACTCGCCGGTCGCCGCGGGCGACTACGCGGCCGGCCCGAACCACGTGCTGCCGACGAACGGCGGCGCGAAGCGGTACGGCGGGCTCTCGGTCGACACGTTCCTCCGATCGTCGACGGTCCAGCGGCTCGACCGCGACGCCCTCTCCGAGATCTCGGAGACGGTCACGACGCTCGCCGAGGCGGAGGGGCTGGAGGCGCACGCGGAGAGCGTCCGGAAGCGGTTCGAGTGAGCGTCCGACGCGGACGCCGGGAGCAACGGTTATGCCGCTCACCGGCGTGAGGACCCCATGATAATACCGTCACTCGCCGCGCTGTTCGAGGGCCTCACCGCCGCCGAGGCGACGGTCGCGGTCCTGGTGATCTCCGTCGTCGCCGCGGTGGGAATGGAGTTCGTCGTCCTCCGGCTCGCCCGCCGGTACGTCTCGAACACGGACACCGCCTACGACGACATCGTCATCTCCTCGCTGCGGGCCCCGCTCGTCGTCACCGCCGCGCTCGTCGGCGTGTACGTGCTCACGCAGGTCCCCGTAGTGCGGTCGTCGGTCCTCGCCGACCCGCAGCTGCTCGATGACGCCTTCGGGCGGCCGGCGCTGTCGGTCATCGTCCTCGTCTGGGCGTACGCCGCCAACACGGTCGTGAACCGACTCGTCGCCGCCGTCAACGCCGAGGGGAACCGGTTCGACTTCGCGCCCGTCTTCTCGAACGTCTGGACGCTCGCGGTCCTGGTCGGCAGCGCCGGGACGCTCCTGTGGCTCTGGGGCATCGAGATCACGCCCCTGCTCGGTGCGGCGGGCGTCGCCGGCATCGCGGTCGGCTTCGCCGCGAAGGACACGGTCGCGAACTTCTTCGGCGGGATCGCGCTCTACTTCGACGACACCTACAAGATCGGCGACTACGTCGTCCTCGACGACGGCACGGCGGGGTCCGTGATCAAGGTCGGCGTGCGCTCGACGACGCTTCTCACCCGCGACGAGGTGATGGTCACCGTTCCGAACGCCGTGCTCAACGCGTCGAAGGTGACGAACGAGTCCGCCCCGGGGCGTCGCCGCCGAGTCCGGATCCCGATCGGCGTCGCGTACGGCACCGACGTCGACGCCTTCGAGGCGCTCGCGATCGAGGTCGCGCTCGCCGAGTCGCTGGTCCTCGACTCGCCCAAGCCTCGAGCCCGGCTCCGATCGTTCGGCGACTCGGCGCTCCAGTACGAGATCCTCTGTTGGGTGAACGGGCCGACGCGCCGCCGCCGCGCACAACACGAGCTCAACCGTGCGCTGTACAAGGCGCTCGGCGAGGCCGACATCGAGATCCCGTACCCGAAACGCGACGTGCGGATCACGGGAGAACTCCCAGCCGACGCCACGCGAGGACCCGGGGGCGAGTCGGTCGCCGTCGCCGCGACCGACCGTACGGCCGTCAGCGGAGTTCGCCGCGATGGAGTCGACGCCGACGAGGGTCGGTGAGCTCTCCTCCGTGCGACACGTGTCGCTCCGGGGACGGCCTCGCGGTTCGGTCCCGCTCGTCGAGATCGATGTCGACCGAAGACGGAGCGTCCGCGCTCACTCGACGACGCGGTAGACGCGGGCCTCCCACGGACGTAGCCGGAGGTCGCCGGCCGCGAGCGCTCGCGTCGCGGTCGCCTCGTCGATGCCGTAGTTCCCGACGAGGTACGCGCTGTGATCGCTCACGACTCGGTCCGGGAGCGTCACGGCGACCTCGTCCCCGGTGAAATTCGGTGCGACGACGAGCCGTTCCGTCCCGTCGTCCGTGGCGAGTGTTCTGGTGTACGCCCATACCTCGTCGTCGTCCGGGAACAGCGGCTCGTAGTCGCCGTAGGGGTCGCTACAGAGAATCAAGGAGAGAGCCCACGGCTTCAGCCGTGGGATGAATCCGACAAGTGGAAAGCAACCCACACGAAGATCCTCCCGGATATTCACCCTGTTAGCTCGTCTAATCCTGCCTCTAACACCTCTCTATAGGCATCCGAAAGATCCAAATCGTTCTCTTCTGCGTAATCCTTGATTTTCCCGCCGAGCGTGTGCGAAATATCGATGTTTGGACGCATGACCAAAAGACTTTAAGACTGAAAGTATAAACATCTGTTGTCGTGAAGCGCACCAACACGTTCGCCGTGCGACCACTCTCTGACGATGGAGAGCAGGTGCTACGGAACGTGTTGGACGCTTCTGCCGCTCTCTGGAACGAGATTAATTACCAGCGGCTCATGCGGTACAACGACGAAGACGGCTTCGAGGGCGATGTCTGGGACGCTGATACCGGGGCGCTTGAAGGCAAGTACAAGGATGTTCTCGGAGCATCTACCGCTCAACAGGTGATCAGAAAAAACAGCGAAGCGTGGACTGGATTCTTCGAACTTAAAGACCAGTATCACGACGAGCCAAACACGTCGATCACGGACCACCCCTCCCCACCGGGCTTTCGCGGCAACAAGGATGACGGGCGGCAGCTCAAAACCGTCATCCGAAACACCTCATACTCTATCGAATGGGGCGAGCGGTCACGGCTTGAGATCATCATCGGAGATGAACTCCGGGACAGACACAATAGTCCGGGAAGCCGTCTTCGGCTGGAGGTTGTTGGCGATCCGAACTGGCCCGAGTATGAGAGTCAGGGTCGCTTAGACCTGTGGTACGACGAGACTGATGACAGCTTCAGAGCTTCGCAGCCTGTGACTGTTTCTGATGAGACACGGGCAACTCCACTGGCCGACGAAACGGCCGCTCTGGATATTGGTGCGAACAATCTCGTCGCCTGTACCACGACGACCGGCGAACACTACCTCTATGGGGGCCGCACGCTGTTCCAGCGGTTCCGGAAGACAGGTCAGGAGATCGCCCGATTACAATCCAAACTTGAGGATGGCCAGTATAGTAGCGAACGCATTCGCCGGCTGTATCGCAAGCGAACTCGCCGCCGCGATCACGCTCAAGAGGCGTTGTGTCGCGATCTGTTGGATCAGCTGTATGAGGAAGGCGTGGACACCGTGTATCTCGGGGACGTAACCGACGTGCTTGAGACTCACTGGTCAGCTGACACCAACGCGAAGACGCACAACTTCTGGGCGTTCAAGAAGTTCACCGATCGACTGGCGTGTACCGCCGAAGAGTACGGCATTTCGGTTGAGATTCGATCAGAAGCGTGGACGAGTCAAGAGTGTCCAGACTGTGGGTCAACTGAGCGAACAACGCGACATCAAGACACGCTCACATGTCCGTGTGGGTTCGAAGGTCACGCCGACCTCACAGCGTCGAGAACGTTCCTCGAGCGGCAGACAGACGAAGCAGTCAGGCCGATGGCACGGCCCGTGCGATTCGAGTGGGACGACCACGAGTGGTCGGAGACAGCATACTCTCCCGTGAGGGATAGTCCCAAAGAACAGCGCACAAACCGGAGTACCAGCGATGGGAAACTTGCCTCCGGGGAGACGGCATAGCCAATATCCCACTAGAGGAATCCCACGGCTTCAGCCGTGGGAGGATGTCAAGCCTGCGGGTAGGTGTAGAGACGGACCTCGCAGGTCGGACAGACCAGGGTCTCGGCCGGCTCCTCGCCGGGACCGGTGTGGCCGCCACAACAGGACATGTCGGTCCCGCGCTCCAGTTCGGTCCCGCAGTCCGGGCAGGCGTTGAGGAACATCCGGTTCGTCCGGGCGGCCGCGAGGCGGATCGAGTCGTCCGAGAGGAACGGCTCGGCCGCGCGGTACCCCGCGATCTCGGCGATCGCGACCGGCCGCCGGAGCCATGTCTCATCGACGGTGTTCGCGTCGCCCGACGAGAGCGCGATCCACTCGTCGCCGTCGTTCCGGATCGTCCGTGATTCGGTCGCCGGCGAAACGTCCCGCGCGATCTCGGCGAGCGACTCCGTCTCGCGGGTCCGCAGCCGCGTCATCTCCGCCTGCCAGCGCTCGTCGAACTCGGGGGTCGGCGCCACGGTGTCGCCGTCGGCTTCGAGGACGCCCTCGTCGAGGAGGCGGCCGAGGAGCTCCTCACCGTCGACGTCGTCCGGGTTCAACGAACCGCTCCCCGCGTCCGGCACGCGGTCACCGCCGGTCCCGTGGAACAGCGCGTCGCTGCCGGGAATCGGGGCCACCAGCCGCGGGGCGAAGCGCGGCGTCCCGGGCACCACGTACCCCCGCAGCCAGACGAGCACGAGGCCGGCGACGCCGACGCCGGCGGCGGCCGGGACGCTCGCGACTGACACCGCCGCCGCGGCGACGGAGATGAGCGCCACGTTGACCGCCGTACACGGCCAACACCGGTTCTCTCCGGTGTGCTCCGGCCGCCGCAGATCGATCGTGGTCGAGAGGCTCATCGGTCCGACTCTTCGGCCATCGCGTCATCAAGCCTGTGGTCGCCGATCGAGCCCGGCGCGACGGCGTCGACCGCGAGCGACCATACGCCGGGCGAATCGACAGTCGACGGGATCGAACCGTCGATCGACCGATTCAGCCGTCGAACGCCCGATATCCGTGGAATGAATTTCATTAACATCACCTGTTGTAAATACCCCCAACTATTTTAATCATTGTTCCTTACAGGCAGGTGATGCCAAAAGACAGCACTCAGAACGGCGTCTCGCGGCGACAGTACCTCGCGGCAACGGGCGCGGTAGGAGCGGCCGGCCTGGCGGGCTGTGCCGGCGGTGGTGGGGGCGGCGACGGGAGCGACGGGAGCGACGGAACGACCACCGGCTCCTCGGGCGATGAGATCGGCGGGACGGTCACGGTCTTCTCGGGAACGGAGTACGTCGACTCCGGGATGGTGGAGGCCTTACACGAGGCGGGCGTGCCCGATTCGATCACGATCGAGATGGTCGTGCCGCCGGCGGACTCCGGCAGCAAGCAACAGCAACTCCGGACCGCGATCAACGCCGAGGAGTCGGATCCGGACCTGGTGTTGACGGACAACGGGTGGACGATCCCGTTCATCGTCCGCGACGACCTGGTCAACCTCGAGGAGGAGATGGACGAGGAGTTCATCGCCCGCGTCAAAGATGAGGGCGTCCAGTCGATGATCAACACGGGGACGCACCCCGAGACCGGCGACCTGTACTCGGTCCCGGTCTTCCCGGACTACCCGGTCATCACCTACCGGAAGGACCTGCTTCGGGACGCCGGGTACGGCGACTCGGACTTCGAGACGTGGCAGACCGACCCGCCGACGTGGACGGAGTTCTCGGGGATCGTCGCCGAGGCGCAGAGCGGGTCCGACGTGGAGTACGGCCACCTCTGGCAGGGGAACGACTACATCGGACTGGCGTGTTGTACGTTCAACGAGTTCCTCACGAGCATGGGCGGCGCCTTCTTCGGCGGCGAGGACAACCTCTTCGGACCGATCGGCGACCGTCCCGTCACCCTCGACACGGAGGAGTCGATCGACGGGATCGAGGCCGCGGTGGACATCATCCACGGCGAGGGGCTCTCACCGATGGACATCCAGGGCGTCTCCCCCACGGAGGTGGCCGGGTGGATCGAGCCCGACACGAAGAGCACCTTCGAGGCCGGGGACGCGGTCACGCAGCGAAACTGGACCTACACCGTCGGCGGAGCCGTGACCGCCTTCGAGGACACGGACATGGAACTCGGCGTGATGCCGCTGCCGCAGGGGCCGAACGGGTCCTGGCACGCACAGGGTGGGTGGATCATGTCGATGAACCCGTACACCGACAACATGGAGTCCGCGAAGGAAGTGATCAAGGCGTGGTGGGAGGACTCGGCCCTCCAACACCAGTTCGACTCGGCGAACTACATGCCGCCGAAGCCCTCGCTGTTCAGCTACGTCGAGGAGAGCGACACGTACGGGCCGTACTTCGAGGCGCTCCAGTACTCGGCGGAGAACCTGATCCCGCGGCCGACGACGTCGGTGTGGCCGAACCAGCGGACCGTCGTCGCCAACGAGGTCAACGCGGCGCTGCGACAGGAGCAGACGCCACAGGAGGCCGCGACGGCGATGCAAGAGCGGATCTCGGCGATCGAAGAGCAGGCCTGAGGGCGTTCGACTCACCACCTCCGTCCGGTGCCGTTCGGGGGCGGGCGTCGAACCATATGTAAAACAAACAATAATGATAAATATTCGCACGAAATACAGACGGGTGATGCTCGTACCACAACGACGGGCAGTCAGGCGGGGTGTTGATCGCCGTGGCAGTTGAACAGGGCAGGACGGAGCAGGCGGACGGCTCCGGCGGCGTCCTGACGGGGATCGCGACGTGGATGGAGAACCTGAGCGAACAGGCTTACGCGTATCTGCTGTTGGTGCCGGGGTTCCTCGTACTGCTCATGTTCGCGTTCTGGCCGCTGGCCTCGGCGATCAGAATGTCGTTCTTCGCCGACGTGATCACCAGCGGTGAGCTGGGAGCGTTCGTCGGGCTCCAGAACTACGTCCGGCTGCTCACGAACACCAACGCGCTGGCGCCGGCGGCGTTCATCGACCCCTCGTTCCAGACGCCGATCCTCGAACAGGCGCTGGCCATGACCATCCTGTTCGCCGTGTTGAGCGTCACGGGCGAGACGCTGCTCGGGTTCCTCTACGCCATGCTGATGAAAGCCGAGTACAAGGGTCGGCGGCTCGTTCGGCTGCTCATCATCCTGCCGTGGGCGATCCCGATCGTCATCCAGGGGATGATCTTCTTCCTGCTGTTCCGCCCCGGGTACGGGCTGTTGACCGAGCCGCTCCAACAGATCGGCCTCTTCTCGAGCCTGCCGCTCAACACGACCTTCGACAGCTTCGTCATCGTGACGGTGGCGGACATCTGGAAGACCTCCGCGTTCATGGCCCTGCTGATCCTGGCGGGCCTAGAGAGCGTCAACCAGGACCTGTACGAGGTGGCGGACGTGATGGGCGCGTCGCGGTGGCAGCGGTTCCGGTACATCACGTTCCCGCTGGTGTTCCCGGTGTTGATGGTCGCGATGCTGTTCCGGACGATGGGCGCGCTCCGGGTGTACGGGATCATCGAGTCGACCACCGTCGGGTGTTCGACCGTCCCGTCGATGACGTGTCTCGTGACGCAGTTCATGTTCGGCTCCGCGACGCAGTACGGCTCCGCGGCCGCCGTGAGCGTCCTGATCGCCATCGTCGTGGGGCTGTTCATCATGGTATACCTCGGATTCATCCGCCGAAGCAACCAGAGCCTGGGGTTAGCATAACATGAGCATCGACGCACGCAACCACGAAGACGCCGAAACGTTCGACGGCTCCGACGACGGGTCGGACGACGACGAGAACAAGTCGCCCGTCCAGCGGTGGGCCGACGACTGGATCCGGAACCCGGAGAAGGCGTACGCCGTGATGCTGGTGTTCCTCGGCGGCGTCCTGTTGACGACGTCGCTGTTCCCGCTGTACTGGCTGTTCAACGTCGCGATGGCGCCGCCGGGACAGACCGACATCCCGATCGTCCCGGCCACGATCGACCTGTCGGCGTTCGTCCAGGTGTTCGTCCAGGTCCCGTTCGCGCGGTTCATGTTCAACAGCCTGTTCTACGCGTTCACGGTGACGCTGTTCGTGCTCCTCATCGGGAGCCTCGCCGGGTACGCGTTCGGTCGTCTGGAGTTCCGCGGGAAGACGCCGCTCCTGTTCTCACTCTTAGTGCTCAGCTTCTTCCCGCCGGCGACGCTCTTCATCCCGCTGTTCCGGGCGTTCAACCAGCAGGTCCCGATGCTCGGGCTGTTCACCCTCCCGGTCGAGCTGTACGGGACGCCCGGAGCGGTCATCACGCCGCTCAGCGCGTTCACGATGCCGCTGGCGATCTTCATCCTGACGACGTTCTACGGGCAGATCCCGGACGGTCTCGAGGACGCCGCCAGGGTCGAGGGGACGACCCGGATCGGCGCGTTGTTCCGGGTTATCATGCCGCTTTCGGCACCGGGAGTCGCGACGGCCGGCATTCTCACCTTCATCACGGTGTACACCGAGTTCTTCTTCTCCTTTTTGATGACCGGAAACAGCGCCGCGGAGTGGGCACCGGTGGTCGACGGGGTCATCGCGTTCCAGACGCAGTACACCGTCCGGTACGACCTCCAGGCGGCGGCGAGCCTGATCGCGATCGTCCCGGTCGCGATCCTCGTCGTCGTCGCACAGGACAAGATCATCAGCGGCCTCACCCAGGGGGCACTCAAGGAGTAAACACATGTCACGAGTCAAACTCACGGACGTCACGAAACAGTACGACGACGTAACGGCGGTCGACAACATGAACCTCGATCTGAAGGACGGCGAGTTCATCTGCCTCGTCGGTCCGTCGGGGTGCGGGAAGTCCACGACGCTCGAGACGATCGCCGGCCTCACCAAGCCCACGTCGGGGGAGATCCTGATCGGCGACCGCGAGGTGACGAACCTCCCGCCGAAGGACCGCGGCATCGCGATGGTGTTCCAGAACATCGCGCTGTTCCCGCACATGGACGTGTACGACAACATCTCCTTCGGCCTGCGGCTACGGAACTTCCCGCAGGAGGAGATGGACGAGCGCGTCGAGGAGGCCGCGCGGGTCGTCCGCATGCAGGGGATGCTCGACCGGATGCCGAGCGAGATGTCCGGCGGCCAGCGCCAGCGCGTCGCGATCGCGCGAGCGATCGTTCGCGACCCGGACGTGTTCCTGATGGACGAGCCGCTGGCGAACTTGGACGCCAAGCTCCGCGTCAACATGCGGACCGAGCTCCAGCGGCTCCACAAGCAGCTGGAGACGACGATCATCTACGTCACGCACAACCAGGCGGAGGCGATGACCATGTCGGATCGGATCGCCGTTCTCAATAAGGGGGAGCTCCAGCAGATCGCGCCGCCGCTCGTGTGTTACAACCAGCCGGCGAACCGGTTCGTTGCGGGCTTCATCGGGTCACCCTCGATGAACTTCGCCGACGCCACCGTCGGCGACAGTACCCTCGACGCGAACGGCTACTCGATCTCCTTCGACACCGTGGCGATCGACGGCGTCGGGACCGGCGACGCGGTGGAGTTCGGCATCCGGCCGGAGGACATCTACCTCACGGAGAACAGCGCCGAGGCCGCGGACCCGAGCAGGTCGTTCTCCGTCACGACCGACGTGCTCGAACCGATGGGCGACGAGATATTCGTCTACCTGAAGCCGATCCTCGGGACGGGGGCCGGAGAGGCCGACTTCGAGGAACGGGAGGGACTCCTGATGAGCGTCGACCCGTCGAGCGACATCAGCGAGGAGGAGGACGTCGAGATCGTCTTCGACCGCGCGCAGCTCCACCTGTTCGACGCCGACACGGGCGACGCGATCTCGCATGGCGTCGTGGCCGACGCGGACGTCGAGGCCGACAGCGACGGCGTCCAAGCCGACTGATCGGAACTCCATCGCCGCCGGTCTCCGTTCGTTCCCGTCCGGCGTTCGTCCGCGTCGTTCTCGTTTCCGTCGTCGACGAGCTCGCGGAAGTCACGTACGCGTCCGCCTAGCACGGCGAGAGCCCGGCGCCTTCAGGGTCTCGGTGGATCCCTTCCGAGCCACGGCCACCACCGGCCGCCCGCCTTCCCGGCCCGTTCCCTCGCGACGCGACCGCCTTCCGGACCGCGCCGTCCGACTATATAGCGGTCCGAACCGGTCGTCCCCCTCCCGTCGACTCCGGCGTCGTCCGGAGTGCTCACGAGCGTTCCTTTCCTCGACGTACGGCTCATAGCAGCCTTCTTACGCCGAAGAGCGACAGTTTCGGCCGTAATGGTGGACGACACCGGTGGACCGAAGGAGACGCGTTCGAGACGCAAATTCATCCTGACCGGCGGGGCGATCGGGATGGCCGGACTGGCCGGCTGCTCCGGCGGGAGCGGCGAGAGCGGTGACGGGAGCGAGGAGGCCGGTGCAGGTCTCGACGGGAGCAGCGACGACGGAAGCGGCGACGACGGCAGCGGAAACGGGGACGGAAACGACGGCGAGCCGGGCGATCCCATGCTCGCGGACGACTCGGAGTTCGAGTTTGCGGATCCGAACTGGGAGGAGAACAACTACCTGCTGACGGCCGTCGCGGAGAACGACTACTTCCAGGGGAGCAAGACGGACCTGGAGAACATGCAGAACCGGGACATCGACGAGATCGCCCACGGTGAGCCGCCGCAGGAGCTCCCCGACGACGAGAGCGAGTGGGTCGACCCCGATCCGCTCATTTACGTCGACAAGCCCGGCGAGTCCGGCCAGGCGCAGTTCCAGGAGAACATCCAGCCGCTTTTAGACCGGCTCGAGGAGACGACCGGCCGGTCGGTCGAGTGGCAGCCGGTCGACTCGAACGCGGCGACGGTCGAGGCGTTCCGGGCAGGGCGCGGACACCTGGGCGACATCTCGACCGGGACGTCGGCGTTCGGAGTCAACCTCGGCGGCGTGGTGCCGTTCGCGGACCCGATCAGTCCCTCGGGTCAGTTCGGCTACCGGTTGCTGGCGATCACCCGCGCCGACGAGGACGATATCCGATCGGTCGAGGACTTCGCGCGCGACGACGTCAGCGTCGCGCACTCCGAGCCGGCGTCGAACTCCGGGCACCAGGCGCCGTCGGCGCTCTTCGACCAGTACTTCGACGTGACGCCCGGTGAGGACTACGAGGTCAACTTCTCGGGCGGCCACGATCAGACCGGCCGCGGAATCGCCGTCGGCGACTACGACGCCGGCCCGATCTGTAGCACGTGTCTGGAGGACCTCATCGAGGCAACCGACGACATGAGCTACGACGATTTCAAGGTGGTCTGGGGAAGCAATCCGTTCCCGCCGGGTCCGCTCGTCCACCGCTACGACCTCCACCCGGACATCGTGGAGGGGATCAAGGAGGCGACCATCGGGACCGACTGGACGGGGACCGACTACGCGGAGAACACCGGTGAAGCCGAATACATCCCGATCGACTTCGAAAAGGTGTTCCACGACATCCTGGTCATCCAGCGGTACAACGGCGTCGAGTACGAGAGCGGGAACCTGTAGTCCATGCTCGAAACGGAGAACCTCGGGAAGACGTATCCGACCGGGGACGAGGCGCTGCGCGACGTCTCGGTGACGATCGACGGCCGCGAGGTCGTCGCGATGATCGGACCGAGCGGAGCGGGAAAGAGCACGTTCGTCCGCTGTATCAACCGGCTGGTCGAGCCGACGACGGGGCGCGTCCTCCTCGACGACCGCGAACTGACCGGGCTCGACGACGACGAGCTGCGGAACGCGCGCCGGGAGATCGGGATGGTGTTTCAGGAGTACAACCTCGTCGAGCGGCTCACCGTGATGGAGAACGTGCTCTCGGGCCGGCTCGGCTACGTCTCGAACTGGGCCGCGCTCCGACGGAACTTCCCGCCTGAAGACGTGGAGCGCGCCTACGAACTGCTGGAGCTGGTCGGCCTCGACGACATGGAGAACAAGCGGGTCGACGAGCTCTCCGGCGGCCAGCGTCAGCGGGTCGGGATCGCCCGGGCGGTCGTCCAGGAGCCGAAGATCGTCCTCGCCGACGAGCCGACGTCGAGTCTCGACCCCGAGACGTCGCGGGACGTGATGGAGCTGCTGACCGACATCGCCGTCGAGCGCGACGTGCCGGTGTTGATCAACATCCACGAGGTGGACCTTGCCGAACGGTACGCCGACCGGATCCTGGGACTCCACGACGGGGAACTCGTCTTCGACGGGCCGACGGTCGAACTCACCGAGGAATCGAAGGGCGTCATCTACCGGGGCGAGGAACCGCCCGAGTCGGCGACCGCGGTCGGCACGACCGATCCGACCGACGCCGAGACGACGGGTCGACGCGCCGAGCCGGAGCCGCTGTCGGCGGAGGACTGACCGATGGCGACCGGGTCGAGCACGTCGACCGACCGGCGGACGTGGCGACGGCCGACCGCGTTCCGGAACCGGTACACGAAGTGGGGGGTGTACGGTGCCGTCCTCGCGCTCGTCGTCTGGTCGATAGCGAGCCTACGGATCACTCCCGGGCGGTTCCTCTCGGGACTCGGCTACGGCTACGAGTTGATCGAGTCGATGCTGCCGCCCGAGACCGGCAACGAAAACACGCTCAGACTGCTTGACCGCATGATCGAGACGATCGCGATGGCGATGGTCGCGACCGTCAGCGGGATCGCGATCAGCCTGCCGGTCGCGTTCGGAGCGGCGGGGAACCTCTCGCCGCGGCCGACGTACTACCTGAGCCGCGGGATCATCAGCGTCACGCGCGCCATCGACGGGCTGATCGTTGCGATCATCGCCGTCATCGCGCTCGGGTTCGGCCCGCTCGCGGGGATCGTCGCGATCAGCTTCAAGACGATCGGGTTCTTCTCGAAGCTGTTCGCCGAGGACCTGGAGGACATCGACATGGGCGGCGTCGAGGCGGTCCGGGCTACCGGCGCGACCCGCTTCCAGAGCGTGGTCTACGGGGTCGTTCCGCAGGTCGTTCCGCGGTTCACCGGCCTCGCGGTGTACCGCTGGGACATCAACATCCGGTCGTCGACGATCGTCGGGATCGTGGGTGCCGGCGGGCTCGGCGTGCTCCTTCAACGTGCCTACTCCCGATACGAGTACGACTACGTGGCGGCGATCCTGATCGCCATCATCCTCGTCGTGTTGGTCGCCGAGTTCGTGAGCGCTGTCGTCCGACGGAGGGTTCAGTGATGGCGGGCGCTTCACCCGAATGGCGACGGTTCGACGCCCGCGAACGGCTCTTCCGCGTCGGAAGCGTGATCGTCGCGGCCGTCGTCGTCGTCCTCTCGTGGGAGTGGCTCGACATCAGTCTCCGGTACGTGACCAGCGCACCGACCCAGGCCGGCGACCTGCTCGGACGGATGTATCCACCCGACTTGGCGTACCTGCCGAACGTCGTCGGGCCGCTCGCGGAGACGATACAGATCGCCGTCGTCGGAACGATCGCCGCGGTGCTGATGGCGGCACCCGTCGCCTACATCAGCGCCGAGAACACGACCCCGAACCGGGTGACGTACGCGCTCGGGAAAGTGATCGTCACCGTCTCGAGGTCGGTCCACACCATCGTCTGGGCGTTGCTCTTCGTCGTGATGTTCGGTCCCGGCGCGGTCGCCGGAACGGTCGCGACGGCCGTCCGGTCGATCGGATTCATCGGGAAGCTGCTCGGCGAGGAGATCGAGGAGATCGACTTCGGGCAACTCGAGGGGGTCAGAGCCAGCGGCGCGAGCCCCTTCCAGCTGTTGGTATACGGGATCGTACCGCAGATCAAGCCCGCGCTGGTCGGCATCTCGGTGTATCGATGGGACATCAACGTGCGCGCGGCCACGATCCTCGGGTTCGTCGGAGCGGGCGGTATCGGCGTCCAACTGTTCGAGGCGATCGACTCGTTCGCCTGGCGAACGGTATCCGGGATACTGATCGCCATCCTCGGGGTCGTGCTCGTGAGCGAGGCGGTCTCCGCGTACGCGAGAAAGAAGGTCCGCTGAGGGTTCGAACCGAACGATCCGAGAGGAGACACATTACACATGACGACGGCACACGACCCGGAACGACGAACCGACCGAACGAGCGACGAGGTCGTCCTGTTCGACATGGACGGGGTGGTTCTCGAGGGATGGGGAACCGAATCGGTGGTCCACGCTCGAGCCCTCGACGACGTGCTCGACGACCGCGACATGGCGGTCGACGACGGCCTCCGACGACCGTTGGAGACGTACGAGTACGACGACGAGTTCAGAGCCGCCTGCGAGCGGCTCGACCTCGACCCCGCGGAGTTCTTCCGGGCACGCGAGGAGCACAGCGCGAAACGAACCGTCTCACGGCTGGCCGCGGGGGTCCGGACGCTGTGTCCGGACGTGGACGCGCTCGAAGCGATCGCGGAGCAGGCGACCCTGGGACTGGTGAGCAACAACTACGACCCGACCGTGGAGTTCGTCGTCGACCACTTCCGGCTGACCGAGTTCGGATACGTCCGCGGTCGCGACCTCGGCCCGGACGGCTTCGAGCGCCGGAAACCGGACCCGTACTACCTGAACGAGGCGCTCGAGGAGCTCGACGCGTCCGGCGGGATCTACGTCGGCGACCGCGCAACCGACGTGATCGCCGCCGAGCGGGCGGGCCTCGAGGGCGTCTTCCTCAGGCGCGATCATAACGCGTCGCTGGAACTCGACGTGGAACCGGCCGCCGAGATCGGGAGCCTCCACGAACTGCTCCCGGTCGTCGTCGACCGATGACGCGGAGTCGGCCGCAAATATATATCACTATTGAGGAGCCCGGTCGAGTATGAGGTCACGGGAGCGTTCCATCGGGGAACGGACCGGCACGTAACCCACATAGCAGGGTACATGATCGTCGGTTCGGTACTCGACGACATGGTACCCGTACCCGATCGGAGCGGAGGCGAGGACGGACCGACCGACTCGAGCGGACCGATCTACCCGAGCGGACCGATTCGAGATGAATAACGGAACGGACCCGTACGAACGGAAGGTCCAGCTCACCGGGGGGACGACGTACACGATCTCGCTCCCGAAGGGCTGGGCGAACGATCGGTCGCTCGACACCGGCGACACCCTCAACCTGTATCCGAGGGGCGGCCGCCTGCTTCTCGCTCGACCGGAGACGGAGGAGCGCCGCCAAACGGTGTCGATATCCGCGGCCCGACACGATCCGGCCGGGATCGAGCGGCTCGTCGCCGCGGCGTACGTCGCCGGCGCGGACGTCGTTCGCGTGGACGGTTCCCCGGCGCGTGCCGAGCGGGCGGCCGTCCGCAACGCGGTCGCCGGCCTCGTCGGGATCGAGATCGCCGAGGAGACGACGGAGACCGTGGTCGCCCGGACGATGCTCGACGTCGGGGACCTGCCGCCGTCGCGGACGCTCGAGCGGATGGCGGACCGGACCCTGACGATGCACGAGGAGGCCGTCGCGGCCGCGCTCGCGGGCGACGGCGAGGCCGGCGACCGCGTGCGTGAACAGGACGACGACGTCGACCGGCTGTTCGGCCTCCTCTCGCGGGAGTTCCAGCGTTCCCTCGTCGAGGTCCCCGCCGTCGCCGACGGCCTCACGCCGTTCGACCACTACGCGGTCGCCAGACAGCTGGAGCGGGTCGCCGATCACGCCGAGAAGATCGCCGAGAGCGCCGACGCGATCGGGGAGCCGCCGTCGGATCCGGTCGCTGCGGACCTGGACCGGCTCGCGGCCGACGCGCGGGCGGCCGTCGAGCGGGCGTTCTCGGAGACGATCGGGGAGTGTGATCCGCGGGCGCTGGGAGCGATCGTCGCCGAGGTCGACGACCTCGTGGAGGAGATCCGCCGAGTCGATCGGGCGCTCTACGAGCGGGACCTCGCGGACGGATACGTGCTCGCGACGGTCCTCGACAGCATCACGCGCACGGCCGAGTACGGAGTGAACGTCGCCGAGGTGGGGCTCCGTGCGGCCCTGCGGGGCGACTCGGACGGAGCGGTCACGCGATCGGAGTGAGTCGCTCGAACGGGCCGGTCGGCGAAACGCATGTCACCCGTTCACACCGTCAGGGTTTTCCTCCTGCGACGGGTAGAGAGTCGCATGAGTACCGAATCGGTTCAGGGAGGCGGCGACGACCCGGCGATCGAGGTGACGCCGGACGCCGCCGCGGAGGCGCTCTCGCTTCTGGAGGGCGAAGAGCTCGACACCGACGAGGCGGGGCTCCGGCTGTTCGTCCAGCAGGGCGGCTGTGCGGGGCTCTCCTACGGGATGCGCTTCGACGACGAACCGGAGCCGGACGACCTCGTCGTGGAACGGCACGGGCTACGGGTGTTCGTCGACCCCGCGAGCCGGAACTACATCGGCGGGAGCAAACTCGACTACGAGAGCGGCCTCCAGGCCGCCGGCTTCCACGTGGAGAACCCGAACGTCGTCTCCGAGTGCGGCTGCGGCGAATCGTTCCGGACGTGACTTCTCCCACGACTGAAGTCGTGGGCTTTCTCCTCGATCTCGTGTAAGGCCGGGGAATCGTTCCGGACGGAGGACCGGCGGGACGTGTCTCGCTTCTTAAGTCACTCGGCCGAGTACCGGACGGTATGGAACTCGACGCGTCGACGACCGCGGACGGCGAGCGGGTGTACATCGATCGAAAGCGCGCCGAACGCGGGGCGGAGGGACCCTTCTATCTCGTGTTCACGGACGCGGACGCCGACGACCGGTGGGGATTCGCCTGCGGGAACTGCGGCTCGCTCGACACCGCGATGGACACGATGGGGCGGATCCAGTGTACCGACTGCGGCAACCTCCGGAAGCCCGACGAGTGGGACGCCGCCCACGAGTGACCACGGACGGGACTCGGTCCGGGGGAGCGCCGTCCGTTCTCGAGAACCGTGAGAAAGTTTATCACGGATCCCGATCAACGGTCGGATCGATGGCCACTGCGAGCATCCCACCGACGACGGAGGCCAGAGACGTCTTTCGTGAGCTCGGATACAGCGTCTCCGAGGGCGGACGCGAGTTCGTCGCGGAGCGAAAGTGGCGACGCGTCCTCGTCACGGCGCTGTGTATGGAGGACGACGATCTGGATCCGTATCTCACGGACGGTGGGGAGACGCCGCGACTCCGTTGTTTCGTCACGTGGCGGACGAACGCCGACGACCTCCAGCAACGCCTCACGTCGCTGAAACCGCCCTACGACTGGGCGGTGATCGGCGTCGACCGCGACGGCGACGACTTCTCCGTGATGGAGGGCGCGCCGGGAAGCCCCTGAGTGCCCCGCGCGTCCGAACGCTCTGATCCGGCTCGGGTCCCGTGGGCGGTTTTATAACGACGTGTGATCAACCATCACGTCCATGGTGTTCAAGAAGATCACGCTGATCGGAACGAGCGAGGAGAGCTTCGACGCCGCCGCCGACGAGGCGATCGATCGGGCCGAGGACACCCTCGAGAACGTCTACTGGGCGGAGGTGAAGGAGTTCGGCGTGGAGATAAAGAACGCGCCCGAACGGGAGTACCAGGCCGAAGTCGAGATCGCCTTCGAGCTGGAGAACTAAGCCGAGAACTCGTACAACTCGTCGCCGACGTGGTGGATCGAGGAGACGACCTTGCCGCCCTCGCCGAGCATGTCGTCGCCGTCGACGAGCGCGCGGCCGACCGCGAGCACCTTGCCGTGGGTCTCCTCGGCGATCACGACGAGGTCGCCCTCGCGGATCGCGTGGTCGGCCTCGACGATCCCCGGCCGCATCACGTCCGCGCCGTCGGAGACGAAGGAGATCGCGCCCGCGTCCACGGTGACGACGCCGGTCTCGGGCTCGTAGTCGTTCGCGCCCCGGACGGTGAGGAACGGTTCGTCGTCGTCGACGTAGAAGACCGCCGGATCGCCGTCGACGAGCACTAACTCGTAGTTCGCGTCCACGAACTCGACGAACTCGAACGTCTCGCCGTCGATGTCGACGCCGAGGTGATCGGCGACCGCCTCGCGGATCGCCGTGATCTCGTCGCTTCTGAGGTGGTGCCGGGATTTGACTCGCATGACCGCCCGATCGGTCGGCGCGCCGATAAAGGACCCGTTCCTCGGCGGCTACCCGTTCAGCGGCGGCGACTCGGTCGGTCCGCGGCGGCGACCCGCCCGGTCCGCGGACGCCGCGGGTCGCGGAACGGCGTCGGTGGGCCGAATTCCCGGAGCGTTGGCCCGATCAAAACGGTATTAAACCACCTCTCCATAGTCGTCGGTATGCTTGACCCACTGCCGATCGCGCTCGCAGCGATCGCGACGCTGACGGTCGTTCTCGTCAGTACGGTGAAGGGGACGGGGTGGGAGCCCACCGAGGACATCTCAGACGAGATCGTCGAACGGCGAGCCAACTCGCTCCCGGAGACCGGTTTCCCCGAGCCCGGTAACCGCGCGATCGGTGCTGGCGGCGGCGGCGGCGGCGCGATCCCGGCCGGCGGCGAGGGCGGCGAGGGCGAACTCGAGGAGGGCGGATCGGGGGGTTCCGGCCCCGGCGACATCCCCGAGGACGAAGTCGAGTACTTCGAGGTGGAGTTCGCGAAACAGGGCGAGACCGTCGAGCTCGCGAACGACGAGCCGATCCTCGAGCAGGGAGAAGACCAGGGATGGGACCTCCCGTACGCCTGCCGACAGGGACAGTGCGTCTCGTGTGCGGGGCGGATCGCCGACGGTCCCTCCGAGGACTTCGTCGAGCACGACAACCAGCAGATGCTCGACGAGAACGAGCTCGATGACGGCTACACCCTCACCTGCGTCGCGTACCCCCGGGACTCGTTCACCATCGAGACCGGGGAGGCCCCCTGATCCGGCTCCGGCAACGACCCGCTCGCGACACCCTTTTTCCCGCCTCCGCCGTACGTATTCCATGTCACTGGCAGCCGTCGCCGGCGGGACTCTTCTCGCGCTCGCGGCCGGGCTCGTCCATCGAGACGCGGCGCGGGTCGGCGTCGATTCGGGATCGCCGGCGCTGTGGGCCGGACTCGTGCTCCTCACCGGCGGGGTCGGGGCGATCACGGCGCTTCTCGTCCCCGACGCCCCGATCCCGGGCGTTCTCGTGGTGGTCGCTTTGGGACCGCTTCTGTACCTCCTCGAGCGCGACGACTCGCTTCACGGCGACGACGACCCGGACCCGACGCGGCTTCCGAGCGCCGCGGCGGCGGACGACGTGGACGACGACGCGGAACCGTCCGACGACGGCGAGTGAGCCGGACCGGATCCTTCTCATCGACGATGACGTAGTTCGTTTCGGCGCTGACAACGAGTCCCAAACCGCAACCTTCCAAAGGCTCGGTCCCGAAGGGGAGGTAATGAGCGACGAGAGCCTCGCGGAACGGATCGAGACGTGGATGGTCGGTCAGATGCCGATCATCCAGATGCACGGCGGGACGAGCGTCGTGCGCGAGGCCGACCCGGAGACCGGCGAGGTCGTCGTCGAACTCGGCGGCGGCTGTGCGGGCTGTGGCGTCTCGAACATCACCGCCGAGAACATCCGCCGGGACCTCATCACCGACTTCGAGGCGGTCACCGACGTCACGGTGCGGGTTCCGTCCTCCGGCGACCAGGGAGCCTCGACCGTCGAGGGCGGCCGCGGCGGGGAGCTCCGCCACGAGACGGACGCCTCGAACCACTTCTGAATCCCGCCCGCTCGCGCCGCGATCGACTGCCGCTTCCGACCTCCGTTACTTGAACGACGATCGAGAAGACGCCCTGAGAGCGGTCAGTCGTCCTCGAGCGCCTGTGCGATGCGCTGGAGCTGGCGGGTCGCGTCGCGGCGGAGCTGGCGGACCTCGCGGACGAGTTCCTCGTTGCCGGCGTCCTCACTGCCGCCCTCGCCCGGTCGGCCGCCGCCCATGCCCGGCGGGCCGCCCGCGCCGCCCGGGCCGCCGCCACCGCCCATCATGCCGGACATCATCTGCGCGAAGGGGTTACCGCCGCCACCGCCGCCCATGCCCGGCGGGCCGCCCGCGCCGCCCGGACCGCCGCCCATCATCTCCTCGGGATCGGGCCGCTCGCCCTCCTCGCGCTCCTTCTCGCGTCGCTCGCGGATCTCCTCGACGCGCTCGCGGAAGGACTTCTCCTCGTCGGACCCGTTCTCGCCCTCGTCGGCTTTCGCCGAGTCGTCCGTCTCCGATGTCTCGTCGTCGGTCATACGCCCGGATTCGGTAGCCCGTCCGAAAAGGGTTGTTGCTCCGGGCTCGACCGTGGGTTTATAGAAGGTCCGCGGTCGGCTCACGCTCGCACCGGCATCCGGCAGTTCGGACACTCGGTCGTCCCGGCGTCCCGCCCGACCGCCGGGACGTGGTCGCCGCAGTTCGGACACCGGACCCGCGTTCGCGCGTACTCGGTGCTCGACCGGACTCGAGACTCGTCCCCGTCGTCGCTCATACGTGACAGTCATTCACTCACACGACATATAGCTTGAGTATACATCCCCTAAAACAACGAATACGTCGGATTCGACGAGGAACCGACCGGCCTCTCAGTCGTGACCGGAGACGCGGACCGGCTCGTACGGCTCCTCGAGCCACTCGACGTCCGAGTCGGAGAGGTCGACGTCGAGCGCCTCCACCGCGTCCTCCAGGTGTTCGATGCTGGACGTGCCGACGATCGGCACGTCGACCGTGTCCTTGTGGAACTGCCAGGCGAGCGCGATCTGCGCCATCTTCACGCCCTTCTCGTCGGCGAGCTCCTCGACGCGTTCGTTGACCGCGGGGCCGTTCCCCTCGCGGTAGGGGTGTTCGTACATGTGCTCCTCCGTCCGGCCGCGAAGCGTCGCGTCGATCTCTTCGTCGGGTCGGGTGAGGTAGCCGCGCGCGAGCGGGCTCCAGGGCATCACGCCGATCCCCTCCTTCTCACACAGCGGGAGCATCTCGCGTTCCTCCTCGCGATAGACGAGGTTGTAGTGGTTCTGCATCGTGGCGAACCGGTCGAGCCCGAGCCGGTCGCTCGCGTACAGCGCCTCGGCGAACTCGTGGGCCCACATCGAGGAGGCCCCGACGTAGCGGGTCTTCCCGCGACGGACCGCGTCGTCGAGGGCGGCGAGCGTCCCCTCGATCGGCGTCTCCGGGTCGAGCCGGTGGATCTGATAGAGGTCTACCGTCTCCATCCCGAGCCGGTCGAGGCTGTGTTCCAGCTCCTGTTCGACCGCCTTCCGCGAGAGTCCGCCGGAGTTCGGGTTCGACTCGTCCATCCGGAAGTAGCCCTTCGTGGCGACGACTGCCTCCTCGCGGTGTCCCTCCAACGCCTCCCCGAGGACCCGCTCCGACTCGCCGTTCGAGTACATGTTGGCGGTGTCGAAGAAGTTGATCCCGAGCTCGAGCGCGCGCTCGACGAGCTCCTTGCCCTCCTCCTCGCCGAGCACCCACTCGCGCCAGTCGGGATCGCCGAAGCTCATACAGCCGAGACAGATCTTCGAGACGGTCATGCCCGTGTTCCCGAGGGTCGTGTACTCCATGGAACGGCCGTGGGCGGCCGCGAGCAAAAGTCTTCGTGGGGGATCGTCGCCGGCGTCCGTGGAGAGTGGCCGGCGTTCGTGAAGGGTCGTCGTCGGCCGCGGCCGCGCTACTCGTTCCGGAACGACGCGGTGTACACGAGGAACGCGCCGGTGAGGATGACGAACGCGAGGAACGTCACGAGCGCGAGCACGTTCGCGACGGGCGCGAGCGGGTCGAGGAAGGGTTGGCCGGTCGAGTCGAGCACGAGGACGGCCAGGAGGGCGGCGATCAGCCCGAGGAGCCAGTTGGTCAGGATCTCGTCCATGTCCCGCACCTCGTCGACGGCGAACAAAAAGGGCGGGTGTTCCTCCGCCCGAGTCTACGTCCCGCCGGCGAGCGCGCGGACCCGTGGGAGCACCTGCTCGTAGCCGAGCGCGACGACGCCGACGTACAGCGCGACGAGCCCCATCGCGACCGCCCAGAGCCCGACCGCGAGGTCGCCGCCCGCGAGGCCGGCGACGCCGACGCGTTCGAGTTCGACGCCGATCATCGATGCCACGCCCGATCCGACGACGAGCGCGAGGAGTTCGAACAGTTCGACCGCGAACTCGGGGATCCGTGCCATACCGGAGCGGCGGCGACGGTCGCGTATATCGCTTTCGGCCGCGGCGTCGTCCCGCGTCTCGTCCGCGTTCGCGTCACTTCAATCCGAACGCGCGCATCGTCGACGCCGCGACGCCCTTCGCGATCAGCGCGAGCCCGGCGACGAAAAGCATCAAGCCGCCGCCGATGACGGGGTCCCGAAGCGTGACGACCGCGACCGCGAGGACCACGACGACGACCCCCACGATCCTCTCCAGTCCGAGCGTGTCTCGCATGTCCGACTCCTCCGTCCGCCGCCGGTTAAGCGGGGCGATTCGGGAGCGTCGCCCCGGATCTTCAACGTCGCGCCGGAGGGTGGGGCTTTTATCGGGTGGGCCACGTATCACCGGGCACGCATGACCGACGGAGACGGCCAGGGCCGGCGCGACCTCCGAATGCCCGACGACGACGAGGTGTTCGCGGAGGTCGTCGAGATGCTCGGCGCCAACCGCGTGAAGGTGCGCTGTGCGGACGGGAAGGAACGGACGGCCCGGATCCCGGGACGGATGCAGAAGCGCGTCTGGATCCGCGAGGACGACATCGTCCTCGTCGAACCGTGGGACTGGCAGGACGAGAAGGCCGACATCGCCTGGCGATACGAGAAGAACGAGGCCGAGCAGCTCCGCGAGGAGGGCCACCTCCAGTGAGCGCGGCCGCGTCGTCGCGACGATCCCGGTCCCGTCGTCGCTCCGGAGCCGCCATCGTCGCCGGCGATCGTCGCTGACTCGGAGCCGTGACCGATCGCATCCGGCTCGCGATGACCACCGCCTCGGAGACGTACCAGCGCGTTCGCGGGCCGCTCGCCGACCGCGGGATCGACGTCGGCCACGTCCGCGCGAAGGAGCGGTCGTTTCGGCTCGACGGGCCGGGCGTCGACCCGGAGGCGGCGACGAACGCCGAGGAGTTCGACGTCGGTTTCGTCTACCCGTCGCGGCTCATGGAGGGTGCGGTCCTCGACCGTCGGCTGTCGGTCCCGTGGGTCAACGGCCGCGACGCGGTCGTGACCTCCCGGAACAAGGCCGGCGTGATCGCGACGCTTTCGGCCGCCGGCCTCCCCGTTCCACGGACGACGCTGGTCTCGAACCCGGTCGACGAGTCGGTCGTCGTCGAGGCGGCCGCGGACTTCGAGTTCCCGGTGGTCGTCAAGCCGAACTCGGCCACCCGCGGCGTCGGCGTCGCGAAGGCGACCGACCTCGACTCGCTTTTGGGGATCGTCGACTACCTGGACCTCGTCCACGACTACCGGGCGACCGGCGACAAGTCGTACCTGATCCAGGAGTTCCTCCCCGACGCTCGCGACTATCGAGCGATGGTCGTCGACGGCGCGTACGCCGGCGCGGTCCGGCGCGAGCTTCCGCCCGACGCGCTCGCGGCCGGCCGCTGGAAACACAACGTCCACCGCGGCGCGGACGCGCGCGGCGTCGAACTCGGGAGGGAGGGACGAGAGTTGGCCGAACGGACGGCGGCGGCGCTCGGGATCGACTACCTCGGCGTCGACCTGCTCGAGACCGACGACGGGTTCGTGCTCAACGAGACGAACGCGCGTCCGACGGTCGACGCGGCGACGAAGTACGAGCCGGGGTTCTACGACCGGCTCGCGGGGTTGATCCGACGGGTCGCGAAAAGCGAGTGAAAGCGATCGGCGAGTGAAACGGGTCGGGCCCGCTAGACGACGTCGATGGAGGCGGAGTCGTCGTCGCGGTCGAACTCGACCTCGAGCACGCCGTTGTTGAACGTCGCCTCGCCGGACCGCTCGTCGACGGTCGCGGGGAGTTCGACGGTCTCGTCGTACTCGCGCCGGTCGGAGGCCGCCGAGATGGTGAGCGCCTCGCCGTCACACTGCAGGGAGAGCTGCTCCTTCGAGACGGCGGGGAGGTCGGCGACGAGCCGGACGGACTCCTCGGTCGCGTACGCGTCGACGTGCGTCTCCGATCCGAAGCCGGCGTCGTCGGTCCCGTGCCCGCTCCCTGCCATTTCGTTCATCATCCGTTCGATCTCCTCGAAGAAGTCGCCGAACGGATCGTCTCGGTCGTCTCTGTCCATGCTTCGTGTGAGGGCGGTCTCTCCGATAAGCCTTCTGTCGGCCGAGGATTTTTCGGGGATCAACCGTGAGAGACCCGCTCCGCAGCGGGCTCGCGTGACTCGGGCGGATTTAAGTGTCTGCGCACCGCTTTTTCGCATATGAGTAAATCGTATCTGTCCGCTGGCGACGAGGTACCCGACGAGGAGGTCGTTCGCGTCGGGCTCAACGGGTTCGGCCGGATCGGCCGCAACGTCTTCCGTGCGGTACTGGACGATCCCCGGGTCGAGCTCGTCGGGATCAACGACGTGATGGAGTTCGAGGACATGCGGTACCTCGCGAAGTACGACACGGTCATGGGGCGGCTCGACGGCGTCGAACTCGTCGACGACGAGCTGGCCATCGGCGGCACGTCGGTTCCGCTGTTCAACGTCCAGGATCCGGCCGACCTTCCGTGGGACGACCTCGACGTCGACGTCGCGCTGGAGTGTACCGGAGTCTTCCGGACGAAGGAGGACGCGAGCGCGCACCTCGCCGGCGGGGCCGACACCGTCGTCATCTCCGCGCCGCCGAAGGGCGAGGAGCCGGTCAAACAGCTCGTCTACGGCGTCAACCACGACGAGTACGACGGCGAGGACGTGGTCTCGAACGCCTCCTGTACGACCAACTCCATCACGCCCGTCGCGAAGGTGCTCGATTCGGAGTTCGGCATCGAGGCCGGCACCCTCACCACCGTCCACGCCTACACCGGCTCGCAGGCGCTCATCGACGGCCCGAAGGCGAAGACCCGCCGCGGGCGCGCGGCCGCCGAGAACATCGTCCCGACCTCCACGGGCGCGGCCGGCGCGGCCCAGCAGGTCCTCCCGCAGCTCGACGGCAAGATCGACGGGATGGCGATCCGCGTTCCCGTCCCGACGGGCTCGATCACGGAGTTCGTCGTCGACCTCGAGGCGGACGTGACCGAGTCACAGGTCAACGACGCCTTCCGCGCCGCCGCCGACGACGGGCCGCTCGCGGGCGTGCTCGGCTACACGGACGACGAGGTCGTCTCCAGCGACGTCACCGGCCTCCCCTTTTCCAGCTACGTCGACCTCCAGTCGACGAACGTCATCGCCGACGGCGGACTGCTCAAGGTCCTCACCTGGTACGACAACGAGTACGGCTTCTCGTGCCGAATGCTCGACATGGCCGCGTACGTCCACGGCGAGTCGTGATCGGTTCTCGACCCCGGTAATGCGACGTTTCCGACCCCTGAATTGACAACCACCGCCGACGCACGTCCCGACACACCCAGCCCCACCCATGTCAACCCCATCCACGCCGACGTTCCGGACCATCGACGACCTGCCGGCCGACTCGCGCGTCCTCGTCCGCCTCGACCTGAACTCGCCGGTCGAGGACGGCGAGCCGCAGGACAACCGCCGGTTCGAGCGACACGCGCGCACGGTTCGAGAGCTCGCCGACGCCGGCCACCGCGTCGTGCTCATGGCCCACCAGGGCCGTCCCGGTCGCGACGACTTCACGTCGCTTTCGGGCCACGCGTCGATCCTCGCCGACCACGTCGGCCGCGACGTCGACTTCGTCGCCGACACCTACGGCGAGGAGGCGCTCGCGGCCATCGAGGCGCTCGAGGCGGGCGGGGTGCTCCTCTTGGAGAACACCCGAATGTGCGACGAGGAGCTCCCCGAGGAGCCGCCCGCGGACAAGGCGGCAACTGAGTTCGTCCGGACGCTCGCGCCGCGCTTCGACGCCTACGTCAACGACGCCTACTCGGCGGCTCACCGAAAGCACGCCTCGCTGGTCGGCTTCCCGCTGGCGCTGCCCGCCTACGCCGGCCGCGTGATGGAGACGGAGTACGAGGCCAACACCGCCATCGCCCGCAAGGAGTTCGACGGTCCGGTCACGATGGTGGTCGGCGGGACGAAGGCAACCGACGTGATCGGCGTGATGGACGCCCTGGGGGACCGCGTCGACCGGTTCCTGCTCGGCGGCGTCGCCGGCGAGCTCTTCTTGCGCGCGGCCGGCCACCCGGTCGGCCACGACCTCGAGGGCACGGATCTCTTCGACGACCAGTGGGAGGCGAACCACGGCACGGTCGAGTCGGTCCTCGAGGCGCGCGGCGAGGCGATCCACCTCGCGAGCGACCTGGCGTACGAGGGCGACGACGGCGAGCGAGCCGAGGTCGCGGTCGCCGAGATCGACGAGAAGACCGACGCCTACCTCGACGTCGGCTCGGGCACGGTCGACGACTACGAGCCGCTCATCCGCGAGTCGGACGCGGTGTTCGTGAAGGGCGCCCTCGGCGTCTTCGAGGACGAGCGCTTCGCCGACGGCACCGTCGGCGTCCTCGAGGCCATCGCCGAGACCGACTGTTTCTCGGTCGTCGGCGGCGGCGACACCTCCCGAGCGATCGGGATGTACGGACTCGACGAGGACGACTTCTCGCACGTCTCCATCGCCGGCGGCGCGTACATCCGCGCGCTCACCGGCGAGCCGCTTCCCGCGATCGAACTGCTCCGGCGGGCGGACGACGCCGGGGCGTAGCGCGCTCGGCGTCGGTCGATCTCCCCGGTATACCTCTATTGAGATAACCTATGATCGACGTATTCGGATCCGATTTCGGCTGATCCAGTCAATGCAGACGAAGCCACGAACGATCCGGATTGCGGTGGCGTGCCGGTGAGCGCCCGGCGGGCGCGAACCGCCCGCGAGGGAGTCGGCGGCCGGAGCGAAGCGGAGGCCGTCCGACGAGGCTGGGGAGGTGTGAGGTGCGGTTGCGGTCGGGTAGGACTCAAAGGGGCAGTTGCGAGGACGCCGGAGGCGACGTAAGCACCACAGAGAGCGAGTGAAACGAGCGACCGAGGAGCACAACGAGCGTCCGGCGTCCTCGCGGCTGGGGCTTTGCCAGTGGTCACCGCGCCAGCAACGATCCCGTTCTATCTATCCGATTCTCCCATGAAACACCCGTACTACACGCAAGTGCGATCGAACGGCTGCTTAAACCAGAAACACCCGAAAATAGGACTGCAACGGAGCCTCCGCCGTCGACCGATCCCCCGTTTCGCCCGCTCAGTCGTCGCCGGGCACGAAGCTCGAGGAACCGCCGCCTCCGGCGTCGGCCGGTCCCGTCACCGAGTAGTAGAACATGATCAGCATCGAGACGATCAGCGCGCCGCCCCAGAGGAACCCGGTCGGCATGAGGAACGTCAGGCCGAACCCCTCGCCGAGCCAGACGATCCCGGGGATCCCCCACTGGCCGGCGATGAAGAGCACGGTCACGGCGGTTCGCACGTTCCCGGTCACGCCGAGCGCGGGGACGGCGAATCCCATCACGATCGCGAGGATGGAGAGCACCCCGAGGTGGGCGTGTCCGCCGATCATCCACGGCGGGACGGGGCTGCCGCCCGCGACGATAACGAACTGGTGTAGCCCGACGGCCATCATGACCGCCAGTCCGAGAAATCCGGAACCCTTCAGCGCGCGTGTCATGGATTCGTCAGCATCGATCCTCCGAGCGTTTCATAACGTTTTCTCTACGAGAACCTCTTTCCGCGAGCCGATCGCTACCCGCCGAGGCGTGTTTCTCCGTTTACTCAACGCTTTTTCCGCTCGGCCCGGAGGGGACGGGTATGGAGCCACTGACGACGTTCGCCGACAGTTCGCTTTCCGAGATCCGCCGGGACCTCCACCGACACGCGGAGGCCGGCTGGAAGGAGTTCCGAACCTCGGCGCTTCTCGCGGCCGAACTCGAATCGCTCGGCTACGAGGTGTTCCTCGGCGAGGAGACGGTCGATCCCGACTCGCGAATGGGCGTTCCCCCGTCCGACGAGGTCGCCGCGGCGCGCGAGCGTGCACGCGAGGAGGGCGCGCCCGAGGAGTACCTCGAGCGGATGGACGACGTCACCGGCGTGATCGCCACCCGGACGTTCGGCGACGGGCCGACGATCGGACTCCGCACCGACATCGACGCGCTGGAGCGTCAGGAGGCGATGGACGACGACCACCGACCGGCGACCGAGGGGTTCGCGAGCGTCCATCCCGGCGAGATGCACGCCTGCGGCCACGACGCCCACGCCGCGATCGGGCTCGGCGTGGCCCGCGCGTTCGCCGAGGGCGGCTTCGACGGCACCCTCAAACTCTTCTTCCAGTCGGCCGAGGAGGGCGGCCGCGGCGGCAAGCCGATGGCCGAATCGGGCCACCTCGACGACGTCGACCACCTGCTCGCGGTCCACGTCGGGCTGGACGAACCCGTCGGCACGGTCGTCTCGAGTTACGACGGACCGCTCTCGAACGCCAAGCTCGACGTCGCGTTCTCGGGCGCGCCGGCCCACGCCGGCGGCCAGCCCCACGCGGGGCGGAACGCGCTGCAGGCCGCCACGGCGGCGATCGGCAACCTCTACGGCATCGCCAGACACGGCGACGGCGCGACGCGGATCAACGTCGGGCGGGTCAACGCCGACAACGCCCAGAACGTCATCTGCGAGGAGGCGACGATGCGCGTCGAGGTCCGCGGCGAGACTCACGACCTCAACGAGTACATGCTCGGACGGGCCCGGGAGATCGTCGACGGCGCGGCGACGATGCACGACGTGACGTACGAGACGAGCCTCTACGGGAAGACGACGACCTTCGAGAACGACGACGCGGTCGTCGGGGTCGTCGAGGCGGCCGCGAACGCGACCGACTCGGTCGAGTCGGTGATAACGAAGGAGTTCGGCGGCAGCGAGGACGCCTCCTACCTGATCCGGCGCGTCCAGGAGCGCGGCGGGACGGCGACGTACCTCGGCGTCGGCGGGAGCAATCCGGACGGCCACCACACGGCGTACTTCGACGTCGACGAGGCGTGTATCGACCTCGGCCTCGACGTGATCACGGACGCGGTCCGGCGTCTCGCGGAGAGCTAGGTCGGACCGCTTCGGCACGTCGATCGCGCCCCGCGAAGAGCGTCTACCGTCCGTATCGTCCGTCTACTCCTCGTTGAGGTCGAGTTCGAACTGCTTGTTCTCGGTGACCGCGTTGAGCACGACGCTGGTGTTCGACTCGCGGATGTCGGCGTCGGTGAGGATCTCCTTGATCTGGTCGTTCATGCCGTCGGTGTCGGTGAACTTCCCGATCGCGATCACGTCGTAGTCGCCCGTGACCTCGTAGACGCTTATCATCTGTTTCTGCTTGCGCAGCTTCTCGGTGACGTCCGGGAGCGCGCTTCCCTCCACTTTCAGCTGGAGAATGGCGGTCACGTCGAATCCGAGCTTGTCGTAGTCGACGATCGGGCTGTATCCGCGGATGACTCCCTCGTCCTCGAGGTCGCGGAGGTGATTCGAGACGGTCGTCACGGAGACGTCGAGCTCGTCACCGAGGCTGCGGAGACTGGCACGGCCGTTTCCGAGAAGCGAGTTCACGAGCTTGGCGTCGAGGTTTTCGTACGTCATTGGGTTCGATCACGGTTTGGGGGGTTTAGAATTTTACGAACGTCCACTCTTTACGGGGACTCGGCGGTTCATGCGTCAAGCGACAAGGCCTTTATACTGGCAGATAACGAGGTAACTGTCCAAAACATGACCGGCGACCACACGAAACCGGACGGCGGCCTCACGGCCGAAGAACAGGCGGTACTCGACGAGATAGACGACGAGAACGTCGACTTCCTGCGGCTACAGTTCACCGACATCCTCGGCGTCGTCAAGAACGTCTCCGTGCCGGCTCACCAGGCCGAGAAGGCGTTCACCGAGGGCATCTACTTCGACGGCTCCTCGATCGAGGGGTTCGTCCGCATTCAGGAATCTGACATGCGACTCGTTCCCGACCCGGAGACCTTCGCGGTGCTCCCGTGGCGGGACGACGGCGGCGACTCCGGCGCCGCCCGTCTCATCTGTGACATCGTCGGTACGGACGGCGAGCCGTTCGTCGGCGGTCCGCGCCAGGTGCTCAAGAGCGTCCTCGAGAAGGCCGACGACATGGGATACTCCGTCTCCATCGGTCCCGAACCGGAGTTCTTCCTGTTCAAGACCGACGACGAAGGGAACGCGACGACGATCCCCCACGACAACGGCGGCTACTTCGACCTCGCGCCGAAGGACCTCGCGAGCGACGTCCGCAAGGAGATCATCTTCACGCTGGAGGAGATGGGCTTCGAGATCGAGGCGTCCCACCACGAGGTCGCCGAGGGCCAACACGAGATCAACTTCAAGTACGCGGACGCGCTCACGACCGCTGACAACATCGCGACGTTCCGCGCCGTCGTCCGCGCGGTCGCCGCCCAACACGACCTCCACGCGACGTTCATGCCCAAGCCGATCGCCGAGATCAACGGCTCGGGAATGCACAGCCACATCTCGCTGTTCGACGAGGACGGCAACGCCTTCGCCGACTCCGACGACGAGTTCAACCTGAGCGAGACCGCCTACCAGTTCATGGGTGGCATCCTGAACCACGCGCAGGCGTTCACGGCCGTCACGAACCCGACCGTGAACTCCTACAAGCGGCTGGTACCCGGCTACGAGGCACCGATCTACGTCGCGTGGTCCGACACGAACCGCTCGGCGCTCGTCCGCGTCCCCGACGCCGCGGGCGTCTCCGCCCGGTTCGAGGTCCGCAGTCCGGACCCGTCGTGTAACCCCTACCTCGGGATGGCGGCGCTCATTGCCGCCGGACTCCACGGGATCGAGACCGACGCCGATCCGGGCGACCCGGTCCGCGAGGACATCTACGAGTTCGACGAGGCCAAACGCGAGGAGTACGGCATCGAGACGCTCCCGCCGAACCTCGGCGCGGCCGTCGACGCGCTGGAGGCCGACGACGTCGTCCAGGACGCGCTCGGCCCGCACGTCTCCGAGAAGTTCGCGGAGGCCAAATCCCAGGAGTTCAGCGAGTACCTCACCCAGGTCTCCGAGTGGGAGGAGGACCGCTACCTGGAGACGTTCTGAGGCCGTCGAACCCCCGAACTCTCCGTTTTTTCGACGCGCCAGCGACGCGTCAACGTCATCCGAAGATCCGAAGTAACCCGAGGACCCATCGGAGACCCTCGGAGAGCGCGAACAGCGCGCCCTCGATCCCCGAGAGTCGGCGGCCGGTCCACAGCGCGGCGACCATCAGGACCGTCACGGCCACGAGCCAGATCCCGGTCTCGACCGCCGCGCCGCTCGTGATCAGCGGCCGGAGCGTGGCGGCGATGCCCAGGATCCCGAGGACGTTGAACAGGTTCGAGCCGACGACGTTGCCGACCGACATCCCGACGTGTCCCTCCCGCATCGCGACGAGCGACACCGCGAGCTCCGGCGTCGAGGTCCCCGCCGCGACGATCGTCCCGCCGATGACCCACTCCGATATCCCGGCGTCGCGCGCCAGCGACGTGGCCGCCTCAACCATGAAGTGGCCACAGACGAGCACGAGTGCGAGCCCCCCGAACAGGAGCACGGCGTCTCGGCCGCGAAAGCGGGCGTGACCGGCGAGCGTCTCCGTCACGCGCGAGTCCGGGTACACCGTGTCGATCGACGAACCACCGCGCTCGTCACGGAGGAGGTAGCCGGTGTACGCGGCGAACCCGGCGGCGAGCGCCAGTCCCTCCGGGCGCGTGACGACGCCGTCGGCGACGGCCCAAACGCCCGCGAGCGTCGCGATCACCAGCGCGATCCCGTCGCGGTGGACGAGCGATCGCTCGACGGGGACGACCCGTATGAGCGAGACGACGCCGAGGATGAACGCGAGGTTGTAGACGTTGCTGCCGATCACGTTCGAGACGGCGACGTCGCCGAGCCCCGCGAACGCGGCGTCGATCGAGACGACCAGCTCCGGGGTCGACGTCCCCATCGCGACGATCGTCAACCCGATCGTCAGCTCGGAGACGCCGAACCGGCGTGCGATCCGGACCACCGCGTCCACGAGCGACCGCGCGCCGACCCAGAGGCCGAGCACGGTGGCGGCGATGATCGTGACGTCGACGAGGGGGGCGTCGAGCATCGTCCGACGTGACGGACGGCGGGGAGTTAAAGCGTTCCGGCGAGCCGTTCCGGGAGCGCCGGCAGCGCGACGACGGCGACGACGGCGGCGGTCGTCGCGACGAGCGTGACCGCGAGCGAGTCGGCGAGCACGTACGCGCCGACCCACAGGCTCCCGGTGACGGCGAGCGCCGGGACCGCGATCCGGACGGGAACCGCGGGCTCGTCGCCGTCGACGAGCAGCCAGCCGATCGCGCCGCCGACGCCGGTCGCGATCCCGATGCCGGCCTCGACGACCTCGCCGGTGTGGCCGCCCGCCGCCGCGACCCCGGCCGCCGCGACGGAGACGGCCGCCGCCAGCAGGAACGCCGGGGTCGGGTCGAGCTCGAGCCCGCCGACCGCACGGTCGACCCCGGAGCCCCGGAACCTTGCGTCGCCCGCGAGCCACAGCACCCCGACGACGACGCCCCCGCCGACGAGGAGGCCGGCGACGACGTCGACGACGTAGTGAACCTCGATGACGACCCGCGAGGCGGCCACGGCGACCGCGACGCCGCCGCCCGTGAGCAGCCGCCGGCGGGCGGTCCAGACCCGGTCGTACAGCAGCGCGAGCGCGCCGTACGCCGCCGCCGCCCCCGTCGCGTGTCCGCTCGGGAATCCGAAGCCGTCGGAGAGCACCTGTGCCTCGTACCACCCCGACAACAGCACGGGGAGCCACGCCGGCACGTCCGCGAGACCCATCGCGCCCGGCGGGCGGGGGACCGCGAACCACGCCTTCCCGAGCGCGACGGCGGCGTACGCGCAGGTGACGGCCGCGATCGCGACCGCGCCCGCCCGACGCGGCGCGGTCGCGAGCCGGTCTCCCGCGAACCAGTAGGCGATCGCGAGGGCGGCGAAGAGGAACCACGGGTCCGCGAGATGGGTGACGGCCGCGAAGACGACGACGACGAACTCGGGAAGCGCGTCGGCGAGGGCGGTCCCGCCGATGCCGCGCTCCGCGGGAACGATCCCGGTCACGGTCGGGTCAGTCGTCTCCCCGGTTACGAGCGTAGTCGAGCGCCTTTCCGGGCGTCTCGATCAGGTTGAGTCCGACGCCGACGAGGATGAAGAGGGTGTACAGTCCGAGCGTCGACAGCCCGAGGACGATCATCGCGGCGATCGCGTAGATCCCGTTCAGGAACGTGAACGCGCCGAGCGTCAGCACCGTCCCGTACAACAGGACGAGGTACGGCCCCCAGCCGCGGGCGTGGCCGCGCCGCATCCGCGAGCGGACGTAGCGTTTCAGCTCCGACTCCAGTGCCGGCTTGTCGACCGTGCGCTCCTCCACGTCGGTCTCGAACTCCTCGAGGCGCGCCCGGAGCCGACCGACCTCCGCCTCGAGGGCGGCGACGTCAGGCGCCCCGCGGGGAGACTCCTCCTCGTCCCCGTCGCCGCGGGACCCTTCTCCGGGGGGTTCCGCGCCGCCGTCGCCCCCGCCGCGATCCGCCTCTCCGTTCATATCCGTGCGTCGACCGCGGCCGTGTTGTAACTGCCGGTCCGTGCTCCGGTCGGGAGTCGAACGAGTCACCGAACCGTCCGTCGAACCGGCGGCCCGACCGTCCGCCGGACCTCCCGTCGGTCCGTCCGCCAGCGTGGCGTTGATGACGGCTCCCACGATCACGATGATCGCGGCGACGTACAGCCACGTGACGAGGAGGAGCACCCCGCCGACGACGCCGTACACCTGATACTGTCCGGCGGTCGCGGCGTACGCCTGGAACCCGGCCTGGAGGACGGTCCATCCCGCGGCGGCGAAGACCGCGCCGGGAAGCGCCTCGCGGAGCGTTATCTCGGGATCCGGAAGCAGGAGGTACATCGGAAGGAAAACCACGGTGAGTATCACCGGCAGCGCGAGGACGCTCGCCGACGCCAGAAGCGGGACGTCGACGGCGGCGGCGACCGCCCCCACGACGAGCATGGCCGTGATCCCGACCCCGATCCCGATCACGACCGATCCCGCGTCGGTCAGCTGTTCGAGGAACGTCACTCGCTCTTCGATCCCGTACACCTCGATGAAGGCGGTGTCGAGTCCGCGGAACACCTTCAGCGTCGACCAGAGCAGGACGACGACCCCGAGGAGGCTCGCGCCCGCACGTCCCTGTGCGGACGCGACGGCGCCTCCGATCGCCTCCTCGCCCGCGGGCGTCAGGAAGTCCCCGACCGACGCGAGCAGCTCCGTCGCGAGGACGTCGCCGAAGACGGTGGTGGCGACGACGAGGAGCAACAACAGCGCCGGGACGAGCGAGACGAACGCGTAGTACGCGACGCCGGCCGCCAGGAACGTCACCTGCTGGTCCCGCGCGGCGTCGAAGACGAGTCGAGCCCTGGCGAGCCCGGATGTCGGGTGTCGAGTCACGCGGATCGGTTCGGCCGACGGAGACAAAAACGCGCGGGGTACGAGGACCTACGTTCCGTCCTCGAGCACGACCTCCCGCATCTCCGGGATAGACGCCGTGGTCTTGACGGCGGTCCCGCGGTAGTGGGCGCGGCTCGCCTCGTAGCCGGCTCCTCGAAGCCGGTCGACGAAGTCGTCCATGCCGATCGCCGGCTCGCCCCACTCCTTGTACAGACGGTGTTGGTCGTAGTGGGTCGGCGTGTCCAGTTCGCGCGCGACGGTTCCGAACAGCTTCCGCGCGCGCGTCGCCTCGCCCATGTCGTCGGTGACGTGTTCGCGGACGGCTCGGGCGAACGACGGCTCCGCGACCGGACCCAGCCAGAGCGGCCCGGCCGTCAGCACGCGGTCGCTCCCGCAGACGGGGCACTCCCCGACCGGATCCGCGATCAGGCCGTGCGTCGGCTCCCGCCAGAGACAGTCCTCGCAGTTATCGACGTACCCGAGCTCGTCGATGGCGTCGTCGGCCGCGCGCGCGCCCGACTCGAGCTCGAGGTACGTCCTCGCGTAGTGTCGCGAGACGTGCGAGACGATCGGTCGGGCGGCCTTGTCGTACCGCGCAGCGGTCCGGACCAGCGCGGAGATCAGCGTTCGCAGCCCCATCTCCGGGTGGTAGTCGGTGTTCCTCGGCACCGCACCGTACTTGCGGATCCCGCTCTGCAGGTGGGCGCCACAGAGCGGCGCGGTGTCGGTGGCGGTGACACAGACGAGGTTCCGCGCGTTCGCGAACGCGGGGTCGGCGAAGGGAACGGGCGTCCCGTAGGGGTCCAGGTCGACCACGTCGAAGGGGCCGTCGTCGTACAACAGCGCGTTGACGTCGCGGTGGACGGCCTCGCCCTCGAGGTCGTTGTCGGCGAGGTTCCGGTCGGCGAGATCGACCGCGTCGGGGTCGACGTCGGCACACGTCACGTCGTACCCCTCGGCGGCGGCTCGTACGCCCCGGATCCCCGAGGCGGCCATCGCGTCGAGATACGTCGCCGCGCGCGGCTCGCGCTCCCGGTAGGCGCGGAGGGTCGCGACGGTGACGTCGCGGTTCAGTTCCTGCGTGGGATTGAAGAAGACGCCGCCGCCGGTCCCCTCGCTCGCGCCGTCGCGAGCCTCGGGGACCTCCACCGTGAGCCCGCCCTCCTCGATGTTCATACTTCGAGTTCGTCGATACGGGACAAAAGGGCCGCGCTCCGGACGCGACGGGAGAAACGTGAGCGACGAGACCGGACCGACACGGTGGCTCCACCGTGACTCGTCGATCACGCACGTCCCGGAGCCCCGAGCGACTCGGGAAGTCCCGCGAGGTGGGTACGGAACGATCCCACTGAACGACTGGAACCTCCGCGTTAACGTGTGCGCGTTGCGAGCGAGAACGTCGACTGAAACCGGTCACGGTTGCGGAGGTGTTGAAGCGAGCGTATAAGAGGCCCGTATACAGAAGAACAAGGCGAGTGCCTCGGGGCTTGACCCCGAGGCGGTTCACTAAGTACGCCTCGTTCTCTCGGAGTGGTGTGACATAGTCCGGGGGAGCCGTGGCCGAGCGCGATGACGTACGGCTGTTCGATCTCGAAGACGTCACGAGACACGCGTAGGGTGCAGTCAAGCGTCAGGAAGGCGATAGAGGATCGATGGCCGCTGCCCAGAATCGAACTGATCGAGGAGCAGGCTAGGCGATTTTAATAAACCGGCGTAAGAACGTTCAGAACGCGCGCGTTTGCGTTCTGGGATCGTTCTTACTCGTTGCCGAACATCTGGCGCTTGTTAAGCCAAAACGTCTTAATATATGGCTTGAGTTAGGTAATATACGATGAACGTCGACGACGCCAGCAACACACAAAATAAGCTTGATCGGCAGTGGGAGCTGCTTGAGGAGAGCGATATCGACGGATCCGACCGAAAAGCGATCCACGACTTCGTTCGTATGGAAAGACAGGGTAACCAGGACGTCGCGCTCAATACGTTGTATCGGGACCTCAGTAGTCTTCGAAATGCCTCCGACAGAGCTGCGGTCCCCCTCGTCGAGATGGATCGATCCGACTACCGCGACCTCATCCGGACCCTCACCAAGCCGAAGGACCAGGACGGATATGGACTCGAACCCAACGGCAGCGGCATGAGAGGGTACAAGGCGGCTATCAAGGTCTTCTTCGAGTGGCTCGACGACGAACCCGACTACGAGGACTTCGGCTTCTACGATGGGATCGACACGCCCTCCCAGAGCATCAGCCGCGTCAACGAAGACGAGATCCTCGAACCCGAGGACGTCGAAGCGCTGAAACAGCACACCAAGAACCACCGGGACCCGGCACTCATCGAGTTCCTGGTCGACAGTTGCGCTCGTGCGTCCCTGGCTCTCCAACTCCGAGTCAAGGACGTCCACGACCTCAACACCAAACGTCCCTACTTCACTCCGAACCCGAACGGGTCCAGTCACAAGGGCGCGCCGGACAAGCGATACCCGATCCTCCAGAGCAGTGCCGAACTCCGTACCTGGCTCAACCAGAACCATCCCGACCCGCGGGACGAATCCCCTCTCTGGCCGGTCCTCCGAAACTACGACTACGACAACCCGGAGGAGTGTGCTCTCAGCACCGACGCGCTGCGCAGTATGCTCAAGATCTGCGCTGACCGTGCCGGCATCGAGAAGCCGGTGAACCCGCACAACTTCCGGCACACCGGAATCACCCGTCTGTCCCGAGAAGGACTCCAGCCCCAGCAGATCCAACACATCGCCGGCTGGAACGACGACCGGATGCTCCAAGCCTACGACCATACTACCGACCGGCAACGAAACGAGAAGATCCGGGTCGAGACCGGATACGTCGAGGAAGCGGACGACGATACCGGGCCGTCGAAGCCGAAGACCTGTGGGAACTGTCGCGAGACGCTCAAGCCGACCGCCCAGTTCTGCCCGCGGTGCGGCGCTCCCGCTGACCGGACGACCGAGGACGCCATCGACGAGCAGGACGACCGCATCATCGAGTCGGCCGCACGGGCCGACACCGAGCTCGCCGGCGCAGTGTTGGAGTTCCGGCAACTCCTTGACGAGTCGCCTCGGCTCCGGCGCGAGCTGCTCGACGTGTGAGCAACTCACTGGTCTTCTCCCCCGTCGGTCAGCGCGATAGCTTTCTCGGCGTCTTCCGCTATCGGTAGGTCAGAGTCGGCGAGTTCCGAGAACGTATCGAGATGGCTCTGGACCAGCTCTTCGACTGACGTCTCTTCATCGTGCTGTGCTGCTGTCTCCGTATTATCGTGGGATTCGGTCATGGAGTCCGTTCGGTGCCGGGCGATCCCGGTCAGTACAAACGGACAGGTCCACCGATCGGGGGGTTCTCAACGATAGCCCCGAAACACCTTTGTTAGTCGAAAATCGACTTGATGGTAGCCGGCAACGGTTAGCCGTCATGGTTGGCCTGTCCGGTCGCAAGTTTGCTTCAGATGTCGGCGGGTTCCTTGGCGGGGTTTCGCCGACATCGCCTGATTCAACGCTGAGCGCTGCGTACCGTAGTACCGGGTTGTTTCCAGTCTCGTGCGTGGCTGCTCTCCGACTACCGTACTCGTGACCGCCGGCCGTGAGTTGAGTCGGATGCTATCCACGCTTGTCTAGAGGAGTGCCCGCCACCGATAAAATTATTCCGGCACACAGAGAATCCCCAATTAGGAGGATTTTGACTTGTATGAGTGACGGGGATCAGGACAAGAGCCGAGAACTGTTCACGGGTGTTGAAGACGCGGAGGGTGACCTCTCTAGCGAGTCGCTGATACATCCGGTCGACCGTCCCCGTGGTATCCTCTCTCCAACCGACAGGGAGTACCTCTGCGGGATGAAAGACTACAGCCACGACCAGACCGAGCTCAATCGTCGTCAAGCGATCCGAGAGCGGACCATAGAGGGAATCCGCGACTTCAATCTGCTCTGGCTCCTGCTAGAGCAGACCGAGTGGGAGAAGGTCATGGAGGCGTTCGATACCGAGGAACTCAACACTGCCTTCTCGTCGATATTGGCGTTCATGTTCATCGGAATCGACCAAGACACCGGTCGAATGAGGCAGATCCTAGAGCGCGGTCTCTACCTCGGTGCCAACTACGACACGTCTGGTCGGTGGTCGGGAAGAGCGAACACCGTCGACGTGGAGATCGACATCGAATACGAACCTAATGTTGATCAGCTCTATGAGAGAGTACAGGAGGGTGAGGGAAACCAACTGACACCCGGGGAGATCGGTGCGTTAGTCAAAGCTGGAAAGCTCGATTCTGCGGACCTCGAAGAGCTTGAAGAGACAACTGACGAGTTTCCGGGAGTTTACGCTGGTGGCTCAGTTGAGTCAAAACAAGGCGAAGGCACCGGCTCGTAACACATATTTACGGTTCATTGGGTGTCTTGTCCTCATCCTTGTCGAGCAACTGTTGAGGGAGATCTGCGCCGTGCTCAACCAATTCGGAATCAAACGAGGCGAGCGTTGCGTCGGCAGCGTCAGCTGCCGAGAGGATCATCGCGTCCATCGGGTACAGCAGCGTGTTCGATTGGAGGCGGTTCGCTGCCATCATATCTGAGGCATCGGGGAAAGTCACAGTCATTCGGGAAGTGACTCGATTCTCGATGTCATCGATTCGATCCCGTTCGAACCGTTTCTTTTTGCTCAGAACGCTCCGCAGTTCCATGAGGCTGAGAACCGAGACCAGTGGATCATCGGCTTGATCAAGAAGATCGATCGCTTCATCAGATCGATCGGTGTCCCGAGTAACCGCTGCGACGAGGACGTTGGTGTCGAGGAGAATCCTCATAACCGTTCGCGGATGTCACGAACGGCTTCGACGGAGTCGACCTCGACATCGAGTCCCAACTCTGACAGCGCCTGTCCGAGCGGGACCGTCTCGTCATCGTCGGGGTCCGAAGAGACGAACTCCTCGAAGTCGTCCGAGGTGAGACTCATACCCAATATTGCCCACCAACTCGCAAAAGGCTACTGGTAGTATCTGTTGGTCGAGTAAATAAGTTACCGGTTTGTATGATAACCCGGAACTGGATAGATTTGAGACAGGGTCTTCCCGGCGGATGTCGGCCCAATTCCGGGGATTTCTAATCAGATGGAAGATACTTCACGACGGAAACCGTAGTAACCAACATGCGACTTGAGGCGACGGAGGGCGAAGACACGTATAAAGTGTGGATGACCGACGACGACCTCGACCAACTCCGTCGAGCCGCCGTCTCATATCGAGATGACGTGATGCTCCAATTGGGCGGGTTCGTCGGGCTCCGGGCCTTCGAGATCCCTCAGGTCAAGCCGACCCACGTCCAGCAGACCGACGCCGACCATTACCGTCTCCGGGTGCCCCGGGGGAAGGACACCACCAGCTCGGGCGGGAAGCCACGGAATGCGTACCTCCCTAAGGACGTCGAGCGGTCCCTCCGGCAGTATCAAAATGCCGAGAACATCGCCCCCGACCAACCCTTTGTCGACCTCTCCGTCCGTGGTGTCCGGGCGGCAATCAAGCGGACGGCCGAGGCCGCCGCCGAGGAGACGGGTGACTCGGACTACCGCCACGTGAGTTCCCACGACCTCCGCCGGCGGTTCGCCCAGCGGTTGCTCGTTGAGGAGAACATGAATCCTCGGGTAGTGATGCAGGTCGGCGGGTGGGACTCCTTCCAGGCCATCGAGCCCTATCTCAACGCCCCCACACCCGCCGTCGTTGACGAGGCCTTCGAGTCTGCCGGGCTTCACGGGTAACGCCCCGGGAGAATTGGTCGATATCTCGGGATACCTCTCGGAAGAATTGGTCGGGACCACTCCCCTGTTACCCCGGGAACAGCCCGGATGGATACCGAGGAGATCCCTCTCCTCATCAAGGGGACGAACGGGAAGCCTTCTAAATATCTAAATTTGGTAGTTCTGGTCGGAGCGAAACGGTGAAATCGAGTGATACTGTGGTCAGCGACTACCGGCCATAACAGGGGAAAGTACGGGATCTCCGAGGAGGCAATACCGGCAGTACCCGGCTCCCGGCTGAAACGGCCTCCAACTATCCCGGGAGAATTGGTCGGGGCTCCCGGGGCTACTCCGGGGAGTACCCTGATGAGAACTGGACCAGACCTGTGTTTTCGGAACCGGAGGATAGGGTACCCTCGTAATATCCGAATTCTACAGTTTTGATCGAGCGTAAATGTCGAAATCCGCCGATATCCCAGGTAGTTACGACCGACCATCTAAGGGGCAGTACGATGTCTCTGGTGGGCGGTGTCGGCGGCATCCGGTTTTCGGAGGGGAGGCCCCGGAAGTCCCCGGGGAATTGGTCGGGACTCCCGAGGCCATTCCGGGGAGTACCCCGGCGAGGTGTGGGGATCTCGTGAACCCTCCAAGCCCGGAGATGGGGAGTAGTCGTAATACTCGAATTCGACGACCTTGATCGAGCGGAAACGTCGAAATCAGTCGATCCGCTTGTTAGTTGTCGTCGGCTGCGGAAGAGAATTGTACGACGTCCCCGAGGGACCGCATCAGTTGGACACCGTTCTCGTAGTCGGTAGTGACCCTAGACCTGTCTTCGTCCTGTGTAACGACCTGATGCTCGGGTGTGCGAGGAGTTCGGAGGGCAGACCTGATCTCCTCAATAGTCGGGATATCGTCGGAGTCCTTCATCCCGATGACGATCCATCGGAGGTCCTCGACCGTCTCAACGGAACCGTCGGCGCGTTCGAGCGCTTGGATGACGGCAAGGAGAGTTTTCTCGGTGTCGATCCGAGTTTGGATGGACTCATCTAAGAGGTTAATGAATGGATACCCAGCAGCGACGGTGTTCGATCATAGTTCTTGATTATTGATTGTTGTGAGTCATATTTATAATCCAACCTGAAAACATTGGTATAGTTGTGATAATAGGTGATACCTCACCATGCGACTGTTAGCTAGGCTGAGTGCCAGAGCCGATACGGTGTACGACAATACGTACCACCACAAACTCCGAGGCCGTCTCTGGAGGGCCCTCCAAGATACGGAATACGAACAATACCACGACGAAAATCGTCCAGTAGGGATGACGTACAGCAACCCGTTTCCTCCGGGGAACATGGAGGAAGGCGACGAGAGAACACTCCTTATCGCTGCACCCCAAGAAGAACTCCTCGCCGAAGTTGCTGAGGACCTGATAGCTGAGCGGGAACTGAACATCGGCGAAATGCCGTTCCACGTCGACGAACTCACCAGCCTCGCGCCGGACGTCGGCGAGCCGGGGACGACGGGGACGATCGAAACCGGAACTGGTCTGCTCGTTCGGATCCCACCATGGAAGGCCGACGAGTACGGGATCGAAAAACAGGGCGATCAGGCGATCTACTGGCGGCCGGAACACTCGATGGAACCGCTCCGGACACAACTCGAGAACAACCTCGATAAGAAGCATCGGCTGTTCTGTCCCGATCACCTCCCGGGACCGTCGGATAAATCGTATTCGTTGTTCGACGACTACGAACTGATTAAGACCTTCTCGATCCCGATCACCGTCTCCCAAGGGACCGAGTTGACCTACGTCCTCAGCAAGTGGCGCTTCGGATATACCGTTCGAGACGACGACCACCGACGACACCTGAACCTCGCTCTGGACACCGGCCTCGGCGAACGGAACGCGTTGGGGCTTGGTTTCGTCAATATCACCGATCATGCCGAGTAACAACGCCGAAACGGCGATCAGCCGGATGCAAAACCGGATCCCGGGATCCCTGTACGAGGTCGCGTGGCAGTACTCTCTCCTCGATTGGTATAGCTCGAAGCAGTCGCCGGCGCTGGATTTCCAACTCGCTCCTGACCACTTGGCGTACCTAACACCTAGCGCGAAGAACAGTCTGTTCGGTGAGGCGGATAGTCTCGTGGTCGTTCACGCGGATCTGTCGGACCCGGAGTCGCCGGCGCTACGCTCCGACACCGATGGCGGCCCCGTCGAATTAACGACTTACACCGAAGACGACCGGTTCAGGGTTGGACACGCTTACCCGGAGGACAAGACGAGTAACATGACGGATTACTCAATCACGACGCACAAGAGCGCGGATGCTCACCATATTGCCGGACTCAGGGATGATGCTTACTGGACGAATAACATTCGAGATCGATTCACTGACTGGGCACAATCTGAGTTTGCCCAAGAGGTTCGCAACGAAGTAGAAGACTCGGACCGAGCAATTCTCGAAGCACTGGCCACCCTCGGTGACGACGAAGATGCGATGGAGGATCTTTCCGAGGCATTCCTCGAGCTCGTTTCCGACGAGGAAGAGGAAGTAGAAGCGCTGATCACGGTTCGGGTAAAGCTCCCGGATAGCGACGAGTGGAAGTTCCCCGGAGAGGTGCCGGTGCTGAACGAGGTAATGCGGGCGAAGAAGGCTGACCGACTCCAGAGTATCTCCGTCGACGATGCCAGTGGAGAGGGAACCGGATACGTCAGTAACGACGACGGTAGGGTCACCGGAGGATCGTCCGGTCTCTTCGGGATGTATGGAAAGAAGCAGCGAGAACACTTCGTCGATCTCGATACCGAGGGTAGTTCCGCGTGGCGAGCGCGACCCTTGGAGTTCGACACGGCTGCAGCGATCGCATCCGCCGGGTCGCTGTTCGGCGACTTCTATCGAGGACTCGGGAGCAGTCGCCGGCTGTACATCCTCCCATACCTCGCAGCTCGGCGCGATGATGTCGACGATGAGACCTTCGAATGGTTCTACGACCGGGTGTATACACGTCTCCGGGATGCCGAAGGCGGTTCCGACGGATCCTTCGACGAGACGGTCGAAACGTTGTTTGCCGAGGCCTATCGCGTCGATAACGAGAGTGCTCCTGCCGAAGTCACCGAAGACGACTCCGACATACGGTTTAGCGACCGCTCGACCGCCGCTTGGAATGATGTCCGCTTCGCGGTCGTCCACCAAGTCTCCGGGAATCCGGATCGCGTGTTTTTCGACACCTTAGACGGTGTCTCGCCGGCGGTACCGCTTGAGAACGCGCACAACCGAGTGACGAAAGCACCGGTGTTCACGTCGGACGGGATCTTCCACGATAACCCCAATCCCGAGTCGAGTCCGATCCTCGGTCGGAACCTTCACCTCGTTCGATATATCCTGTACGGTGGATACTTCCGTCGAACCACGGAACCGACCCGGAGCAGCCGTGAAGCGAGCGAGACGCCCGGTGCCGGGGACATCGATGACAGCCGGATGCAGCGCGTCCGGAACCTGCTCACCGGGACGCGGATCGACGCGAAGGCCCTGCTCGAGGAGTATATCCACCAACTCGTTCAGGATCAGAACGATCAGTTCGGGAACGACAACGGATATATCTCGTTTCCGAAGCGGAGCGTGGTCGAACAGTACGCACAGATCCATGCCCTACAGGCGTCAGAGGTGCTGGATACGGACGAAACGATACAGTTCATTCACACACACATGCCAGACGAATTCGAAGACAGAAGCGCACGATTGGACGAATTCATCAGTAGCCACGACGCGCTCTCGGGTGACCCCGAGCAGGCGGTGTTCACGCTCGGCGGGTTGATCGGCCGGATATCGGCGTACCAGAGCTACGAGAACGTCTCGTCGACGCTTATCCGACGGTATCCGGTTGACTACCTGACCAAACAGACGATCAAGGAGGTGACGAAGGAAGTCCTCCAGATGAACAACTCCTACGCCGAGGCCGAAGAAAGCCGCTCGTACCGAACGAACGCCCGATACACCGACCGACTCGCCGACACCATGCTTGCAGCCGATCCGCAGTCGTGGCGGCTCAACGAATCGGAACTCCAGTGGCTCTACAGCCTCGGAATCGCCTACGGACTGAGCGATTCGAGCCTGTACGAGGAGGAAGAAGAGACCGAGGAAGCACCCGAATCCAGCGCCTAACATGACCGAAAACACTACTGCCGACACCGACGGAACCGACAGTCTGAACAACCGCTCCGAGATCGTCTTCACTTACGACGCCGAGGACACCAACCCGAACGGGAACCCGCTGTCGGCAAACGACAAGCCCCGGATCGACGAGACGACCGGGACTGCAGTCGTGACTGACGTCCGACTGAAACGATATCTTCGAGACCAACTCGACGATGACGGCTACGGCGTGTACATCCAAAACCCGACGAAGAGCGACGCTGATTCGGTTCTTGACCGGGATGACCTGTTCACGGCAGTTACCGGAATCGACGAGGATAATCTGGGCGATATGACCGGCAGCGAGGCGGCGGACACGTTCCTCTCGAACGCGACCGACGTCCGATACTTCGGAGCGACGTGTTCGTTTAGTAGCGACTTCCAGGACGAACTCGGCGACGGATTCCCAGGACAGTTCATCGGCCCGGTTCAATTCAGTCATGCCCGGAGCCTGAACACGGTCGTTCAGAAGAGCGAAGCCAAGCAACTCTCTACGGTCGTGTCAAGTGGTGGCGACGCCGAGCAAGGGACGTTCGCGACGGACAATCGACTCCAGTACGCGTTCGTTCCCTTCCACGGAGTGGTAAACGAGATCGGAGCTGACGACACGCTCCTCAGCCAGACCGACGTTAAGCGGTTGGATACGCTCCTCTGGCGAGCGTTGAAGAACCAGACACTGACCCGGTCGAAGATGGGCCACCAACCGCGGCTCTACCTCCGTGTGGAATACGGAACGGACGCCTTCCATATCGGAACGCTCGACGACGGTCTTGAACTCGTTCAGGAGACACCCGACGCAGAACTCCGGAACATCACCGACGTCGTCCTCGGTGTTGACGACCTTCTCGTCGACCTCGAGACCTATGCCGACCACATCGACTCCATCCAAGTTATCGCGGATCGACACCTCACCGTCGAGATCGACGGCGAAACCGGCGGACCCGATGCGCTAATCTCGGCGCTAGAGGACGCCGTGGGTGCCGACTCGGTGACAGAGGTCGACCCGTACGGGGAATGAGTACCACTGACCTCGACGTGGTCGGACGGGATGTCCTCTCGTTCACCGCACGCGGTCCGTGGGCGCACTTCCGACGGATCGACGCGACGACGGAGAAGCTGACCTACCGGGTGATGCCCCGGACGACGGTCGCGGGGTTGCTCGCCGCGGTGCTCGGTGAGCCGCGGGACTCGTACTACGATACGTTCGCGAAGGATACTTCGGCGATCGCTATCTCGCCGGAATGTCCGCTCGAAACGCAGTCGATCCCACAGCTCACGCTCCCGACGAAAAGCGGGAATATCAAGACCGCTGACGGGGTGTCCGGAAAGAGCGTTATCGACCCGGAGGTGATCGCTGAAGAGCGGAAACGGCGAACATTCGAGTACGTCGTCGATGCGGCGTACCGGATCGATCTCGTACTCGACGACACGGAGACCTTTGAGAGACTGACCGACTTCTTGGAATCCGGTCGATCGACGTACACACCTTCGCTCGGGAAGACCGAGTGTCTCGCCGATATCACCGACGTGACCCGGACGACGGTTGAAGACGGGGGCGACGTCGAGGCGATCGATTCGACGGTACCGGAAGAACACGTCGTGCCGACCGCCGGCGAGCCGCTCCGTATGGAGCGGACGCCAGCATACATGGAGGCCGACGAGAGCGGCCGGAGGACGACCGGATTCGTCTCCTACGCGTTCACACCTGGTGACCAGACGTTGACTGCTCCGTCCGCACCGGTCCGGTCCGTCGAAGGGCGCTCGGTTTGCTTCCTGTAGATGGACACGACACCGCTTTCGGACTACTCGGCCCGGCCGGGACAGAGCATGGAGCGTCACTTGGAAGGCGTTTCAGGTCTCGGAGAGACGTTGATCCAAGGAGCCGAAACGACTCCGTATGGTGACGAGTGGGTAGAGGTGATCGAGGCGGTCACGTGGGTTCACGACATCGGAAAGCTAACCGAGTACTTCCAATCATACGTGGAGACGGGTGACCGAACCGCCGCAGGGGAGATCGAACTCACGTATCACGGAACCTTTGGTGGGCTCGTCGCGTCGATAGCGCTCATGGAGCGCGGCCTCAGCCTCGAAGCGACCGCAGCGGGGTTCTACGCGGTCACCAAGCATCACTCGGTACTCGACAACTTCTACGACGAGGTTGGGCAGTTCCATATCCAGACCGACCGCGTCGACGGTGAATATGAAGTCGCCAATCGGCAACTAGAGAGCATCGACGAAACGGCGTCCGAAGCTGCCGATGTCGTCCTCCAGGAGGCGACCGACGGGGCGTACAGCTGGGACGATCTCGTCGGTGACGGTATCGATCAAGCACGGAGAGTGATCAAGTATTTCGATGAGATCGACGACGAGGAGTGGTACGGGTGTGCGCTCCGGACGTGGTCGACCTTGGTGGCCGCCGACAAGATGGACGCGAGCGGGCTCGGAGCCATCGACGAAGGATCGCTGTCTCGTCTAGAGGTCGGTAAGCTCACGGAGCGTGTCCGGACTCTCTCGACGACGACGCTTCCGGATGGGACGCCGTCTGAGGTCTACCTCGACGAGCCGAATCGATCCCTGCCGGACGAAACGGCGTCACTGGAGCAGCGGCTCGGAGCGATCCGGACCGCCGCGAATGCGCGAGTGACCGAAGCCCTCAGAGCCGGTCACGACCGGGGAGAGAGAGCGTTCGAGTTGACGCTCCCGACGGGCTTCGGAAAGACCTACACCGGCCTTCGGGCCGCCCTCAACCTCGCCGAGGAGCGCGATAGTCGGGTGGTCTACGCGCTTCCGTACACGTCCATCATCGACCAGGTCGACGAGCAGGTTCGCGACGTCTTCGGCCTCTCGCCGCAGAACCCCGCCTACACCAAACACCACCACCTCGCGGACACACGGAGTTCCCTATCGACTGGCGGACGAAACGGGAGGGACGGGCCGTCATCGGGGAAAGAAACGCTTCACGCGGAATCGTGGCGGTCCCAACTAGTGCTGACGACGTTCACGCAGCTGTTCGAGAGCGTCGCCGGTCCGCAGAACGTTCAATCGACGAAGCTACCGGCACTTCAGGACGCGGTGATCCTCGTCGACGAACCGCAGGCGATCTCGATGGAGTGGTGGGGGTTGATCGGCCGGCTCGTCGATCACTTGACGAGGGAGTACGACGCGACGGTGGTGCTCATGACTGCGACGCAGCCGCGACTGCTCGGCCGACTCCCACACGCGCCGACGCCTGAACCGCTGACCGACCTCGGAGACGACGCGGTCGAACTGATCGCTGACTCGCCACGGGTGGATTTCAACCTTCACGAGAGCCTCACGGGCCACTTCGACGGGGGACGACCGCCGCTTCCGCTCGTCGAGGCGGCCGACGAACTTGCCGGGGCGACGACCGGGGGGACGAACACGCTCGCGGTGGTGAACACCGTCGACTCCGCGGCGGAGATCTCGGCGTCGCTCCTCGGCGAGAGGACGGTTCCGCTCGCCGGCGAGTTGCTGGCGTACTGGCGAGAGAACGAGGGTGAGGAGTTCGACCCGGTGTGCTACCTCGAACGGCTGGCGGAACGCGAGCCGGATCCAGAGAAGGTCGTGACGACGCTGACAACGCGGATCCGGCCGCGGGACCGGGCGGCGTTGATCGCGGCGATGAACGCAGTCCTCGATCCGACGGTGAAGACGCCGTTCGACGCGACGCCGACGATCACGGTCTCGACACAGTTGATCGAGGCGGGCGTGGACTTGAGTTTCGACCGCCTGTACCGTGACTATGCCCCGCTACCCGCGATCGTTCAGGCCGCCGGGCGGTGTAACCGCCGATTCGGCGGGGATCCGGCACCGGCGACGGTGTGGAGACTCGACGGGCCGGAGGAGGCGAACTACGTTCCGAGTCGGCTGATCTACGGGGATCGGTCGCTACTCCGTCCGACGAGGGCGGCACTCGGCGAGCTTCGGGAGTCCGTCGGTGGGGACGTGATTCCGGAGTCGATGATGATCGGTCGGGGCGTCGAGCGGTACTACGACGTGCTTCACGATCAGCGCCGAACCGAGGACCGGTCGGACGACCTGGTGGCGGCGTTCAACGAGGCACGCGGGGAGACGCTCCGGGAGGCCTCGCTCGTCAGTTCGGAGTATCCGACGCGGGACTACTTGGTGTTGGTCGACGCCGAGGAGACGACGACACACGAGCGGTATCTCCGTCACCGAAACCAGGGCGAGTGGCGACAGGCGAGAGCGTCGTTTCAGACACTCAAGCGGACGCTGGTGTCGATCCCCGTCTCGGATCCGCCGCCGGACGACACGCCGGAGGCGCTCGAGATCTCGACGGCGAGCGAGCGGTACGACCTCGAAACGGGTCGAGGCGTGATCGACGCGGGAGTTCAGACCGATACGGAAGTCTGATCCTCCGTCGACCCCCGGGGAGATCTCGAGTATTGAGGGTCGACGGAAAGACTAATCCGAGAATGGGTAGATGAGCGGGTATGTGCCCGGAATCGGGCATGGTTTCAGACGAACCTTCGTGGGGTTGAAGCGTGTTCAAGCTGTCCTCCAGCTGGTCGATACGCCGGTTTCAGACGAACCTTCGTGGGGTTGAAGCCCGTCGATGGTTGTCGATCGGAAGTCGAACTGATGCGTTTCAGACGAACCTTCGTGGGGTTGAAGCAAGAACACGAGGATGACGACCTGAATCGCTACATCGTTTCAGACGAACCTTCGTGGGGTTGAAGCCACGCGTCGGGGGTGAGTTCGCCGCTCACGTCAACGGGTTTCAGACGAACCTTCGTGGGGTTGAAGCTCCGAAGTTGAGCTACAGCTGATCCCGACGCTTTAGGTTTCAGACGAACCTTCGTGGGGTTGAAGCGAAGGTCCAGGCGACACGCCGGGCCTCGCGCATCGGTTTCAGACGAACCTTCGTGGGGTTGAAGCGCGACGAGGGGGCCGACCATGCCGGGTAATGGATCGTTTCAGACGAACCTTCGTGGGGTTGAAGCGCGACGCGATGGGTGCTCGTCGGCGGGCTCGTCACGGTTTCAGACGAACCTTCGTGGGGTTGAAGCATCGTCGTCGGTGCGATCAACGCGCTCCTCGTCGCGTTTCAGACGAACCTTCGTGGGGTTGAAGCTCGCGGCGTGGGTGTATTGGTCCGGCAACAAGATGCGTTTCAGACGAACCTTCGTGGGGTTGAAGCTCGCGGCGTGGGTGTATTGGTCCGGCAACAAGATGCGTTTCAGACGAACCTTCGTGGGGTTGAAGCCAATGCGCGTCTTGAACGGCCGCCACGGCCGATTCGGTTTCAGACGAACCTTCGTGGGGTTGAAGCGATCACAAGTGGCCAAACGAGGACGACTATGTGGGGGTTTCAGACGAACCTTCGTGGGGTTGAAGCCCGGTCCGGCCCGACGAGGAGCGCGGCGAGGACGAGTTTCAGACGAACCTTCGTGGGGTTGAAGCCGCGTCTTGTGGTCCGAGCCGGACCGTTGTCGAGTGTTTCAGACGAACCTTCGTGGGGTTGAAGCTCGTCGACCCGCTGGATCGTCCCCGGTGTGGTGAGTGTTTCAGACGAACCTTCGTGGGGTTGAAGCGTCTTGACGCTTCTCAAGACCGGCGCACGACTCGGCGAGTTTCAGACGAACCTTCGTGGGGTTGAAGCTACGGCGAACCTGATAGGATTATCGCCCGGGGGATCCGGTTTCAGACGAACCTTCGTGGGGTTGAAGCATCGACGACGCCCGCCTCGACCGCACCGGCGAGCACCGTTTCAGACGAACCTTCGTGGGGTTGAAGCGGTGGATCGTCGGCAGGTCGGCCTCAACGCCCTCGGGTTTCAGACGAACCTTCGTGGGGTTGAAGCTGGCGGATCCCGGACGTGACCGCGAGGCTGTCGGTCCGGTTTCAGACGAACCTTCGTGGGGTTGAAGCACATGGCCGCCCGAACCCGCGAGGAAGCCATCGCGAAGTTTCAGACGAACCTTCGTGGGGTTGAAGCGTCCATGACTGCTCCGGGATGTCGGGGTGGGTGTCGCGTTTCAGACGAACCTTCGTGGGGTTGAAGCCCCCGGTGGATGAACTCGCAGACCTGTATCAACCGCGTTTCAGACGAACCTTCGTGGGGTTGAAGCCAAGAGCACATCCTGCGGCTACTCGCCGAGATCGAGGTTTCAGACGAACCTTCGTGGGGTTGAAGCGCACGACGACCCGTGACGCCCTGGTCGACACCGGGTTTCAGACGAACCTTCGTGGGGTTGAAGCGTCGTCATCGACGCCGAGCGCTCCCAGCAGCACGGTTTCAGACGAACCTTCGTGGGGTTGAAGCAACACCGGGTGGCAGGGTGCCTCGATCGCGGACTCGTTTCAGACGAACCTTCGTGGGGTTGAAGCAGGCGGATTTCGGAGCCGAACAGCACCGCTACGAGTTTCAGACGAACCTTCGTGGGGTTGAAGCAACTCCGGGCGCGTCCCCGCCGAGGTCGTGGAACAGGTTTCAGACGAACCTTCGTGGGGTTGAAGCCGACGCGTGGAACACGATCCGCGTCGAATCCGACTCGTTTCAGACGAACCTTCGTGGGGTTGAAGCGAGGTCGTCGTAGGCGTCGATGAGGTTCGACAGTTGTTTCAGACGAACCTTCGTGGGGTTGAAGCGGGAAGCTGGAAACCGTGACGGGGAACGTCAAAAACGGTTTCAGACGAACCTTCGTGGGGTTGAAGCACTCACGATCGGACTCGCGGCGTGGGTGTACTGGAGGTTTCAGACGAACCTTCGTGGGGTTGAAGCCCGGTGCGCTCTTCAACCGTCTCAAGCGACGACGCGTTTCAGACGAACCTTCGTGGGGTTGAAGCACTCACGATCGGACTCGCGGCGTGGGTGTACTGGAGGTTTCAGACGAACCTTCGTGGGGTTGAAGCCCGGTGCGCTCTTCAACCGTCTCAAGCGACGACGCGTTTCAGACGAACCTTCGTGGGGTTGAAGCAAACGCCTCGTCAACGCTGTCGCACCACCAGACGCGTTTCAGACGAACCTTCGTGGGGTTGAAGCGACGGGAGGGGGCCGGAGACGCGCCACACGCCAGCGTTTCAGACGAACCTTCGTGGGGTTGAAGCCTCGCGGATCGTCCGCGGGTCCTCGCCCTGGCGGGTTTCAGACGAACCTTCGTGGGGTTGAAGCCGCGAGCGGCACATCCTCGCCGCCGACTGTCTGTGTGCGCGCGTTTCAGACGAACCTTCGTGGGGTTGAAGCACCGAGGGCGTCCCCGTCTCACAGGAACTCAACATTGTTTCAGACGAACCTTCGTGGGGTTGAAGCGAGGTCCGTCGTCACGGATACGTCGTAGAAGTGCCGTTTCAGACGAACCTTCGTGGGGTTGAAGCTCGCCGAAGACGAAGAAGCAGCTGATCGAGACGTTGGTTTCAGACGAACCTTCGTGGGGTTGAAGCGACAACAATGCGGTCTCCGGGACGAATCCCCGCTACGTTTCAGACGAACCTTCGTGGGGTTGAAGCGACACGCTCGAGACGATCGTCGACGAGACGGATCTCGTTTCAGACGAACCTTCGTGGGGTTGAAGCCGCCCTGACCGCCGACGCCGCTGGTGTAGTCGTGTTTCAGACGAACCTTCGTGGGGTTGAAGCCAGCCACTCGACGGCGCGTTGGTACTCGACGCCCTCGTTTCAGACGAACCTTCGTGGGGTTGAAGCTCGCGCATCGAGTCGGCCTTCGTCTCGACGTTGTAGTTTCAGACGAACCTTCGTGGGGTTGAAGCGACATTGTCGAGGACGGCGTCACGGAGATCGTCCTCGTTTCAGACGAACCTTCGTGGGGTTGAAGCTCGATGTGATGGCGCACGTCCCAGCCGCAGTCGTGTTTCAGACGAACCTTCGTGGGGTTGAAGCACCGCGTCGTCGGCGAACACGGGGGCGGGCTGCTGGGTTTCAGACGAACCTTCGTGGGGTTGAAGCGACCTTCCCGAGGTCTTCGGCGACGGCTTCCCGCGC
>NZ_RDQE01000011.1:88434-88498 GCF_003697845.1 Halobellus captivus | reverse complement strand
GTTTCAGACGAACCTTCGTGGGGTTGAAGCGCGAGGAGCAGCGGCCCGATGATCGGGAGCGCGT
>NZ_RDQE01000011.1:0-88424 GCF_003697845.1 Halobellus captivus | reverse complement strand
TTTCAGACGAACCTTCGTGGGGTTGAAGCGACCTTCCCGAGGTCTTCGGCGACGGCTTCCCGCGCGTTTCAGACGAACCTTCGTGGGGTTGAAGCGCGAGGAGCAGCGGCCCGATGATCGGGAGCGCGTGTTTCAGACGAACCTTCGTGGGGTTGAAGCGCCGGTTCCGACGCTCCGGACGTCGATCCCTCCGGCGTGTTTCAGACGAACCTTCGTGGGGTTGAAGCGAGATCTCCCAGCTGCGGACGGGCGGCAACCAGCCGGTTTCAGACGAACCTTCGTGGGGTTGAAGCTGGCTGCGAGGGATGTCGACCAGCGACGCGTGTTCGAGTTTCAGACGAACCTTCGTGGGGTTGAAGCGAAGACACATGACACAGACAGCAAGCGGCGGCTACGGTTTCAGACGAACCTTCGTGGGGTTGAAGCTGGCTGCGAGGGATGTCGACCAGCGACGCGTGTTCGAGTTTCAGACGAACCTTCGTGGGGTTGAAGCGAAGACACATGACACAGACAGCAAGCGGCGGCTACGGTTTCAGACGAACCTTCGTGGGGTTGAAGCTCCGAGATCGACTCGTGGACGTCGGTCGTCTCGAACTGTTTCAGACGAACCTTCGTGGGGTTGAAGCTCGCTCGCCCCGCAGATACACCCGACTGATCGGATGGGTTTCAGACGAACCTTCGTGGGGTTGAAGCCGCTGACCGCGCCGTGTTCGTCGAGCGTCTCGCGTTTCAGACGAACCTTCGTGGGGTTGAAGCCAGGTCATCGACGAGAAAGGCCACGTCATCGAGACGAGTTTCAGACGAACCTTCGTGGGGTTGAAGCCGGCGCGGGGATGGGGATCCGGTTGACCGACGCGGGTTTCAGACGAACCTTCGTGGGGTTGAAGCGGCCCAAGCGGAGTCGGGGACATATTCGCTCGAGGGTTTCAGACGAACCTTCGTGGGGTTGAAGCCGCCGGACGACGACGAACCGCCCGACGACGACGAGTTTCAGACGAACCTTCGTGGGGTTGAAGCGGACACTGACGCCGGCGCGTCACTGTCGGCAGTCCTCGTTTCAGACGAACCTTCGTGGGGTTGAAGCTCGGGCGGCTCGAGCGACTTCGGTGACGACCAGGAAGTTTCAGACGAACCTTCGTGGGGTTGAAGCGGGTGCCGTCACGACGCCACCTCACGCCGCAGCCAGTTTCAGACGAACCTTCGTGGGGTTGAAGCAAGACGCACAGGCTGCGATGAACGGGATCCAGGCGTGTTTCAGACGAACCTTCGTGGGGTTGAAGCTCGGGGTAGGTGAACAGCGCCGTGCCCTCGGGCCACGTTTCAGACGAACCTTCGTGGGGTTGAAGCGACCGCGTGAGCATCGCTTCGGCGTCGCCCTCACCGCGTTTCAGACGAACCTTCGTGGGGTTGAAGCGCGTAGCCGTCGGCGTTCGCGACGGCGATGAACGAGAGTTTCAGACGAACCTTCGTGGGGTTGAAGCCAGCCGCAGCGGTTGCTGTCGAGGCGATCGTCGACGAGTTTCAGACGAACCTTCGTGGGGTTGAAGCACCCGGACCGCCTGCCGGGCCGAACTCCTCACCGGAGTTTCAGACGAACCTTCGTGGGGTTGAAGCCGGCGGTGGACATGGCTCACACCGGGCCGCACTCGTTTCAGACGAACCTTCGTGGGGTTGAAGCCGGCGGTGGACATGGCTCACACCGGGCCGCACTCGTTTCAGACGAACCTTCGTGGGGTTGAAGCCACAAGCTCGAGAACTACGGCGACGGCGAGGAGGAGAGTTTCAGACGAACCTTCGTGGGGTTGAAGCGAGTCCGTCCGGCCACACGTCGTCGAGGACGCCCGTGTTTCAGACGAACCTTCGTGGGGTTGAAGCTGGCGGGAGTGATGATGACGACGATGGGGGTAGCGAGTTTCAGACGAACCTTCGTGGGGTTGAAGCGCGAACGTCGCTGGGCTCCATCCGGCCTTTGCCGGTTTCAGACGAACCTTCGTGGGGTTGAAGCTACCGCGGGCACCAGCCCACCGAGGACTGGATCCAGGGTTTCAGACGAACCTTCGTGGGGTTGAAGCACGACCAACTCGTCGACGCGGTCGGTCCCTACGGGCGTTTCAGACGAACCTTCGTGGGGTTGAAGCCCCTGCCGGCAAACACGGGCCTGACCGTCGACGACGTGTTTCAGACGAACCTTCGTGGGGTTGAAGCCTCTCGCTGTCTAACGGCGCGCACTCTCGGCACGTAGTTTCAGACGAACCTTCGTGGGGTTGAAGCGCCTTCGAGACGCAGGGCGGGGTGATTCGGATCGCGTTTCAGACGAACCTTCGTGGGGTTGAAGAAACGGGAATAAAGCGCCTAAGTCGACGGGACTCGCGAGTTTCAGACGAACCCTCTGAGCGGTTGAAGCATGGTACTGATTATGGGTGCTATCGCCCTTGTGGTGTTTCAAACGAATCTTAGAGGTGTAGAGATTGAGGCGCGCCGAGTCAGGCGCGCCGACCACCTGTGTTTCTGCTGGAATCTGCCGAGCGAAGCGAGGCAGTGGTTTCCTAGTGTGGCTCCTTAGCCACACACCTAACGGAGAGGTGGGTACCCCACCTCGGAGTTAGGACGGTGCGGGAGACGGTGTAGTCGCTCAGGGAGCGAGAGATCGACGAACTGATCGCGAACACCGCCAGAAAAGAAGCAAAATAGTCCGCTAACTGACCGGATCGATAGTGATGCCTCTCACGAGGTGCCGCGCTAGCCGGGAGTCCCTAATGCGTCGGCAAAGCGACGGGGTTCGTATACGCGACCGTCGACGAGAGTGATCTTTGGCGCGAACTCGAACGCGAACTGCCGAAGGTCCTCACCCGTCACCTTCGACCACTGGCTCGCCCCACTCCGGAGGAGCCGACGCGCCTCAGCGAGGGAATCGGGCTGGAACCCGATGTCGAGCTCGTCAGGATCCACGCCTTTGGTGCGGCTAATCTCTCCGCCGTACCTGTCGAGCCACCGACTCCACGGGTCGTCGTCACCGCCGTGAGCCTCCGCTCTAGTGAGCCCGTCAAGCGCGTTCTCAAGACCGGACTTGATACTGTTCGACACCGCATCGATGTATCCCGTCAGTTCCTGGGCGATGTACTTCGATCCGATTTGAACCTCTCCGTAGGTATGATCCACGAGCGGCGAGAGCCGCTTGAGAGCGCGATAGACGGTGTCGAGGTGAACGCCGATGGAACGGGCCAACTCCTTCGGCGACGTCTCTCCGCCGTCTGTGAGCAGTGTCTCAACCAGCTCCGTGTCCGTCTCGTTCATTTGCGCCGCCGTCGCGAAGATTTGGTCGTCTTGTTTGGTCTCGATTCGCGGCAAACGGTCGCGAAGGATCTTCCGCCAGCGACGAGATCCGGTCACCTCGAAGTAGTCGTCGTCGACGAACATCTGGCCGTCCGGACGGGTCGGAATCCTCGACCAGTTGAGAACGTTCAACAGCGCCTCGTCGAGTTCCGTGACAAGCGTGTCGAGGTCCCTCCAGTACAGCGTGCCGTCGTGAATCGAGTGCTGGAAGGAGACGCCAATTTTCGGGTTTTCGAGATCTGTTCCCTCGACGGCGTCGGGGTTTCGCATGTGGTAGTGTTTGAACTCTTTCGCTAGCTCGTGGCTACCGACTAGCTCACCGGCACGCCGAGAATCGATGGTCGCGGTGTGATAGTGACCGGGACACTCCCGGTCGTCACGGACCGACTTCGTGTACCCTTCGCGGTCGCCGGCGAGTAACAAGGAGATCTCGTGAAGCGTCCCGTCGTACGCGATGACCTCACCAGTTTCTCCTTTGAGCACTCTAACGTACAGCTCTGCGTCGACGATATTCGAGGAATTGTGGAGCCGATCCTCATCGAAGTCGACTGGGTAGATGGGGGTCGGACTGTTAAATCGGAATCCCTGGCGCGTCGCGAGCGCATCGAGCGACTGCCGGAGCACCGTTGGGTACTGTTCGAAATCCCAGTAAGAGCCCTCAACCTCTACGTTGTACCCCTCCAAACCGGTGTCTGACATCGATTTGTTGCCCTCCTTCGTTTCGATATCCGGCCACCGAGGGGATATACGGAAGTAGGCACGTTTTCGCGCTTCCGACTTAGCGGCACCCCATGAATCGTATCCTTTCGGATACACGAATACAAGGTACTCTCGGACCTCTTCGAGTTGGAAATTCTCGGCGTCGCGTGGGGCAAGCCCGGAAGATTTGAATCCGAACTCGATGTTCCACTCACTCCCGTCGATTCCAGTGGTCGTTCTGAGCCGCCCGTGCTGCTCGAAGTCATGCTCCCCCTGGAGGGAGCGTAGGCCGAAGTACGATCGGAGTGGATTATCGAGGTGCTCACAGTTCCATTTGAGATAGGCGTGGAACTCGTGGGGTTGCGGGTCGATGAACGTACGGGCGAAGTGCTCGTCATCAGAGTCGGCCGCCTCGGTGGGTTCGTCAGTGTCGGTCGCATCCGACTCACTCCGTTCTTTGAGACGCTTCTCGGCTCGCTGGTACGCCTCACACGTCTTGAGATGGTGGGTCGGGTCATCGTCCCGGGTATGCGTCTCGCGGCAGTACCGACACTGTGAGACTGCTTCAGCGTCGCACCTGCCCTCGTGCCTCACCGCGATGCGGTGTTGTTTGAACTTACACCGACAGAATCGACATCTAGCAATATATCGGGGGTTAACAGTTCGTCGCCGTGGCTCCGTGGATGTAGTTGAGTTAGCTGTCGTATCCGCATCTGCCCGGAGTGCGTCCGCTTCCGTCTGCTCAACCGATGTTTCGATAGAGTCCTCTTGGTCGTCAGTGACCGCCTCGGCCTCGTTGAGCTGCCCGAAGAAGTCCTCCGGGTTGGTCACTGCGACCACCCCCAGACGGGAGCCAACTGAGGACGGAGCAGTCGCTCAGGGTCGAAAAAGAATTTAAAGGAGTGTAGATGTTCGTTACTCGTTGCCGAACATCTGGCGCATCATCGGATGCATCTCCATGAGCTGCTCCTCTGCGATCTCCTCGTACAGCTTGTACGTGATCGAGACCGCGAGCAGCAGCCCGGTACCGGAGACCTGCCCGATGGTGCCCAGCAGGTTCGCCATCACGGCGAGCAGCCCGACGAGCGCCCCGCCGATGACGGTCACCTGCGGGATGTACCGCTCCATCACCTTCTCTACGACCTGCGGGTTCCGCCGGAACCCCGGGATCTGCATCCCGGAGTTCTGGATCTGCTTCGCCGTCGCTTCCGGTCCCATGCCGGTGGTCTCGACCCAGAAGATCGCGAAGATCGCCCCGCCGACGACCATGAACGTGAGGTCGATGGCGAGCCGAACGGCGATCATCCACGGTTCAACCGACGCCGGGATCTCCCCGAGGAACCACATCCACTCGGTCCGCGACTGGATCGGGTTCAGGTAGTAGAACAGTCCCGAGAGGGGCTGTCCCTGGTCGCTATAGGTCCCGAGCCACGCCGGCATCCCCGCCCACTGCGAGGAGAGGATCTGTCCGAGGAACTGGACGTTCGCCTGAAGCGCGCGAACGAGGATCATCGGCAGGACGGACGCGTAGATGAGCTTCACCGGGAAGCGCCCCCGGGCACCCTTCACGCGGGCGTGTGACAGCGGGATCTCGACGCGGACCGACTCCGCGTACACGACGATCCCGAAGATGAACACCGTCGTGAAGAGCGCCAGAACGTTTCCGGGGTCGAAAAGCAGGTTCTGGAGGCCCTCGGCCGTGAACGGCGACAGCGAGACGGGAACGTCACCGAAGACGATCCCGTACCAGCTCGCGAAGAAGCCGGGCGCGCCGAGCGCCGAGAAGCTGAAGAACCCCCCGACGATCTGCTGGCTCACGGCGGCGATGATGAACAGCCCCACGCCGGAGCCGACGCCCCACTTGCTCACGATCTCGTCCATGAACAGGATGAGGAGACCGCCGACGAAGACCTGTGCGAAGATCAGTACCTCGACGCCGAACTCGCCGATCCCGAGCGCCTGTCCGACGGCCTGATCGGCTGGAAGGAACTCGCCGGTGAACACCATCGGAGCGGCCGTGAGGGCGGTGACGATGATCACGAGGAGCTTCTGAAGGCCCTGGTAGAGGACCTGGTCGCGCGGGTCGTCCGTGTCGAGCCCGAGCAGGTTCGCGCCGCCGAGCAGCTGTAAGACGATCGACGCCGTGACGATCGGACCGATACCGACCTGTAACAGCGAGCCCGACTCCCCGGCCAACACCGAGCGGAACTGTCCGAAGAAGTCGCTCCCCTGTTCGGCCGCCAGGCCGAACGGATTGATGTTGGTCAAAAAGAAGTAGACGAGCAGGATCCCCGCCGTCCACATGAGCTTGCGCCGGAACGGGACGTGACCCGCGGGTCGCTCCACGACGGGCATCCGCGAGAGCACCGGTTCGGCGACCTCCTTCCAACTCATTTACGCCTCGTCAGTCTCGTCGTCGGAAGTGTTTTCTGATCCGTCCGACGCCTCCTCGGCGCGCTCGGAGAGCGTCGCCTCGCCGCCGGCGGACTCGATCCCCTCGACCGCGCCGGCCGTGAACGCGTCGGCGGTGACGTGGAGCTCGTGGCGGACCTGTCCGCCGCCGAGCACCTTCACCACGTCCGCGTCGTGGCCGTCGTCGACGACGTCGCGGGCGTCGATGACGTACGCGTCGCCGTCCTCCTCGGCGAGGCCCTCCGCGGCGTACAGCGCCGCGTCCTCGTCGAGCTTCTGGGCTTTGACCTCGAGGACCTCGGTCCGTGAGTCCTCGGGGCGCTTGAAGCCGTATTTGCCGAGCGGTCCGTAGTTGTGGTACTCGTGTTTCGCGCGACCGGCGGCACCGCGGCCGCCGCGGTGACCGGCACCGCGCCGGTTCTTGTGCGTGCCGCCGCCGTGCGTCCGGGAGCCGCGCTGTCGGCGCTTCTTGTCGGTCATCGCATCGCCTCCAGGAGCGCGTCGATCTCCTCGGTGGAGTGGCGACCGAGTTCTCCGCCCTCCACGATCGGGTGTTTGATCCCGTCGTGACCGCCGCGCGGGGCGTGAAGACGGAGCGTCGGGGAGAGACCCTGCTCGCGCAGCGTCGTCTCTTCGGCGACGATCGCGTCCGAAAGCGCCGCCACGTCGTCGTAGTCGGTGTGTTCCGCGACCCACTCGTCGTCGACGTCGGCGTCGCCCTCGAGGGGCTCGCCGCGCCGCTCGATGGTGGCCGCCACCGTCTCGACGGTCGGCTCGCCGAAGGCGACGAGGTCGTTCACCTTCGTGATCATGCCGCGGTAGGAGTCGGTCTCCGGAACGAACGTCGCGTGGTTGACCCGTCCGACGTTCAGCATGTCGAGCGTGTCGACGACGCCCTCGTTCACGTTGACCTCACCGCGGAGCTGAACGATCGCCTGCATCACTCGCTCACCTCGTCGTAGTGGACCTGCCGTGCGTGCTGGGGCGTGCGGGACTGTGCCGCGTTCTCCAGCGCGTTGAACGTCGCCTTCGCGAGGTTCACCGTCGTTCGCGTGTTGCCGTCGGAGTTCGTCCAGGCGTCCTCGACGCCCGCGAGCTCGAGGATGTTCCGCACCGTCTCCGCGGCGGCCAGCCCGAGCCCCTGCGGGGCGGGCTTGATCTCCACGGTGACGGAGCCGGCCTTCCCCTTCGCCGTCCGGGTCAGCGAGTTCGTCCCGCCGGGCTGGTCCTCCCAGGACCCGGAGCCGCGGTCGACCTCGATGACGTTCAGCTTCGCGACGTCGATCGCCTTCTGGATCGCGCCGCCGACCTGGTCGTCCCGCGCCTGTGCGTAGCCGAGGTAACCGTCGCGGTTGCCCACCGCCACGACGCACCGGAACTTCACGCGCCGGCCGGAGTCGGTCATGCGCTGAACCATGTTGATGTCCAGCACCTCGTCTTCGAGCCCCGGAAGGAGCTGGTCGACTATCTCGGCCTCCTTCAGCGGGAGCCCGGAGTCGAGCGCCTGTTCCATCGACGTGACGTCGCCGTCCTGTACCTTGCGGCCGAGCCGCGTTCGCGGTTCCCAGCCGTCGTTGTGTCTACTCATGGTCCTCCTGTAGCTCGTCGAGCACGGAATCGAAGTGCTCGGGTAACTCGCCGGCGTCGAACTCCCCCGAATACAGCGGCTCGTCGAGCTGCTCGGCGTACGCGGCGATGTGCTCGCCTCGCGTGCGCGACCAGTCGGCCAGCACGTCGTCGTTGTGGGGGATCTCGAGGCCCGCGTCGATCGCTCCTTCCTGTACCGCGAACGTCTTGTTGCCGGGCGTCGCCGTGTTGAGCCCGATGTCGAGGACGGCCTCCTCGAGGCCCGCCTCGACCGCGCGAGCGCCCGCGAGGTACCCCGTGAGGTACGCGCTGGGGAGGTTGCCCGTCGGGGCGTCCCAGCCGTAGTCTGCGAGGTCCTCGCTGGAGGCGGCCGCGTGGGTCTCGTCGCCGTCGGGTCCGGGAGTAACCAGCTGCGCCCTGACGTGAGCGTTGCTCACCCGGGCGACCAGGCGAGGCTTGCCCGATTTCAGCAGGCGCAACCTCTGGTGGTAATCCGTCCGGACCTCTCGGCGGCGCCGCATCGGCACCTTGTATCGTGGTCCTGTCGCCATTATTCCGTCACCTCGTAGCCGTACTGCGTCCGGATGTACGCCTCCAGACGGGCGACGTCCTCGAACTCGCCCCCGCTCGCCTTGTTGTAAAGCGTGCGGTACTCCGACGAGTCGAGAACGTCCTCCTCGTCGCGGAGCTCCTTCAGGCGGGCGCGCTGTGCGCGGATCCGCGCCTTCCAGTCGTCCTTCGTGTTCTGTCGCGCGCCGGCCTTCCCCTTCCGGGAACCGGCACCCGTCTTGTGGCCGTACGAGCGCTTCTCCGCGCGCTCGCGGGCCCGACCGCGGGAGTTCGTCTTCGCGTCCTTCGCGCGGATCGTGCCCTGGTCGATGAGTTCGCGAACGTCCTCGCGGGTGATCGCGTCCTCGATCTCCTCTTGGGCGTCGGGGTCGAGCCAGACGCGGCCCTTGCCGACGTCAAGTTCGTCCGCCGCCAGCCGTTTCTGAGCCTTCAGGTCACTCATCGTCCACCTCCACCTCGACGTAGGTCGGGTTCAACACGCGAATTCCGCGCTCCTCCGCCTCGTCCTCGATCAGTTCGCGCTTGCGTCCGCCGACCTTCGAGGCGATACGGACCGCCTGCGTGTCGCCGTCGACGCCCTCGAGGTCGTCCGTGTTGTGGACACGGACCTCCTCGAAGCCGCTCGGGTGGAGGTCGCGCGACGCCGTCGGCGAACGGAACCCCGCCTCGACGACGGGGCCCTTCGCCTTCATGCGGCGGCGCTGCTTGGAGAGCCCGCCGCGCGGCTTGCGCCACGACGTCGGGATCCGCTTCTTCTTGTGGTAGTCCTGCCGGTTGAACTGCGGTTTCCCCTCGCGGTGCTTCTGTGCGAGCGCGCGAGCGGTCTCCTCGTCCAGCTCCGGCGTCTTGTCGGCGTGACCGCGGGGACGAAGCTCCGTTTCGACCTCGTCGTCGGAGTCGGCCGCCGCGGCCTCCTCCTCGTCGGTCTCGTCTTCGATCTCCGCTTCGGCCTCCTCGTCGACCTCCAGACCGCCGACGTCGGCTTTGATACGCGCGGCGAGCGCGTTGCCGACGCCGTCGACCTCGGAGAGCTCCGACTGGGAGGCGGCCTTCACGTCCTCTACCGTCTCGTAGCCGGCCGCTCGAAGCGCGTCTGCCTTCGAGGGACCGACGCCGCTGATGTCTTCGAGTTCCTCGGCCATGTCAGGCACCTCCGGTCGGCTTCTCGACGATGTACACGCCGTCCTGGAAGACGCGCGTGTCCTTGTCGGTCACCTTCGTCAGCTGTTCGATGTCGGCGGCGGTCTGGCCGACGGCCTCCTTGTCGGAGCCCGTGAGCGTCACCGTCTCGCCGTCTATCTGTACGTCCGTGTCCCCGCGGATCGGAGTGCGTCGCTGCGCCTTCTCGCCGAGGAAGTTCTCGATGACGACCTCGTCGCCGTCCACGCTGACCTGCATCGGGAAGTGGGCGTAGTACACCTCCATCGTGTACTCCCACCCCTCGGTCACGCCGTGGATCATGTTGGAGACGTGGCTCTCGAAGGTGCCGACCGTGGCGTTCGTCTTCGCGTCCTCGTTCTCCGTGGCGATGGCGACCGCACCGTCCTCGACCGACACGTCGACGTCGGGGTACCAGAGGCGTCGCGTGACGCTCCCGTTGGGACCCTCGACGGTGAGTTCGAGGTGGTCGGTCTCGGCGGAGACGTCGTCCGGGATCTCGATTTCGACTCTGTTCATTGTTAGTAGACGTATGCGATCACTTGGCCACCGATGCCCTCCTCGCGGGCCTCGTAGTGGCTCATGACGCCGTGGCTCGTCGTGACGATGAGCGTCCCGTAGTCACGGGCCGGGAGGTATCGCTTCTCCCACTTCTCGAAGTCGTTCGCGCCCGCCGAGTAGCGGGGCTTGACGGCGCCACATTCGTTGATCGCGCCTTTCAGTTCGACCTCGAACTTCCCGGCTTTCCCGTCGTCGACGTACTCGAAGCCGTCGACGTACCCGCGGTCGTAGAGGACCTCGAGGACGGAGCCGATGATGTTCGAAGCGGGCTCTACCGTGTACGACAGGTGGCCAACGCTCTCGGCGTTGTCCACGCCTGCGAGTGCGTTGGCGAATGGATCGTTTCCTGTCATGATCAGCTGTACTTCTCGAATCCCATGTCTCGAGCGACCTCGCGGAAGCACTGTCGGCAGAGGTTGATGTCGTACTTCCCGACTAACCCCTGCTCGCGGCCGCACCGCCGGCATTCGTGCTGCTGGCCGGTGCGTTTCGCCGCGTGCTCGCCCGTCTCGTTGTTCGCTTCGCTCATTCCGTTACCTCAACGTCGAAGTTCGTTTCGAGGAACGCGATGGCGTCCTCGGCGGTCATCCGATGGCTCGACGGGATCGAGCGGGTCACCTTGTCGCGCTTGGCGACGCGGTAGCCCGGTCGGACGATGGTCGTCGTCACGTCGAGCCCGTAGATGCCGATGTTCGGGTCGTACTCCTGGCTCGGGAAGTCGGTGTGGTCCTCGACCCCGAAGCTCAGGTTCCCCGTGTCGTCGAACTGTCGAGCCGAAACGTCGACCAGTTCGAGCGCCGTCTCGAGGAACTCGTGGGCGTCGTCGCCGCGCAGCGTCACCTTGACGCCGATCGGGTCGCCCTTGCGGATCCCGAACTCGGCGATGGTGCGCTTCGCGGTCGTCCGGACCGACTGCTGGCCCGTGACCTCCTCGATGATGTTCTCGGCGTCCGCGAGCGGCTCGCCGCCCTGGCCGACGCCCATGTGGACGACGACCTTCTCGACGGACGGCTCGCGCATCTCGTGGGACGCGCTCTCCGCGTCACTCATCGTCCTCACCCGCCTCGTCGGCGTCGTCGGACCCGGTCGCGCCGTCGTCGTCGGTGAAGTTCTCGTCGATGACGACCACGTACTCCTCGACCGTCTCGTAGCGGTCCTCGCCGTCGCCGACGACGACCGTGTTGGAGCCGGATCCGAGCGTGACGTCGATCGTCTCTATCTCGCCGATCCGACCGGCGTGCTGGCCGGCGATGGCGGTGACGAGCGCGCCCTCCTCGTACTCGAAGTGGGCGACGACCTCCTTGGACTCGTTGTCGACGACGATCGAGTCCTTGGTGTCGTACTCGGTGTCGGCGTCCACACGGACGTTCGTTCCGTCGTGGAGCGTCAGCTGGGCGTCCCCGCCGGGGACGACCGTCTTGTTCGCCACCTTTCCGAGTCGACTCCCCGCGGACTCCTCGTCGACGGGCGTCAGCGCGAGCCGACCACCCTCGTCGGGGAACACACGGAAGTACTCCCCGCGGACGGGGAACGCCAGGATGTCGAACATCCCGATCGGCCGCTGTTCGTCCGACACCGCGTCCCCGTTCACGAGGACCGAGTCGTTGTTCAGCGCGTAGCGCGCCTCCTTCGTCGAGTCGACGTAGCCGAGCACGTCCCGCAGCAGGACGACGAGCGGGACGCCAGCCTCGCCGTGAGGGCCTGCGCCGGCCTTCACGGTGAACGTCTGGGTCTTCCGCTCGACCGGCCAGGAGTTCGGTACCGCCAGTCGTTTCTGATGTCGAGTCATTCGTTGTCCTCCTGGAGCCGCGCCTCGCGGCGGTCGTCCGAGAGGTCCAGATCCGTCACGCGGACGTTGCTCGCCGGGATCGGTCGGGGAGCCTCTTCCCCGTCCGCTCGCTCGACGGTGACGTCCTCGACGGTGATCCGCTCGGCGGAGAGGTCCACCGAGAGGACCTCGCCTTCGGTGCCCGCGGCGTCGCCGCGGAGCACCTCGACGGTGTCGCCCGCGTTGACGCGGACGTTCCGCTGGCCGTACTCCTCGCGGAGCTCGGGCGTGAGCGGGGATCGGACCTTCCGTTGCCGCTCGTGAAGCGACGCGGTCTCCGACCGTTTTCGTTGTTTGCGTGGCTGTTTCGTCATGGTTACACGATCATCGTCGCGGTGGACGCGATGCTCCCGTAGCGCTCGGCGACCTCGCGGGCGACGGGGCCCTTGATCTCCGTGCCCCGCGGCTCGTCGAGGTCGTCGATGATCACGGCCGCGTTGTCCTCGAACTTCACGCGCGTGCCGTCGGGACGGCGGATCGACTTGCGCTGGCGGACGACGACCGCCTCCAGCACCTGCCGCCGCATCTCGGGCGTTCCCTTCGTGACCGAGACGGTCACCTTGTCGCCGATACCTGCCTTCGGGTGGCGGTTCTTCGTGCCGGAGTAGCCGGCGACGGAGATCACCTTCAGCTCACGCGCGCCGGTGTTGTCGGCACACGTGATGAGGGAACCCTTCGAGAGCCCCTGTGTGACGTCGGCTTTGAGCGCCTCCATCACGCATCACCCGTCAGGTTCTCGACGACGACGTGGGACTTCGTCTTCGAGAGCGGTCGCGTCTCCGCGATCGTCACTTCGTCACCGACTTCGAGCGAGTCGAGCACGCCCGGCACGTGTGCCGGGATGCGCGACCGACGCTTCATGTACCGATCGTATTTCGGTACGAACACGTCGTATTCTCGCTCGACGATGACGGTCTTTTCCATATCCGTCGACACGACCGTCCCCTCTCGGAGCTGGCCGCGGACGGGAAGCTGCCCGTAGAACGGGCACTTCTCGTAGTCGTAATCCTCCGGGTCGTCTGGCTCCGGAGGCATGGGTACGTCTATTCCTATCGCCATTGTGAGACACCTCGTTCGGTGCGTTCGGCGGGCCGGTCCCGCAGCCGCGTGCCATCCACCGTTACGTAGACCGCGTCTTTGCACTCGCCTCGCCGGCTCGCCGGACCCCCATCGTCACCGTCGACGACGCGTGTGGACCCGGACGGGCCGGACTGACGGGGGCGGACCCCCGCAGTATCCGACCCGAGTTGGGACGTGGACCCCGACGACTGGCCGTCGTCGGCGGCTTCATCTGTGCGTGCGGTCGCCGTCTCGACGACCGCGAACTCAAAGGTCGTGCCCGATTTGGGCACCCGCTTGTCCCCCGATCCGGTTCGCACCACGAGGGTGCGTTCCGTCTCGAACAGCACCCGACCGGCGATCCCGACGTGGGCGTCGCTGTCGGCGTCGGCCACCCGAACCGGGAGGCCGACGAGTTCGTGCCGTACGAGCGTTTCGGGGGATATCATCGTTCGTTACTCGTCGTCGAAGTCGCCTTCTTCCGCCTGGATCGTCTTGATCCGGGCGATCGTCTTCTTCAGTTCGTTCACCCGGCCGGGGCTTTCGGGCATCCCGCCGGCCGCCTGCTGTGCCTTCGTGTTGAGCAGCTCGGTCTCGAGCTCCTCGAGTTCGACCTCCCGCTCTGCGGCGGTCATGTCGCGGATCTCGTCGGTGTAGAGGATCGCCATGTTACTCGTCCTCCTCGGCTTCCTCGTCGGCCTCTTCCATCTCGGCGACCAGGTCGGCCGCCTCCGATTCGATCTCCTCGTCGAGCTCGTCCGGCTCGTCGTCGACGTCGCCCGTCTCGACGGGCTCCTCCGCGGGAGCGTCCGTCGCCCCGGTCGCGGTCTCGCCGGTCTCCTCGACGACCTCCTCGACGATCTCCTCGTCGATGACGTCCGCCGGATCGTCGTCCGGAACGTCGACGTCGTCGTCGGCCCCGACCTCCGGGACCTCCTCGGGCTCCTCCTCTAAGAGCGCCTCGACGCCCTCGTCGGCGGCCGCGTCGGCCTGGTCGACTTCGGGGACCTCGGCGTCCTCGCGGACGTCGAAGTCGTCGGGCAGCTTCGCGCCCGGCGGGATGATCTTGACGTTGACGCCGATGGTGCCGAGCTTCATCACGGCGACGCCCTTGCCGTGGTCGACGACCTCCTGGGCCGGCTCGCCGTTGTGTTTGATGTAGCCGCGGTTGAACTTCTCCACGCGCGAGCGGGCGCCGGTGACCTTCCCGCTCAACACGATCTCGGCGCCGAGCGCGCCGGCGTCCATGATGCGGTCGATCGTGGTGTGGCCCGCCTTCCGGAAGTACCAGCCCCGTTCGAGGGCGTTCGCGAGCCGGTCCGCGACGATCTGGGCGTTCAGGTCGGGCTCGTCGACCTCCTGAACGTCGATCTGCGGGTCGTCCATGTCGAAGCGGTCCTCCAGCTCGGTGGTGATCTTGCGGATGTTCTTCCCGCCCTTCCCGATCACCATGCCGGGCTTCTCCGCTTTCAGGACGATCTGCGTGCCCATCGGCGTTTTGGCGACGTCCATGCCGCCGTAGCCGGCTCGGCCGAGCTCGTCCGCGAAGAACTCGTTGATCTGTGAACGGCGAAGGCCGTCCTCGATGAATTGGTGTTCGTCAGCCATTAGTTCTCAGCCTCCGGCTCCTCGATGATCAGTTCGACGTCCGCGAGCGTGGTGTTCCACTGGGTCGCCCCCGCCGCGCGCGGGTTCCGACCCGGTCGCTCGCCGACCTTGTGGGGAGCGACGTGTTTGATCACCATCTCGTCGCCGTCGAACCCCTGCTCGTCGGCGTTGTGCTTGACGTTCTCCAGGAGCTTGAGGAAGTCCTTGGCGGCCTTCGCGGGATACCGTCCCGCGTCCCAGCCGTCGATGTCCGAGCGGTGGCCCGCGCCGGCGCTGTGCTGGCGCATCGGCACCGAGGTCTCCTCGTCGATGACCTCCTGGAGGTACGCCTCGGCGTCGGCGACCGTCTCGCCTTTGATCTCCCGGGAGATCTCCTTGCTGTCCTTCACGCTGATGGGCCGGTCGCGGAGCATCCCCTTGGCGGTGGTCTCCGGGTCGGCCTCGACGCTGTAGTTGATTCCCATGGGTTACTTGAGGGGCACGAACTTCGAGGACCGGGTCGCGCCGATGCCGGCCTGGCCGTGTTCGACGGTGCTTCGGGTCTGGTGGAACTCGCCCAGGTAGTGTCCGATCATCTCGGGTTCGACCTGAACGCGCTCGAAGCTGTGTCCGTTGTACACGGAGAAGGTGACGCCGACGAACTCCGGAAGGATCGGCATGTCGCGCAGATGCGTCCGGATCGGGTCGTCGGCGGTCGTCTCCTTGTCACGGCTTCGGGCCTTCTCGAGAAGCTTCTCCTTCTCGACGCTCAGGCCTCGCGTGATGCTTCGCCGCTGTCGTGCGGGGAGCAGTTCCGCGACCTCCTCTACGTCCATCTCCTGCAGCTCGTCGAGCGAGTGACCGCGGTAGGCGAACTCCTCGCCCTCGCGGCCGGTGCGGTATTCGGAACTCATTTGTTGCTACCTCGTCCGGTCCGTTTGGATGCGATGTCCCCGACCTTGCGTCCCGGCGGGGCGTCCCGCGAGACCGACTTCGGCTGACCGGGGTGTTGGCGGCCACCCCCACCGAAGGGGTGGTCGACGGCGTTCATCGCGACGCCGCGAACGCGCGGGTACTTCGTCCCGCGCGCCTGCATCTTGTGGTACTTGTTTCCGGCCTTGACGAAGGGCTTCTCCGTCCGTCCGCCGCCCGCGACCACGCCGATCGTGGCGCGACACTGCGGGTCGAGCCGTTTCACTTCCCCGCTGGGAAGCTGGACGACCGCGACGTCGCGGTCGTGAGTGAGAAGCGTCGCCGAGACGCCCGAGGCGCGGGCGAACTTCCCGCCGTCGCCGCGGTTGCTCTCGACGTTACACACGGGGACCCCCTCGGGGATCTCCGCGAGCGGGAGCGTGTTCCCGGGTTTGATCTCCGCCGAGACGCCGACCTGGATCGTCTCGCCCACACGAACGCCCTCCGGCGCGAGCACGAGTCGACGGTCGTCGTCGTCGAACTCGACCTCCGCGAGCGGCGCGGAACGCGCCGGGTCGTGTTCGATCCCGACGATCTCGCCGGTGATCAGGTCCGTGTCCTCGAGCGTCTTGTGCGACAGTTCCGCCTTGTAGCGGTGGGAGGGGGCCCGGAACGTCGGGCCGCCGCGTCCTCGCCGCTGTCCTTGGATTCGTCGTCCCATCGTCAGAACACCCCGATCCGGGAGGCGATGTCGGTCGCGTCGTCCTCCGCGGAGAGCGTGACCGTCGCCTTCTTCTTGCCCTTCGACGTCACCTGCGTGTTCACGTCGACGACGGTGACCTCGTATCGCTCGGAGATCTCGTCGCGGATCTCCGGTTTGGTCGCGTCGATGTCGACTAAGAACAGCAGCTTGTTCTTGAAGTCCATCTCGTTCATCGCCTGCTCGGTCACGAGCGGGTGTTCGATGAGCGAGCTCATCGGTCGGCCACCTCCTCGATCGCCGACTCGGTCCACAGCGTGAGCCGACCCGGGTGCGCGCCGGGCGCGAGGTCCTCCGCGTTGACCTCGCCGGCGGTCGCGACGTCGACGCCCGCGAGATTGCGGGCGGCGCGCGACGGCTCCTCGCTCGTCACGACGAGCACGGACTTCGGCTGGCTGTACTTGCGGCCGCGGGTCTTCCCGCGACCCGCGCGGACGGAGCGTCCCTCGTCGGCGCGCTCGACGTCGGCGTCGACGCCGACCGCCTCGAGCACTCCCAGGGCCTCCTGGGTCTTCTGTAGGTCCTCGAACTCGTCGCTCACGACGAGCGGGAGGTCGAGGTCGTCGTCGAAGGCGTGACCGCGCTCGGCGACGAGCTCGGCGTCGGCGGTGGCCGCGACGGCCGACCGGATGGCGAGCTGTCGCTCCTTGTCGTTCAGTTTCTTCGTCTGGTCCTTCTCGGCCTTCGGGGGGTGTGCGGCGCGGCCCGAAACCGCGTGCGGGACGCGGCGGGCGACGTTCTCGGAGCGCGGGACGTGAGCGAGCCCGCGCCCGGAGCCGAACGACTCCGCGGGGGTCCGCAGTCCGGCGAACTCGTCGGCCCCGTAGGCCTGTTTCCGGTTGGCCTGTGCGGCGCTGACCGCCCGACCGATGAGGTCCGGTCGGAACGCGGTCTCGAAGATCGCCGGCAGCTCGACGCTGCCCGCGTCCCCGCCGTCCAGGTCGTGTACTGTTGCGTTCATGGATTATCCCTGGTTGGATGCGGTGGATACGTACCGGACCTCGGGGTCGAGGCGCGGCTGGTCGTTCGGCCGGATGGCCGGGCGGAATCGCAGCAGGCGCTTGTCCGGCCCCGGCAGCGAGCCCTTGACCAGCGCGTACTCGCCGTCGACCTCGCCGTAGTTGACGAAGCCGCCGTCGACGGAGGCGTCGTCGCCCTCGCCGAAGTCGATGAGGCGCTTGTTGAGCTCGGTGCGCTGGTGGTAGCCGGTCTGGCCCTGCTGGGGAACGGTGGAGCGCACGCGGGAGGGGTTCCACGGACCGAGGTTGCCGATCCGACGCCGCCATCCCTGGCGGGCGTGTTTGCCCTTCCGCTTCTGGACGCCCCAGCGTTTGACGGGACCCTGCGTCCCCTTCCCCTTCGTGACGCCGGAGACGTCGGTGTACTGTCCGGCGCGGAAGACGTCGCCGAACTCGTGGGCGCCGCCGTCGGCGACGAGCTCGAGTGCGAAGTCGGCGCGCTCCTCGAGGGAGCCGCCGCCGACGCGCGTCTCCATCACGTCGGGCTTCTTCTTCGGCACGTTCGCGAGCTCCGAGGGGGTGGTGTGGGTGATGACGCGGACGTCGTCGACCACGTCGTCCTCGAGCAGCCGCTCGAGTTCCGCCTCGTCCTCCTCGAAGGTGTCCTCCGCCGGGAGGTCGAGGGCGCGGTCGAGCTCCTCGTGGAACTCGGTCGCCCATACCTCGACTACCGGCTTCTGTCCGTACGGCGTGTCCTCGTAGGCTCGCACGGCGACGGCGTGCATCGGCGGCGTCTCCACCACCGTGACGGGGACGGACTCCTCCATCCCCTCACGCGGCGAGTCCGCCTCGTCGTTGACCATCATGACGTGGGTCATCCCGGCCTTGTAGCCGGCGAATCCCTGCAGTGCGGGTGCACCGTCGTCGTCTGGCCACGAGCGAATGCGCGGTACCTCGCTGTCCGCGCGGGTGCGTGGGCCGTAGCCCAGCGAGCCTTTTCGTGGTCGGCTTGGTTGTGGCATGTGTTTACTCCGTGAGTGTGAGCGAGCCGAGGGTCGCGAACAGAGCCTCCTCCGTTCGGACTACCCCGCTGCCCTGTGCCGGGATCGTGTTCAGCCAGAGGTCGAACCCCGGATCGGGTTCGACTCGGCGGCCGTCCGTGACGGCCGCCCGGATGTCCTCGGGCGAGAGCCCGAGCATCTCCGGAAGCCCCCGCTCCGGCGCGCCGAAGGCGACGGTGTATCCGCCGGCCTCCCGCGCGTCGGCGACGAGTCCGCCGAGCCGCGAGACGGAGAGTTCCTCCCCGTGTCGCGACGTGGCGACGGCGAGTCCGTCGCCGGCGAGCGCTTCCGACAGGTCCGCTTCCACGACCTGGAAGCCCGCCTCGGGCTTCCCGGTGATGCGGGCGCGGACCGGTTCTCTCGAAGAGACCCTGATGGTGACGCGCTCCCCCTGCTCGACCTCCATTCCGGAGGGAACGAGCAGGGAGATCGGGTGTTCCCCCAGCGGGGAATTGACCCGGACGCGGCCTTCAGGTCCGACCTCGGTCACGAGTCCCTGTGTTGTCGACTCGTCCCCGTTCGGGGGCGAGCCGGTCCGCCACGGCACGCGCAGCGGCGGCAGCACGCCGACGTACCGGAGCTCGTCGCGCTCGCCCCAGAGGTCCTTTCGGAGCTCCGGGGGCGTCGCGGCGTACCCCAGCACGGCACGGACGTACTCCCCGCCCCGGCGTCGTTCGCCTTCCCCGTCGGGGAAGACGACGAGCCGGTCCGCCCGGAACACCGCCGCCGCACGGGCGACGTAGCCGAGTTTGCGAGTCGCCTCGCGACCGTCCTCGGCTTCCCGGACGACCGAAGACGGGACACAGATCGTGAGTCCGTCTTCGGTGCGCATCGTGGCGAGACTGTACTCCTGATTCCGGACGACGGACTAAAAGGATAGCGGTCCGGTTTCGGGACTGTGGGGCGTTCACACGGGCCTATCCGGGAGTTTCGGGATCGCGCCCGTCGCCGCTTCGCCCTAGTCGAACCCGCTCACCAGCGTGACGACCCACTGCGCGGGGTCGCGCTCGGCGCGGACCTCGACCCGGGTCACCCACTTCACCCACTGGAACCCCCGGCGACCGGGGGCGACGAGCCGCACGGGCCCGCCGTGGCCGTGCGTGAGCCGGTCGCCGCCGACGTGCGTCGCGATGAGGGCGTCCTCGGCCTCCTCGAGGGGAAGGCTCCAGCGGTACCCCGTGACGGAGACGAACCGGACGTACGCCGGTTCCGGGGCGTCGGGGGCGCCACCGCTCTCCAGCCCACCCGCCGCCTCGATCAGGTCGCCGACCCGAGTCCCGCTCCACTCCTGGACCGTGTACCAGCCGCTCGTACAGTCGAGCAGCGCCGACACCTCGTCGCCGGCGAGTTCGTCCGCGGCGAACTCCCGTGGTTCCCCGACGAGCCCGGTCACGCCGAGCCGATAGATCGCCCGGTCGATCGGGTCCGGGTCGTCGGCGACCCAGGAGGTCACCGGGAAGGCGTCGTTGCCCTCGCCCTCCCGCGGCTGTGACCCCGTGAACCGCCGGTCCGTGCCGGGCGTCGAGAGCAGCGCGTTCGTTCCCTGCTGGAGGCGGTAGACGATCGCGCCCGCGATCAACAGCGCTCCGTACTGGACCGCGGTCCGCCGTCCCTCGAAGTCGACGCGTCGCGGCGGACGGAATCGAGTCGCGGCGTGAAACGCCACCAGCGGGACGAGCAGCAGGCCGAAGCCGACGTGGATCGACAACAGCGTCCAGTAGGAGACCCGAACGTCGACCCCGACCACCCAGAGGATCCCGGTCGAGACCGTTCCGACCGCGGCGACGAGCGTCAGAACCGACAGCGCGGTCGAGCGTCGCCACAGACTCCGGTCGAACAGCCTGTGTCGCACCCGAGCCAGCTTCCAGCCGAGCAGGACGACGATCGCGAGCCCGAGCGATCGATGGAGCCAGAAGAGCGGCCAGCCGTCGGGCGTCCCGACCGTGAACGAGACGAGCCCGGTGGCCGTCTCCGCGAGGACGACGACGAGAAGCGACCAGTCGACGACCCGTGGCGGCGGCTCGAGCCGGTCGAGGACCGCCGCGATGTCGTCACGGCTACCCATGGTATCCCTTCGGGACGAACACACATGAGGATTGGCGGGGATCCCCTCGGCGAGCGGTGGCGGTTCCGACCCGGGGAGGCGGACGAGGATCGCTCACTCCGCGAGGAGGTACCGGAACGCACGGAGGTGGTTCTCGCCGCTCTCAGTGAGCGAGACGTACTGGTACTTCGAGTGTTTCTCGATCTCGATGAACCCCCGCTCCCGGAGCGGCTCCACGACCCGGGTGTTGAGCCGGCGGTAATACCCCCGATCGGGGTTCTGGACCCCCTCGGTCTCGTAGCGCGCGACGAACGGGAGCCCCTCCCGCCGCCCGTAGTCGATGAGGTCGCGTTTCGTGACGGGCTGGGAGTCGGCGACGTGGTCGAGGACCGCGACGTGTTCGCGCTCCGGCTCCTCGATGTGATACTTCGGAAGCGTCTCCGGGGGCTTCGCGCCCGACGCGACCGGGCGCTCCTCTCCGCCCGCGTACGTCTCCGCGCGCACGTAGTACGGCACGGCCCCGGTCACCATACAGGCGATCATCCCGCCGATCGCCGTCACCTTCGATCCGGCCGCCAGGTTGACGTAGACGCTGTGCTCGCGGAAGCGGTTGGACACCTCCGCGATCGTTCCCAGCGAGCTGTACAGGTTGAAGATGTCACACTCGATCGTCTCGATCCGAACGCCGGCGTCCCGGAGTCGTTCCCGGACGTTCTCGTGGTACGTCGGGCTGTCGACTCCCTCGTCGTCGGGGCTCGGTTCGAGGAGAAGGACCTCGTCGGCGTCGGCGTCGATCACCGGTTCCACGATGCGGTCCTCCTCGTACCCGAGGGGAACGATGTGGATGCGCCTCGGCACGTCCAGATCGGTCATGTCTGCCGACTTCGTCCGACGAGTATTGATTGTTGTGCCGATCCAGTCGATTGTGTCGATTATGTCGACATAATACCTATCCACCCGCGTCCCGTCCCTTCCGAGAGCCGATGCTCGTTTCAACGAGAGTGAACGGTCTCGCGGTCGAGTGGTCCCTCCCCGACGGCGTCTCCTCCCCCGCCGATGACCTCCACGTCCTCGATCGAGGCGTATCGTCCTTCGATCGAACGCTCACGGACGGTCGACGATGACGCTCGAACGGCTCTCTCCGCCGCCGAGCGAGTCCGATCTCGACCGGGATCGACGAACGGTCCCGCTCGATCGATCCGACGGGCTCCTCGAGGTTCTCGCCTCGGAGACCGCTCGTGAGGTGATCGCCGTCGTCCGCGAGTCGCCGTCGACGCCCTCCGAGATCGCCGACGAACTCGACGTCTCGCTTCAGGCGGTCACGTACCACTTGCGCCGACTCCAGCGCGTCGATCTCCTCACGCCGGTCGGGGTTCGGTACTCGAAGAAGGGACGGGAGATGAACCTGTACGACCTCTCGACCGAGTCAGTGACGGTCGCTCTCACGGAGCCACGAATGTGACAAGTTTAAGTGTCCCACCGGCGGAGTGTTCGTTGCGAAGCACGCACCGGTAGTGTAGTGGTATCACGCAACCTTGCCATGGTTGCAACCCGAGTTCAAATCTCGGCCGGTGCATTTCTCGAACGAAGTGAGAGAAATCATCGAGTGATTTGAACGCTATCAGTCGCGCGCAGCGAACGGAGTGAGCGAGCACGTCTGATTCCGAGTTCAAATCTCGGCCGGTGCACTTTCTCGCTGCGCTCGAAAGTCCACCGGCCTGACTCCCGCTCGTTTCACTCGCGGGAGTCTCGGCCGGTGCGTTTCCCGAATTGAAGTGAATCTACCTCCGTGACTGCCCCGCACCTCACGCCTCCCCAGCCTCGGCCTCGGTGACCCGCCGAAACCGCTGGCGGGTCCCCTCGACCTCCCTCGCGCGGGCTGACTCGCGGGCTGCGAGCCCGCTCGTAGGCGCGCGCCGGATCGAGTTCGCCGTCGACTGGTCGTCATCATCGCTCGGCCGTCGATCGCGTCACCACGGCCCGTCGTAGTTCACCCGGGGACGGTCGACGTCGACCCCCAGGTCGCGCAGCGTCGCGGTCGCGTTCTCGACCGGCGCGGGCGCGGGTCGATCGAGCGCGTCGGTCGTCGCCTCGGCGAACCGGACCCGCCAGTCGCCGTCGAGGACGAGGGTCGCGCGGCGCGGAACGTGTGAGTGGCCTTCCCACGAGTCGGCGAGCAGGTCGTACGAGTCGGCGATCCCGCCGTGGAAGTCCGAGACGACCGGGAACGGGAGGTCGAAGCGGTCGACGTAGGCGAATCCCGAATACAGCGAGTCACCGGTGAGCGCGACGACGGCCAGGTCCTCGCGGTCGTGCCAGCCGGCGTCGCGGACCGCGGCGAACGCCGCCGTGCTCGTCGGGACGAAGCTCGCCGGCGCGAACGACAGAACGACCGCGCGGTGCGACTGCACGAGCCGGTACAACGCGAGTTCGGTCGCCCGGCCGTCCGCGACCGCCGGCGCGGCGAAGTCGGGGGCTTTGACGCCGACGTCGATCATGAGACGTTCGACTCGCGGACGTCGTATAAAACCACCATCGACGGACGTTCCCGCCGGCCCGGCCGGGAGATCACGGTCCGAACGTCAACGACATCTCGGCGTTGCTCTGGAGTCCGAACATCGAGACGCCGGTTCCCCCGCTGACGCTCCACTCTTCGAGATTGGTGTGCGAGGAGACCAGGTTCCACAGCTTCGCCGACACCGACGAGATGATCCCTTTGAGCCAGCCGAACAGGTTCTTGAGCCTACTCCCCACACTAGCGGCGACGGACGAGCGCAACATCGTGAGCCGCTGGGAACAGAGCTGCGTCGCGTAGGCAGCCTCCTGGGTGGATACGGTCCCGTCATCACTATCCGACCCTTCGATTTCGTCAAACGCTTGTTCGAGGAGTCTGAGCGATCCGACGAACTGATTCTCGCGTTCCCGAACGGTTTCTCGCTCCCGTTTAGTATCGTGATACTCTCCCAGCTCTCGAGCTATTCGATCTTTCAGGTCCGTTCTCGAACGACTCTCCCCCCGATCGTCCGCTGAGATCGGATATCTCTCCACGAGTTCACTCCCTTCTAACGATCCATCCGAGAGGACGATCATCACGTCCTGAAGTTCTTCCCTCGACGCTTCGACGAACGCGTTTCGGTACTCCTCCCGGAGTTCGTCGCTCCACTCGCCGCCGTCATCATCAGTTTCTTCTCCACCCATGGGTCCCTATGGGGGCTCGAGATCCCAAAATGTTAGCGAGTCACAACACCGTCCCGTGTTTCTTCTCGGGGAGGTCCTTGCTCACGTCCTCGTAGAAGTCGAACCGGGCGGCCAACTGGGCGCGGAGGTCCGAGGGCGGGACGATCTCGTCGATGACGACCTCGCTCGCCATCCGGTGGATATCGATCTCCTCGCGGTACTCCTCGCGGAGGCGCTTTTCCGCTTCGGCCCGCTCCTCGTCGTCGTCGATCTCGGCGAGCTTCCGGGCGTAGACCGCGTTGATCGCGGCCTCCGGCCCCATGATCGCGATCTCGCCGGAGGGGAGCCCGACCGTGCTCTCGGGGTCGTAGGCGGGCCCGCCCATCGCGTAGATGCCCGCGCCGTACGCCTTCCGGACGACGACGGTCTGTTTCGGCACCGTCGCGGAGGAGGTCGCGTATATCAGCTTCTTCCCCTTCTCCAGAATGCCGTCCCTCTCCACCTGGCTCCCGGCCATGAACCCGGGCGTGTCACAGAGATAGAGCAGGGGGATCTCGTAGGCGTCACACGTCCAGACGAACTCCGCGGCCTTCTCCGCGGCGTCCGGGAAGATCGCCCCCGACCGCTCCGTCGGCTGGTTGGCGACGACGCCGACGGGCCGCCCGTCGATCCGACAGAACGCGGTGACGATCTCGGGACCGTACCCCTCCTTCAGCTCGAAGACGGACTCGGCGTCCGCGATCCGGTCGAGGAGGTCTCGCACGTCGTACGGGCGGGTCGGCGACTCGGGGATCAGCCCGTCGATCCCGTCCGGCGAGTACTTCGGCGGCTTCGTCTCCGCGCGCGGCGGCTTCTCGCCGGCCCGGTCCGGAAGGTAGCCGATCAGGTCGGCGACGAGTTCGCGGGCGTGTTCCTCGTCCTCGGCGACGAGATCCGCGGAACCGGACTCCTCGGCGTGGACCCGCGGCCCGCCCAACGCCTCCAGGTCGATGTCCTCGCCGGTGACCATCTCGACCATCCGCGGCGAGGCGATCGCCATCGCGGACGCCCCCTCGACCATCACGGTGAAGTCGGCGAAGACGGGGGTGTAGGCCGCCCCGGCGATGCAGGGACCGTAGAGCACGCAGACCTGCGGGACCGCCCCCGAGAGCATCGAGTGGTTGTAGTAGTACTTCCCGATCCCCTCGCGGTTGGCGAAGAAGCCGGACTGCTGGTCGATCCGTCCCCCCGAGGAGTCCATCAGGTAGAGCACGGGGTTGCCCGTCTTCAGCGCACGCTGTTGCATCCGGAGGAACTTCTCGACGCCCCTCGCCGCCATCGACCCCGCCTTCACGGTGAAGTCGTTGGCCATGAAGTGGACGTCGCGACCCTCGAACTCGGCACCCCCCGTCAGGAGGCCGTCCGCCGGGAGGCGGTCGGCATCGTCGGTGTCGTCGCCGTCTCCCCCGTCAGCGCCCTCGGAACCTCCTCCGTCGTCCTCGCCGTCCCCGCCCCGCCCGGGCGCGTTCGGATGCCACTCGTCGAAGGCGGCGAACGTCCCGTCCTCGAAGCGGATCCCGGCGGGGTTTCCGTCGGACGCGCTCGCGTCGCCCGCGCCGCGGGTCCCTCCCTCGCCGCCGAACCAGAGGTCGAGCCGGTCGCGCACGAACAGCTTCCCCTGCTCCGCGAGCCGGTCGCGGTACTTCGCGGGACCGCCCCGGCGAACGTCCTCGATCTCCGCCCACAGGTCGCGCTCGCGGTCGGTGGGGCCGAGGTCGTCCTCGAGCGGGTAGGTCGTTTCCGGGGGGTCGGCGCTCGCCGCGGGAGCGTCGTCGTCCCCGACGTGGACGTCGACGGCGACCCCGAGGTGCGCCGCGAGCGACCGGGCGATCGCCTCCGCCTCCTCGGGCGTCGCCGTCGACCCGACGTGGACCTTCATGGTGGCGGGACTCCCGGACGCTCCAAAACTGTTTGCCATGGGAGTATCCCACTATCGGCCTTCGTCGCCGTCCCCGCTTGACAATCCTTAAGCCGGCGACACGGCTACCTCGCCGCAATGAGAGTCGTCGTTTCCATCGGCGGGAGCGTGCTCGCGCCGGAGCTCGATCCCGAACGTGTCGCCGCCTACGCCGACGCGGTCGAGCGGCTGACGGCGGAGGGATGTGAGATCGGTCTCGTCGTCGGCGGCGGCGGCGTCGCCCGCGAGTACATCACGACCGCGCGGGAGCTCGGCGGCGACGAGGTCGAGCTCGACGAGCTCGGGATCGGTACCACGCGGCTCAACGCCCGCCTCCTGATCGCCGCGCTCGACGAGGCGGCCGCACCCGCGCCAGCGAGGGGGTACGACGAGGCGACGACCGCGTTCCGCCGCGGCGAGGTCCCCGTGATGGGAGGGATGTCGCCCGGACAGACGACCGACGCGGTCGCGGTCGCGCTCGCAGAGTCGGTCGACGCCGACCTGCTCGTGTTCGCGACGAGCGCCGACGGCGTCTACGACGTCGACCCCAACCGCCACGACGACGCGACCCGCTTCGAGTCGCTCTCGCCCGCCGAGTTGGTCGACGTGGTGCTCCCGATGAGCCGTGACGCGGGCTCGTCCGCTCCCGTCGATCTGCTCGCGGCGAAGCTGATCGACCGCGCCGGGATCCGGTCGATCGTCCTCGACGGTACCGACCCCGACGCCGTCGTCGACGCGGCCCTCCGCGGGACCCACACGGGAACGAACGTGATCCCCGAAGGGAGCACCGAGCCGGCGAGGTGGACGGAGGAGCGATGACCGACGACGCCTCCGCGGACGGCGAACGCGACGACCCCTCACGACGCGACGACTCCCCGCACGTCCTCTCGTCGCAGGCGACCGGCGACCACGGCGACGAGTTCCACGCGTTCTGGGCGGACGTCGTCGCCGACGAGATCGAGGCGCGCGACCCCGACGATCCGATCGTGATCAAGGGGGGCGTCTCCCCGTCGGGGGTCGCCCACGTCGGCAACGTCAACGAGGTCATGCGCGGCTACTTCGTCGCCGAGGTGCTCCGCGATCGCGGCCACGAGGTCAGACAGCTGTTCACCTCCGACGACAGGGACCCGCTCCGGAAGCTCCCGCGGAAGCTGGCGAACGCCGACGGCGAGATCGTCGGGCTCGGCGACGTGGACGCGGGCGCGCTCGGCCGCAACCTGGGGAAGCCGTACACGTCCATCCCCGACCCCTTCGGCGAGCGCGAGTCGTACGCGGCACACTTCGCGGCACTGCTCGAGGCCGACGCAGAGCGGCTCGGCGTCCCCGTCGAGATGGTCTCGAACACCGAACTGTACGCCGACGGGACCTTCGACGACGCGGTCCGGACCGTCCTCTCGGACCTCGAGGGCGTCCGCGAGACGCTCGGGAAGTACCAGGACAAGGTCGACGACGAGTACGTCCCGTTCAATCCGGTCTGTGCGGAGTGCGGGAAGGTCACGGAGACGGTGACCGCGATCGATCTGGAGGCTGGAACGGTCGAGTACGCGTGTACGGACCTCGAGGTCGGCGACGACGTCATCGAGGGCTGCGGCCACGAGGGGGTCGCCACGTTCCGTGAGGGGAAACTGCCGTGGAGACTCGAGTGGCCAGCCCAGTGGGACGCCCTCGACGTCGACTTCGAGCCGTTCGGCAAGGACCACGCGGAGGGCTCGTGGCCCTCCGGGGTCGACCTCGCCCGGAACGTCTTCGGGATCGAGCCGCCGGTGCCGATGGTGTACGAGTGGTTCACGCTGGGCGGCGAGGCGCTCTCCTCGTCGGCCGGCAACGTCGTCACCGTGCCGGAACTGCTCGAGATACTCGAGCCCGAGGTGGTCCGGTACTTCTTCGCGCTCCATCCGAAGAAGGCCCGCGACCTCGACCCCGAACGGATCGACCTGCTCGTCGACCGCTTCGACCGGTTCGAGCGGGCGTACTTCGGCGAGGTCGACGACGAGGAACTGACTCGCTTCGCCGAGCGCGCGTATCCGTTCGTGATGGGCCGGAAGGTCGACGGTCCGTCCGCCGCCGATCGGTCAACCGACGCCGACGACGCCCGCCCCACGGGCGTCGACCGCCCAGCGGACGCCGATCCCGCCGACCGCGTCCGGTTCCCGTACACGTTCGCGGCCGTTCTCGGCATGGTCGACGACCCCGACCTGCGCGAGCAGCTGGCACGCGACGAGGGCCACGTCGACGACGACACCCCCGAGTGGGCGGTTCGGGAGGCGCTCTCCCGCGTCGAGCGCGCCCGGACGTGGGCGGAGCGAACCGACAACGAGTACAACTACCGGCTCCAGACCGACCTCCCGGACGTGGCGTTCGACGACGACGTGGCGGGAGCGCTCGACGCTCTCGCGGACTTCGTCGCCGCGGGTCACGACGGGGAGGCGATCCAGGCCGAGATGTACGAGACCGCCCGCGATCACGGGATCGAGGTCGCCGACTTCTTCGAGGCGGGCTACCGGCTCTTCTTCGACCAGACCCAGGGCCCGCGGCTCGGCGAGTTCCTCGGCGAGCTGGAACGCGAGTTCGTCGTCGCCAGGCTCCGACGGGAGGCGTGAATGCCCGAGGACCGATCGCTCGACGACTTCGCGTCGGCCGGGGGAGGTGAGGGGAACGGGGAAGCCGAGACCAACCCGGACGAGAGCATCCCCACCGACGTCGATCCCGCCGAGTCGACGTCGACGTGGTCGACGGACGGCGCCGACTGCGACCGCTGTGGGACGACGGTCACGCGACGCTGGCACGCCGACGGGAACCTCCTCTGTTCCGAGTGTGTGGAGTGGTAGTCGGTTTCCACGTCGATCCGCGGGATCCGTGGGTCGGTACATAGGCGCCCGGTCCGCCGTTCTCCGGTCTCGTTCCACCACCGTGAAGACTTAATACACGTCGGATCGAGCCGTTAGTTACGGACGATATACGCTGGGGTTAAGTGATATATAAATGAGATCAGATCCGGATCGGCTGTTCGAACGGTCGCCCCGCGCCGTCGCGGGTCTGTACCTCCTCCTCGGCGGTGCGTGCGTGGTCGCGTTCGACGTCGCCGTCGGGACGATCGTCGCCTCCGCGAGCCCGCTCTCACCCGCTCGGATCGCGAGTGGTCTGGCGGTCGTCGGGGCGTCCTCGGTGTTCCTCTACGGGGCGGTGAGCCATCGCTCCCGTCGGGTCGTTACCGCCCGCGAGGAACTGGAGACGACGAACCAGCAACTCCAGGTGTTGAGTCGCGTGTTCAGACACAACGTCCGGAACGACCTCAACGTCGTCCAGGGATACGCCGACCTGCTCGAACGTCGGCTGGACGACGAGCGCAGCCGCGAGTGTCTCGAGACGATCCGCGAGACCACCGAGGACATGGTCGAGATAAGCGAGAAGCTCCGGGTCATCGAGGACGCCTCTCCCGGCCCCGTCGAGGAGCATGTCGACCTCGCGACGGTCGTCAACGAGGCGGTCGAGGAGCTGGACGACGGACGGACGGACGCGGAGTTCTCGCTCGATCTCCCGGAGCGTGCGTGGATACGCGCCGACGAGTCGGTGAGCTATCCCGTCCGGGAGGTGTTCGAGAACGCGCTCGCCCACAACGACGATCCGAGTCGACGGGTTCGCGCGCGCGTCGAGACGAACGGGACGACGACTCGCCTCGAGGTTCACGACAACGGACCCGGGATCCCCGCCGAGGAGCGGGCGGTGCTTCGGGCCGAGGAGGAGACGCCCCTCTCACACGCCAGCAGCATCGGGCTGTGGCTCGTCAAGTGGATGTGCGAGCTCCAGGGCGGTACCGTACAGTTCGACGCGACCGAGGACGGAACGACCGTGCTGCTCCGGTTCCAGTCGGCGGATCGGCCGTCGGATAGATGAGTCCGCGCCGCACGTTACTCGAGTTCGGTGATCGTGACCGCGTACATCGCCCCGCAGTTGCCGCACTCGACGTGAACCCCCCGGCTCGTCTGTCCTCGAGTGAACTCGGAGATCTCCTCGGAACACGAGCACTCGAACTGGACTTTCATTGCCGAAGTTAGGCACTATTCGTATTTAAAACACAGTGATCGATTCTCCGCGGTGATACTCGGGATCCGGAGATCGGACGTCCCGAGTGTTTCGACGTCGGCGTCGCCGGCGACCGGTGGCGGTTCACGTCGGCTCGCGTTACGCGAGCGTTTCGATGTCTCCGGCCGGCGGCCGGAGGCCGGAGAACCTGTCTACGACAGTTTCTCGATGTTCTCGACGACGGTGTCGGCGAACTCGCTCGTGGCGAGCTTCTCGCCGCCCTCGATCTGGCGGTGGAGGTCGTAGGTGACCTTTCCGGAGGAGATGGTCTCCTCGACGGCGTCACGCACCAGGTCGGCGGCGTCCGACCAGCCGAGGTAATCCAGCATCTCGCGGCCGGAGAGGATCATCGCGGTCGGGTTGACCTTGTCCTCGCCGGCGTACTTGGGCGCGGAGCCGTGGACGGGCTCGGCGAGCGCGCGGCCGTGGCCGTAGTTGACGCCGGGCGCGATTCCCAGCCCGCCGATCTGTGCGCCGGCGGCGTCGGACATGTAGTCTCCGTTGAGGTTCATCGTCGCGATGACGGAGTAGTCGCTCGTGCGGGTGAGGAGCTGCTGGAGCATGTTGTCGGCGATGCGGTCCTTCACGACGATCGTGTCCTCGGGCCGCTCGCCGTCGTGCTCGTCCCAGAGCTCGTCCTCGGTGATGAACTCGTCGCCGTACTCCTCCTCGACGACCTCGTAGCCCCAGTCGCGGAACTGGGCCTCGGTGAACTTCATGATGTTGCCCTTGTGGACGAGGGTGACGGAGTCACGGTCGTTCGCGAGCGCGTAGTCGAACGCCTCGCGGATGAGCCGCTTGGAGGCGAACTCGGAGATGGGTTTGACGCCGATGCCGATGGGACCGTCGTGGAGCACGTCCTCGACGCCCATGTCCTCCTCGAGGAACTCCCGGACCTGCTCGACCTCGTCGGTGCCGGCCTCCCACTCGATGCCGGCGTACACGTCCTCGGTGTTCTCCCGGAAGGTGATCATGTCCATCTCCTCGGGGTTCTTGACGGGCGACGGGACGCCGTCGAGGTGGTAGGTCGGGCGGACGTTCGCGTACAGGTCGAGCGTCTGCCGGAGCGCGACGTTCAGAGAGCGGAAGCCGGAGCCGACCGGCGTCGTCATCGGGCCCTTGATCGCGACGCGGAACTCCCGGATCGCGTCGACGGTGTCGTCGGGGAGGTTCTCGTCGTACTTCTCGCGGGCGCTCTCGCCGCCGTACACGCGCATCCACGCGATGGAGCGACCGGTCGCCTCCGCGGCGGCGTCGAGCACCTTCTGGGCGGCCGGTCCGACGTCGGTTCCGATGCCGTCGCCGTGGAGGATCGGGATGATCGGGTTCTCCGGCACGTCCAGCTCTCCCGTCTCCTCGTCGACTAGGGTGATACGCTCCCCGTCGTCGGGGACTTCGATCTTGTCGTAGCTCATAACGGTCGTCGCTTCTCACACCGCCGTAAAGTGCCTGCCGCTTTCCGAGCGTCGTCGGGACCGCATCCGTCCGGCGAAATTACGGAGAATCGAGGAGAAAGCCTCGCGCTTCAGCGCGGGGAGGATGTCAATCCGGAAACACCCGCACGTCGTGTTTCCGTACCCATCGATACCGTCGACCGCCCCAAGTGAACGTCCGGCAGGCGAACGCGTACGCCATCAACGCCGGCATCGCGATCGCGGCCGGTCCCGTGAGCAGGAACGTCGGCCGGCGAAGCCCCGCCCACGCGTACGTCGTCCCGGACAACAGGGTCACGAATCCGATCGCCGGGATCGGCGCCGCGAGACACAGCGTCGCGAACGCGACCGCCAGAACGACGTTGACCGCGCTCGCCCGGGGCGCGTGGTATCGGACGATCCACAGGAAGCGCACGAACCGCTCCAGCGACGTTCGGATCGACCCGCCCGCGGGCACGACCCGCGTCCGCTTCACCGGCGTCACCTCGAGGTGCTCCGAGAGGGTCCCGTCGTCGCTGACGGTTCGCTCGAGGTCCGCACGGAAGGCGGCCTCGTCGAGGTCGTCGCGCTCGAAGACGACCGCGCCGCCCCACGCGATCCCGCCGGCGGCGACCGCGAGCGTCCCGCCGATGAGGTAGGCGGGCTCGAGCAGGGTGCCGAGCGGATCGCGGCCGACGAACACCGGCAGCTCCGTCGTCGGCCCCTGCCGCTCGTAGTCGGCGTGGAGGCGCTCGAGCCAGTCCAGCGGGTGACGAAAGTCGTCGTCCGTCCAGACGATCCGGTCGCCCTCGGCCGCCGCCATTCCCGCCGCTATCGCGTTCGCCTTCCCGGAACAGCCGTCCGGATCGCCGGCGAGCACGATCTCGACCCCTGCAGGCGTCTCTCCTCGCCGGTCGGAGACGGGGTCGTCGTCGTCGTCCGCGATCACGAGGAGTTCGTCGTCCGCTCCCAACATCGCGGCGACCTCCTCGCAGGCGTCGGTCCAGCGGACGGTCGGCAGGAGGACGGAGGTCGGCGGCGGATCGGTCACGGCCGGAGGTTCGCCGGCCGGATACAAAAACCGGCGGTCGGACGCGGGGCGGGCAATCCGTCGCCCTCCCGACCGCCGTCCGGACTGTCTCCCTCCCGACCGTCTCTCACCGGACCGCCGCTTTCCGGAGCCTTATACGGTCCCCCTCGGAGGGTCGACCATGCGCGTGATACTCCACGGCGGCGCGGGCGGCGCTCCCGACGAGCCCGAACCGAGACAGGCGGTCCTCGACGAGGCGGCCGAGGCCGGTGCGGCCGCGGCCACTCCGCTCGACGCGGTCGAGGAGGGGATCCGAATCCTCGAATCGAGCCCACGGTTCAACGCGGGCGTCGGCGGCGCGGTCCAGTCCGACGGGGTCGTCCGCACGGATGCAGGCGTGATGACCGCGGACCGGGCCGTCGGCGCGGTCTGTTCGATGGCGGGCGTCGAACACGCGGTGTCGGCCGCACGCGTCGTGATGGAGGAGACCCCGCACGTCCTCCTCTCGGGCGATCACGCGGTCGAGCTCGCCGCCGACTTCGGCGTCGAGACCGGCGTCGACCTCCTGACCGACGAGAAACGGGAACGCTACGAGGCGGAGGCTCCGCCGGAGGGGACTCCGAGCGAGCACCTGGAGTGGTTGGAGACGCGGTTCGGGTCCGGCGGCGATGGTGGCTCCGGCGGCGACTCCGCGGCCCCCGACCACGACACCGTCGGCGCGGTCGCGACGGACGGCGAGACGTTCGCGGCGGCGACGTCGACCGGCGGGCGCTCGTTCGCGCTCGCGGGTCGCGTCGGCGACGTCCCGCAGGTCGGCTCGGGCTTCTTCTGTACGGACGCCGGCGGCGCGAGCGCGACCGGGGCCGGCGAGGACATCACTCGAGTCACGCTCACCCGTCGGGCGGTCGGTCTGCTCGAGGAGGGATTCGACGCCGAGGCCGCGGCCGACCGGGCGATGGCGGATTTCGAGGAGGTGACGGGCTCTGACGCGGGCGTGATCGTCTGTGATGCCGACGGCGTCGGCGGCGCGTTCAACACCGAGGCGATGCAGACGAGCGTCGCGACGAGGGAATGAGCGGTTCGGTCCTCTCCGTGGCGGGTGTATCGGCGTCCCGTTGATCCCCCCACGCCAGACGACACCGCACCTCACGCCTCCCCAGCCTCGGCCTCGGTGACCCGCCGGAACCGCTGGCGGGTCACCTCGGCCTCCCTCGCGCGCGACTCGCGGCTCCGCCGCTCGGTTCGCGCGCGCCGACCGCGGAGCCGAGGATACAAATCCGCCCCCCGCCTTGCGGGCGTATGGTTACGTTCCTCGCCGGCGGCACGGGAACGCCGAAACTGCTCGAGGGCGCGAGCGCCCGCTGGGACCTCGACGACGTGACGGTCGTCGCCAACACGGGCGACGACGTCGAGCTCGGCGGCCACCTCGTCTGCCCGGACGTCGACACCGTGCTGTTCGCCGGGGGCGACGTCCTCGACCGGGAGCGCTGGTGGGGGATCGACGGCGACACCACCGAGACCCACGACGAACTCTCCCGGCTCGCGGCGGCGGCGGGATTCGAGGACGGCCCGCGGTATCTCGACGACGACGCCCAGACCGCGGGGCGTGCGATCGCTCGCTGGCGACGCTTCTCGGGCGTCGCGGAGTTCATGGAGATCGGCGACCGCGACCGGGCGGTCCACCTCACGCGAACTGGGCTCCTCGACGAGGGCCACACGCTCACCGAGGTCATCGGGACCCTGGCGGACGCGTTCGGCCTCGCGGTCGACCTGCTGCCGATGTCCGACGACCCGGTCGCGACGCTGGTTCACACGGAGGCGGGCGAGACGCTCCACTTCCAGGGGTACTGGGTCGCCCGCCGCGGCGAGCCGGCGGTCGCCGACGTGGAGTTCCGCGGCGCGGACGCGGCCGAGCCGACCGACGAGGTCCGTTCGGCCCTCGCGGAGCCGGTGGTGATCGGCCCCTCGAACCCGGTGACGAGCATCGGGCCGATGCTCGCGGTATCCGGGATCGAGGCGGCGCTGGAGGCGACGCCCGTCGTCGCGGTCTCGCCGTTCGTCGGCGACGAGGTGTTCTCCGGGCCCGCCGCCGAGCTGATGGCAGGGGTCGGGCTCGAGCCGTCGACCGCGGGCGTCGTCGACGCCTACCCGTTCGCGGACGCGTTCGTCCTCGACGACGACGACCCGACCGAGCCCGACCGTCACGTCGAGCGGACCGACACCCGTCTCGACGACGTCGACGACGCCGAGCGCGTCGCCCGCGCGTGCGGGAACGCGCTGGAGGCGGTGTCGTGATCCCCTCGTCGGCCCCGTCGCCCCCGGCGAAGTCGGCGGCCCCGGCGGAGCCGTTCCTCGTCGCCGCCAGCCTCAGCGGCGAGTCGGACGCGTCGTGGGCGCGCGCGGCCGGCGATCACGTCGACTGCGCGGTGCTGGGCGGGATCGCGCTCGACCCGGCGAGCCGCGAGGCCGCCCGCGACCTCGTCGACCGCGGGCGCTCCGAGTTCCTCCCCGACGATCCGATCACGTGGATCGACCGGCAGCTCCGGAGCCTCGCGGACGCGCCGGTTCGCCCCGGCGTCAACGTTCGGAGCGCGACGGTCGAGCCGGTCCGCGAGGCGGCCGCGGTCTGTGCCGACCGCGAGGCGGTCTGTGAGATCAACGCCCACTGCCGGCAGCCGGAACTCCGTGCGGCCGGCTGCGGGGAGACCCTGCTCGCGGACCGCGAGCGGCTCGCCGAGTACGTCGCGGCCGCGGCCGAGACGGGCGCGACGACGAGCGTGAAGGTCCGCACGGAGGTCGAGGGCGTCGACCTCCCCGAAGTCGCCGGCGCGGTCGCGGCCGCGGGCGCGGACTGGATCCACGTCGACGCGATGGACTCGGAGGCGGTCGTCGCCGAGGTCGCGGAGGCGGTTCGTTCCGCGGGTCGGGACGCCGATCCGAACGAAACCGCTACCTCGACGGTCGTCGCCAACAACGGCGTCAGGGACCGAGGGACGGTTCTCGAGTACGCCGAGTACGGGGCCGACGCGGTGAGCGTCGGCCGGCCGAGCGACGACCCGCAGGTCCTCTCCCGGGTCGCGGACGCGGTCGCGGACTGGCGTGAGGGAGAGCTGTTCGTTCGCTCCGACGATCGGGGGGTCTCGCCGTGAGTCCGCCGCACGCCCCCGCGGACGACGCGACCCTCGCGCTCCTCCTCGAGGTCGCGGGGACGCCGAAGCCGGGGAACGTCGATCGCCGCCGTGACCTCGCGGACCTCCGGTTCGAGTCGTTCCTCGGCGGGGCGGTCGGGGCCCGCGAGGGACTCGAGCGTGCGGCTCGCGGCGCGGCGGTCGGCCACGCCTTCGAGCGGGCGGTCGCCGGGATGGCCGATCGAGCGGGGACGAACACACAGTTCGGGTGTCTCCTGCTTCTCGTTCCGCTCCTCCGTGCGACCCGGAACGGCGACCTCTCGCCGGACGGACTCGACCGGGTGACTCGGGGTACCACCGTCGACGACGCGGTCGCGTTCTACCGCGCGTTCGAGCATGTCGACGTCGCGGTCGGGGATCCACCCGAGGACGCCGAGGCGCTCGACGTCCGCCGCGGGGCCGACGCCGAGCCGTCCCTCCGGGAACGCGGGTTCACGCTCCGTGACGTGATGGCCGCGTCCGCGACCGTCGACGAGGCGGTGGACGGCGGGACCGGCGACCGCGTCCCCGACCGCAACTCACAGGAGTGGGTCGAGGGATTCCCGCGGACGTTTCGCGCCGCCGAGTGGATCCGCGCCGACGAGGGACCGCTGACCGACCGGACCGCGAGGGCCTTCCTCGGCCTGCTCGCGGCCGAGCCCGACACGCTCGTCGCGACGGCTCACGGCCCGGAGGTCGCGCGCGAGGCGAGTGCGACGGCACGCGCGATCGTTTCGGGTGTCGACCGCGACCCGGATGCCGATCGGGACCTCGATCGCGCGGACGCCCCTCGAGACGACCACACCGTCGACTTCACCCCCGACGCCGACGCGATCCACGCGATCGACCTCGGCGCGGCCGAGGAACTGGCGGCGTCGTTCGTCGACCGCGGGATCAACCCGGGGACGACGGCGGACCTCTCCTGCGCGGCGCTGTACGTCGCGCTGCGGCGCGGGGCGAGGCTGGACGGAAGCGACGGAGACGGGAGCGACGGAGACGGAAACGGGGTGGATCCCTGACGATGACTCCCGACGGCTGGCCGGTCGATCTCCGCGGAGTCACGGAGTCCGTCGTCGCCACCCTCGGACCCAACGACCGGTGGAACGTCGCCGCGCTCGGGCTCCACGCGCCCGACGCGCCCGACGCCCCCGTTACCGCCAGGACGTACGGCCGGACCCGGACCTGGCGGAACTTCACCGAGCGCGGCGGCGGCGTGGTCCAGTTCACCGCCGATCCGCGCGAGTTCGTCGACGCGGCGCTCACGGTTCGGGAGGAGCCCGAACCCGTCCTCCCGGGTGCGGACGCCTGGGTCGAGGTGCGCGTCGAGACGATCGACAGCGAGGTGCGAGGAGACACCACCGTGCGTACCTGGGCGCTCGAGCCCGTCGAGAGCGAGGTAGTCTCCGAGCGAGTGCCGACGATCAACCGGGGGTTCGGCGCGGTCGTCGACGCCACGGTGGCCGCCTCGCGGCTCGACGTCCCCGGCTACGACACGGCCGGGCTACTCGACCGGCTAGGGTACTTCGCCGACGTCGTCGACCGCTGTGGCGGCCCGGCCGAGCGGGAGGCGTTCGTCCGGATCGACGAGGCGACCGGTTGGCGGGCCCTCGCGGCGGAGTGCGGGCTCGACGTCGTCGACGTCGCGGAGGGCGACTCGCCCGACTCGTCGTGATCTGTTCGAATCGCCGCGAGGCATCCGATCGTCGTGAACCGCCATCCGAGTCCTCCGGCGGCGCGATCCTCCCGTACAGCCGCTCGCACGGGAACGAACCCTTTTAGTTCGGCCCGCCGGTATCGCTCGGTATGGCCATCAAGCCCAAGTACATCAAACAGCTCGCGAACGTCCTCCTGGAGCGATATCCCGAGTCGTTCAACACCGACTTCGAGACGAACAAGGAGAGCGTCTCCGCGCTGACGACCGTCGAGTCGAAGGGCGTCCGCAACCGAATCGCCGGATACATCACCCAGAAGAAGTCGCAGGCGGCCGCTTCGGCCTGATTTTCCGACCTCGACGTTCGGTCGACGACTGGACACCCCGGCACACGTTTATATCGCAAGCCGCGGCCACCCCGTCAGGATGGACGCACTCGTCCGGCCGGTGGTCGATCCGACCTTCGCCGGAGCGGCGCTCGCGTTCCTCCTCTGTGGCGCGGCGCTCGGGACCGCGAGCGGGCTGGTTCCCGGACTCCACGCGAACAACTTCGCGCTGTTGCTCGCCGGGCTCGCCCCGTCGATCCCCGCCGACCCCCTCCTCGTCGGCGTCGCCATGCTCGGTGCGGGGGTCGTCCACTCGTTTCTCGACATCGTCCCCGCGCTCGCCCTCGGGGTGCCCGACGCCGCGACCGCGGTCGCCGCGTTGCCGGGCCATCGACTCGTGATCGCCGGCCGCGGCCGCGAGGCGATCCGACTTTCGGCCGTCGGCTCGGGGCTCGCGGTCGCGCTGGCGGTGCCGCTCGCGCTCCCGATCACCTGGCTCATGGCGCGTGGCTATCCGACCGTCCGGGCACATCTCCCGCTGGTACTCGCGGGCGTCGTCGTCTTTCTCGTCGTCACCGAGTCCTCGAGGCGGGCCGCCGTCGGGGGACTCGTCGCCTTCCTCGCGAGCGCCGCGCTCGGCGTGGCCACCCTCGACGTCGACCCGTCCGCACCGCTGGACGTGGGCGGCGTGCTCGCCCCGCTTTTCGCCGGACTGTTCGGCGCGCCGGTCCTCGTCGACGCGCTCGGCGGGGAGGGCGTTCCCCCGCAGTCGGACGCCCGAATCACGATGGAAAAGCGCGACCTCGGCGTCAGCGCGACCGCGGGGTCGCTCGCCGGCGCGGTCGTCGGCTACGTTCCGGGGATCTCGGCGGCGATCGCCTCGGTCGCGGCGTTGCCCGCGGTCCCGCGGAGCGAGGCGGACCGCGGGTTCATCGTCGCCACGAGCGGGGCTAACACCGCCAACACCGTGTTTGCTCTGTTCGCGCTCGTCGCGCTCGGCACGCCGCGGACCGGCGTCACCGTCGCCATCGATCGCGCCGAGGTGCCGCTCGCGTTGCCGATCCTCCTCGTCGCCTGCGCCACCGCGGCGGCCTGCGGGTTCGCGCTCGTCCTCCTCGTCGGCGACGCGTACCTGCGCGTGGTCGGGAGCGCCGACTACACCCGGCTCTCGGTCGGCGTCCTCTGTCTGCTCTGTCTCGTTTCCTACGCGTTCGCCGGCGCGTTCGGCGTCGGAGTCTTCGTCGTCGCCGCGCTTCTCGGCCTCGTCCCGCCGCGGCTCGGCGCGCGGCGCGTCCACCTGATGGGCGTGTTGATCGGACCGTTGATGCTGGGGTGACCGGTCGAGGCGGCGGTCCGGAGCGGTCGGTTGCCGAGCTCGCGGTCACGAACGACCCCAGTGCGAGGGCAAAGAACAACGGTTAAACGTCACGCGCCGGTGAGAACTGGTATGAGCGATACCGAAAGCCGGGGCACGAAGCAGTGTGTCTCCTGTGGCATCCAGGTGTCCGGGATGAACGCCGCGCGGTTCGCCTGCCCGGACTGTGGCGCGACGATCCACCGGTGTGCGAAGTGCCGGAAGCAGAGCAACCTCTACGAGTGCCATGACTGCGGCTTCCGGGGGCCCTGAGATGGGGGACGTCGCCGCCAAGATCAAGGTCATGCCGAACAGCCCCGAGGTCGACCTCGACGAGCTTCAGGACGAGCTCGAGGCGGCCCTCCCGCAGGGTGCGCGCATCCGCGGCTTCGAGCGCGACGACGTCGCCTTCGGGCTCGTCGCGCTGCTCCCCACCGTGATCGTCCCCGACGACGCGGGCGGTACCGAGGCCGTCGAGGAGGCGTTCGCCGAGGTCGAGGACGTCGAGTCCGTCGCCGTCGAGAACGTCGGCCGGCTGTAGTTCGGGTCTCCCGCCGATCCCGTTTCTTTCGAGTCCGTCCGCGACATACCGCTATCCGTTGGTTCGGCCCGCGAAAACCCCCTCGGCGATGGCCGACGCACCGGCGCTTTTGTATCCCGTTCGCGAACGTGGCGTATGGACCTGAAACGGAAGCTCGTGGAGGGGGACCGTCCGGTCGGCGGCTGGTGTGCGTTGCCCTCGCCGGGCGTCGCGGAGGCGCTGGCGACGGCCGACTTCGACTTCGTGACCGTCGACACCGAACACTCGGCGGCCACGGCGGGGGACGTCGAGGACATGCTCCGGGCGATCGAGTCGGCCCCCGGCGACACGGAGGCGCTGGTGCGCGTCGCCGATGCGGAACCGGCCCGGATCAAGCGCGTGCTCGACGCGGGCCCGTCGGCGATCATGGCCCCGCAGATCGACTCGTCGGGGGCGGCCCGCGAGCTCGTCGAGCTGTGTCGGTATCCGCCGCAGGTCGGGGAGGTCGGGGAGGATGGAGAGGACGACCCGGAAGAACGCGTCGACGCCGACGGCTACCGCGGCCGACGGGGCGTCGCCGGCAGCCGGGCGTCCGACTTCGGCCGTCGGCTGGACGAGTACCTTCGGAGCGGGGCCGACGACATCGCGGTTATCGCCCAGATCGAGACGCCGCGGGCGGTCGAGTCGGCCGGCGAGATCGCGGCGGTGCCCGGGATCGACGCGCTGTTCGTCGGCCCCGCCGACCTCTCGGCGTCGCTCGGGCGGTTCGGCGAGTACGACGACCCCGCGTTCACGGACGCGATCGAGGCGACGATCGCCGCCGCGAACGACGAGGGGGTACCGGTGGGGACGCTGGCGACGAGAGACGAACTGGTCGACCGGTGGGTCGACGCGGGCTACGACTACCTGATCGCGGGGACGGACATCGGCTTCCTGTCGGCTGGAGCCGATCGGGCAACAGAGCGGTTCGAAACGCAGTTGTAGAGTCCGGTCAGACCGTTTTCGAATCGGGTCGTTTTCAGGTCGCGTGCCGAGACGGATCGGTCTCGGTGTCGCTCCCGAGTTCGGCGTCGACTTCGAGTCGCCGGGCGTACCGATACCGCCCCGCACCGCGACCACGCCGCACCTCACGCCTCCCCAGCCTCGTCGCTGGCGCAGTTCCGCGCCAGCGACTCCCTCGCGTTCCGGTCGCGGACCGACGGTCCGCTCCCGGGCGCGCCCGTTTTTTACTCGAGATCCGGTGCCCGCTCGCCGGCGGGAACCACCGTCTCCAGCCAGTTCTCCTCGGGCGGAAGCGGACACGCGAACGTCTCGCTGTACGCACAGAAGGGGTTGTACGCGAGGTTGAAATCGACCGTGACGACGTCGCCGTCCTCGAGTTCGTCGTCCGGCTCCAGCTCCATGTACCGTCCCTGGTGGTACGTCTGTTGGCCCGTGGTCTTGTCCCGGAACGGGACGAAGATCGCCCCCTCCTCTCCCTCCTGGCGGTACCCGGCGAGGGTGTACGTCTCGCCGGCGAGTTCGAACTCGAAGGTCGCGATCCGCAGGTACCGGACCGGGTTGCTCGCGGTCGTCTCCATCTCCACGGGCTCGGGCTCGTCGTGGACGGTCACCGTCGCCTCGACGCGGTAGTCGGGGCCGGGCGAGAAGTACGCGAGCCCGTCGAACTCCTCGCGATGTTCCGGCGGGATCGGCGACTGCGGGTGCTCGGCGAAGAACTCGTCCTTCTCCCGACGGTTGGCGGCGAGCCGGTCGGCGTATGCCTGGTCGCTCATGACCGTATCGAGACGCGCCAGCGGCTTCAGGGCCGCGATTGCGGCTTCGTGTCCTCGAAACTCACAGCTCCCGGAGGTCCGCCAGACACGCATCGAGATCGCGCGTGGAGGTCGCGAGCGAGAAGCCGTCCACGCGGGCGAGGTCGCCGGCGTGCTCCCAGAGGTCGTCGGCGTCGATCCCGTGGAGGACGACCGCGTTCGGGGTCGGGCTGACGACGCGCATCGCGACGAGCGGCGATTCTCCACGGGTGACCCGCGTGAACACGAGCGCGCGGTTGGTAGACTGGCCGTACAGCCGGTAGAACTCCTCGCTCGACAGGCGGGTGATCGCCTGGATGGAGTCGATCACGGTGTGGCCGTTGACGCGGTCGCGGTCGCCGCGGACGACCTCGGTCGCGCCCATCGCCTCGTAGAAGTCCTCGAGCGGCACCGCGGTGTCGTACTCGCGGAGGTCGTGGACGATGTCGCTCTCGAACCCCGCCGAGAGGACGCGAGCGTACTGGCGCAGCCGGCCGCCACCCCGACGCTCGTCGATGTCGAGCAGTCCCTCGACGGTCCGCCGGACCACGCCGATCCCGGGGCTCTCCCGGCGGCCGCTCTCGTAGTCGGAGACCACGGAGGAGGACACGCCGAGCTGGTCGGCCAGCTCCGTCTGTGAGACGTCGAAGTCGGTCCGCCACTTCCGGAGCGTCGCTCCCGGATCGTCGCTCAGCGTTATCTCGCCGGCGATCCGGCGGGAGAGCTCCTCGCGTGCGGCCTCGCTCATTCGTCCGATCCCATGCGTGAAGCCCGCAAAAGGCTACCGTTCGGCCACCGTTGGTCGTTTCCGACGGCGAAGCACCGACGAGCGACCGCCCGCACCGCGCTATTCCAGGTACAGCGAGTAGACGATCACCGCGAATCCGGCGGCCGTCAGCAGGCTGTCGATCGCGATCCCCACCGCGAGGTCCGCGCCGATGAACTGGTGGGAGACGCCGGCGATCAACGCCCCGACAGTGATCACGCCGAACCCGATCCCGAGCGCCCGCAACGAGGGATCGCCGGTTCGCTCGTACGCCCGGAGCGCGTAGTAGGTGATCATGCCACCCAGTACCAGGATGGCGGTCTTTGCCACGATTATCGTCAGGTCGATGTGCGTTGTCATGTTTCCTCGCGAAGCTCGGACCAGAGGTCGGCCAGCCGTTCGTCTCGCGTCGGCTCGGGACGCTCGAACTCGACGGCCAGCTCGCGCCCGTCCTCCCCGTCTATCGAGACGACGACCTCCTCGAACGCGACGGAGTAGCGCGTCGTGTGCTGGCCGTCACGCCGAATGTCGGTCGACTCGTTCAACAGGGACGCGTCGGTGAGCTTCTCCAGTTTTCGGTACGTCGTCGAGAGCGGGATCTCGCACTCCTCGGAGAGTTCGCTCGCCGTCTTCGGCTCCGAGAGTGCGGCGACGATCCGCCGCGCGGCCTCGTCGGCCAGCGCGTCGAGCACCTCGGCGACGTCGGGTGGGTCCTCCTCGTGCGACGGATCCCGCACCATACCGGCGCTTTCGTGCGCCGACTCTTAAAGTATGAAACTCGGGCATACTTTTAAGACCCTCCCTCTGGAGAACCCAGGTGAATGCCCTCTCGGAGGACCGACGCGATCGACTTGACGCTCTCCCGCGAGGAGGCGTGGGTCGCGCACGCGGCGCTGCTCGACGCCTGTGAGCGCGCCGTGGACGACGGCGGGGACGCCTCCCCGTACCGTCGTCCGCTCGCCCACATCGAACGCGGGGACGAACTCGACGCGGACGGTACGGCGCTGTTGCGGGACGCGCTCGTCGACTACCTCGGCGACGCGCCCGTCCGCGACCGGGCTCCGGGCCGCGCGCTGCTTCGCCGGACCGACGACGCCGTCGATTCGGCTCCCCGACGCGCCTGAACTCTCCGTCTCCTCCGCCTCATCCGTCAGCTCCGTTCCCTCGGTCAGCGACGCCCCTCCGTTCGTCCCACTACGAGTCCGCTTCCACTCGTCCCGTCACGAGCCCGCTTCCATCGCCTCGATCAGGAGCTCCGCCACGTCGACGATCTCGACGTCCTCCTCGAATCCGCCGGTCTTCCGGCCGTCCTCGAACATGGTCGTACACATCGGGCAGGCGACGACGAACTTCTCTATCGCGTCGCCCGCGTCGGTGTCCTCGACCGCCTCGCGAAGCCGCTCCTCGCTCGGTTTTACCTCCTCGTCGTGTTCGGTCCAGAGCCCGCCGCCGCCGCCGCCACAACAGAACGAGTCCGACCGTGACCGAGGCATCTCGTACAGCTCCGCGCCGGTCGCACGGATCAGCTCTCGGGGAGCCTCGTACTCGTCGTTGTACCGGCCGAGGTGACAGGGGTCGTGGTAGGTGACGGTGTAGTCGAGCTCGTCGCCCGAGAGGCCGAGCCGTCCCTCGGCGACCAGCTCCTCGACCACCTGCGTCCAGTGGAGGACGTCTATTTCCCCCTCCGGATTCCACGGCTCCTCGCGGTCGAACGGCATCATCGGGTCGTCGGCGAACTCCGCGAAGTCGACCTCGGGATACTCGTTTTTCATCGTGTTATAGGAGTGCGGGTCCGTACAGACGATCCGCTCGAACTCGCAGTCCGCGAACGTCTCGACGTGATGGCCGGCGAGCTCGAGGTAGAGGAACTCCTCGCCGATCCGACGGACGTCGTTGCCGTCGTTCTTCTCGTCGTCGAACAGGATGCCGAACTCGACGCCCGCCTCCTCGAACAGTCGTGCGAGCGCCCGCGCGACCTTCTCGTTCCGGTCGTCGAAGCTCGGGTAGTCGCCCACGTACCAGAGGTACTCCACCTCCGTCTCGCGGGCGTCGTCGACCGTGAACTCGAGGTCGTCGGTCCAGTCGCCCCGGTTCGACTGCGGCTCGCCGAAGGTGTTCCCCTTCCCCATCACGTCCTGAAAGACGTCCTGGAGGTTCGAGTCGACCGCGCCCTCGTCGACCAGCTGGCGGTTCATGCGCGTGAACGAGGTGAGGTGCTCGATGTCGACGGGACAGGCGTCCATACACGCCATACAGGACATACACGACTCCATCGATTCGCTCGCGATCACGCCGCCCTCGTCGGCGACGATGGGGACGGTGCCGCCGTCGCTGGCGGCGACGGAGCTTCCCACGCCGCCGTCGGTCGCGACCGCCGAGCCGTCGCGTCTCCCCGCGACCGGGTCGTCGACCACGGACTCGCGGTACGCCTTGAGATCGAGTATCACGTCGCGCGGGTCGAGGTTTCGCCCGACGGTGTCGGCCGGACAGGCGTCGGTACACCGCCCGCACTTGGTGCAGGCGTCGCCGTCCATCAGCTCCTTCCAGGTGAAGTCCTCGAGGGACTCGGCGTTGGTGTGATCGAGGTCGGCGGGGACGTTCGGGAGCCGCGCGCCGGCCGTGTCGTCGCGGACGACGACGTTCGCGAACGAGGAGATCATGTGGAACGGCTTCGCGTACGGGATCCACGCGACGAACGCGAACGCCAGAAGCGAGTGGCTCCACCAGACGACGCCGTATATCGCCTCCGCGCCGGCAGTCGTTAGCCCCGCCGCCTCGAACGCCGCGGCCATCGCCATGCCGACGAAGCTCACCGTCTCGTTCGCGCGGGCCGGCTGGCCGACGATGCCGATCGCTTGGAGGACGAACCCGCCGACGCCGAGCAGGAACAGCGTCCAGACGAACGCGTCGTCCTCGAGCGAGGTGTGTTTACCCCACAGCCGCCCCTCCCGCTCCCGGTAACGCCGGTACATCGCCATCCCGACGCCGACGACGAACAGCAGGCCGAACGCGTCGACGGCGAACTGGTAGACCAGATAGAAGTCGCCGACCCAGAAGGACTCGCCGGCGAGCGGGCGGTAGACGTCGATGTCGAACCCGAGGATCGTCGTGGCGACGAGCAGGACGAGAAAGCCCCAGAGCACGAACGTGTGCATCACGCCCGCGTACGCGTCCCCGTCGAACTGGTTCTCGTTCGAGAGGACCGTCCGCGTCGCGGAGGCGACGCGGCCGGGGAGGTTCGAGAGCCGGTCACGCGGGTCCTCCCGTCCCCGTGCGTACGCCGCGAATCGGGCGTACACGCCATAGAGGAACGCGAGGATCGCCACCGCGGCGAGCCAGTAGAACGCGGCCTTCCCGACTGGACCGATCGTCCAGAACGTCTCGCGGGTGGCCGTCTGCAGCGCAGTCATGATCTATCACGGGCATACGGTCGGGTTAAAACTTGCCACGCGGGAGCCGGAGCCGATCGCCCCCGGCCCTCAGATGACCGCCTCGTCGTGGATCGGACCGCCGTCCCGATGCCGGTCAGACCGCCGCCGCCGCGGACGCGAGCAGCCCGACTCCGAACGCGAGCGCGAGGTAGTCCGCGGGTCCGAACGCCAACCGCGGGAGCGTCGGGTTCCACGCGAGACACCGCGCGGCGAGCGCGGTGCCCAGCCGGTCGGCCCGGCCGAACGCCCGGTTCGTCCCGGCGACCGCGATCAGCCGCATCCGCTCGTGGACGGGGAGCTGACCGCCGCCGCGGGCGCGGATCGCCTCGCGAGCGGCAAGCAAGTCGCGCCGGAGCAGCGGCAGAAAGCGGAACACGAGCCCGACGCCGATCCCGAGAAACGCGCCCGCTCTCCCCGGCACCGTGCGCTGGATCGCCGCTCGAGAGTCGCGAACCGGAGTCGCCCGCACGTAGGCCGCGGCGACGACGAGCAGGAGCAGGACCCGATAGCTCGCGAGCGCCGCCGCGCCGGCCCGGTCGACGCGGAACCGGGGTTCCCCGAGCGTCGCGCCCGCGACGAGGGGAGCGAGGAGGAGCACCGGGAGCGCGAACCGGTACGCCCACAGGTCATCGAGATCGCCGGCGGCGGCCCACAGACAGCCGGCGGCGAGAAGCGTGAGCGCCGCAAGCCCCCGCGGGGTCGTGTGGGCGTAGGCGGCCGCGGCGAACCCGATCTGGACGAGCAGCTTCGATCGAGGGTCGAGGCGATGGGCGAGCGAGTCGCCCGGGACGTATCCGAGTGTCACGCGTCGGGATCCTCGTCGTCGGGAAAGCGATCGTCGCCGAATCGCTCTCCTCCCCTCGGCACCCGCACGCCGAGTCCGGACAGCGCCGGGACGGCCTCCGCCGGCGTCCCGTCGACGACGACCCGCCCGTCGGCGAGGCCGACGACGCGGTCCGCGAGCCCGATCACGTCACGGAGGTCGTGGGTGACGACGACGACGCCGGTCCCCGCCGCGTGGCGCTCGCGGAGATGACCGAGCACCGACTCGCGGGCCGGCTCGTCGAGCCCGGTGAACGGCTCGTCACACACGAGGTGGTCGGGCTCCATCGCGAGCGCCCCCGCGATCGCGACGCGCTCGCGCTCGCCGCCCGACAGCGTCGCGATCCGGTCGTCCTCGCGGCCGACCATGTTCACCGCCTCGAGCGCCTCGGCGACCCGCCGGTCGATCTCCCCGTGAGAGAGTCCGAGGTTCTCCGGACCGAACGCGACGTCGCCGCCGACCGTGGCCGAAACCAGCTGATCGCGCGGGTCCTGAAACACCATCCCGATCGCGACGCGGGCGGCGACGAGGTCCTCCCCGACGGCCGTCCCGTTCACCGAGACGGTTCCCGAGTCCGGCCGCACGAGCCCGTTGAACGTGCGGACGAGCGTCGTCTTCCCGGAGCCGTTCGCGCCGGCGACGACGAGGAACTCGCCATCCGGGACGGTGAGGGTGACGTCGTCGACGGCGACGATCGTGGCGTCCCCTCGCTCCCCGATCGCTCCGTTGCCGGCGTCTCCGGTTCCCCCGTACCGGCACGTGACGTCCTCGAGAACGATCACGGTTCAGGCGGCCGCGATCGCGTCGGATCGGACGATCCCGACCGCGGCGGCGATCTTCAGTGCCTCCGCGGGGAGGAACGCGAGCGCGCCGACGGTGGCCGCCTCGACGGGGCCGAGCGAGAGGACGAGCATCAGGCCGGCGATCCCGAGCCCGTAGACGACGACGGTTCCGAGGACCATCGCGCCGACGAGGGTCGCGAGCCCGGCGGCGGCGGGATCGCGGAGGGCGGTACCGCGGTGGACGACCGCGCCGACGACGCCCGCGGCCAGCGGGTACGACCAGAGGTAGCCGGCGGACTGGCCGACGAGGACGCCGACGCCGGCGGAGCCGCCCTCGAACACCGGCGCGCCGAGCGCACCCGCGACCAGGTAGAGAACGAGCGCGGCCGGCCCCCACACGGGACCGAGGTAGATCCCGGCGAGGAAGACGCCGAGCACCTGGAGCGTCACGGAGACGGGCGAGATCGGGTTCGGGAACGTGACGTACGCGAACGCGCCCACGAGCGCGGCGAACAGCGCGGCGCGCGCGAGGTTGACCGCCGCCTCGTCGCCGACGAGGTCGACCGACTCGGTTCGGGTGGACATGCTCGCCGGTCTCTCGTAAACCAATTTTAGTATATCGGTTTACGTCGTCGGAGCGCCGGGACGACGGTTCGGGGACGATCCCGGCGGATCGGGTAGTCGCCGACACCCTTTTTCGCGCTCGCCGCCTCCTCCTAGGAGCATGGACGAGAAGACCGAGGAGCTCCGGGACCTCTTCGTCGACGCCACCGGCTCCGAGACGGTGACCGAGCGACAGTCGGAGTCGCCCGGAAGCCTCGTCGACCGCGACGACGACGCGGTCGAGGAGCGCGTCGCGGAACTCATCACGGCGATGCGCGAGCGGTACGATCTCGACTCGGGGCTCGAGGACACCGGTCTCGACGACGAGGCGTACGAACGCGTCGTCTACGGGTTCTTCGCGGGCGAGGACGACGGGTGGATCGCCGCCGACCTCGGCGAGGAACTCGACGACGACCCCGACGGCGCCGACTCCGGGATCGACGCACGGACGGTCCGCGACGCGCGCCTCGACCTCCACCTCGTCGCCGAGGCGGACCGGGACGCTCCCTTCGAGTACGCGGCGCTGAAGCGTCTGCTCGCGGCCGACCGGTCGGTCGAGGCAGCTGCGGCGGAGCTCGACGTCGATCCGGAGGTCGTTCGCGAGTTCGTTCCGGTCGCCCGCGCGGACCTGGCGTCCACGCGCGTGAACGACCGGTTCCGCGACGAGTTCCGCGGTCTCCTCACCGACGCGGACATCGAGGAGTCGCTCGCGACCGACGCACGGGAGGACGGGCTCCGTGAGGCGACCGAGGACATCGAGACCGACGTGTCGCTGTAGCGGCGGGACCCTCGTGATCGGTCGTTTCCTCGCCGTGAGCGGCGTCGACTCCTCGGTCGCGACAGATCCGACCGCACACACCTCACGCCTCCCCAGCCTCGGCCTCGGCGACCCGCCGGGGGGGCCGGCGGGTCCCCTCGACCTCCCTCGCGCGGTCCGCGAGCGCCGCGGGGCGGCGCTCACGGGCACGCGCCACCACGGAGGACCACGTCCGGGGATCACGTCCCGTTCGGCTCGCGGACCGCTTCAGCTCGCGGACCGCTTCGACCGTGACGCGTCCGGTCGGCCGTAACGCGTCCGGTCGGCCGTAACGCGTCCGGTTCGACCGACTCCTTATGTGTGAACCCGCGGCGATCCTCCCCGTGATCCCCTTCAGCGACCTCGCGGCCGCGGCGTACTGTCCCCGCCAACTCTACTACCGCCGGCGCGAGGACGATCGGGACCTTCCGACGGAGGCGACCGAGCGGATCGACCTGGCCGACCGATACCCGGAGTTGATCGACGCGCCGGATTCGGTCCTCCGACGGCTCCCGCTCCGCCGCGAGCCGGCCGCCTACCGCCGGAACCTCTCTCGGCTCCGCGAGCGCGACCTGTACGACCGGCTCGTCGACCCGACCGAGACGCGGGCGTTCCTCTCGGGACGCGAGTGTCACGGGGTCGTCCACAAGCTGCTGGCGGCCGTCGACGGCGGACCGCCGACTCCGGTGATCTGCTCGCCCGGCGAGCCGCCCGAACGCGGCGTCTGGGAGCCGCAGTCGGTCCGGGCGGTCGCGGCGGCCAAGGCGCTCGCGTGGGAGCGGGAGCGCGACGTTCCGCGGGCGGTCCTCGAGTATCCCGCCGTCGGCGTCGTCCGGGAGGTCAGGATCACGACCCGTCGGAAGGCGGCCTATCGACGGACGGTCCGGGCGGTCCGCGCGATCGCCGGCCCGCCGGCCCGCGTCGACGACGACCGGTGTACGACCTGCGAGTACCGGGAAGAGTGTGGGACCGGCCGTCGATCGTTGCGCTCGCTTCTGGGGTGAGCGGTGTGGGTTGGGTGGCGAGGGACGAGCGATGAGGGATGGTTGATGAGGGACGAGCGGTGTGGGTCGGGTGGCGAGGGACAGTTGATGAGGGACGAACGGTGAGGGATCGTCGCTCTCGACCGGGCTTCGCCGACGATCGGTCGGCGAGTTCGGACGCGAACCGTCCGTTTTATTATCCTGAGGACCATCCGCACGGGTACGAATGACACGAGACACTCGTGGTCGTTCGGAGGATAGAGCAAGTCGCCTCACGGCGGCTGGCCGTGAAATTCGCCGACAGTAACGCCCACGCACACGCCGACGCTCACGCCGACGCTCGGAGCTTCGTCCCCGACGGCGGCACCGACCGAACGACACCGACGCGGACCACGGAGAACCTTTTGAACCCGAACCCATTCACCGATCTCGAGGAGGTACAGCTACTGGACACGACGCTGCGCGACGGCGAGCAGATGCCCGGCGTCTCGCTCACGCCCGCGGACAAGGTCGACGTCGCCCGCGAGCTCGACGCCGCGGGCGTCCACGTGATCGAGGCGGGCTCGGCCTGTACCTCGGAGGGCGAACGCGAGGGTATCCGCCGCGTCGCCGACGAGGAACTCGACGCGACGGTCACCAGCTTCGCGCGCGGCGTCCGGTCCGACATCGACCGCGCGCTCGACTGCGACGTCGACGGCGTCAACCTCGTCGTGCCCGCCTCGGACAAACACGTCGAGACGAAGGTGGGATCGAGCCGCGAGGCGGTCGTCGAGACCACCGTCGAGCTCGTCGAGTACGCGAAGGACCACGACCTCTGGGTCGAGGTGCTCGGCGAGGACGGCTCGCGGGCCGACCTCGAGTACCTCGAGCGGCTCATGGGTGCCGGGCTCGACGCGGGCGCGGACCGCGTCTGCTACTGTGACACCGTCGGCGCGGCCGGCCCCGAGCGAACCGCCGAGGTCGTCTCCCGGCTCGCCGACCTCGGCCCGACGAGCCTCCACACGCACGACGACCTGGGCTTCGGGCTGACGAACGTCCACGCCGGGCTGAAGGCGGGAGCGGACACGGTCCACGGCACCGTCCTCGGCGTCGGCGAGCGCGCCGGCAACGTGGCGTTAGAGGAGGTCGCGATCTCGTTGGACCGCACCTACGACGTGGACACCGTCGACGTCGAGCGACTCTACCGGCTCTGCCGTCGCGTCTCGGAGGTGACCGGCGTCGCGATCCCGCCGAACAAGGCGGTGTGCGGCGCGAACGCGTTCGCACACGAGTCGGGGATCCACACCGACGGCACGCTGAAGGACGGGACGATGTACGAACCGTACCCGCCCGAGACGGTCGGCCGCGAGCGCCGGCTCGTGCTCGGCAAACACGCCGGCCGCGCCGGCGTCGCGGCCGCGCTCGCCGACCACGGCGTCGACGTCGACGACGACGAGCTCGGGGAGGTCGTCTCCCGGGTGAAGGAGCTCGGCGACCGCGGGAAGCGCGTCACCGACGCGGACCTGCTCGCGATCACCGAGGACGTCCAGGGCCGCGAGCGCGACCGTCACGTCGAGCTCGTCGACCTCTCGGCGACCTCCGGCGGCAACCTGCCGACCGCCTCGGTGCGGCTCCGCGTCGGCGACGAGGAGCGGGTCGCCTCGGGCACCGGCTCCGGCCCGGTCGACGCCGGCCTCGAGGCGGTCCGTGCGGCGCTCGCGGACGAGAGCGGCGGGGTCGACGCCGTCTCCTTCGAGCTCGACTCCTACCACGTCGACGCCATCACCGGCGGGACCGACGCCGTCGTCACCGTGGCGGTCGACCTCTCGCGCGGCGACCGGTCCGTCTCGGTGTCGGCGTCGGACGCGGACATCACGCGAGCCAGCGTCGTCGCGATGGTCGACGCGCTCGACCGGCTCTCGGAGCTCGCTGACGACGACCCGAACGCGGACCGGGCGGCGACGTCGGTCGGATCCGCGGACGACTAGATCCGGCCGGCGGAGCGGCGACGGAATCCTTCAGAGGTCCGAGTCACCTTCTCAGAGGATCCGACCGTCCTCGTCGGCGCGTCGACCGGTGATCACGCTCGGGGTGCCGCCCGTCTGGATGATGTTGAACGCGGTCATCAGGTCCGACCGCGAGATGAGTCCCACCAGCTCGCCGTCCGCATCGAGGACCGGCAGCCGTCCCACTCCGTGTTCCTGCATCACTCGAAGGGCGGACATCGCGTCGGTGTCGGCCGTAACGGAGGCGATGTCCGTCTCCATCACGTCCTCGACGCGGTAGGCGTCGCGCTCGACCTCCCGGACCTCGCGGGCGTCCTCGAGGGTGACCATGCCGACGAGGTCGCCGCCGTCCATCACCGGGTAGCCGGTGTGGCGCTCCTCGAACATCCGGCTCATCAGATCGGCGACGGACGTGGTCTCGGTCACCGTGTGGAGCCGATCGCGGGGCGTCATCACGTCCGCGACGGTGACGCCCTCGAAGACCGCCTTCAGCGTGGTCTGTTGGGCCTCGCCGGAGGCCGCCATGTAGATGAAGAAGGCGAGCACGATGAGGAGCAGCTGGAACGTCAACAGGCCGAAGACGCCCATCAGGAACGCGAACACCTTGCCGACCCCGGCCGCACGCTGGGTCGCCTGCGCGTGCGGCTGGCTGCGCGCGAGGAGCGCCCGCAGGACGCGGCCGCCGTCCATCGGGAACGCCGGCAGCATGTTGAATCCGGCGAGGACGACGTTCAGAACCGCCAGGTAACTGAACACGAAGAGCAGGGCGTCCGAGCCCGCGGGTGCGAGCACGAACACGCCGTAACAGACCGCGCCGACGCCGAGGCTGACTATCGGCCCCGCGACCGCGATCCAGAACTCGTGTTTCCAGTCCTCGGGGAACTCCGTGAAGCTCGCGAGCCCGCCGAGCAGCCACAGCGTGATCGACTCGATCTCGTAGCCGTACCGCATCGCGACGAGCGAGTGGCCGAACTCGTGGAGGAGGACGCCGCCGAACAGCCCGAGAACGGCCGCCAGTCCGAGCAGCCACGGGGTGGCTCCGACGCCGACCGCCGCCGTGTCGATGCCGGCGCCCAACGTCTCGTTCATCACGCCGGCGATGGTCTCCACTTCCGAGCCGATGAGGTACGCGAAGAGCGGTAACACGATCAGGAACGTCCAGTTGAGTCTGACCGGAATGCCGACGACGGTCCCGATCCGGAGTCCACGCATGCCCCGTCGTTGATCGGGCGGCCGTTTAATTGTTGACCGTCGACGGGCGGTCGATCGGCTCCCCGTGGTCGAAAGCGGGGGACTGAACCGGGGCGCTACTCGAAGGTCTCCTCGATCGCCTCCTCGAGCGCGTCGATTCCCCGTTCGAGTTCGGCACGCGTGGTGCAGAGCGGCGGCGCGATGAGGATCTGTACGTCCGGCCGTCCGTTCCCGAAGAGGGCACCCCGGTCGGCGGCCGCCTCCCGGACCGCGGCGACCGGGTTCTCCTCGTCGTCGTCCCCGGCCCACGGGTGGACGAACGGCTCGCCGGTCTCGGGGTCGGCGAAGACGACGCTCCAGAGGAACCCGCGGCCGCGGACGGTCTCGACGACGTCGTGGGTCGCCGCCAGCTCCTCGAGGCGGGACTCGAGCACCGGCGCCAGCTCACGCGCGTCGTCGATGAGGTGTGACTCGTACTCGTCGATCGCGGCGCGACCGGCCGCACAGGCCACGGGGTGTCCGGCGAACGTCTGTCCCAGGTCGTACCCCTCCTCGCGGACGGTCTCGCCGATCCACTCGTCGGCGATCACGCCGGCCAGCGGGGCGTACGCGCTCGTCACCCCTTTCGCGAACGTGATCATGTCGGGCTCGACGCTCTCGGTCTCGATGCCGAACCACTCGCCACAGCGGCCGAACCCGGTGATGACCTCGTCCGCGATCAGGAGCACGTCGTACTCGTCACAGATCTCGCGGAGCCGCTCGAAGTAGCCCGGCGGTGCGGGGTAGCCGCCGCTCGTTCCGCCGATCGGCTCCATCAGGATCGCGGCCACCGAGTCCGCCCCCTCGTTCTGGATCACGAACTCGACGTGGTTCGCCGCCTGCTCGGCCAGGTCCTCCGGCGAGTCGGCGTCGAACGCCGTCGGCAGGGGCGGCAGGAACTTCTCCGAGCCGGTCGTCGCGGCGTAGCGGCCGAGCGTCGAGCGCGTGCTCGGGTCCCCGGTGAGCGAGCCGGCGCCGGCGGTTCCGCCGTGATAGGACTGCCACCGGGTCAGCACCTTCGGGGCGTCCTGGACCGTCCTCGCGATCTGGGCGGCCGCCTCGTTCGCCTCGCTCCCGGACACCGAGAAGTAGACCTCCGAGAGCGAGCCGGGCGCGATCTTCGCGAGGTCGTCCGCCAACGCGTCCCGAACGTCGTTCCCCTTCGCCGAGGAGACGTAGGGGATCCGCTCCATCTGTGCGGTCATCGCGTCCGTGATCGCCTCGTTGCTGTGGCCCGCGTTCGTACAGTAGAGCTGCGAGATGAGATCGAGGTACGCGGACCCCTCGTCGTCGTACACCGTCGCGCCCTCCCCTTCGACGATGGTCATCGCCTCACCGTCCGGGTCGTGCCAGTGCGGTATCGCCTCCCCGTCCGTTTCGCCGCGCCCGGCGTGGGGTACGTTCTCTTGCATACGTTCTTCATGATCCTCTATACCACAATAAATCCATTTATGCCGGTCCGGAACGACGCGAACGGTATGAGCGAAGCGACCAACACCGACCCGGAACCGGTCGTCAAACGCGCGAACCAGGTCTCCTACGAGTCGGTCGACGCGGCGGAGGGTCTCCGAAAGGGGGTCCTCCTGGACGAGTCGGACGGCGCGCCGAACTTCGCGATCCGGCGGTTCGAGATCGACGCCGGAAGCGAGGTTCCTCGACACACCAACGCGGTCGAACACGAACAGCACGTCCTCGCGGGCGAGTACGTCGTCGGCATCGGCGACGAGGAGCACACGGTCTCGGCGGGCGACTCGCTTCTGATCCCCGCAGGCGTCGAGCACTGGTACCGCAACGAGGGCGACGAGCCCGGCGCGTTCCTCTGTGCGGTGCCGAACGGCGACGACACCATCGAGCTCGTCGAGTGAGCGGTACGCGTAGCGGGTCGACCGGACGCCGCCGGGAACTCAACCGGATCGACCGACGGATCAGTCGTATCCGAGACCCAATGGCGGATAGATCCGGAGCTCCTCGGCAGTGATGACGACCCGGTGGTCCCAGATCCGTGTACTCAGATACACCGGCCAGTCGGCGCTCCACCGGAGGTCCAACGTATCCGCGTGGACCCAGTCGACGAGCTGCGTCGGTCTCTCTGACACATCGACACCGACGGCATCGAAGGCACGTACTATCCCCTCGACCGTTTCCTCGTCGACGCCGATCGAGTAGGCCGCTAACCGATCCATCTCACGCTCGTTGAGTCGTTGGAGGCCGGCCATGCTCGTGACGTTCCGTCGTGTTCATCTATCTCGTTTGGAATTTGAGGACGAACTGGTGTATCGATCAATCGAGTGAACGATCGTCCGGCCTCCCCGGGCCATCGCCTACTCTATCGCGCCGACCCGCTCCGCGGCGTACCCGAACTGGTCGCGGTAGCCGTCCGCCGACAGCAACACCGGGTAGAAGGGTTCCTCGGCGCGGAGCGAGTCGCCGTCGGCGGTCGCGAACCGGTCGCCGGCCTCGACGCGCTCGAAGTTGTGCGCGAACACCTCGTACTCCTCGGCGTTCGGTTTCGGGATCCGGTCGCGAAGCCGGAAGACGGGCACGTCCTCGCGGCCGCCGGCGTCGATCACGTCGTCGGAGCCCGGCGCGGGCACTGCGCCGGTCCCCGCGAGGAACGCCCGCGTCACCCAGTAGGCGTTGTCGGCGGCCGCCTCGCTCCCCTGGAGGCCGGCCTCGACCTCGATGGTGTGCGGGTGCTCGATCAGTCTCCCCTCGGTGAAGGCGTCGGTCTGAACCACGGCGTCCACCGGGAGGTGCGGCGCGACCGCGCGGGCGACCTCGTCCATCGAGTCGACGACCGCGAACGGCTCGGCGTACGACTGCGTCGAGTGGATCGCGAGGGTCGTGCAGCCGACCAGCTCCGAGCGGAGCCGATGGGCGAGTCGCCCCTCGTGGACCTCGCTATCGGGATCACCCGGGAACGACCGGTTGAGGTCGGCCTCGAGGTAGCGAGTCTCCTCCGCGAGCGCCTCCTCGTTCGCGACGATCAGCTTGATCGCGCGCTCGACCGTCGGCTCCTCGGCGACGAGGCGCTCGACCGCCCGGACCCCGCAGGGCTCGTCGCCGTGGATCGCCGCGACGACCGCGACTTCCGCCGGGCCCTCGCCCAGCTCGTAGACGTCCATGACCGATCCAGACGGTCCGCGGGTAAGTCGCGTTCGGATCGGGATTCGTCCGTTTCGTCGGAATCGTTCCTTTCGGACGGTTCTCGTGTGAGACGGCCGTTACGTCTCGCTTGCGAATTGAGTGGGGAAAACCTGACAATTCGAGAGAATGTTCTGAACGCCGTGCAAGATGTAGGGCGCTTGTCGCTCATGTTGTCACCGTCGAAACTGCTGACGAGGAATCGCTAAGTACCGCGGTTGGTCGTATTCGTGATGGTTTCCTACTGGAGATCACTCTGAGTTCAGGAAGTGATTACGGTCGCGTTAACTTTGGCGTGAATTGTGGTAGACTGCGACGGCTTCAAGTCAATTTTGAGCTGTCTCTAGCGCGACATTGCTGAAACTATTTGCAAACGATGATGTTCGTCGTTCTATTTCCCAAAAAACACGTTCGATGGCATTCCGATTTCCATGTTGAATGATTTGAAATCGATAGCCGTCTTCAGCGAGGACAGATCCGAGATAGTCTGTCATCGACGAGAAATTCCACATTATCGAGCTGATAGCGCCGGTGTAGCTCGGTGAGAAACCATCGCGTCGTCTGTTTATTTGCGGTCGGATAGAGGCTCACGTGAAGGATCTCGTTCGTAAACGGATCAACCGCACCGTACAGCCAGAACTTCTGGCCGTGGAGGCGGATCATCTTTTCGTCACCCGCGAGTTGATCCGCAGACACGGTCGAGATCGGCTGTAGATCGGCTTTATGAACCCAGTTATGGATAGCGACGTGACTCCGATCGATCCCGTATTCATCGAGAAATTTACTTACCTCACGTAGTGACATGACGGCCAAGTGACAGCGGATCCCTATTTCAATCGCCCATCGCGGAGTTCGATCTCGCTCCACAAACGACAAGTCGATCCACGCGATACGTTCGCTGAGGCGTTCGATTTCGGTCATAGACTCTCTGAAGTCGAACGCCTCATTCTCTAACTTTACGCGACCGTGATTACAACGCCAATTATTTTGTACCCGGATTCTATAGCCTGAATAGGACAAATGTCTGAGTCGCCACCGGCGGATAATGACCTCGGTGACTTGGGGCCGCCGGAGTATCTTCTGTATCGGGTGGCTGCGGAACGTCACGAGCAAGACGGCCGTGAGACAGGGCGGACCCGTATCCACAAACTTTGCTGTTTAACTGATCGGCTGTTAGCGCAGGAATACGGCCGGGAAGTCGGTCTGCCGAAGTATTGGTACAAGTACGGCCGTACCATCTCCGAAGCTCATCTGAATTCAGCGGTCACGTACAGACCCAACGCGAATCACTTCGGTGGACAAGCGTACTATCCGGCCAACCAAGTCAGCGAATCCGACTTCGACCACCTGGCGGAAGACCTCAAAGACGACATCTACAACGCGGTTCAGTCCGTGGTCACTGAACACGGCGACAAAACAGCTGAGGAACTGGAAGAGTACCAGTACCAGAACTTTGCGCCCGACGATTTCGTTATCGCATATGCTGATTTACGGTGGTACTTAAACACGGTTTCACAAGACGAAGATCAGCACAGGCTGAGCCAATTCGTCGCCCCCGATGAGAAGACCCGCATCGAAGAACTCTTGGATGAGATGCTAGCGAACTTCGACGAGGAGCGTTACTCGGAAATCCATAACATCTACCTTGATTGGGACGACACGGTGCGCCTATTGGTCGATATCGGGCGAAGCCCGAGAGAACTCCATGACTTCACAGAGGCCTTCATTGAGGGGACCGCACGAATCATTCTACGCTTCGAGGAGCACTCGAATATTGGTTCGGAGGCACTCGAAGACTGGCGTGAAGAGAAAGAAAAAGTGCGCAGAGATCTCCAGAGCCGGGTAGCCCAGAAGCGGAAGGGTGCCCTCTCAGAAAGACAGTCCACCTCGGCTTTAGACAGCGTCGGTGATTCGTACAATACGGCTATCTCTGAGGAGTTAGACGACCTATAGAATGGCGGACAACGCCTTTCTTGACAAGGGAGTCATCCTCGGTTTCTGTTTCTTTACTGACCCCCATCACAGAGAATGTAGGAGATACTTGTTTAGTGGCGAAACAGAGTATTTCGCTACGGAACAGGTTGAGAATATCTTCCGAAATGCGAAGGACTCAATTATCGAGGAGCACCGGAGCGGGATTCTCCGGAACATCCAACAGGTGAAAGTCAATTACGAGGGGGAACTAAGTGAGAATGATATCGAGGAGATTCAGTCGGAGATAGACCGAGGTGAAAATTCGGCATGGAGGTATTTGGTGGATTTCTACGACGATAAAGCTGGAAGAGGTGTTTACGAGGTCACTGATGAATTGCGGGAGGTGATTCGTGAGATAGAACAGCGAGCCGAGGCGCGAAAGGAGACGCTCTACTCAACGTTCCAAGGCTGGCTGAGGATTAGTTCGCACGAATCGGTACAGGACGAATTAACTCAACTCCGGGCTCAAGACGAGGAAGATTTCTGGATTGTGATCGACGCCCACGATGTCGCCGCAAACGTACCGGGAGAAACAGAGCTAGCGACAACAAATCCAGCAGAATTCGCTGATGACCAAATCGAAGAGGAAGTTTTGGGAGCAACAGCCATCGATAGTATCCAATTAGTGTTTGTTTCGAGAGAATACTCGGCATCAGCACTCAGGAACAATTCCAGTGACGGCAGCGTCCCGACGGACGTATCTGGAGACGATGCCTGACCACTTCAAGCATCAAGTACATAACGCGTTCCCCAGTGAATTTCGGTGAGTGGAGCAAGCTAAGTGCACACCTGCTTATCGGCTGTTCCACAATTAGTTACATGGAACAGACAATAACCACCTGCGGACTACATCCTCTATATCTTGCACGAGTGTCTTGACAGCTATTCGATAGTTCGTAGTTTCCCCCGTTACATCGCTCACCTGTACTGAGCATCCGCGAACACCGTGGCGCGACGCGCCACTGGCAGCCGGCGCGAAGCGCTGGCGACGAAGTGACGGTTCACCGACGGAGCCGTCGGAGACGGCGGAGTCGGATTTTTCCCTCCAGGGTTTTCGAGGAGCGGTTCCCGAAGCGAACCCAGTGAGCGAGGGAATCCGACGAGAAAACGGTGGCTGTATTGACCGATTCGTGAGCCCTCCGTATTGATCGGCGCGGCCTACTCGTCGAGCGCGTCGACGACCGAAACGAAGGGAACGCCCGCGCGGTCGGCCGTGACCGCGTCGCTCTCGGAGTCGCCGACGAAGACGGCCCGCTCCGGCTCGCTCCCGAACGCGTCGACCGCCGCCAGCAACGACTCCGGCTCGGGTTTGTGCGTCTCGACGGTGTCGCGGCCGACCACGGCGTCGATCGCCTCCCCGAGCCCGTGGGTCTCGAGGGCGATCCGACAGGCGTCCTCGCAGTTGAGCGAACAGACCGCCGCGGGGCGGTCGTCGCCGCCGGCGGCGAGCCGTTCGCCGAGCGGCAGGAGGATCGACTCGCTCGCGCCTGTCCGCTCGTGTCCGGCGATCGTCTCCTCGACGGCGGTCTCGATACCGTAGTCGGCGGCGGCGTCGAGCAGCGACCAGAGGTCGCCCGTCGGCGCGATCAGCGCGCGTTCGGCGTACGCGGCGACGACGTCGTCGGCGACGGCGTCCCAGTCGACCGCGAGTTCGAGGAGGGTACCGTCGAGGTCGTACACGATCGCGTCGGCCGCGTCGAGGGCGGTGGTCATCGTGTGTCGAAGACGCCCCGAGCGATGACTTCCTTTTGGATCTCCGTCGTCCCCTCGTAGATCTCCGTGACCTTCGCGTCGCGGTAGAACCGCTCGACGTCGAACTCGGTCGTGTACCCGTAGCCGCCGTGGATCTGGATCGCCTCGTTCGCGGTCGACATCGCGGCCTCGCTCGCCCGATACTTCGCCTGCGCGGCGGCGACGCGGGCGTCCTCGCCCGCCTCCGCCTTCCGGGCCGCCTCGCGAACGAGGAGCCGCGAGGCGGCGACGTCCGTCGACATCTCCGCCACCTCGTGACGGATCGTTCCGATCTCGGAGAGCGGCTCGCCGAACTGCTCCCGCTCGCTCGCGTACGCCGTCGCCGCCTCGAGGGCGGCCCGCGCGACCCCCACGGCCTGTGCCGCGATGCCGATCCGGCCGCCCGTCAGGGTCCCGAGCGCGGCCGAGAGCCCTCGTCCCTCCTCGGTCAGTCGGTTCGCCGCCGGGATCCGGCAGCCGTCGAAGGTGATCGGCGTCGTGTCGGAGGCACGCAGGCCGAGCTTCTCCTCCTTCGGGCCGACCGCGACCCCCTCCGCGTCCATGGGAACGAGGAACTGGGTGATCGAGCCGGGGTCGTCGGGGGCGGCGTCCTCCCCGCCGTCGTCGCCGTCGACGACCTTCGCGAAGACGACGGCGACGCCCGCCCGCGAGCCGTTGGTTATCCACTGCTTCTCGCCGTTCAGGGCGTACTCGTCCGCGTCCGGGTCGTACTCGGCGGTCGTCGACATGGCGGCCGGATTCGACCCGGCGTGCGGCTCGGAGAGACAGAACGCCCCGACCGGGCGCCCCTCGGCCATCTCGGGGAGCCATCGTTCTCGATGGAGTTCCGCCGCGAACTCGGCGAGACAGGAGGTCACCAGACAGTGGACGGAGAGGGCGGTCGCGACCGCGAGAGACCCGTGGGCCAGCTCCTCGTTGACGACCGCGTACGTCGTCGCGTCCGCGTCGAACCCGCCGTACGCCTCGGGGACCGTGAGCCTGGTCAGTCCGAGCTCGGCGAGCTCGTCCCACACGTCCTCGGGGAACGACCCCGCCGCGTCGGCCTCCCGTGCGACGGGGCGGACCTCCTCGCGGGCGAACTCCCGGACGAGGTCGCGGACCGCCGCCTGTTCCTCGGTCAGCGCCGACCCGACGCGCGCGCCAGTCATGTTCCGGAGTTCGACCCCGGCCGGCAAAAGTGCGCGGGCGGACGGGCGTGGGGCGAGCGAGGCGGGACCCCCGACTCACTCCCAGAGCCGGTACAGCTCGTCGCGCGGCGGCTCGCGGATCGACTCGCCGTCGAGTCGGAGCGTGCCGGCCGGATCCCCGCCCGATCCCGTTCCCGGATCGCGCACCGACCCGATCTCGGCGGCGACGATACCGGCCGCCTCGAGCGCCTCGAGCGCTCCGTCGACCCGCTCGGGGGGGACCGCCACGAGCAGCGCGCCCGAGCCGAACGCGCGGAGCGGGTCGATCCCGAGCGCGTCACAGCAGGCCAACGTCTCCGGCCGGACCGGCACCCGGTCGCGATCCACCTCCACGACGCTCCCGCCGGCCGCGGCGAGCTCGACGAGCGCGCCGGCGACCCCGCCCTCGGTCGGGTCGTGGGCCGCGGTCGCGAACTCCCGAACTGCGGCGGCGTCGGGGACGACGCTCACGTCCGCGAGGAACCCCGCAGCCGACTCGAGCGTCGCCTCCGAAACGCCCGCGGCCGCACACTCCTCCCGGAAGTCGGTCGCGAGGATCGCGGTCGCCTCGATGCCCGCGCCCTTCGTGAGCAGCAGCCGGTCGCCGGGTGTCGCTCCCCCCGTGGAGAGGAAGCGGTCGGTCGTCCCGAGCGCCGTCATCGAGAGCAGCGGGCGGTCCAGCGCGGGCACCGTCTCGGTGTGGCCCCCGACGACCGCCGCGTCGAGGTCCGTCGCCGTCTCGTCGACCTGGGTCGCGATCGTCCGCAGGCGTTCGGGATCGGCGTCGGGGACGAGGACGGTGTTCGTCAGCCACCGGGGGTCCGCGCCGCTCGCGGCGACGTCGTTGCAGGCGACGTGGACCGCGAGCCGTCCGACCGCCTCGGTCGCGAGCGACAGCGGGTCCGTGGCGACGACGAGCGTCCGGTCGCCGAGGTCGATCGCGGCCGCGTCCTCGCCGTGGGCGGGTCCCACCGAGACCGCCGGGTCAGTCGCGCCGGTCGCCGCGAGGAGATCCGTGAGCGCGTCCGGAGGGACCTTCCCCGTCATCGCTCCCGGAGCCACGCGACGACCTCGTCGGGGTCGGCGTCGAGCCCGCCGCCCTGCGCGAACGTCGGCCCGCCACCGCCGCCGCCGCCGAACTCGTCGGTGGCCGCCTCGACGACCGCGCCGGCGTCCGCGTCGGCGTCGGGCGCGACCGCGGCGACGACGAACGGCGCGCTCCCTCTTCCGACCGCCGCGAGCGCGTCGACGGCGGGGTCCGACTCGAGCAGTGCCGTCGCGGGCTCGCGGAGGTCGTTCGGGTCGGCGTCCGCGAGCGACCCGACCGCCCAGACCACCCCGTCGACCTCCCTCGTCGGAAACTCGGCGAGTCGGGCGTGGAGCAGGTCGGACCGCGCGTCCCGAAGCGCCGCGTCGAGCCGGTCGACCTCCCCGCGGAGCCGCCGGACCTCCTCGGGGAGGTCGCCGACGTTGGTGTCGGCGGCCGCGGCCGACTCCAGGGCGGCCGCGTGTATCGCGGCCCCGCGATCGACGGCGGTCGGGCCGACGGCGAACTCGACGCGGGTCACCCCCTCGCCGGGGTTCGACCGGTCGAGCGCCGTGATCTGACCGATCTCGGCCGTGTTCTCCACGTGAGTTCCCCCGCAGGCGGCCACGTCCCAGTCCTCGACGGTGACGACGCGGACCGACTCGCCGCCGCTCATCGCGCCCTCCTCGGTCTTGGTGTTGAACGCGATCCCGTCGCGGTCGCGCGCCTCCGCCTCGGGGAGCACCTCCCAGGAGACCGATCGGGAGTCCCACACCGCCCGGTTCGAGAGCCGCTCGAGCTCGACGAGGTCCGCGTCGTCGAGCGGCTCGGCGGTCGTGAGGTCGACGCGAACCTTCTCGGGGGAGATGTCGAAGCCGGCGTACCCGAGGTCCTCGCAGGTCCGACGGGCCGCGCCGTAGAGGACGTGTGAGGCGGTGTGTGCGCGGGCACAATAGGTCCGGAAGTCGTCGTCGACGACGCCCGTCACGGTGTCGCCCGGCTCCACGTCGCCCGCCGTTCCGGCGGCGGGGTCCTCCGCGAGGACGTGGACGACCTCGCCGTCGCGCTCGAACACGTCGTCGACGAGGACGCCCCCGAGGGTCCCACGGTCGGCCGGCTGGCCGCCCGACTCGGCGTAGAAGTACGTCTCCGCCAGCACGACCTCCCGGCCGTCGATCCGTTCGACCGTCGACTCGAACTCGCGGACCGCCGGCTCCGCCGGCGCGCGTGATGCCGTCATGGAGGGGACCTCGTCGCGGTCAGGTAAATAGGTGATCGGTGGCGACCGCTCACGACGCCGCGAGCAGCTTCAGCTTGAGCTCCCGCTCGTCGACCTCGTATTTGAAGGCCGGGGTGCCGTCGACGAACACGTACGGGACGCGCTTGCCGTACTCGTCGGCGAGTTCGGGGTCATCGTCGACGTCGACGAGCTCGAGGTCGACGTCGACCGCCAGCCCCGACGCGACCCGTTCGATCGTCTCGCGGGCGACGACACACGGCGAGCAGTCCTCGCGGGTGTAGACCGTGACCGGAACGGGATCGGACCTCTCGGCGCTCATGATCGGAGGGAGGGTCGCGACCGTCCAGAGGGTTTCGGTCCCGTCCGCTCGATCGCTCACTCACCGTCGGGATCGACGAGGAACTCGACGTCGCCGGCGATGACCGCGCTGGCGACGACCGCGCTTCCGACGACGAGCGCGACGACCAGCGTGATCAGCGTGACTCGCATCGGGTCCCCGCCGACCGCGACGCCGACGAACGCGCCGACGGAGCCGCCGACCCCGCCCGCGAGCACCGCGAGCGTGTTGGCTTCGCCCATGCCGTGGGATCGGCCGATACGGCTTATAAGCGTTCGTGCCGGATTCTCCCGGCTGATAACATGAAACGGCTGACGTGTCTCGGCGGAGACCTCTCGACTTCGCTCGACCTCGCTTAGCCTCGTCCAACGTCGTCAGCGCGGGTACCGTCGGTCGAGGTCGAGCGCGTCGCCCTCGTCCGCGTCGCCGCTTCCGCCCGCGTCGTCCTCGTCCACGTCGCCCTCGCCCGTTCCGTTGTCGCCGTCGCCGCCGGGACTCACGCTGCCGGTCCGGTAGCCCGCCATGTCGAGGGTGACGTACTCGAAGCCGACGTCGGTGAGGTGCTCGTGGACCGCGTCGGCGAAGGCGGGATCGAGCGCGCGCTCCAGCTCGTCGGGGGCGATCTCCACCCGTGCGAGCCCGTCGTGGTCGCGCACGCGGAACCCCTCGAACCCCCACTCGCGGAGGATAGTCTCGGCCCGTTCGACCCGCGAGAGCCGTGCTTCCGTCACCTCGAGTCCGGTCGGGATCCGCGAGGAGAGACACGCCATCGACGGCTTGTCCGCGACCGACAGGCCGTACGCCTCGGCTATCTCACGGACCTCCGGCTTCGTGATCCCGGCGTCGAGAAGCGGCGAGGACACGTCGAGCTCCTCGACCGCGCGCAGGCCGGGGCGGTGGCCCTCGCCGGGGTCGTCGGCGTTCGTCCCGTCACAGACGGTCCCGATCCCGAGCTCGCGGGCCCGGTCGTACATCCGGCCGAGCCGCATCGTCCGGCAGTGGTAACACCGGTCGCCGTCGTTGGCGACGAAGTTCGGATCGTCGAGCTCCGAGAAGGTCACCGTGTCGTGGCGGATCCCGATCTCCCCGGCGACCCGTTTCGCGTCGTCGAGTTCGGCCGCCGGCAGGGTCTCGCTGCGGGCGGTACACGCGACCGCGTCCTCGCCGAGTGCGTCGTGTGCGAGCGCCGCCACCACCGAGGAATCGACGCCGCCGGAGAAGGCGACGAGAACCCCGTCACGGGCCGCGAGATCCTCGCGAGCGGCTCGCGCCTTCTCGGCCGTCTCGGGGTCCAGTCGGTCGGTTCCCGTCGCGATGGGGTCGTCGATCCCGACCGTGGGAGCGTCCTGGTCCATGGTCGCGGTTCGTCGTCGTCGCGAAAAAGGTCGTCGGCGTCGGCCGGGGGCGACGGCGTCTCCGCCGTGACGGCCTCGGACCGCCGACACCCGCATCCTTTTGCGGGTTGCCGCGATATGAGGGGTGAATGGAGTTGGAGGCGATCCCCGGCGTGGGAGAGAAGACGGCCCGGGCGCTCCGCGAGCTCGACGACCCGGCGGCGACCGTCGAGTCCGGCGACGTGGCGGCGATCGCCCGCGCGCCGGGGGTGAACGAGGCGCGGGCGGCCCGCGTCGCCCGCGGCGCGATCCGCCGACGCCACGACGACGCGAGCCGCGTGCTGGCGACCGACCGGGCACGGGAGGTGTACCGTGGCGCGCTCGGCCTGCTGAAGGAGCGCACGGTGACCGACTACGCCGAGAAGCGTCTCGAGACGTTCTACCCGAGCGCGTCCGCCTCGCGGATCGCGGAGGCGCAGGCGTTCGCCGCCGAGGCGACGAAGCACGACCCCGATCCGGCGGTTTTGGACGCGCTCGAGGGGGTCGAGCCGCTCGAGGACCCGCCGACCGTCAGGGTGCGCGACCGCTGTCTGGCGACCGCCGACGCCGAGGAGTACGCCCGCGCCGAGGCCCGTGTGCCCGAGCTGTCGGTCGAGACCGTGGAGGACACTCGGGACATCGCGGAACTCGCGCGGTCGTACGCGAGCGTGATCGTCCTCGACGAGGAGTTCGCGGGGATGGACGTGGAGGGCGACGTCCACGTGCGGCCGGACGCGCTCTCGACGCCCGCCGAGACGGTCCCGGAGCGCCTGCTCGCGTTCTTCGCCGAGAACCGCGAGCGGCTGGAGGCGGCCGCGGCGGTCCACGAGACGGTGGGTGCGGCCGACCGGACGGGAGACGCCGACGGCGACGCCGCCCCCGAGCCCGCGGCCGACCTCGACGCGCTCCGGGACGCGCTCTCGCGGCTCGACGAGGACGGAACGATCGTCGGCGACGCGGAGCTCGAGCGGCTGACCGCCGCCGTCGACGACCTCGACACGGCGGTCTCGACGGCCGAGTCCGTCGCCGACGACCACCTCCGCGAGGCGATCCGCGAGCGCGACGTCACCATCGAGGGGACGGACTTCCTCTCGCTCGTCGAGCAGGGCGCTCGCGTCGACTCGCTTCTCGACCGCGAGCTCGCGGACGAGTACGACACCGCGATGGGGCGCGCCCGCGAGCACCTCGTCGACGCGCTCGAGCTCGCGCCCGAGGAGGTCGACCTCGCCGAGCGCGTCTTCGACGACGACCCCTCGTTTCCGGTCGAACGCGACGAGTCGACCGTCTCGCGGCTGCGGACCGAGCTGGCCGCCGGCCGGGACCGGCGGGCCGCCCGGTTGAAAGCGGAGCTCGCGGCGGACCTGGGCGAGCTCCACGGGCCCGTCGAGGAGCTCGTGCGGGACGCCCTGGAACTCGACGTGGAGCTCGCGATCGCCCGGTTCGCCCGCGACTTCGACTGCGTCATTCCCGAGGTCCGCGATCCGGACGGGAGGGACGAAGGCGACGCTGGCGACGAGGGCGTGGGTGGCGCGGACGACGGAAGCTCGGGCGGCTTCCGGATCGAGGGCGGCCGCTCGCCGCTTCTCGACGTGGACTTCGCCGACGTCGAGCCGGTCGACTACGCGGTCGACGGGGTGCGACTGCTCTCTGGCGTGAACTCCGGCGGGAAGACCTCCACTCTCGATCTGGTCGCGCTCGTGGTCGTCCTCGCACAGATGGGGATGCCCGTCCCGGCCGAGGAGGCGGCACTCGACCGCTTCGAGGAGGTCCACTACTACGCCAAATCCCAGGGCACCCTCGACGCGGGGGCGTTCGAGGCGACGCTGCGGGACTTCGGCGACCTCGTCGAAGGCGCGGACGGGCGGCTCGTCCTCGTCGACGAGCTGGAGTCGATCACGGAGCCTGGGGCGTCCGCGAAGATCATCGCGGGTATCCTGGAGGCGCTCGACGACCAGGACGCGGTCGCCGTCTTCGTCTCGCATCTGGCCCGCGAGATCCGCGAGGCCGCCGACTACGACGTGGCCGTCGACGGGATAGAGGCGGTCGGGCTCGTCGACGGCGAGCTCCGCGTGAACCGCTCGCCGCGGGAGGGACACCTCGCACGGTCGACCCCGGAGCTCATCGTCGAGAAGCTGGCCGACGACCGCGGCGGCGACTTCTACGGGGACCTGTTGGAGAAGTTCTGAGCGCGGTCACCCGTCTCCGCCGCACTCCGCCCCGTCCCCCGATCGAATCCGCGTCACTCGTCGCCGTCGAGCTCCGCGTCGACCGTGATCTCGACGTCGAGCGGCGCGGGAAGCCGCGACACCTCGACGCAGGTCCGGGCGGGATACGGCTCGGAGAGGTACGACCGGTACGCCTCGTTCACCTCGTCGTAGTCGTCCATGTCCGTGAGGTAGACGGTGGACCGGAATATCGCGTCCGCATCGGTGCCGGCCGCCTTCAGGATCCGCTCGACGTTCGCGAGCGTCTGCGTCGTCTGTGCGCCGACCGAGTCCGGAGCCTCGCCGGTCTCGGGGTCGACGCCGGTCTTGCCCGAGACGTGAACCGTGCCGTCCGACACGATCGCCTGCGAGTACGGGCCCAGCGCGTCCGGAACGTCGTCGCTCGTGATCTCTTTCATCGTCGGGAGCGACGACGGCACGGCATATCAAGCTGCGGATCGGCGGAGGACCTGGGGATCGACCCGGCCGGGCCGTGATCCGGCCGAGCCGCGACCCCGACCAGCGTTTGACCGACCGAATCAGTCGTCGTCGGCCGCCTTCGCGGGCTTCCGCCGGTCGCTTCGGGGACCCTCGATGTCGATGGCGGGGAGGAGGTCGCGCAGGTACCGACCCGTGTGGGAGTCGTCGTCGCGGGCGACCGCCTCCGGCGTCCCGCTGGCGACGAGTTCGCCGCCGCCCTCGCCGCCCTCTGGGCCGAGGTCGATCACGCGGTCCGCGTTCTTCACGAGATCGAGCTCGTGTTCGATGACGACCACCGTGTTGCCGGCGTCGACGAGACGGTGGAGCACCTCGATCAGCTTCCGTTCGTCCTCCTTGTGGAGGCCGGTCGTCGGCTCGTCGAGCAGGTAGAGGGTGTCGCCCGTGGCCTTCTTGCCCAGCTCCTCGGCGAGCTTCACGCGCTGGGCCTCGCCGCCGGAGAGGGTGGTGGAGGGTTGCCCGAGCTCCATGTAGCCGAGCCCCACGTCCTTCAGGAGCTTCAGGCGACGTTGGAGCCCTCCGTGGCTCTCGAAGAAGTCGTACGCCTCCGCGACGCTCATCCCGAGCACGTCGGCGATCGTCGCGCCCTTGTACGTCACCTCCAGCGTCTCGTCGTTGTAGCGCGCCCCGCCACACTGCTCGCAGGGGACGTGGACGTCCGAGAGGAAGTTCATCTCGATCTTCACGGTGCCCTGTCCGCCGCACTCCTCACAGCGACCGCCCTTCACGTTGAAGGAGAACCGTCCCTTCTCGTAGCCCCGGCGCTTCGCGAGCTTGGTCTCCGCGAACAGCTCGCGGACGTGATCGAACACGTCCGTGTACGTCGCGGGGTTCGACCGCGGCGTCCGGCCGATCGGCGACTGGTCGATGAGCCGCACGGTCTCGATCCCCTCCATCCCCTCGATCGCGTCGTGTTCGCCGGGGTCGACGCTCGTGTTGTCGTTCATCTCCCGGGCGAGTCCCTTGTAGAGGACGTCGTTGATCAGGGTCGACTTCCCCGAGCCGGAGACGCCGGTGACGGTCGTGAGCGTGCCGAGTTCGATGGGCACGTCGAGGTCCTTCAGGTTGTGCTGGCGTGCGCCCCGCACGACCAGTTCCCCCTCCGGCTCGCGGCGCTCCTCGGGCACCGGGATCTCCTTGCGGCCCGCGAGGTAGTCCGCGGTGACGGAGTCGTCGGCCGCGACGATGTCGTCGAAGTCGCCCTGTGCGACCACCTCGCCGCCGCGCTTTCCGGGACCCGGGCCCATGTCGACGATCTCGTCGGCCCGCCGCATCGTCTCCTCGTCGTGTTCGACGACGATCAGGGTGTTCCCCAGGTCGCGAAGCCCCTCGAGCGTGTTCAACAGCCGGTCGTTGTCGCGCTGGTGGAGCCCGATGGAGGGTTCGTCGAGCACGTACAGCACCCCGACGAGCCCGGAGCCGACCTGCGTCGCCAGCCGGATGCGCTGGCTCTCGCCGCCGGAGAGGGTCGAGGCCTCCCGGTCGAGCGTGATGTACTCCAACCCGACCTCCTCCATGAAGCCGAGCCGGGCGCGGATCTCCTTGAGGATCTCCGTCGCGATCTTCGTGTCTCGCTCGCCGAGGTCGTCCTCCATCCCCTCGAAGTGCTCGCGGGCCTCGGCGATCGACAGCCGGTTGACCTCGGTGATCGGCGTCCCGGCGACGCGGACGTGGCGCGACTGCTCCTTGAGCCGGGTGCCCTCACACTCCGGGCAGGTCGTCACGGCCATGTACTCCTCGATGTGGTCGCGGGCCCGCTCGGAGTCGGTCTCGACGTGGCGACGCTCGAGGTTCGGGATGACGCCCTCGAAGCGCTCGGTCTTCTCGCGGGTGCCGTTCTTCGTGGTCCACTCGAAGTGGACGACGTCGTCGGTGCCGTGGAGGAACTGCCGCCGGATCGACTCGTCGAGCTCCCCGAAGGGCGTCTCGAGGTCGACGCCGAAGTGCTCCGCGACGTTGTCGATCTGCCTGGAGTAGTACGTCCGGTTGTAGCTCCACGGCTCGAAGACGTGTTTCAGGGGTTTTCCGGGATCGACGACGACGAGGTCCTCGTCGACCTCCTTCGTCGACCCGATCCCCTCGCACTCGGGACACGCGCCGTACGGGCTGTTGAAGGAGAACGAGCGCGTCTCGATCGCCGAGAACTGGAAGTCGGAGTTCGGGTTCCCCAACTCCTCGGAGAACTCGACGACGAGCCGGTCGTCACCCTCCGAATCCGCCGCCAGCGACCCGGTCGATCGGGCGTTCGAGGCGAACGGCGTGTCCGCGGGCGGGTCCGGAACGATGAGCTTGAGCGCGCCGCCGGCCTCCTCTAAGGCGGTCTCGACGGAGTCCGTGATCCGCGAGCGGGCGTCGTGGCTCACCCGAACCCGGTCGACGATCACGTCGATCGTGTGGTCGTAGTTCTGGTCGAGATCCGGCTCGTCGAGCGTCAGGTCCATCGGCTCGCCGTCGACCTCGACGCGGGCGTACCCCTCCGACACCAGGTCCTCGAAGAGGTCCTCGAAGGCGCCCTTCTGGTCGCGCACGACCGGCGCGGCGACCTTCGCGCGGGTGCCCTCCGGCAACTCGAGGATCTGCGTCACCATGTCCTGGGCGGACTGCTCGCCGACCTCCTCGCCGGTGATCGGGTCGTGTTGGACGCCGATCCGGGCGTACAGGAGCCGGAGGTAGTCGTGGAGTTCCGTGACCGTACCCACCGTCGACCGGGGGTTGTTGGCGGCGTTCTTCTGGTCGATGGAGATCGCGGGCGAGAGCCCCTCGACCGCCTCGACCTGCGGTTTGTCCATCTGTCCGAGGAAGTTGCGGGCGTACGCCGACAGCGATTCGATGTATCGGCGCTGGCCCTCGGCGTAGATCGTGTCGAACGCGAGCGACGACTTGCCCGACCCCGAGAGGCCGGTGACGACCGTGAACTCCTCGCGCGGGACCCGGACGTCGAGGTCCTTGAGGTTGTGCTCCTCCGCGCCGCGGACCTCGATGTAGTCCTTGCTCATTCTGCTTGACGCGTAACGCCCGCGCGCGGGAATACCCGTCGGTTTCGGTGATCGGGCGGTCTCTCGACGACCCGCTACCGCCCGACGATCTCGGCGGGCGGCGAGAGGTTCCGTCGGCCGCCGAGCGTGACGAGGAACAGGACGCCGAGTCCGACCCCGTACGCGAGCATGAGCGGGATCGTCACGAGGAACATCGTGATCACGTCCGCGGGGGTGAACACCGCCGCGAACAGCATGATCCCGACGGTGACCTCCCGCCAGCGCCCGCGGAAGCCGTCGTAAGGGACGCCGGCGTTGTTCAGAAGCACCATCGCGACCGGGATGTCCGCGAGGAAGCCGATCCCGATGGTGGTGAAGATCACGAGCCACATGAAGTCGCTCACCTGGTAGGTGATGATCATGTTCGCGTTCGCGGCGTCGGTGACGAGCCAGCCGATGATCCGGGGAGCGATGTACGCGTACCCGAGCGCGAAGCCGCCGATCAGCCCGCCGAAGAGCGCCCCCGTCCAGAGGTACACCTGCCGGAGTCGTCCGGCGACGAACCCGCGGTCGCGAAGCGCCGGCCACGCCGAGTACAGGAGGACGGGGAACACCGCAATTCCGCCGAGCAGGAGCGAGAACTTCACCATGAAGATCAGCGCCTCGACGGGGTGGAGCGTGATGATGTTGATCCCGCCGCCGACCTCCGCCGGAACCCGCCGTTGGAGGTCCGCTCTCACCGCCGCCAGCCCGCCGAGGTACAGCCAGGTGAACGCCCCGCCCATCACGCCGCCGAACACCACGAGGAGGATGAAGGACTTCGAGCGGACCGAGTCGAAGATGAACTTGAGGTCGGTGTAGTAGCCGCCGATGTCCTCCTCGGCCTCGTCGTCGCCGGTGAGCTCGGAGAGGAACGTCGAGGAGGCACGCGAGGTGCGGTCGCCGACCGACCCGGCGAGCCCGCCGGCCGCGGCGCCGCCTCCCGCGCCGGCCGACCCGTCGTCTCCCGTCCCTGCGGCGTCGCCGCCCTCGCCGCCGTCGTCGGCGTCCGCCGTCACCTCGTCGAAGCGGTCGAGGATCGCCTGTGCCTTCTCGGGGTCGTCGTCGTCGATCGCCGCCTGCGCCCGCGCGAGCGACTCCTCCTCGGACATCTCCAGGAACGGCTCCTCGGGGGCGGCGCGGACCCCGGCGGCGTCGAGGTCGTCGAGGTCGATGGCGGCCGGGTCGCCGTATCGATACCCCGCACTCGTGGTGTCGAGGTCGGTGTACACCGCCCACAGCGTCGCGACGGCCGCGAACGCGAGCGCCCACGCCGTGCCGTACAGCGCGGCGGCCGTCGCCGGGTCGAGCCCGAGCCCCTCCCCGGGTGTGAGGAAGCGCCAGTCGCTGTCGAGCGCGCGGAGGAGACCGTTGATCGCCGTCCGGCCGCCGTACTCGTAGAAGGCGTACACGAGGCCGCCGCCGAGGACGGCCGCGCCGCCGACGACGTTCCAGTGGTTCCGGATCGCCCCGAGCACGCGGATCCGGTCGGAGCTCCGCTTCGCGGTGACGACCAGCTTCGCGAGATAGAGGCTGAAGCCGTACAGCGCGACGAGCGGGAACGCCCACATCAGCTGGGTGAACGGGTCCGGCGGCGAGAACACCGCGCCGAAGACGAAGATGGCGACGACGGCGTAGCGCCACTTGTCGCGGAACGTCTCGTACTGGACGATCTCGGCGTACGAGAGCCCGGTGATGAGAAGCGGCATCTGGCCGGCGAGCCCGAAGGACAGCGAGAGGAAGACGATGAACTCGGTCCACATCACGATGCCGTAGGTCGGCTGGATGCCGGCCTCGAGCCCGAACCCGGCCAGGAAGGAGAACATGATCGGGAAGAAGGCGTAGACGCCGTAGGCGACGCCGACGGCGAAGAGGACGAACCCGAGCAGGCCGATCGCCGCGAGCTTCCAGCGGGGAACGGGCGACTGCGGCCACATCCCGCGTGCCCGCAGTTCGTCGCGGGCGAAGTAGATCAACGCGGGCAGACAGACGATCGCGCCGACGACGAGGCCGATCTTCGCCTGGAGGAGGATGACCTCGAAGGGCGTGGTCGCGATGACGTCGGCCTCGGCGGCGACGTCGGGGGACATGTTCGCCAGCGTCATCGAGAAGAGGTAGTCCCACACGTGTACGCGGAGCGCCCAGAACGTGCCGACGAAGCCGATCAGGAAGACGACGAACACCTTCTGGAGGTCCTTCTGGATGGATCGAAGGAACGCCCGGGCCGACTCGCGGCCGGCCGCGAGCGACTGTTGGGTGTCCTCGTCGAGGGCACTCGCCATACGGCGGGAGAGGACCGTCGTCGTTATCAACCTTTTCGACCGCGCCCGGGGAACGCCCCGTCCCGGCGACGCCATCCGAAAAGGCCTATAATCACCCGGTTGCGTACCTAAGGTGAATGGAGGACGACGACCGGCCGAGCGACGAGCCGTCGGACCCCGAAGACCCGTCGCCGTCGGTCGAATCGAGGAAGTCGACGACGCTCGACGGAGGGGTCGGCGGCGGGAACGTCGAATCGGAAAGGAAAGACGCCGGGGAGGTCGTCGATACCGACGAGACCGGTGACGTCGACGACCTCGACGCCGACGATACTGACGATTCTGAAGACGGCCTCGAAGACAGCGATACCGAAGACGGTGACACTGACGACTCTGAAAACGGCGATACCGAAGACGGCGACACTGACGACGACGCCGCCGACACCGACGACGACGGCGACACTGACGACGACGCCGCCGACACCGACGACGACGGCGACACCGCCGACACCGACGACGACGGCGAGAGCCTCGGTGACGGCGGCACGCCGGCGACCGCCGGAGACGCCGAGGACCTAGGTGGGATCCAGGGACCCGACACCGATGAGGAGATGCCGCTCGCCCAACACATCGAGGAGATGATGCGGCGGCTCGCGGTCGTCTTCCTCTTCGGCGGCCTCGCGACGCTCGTCGCGGTGACGGAGTCGACGGACCTCATCAACTACTTCTGGGGGTACCACATCCCCGCGCCGCTCGAGAACCGTCCCCGACTGTACGGGCCGCTGGAACTCCCCCTGACGCGGCTGAAGGTCGCCGGGCTCGCGGGCGTCGTGGTCGGCCTCCCGGCGTTCGTCTACCAGACGTACCGGTTCATGAAGCCCGGCCTCTACGAGAACGAGCGCCGGTACTACCTCGCGGCGGTTCCGACGAGCCTGGTGCTCGGCGGAATCGGGATCGCGTTCGCGCACTTCCTCGTGTTGCCCGCGATCTTCTCGTATTTCACCACGTACACCTCCGACGCCGCGACGATCGCCTTCGGGCTCGCGGAGACGTTCAACCTGATCGTGATCATGCTGGCGTTCATGGCGATCGTCTTCCAGATCCCGCTTTTCATCATGCTCGCGATCATGATGAACCTCGTCACGCGACAGTGGCTGGAGGACAAACGCCTCATCTTCTGGGGCTCGTTCCTCGGGATCGCGTTCCTGTTCAGCCCCGACCCGACCGGGATGGCCCCGATCATCGTCACGCTCACCATGATCGTCCTCTTCGAGGGGACGCTGGCGATCCTGCGCTGGACCGGGAACTGACCGGATCCGCGCTGTGACCTCCCCCGTCGGCTCACTTCGCGTCGCTTCGCTCGCCCGTCGACTCGCTGCCCACGGACTCGCTGCCCGCCGTCTCCGCGTCGTACCGCCGGACGAGTTCGTCGACGAATCGGAGTTTGAGGAGGATCGACGCCAGTCCCGCGACCGCGGCCCGGACGGGACGCTTCCGGTACGCTGCTAGGAACGCGTACGCGAAGACGGGAAGGTTGATCAGATTGAGGACGGCGGGATACGACGCCGCGAGGACGTCCTCCTCGCGTTCCTCGATCCACCACCGCTCGGCGAGGACGACGCGCGTCATCCACGCGTCGTCGTCCGCGGGCGGCGAGAACAGGACGGGGTTCACGACCGTGAACGCGAGCGCGAGCGCCGCGATTTTCCCGTCGCGTCGGTACGCCGCGTACAACAGAACCGGCGTGACGAGGAGCCGACTCCAGCCGCTCTTCGGGTTCGCGTGTCGTCGCCAGGCTGCGTCGCGGGCCGACTCGAGGGCGTCCATGCTCCGTCTCGGTCCGCCGGGAGCATAGCGGTTTCTCCGGATCCTCGTTTCACTCCCGGTCGCCGACGATCCACTTCTTCGAGTAGCTCTCCCCGCAGGTACAGTGTGCGTACGCGTGGATCACGTCGCCCTCGGCGTAGAGACCACCCACCTCGGGGTTCTCCCCCTCGGCGAACGCGAACACGAACCGGACCTCGTGGTCGTCGCCGGCGGGCGCGTCGTCGCCGTCGGCCGCGTCGCCGCCGTCGGTCGCGTCGCCGCCGGCGAACGGACACTCGCCGCCGTCGAGCGACCGAGCGATCTCCCCCTCTGCGGCCATCGCCTCCTTCGCGAACTCCATCGCGCCCATCCCCGTCCCGGCCTGGAACGCCGACCGCCCGGTCTCGCCGTCGAGGACGAGTCGGACCCCGTCGTCGGTCTCGGTGCCGACCTCCCGGAGTCGCGAGTCGTCCTCGAGGTACGCGTCGCTCACGTAGAACACGACGTCGTCGAGTCGATCGCCGGCGAGGAACTCCTCGAGCTTGCTCATGCCGGCCGGAGGCGCGTGAACCCTAAAAGGCGTGCGAGTCGGGCCCGTGACGCCGACGTCGATCGTGCGGTCGGGATCGATACTCGTCGTCGGATCCGGTCCCCGTCGTCGAGCTCGAACCCCGCCTTCGGACCCGATACTCGTCGAAACCGATCCCGACTCGACTGGAATCGGGGTAAGTGTTAATACGAACCACGGAGATCCGTCGCCCGATGAGCACGCAGACACCATCCGGAGATCGGCTCGTCGAGTGGGCGAAGCTGGTCGACGAGGACGTCCCGGAGGAGGTCCGGGAGGACTACACCGGCGACCGTTAACTTTCACCCCGCTTCGCGAAGCCTTTAGGCCGACCGCGGCGAAGCGTCGCCGATGGCGACCGAGGCCGCAGGGATCGACCACCCGTTGCTCGTCGACGACTTCCTCCAGCGACGCCGCTACCAGCTCCGACTGGCGGACGCCGCGATCCACGACCACACGCTGGTGTGTCTCCCGACCGGCCTCGGCAAGACGACGGTGAGCCTGCTCGTCACCGCGAGACGGCTCCACGAGGCGGGCGGAACGGCGCTGTTTCTGGCCCCCACCAAGCCGCTCGTCCAGCAGCACGCGGAGTTCTACCGCGAGGCAATGACGATCCCGGACGACGAGATCGTCGTGTTCACCGGCGACGTGAAACCCGACGACCGCGCGGCGCTGTTCGAGGACGCCCGCGTCGTGATCGCGACGCCGCAGGTGATCGAGAACGACCTCGTCGGCAACCGGATCTCCGTCCGCGGGGTGACCCACCTCACCTTCGACGAGTGCCACCGCGCGACCGGCGACTACGCCTACGTGTACATCGCCGAGCGCTACTACGCCGACGCCGCCGACCCGCTCGTGACGGGGATGTCCGCCTCCCCCGGCGGCGACGTCGAGGAGATCGAGACCGTCTGTGAGAACCTCGGGCTGACGAACGTGGAGGTGATGACGGAGGAGGACGCCGACGTCGACGAGTACACCCACGACACCGACGTGCGCTGGGAGCGGGTCACGCTCCCCGAGGAGGTGCTCGCGATCCGCGACGCGTTGAACGAGGTGATCAGGGAACGGCTGGAGAAGCTGAAGCAACTCGGCGTGACGAACAAGACGAGCCCGGACCTCTCCCAGCGCGACCTCAACGAGATGCGCGGGAAGCTGAAGCGGATGATGGACAACGACCAGTCGGACGGCTACAAGGGGATGAGCACCCACGCCGAGGTGATGAAGCTCCGCCGGGCGGTCGAGCTGGTCGAGACGCAGTCGGTGGAGTCGGTCCGGCGCTACTTCGAGCGCCAGCGCGAGGCCGCCCGCTCGTCGGGCGCGTCGAAGGCGAGCCAGCGAATGGTCGCGGACCCCAAGGTTCGCGAGGCGATGCGGAAGGTCGAGTCCTTCGACGGGCTCCACCCCAAGTTCTCGCAGGCGCGGATCCTGCTCGCGGAGACGCTCGGGATCGACGAGGGCGAGCGTGCGATCCTCTTCACCGAGTCCCGCGACACCGCGGAGGCGCTCGTGGAGTTCCTGGAGACGAGCTTCGACGTCCGGAAGTTCGTCGGCCAGGGCGACAAGGAGGGCTCGGACGGGATGAGCCAGAAACAACAGCAGGAGACGCTCGAGGCGTTCAAGGCGGGCGATTTCGAGGTGCTCGTCTCCACGAGCGTCGCCGAGGAGGGTCTCGACGTGCCCGAGGTCGACCTCGTCTGCTTCTACGAGCCGGTCCCCACCGCGATCCGCTCGATCCAGCGTAAGGGTCGGACCGGACGGCAGGCGGAGGGGAAGGTCGTCGTCCTGATGGCCGAGGACACCCGCGACGAGGCGTTCTTCTGGATCTCCAGGCGGCGCGAGAAGGAGATGGCCAGCCAGCTCGCCGACCTGAAGGCCGCCACCGACGACATCCAGGAGTCGGTCGGCGACGACGGACAGGCGGGGCTCGACGCGTTCGCCGGGAACGGCACGGCCGCCGACGAGGGGTCGGAGATCGACGAATCCGCCGACGTCTCCGCCGACCCCTCTCCTGAGGACGATGACCCGTCCGACGACGAGACCGCCACGGCGGACGCCGGACTCACCGACTTCGCCGCCGAGGCACGCGAGAACGACGGCGACGAGACGCGCGACGGCAACGAGACGAACGACGGGAACGCCGCGGACGATGAGAGGACCGCGGACGACGAGGACGCCGCGAACGACGGGGACGCCGCCGGCGACGCGGACGACGTGGACGCCGCTGACGACCCCGTCGTCGCGACCGCCGGCGTCGAGGACGGCGTCGAGGTCGTGATCGACCAGCGCGAGCTCGACTCCTCCATCGCGAAGGACCTCTCGACCCGGGACGGGCTCGTCACCCGGCTGGAGACGCTCGCCGTGGGCGACTACGTGCTCTCGGACCGGGTCGCCGTCGAGCGGAAGTCGGCGGCGGACTTCGTCGACTCCATGCTCGATGCCGACCGCTCGATGTTCGAGCAGGTCGGTGAGCTCTCGCGGGCGTACGCTCGACCGGTGTTGGTCGTCGAGGGGACGAACCTCTACGGCCAGCGCGACATCGAACCCAACGCGATCCGCGGCGCGCTCGCGTCGCTCGCGGTCGACTTCGGGGTCAGCGTCCTCCGGACCGAGGGCGAGACGGACACGACGGAGCTGCTCGCGACGATCGCCCGCCGTGAGCAGGAGACGCGCGACCGGGAGGTGAGCGTCCACGGCGAGAAGACGACGAAGACCCGCGCGGAACAACAGGAGTACGTCGTCTCCTCCATCGCCGACATCGGCCCGGTCACGGCCCGCGGACTGCTCGAACACTTCGGCAGCGTCGAGGCGGTGATGACCGCGCGGGAGGAAGACCTCCTGGACGTGGAGGGCGTCGGCCCGGTGACCGCCGAACGGATCCGCGAGGTCGTCGGGAGCGAGTACGAGTAGGCGGTCACCGGGCCGTCACTGGCCGCTACAGCCGGTAGACCTCGCCGTCGACCGCGAGCGGCTCCGCGAACGCCTCCTCCGGCGGGTAGAAGTGCGCGACGTGGACGAGCCGCGTCCGGTCGGCGTTCAGATCCTCGGCGAGCGCGAGCGCGCCCTCCCGGGTCATGTGTTTCGTGCCGAACGTGCGCGGGACCCCGTCGGGCCCCTCGTGGCGGCCGCCGATCGGGTGGTGCTCACACAGCGAGGCTGGGACGATGGCGTCAGCGAGAAGCAGATCCGCGCCGGCGAGCGCCTCGCGGGAGCGCTCGGGGACGTCGTAGCTCGTGTCGCCCGTGAGCGAGAGCTTCCCGCCCGTCTCGGGGTCCTCGATGACGACGCCGAAACACAGAAGCGGGGGATGGTCGACGGGGACGAACCGGACCTCGAGCCCGCAGGTCTCGAAGGGTTCGAAGGGCTCGCGCGAGTGGACGCCGATCCGGTCCTCGAGGTAGTCGTACTTCCGACGGACCGTCTCGGCGACGCTCTCGTCGGTCGCCGGGTCGGTCCCGCTCGGCGCGTGGACGGGCAGCCCGTCGACGAGCCGGTAGACGTTGCCGAGCCCGTCGAGGTGGTCGAAGTGGATGTGCGTCACGATCCCGGCGTCGGGGAGCGGCACGTCGTTGTCCAGGAACTGGCTCCGGAAGTCGGGGCTGAAATCCACCAGCAGCGACTCGCCGGTCCGCTCGTTCTCGACGTGGACCGAGAACCGCGACCGCGACACGCCGCGCTCGCGCGCCTCGCGGCAGGTGTCACAGTCGCAGCCGACGGTGGGCGTCCCCGTGGTGTCGCCGGTTCCGAGGAGGGTGACCCGCATCTCGTGAACCGCTCCTCGCCGCACGGCCTTAGCGTCCGTGGTCGGGGAACCGCGGTCACGCACCGTCCCGACCCTGATATATAAACGGCCGCCGGGCGAGGTTCGGGTATGCACGACAGCCGCGAGCTCGTCCTCGCACGGCTCCCGTCGGGCGTCCCGATCCGCACGACCGTCCACGTCTACGGCGAGGGAACCCTCGTCGACGGCGATGAAGGACCCGAACTCGACGTTCCAGACGACGGCGGCCCCGTCGTCTACGCGCAGGCGGCCCAACACGGCAGGGAGGTGAACGGCGCGGCCGTCCTCCGGCGGCTTCACGGGCGATTGGTGGACGGTGGTGTCGACGGTGACGGTGTCGACGAGAGGGGAGAAACGAAGCTCCGCGGGACGCTCGTGAGCGTCCCGGTGGCGGACCCGCTCACGTTCGATCACGTCTCGTACACGACGCCGGAGTCGCTCGACTCGATCAACGCCAACATGAACCGCTGTTGGCCGGGCGATCCCGACGGAACGCTCCACGAGCGCATGGCCGCGCGGCTCTGGCCGTTCGCGAGCGCGGCCGACGCGATCGTTGACCTCCACACCGGGTCGCCGAACATGCTCACGCACACCGTCTACATGCGCGGCGACGAGGCGTGCCGCGGGCTCGCGGAGGCGTTCGGGACCGACCTCCTACTGGCGGAGGCGGCGGGGGACGACGCCGACACGGAGTGGGCCGAGCGGAACTTCGGCGGGAAGTTCCGCGTGGCCGCCACCCGCGAGGGGATCCCGACGATCACGCCGGAGCTCGCTCACAGCCGCGAGATCGTCGAGGAGGCGGTCGAGACGGGCGTCGACGGGATGATGGGCGTCCTGCGGCGCGAGGGCGTGCTCGCCGGCGATCCCGACCCGTGGAACGGGACCGTCGCGCGCAACCACCTCGGGCGGGTGACCGCGGTCGACTCCGGGCTGTTCCACTCCGAGCCAGACCTCGCGATCGGCGACGAAGTGACGGACGGACAGCGGCTCGGCGAGGTGTACGACCCCGCGACCTTCGAGACGCTCCAGGTCGCCGAGGCGGACCGCGACGGGATCGTCTACTCGGTCGCCCGGGAGTCGACCGTCACCGCGGGCGCGACGCTGGTGGGCGTCGCCGAGCGGATCGAGGAGTGAGAAGGGGAGGCGTGGCGGCCCGCGGCCACGTCACCGCACCCGGATCCGCCCGTCGGCGTCGACCGTGACGAGGAGTCGCTCGCGGACCTCCCGGCCGTACACCGCGTCGCCGGCGCGCTCGCCGATCGTCTTCATCAGGTCCGGCGCGGTCTGGCTCACCTTCACGCCCGCCTCGTCGCACGCGTCGTACACGCGTTTGGGCGCGTCGTAGAGGTCGGTTCCCTCGGGGATCTCGACGCGGACGGGCGCGGAGAGCGCCTCGGCGAACGCGACCGTCTCCTTCGCGCGATCGACGTTGTCGCGCGCGCTCGCCTCGACGCTGGAGACGTTCGCGCGCGAGGTCCCGAGCCGGTCCGCGATGTCCGACTGTCGGAGTCCCCGCTCGCGGAGCGCGAGCACCTCGGCCTGTCGCTCGGTGAGCACGCTCGCGTCGGCGTCGAAGCCGGCACGCGCTAGCAGTTCCGCGGCGTCGACGTCGTTCGCGTCGTCGACATCGTCCGCGTCGTTCGCGGGCGAGGCGTCGTCTGCGACCATGACTCGGTCGACGGGACGGGCGGTGAAAAAACGGCGGTTTCGGCGGCAGGACGGCGGCCGACGGAACCGGATCGACGGCGTGTGGACTGTCCGTGGGGTGATTCGACCCCGAGCCGTCTCACTTGCCCCAGAAGTTCTCGCGGCTGCCGAGACGCTCGCGGTCGGTTCGGCTCGGACGACCCTCGCGGTCGTCGTCCTCCCCGGATCCCTCGTCGCGGTCGGCGTCGTCCCCCTTCTCATCCTCGTCGCCCTCCTCGTCCGGGTCGTCGGGGAGCCGCTCGACTATCTCCTGGGCGGTCGCGTGGCTGGATTTCACCCGGTGGATCGAGACCACGGCGCGGGCGGGCGGGAGCAACCCGTCGACGAGCACGATGAACCCGTCGTCGGTGCGGCCGACGCCGGCCCCGCTCTCGTGGATGTCGTCGACCTCGACGACGACCTCCTCGCCGGGCTGGACCGGCTGCTGTTTGAGCTCGTAGATGGGCATGTCGTAGTGGTTACACCACTCGGCACCCCCCTTGTTGCCGTAGTGTTGACACCCCATGCCCTGGATCCGTTCGTCGAAGCTGGGGCAGTCGTCGGCGAGTGGACAGTCCGCCATACAGTAGGTCAGACCGGCGGCGGTTGTAAACGTTTTCGACTCCCCGGGTGTGAAACGCCGAGAACGCCCGGCTCGTTCGGGTGAAAATCGGGAGATCCGGGTTCTCGGTATGGCCGGCGAGCGGCGACCGGAACCTCGCTTACAGGAACTCGCGGACCTCGGAGTACCACATGTCGTGGTGGTCGACCGCGCCGACCGCGTCCGCGACGTCGACGGCGATGGCGTGCCAGCACCGCTCGCCCGGGTCCTCGGGGTCGAGGTTGTAGGTCGCGTCCGCGCAGTCGCAGCCGCCGTCCTCGACGACGTACTCGTCCTCGTGGCCGACGACGACCGTGAAATCTCGGTACCGCTTCACCCGCCCCTCCGCGACCGCCTCGATCGCGCGCTGGCCGCGATCGCCGTGCTCCTCGACGATCGCGGCGGCGATCGGCCCGGAGAGATCGCCGGCCCGCCGGATCGCCGTCCGCCAGTCGTCGACCGGCTCCATGTCCCGTCGTTCTCGGGCGGCCGGTTAAATCCCGTCGGTCACGCGGGTTGCAGGTTCGGTCCGATCGTCGACGGACGGAGGTCGGATCCGACACGTAGTTTCAAGCCGGTCGTTCACGATGACCGGGTATGGCCGAGACGTGTCCACACTTGGAGTACCGCGAGGAGGACGAGGAGCGATCGTTCGAGGTCGCCCGCGCCTTCTGTACCGTGACCGATTCCTTCGTCCAGCCGATGCGTGCGGACATCTGTAACGCCCGATACGGGCTCGACCCGGCGACCGACTGCGAGTTCTACGTCGAACCGGACGCCACGGGGGACGGCGAGGGGGTCGACGGGGACGACGGGTCGGGGGACGACCGATGACCTACGACGAGTACCTCGACGGGAAGCCGTTGGTGATCACCGCGGCGCTCTCCGGGGGCGTCCACGGGAAGGAGGCGCATCCGGACCTCCCGGAGACGCCCGAGGAGATCGCCGCGGCCGCGTCGGCCTGCGAGGAGGCGGGCGCGAGCGTCCTCCACCTCCACGCGCGCCGTGAAAACGGCGAGCGGGCGTTCTCGGCGGAGCGGTTCCAGGAGGTGACCGACGCGGTCCGCGAGGCGACCGACGACGTCGTTATCCAGCACTCGACGGGCGGCACCGCCGCCCCGGACGACCTCCGGCACGAGCCGATCCGAACCGACCCCGCGCCGGAGATGGCGTCGCTCGACATGGGACCGCTCAACCGCTACGACCGGCTCACCTCGGAGAACACCCGAGAGCTCGTCTCGTCGCTCCACGCGGAGATGCAAGAGCGCGGGATCAAACCCGAGTTGGAGGTGTTCAACGACGGCCACCTCAACGAGTCGCTCGCGATCCTCGATGAGTTCGAGGAGCCGCCGTACCTCAACCTGCTCTTCGGCGGGGGTACCACGTCGCCGCCGCATCCCCGAAATCTGATGAACCGAGTGGAGGCGCTGCCCGAGAACGTCGAGTTCAACGTGATCGGGTTCGGCCCGCACCAGCTGCCGATGACGACGCAGTCGATGCTGCTCGGCGGACACGTCCGGGTCGGGCTGGAGGACAACCGGTACTACGAGCGCGGCGAACTGGCGACCAACGAGCGGCTGGTCGCACGGACGGCCCGGATCGCGGAGGAACTGGGTCGGCCGGTGGCGACGCCCGCGGAGACGCGGGAGCTGTTGGGATTGCGGGGACGGTAACGCCTCCCGGCGACGCCTGCGGGTTCGACGGTAGCGCGACGGTGGCGTGCCGGTGAGCGCCCGACGGGCGCGAACCCGACCGCGAGGGCCGCCACGAGCGCTTGAAAAGCGCGAGTGGCGAGGCTGGGGAGGTGTGAGGTGCGGTCCCGCGAGCGAAGCGAGCGGGAGTACGGAAGACGTTCCTGCTCGCTCACTTCGTTCGCTGCGCGGGCTACGACTTCCGGTGGTGCTGTGCGGTCGCGTGGGGCTTTGGAGACGTTCTCCGGTGTCACGTCGGCGACGACGTCCGATCGACCGACGATCGTTCTCACATCATAACGACGCCGTCGATCGACACGGATCGACCATTAGTACCCACGAACGTGCGCATAGAAAAGCATTAGAACCGGCTCGATAACCACGTAAGTGAATGAGTCTGTCCGAGCCGGACCACGAGCTCGTCGCCGCGGAGCTCGGCCGGGAGCCGACGGCGGCCGAGGCCGCGCTGTTCGAGAACCTCTGGAGTGAACACTGCGCGTACCGCTCCTCGCGGCCGCTGCTGTCGGCGTTCGAGAGCGAGGGTGACCAGGTCGTCGTCGGCCCCGGTGACGACGCGGCCGTGCTCGCGCTGCCGACTCCCGAGGCAGCCGACACGCCGGCGGCCGAGCGCGACGCCGACGACTACGGCGACACCTACGTCACCTTCGGCGTCGAGAGCCACAACCACCCCTCCTACGTCGACCCGTTCGACGGCGCGGCCACCGGCGTCGGCGGCATCGTCCGCGACACGATGAGCATGGGCGCGTACCCGATCGCCCTCCTCGACTCGCTGTACTTCGGCGGCTTCGAGAGCGAGGAGTCGCGGTACCTCTTCGAGGGCGTCGTCGAGGGGATCTCCCACTACGGCAACTGCATCGGCGTCCCCACGGTCGGCGGCAGCGTCGCCTTCCACGGCGGCTACGAGGGGAACCCGCTCGTCAACGTCGCCTGCGTCGGCGTCACGAACGAGGACCGGCTCGTCACCGCAACCGCCGAGGAGCCCGGGAACGCCCTGGTGCTCGTCGGCAACGCCACCGGCCGCGACGGGCTCGGCGGGGCCTCCTTCGCGAGCGAGGACCTCGCGGAGGACGCCGAGACCGAGGACCGGCCCGCGGTCCAGGTCGGCGACCCCTACGCGGAAAAGCGGCTGATCGAGTGCAACGAGGCGCTCGTCGACGAGGACCTGGTCGTCGCCGCGCGCGACCTCGGCGCCGCCGGGCTCGGCGGGGCCTCCTCCGAACTCGTCGCGAAGGGCGGGCTCGGGGCCGAGATCGACCTCGGGGCGGTCCACCAGCGCGAGCCGAACATGAACGCCCTGGAGATCCTGCTCGCCGAGAGCCAGGAGCGGATGTGTTACGAGGTCGATCCCGCCGACGTCGACCGCGTGCGCGCGCTCGCCGAGCGGTTCGATCTCGGTTGTTCGGTCATCGGCGAGGTGACCGAGGACAACTACGTCTGTACGTTCGACGGCGAGACGGTCGTGGACGTCGACGCCGAGTTCCTCGCGGACGGCGCGCCGATGAACGATCTCGACTCCACGAAACCGACCCAGCCCGACCGCGACCTGCCGGACCCGGAACTCGAGAGCACCTTCCAGGCCGTCGTTTCCGATCCCAACGCCGCCAGCAAGCGCTGGGTGTACCGGCAGTACGACCACGAGGTCGGGACGCGGACCGCGATGAAGCCCGGCGACGACGCCGCGATCGTCGCGATGCGGGAGGCGGCCGCGGGCGCGACCCCGGACGACTCGGAGCCCGTCGCGGACGGGACTACGGCGTCGACCGGCGTCGGGCTCGCGCTCTCCTCGGGCGCGAACCCGCGCTGGACGAGCGTCGCACCCTACGACGGGGCGCGCGCGGTCGCGCTGGAGAACGCGACGAACCTCGCGGCCAAGGGGGCAACCCCGCTGGCCGCGGTCGACTGTCTCAACGGCGGCAACCCGGAGAAGCCGGACGTGTACGGCGGCTTCGAGGCGATCGTCGACGGGCTGGCGGACGCGTGTGCCGCCCTGGATACCCCGGTCGTCGGCGGCAACGTCTCGCTGTACAACGACAGCGTCGAGGGGCCGATCCCGCCGACGCCGACGCTCGCCCTGCTCGGCACGCGCGCGGGCTACGACGCCCCGCCCGCCCGGCTCGACGCCGATGAGGCGGGCGACTCCGAACTCCTCGTCGTCGGCCCGTCCGGCGACGCGCTCGGCGGCTCGGCGTACCTCGCGGCGGCCGGCGGGACGGACCGGTTCCCGACGCTTCCCGACGAGCCCGCCGACCTCGTCTCGTCGCTCGCGTCGATCGCGCGCCACGAGGACACGCTCGCCGCCCACGACGTGAGCGACGGCGGGCTCGCGGTCGCGCTCGCCGAATTCGTCGACGACGACGCGGGCGCGGACGTCTCGCTCCCCGACCATGCGGCGGCCTTCGAGGAGACGCCGGGACGGGTCGTCGTCCAGACGACCGATCCCGACGCAGTCGCCGAGTTGGCGGGTGACTTCCCGGTCTTCCGGCTCGGGGACGTGACGACCGACGGGACGCTGTCGCTGTCGGTCGGCGACGAGTCGGTCGCCGTCGACGCCGACGCGATCCGCGATCTCCGCGGCGTGATCGAGCGCGAACTCGCCTGAGACGTCGGATCGGTCGCGGTCGTTCCTCCTTCCTCCCGCTCCACCTCGGACCGCCGCGAGCGACACGCTTTTAGGTTCTCCTAAAATATGTGGTCGCAACGAACGGGTGCCGTCCCGCTCGGCACTCGAACCCACATGGCTCACTCCGAACCAACCGACTCACGGCAGGCGGCGGACCGCGTGGAGGGAACCTCGTCGGCGTCGTCCGTCTCGTCGGCGTCGACGGGGACGGGGACGGACCGGCTCGCCGACGGTGCCTCGATCGACGAAACACACGACGCTTCGTCCGCGGCGGAGCCCGTCTTGACTCTCTCGAACGTCACCAAGGAGTTCGGCCCCGAGCGCGCGGTCGACGGCGTCTCCCTCGAGGTTCGCTCCGGCGAACTGCTCACCTTCCTCGGCCCGTCCGGCTGCGGGAAGACCACGACGCTGCGGATGGTCGCGGGGCTCGAGGAACCCACCGCGGGATCGATCACGCTCGCTGACGAGACGGTCGCCGACGCCGACGACGGTGGCGCGTTCGTCGCGCCCGAACGCCGCGACGTGGGCATCGTCTTTCAGAACTTCGCGCTGTTCCCGCACCTCACCGTGCGCGAGAACGTCGCGTTCGGGCTGGAGGACGCCGACGACGCGGAGACGGCCGCCCGGGTCGACGAGCTGCTCGAGCTCGTCGAGATGACCGAGCACGGCGACAAGACGCCCGACCAGCTCTCCGGCGGGCAGAAACAGCGGATCGCGCTGGCGCGGTCGCTTGCGCCCGAGCCGGACGTGCTCCTCTTAGACGAGCCGTTCTCGAACCTCGACGTGCGCCTGCGCGTCGAGATGCGCGAGGAGGTGCGCCGCATCCTGAAGGCCGCGGGCGTCACCGCGATCTCGGTCACCCACGACCAGGAGGAGGCGCTCTCCATCTCCGACCGCGTCGCCGTGATGAACGACGGCTCCATCGAGCAGGTGGGTCGCCCCGAGAGCGTCTTCGAGCAACCCGAATCGAAGTTCGTCGCCTCCTTCCTCGGGCGGGCGTCCTTCCTCGAGGGCCGCCTCCGTGAGGGGCAGGTCGAGACCGGCGTCGGCCGCTTCAACGCCGCCACGCTGGAGGGGTACGACACCACCTACGACGGCGCGCCCGTCGACGTGCTCGTCCGGCCGGACGACCTGCGCGCGACGCCCGCGGACGAGGAGGTCGCCGACGGCGTCGTCGTCTCCAGACAGTACGTCGGGCCCTCGTTCATCTATCGGGTCGAGCTCGACTCCGGCGAGGCGGTCCACTGCCTGCACAACCACGTCGAGGAGTTCGAGCTCGACCAGCCGGTGAGTATCGACCTCATCGCCGATCACCCGCTGGCGTGGTACCCGCGGTAGCGGGAAGGAAACGAAGGGAAACGAGACGTTCGTCGACCGGATCGTTCTGCGGTATCTAGATCAGAAGCGCCGGCACTACGTACGCGATCAGCAGGCCGACGAGGGTGACGGCCGCACCGATGCCGACCTCGCGGCCGCCGAAGTCCTGCATCGGCGAGGTCACGCGCTTCTCGGGGTCGGGCTCGTGGGAGTGGTCGTCCATGTCGAGGCCTGCGGTCGCCGGATACAAAAACGCACCTGAACGAGTGCGCCAATCCCTACGCTGGGCGGTGACGTGGCAGTAAGCGTCCGAAGGACTAAACGGATATCGGCCGTATCCCGTGGTATGACATCGATCGTTCGGGACGAGGCGATTCGCTCCGGCGAGCCGCGCGTGGAGGGAACGCGGATCACCGTGCGCGACATCAAGCGGCGCGTGATCGACGCCGGGGAGGATCCACACGTCGTCGCCGGCGAGTACGAGATCTCGATGGCCGATCTCTTCGGCGCGCTCACACACTACTACGAACACCGCGACGCGTTCGAGAGCGATGAGCGGGAGGCCGAACGAACGCGTCGCGCCGGCGAGCGAGGGACGCGAACCCTCGTCGAGGAACTCCGCGGTGAGAACGCGGGATCGACGGAGGACGCAGCGTAGTCGTGTCTCGGATCCTCGCCGACGCGAACGTGCCAGAAGTACGTCTCCGCGCTCCGAGGCGACGGGCACGACGTCGTCTTCTCCCGGGAGATATCCGAACTCGGTCCGGAGGCGACCGACGACGCGATCGTGGCGTACGCCGAATCCGAAGGGATGGCGGTCATCACGACCGACGTGAAGGATTTCGCCGATCGAGATGCCACCGTCCCGGTCTTCGTCGCACCGCAGGACATGACCGGCGGGGCCGTCCGCGCAGCGGTCGCACGCGTCGAGGCGCTGCCGTTCGATCCGGCGGAGACGGATCCCATCTGGCTCTCGGCGCTGTGATCGCCGTTCACTCGAACGACTTCAGTTTTCAAACGACCTTCGTGTACAGGTCCGGGGCGACGTACCACCCGCGATCGATCATCGCGTCGATCGTCTCGCGACCGTCCTCCGGCGACAGATCGCCACGCTTCACGGCCGAGAGGACGACGTACGCGGTTCCACGCGTCCCGATCCCCTCGACCTCGGCTGCGGAGCGCCCGGCGGCCTCGTCCATGACGGCGGTCGCGCCGCGCGCCTCGGCGCACGCGAGCACGGCGACGTCGACTCCGTTCTCGGATCGATTCCGAGCCGTTCCCGGACCGATTTGGGCGGCGCGATCCGGCCCTTCGAGTCCGCCGGGACGTGTTCCCACGTAGAGTGGGAACGCGAATAACGGCTGTGGTCAGGGTGGCGGTACCGCTCCGGATCCGAACGCGGAACCGGAAGAGAGTGACGACGCCGCGGGGGACTGATCGGGACGATCGACTGTCGTTCCGATTTTCGGCACGAAATCCGCGAGTGACGACAGGTTCGTCCGTTTCAGAAGGTAGCGAAAAACGGAACCGCGTACGCGATAAGCAGGCCGACGAGTGTGACGACCGCGCCGATGCCGACCTCGCGGCTGCCGAACCCCTGCATCGGGGAGGTCACGCGTTCGTCCGGGTCGGGTTCGTGAGAGTGGTCGTCCATATCCACTGATCAGTGTGGGGGACATATAAGCGAACCTGAACGAGTCGCGGAGAAGTTCGGAAAACGAATAGTGCTGGGTGAACAACGTCCGTATGCAATTGATAGCTAGGTCTCCGAACCAGCAAACATCCGCCTGTGGGACGCGAGCTCGAACTACTCTAATAGTGTCTGATGGCTTATGTAATACGTAACGCGAATAAATTAATTAGGCCTTGTTTAGAGGCGGTGTTCAGATAAGGATTGAAAGGTGAGGCGGTGCGTTTTCAAAGTGATTTATGCCCAAAAACGCCCGCCTCGGCGGCTGTTTAGACGAGATC
>NZ_RDQE01000010.1 GCF_003697845.1 Halobellus captivus | reverse complement strand
GTTGAGTAGCGCGACGCCCATAATCGCCTTCTCGACCTCATTTCCTCAAACCGTTACGGAAGGATCCCGCCGCTGTCTTCCATTTTCAATAGAGCACCAAAAACACCGATTCAGTCTGTTCGGGCGTTTCAGGCGAGGTATTCTTCTGAACGAATCGCATGGTAAGGAAGACTACGGGCAACATCAGCCCGACAACTTGAATCAAATCAAGCGCGATCTGTCGAACCATAGGCCCGTTTTATAAACGGAAATGAATAATATCCCAAGATGTGGCCGCGGTATCCGGTAAATGCCTCTACCGGTTGTTCTCAGACATAACGTGTTTTGATCAGGCTGGCGTCGAGACACTTCGAGCGGGCGTTCTGTCCTAACCGCGACTCCTCTCCTACGTCCGAGCCGACGAATCTCGCGCGCGATACACTACCGCATAGAGGCCGCTCGAAATCGGATCAGCAACTTGTGGGCGACTTCACTCGGCGCACGCTGGTGTCCCATCCGTGGTCCAACTCGGGGGACTACTATCGCCGAGAAGTTCCATCGCAACTCGGGTTCCCAATCGCGAGAGACGGTCTATTATCGGATTCTTGCTGGTGGCCCGACGATCGTTCCTTTCCAGAAACCGCACCACAGCCCGCCTGCAACCCCTTTACCGAATCAAATGTTGGCGGCAAACCTGGCCGCGAGACCGAATCAAATGTCGTGTTCCGAGGGGTGCCTAAATGCGAAAAAGAAAGTATGAGGACCTCTAACGGTCATTTGTACTCCCTCGAGGAACGAAGTGAAGCGAGAGCCGGAGGAGGGATTTGAACCCTCGACCTATTCCTTACGAAGGAATCGCTCTGCCAGCTGAGCTACTCCGGCACGCATCCGTTCATACCCCGATGACGAAAATAAGGGTTCCGAAACGGAGTCAGTAACGGAACCCCCGACCGCCCGAACCGACCGTGGTCACGCTCCGAGAGCGTGCTTCAAGATGCACGGATATTCGGATCATCGAGGCCCGATCTTTTCATAATATCCTGGTTTCTAATAACTATATAAGGGAAAAGCATAAATATCCGATTGAACATCCATCGAGTGCCGAAAGACACCGTACGCCTCTCGGCGGCGGGAACCGGTCCCGTGACGGTGTCTGCCCGATCGGAGCCCGTATCGGGCGGAGACGACCCCGCCGGCGACGACGTGGCACACCGCGCCACGAACGGTCGGACGAAGTTCGACCACGTCCCCACGACCGCGCCGGCGGTCGGTCATCGGCTGTCAGCAACGACCGCGGCCGACGTGTGATCCACGTCCTCGAGACGCCAAGCGCGAGGTCGCCTCTGGCCCCGATTCCACGGCCGCGGACTCTCGTCATGTGACGGGCCATGGTCGTCCGCCCCGACCGTCCCTCGGGGCCGACGGCGTTCTTCGCGCATCCGGTGATCATCGGACGCGAGCGACCGGATCGCGACCGTTTTTCACGACGCCGGCCCCAGACGACGTATGCGTCTCACGCCACCGACCACGCCGGCGACCACCGAGAATCGTGCGCGAGCGAGATACTCGCCCGCCCCAAACGAGGGTTCGGGAGGTGGCGACCGTCGATGAACCAGGTCGTCGTCCTCGCGCTCGTGGGCGCGATCGCGTGGGGGTTCTGGGCGCTCTTCGCCGACGTGGCGACCCGAACCATGGCCCCGGAGGTGGCGATGATAGTCTCCTACTCGGTCGCCATCGTGGTCGCCGGCGTGTACGTCTGGCATCGGGGGACGAGCCTCCTCGGAAACGACCCGACCGCGCTGTGGTTCGCGGGGCTCGCCGGGGTCGCCTCCGGCATCGGCGCGGTCGCCTACTACGCGGCGCTCCAGATCGGCTCGGCGGGGATCGCGACGACGATCACGGCGATGTACTTCGTCGTCGCCGCCGCGCTCGGCTTTCTCCTCTTCGGCGACGTACCCGAACTCAGCGACCTGGCTGGGATCGCCGCGGCGGTCGTCGCGGTCGCGCTGATCGCGTACTGATCGTCACGTCGGGTCGTCGGATGCCGCCGACCCGGATCGCCCTCACGCCCGGGTCAGCCGGACGTCGAGACAGACGTTGTACTCGTGGGGCGCGTACGACCGGACGACGCGCTCGGTCTCGACCGCGACGTCGTAGTCGTCGCCGGCGGCGTCGCGGATCGCCCGTTCCCCGGGACCGAACGGGTCGTCCTCGTGCTGGATGTCGTAGTAGTGGATCACGCACTCCTCGCCTGCGAGCGACACCGCGGTATCGAGGAACTCGTCGGCCGAGTGCGGGAGGTTCATCACGAGCCGGTCGGCCGTGTCCGCGTAGACGTCCGCCGTCTCCCGGACGTCGCCGGCGATCGCGGTCACGCGGTCCGCGACACCGTTCCGCTCGGCGTTCTCCTCGAGGTACGCGATCGCCGCCTCGTTGAGGTCGCAGGCGACCACGTCCGCGCCGCGGGCCGCCATCGGGACCGCGTACGGGCCGACTCCGGCGAACATGTCGACGACGGACTCGTCGGGCTCCACCTGCTCGATCACGCGGTGGCGCTCGGTCGCGAGCCGCGGGGAGAAGTACACCTCCGCGACGTCGAGCGCGAACTCGTGACCGTACTCGCGGTGGACCGTCTCGGTGCCGTTCCCCGCGAGCACCTCCCACCGGCGGACGCGCAGCTCGCCCTCGATCGGCGAGGCGCGGTTGAGCACGGTCGCACACGGGAGGTCGGAGGCCAGCACGGCGTCGGCGATCTCGCGGGCGCGGTCGTCGTCGTCCTCGTCGAGGATGACGATGTCGCCGAGTCGTTCGAGCGACGGCTCGTAGCCGAGCAGGTCGGCGGGCGTCCGCGGCCGCTCCCGCTCGGCCGCGTCGCGCTCGACGAGCCGGTCGGAGAACTCGACCGGAACCGCGGAAGGGTCGGTGACCGGGATGTAGATGATCCCGCCCTCGACGGCGATCCGGTGGTCGCCGTCGAGGAGGTCGGCGTCGGCGAGTCGCTCGCGGACGGTCTCGCCGCGCTCGCGCTCGACGGCGACGCAGGGGACGCTCATTGCCGGAGGGAAGGGGTCGGTCGGATAAAGCGTGACGTTTCGTGGGTCAAGGACGAGGACGGCTATGTCGGTTCGGTCGATCCGGTCGGTTCCGCCTCGATCGGATTCGTCGACGCATCCGCCACCGCCTCGAGCAGGTCGTCCTCGTCGACGTCGGCGGGGACCTCGACGACGCGCTCCGCGGCGGAGGCGACCCCGCTCACGTCGTGTTCGGGTCCGTGGGAGTCGAGCCCGTGGGAGCCGGACCCGTGGGAGTCGCGTCCGGTTTCGTCGTGGTCGCCTCCGTCGCGGTCGCGGTCGTCGTCCCTCCCGTCGACGACGAGAGCCACGTCCGCCTCGGCGGCCAATTCGCGCGCCGCGGCCCGCGACGCGGCGTCGACGCCCGCGAAGGGCGGAACGGTCACGACGGGGGCGTCCGCGTCGGTGGCCGCGACGGCCGCGGCGTCGCCCTCGGGAACGACGCCGAGAGAGACCTCGTGGCCGGCGGCCGCGAGCCGGGCGACGACCCGCGCGGCGTCCGGACCCGTGCCGACGACGTGGAGTCGGCGGAGGTCGGCGTCCGACCGCGGGAAGGCGGTCACCGCGGGCGTCCCGGTGGCCGGATTCCGGCCGACGAACGGCTCCGCGTCGAACGCCCCGCGGACCGCTCCGGCGTCGAGCACCTCCGCGGGCGGGCCGTCGGCGTGGACTCCCCCGTGGGCGAGAACGACGACCCGGTCGCAGTACCGGGCGGCCATGTCGAGGTCGTGGATCGCCGCGATCGCGGCCCGGCCGTCGTCGACGAGGTCGCGGACGAGGTCCATCGTGGTCACGGCGTGGTTCACGTCGAGGCTCGCGGTGGGCTCGTCGAGGACCAGCGCCGGCGTTCCCTGTGCCAGCGCCCGTGCGAGGAGAACGCGCTGACGCTCCCCGCCGGACACCTCGGCGATCGAGCGGTCGGCGAAGCGCTCGACGCCGGCGGCCGCCATCGCCTCGTCGACGGCCGCGACGTCCTCGGGCCCGTGGCCGTCGAACCGTCCGAGGTGTGGGGTCCGGCCCATCTCGACGACGTGGCGCACCCGGAAGTCGAACGCGAGCCCGGTGTCCTGTGGAACGCTGGCCACGCGCCGGCCGACCTCGCGGGCGGACAGCCCGTCGATCGGGTCGCCGTCGAGCCGGACCGTCCCCCCGTCGGGGTCGACGGTTCCCTTGATCGCCCGGAGGACGGTCGTCTTGCCCGCGCCGTTGGGACCGACGAGCCCGACGAACGATCCCGATTCGAGCGTCACGTCGACGCCTGAGACGGCCTCGAGGTCGCCGAAAGCGACGTCGAGGTCGCGGACGGCGATCAGCGGGTCTCCCGTATCGTCGGCACTCACAGCTCGTTCACCTCCCGGCTCATCAGCAGGTAGACGAAGAAGGGCGCGCCGACGGCGGCGGTCACGACGCCGACCGGGAGCTCGGCGGCCCCCGACCGCGCCGCGGTGTCGGCGGCGACGAGGAAGGTCCCGCCGGCGAGCGCGGCGGTCGGGAGCAACACCCGGTGGTCGGGGCCGACGAGGAGCCGGAGCATGTGCGGGACGATCAGGCCGACGAAGCCGATGACCCCCGCGAACGCGACCCCCGCGGCCGTGATCAGCGCGCTCGCGGCGAGCAGCACCCGCTTGGTGCGCTCGACCTCGATCCCGAGCCCGTGGGCCTCCTCCTCGCCGAGCAGGAGGACGTTGAGGTCTCGAGAGTACACGAGGAGCACGGCGAAGAGCGGCGGGACGACGAGCGCGGTGGCCGCGACCTCGTTCCAGGAGGCTCCCGAGAGATGGCCCATCAGCCACGCGACGATCCGCCGGAGCGACTCGCCCGCCTGTAACTGGAGGTACGAGATGACCGCGCCGAGGAACGTCTGGACGGCCACACCGGCCAGGAGGAGGGTCGCGACCGGGGTCCGACCGTGTCGCGTCGCGATGGCGTAAACGCCGAACGCCGCGACGAGCGCGCCGACGAACGCGAACAGGCTCACGCCCGCTCCGTACGAGAGGCCGAGGTCGACCGCGCCGACGAGGGGCAGCGTCAGCGTCGCCGACAGCGCGGTCGGGAAGACGATGAACGCGACCGCGCCGACGGCCGCGCCCGAGGAGACGCCGATGATCGACGGGTCGGCCATCGGGTTGCGGAAGAAACCCTGCATCACGGTGCCCGCGGCCGCGAGCGAGAACCCGACGAGCGCCGCGAGCAGGATCCGCGGGAGCCTGACGAGCAGGACGATCCGCCGGTGGACGTCGTCGACGGAAAAGGCGAACGGCGAGCGGTACGCGAGGTCGATCCCCGGGAGCGCGAGCGGCCCCGCGCCCCGCGTCCCGAGTTCCACGCCCGCCGGGATGACCGCCGCGTTCAACACGACCTTCAGGACCTCCGCGGGAGGGATCCGTACCGGCCCGATCCCGGCGCTGACGACGACGACGACCGCGAGCGCGGCGGCTAGGACGGCCGACCAGGTCGCGGCTCGACGTCGAACACGCATTCGATAGACAACAAAACTTGTAGTAGGTAAATACTTATTGGACCGGACGCGTCGATACACCGATGCGAGACAGCTTCGCGGTCGCGATCGCGCTGCTCGTGACGACGGCCCTCGTGGGCGGCGTCGCGGGCGGGGCGGCGGGCGCACAGCCGACGACTGAGATGACGGGCGGCTCGGACGTCCACCAGACGGACGGCTCCGGAGAGTGTTCGTTCCCGCTCGAGGTGACCGACGCGACGGGCGAGACGATCACGCTCGAGGAGCCGCCCGAGCGGATCACGACGACGAACCCCTCGGCCGCCCAGGTCCTGTGGGAGGTCGGTGCGGAGGACCGCGTCGTCGGCGTGACCCAGTACGCGGCGTACCTCGACGGGGCGGAGGAGAGGGCGAACGTCTCGGCGGAGGGGCTCGGCGTCAGCGTCGAGCGCGTCGTCGGCACCGAACCCGACCTCGTGTTGGCACCCAACGCCTCCGCTGACCAAGTCGAGGATCTCCGGAACGCCGACCTCACCGTCTACCACTTCCCCGAGGCGACCGGCGTCGCCGACATCGCCGACAAGACGGAGACGATCGGCCGGCTGGTCGGCGAGTGTGACGCCGCCGCGGAGACCAACGCGGAGATGAACGACACCGTCGAGGAGGTCCGGGACCGGACCGCCGACCTCGACCGGCCGGCCGCGCTCTACCCGCTCGGGAGCGGCTACGTCGCCGCCGGGAACACCTTCATCGACGAGCTCATGACGATCGGCGGGCTCGAGAACGTCGCCGCCGCCGAGGGCGAGGGGTACCCGCAGCTCTCCGACGAGGTCGTCCTCGAGATGGACCCCGAGCTGATCCTCGTCAACGAGCCGGACTCGCCGATCATGGACGAGAGCCCGTACGTGGACACGACCGCCGGTCGGGAGGGGAACGCGGTCGTGGTCGAGGTCCACTGGCTGAACCAGCCCGCGCCGCGCAGCGTGATGGAGACGACCACGACGATCGCGGACGCGGTCGAGGAGCACGCCGCGGAGGAGGGAGACGAGGGAAGCGGGGCGTCCGAGACCGGCGAGGGCGTCCCCGGCTTCGGCGTCGTCGCGGCGGTCCTCGCGGTCCTCGCGACGCTCGCCGCGGGCGTGGGCCGTCGGCCGTAGCGGTTCCGTCCTTCCTCGGTCGAACTCAGATGCCCTGTCCCATCAGGTGGCTCCGCAACACGTCGGGCGTCTTGAGTCCGGCGTCGGCGTTGAGCAGGACGACCGTCTCGTCGCCCTCGAAGTAGTCCTCCTCGGCGAGTTCCCACGCACCCGCGGGTGCGGCCCCGCCGGCCACGCCCATCTCGATCACCTCGTTCCGGGCGACGGCGACCGCACTTTCGAGGACGTCCCCGTCGTCGGCCGTCACGGCGGTCCCGCCGCTCCGCTCGACCGCCTCGACCGCGGCTCGGCCGCCGGCCGGGTCGGGGATCTCCAACTCGCCGCAGATGGTGTCGGGCGTCGACCACGGCTCCGGCTCGTCGAGCCCGCGCTCGACCGCCGCCGCGATCGGGGCACAGCCGCTCGGCTGGGCCGCGACGAGCCGGGGAACCGAACCGATCGCGTCGATCCGCGCCAGCTCGGAGAACCCCTTGTACACGCCCGCGAGCACCTCGCCGGAACCCGTCGGGACGACGACGACGTCGGGAGCGCCGCCGAGGTCGGCGACCAGCTCGAACGCGACCGTCTTGACTCCCTCGTGGCGGTAGGGGGTCGCGAACTCGTCCAGGTCCGTGTACGCCGTCTCCAGCTGCTCGTCGACGGCGGCGGCCGCGTCGGGGAACCGCCCGCCGACCACGCGCATGTCGCCGCCGTGGACGTTGGTCATCGCCTTGTTCGAGAAGGCACACCGCGAGGGGACGAACGCGTACGACCGCAGGTCCGCGCGGCCCGCGTACGCCGCCATCGACTGCCCCGCGTTGCCGGGGCTCGCGCACGCGAGCGGCTCGACGTCGGCCCCGGCGGCGGCCCGCATCGCGACCGCGGTCAGCGCGACCGAGAGCCCGCGGTCGAGGACGGTGCCCGTCGGGTTTCGTCCCTCGTCCTTGACGTACACCGCGTCGACGCCGAGCTCGTCGGCGAGCCGCTCGGTCGGCACGAGCGGCGTCGATCCCTCGCTTGCCGAGATCCCAGCGGACGCGGGGAACGGGAGGAGCGCGTCGAAGCGCCAGTGGCCCGCCGGGATGCCGGTCGAAGCCGAGAACAGGTCGTCCGGATCGACCGCGTCGTACTCGTAGGTCGGCTCGACGCGCCCCGCCTCCTCGGGGAGTTCCGCCGGGTCCGCCGTCTCGTACACCCGCCCGGACGCGCGACTCTCCAGCCCGCGGAACGTCTCGGTCGTCTCCATACGCGACCTTGCGTCGGCCGGGACTAATCGCTTCCCACTCCGGTCGGCGCGACACGCGAGGCGAGCCCGAGTCGACGATCCATCGATTGAGCGGTGGCGCGCCCGGGAGCGGGCCGGAGGCCCGCGACCGGAACGCGAGGGAGTCGGTCGCCGTAGGCGGCCGACGAGGCTGGGGAGGTGTGAGGTGCGGGGCGGTCCCGCGAGTGAAACGAGCGGGCGTACGGAAGTCGCAGCCCGCGCAGCGAAGCGAGCAGGAACGTCCTCCGGTAGTGCGGTGTGGGCGGGACTCAAAGGGGCCGCCTCGTGGCTGGGGCTTTGACGGTGTTCTCCGCGGTCTAGTCACCGAATACGTACAGTCGAGCGACCGGGGCGTTGACGGTGTTCACTGGTGTCTCGTTGACGACACGGTAGTACCGGGCAGCTGAGACGTTAGAGACGGTCTCCACGGTCAGGACTCCTCCGTTCCACTGCCGACGGATCCCGTTCCGTCCCGCCGCCGCTTATAACCGACCAGTCCGAACCTCCACGCATGGACGCAGACGCCATCGTCGTCGGCGGCGGACTCTCCGGGTTGGTCTCGGCGGCCCGCCTCGCGGAGGCGGGCACGGACGTGACGCTGCTCGAACGACGGCCGACCGTCGGCGGTCGAGTCCGTTCCCGCGAGGTCGACGGCTTCACGCTGGACCGCGGGTTTCAGGTGCTGTTCACGAGCTACCCGGCCGTGGCTCGCGAACTCGACGTCGACGCGCTCGACCTCCGCGCGTTCTCGCCCGGCGCGACGATCTGTCGGCCCGGATCGCGAGCCGTCCTCTCCGACCCGCTCCGCGAGCCGACCGCCGTCGTCGAGTCCGCGCTGAACCACGAGATCCCCTTCTCCGATAAGCTCCGGACGCTCGCGCTCCGGTACGACCTCTCGAAACGCGCGGAGGACGAGTTCTTCGCGGGCTCCGGCTCCGACGCCTCGATCCGTGACTACCTCACGGATTGGGGCTTCTCGAGCGACTACGTCGCGAACTTCGTCGAACCCTTCTACGGCGGGATCACCCTCGATCGGTCGCTTTCGACCTCCAAGGCGGTCTTCGAGTACACCTTCCGCGCGATGAGCCGCGGGTCGATCGCGGTGCCCGCCGCGGGGATGGCGGCGATCCCCGAGCAGCTCGCCGAGCGCGCCGCAGATGCCGGCGTCGAGGTCCGCACTGGCGAGGACGTCGAGCGGATCGACGTCGGCTCGGGCGGCCGGTTCCGGCTCGGCTCCGGCGGCCCGGCGGACGGCGCGCGCGTCGAACTCGCGGACGGCGGGACCCTCGACGCGGAGGCCGTCGTCGTCGCGACCACGCCGCCGGAGGCCCGGACGCTGACCGGAGTCGAGTCGATCCCGGAGTCCGGGGTCCCCAACGTCACCGCGTGGTACGCGCTCCCCGAGCACTCGTCGTTCACGACCGGGCGGCGGATCCTGCTCAACGCGGCCGACGAGTCGCCGAACGCGGTGGTGCCGATCTCGGAGGTCGCCACCGAGTACGCGCCCCGGAACCGTCCCCTGCTCGCCGCGACGTTCCTCGGCGAGGCGGCGTTGGAGCGCGACGCGGACGACCTCCGTGAGGACACCCGCGAGGCGCTCTCGTCGTGGTTCCCGGAACGCGGGTTCGAGAGCCTCGAGACCGTCGCCGTCGACCGGATCCCCTTCGCACAGTTCGTCCAGCCGCCGGGGGTTCACGCGACCCTCCCCGACCCGGACGACCCCGAGGGGCCGGTGGTGCTCGCGGGCGAGTACACCGAGTGGTCCTCGATCCAGGGCGCGCTAGAGAGCGGTCGAAAGGCGGCGACGGCGGCGCACGAGTACCTCTAGGTAGCCGACGCGCCGCCGGTTCCGTCGTCGCTGTCGTCACGGGCGTCATCGTTTCCGTCGTTTCCGTCCTCGGCGCCGCCCTCGTCCGGCAGCGTGAGCACGTTCTCGCGGCCCAGCCGGAACCCCTCCAGGTCGCCCTCGTCGCGGAGCCCGGTCACCACCTGGCTCGTCTTCGCGGCCGTCCAGTCGAGCTCCTCCGCGACCCGCTTCTGTTTCATCCGCCCGCCTTCACGCTCGAGAAGCCGGAGCACCTGCTCCTCGTTGCTCAGAAGCTCCGCGTCGACCGGCGGAACCTCTCCGTCGTCGCCCGCGGAGTCGCCGTCCGATGACTCGTCGTCCGCGGGGCTATCGTCCGTCGAACCGTCGTCCGCGGCCGCTTCCGCGTCGGCTTCGGCGTCCGTGGCTGTTTCGTCCCGGCGTTCATCGCTCGCGCTCGACCCTGCCGTCGAGCCGTCCTCCGCGACCGGCGACCTCCGATCGCGTCGGACGTACGCCACGGCTCCGCCGAGGACGACGAGGAGACCGACGACGGCGAGGATCGGAAGCCCGCCGGGGAGCGAACTCACGGCGGACTCGGGGACGGCCGAGACCCGCGGTTCACCCCCGGCGAAGTCGACCGGGCCGATCCAGACGACCGATCCGTCCCGCGTTTCCGCTGGCGCGGGCGAGGCCACGTCCAGCTCGTGGGAGTCCGGCCACGAGAGGATGAGCGAGCTCTCCTCGTCGAGGAACATCCCGTCTATCGCGTCACCGGCGGCGATCCGGCCGTCCTCGACGGTCGCGAAGCCGCCCCAGCGGAACCGGTAGGTGACGACCCCGTACTCCTGGGGGATCTCCCGCCGCTCCGCGGTCACCGACACGTTCGAGACCGACATCTCCCGTCCCGTCGCGTTCGCCGCCGCCCCGACGGTCGTCTCCATCCGCCCACGGAAGCGGTCGGTGTACGCCGCGGGGTCCGCCTCGAGGTCCGTGCGGAACTCCTCGAAGGCCTGCTCCTCGTCGCTCGTCGAGAGCCGCACTCGATACTCGATCGTCCAGACCGCGTCGCCCTCGGCATCGACGTCGGCGGTGATCAGGACGTCGTCGGGGTCGATCTCCTCCTGTTGGGCGAAGGGATCGCCGGCGACCCCCGAGACGCCGGTGGACGCGCCGACGAGGAGAGCCACGACGAGACAGCAGACGACCACGAGGAGGGCGGTCGTTCGCTTCACGGACGGACGGACACGCGGGCGCGCTAAATCGCTTCCCATGTCCCCCGGTCGTGTTCGCTCCCGTCGCGATCGACGGCGTCGTGACCGGTCGTTCCGTGACCCTCCACGGTCGCCGGATGGTCGTCACTCTCCGACATGGTCACGCTACGGCCCGTTCCGGTCGTTTCCGCCCGTATCTCCGTTCGAACCCGGTGAGTCGGAGCCGTCCGCGTCTCCACCCGAATCCGGATCGGAACCTGACTCGTCCTCGTTTCCGGCGTTCCCGCTGCTCTCGGGTTCGCCGTCGCTCGTGGATTCGCCGTCGCTCGTGGATTCGTCGTCGCTCATGGGTTCGGCGTCACTTGCGGATTCGCCGTCGTCCGTGACGACGTCGTCACCGCCGGCGTCCGTCCCGCCTCCGGTCGCTCCGTTCCCGGACGCGTCCTCGCCGGAACCCGAGCCGCCAGTAGCATCCGATCCACCGGTGGCGTTCCCCCCGGCGTCGGATCCGTTCACGTTCGCTCCGTCACGCTCCGGGCCGTTCCCCGGCGTTCGGTTTTCCGCCTCCGAGGTGTTCCCGGTCGAATTCGGGCCACCGATCCCCGGGAGGTCACCCTCGGCCTCTCCGAGGCCGTTTCCGGCTCCCGGACGGTCGTCGCGATCGGGTCCCATCCCGCGATCGGATCCCATCGGGGCCCCGGTTCGGTTCCCACCGATCTCACGGGCGATCGCGGCCGTCTCCGGGCCGCTCAACTCGCTCGCCCGCTCCCTGAGCGTCCGGATCCGCTCGGCGTCAACGCCCTGCTCCGCGAGCACGTCCTCCGAGAGCCCCGACGCGAGTTCGGCGCTCCGCTCGGTCGTCCGGTTCACCGACGCCGCCTGCACGCCGATCTTCGCCTCCCGTGCGGCGTACGCGCCGTCGCTCACGTTTCCGCCGGAACGACGCTCGCGGAGTTCGCGCTGTCGATCACGGAGCTCCGCAAGCCGCTCCTCGTTGCGGTCGAGCTGATCCGCGATCACCGCCGCTCGCTCCCCGTCGGTCTCCGCCTCCGCGATCCGGATCCCGAACGACCGCGACTCGACCTCGCCCTCGACTTCCGCGCCCTGGACGTCGATGACTCCGGAGAGCCGCTCGCCGGGGCTGAGGTCGGCCCGCCCGTCCGTCCCGTCCGTCGACCCATCCGACTCGTTCGTCGCACCGCCCGCCACGGTCGCTCGGTCGTCCGCCGCGGTTCGATCGCCAGCCACGTCGTGGCCGGTCTCGTCGTGGCCGTGGTCGCCCGCAACCGCGGCCCCCAGCGGAGCCATGGCGATCACTCCCGTGACGACGATGAGGACGACGAGCGTCGAGATTCGCCGGTTCATGTCTCCCGATCGGCGGCCCCCCGATAAATACCTCCACACCCCTCGCCCCGAATTAAGCCGAATTAAGCCGGATGTCGACGCGCGAGCCGCGTTAGTGGCCGGTTTCGGACGCGATCCTTCGATGAGCGCCCCGGTAACGCGACCCGCTCAGTACGACTTCGCGAAGTACGCCGTTCGCTCGGCGGGGTCGCCGCAGATCGCGCACGTCTCGTCGTGGTCGTCGGCGTCGCCCTCGACGAGCGGGTCGTCGTCCTCGAAGGGGACCATGACGATCTCCGCGGCCATCGGCTCCTTGATCGGTTCCTCACAGGCTTCATCGCCGCACCACGGCGTCCTCACGTAGCCGCCGTGCTGGCCGAGCGTCCCGAGGATCCCCGCGCGGTCGTCCGCCTCCCGGACCTCGCCGTCCAGGGTGTCCTCGGCGGCCGCGTACAGCTTCGCGTACACCTCGTCGAGGTGGTCACGCACCGTTCCGGCGACGTCCTCGCGGTCCTCGACGCGTTCCTCGCCGTCGGGGCGATGGTTCAGCGTGAGTTCCCCGTCCTCAACCTCGTAGGGGCCGATCTCGATCCGCAGCGGGACCCCGTTCAGCTCGTGTTCGTTGAACTTGAATCCGGGGTTGCGCTCGTCGCGGTCGTCGAGCTCGACGCGAACGCCCGCCGACTCGAGGTCGTCGGCGACGCCCTCGGCGTACTCGAGGACCTCGTCCTTGGTGTCCTCCTGCCAGATGGGGACGACGACGACCTGCGTCGGCGCGACCGTCGGCGGCAACACCAGCCCCTGTTCGTCCGAGTGGGTCATGACCAGCGCGCCGAGCGCGCGCCATGAGAGTCCCCACGAGGTGGTGTGGGCCGTGCGGTCGTCCTCGTTCTCGTCGGAGAAGGTGATGTCGAACGCCTCCGCGAACGACTGCCCCAAGTGGTGGGAGGTCGCGCCCTGAACCGACTTGCCGTCCGGCATGAGCGCCTCGACGGTCGTGGTCGTGTCCGCGCCGGGGAACTTGTCGTGGTCGGGCTTCTGGCCCTTGAGCACGGGGATGGCCAGGAGGTCCTCGTAGACGGACTCGTACTGGTCGAGCCGCGTCATCGTCTCCTCCCAGGCGTCCTCGCTCGTCGCGTGGGCGGTGTGTCCCTCCTGCCAGAGGAACTCCTTCGTCCGGAAGAACGGCTTCGTCTCCGTCGCCTCCCAGCGCACGACCGAACACCACTGGTTCACCCGAAGCGGGAGGTCGCGGTGGCTCCGCACCCACTGGGAGATGTAGGGCGTGATGATCGACTCGGACGTCGGTCGGACCGCGAGCCGCTCCTCGAGCTCCTTGGTGCCCGCCTCCGTCACCCACGCCACTTCCGGGTCGAACCCCTCGACGATGTCCTTCTCGCGTTCGAGATAGGACTCGGGGATGAACATCGGGAAGTACGCGTTCTGTACTCCCGTCCGCTTGAACTTCGCGTCGAGGAACCCCTGGAGTCGCTCCCAGATCGCGTACGCTCGCGGCCGCGTGACGATGAACCCGCTCATCCCCTCGGGACCGTAGTCCGCGAGCCCCGCCTTCCGCACGACCTCGGCGTACCACTCGCCGGTGTTGTGTGATTTGGACTCGGTGATGCCGAGCTCCTGGTCGTCGTCGCTCATTGTTCCTCACAGGGCGGGTCGCGGGCTTAAAAGGTCCGAAGCCCCTTCGCCATCGGCCCGGCGGATCGGCTCTCGCTTCGACCCGTTAACGGATTACGGGACAGTGAAGCGGCGCTCACTCCGGCCCGCCGATCCGACCGTCGTACAGCGCCAGCGAGGAGTCGAGGATCGGGTCGACGCGCTCGCGGTCGTGTGAGGAGACGAGAACGGTCCCCCCGTCCTCGGCGTGTTCGACGATCAACTCGAGAACGCGTTCCCGGGAGAGCTGGTCGATCCCCGCAAGCGGCTCGTCGAGCACGAGCAGTTCCGGCCGGGAGACGAGCGCGATGGCGACGTCGAGCTTCTTTCTGAAGCCGCCCGAAAGGGCCGCGGCCCGCTGGTGGCGTACCCTGTCGAGTCGGAGGCGATCCGTCACGGAACGTCGCCATTCGGGGTCGACGTCGCCGTGGAGTCGCGCGAAGACCGAGAGGTTCTCGCCCGCCGTGAGGCCGGGATAGAACTGCGGCTCCTGAAAGGAGTACCCGATGTCCGCCGGCGACGGTGCGGTCACCGTCCCGGCCGTGGGGTGGCGGAGACGGAGGAGTATCTCGAAGAGCGTCGTCTTCCCCGAGCCGTTCGGCCCGACGACCCCGTGGATCTCCCCGCGATCGAACCGACAGTCGATCCCGTCGAGTGCGGTCACCGGACCGAATCGTTTCGAGACGTCCTGAAACCGGACGATCGGATCCGAAGGATCCGATGAGGGCTCCCGATACATCCCCCGCGAACCGATCCGGTCGAGGAGGGCGACGACCCGACCCGAAAGGAGGCGTGTCGCCATCCTCAACGCCTCCATTCGTAGGTTCGGATACAGCCCCAACAGAAGCCGAGGCAGCCGACGACGTAGATGGCGATGAACCGGTACCAGTCGGCGTACAGCCCGAACCCGTCGCCGCGGACGAGGTGTCCCCTGATCACGATCGCGAGATAGTGCGGGGGAAGACTCCGAGCGATCGCCATCCGCGTCGACGAGAAGAAGCCGACCGGATACAGCAGCCCCCCGAGTCCGACGATCCCGATCAGTACCCCGAGATTGACGAACAGCGCGGCACGCCCCAATCCGAGGAGAAACGCGATCCCGATGCCGATCGACGCCGTCGAGAGGAACAACAGCCCCACGGCGGTCGCGGTCTCGACGCGAAGCGGGGCGATCCGGTACTCCATCGGGACGTTCGCGACCGCGACGGCGGTGAGAACGACGCCCGTCATGAGGACGTAAAACAGGAGCTTCGCGGCCACGAACGCCTCCAATCGCGACTGGTGTCGGACGCGATCGAGGACCCGCCGATCGGTCATCACGTCGTAGGGGACGAAGAGCAACCCGACGACGAGCACGAACAGAGTCATCCCGGTCGGGATGAGGTACTCCGAGAGCGTCAATAACGTCCCGCGCTGCTCGTGGGTGACGTCGACCTCCCCGGGGAGAAACGACGAGAGCTCGACGCTCAAGACGGCCTCCAACAGCCCGATCGCCTCGACGAGCGGTACCGCGGATCCGTGCCAGATCATCCGGAACTCCGTCGTGGACTCGTCATCGAGCACGTCGGGCGGTACGAGCACGACGAGGTACACCTCCTCGCGGTCGAGCCCGCGGAGGGCGGTCTCCTCGGTCTCGTACCGGACGGGGGTGCCCAACAGCGCGACCCCGCCTCGCGTTACGGTCATGTCGTCCGCGGTCGTCTCCGCCTCCGCAGGCGCGATACCGACGGGGACGTCCTGTGGAAGCGTCTGATCGAACCCGACGGTGCCGACCACGAGGAGCCCCGGGAGGAGCGCGAAGCCGACGAAGAGAGCGGCGAGCCGTCGTCTGGCTGCATACGCCTCCGTCCAGAGAAACACGGCCGTATCGCGTATCATCGGGTGTCGAACGAGGGTGATCGAGACTAGTAGAGAACCGTCTCCATCGCGCTCGCGATGTCCTCGGCGTCGCCCTCGTAACTGACGACGACGATCGACTCGTCGTCACCGTCCAGTTCGGCCTCGATCTCGTCCAACTCGGCGTCGAGGTCCTCGTATCCGGTGTCGCCGGCGGCGACGAGCGCGCCGGCGATCACGTCGCGCAGGTCCTGAGCGTCGGACGCGGTCTCGGCGTGGAGTCGAAGCTCCGTGGACACCGTCTCGTCGTCGGTACGGTACCCGTAGGACGCGAGCGTCACCGATTCGAGCACCGAAGTGTCGACGCCGGCACCGACCGATTGCCCGGCGAGTTCCTCGCCCGGGAACTCCGTCGCGCCCGAAACCAGCGCGCCGTCGCTGGCGGTGTCGTACTCGTCTTTGAGATCGCCGCTCAACGCGTCCGCGTCGCCGGCAGCGGTGTCGACGACGGATTCGACCGACGCTCGGTCACCGACGACGATCTGGCCGTCCTCGTCGAGCACGGCGACCGCCGCCGTGTCCCCGGCCAGACTCTGGTCGGATCCCGTATACAACGTCCGGTCGTTGTACTCGACCTCCTCCAGATCGGTCGACTGCTCTCTGATGCCGTCGACTACGTCGGCCGGGTCGAACTCGCCGTGAACGATGAGCCCGACGGACTGCTCGCCGTACCCGCCCGCCGCCTCCACGTCTTCCGTAAACACGACCGCCTCGCTCACCTCGTCGGGAGCGACGTTGAACTCGTCCTCGAACTCGCTACCGACCTCTTCGGGGTCCTCCATCGACGGGTCCTCCTCCGAGAGGCTTTCGAGGATCGTCGTGGTCGCGGGATCGCCCTCCAGTCCGTCGGCGTCAACGTGGAACACCGCCTCCGCGCTGTCCGGCGTCTGGTCGATCGGCCCTGCGCCCCCGAGTCCGGGGACGGCACCCGTACAGCCCGCCGTCACGACGACGACGAGCAACGCGACGAGAATTCGTCGATGTCTCATGTTCGGTGATCGACTAACGATTCAAACGTCAGTGCTTAAACCTACGGGAATCGTCATGTCATTGGGAGTACGTTCTCGATCGCTGAAACGACGGTCCTCGATGTTCGATGATCGGAGAAAGGTTAACCGCCCCCGAGTTCCTACGCTCGGGCATGGACCTGTCGGGGCTTCGTCGTCACACGCCACGGTCGCTCGCGGGCCGCCGCGAGGCGGCCGTGCTGGCCCCGGTGATCGAACGCGACGGCGCGGCCCACCTGCTTTTCACGAAGCGCGCCGAACACCTCGGGGAGCACCCAGGACAGATGAGCTTCCCCGGCGGCGGCCGCGAGCCGATCGACCGAACGCTGACCGACACCGCGTTGCGGGAGGCCGACGAGGAGGTCGGGATGCGCCCGAACGAGGTCGACGTCGTCGGCCGCATCGACGACACCCGCACCTCGAGCAAGTACGCGGTTCGTCCGTTCGTCGGCGTCGCGCCCGACCGGGAGTACGTCCCCGACGAGTCGGAGGTCGCAGAGGTCGCCGTGCTCTCGATCGAGGACCTCGTTGACCCCGCGAACTACGAGTCCGAACGGCGGATCGGCCACCCGGAGTACGGCGACCACCGCGTCCACTACTTCCACGTCGACGGCTACACCGTCTGGGGCGTGACGGGACGGATGGTCGTCCAACTGCTCGAGCGTACGACCGGCTGGCGCGCGCCGGAGGAGGTCGACCGCGTCGTCGGCCCCGACGCGGACCTTCCGGTCTGAAACGATCGGATCGCTACGCCCGGTCCGTTCTCCGCCCGACCACGAACGGCTGGATTCAAGTCCGCCGACCGGGAACCGGGTGGTATGCAACCGGGAGATCGCGTCCGCGTCGACCGCGGGGACGTCACGAACGAGGGCGTCCTGTTGCCCTCGACGACGCGCGACCACCTCGTCGTCAAGCTCGACGGCGGGTACAACGTCGGCATCGACCGCGAGGCGGCCGACGTCGAGGTGCTCGAGTCGGGCGCGCGCGACGTCGACGAGACGGGCGACGCCGCGGGTGAGGTCAGCGAGATCACCTTCGACGAGGACCTGCCGACGGTGGCGCTCATCTCCACCGGCGGGACCATCGCGTCGACCGTCGACTACCGCACGGGCGCGGTCACCGCCCGGTTCGACGCGGAGGACGTGCTGCGGGCGGTCCCCGACCTCGCGGGACGGGCGAACTACCGCGGCCGCGTCGTCGCCAACATCCTCTCGGAGAACATGGAGCCGGGGATCTGGCAGGACCTCGGTCGGGCGGTCCGCGAGGAGGTCGAAGCCGGCGCGGACGGCGTCGTCGTGATGCACGGGACGGACACGATGCAGTACTCCGCGTCCGCGCTCGCGTTCACCCTCGACGTCCCCGTCCCCGTCGTGTTCACGGGGAGCCAGCGCTCGGCGGACCGGCCCTCCTCGGACAACGTGATGAACGCGGTGTGTGCGGTCGAGGCCGCCAAGGCCGACCACGCGGAGACGCTCGTGTGTATGCACGCCGGCCCCTCCGACGACGCCTGCGCGCTCCACCGGGGAACCAGGGTCCGGAAGAACCACACCTCCCGGCGCGACGCCTTCGAGACGGTGGGCGCGGAGCCGCTGGGGATCGTCGACTACGAGGTCGCGACCGAGTCGGGTGCCGACGGCGACGTGGCCGAGGACGCGATCGCGTGGAACCGTGAGCCCGCCCCTCGTGGCGGGGACGGGACCGGCGACGGTCCCGCGATCGCGGCCGACCTCGAGTCGGACGTCGAGCTCGCGAAGTTCACGCCCGGGATGGATCCCGCCGCGTGGGACTACCTCGAGGGGAAGGCGGGCGTCGTGATCGAGGGAACCGGACTCGGCCACGTCCACACCGACCTGATCCCCCGGATCGAGAACCTGGTCGAGGACGGGACCGTCGTCGTCATGACGAGTCAGTGCCTCGAGGGACGCGTGTGCGACCGCGTCTACGACACCGGCCGCGACCTGCTCGAGGCCGGCGTGATCGAGGCGGGCGACACCCTCCCGGGCACGGCGAAGGTGAAGCTCATGTGGGCGCTCGCGAACGCGGACGACCCCGCGGGAGTGATGCGTCGGGACCTCGCGGGCGAGCTCACCGAGGAGTCGCGACCCTGGCGGTGAGCGGGCCGGACGTAAGCGGGTCGGATCGGAGACCAAACCGTCAGTCGCGATCGCGACCGCTACGCTCTTTTCGCCCGGTCCCGCAGACCGGGTATGGACCCGGTCCCCCTCGCGACGACGATCCTCCAGTTCGCGACGCTCCGGTCGGTGCTCTACTACGGGGCGGTGTACGGGATCGTCCTCGCGGTCGCGGTCTGGATCTACCGCGACGCGAAGGCGCGGGGCAGCGACCGGGCGCTGGCGTGGTTCCTCGCAACGCTCGTGTTCACCATCCTGCCCGTGCTCGCGTACCTGTACCTCCATCGCGACGCGGGCCCGGCGCGGTGATCCGCCGGATCGGGTCCGTCGAGTATCATCGTCGATAGCCGAACCCGAACGCCTAATTCCTCCCGACCCGGCCGTGTCGACATGTTCGCGACCCTGCCGGACGCGCTCCGACTGATCGTCGTCCCCGTCTTCTGCTGGGCGGCGGTCCGAGACGTCCGGACCCGGCGGCTTCCCAACCGGATCTGGCCGCCGCTGTACGCGTTCGGCGCGCTGCTTCTCCTCTGGGATGCGGCCCTGCTCTGGCCCTTCGCGGGGCTCGACGGGCGATGGTTCCTCGTTCGAGTCGCCGTCAGCCTGCTGTTCGTCGCGCCGCTCGGCTACGCGTTCTGGTACCTCGGCGCGTTCGGCGGGGCCGACGCGAAGGCGCTCATCGCGCTCGCGATCGTCTTCCCGACGTTCCCGAGCTACGGGATCGCCGGGGTCTCGCTCCCGCTCGTCGAGACCGTCCTCGGCGTCTTCTCGCTCACGATCCTCACGAACACGGTGCTCCTCGGGTTGGCCTACCCGATCGGGCTCGCCGCCTTCAACCTCGGGACCGGCGAGCGGTCGTCGACGATGTTCCTCGCCCGCCCGGTGTCGACCGCCTCGCTCCCGGAGCGACACGGGCGGCTGTTCGAGGACGCGGAGGGAACGACCCGGAACGGGCTCGACCTGGACGCGCTCCGGATGTACCTCCGATGGCGCGGACTGACGCTCGCGGAGCTCCGGGACGCTCCGGACCGCCTCCGCGACCCCGAGAGCGTCACGGACACGTTCGACCCGACGGACGGCGGCACCCACGTCGGCCCCGCGACCGACGGAGGAGAGCTGGTCGGGACAGACGGGGGCGAGTCCGACGGCGGCAAGAACGAACCCGACGGCGACGAGGACGGGCCCGACTTCGACGACCCGTGGGCCGCCGAGCGGTTCCTCGCCGATATCGACCACGGGGCGTACGGGACCGACCCCGGGACGCTCCGGGAGGGCTTGGAGGTCGTCGTCGGTCGCGAGACGGTTCGCGTCTCGCCCGGGATGCCGTTCGTCGTGCCGATGGCGGCCGGGCTGGTCGTCTCCGTCACCTACGGCGACGCGCTGTTCGCGCTGCTCGGCACGCTCGGGCTGGCGTGAGCCGTCGGGCGAACCGTCCGCACCGCTCCGGTTCGCTCCGGTGACCCGCTCACGCCTCGATCGGGAGGTCGCCGACGGTCGAGACCCGCGTTCCGATCGGCCGTTTGACGAAGTCGCCGAGTTCGCGGCCGAACAGCCGGCTCACCCCGCGCTGGGCGGCGACGTCGAGCAGCCGTTGGTCGACCAGACCGTCGACGATCACCGCGTGAGGCGGGTCGGACGCGTCCTCGACCGCGTCAAACGCGTCCCCGGCCTGGACCTCCTCGAGGACCCCGAGGTCGTCGTCGAGCAACCTCGCGAGCCCGCTCTCGCGATCGACGACCTCCTGGACGTGCTCCTCGAGCGACCTGGGCTCGTCGTCGGCGGGAGTCGAGTCGGTAGGGGCGGCGGTATCGGGGTCCGCGTCGTTGTCGGCGGGGATCGTGTTGTCGGCAGAATCGGTGTTGTCGGCAGAATCGGTGTTGTCGGCGGCGGTATCGTCCTCGCCGTCGGTATCGTCGTCGGAACCGGCGCCATCCGTGTCGACGGTGGACGCTTCGGTGACGCCCCCGGAACCGAAATCGGAGCCGTCATCGGAACCGTCGTCGACGGTCGATGGGTCCGTATCCACGTCACGTTCGGGCTCCCGGGCCTCGCTCGCTCCGTTGACATCGGTCGGGTCGGAGGTCACGATCGACGCGTCGGACTCGGACGAACCGGCGGCGATATCGGGACCGGGGTCGGCGTCGGCGGCTCTCTTCCCGTCGTCGCCGTCGGTTCGTTCCTCTTCGTCCGCGTCGGGTCCCGGGTCGCTTCCGGCCGCCTCCCGGAGGTTCGGCGCGTCGGCGAGCGTCTCGTAGGGGACCTTCCCGCGGAGCGCCTCGAAGACGGCGCCGCGGTCGAGGTCCTCGACGGACTCGCCGGGCGGGGCGAACGCGACGTAGTCGACGTCGCCGACCTGTGCGAGCTCGCGGAGGATGAGTTCGCCGCCGCGGTCGCCGTCGAGGAACGCGGTGACCGTCCGTGACTGGGTCAGCTCCGCGACGGCGTCGGGGACGTTCGTCCCCTCGACGGCGACCGCGTTCTTGATCCCGCACTCCAGTAGCGTCGAGACGTCCGCGCGCCCCTCGACGATGATGACGGCGTCGGAGTCGCCGACCCGCGGGCCGGCGGGAAGCCCCTCGTAGTCGACGATCCCCTCCACGCGGGCGGCGTCGCGGACCTCCTCCAACACGTCGTCGCTGCCGAGACTCGTCTCCTCGAACCCGCTCGCGACGAGCTCCTTGGCGCGTTCGACGACCTCGCGGCGTTTGGCCGCGCGCACGTCCTCGATGCTCGTCACCTCCACGGCGGCCCCACAGGGACCGATCCGGTCTATCGTCTCCAGCGAGGCCGCGAGGATCGCGGTCTCGACCTTGTCGAGGCTCGAGGCGACGGTCACCTCGCCGAATGACTGGCCGTTCTCCGACCGTATCTCCACGTCGATCCGGCCGACCTTCGAGGACTCCTGGAGGTCGCGCAGGTCGAGCTCGTCGCCGAGGAGCCCCTCCGTCTGTCCGAACACCGCGCCGACGACGTCGCTCCGCTCGACGACGCCGTCGGCCGCGATGGTGGCGCGGATCAGGTATTTGGCTGTGTCGTTCATGTGATGAGTGATGGTGATGTGAACGGACGACGAGTCGTCGTCCCGTTTCGGATAGGATCGGTCCGGAAAAATACCTGTCGACCCGCGGACCCTCGGCGAGCGTCGTCGATCGCCGAACGATCTCGATCGCGGGGTTTCGCGGTCGTCGATCGGTCGTCGCGTGGTCGTCCCGGAGCCCAAGGAACAGCGTTTAGTCGGTTCGACCCCATGATATTCCCAAGTGGTGAGACGTTCGAGAGACCTCGTGTGGGTACCGACGTTCGCCGTTCTCGTCGCGTTCGCGGTCCCGTGGCCGCTGTGGGGTGTGGATCGCGTCGTCGCCGGGCTGCCGGTGTGGATCTGGTGGCACGTCGGCTGGCTCGGGCTCTCTGCGCTCGCGTTTCGGGCGTTCGTTCGAAGCGGCGCGTGGGAGCGCGGAATGGGGCTCGACGCCGAGAAACGAAACGCCGGGGAAGGGGACTGCGGACCCGACGCCGCGACCGACGGTGGACCCGACACCGTGATCGACGGGTGTGAGCGTCGATGACCGCAGGGATAGGGCTCGGCGTCGTCGTCGGCTATCTGATCGCGGCGCTCGCGATCGGCCTCGTCGCCTATCGAATCACCGAGTCGACCGCGGAGGACTACTACCTCGCGAACCGGTCGATCGGCACGCTGGTGTTGCTGTTCACGACGTTCGCCACGCTGCTTTCGGCGTTCACCTTCTTCGGCGGCCCGAACCTCGCGTACGCCGCCGGCCCGGAGTGGCTGGTCGTGATGGGGACGCTCGACGGGGTGTTGTTCGCGGTGTTGTGGTACGTCGTCGGCTACAAGCAGTGGCTGATCGGCGAGCGACACGGCTACGTCACGCTCGGCGAGATGCTCGGCGACCGGTTCGGCTCCCGGGGCCTCCGCGGACTCGTCGCCGGCGTCAGCCTCCTGTGGCTGTTCCCGTACGTCATGCTCCAGCAGATGGGCGCGGGAGAGGCACTGGTCGGCCTGACCGGCGGTGCGGTCCCCTACTGGGGCGGGGCGGCGCTCGTCACCGCGTTCATGATCGCGTACGTCACGCTCGCGGGGATGCGCGGCGTCGCGTGGACCGACACGATCCAGGGGCTGTTCATGCTCTCCATCGTCTGGATCGCCGCCGCCTGGGTGGTCTCGGCCGTGGGCGGCGTCGGCGCGGCGACGGGGTCGATGCTGACGGCCCGTCCCGAGTTCGGAAGCTTCGGCGGCGGGGTCTACACGCCCGGGTTCATCGTCTCGACGGCGATCACCATCGCGTTCGGCGTGACGATGTTCCCGCAGATCAACCAGCGCTTCTTCGTCGCGGACTCGAGCGCGGTGCTCAAGCGGTCGTTCGCGCTGTGGCCCGTCCTCGTGCTCCTCCTCTTTCTGCCCGCGTTCCTGCTCGGCGCGTGGGCGGCCGGGATGCCGATCGACGTGCCCGAGGGTGCGAACGTGCTGCCCGTCGTGTTGAACGCGTACACGCCGACGTGGTTCGCCGCGCTCGTGATCGCCGGCGCGATGGCCGCGATGATGTCCTCGTCGGACTCGATGCTGCTCTCGGGGTCGTCGTACTTCACCCGCGACCTCTACCGCCCGTTCGTCAACCCGGACGCCTCCGCGAGCCGGGAGGCGTGGACCGCCCGGCTCGGCGTCGTCGTCTTCGCCACCCTCGCGTTTCTCGCGAGCCTCCTCCGGCCCGGAACGCTGATCGAGGTGGGCGACACCGCGTTCTCCGGGTTCGCGCTGCTGTCGCTGCCCGTGATCTGTGCGCTCTACCGGGACCGGACCACCCGCGACGGGATGGCGGTCGGGATCGCGGTCCCGCAGGCCGTCTACCTCCTCGTGGTGTTGTCGTCCGTCCTCCCGCTCGTTCCGACGCTCCCGCGTACCGTCGCGGTTGCGGGTACCGGCGGATGGGACGTGGCGCTCGGGCTGATGCTCCTCTCGCTCGCGCTCACCGTCGTCGTCTCGCGGCTCACCGCGCCGACCGCCGACGGCGACGCCTCCCGGTTCGCGGTCGCGGGCGATTGAGCGCGATCACTCCTCGTCGTCGAGTTCTCGAACCACCGTCGCCGGGTTCCCACCCACGGCGACTCCGGCGGGAACGTCCTCGACGACGACGGCTCCGGCAGCGATCACGGAGCCGTCGCCGACCGACACGCCGGGGGTGAGCACCGCCCGCCCGCCGATCCACACGTCGTCGCCGATCGTCACCGGTTCGCCGGACTCGAGACCCTCGGAGCGCTCCGCCGCGTCGGTCGGATGCGTCGCGGTGTAGATATGCGTCCCCGGACCTATCAGGCAGTTCCGGCCGATCTCGATCCGGCGGACGTCGAGGAAGACGCAGTCGAAGTTGGCGTAGAAGTCGTCGCCGACGTGGACGTTATAGCCGTAATCGCAGCGAAACGGCGGCTCGACCGCGGCGTCCTCGCCGACCGATCCGAACAGCTCGGAGAGCAACTCCCGCCGCGTCTCGCCGTCGTCCGCGGCGGTTCGGTTGTATCGCGCCGTGAGATCCCGTGCGCGCTCTCGCTCGGCGGCGAGCTCGGAGTTCATGGCGTCGTATGGGTCCCCGTTCAGCATCTTCGCCTTCTCGCTCGTCATGTCCGAGAGGCAGCGGCCGCGCCGATAAGGGTTTCCGAGGAGAGTCGGCGACCACGTCACGGGAACGACTCCATGCGAGGCGACCTCGTGGTGGTAGCGACGGATCCGGACGCTCGCGCTCGTGAGATCCAGAAAATAAACGTATGAAGAATTATGATTAATGCTATTTACCAGTAAAGTAATATACTGATCCAGCGACTGATTCGATCCCAAGCGACCGTCCCGACCACGTCTTCGGTATCGTGGACTCGAGTCCTCGAGAGACGTTCGGAAGGATCATCTCTCCACACGTTCCGTGCCATGTTCGGGTAGGATTTCATGGCCGTATCTCTCTCGAGACCATCGCGTTAGCTCCGTTGTACTCCATTTTCAGACATAATATAGGATGAAACAGCTGGTAGATCGGGGGTGCGTATTACACTTTCTGTTTCAACACATCTGACCATTTTATGCCTGCTTGACGCCAAGTATTATATTGGCTCGTTGGATATTTCTAGACATGAATAAAGAACTCAGCGGGAATCAACTGACTGGTGGTATGGTCGGCCTCATTGTGGCAGGACTAATCATTTATCCACTTGTATCTGGCCAAATAGAGATGTGGTCAATATATGCGATCATCATCGGCGTATTATTGATTATAGTCTCGGCTGTTGTGTTCTTTTCTGACTCCACACCGCAAGAAGACCACTTCTACAATCGTGGTGGCGGAGTCTAATCACCAAGTACGTACGACCGATCATCGGTAGCGGCGATCTTTAAGTGAACAGCAATACCACATGGCCGATATGTGAATACCCTGTACTGAGCATCCGCGAACAGCGTGGCGCGACGCGCCACCGGCAGCCGGCGCGAAGTGCTGGCGACGAAGTGACGGTTCACCGACGGAGCCGTCGGAGACGGCGGAGTCGGCTTTTTCCCTCCAGGGTTTTCGAGGAGCGGTTCCCGAAGCGAACCCAGTGAGCGAGGGAATCCGACGAAAAAAAGGTGGCTGTACTGACCGGATCCGTATGTTCCACAGAGATCATGGTGTTGTCTCCCGGAGACCTGCGGATCGTCAGATCCGGGATCAGTTCGACTTCCTCGACGCGTGTCGGTCCTCTACCTTCGCCACGGAGATCGGTCGAGTGCTTTTCCGCGGATCCGTCTAGACGATGGATGACACTTGGCGAATCGGTGATCCTTCAGATCTGACTCGTTCGGCACAATTATCAGATATACTTGATATATTGAATATTGGAATATTGGGTCCGATAGCCGGTCAGGACTGTCGCTCAGCTGGCGGTCGCGTCCTGCGGATCGAGGGAGTCGAAAGCGCCGGGCGTCGCTACTCGATCTGCTCGATCAGTTCGACCGTGTATCCCTCGGGATCGGTGACGAACGCGATCCGGATGTCCTTGTCCTCCAGGTGCTTCGGACCCTTGAGGAGTTCGCTGTCGAACTCCTCGGTGAGCGTCGCGATCGATTCCTCGATGTCCTCGACTGCGACGGCGACGTGGTCGAAGCCGCTCGCCGGGCCGCCGTCGTCGCCGTTATCCTCGCCGTCACCGCCATCGGCGTCGTCGGCGTAGTACTTGAACTGGATCTCCGCGTCGCTCTTCCCGCCGACGAAGCGGTTCGTCGCTCCGTCGTCGCTTTCAAACTCGCGGGTTCGGTGGAGTCCGAGCCCCTCGGTGTAAAACGCTTCAGCCGATTCGACGTCTTCGACCCACATCGCCGCGTGGAGCACGTCCATACCCGACGGATGCACGTCGTCGCATAAATAAGTGGGTATGCGGCGAGGGTCGCCTCGATCGGGCGATCGAGCGATCACGAAACCCGGTGGGTTTATGAGCTACCGGCGTGCTTGAGAACGTGTGCCACTCACCAGCGACGAGGTCGCCGAGCGGCTTCGCGGAGTCGCCGCCGGACTCCTGACGCCGTTCGACGACGACCTCGACATCGAACACGACGAGCTCGCGGCGAACGCCGAATCGCTCTACGCGGAGGGTATTCGCACCTTCCTCGCGACCGCGAACATCAGCGAGTACCACTCGCTCTCCGCACGTGAGCGCGTCGCGTCCGCCGAGACCGCGGTCGAGACGCTCCCGGACGACGCGTGCGTGCTGGCCGGCGTCGGCGGGAGCACGGCGGACGCGAGGGCGCTCGCTCGGGAGTACGCGGACGTCGGCGTGGACGCGATGATGGTCATGCCGCCGGACCACACCTACGTCCACGAGCGAGGGTTGCTGACGTACTACCGAAAGCTCGGCGACGCGACCGACCGTCCCCTGGTTCCGTACGTCAAGGGGTTCGAGCCCTCCGTCGAGTACCTCGGCGACCTCACCCGCCTCGACTCCATCGTCGGGATCAAGTACGCGCTGGAGGACCCCGTCAAGCTCGGTGCCGGGATCGCCGCCGGGGACGACGACGTCGTCTGGGTCGACGGGCTCGCGGAACCGTTCGCGGTCGCGTTCTGGGCCGAGGGGGTCGAGGGCTTCTCCGCCGGCGTGAGCAACTTCCGCCCCGAGGTCGGACTCACCCTCTTCGACGCGCTGTCGGCGGGAGACTGGGAACGCGCCCGGGAGCTGCGGGACGTCTGTCTCCCCTACCAGAGCTTCCGCGGTCGGACCGGCGAGCGCAACCGGATCCCGGCCGCCATCAGCGTCCCGGCGGTGAAGAAGGGGCTCGACTGCGCCGGACTCCACGGCGGAACCGTCCGCGAACCGATCGAGCCGCTCTCGGCGGAGAACGAGCGTCGCGCCGAGGAACTCTACGAGCGGCTCGACGAGGAGATCGACCGACTCCTCGGGTAGGACACCGCCCGTTCGGCGAACCGACCGGCCGTCGCTCCTTCGACGGGATTCGGAGAGGTCGGCGATCGTGTTCCCCACATCGGAACAATCCCCGTCGCTGGAGCGAAAACGCGTGCCGGCGACCTTCAGCGAACGGGGGATCACCGACGCCCGCCTCGCACCGTCACGAGAAATTACACTACTACGATTGTAAAGAGAGGAGTGGCCGGAAACGGAGCGATCGAACCCGAAGGACCGAACGTTCGGTGATGGGCGACGATCGCGGCTTTCCGTACGGTTCACACGACGCGAACCGATCGAGCAATTCGTTCCCCTTTACGGAACGGAGATCGACCGTACGGGCGTTAGGTGTACTTGGCGTTGATCTCGATCACCCTGGCAGTGCTCCGGACGAGGTCCGGCATTCGATCCAGGAACGTCTGGTCGTCGAACCGCTTCGTCGGCCCTGAGACGCTGATGGCCCCGAGCACGTCCCCGTCGCGGATCACCGGTACGGCGACGCATCGGAGGCCTCGGATGCGTTCCTCGTCGTCGAAGGCGATGCCACGGTCACGTATCTCCCGAAGTTGGTCGTACAGTTCGTCCCGGTCGGTGATCGTGTGCTCCGTCCATTCGGGCATCCCGTGTCGATCGAGGATCCCCTCGACGCGGTCCTCCGGAAGGTGAGCGAGGATCGTCTTGCCGACGGCGGTGGCGTGGAGGTGGACACGGGTCCCGACGTGTGAATCCGTCCGGACCGCGTCGCCGCCGAGCGACTGGTACAGGTAGATCCCGCGCCCGTTGTTCTCGACGACGAACTGTGCGGACTCCCCCGTCTCCTCCGCGAGGTCCTCGATCTCGTCTTTCACTAGTTCGTGAAGTTCCCGTCGCTGTCTGGCGTATCCCCCGAGATTCAGGAAACGCAATCCGACGTGATACTCGTCTCCCTCCCGGGTGAGGTACTCGGCCCGGACCAGGGTCGTCAGGTGGTCGTGGACCGTGCTCTTCGAGAAGCCGAAGTGGTCGGCGAGTTCGGTCACACCGGCTCCGTCCCGACGGCGGATCTCCTCCACGATCGCCATCGCTCGTTCCACGGCCTGAACGGGCCCGTCGTACTCGGGTGGGGCGGTCGCCATGGAGGCCGATCGGTTCCCGGGGATTAAAACTGTTCCCCACAGCCAAACGCGCTCTCCGCGATGACTAACCACACCGGACGAGATCGAGCCGACCCGCTCGCCGTTCCCGCGGCGGTATCCACGTGTCGCGTGGTCACCGCCGGTTCGGCGTTCCGGGCTGCCGAACGTCGGGCGGGTGGCGTGCCCTATTCGTAGACGTGGACGCTCCCCGTGGCGTTCTCCTCGATGAAGTCCCAGTCGTACTCCACTCCGAGCCCGGGACCGTCGGGCACGGTCACCATGCCGTCGTCGTCGACGGTGTCGAGGAAGTCCGAGTAGTCGCCCTCGTACACCGGCGGTTGGGTGTTCCGACAGTCCGGGTGGACTAAGGCGATCTCGTAGTAGTTCGTGTTCCGGATCGCCGCGATACAGTGCCGGTGTGCGGGTCCGGGCGCGTGGAGTTCGACGTCGAGACCGAACCCCTCGGTCATCCTCGCGATCTTCATCGCGCCGGTGATCCCGCCGTCGTACTCGGGGTCGGCCCGGACGAAGTCGGTCGCGTCGTTCGCCACGAAGTCGGTGTGCGCCTCGAAGCCGCGGACGTGCTCCGTCTGGAGGAGCGGCGTGTCGAGGATCTCCCGGAGCTTCCGGTGGCCGTGCTGGGAGACGCCGCCGTCGCGGTAGGGGTCCTCGTACCAGAAGAAGTCGGCCTCGTCGCAGGCCTTCCCGATCCGTATCGCGTCCGCGAACGTCGGCGGCTCACAGGCAGGGTCCAACATCAGGTCCATCTCGTCGCCGACGCGCTCGCCGACCTCGAGGACGGTCTCGACCGTCTTGTCCGGGTCGGTCCAGTCGCCGCCCCAGTCGTGTATCTTGTACGCCCCGTATCCCAGATCGCGGCACTCCTCGGCGAAGTCGGCGAACGCCTCCGGCGAGTCGAGCCCGCCGTTCTCGTCGCCCTGATAGGTCGACGCGTACGCGGGGAACCGCTCCCGGTAGGTCCCGAGGAGCTCGTGGATCGGCGCGTCGTAGTACTTCCCGGCGAAGTCCCAGAGCGCGATGTCGATCGGGCCGATCCCCATCCGGTCGTACTTCCGGAGCGCTCGGTTGATCGTGCTCCAGTGTTTCTCGCGGTCGAACGGGTTCTTGCCGATCAGGTAGTCGGCGAACATGTTGATCTGGGCCGCGCCCGGCGAGTTCCCGCCGACGTACTCGCCGGTGATCCCGGCGTCGGTGTGGACCTTGATCGCGAACAGCTTCCGCGTGTTCGTCGCGCCCGGTTCGTAGACGACGCTGAAGCCGTTGGGGCTGTAGCCCACGTCCTCGATCTCGTAGGCGAACTCGGTCGACTCGATCTTGGTGATCTCTGGTGTCACGTCCGTACCCATCCCGACACCGAGTAAATAGGTTGTGGTGCGGGATCGCGTCCCGTGGGTGTCGTTGGCTCGGATGTCCCCCGTCCCTCACTGAGTCATGAACGTCCCCGCCTGTGGCTCGTAGGGGTCGGTGGGGATCTCGACGAGAGTCGGGCCGCTCTCCAGTGCGGTCTCCGTCGCGTCGACGATCTCCGCGGGGGTCTCCGCGCGAGCCGTGTCGAGGCCCATACCCTTCGCGATGTCCCGACAGTCGAGCGGGGACTCGGGCCACCCGTAGGCCCCCTCGCCGAGCCCGTAGGACCGCTCCGCCTCCTCGCTGATGATCGCGTAGTCGTCGTTGTTGAACACGAACACGGTGACGTCGAGCGACTCCGCGGCGATCGTGTGGAGCTCCTCGAGACACATCAGCAGTCCGCCCTCGCCGATGAAGGCGGCGACCGGCCGGTCGGGGTTGGCGACCGCCGCGCCGACCGCGGCCGGGATCGAGAGCCCCATCGAGGCCCAGGAGCCGGGATTGACGTAATCGCGCGGCGCGTACGTCGGGAACGACATCAGCGTCCAGATCCGTGACCCGCCGGCGTCGGCCGTGACGACGCTCTCCCGCGGCAGCGCGTCGCGGATCGCCGTCACTGCGCTCGCCGTCGTGAGGGGCGCCTCGGAGACGTCCCGCAGTTCCGCCAGCCGCTCGGCTTCGGCCTCGCGGACCTCGCGTGCCCGGACCTCGCCGTCGCCGCCCGTCACCGACAGGTCCGCGAGGTCCACGTCCACCGCCGCCAGCGTTCGCGCGGCGTCTGCGACGATCCCGACGCTCGGCTCGTAGCCCGTCCCGATATCGGAGGGGTCCATCGTGACGTGGACGAGCTCGTCGGGCATGTCGTACGACCAGTGTTTCGTCCACACCGCGTCGAAGTCGGTCCCGACCCCGAGAACGACGTCCGACTCCTCGAGGCACCGCTTCAGCGCCGCGCTCGTCCCGCCACAGAGCATGCCGGCGAACAGGGGGTGGTCCTCCGGGAACGTCGCCTTCCCCTTGTAGGTCGTCGCCACGGGGGCCTCGAGCGACTCGGCGACGGCGCGTAGCTCATCGCTGGCGTCGGCCGCTCGGACGCCGCCGCCGGCGACGATCATCGGCTCGTCGGCCGCGGCGAGGAGCTCGCTCGCCTCGCGGACCTCGGGTTCGGGCGCGTCCCACGGCTCGGGGACGGCGATGTCGCCCGCGGCGGCCGGCTCGATCTCCATCGGAACGAAGTTCTTCGGGATGCCGACGCGGACCGGTCCCTTCGGGGCCGTCTTCGCGATCGAGATGGCACGTTCCAGCTCGGCGACCGTGCTCTGTGGCGTCTCGACGGTGACGTTCTCCTTGACGACGTTGTCGTAGGTGTCCGGCGGCGTCTCGTGGATCCCGTCGCCGCCCCGGATATCGGGCTCCGTCTCGACGGCGATGTGGAGGAGCGGCGTACAGTCGTTTAGCGCGTTCTTCAGCCCGTTCATCGCGTTCATGTCGCCGGGGCCCGGGATCACGACCGTCGCCGCCATTCCCCCGCTCGACTCGGCGTATCCCCAGGCCTGGTGGGAGACGTTGGTCTCGTGTCGAGCCATGACGAACTGGATGTCGTCCCGCTCGCTGATGCTCTCGTTCAACGGCAGCGTCTGTTTGCCGGGGATCCCGAACACCGTGTCGATCCCGTTCGCGGTGAGGCAGTCGATGATCGCGTCGCTGTTTTTCATTAGCTGATAGGTAGATGGCGGAACCACAATAAAACGTTTTGGTAGCCGTGAGCGCGAGCCGCCGCCGTCGTATCGAACGACCTGACGGCCCGACCGTCCGCACCGAACTTATTTGTCGACCACCCGTCTGGGTGGCGTATGACACGGAACGTCACCGTCGTCGGCGCCGGGAACATGGGACAGGGGTTCGGCGTCCACTTCACGCTTCACGGCCAGGACGTCACGCTCGTCGACCACCGTGAGGAGAACCTCGAACAGGCGGCGGATCGGATGGGGAACGCGGTCGAGGAACTCCGTGAAGGGGGACTCACCGAGCGGTCGCCGGAGTCGGTCGTCGAGGCCGTCTCGACGACGACCGACCTCCCGGCGGGCGTCGCCGACGCCGACCTCGTGCTCGAGACGGTCCCCGAGGACCTGTCGATCAAGCGCGACGTGTTCTCCACTGTCGCGGAGGCGGCACCGTCGGACGCGGTCCTCGCGTCGAACACCTCCGGGATCCCGGTCACAGAGATCGCCGAAGCGGTGCCGGACGCCGCCGAGCGGGTCGTCGGCTGCCACTGGTGGTTCCCGCCGTACCTGTTGGAGCCGGTCGAGGTCGTCCGGGGCGAGTGGACCTCCGACCGGACGATGGACCGAACGCGTGCGTTCCTCGAGGACGTCGACCGCCGACCGATCACGGTCGAACGGGACGTTCCCGGGTTCGTCTGGAACCGGATCCAGAACGCAGTCGTCCGCGAGTCCGTCCACCTCCTGGAGGAGGACGTGGCCTCCGTCGAGGACATCAACGCCGCGGTCCGCGACGGCTACGCCCGGCGGACCGCGGTCATCGGCCCGTTCGAGACGATGGACATCGCCGGCGTCGACCAGTTCCGAACGGTCGCCGAACACCTCTACCCGCACCTGTGTAACGACGACACCGCCCAGGACACCTTCGACGAACTCCTCGAGTCGGGACGAACGGGGATCGAGTCGGGCCGCGGCTTCCTGGAGTACGACGAGTCCGACGACGAGGTCCTCCGACGACGGGACCGGCGGCTCGCCACGCTCGGTCGGGTGTTCGACTCGTTCGAGTAGTGACACGACGTGGGGGCGAGGGTGGACCGTTCGCTCCTCGTCGGACGCCGGCCGCGTTCACTTGACGACGATCGGGTTCATCGGGCCGCCGGTCCCGCCCACGACGTGTAACGGCGCGCCGACGTACAGGAACTCGTACCGCCCGTCCTCGGCACAGCCGGCGGCGAGGTCGCCGAGCCGGTTCATCTCGCTTATGAGCACGCCCAGGTCCCGGAGCAGCACCGGATGGAGCGGCAGGCGGGTCCCGGTCGTCTCGGAGATCGTCTGCTCGGCCGTCACGGTGTCCGTCGCGAGCATCGGGATCTCCCGCTCGTCGAACCACTCGACCAGCTCCTCCGTGTAGGTGATCCCCGCCTCGTCAAGCGCGGGCTCCCCGCCGTGGGTCGTCTCGAACTCCTCGTAGAACGCGTCGGCCCCCTCTCGGTAGAAGAGATCCATCGCCCCGGTGCGGATCAGGAGGACGTCGCCGCGGCGGACCTCCACGCCCTGTTCGGATGCGCACGCCAGCAGCTCCTCGAGCGTGATCCGTTCGCCCGCGTCGAGATACTCGACGTCCCGGTGGCGAGCGACGTCGAGCAGCACTCCCCGACCGACGATCCCCCGATCGGCGACGTGTTCGATCCCGCAGCGTTCGATCCCGCCCTTCGTCGTGGCCGCGTCGAACCCGTTGTACAGTTCGTCGCCGTACCAGACGTGTGCGAGCCCGTCGACGTGGGTCGTGCCGTGGTTGTACAGGTACACCAGGTCGTCGGAGTTCTCCCAGCCGCCGTACGGTTCCCTGGTGACCTTCCCCGCCTCGAAGTGCCCCTTGTCCCGGAGCATGTGGTGGTCGGCGTCGTCCCGGGTCGGCCACATCGGGTCCCCGTCCGGGTGGCCGATCGGCGTGCCGAGCGTGAACGTCTCCCCGGAGGAGACGGCCCCGACGCCGCGCAGTACGGCGTCGGGATCGAGGTGGTTCAGGGCGCCCAGCTCGTCGTCATCGCCCCAGACGCCCCAGTTGTCGGGGGTCCCCGAGACGATCTCCGCGTACGGCTCCGCGTCGGCGTTCTCGTCCATGAGCGGTGCTATCGCGGCACCCGCATAAGCTTTCGTCCGGGATCGCGGGTTCCGGCGGGTCCGTTCGGGTTCCGGCGGGTCCGTTCGGGTTCCGGCGGGTCCGTTCGGGTCCCGACAGATACCCCCGATCAGAACCCGTCGTACTCCGCCACGAGCGTCTCCACGTCCGCGCCGTTCTCGACCCGACGGTCCAACACGAGCTCTTTGCCCAGGATCTCCCTCGCGGTCTCGGCGACCGCCGGCGCCGCGTCCTCGGGGACGACCGCGATCCCGGTCGCGTCGGCGACGACGACGTCGTTCCGCGCGATCTCGACGCCGCCGACCGTCACCGGCTCGCCGATCGACGCGATCCGGACGCGAGGTTGCCCGGACCGCGGCGTCGTCCCCGCGCCGAACACCGGGTACTCGCCGTCCCGGATCCCGTTGTAGTCCCGGTACCCGCCGTCGATCACGGTTCCCCGAACCCCGGCTGTTCCCGCGAGGCGGGACGCGAGCTCGCCCCAGTGGGACGTCTCCGCGGAGATCCCGTCGAGGACGAGCACGTCGTCGGCCGCGAACTCGGCGAACAGGTCGAACGGGAAGTTCGTTCGGTCGACGTCCTCGGGAGCGGGCTCGAACTCGACCGGTCGGGCCCGCCCGACGGCCGTGTGGTCGGGGTGTGCGGGGTCGAGTCCCGTGATCACCCCGTCCATCCCGTGTTCGTCGAGCGCGTCCGAGACGACCGTCGCGGTGAAGTTACCGTACAGCTGAACGAGCCGGTCTGGCGTGTGGGACATCGTCTCTCCCCTTCGGAGCGGCGTCTTATAACTCTCGACCCGGCGGATCGGGGTGACCGGACCATAACTATAACTCGTCTCCCGTGTTCGGTTCTCGGAATGCGGATCAACGAGATCGAGCTCACCGAGTTCACGTACGAGCTGGAGTCGGTCGGGACCGCGGGAGCCAACCAGGTCCACCAGGTGTACGACCCGGAGAACACGCTCGAACCGACGGGGCTGATCCTCACCGTGCGAACCGCGGACGGGACGGAGGGCCACTACCGGAGCATCACCTACGGCGAGCTGATGCGCACGCACGTCGAGATCGCCGCCGAGAATCTGCTCCTCGGCCGAGACCCGCTCGAACGCGAGTCGATCTGGCAGGACGTCTGGCGGACCTTCCGTCACACGGACCACTTCGGTCTCGGGCCGATCGACGTCGCGCTGTGGGACCTGGCGGGACGACACTACGGCGAGAGCGTCTCGAAGCTGCTCGGCGGGTGGCGGACGGAGCTGCCCGCGTACGCCTCGACGTTCTTCATGGACTCCGCGCCGGACGGGCTGAACTCGCCCGAGGCGTACGCCGACTTCGCCGAGGACTGTCTCGCCCGCGGCTACCCCGGGTTCAAGATCCACGGCTACCCGGAGGGTGACGTCGAGACCGACGTCGCCATCTGTCGCGCGGTCGCGGACCGCGTCGGCGACGAGATGGACCTCATGCTCGACCCGGCGAGCGGCTATCGGACCTATCGCGAGGCGCTGCGGGTCGGCGAGGTGCTCGACGAGCTCGGCTTCTACTGGTACGAGGACCCGATGGCGGACACCGGACAGAGCATCAACGCGAGCAAGAACCTGACGCGGAAGCTCGACACCCCAATGCTCGGGCTCGAACACGTCCGAACGGGGCCGTTCGGGCGGGCTGACCACATGGCGGCCGAGGCGGTCGAGCTGGTCAGAGCGGACGTCCACCAGGACGGCGGGATCACCGGCGCGATGAAGATCGCCAACGTCGCGGAGGCGTTCGGACTCGACGTCGAACTCCACATCGGTGGCCCGGCGACCCTCCACTGTATGAGCGCGATCCGCAACTCGAACTACTTCGAGCACTCCCTCGTTCACCCGCAGGGCGTCGACTGGATGAACCAGCAGGGGTTCGTCGAGTCGCCCGAGCGGTTGACCTCGGAGGGAACGATAACGGTCCCGGACGGCCCGGGGCTCGGCGTGGAGATCGACTGGGACTTCGTGAACGACCGCCTCGTCGACCGGACCGTCATCGGCCGATGACGGGCGAGGACGTCCGCTACGACGTCGACGGCGGGATCGCCACCGTGACGATCGACCGGCCGGCGGTCCGGAACGCCTTCCGGGGGGCCACCGTTGCCGAACTGAACGAGGCCCTCGCTCGCGCGGACGACGACGGAGACGTGTACGCGATCGTCCTGACGGGTTCGGAAGGCGGGTTCTGTGCCGGGGCCGATGTCACCGAGATGCCCGACTGGTCCGCGATGGGGGAGGCGGCCTACGGCGAGTTCCTCTCGTCGGTCCAGGCGGTCGTCGGGAAGCTGCGGACGAACCCGACGCCGACGGTCGCCGCGGTCGGCGGGCCGGCGGTCGGCGCCGGCTGCGACTTCGCGCTCGCCTGCGACGTCCGAACGGCCGGTCCGGACGCCCTGTTCAGCGAGGCGTTCGTGAACGTGGGCCTCGTCCCCGGCGACGGCGGCGCGTGGCTCCTGCCGCGGCTGATCGGCGAGGGCCCCGCCCGGGAGCTCCTCCTGACCGGCCGCGACGTCGACGCCGAGCGCGCCGCCGAACTCGGGCTCGTCTCCGAAGTGGTCGAGGATCCGCTCGCGGAGGCGTACTCGATCGCCGAGGGGATCCGGGACAACCCGCGGCTGGCCGTCGGGCGGACGAAGGCGCTCCTGTCCGAGCAGGGGTCGTTCGCGGACCACTGCGAGTCGGCGATCGCGTACCAGTGGGAGTGCGTCAACGACCCCGAACACGAGGAGGCCGTCGCGGCGTTCCGCGAGCGACGCGACCCCGACTACGACCGGTCGATCGAGTGAGCGGTGTGCCGGTCGAGCGAGCGGGCCGAACCTCGACCCGATCCGCGTCTCCCCCCTCCAGCAGTTATTTCACGCCGGGGCGACCACGTCGGCCATGCTCGCACTCTCTGCGGAACAGCGCATGATCGTCGACTCCCTCTCGGAGCTGGCGGAGACGGAGTTCGCGGACGACGCCTTCGAGTGGGACGGCGAGACGCCCTGGCGGAACGTCGAACTGTTGGCCGACCGCGGCTTCCTCGGGATCAACATCGACGAGGAGTACGGCGGGGGCGGGCTCTCGGAGCTGGAGGCGATCCTCTCCATCGAGGTCGTCGGCGCGGTGTGCCCGGACACGGCACAGTTCCTCTACGAGCAACAGATGGTCGGTCCACGGGCGATCGAGATGTTCGGGACCGAGACGGTCAAGGAGCGATACCTCGAACCCGTGACCGCCGGCGAGAGCGCGGTCGCGATCGGGATCTCCGAACCCGAGGCCGGCTCCGACGTGAAATCGATGAACACGACCGTCCGCGAGGAGGGCGGCGAACTGGTCATGAACGGGGAGAAGACGTGGGTCTCCCGGGTCCGGGAGTCGGACGCGGCCGTCGTCTGGACGCACTTCGACGAGGGGCTCGGCACCGTCGTCCTCGACCTCGACGCGGACGGCGTCGAGGTACAACAGCACTTCACCAACATGGCGGGCCACGAGCAGACGCACTTCTACATCGAGGACGTCGTCGTCCCGGAGGAGAACGTGCTCACCCGTGGGTCCGACGGGTTCAAACGGCAGCTGAAAGCGCTCAACTGGGAACGTCTCGGGAGCGCGGCACTGGCGAACGCGTTCGCGCGCAACGCCCTCGAGAAGGCGTTGGAGTACTCCGAGGACCGCGTCCAGTTCGACCAAGCGATCGGCGAGTTCCAGGGGATCGAGTGGAAGCTGGCGGACGCGACGAAGCGGTTACAGGCCTCACGGGCGCTCACCTACTCGGCCGGCCGGTCGGCGGTCGAAGCCGGGCGGACACCCGACCGACTCGGGACGGCCGTCGCGAAACTGTACGCCAGCGAGACCGTCGAGTCGGTCGTCAGCGAGTCGCTCCAGGTCCACGGCGCGAACGGCTACCAGCAGGGTCACCCGCTGGAGTATCTCTATCGGCTCGCACGCGGCCGCCGCATCGCGGCGGGAACGGACGAGATACAGAAGAACCAGATCGCCGCCGCACTCCGACGGGACGGGGTTCCGGAGGTCTGAGCGGACGCGCGACCGGCGGTGAGCGACCGAGAGGGGAGACGGGGGCGAGCCCGCGTCCGGGGTCAGTGCTTGCGGTGCTCCTCGACGACGTCCCAGTCGAGCTCGATGCCCAGACCGGGCGAATCGGGCACGCGGATCCGTCCGTCCTGGATCAGCGGCTCGGATCGCTCGACCATGTCCTCCCACCACGGGACGTCGCGGGCGTGGAACTCCAGCGCGAGGAAGTTCGGGACGGTCGCGCCGACGTGGACGCCCGCCATCGTCGCGACGGGACTCCCGATGTTGTGCGGGGCGAGCGCGCAGTAGTAGGTGTCCGCGAGGTCGCCGATCTTCTTCGTCTCCGCGATCCCGCCCGTCTTCGGGGTGTCCGGGGCGACGAAGTCGACCGCGCCCGTCTCGAGGAGGTCACGGAAGCCGTGACGGCCGTATCGGTTCTCGCCGGTCAGGACCGGCACGTCGACCTTCGCCGCGAAGTTCGCCATCGCCTCCGTGTTTTCCGGCGGCAGCGGGTCCTCGATCCAGACGGGGTCGTACTCCTCGACCGCGTCACAGACCCGTTTGGCCGACTCGCGGTTGAAGTTCCAGTGGAGGTCGAACGCGAACTCGGCCTCGTCGCCGACCTCCTCCGCGACGGCCGCCACCAGCCGCCGCTTGTGTTCGACCTCGGGGCCGGTGAGGTGGCGGGACTTCGTCCCGATCTCGTGTCCGGACGGGACGTCGAGGTCGAACTTGATGAGGTCGAACCCCTCGTCGACCGCGTCCCGGGCCTCCTCGGCGTACGCCTCCGGCCGGTACGTCTCCCGACGTTGCCCCTCGATCGCGGCGTCGATCATGGACTCACCGGCGTGACAGTCCGCGTAGATCCGCACCTCGTCGCGCATCTTCCCGCCGAGCAGCTGGTAGACGGGCTGGTCGAGCGCCTTTCCCGCGGTGTCCCACAGCGCGAGCTCGACGCCGCTTATCGCGATCGTCGCGACCCCCTGCTGGGACCCGCGGCCGGAGAGGCTCTCGCGCATCAGGTGGTAGAGCCGCTCGACGTCGAGCGGGTTCTCGCCCACCAGGACCGGTCGGAGGTAGTCGGTGATGATCTCGTGGACGCCGGGCGAGGGGTACGCCTCGCCGATCCCCGTCACGCCCGCGTCGGTCTCGATCGTCACGATCGTCCACGGGAAGTTCCCGTCGACGACGACCGTGTCGACGTCGGTTATCTCGGGGCTCTCCGTGTCGCGTTCGGGGGTCCGGTCGTAATCGCCCCACATCGTCGTCGCCAGCTTGGTGGCAAAGTCCTCGTACATGGTCGGGTGGCTCGTGTTGACGCGTTTCAACCGGACGGATTAAAGCTGTCGTCTCCGCCCCCGCGGATCGACGCCACCGTCGCGGATCGACACCACTGCCGCGGATCGACGCGGTCAGTCCCGCGTGAGCGGGCGGGATCCGCGACCAACGGCCAGTATCCGTACCCACCGAAACGCCTATACCCGTCCTTTCGACACGGTGACGTATGGATCAGTCAGATAGCAGAGACCGGACACCCCCGGGGCCGCGCGTCGGCTTCCGGACGAACACGCTCTCGGACGAACGCCTCCAGTACGTCCGCCAGTTGGGCGTGAGCGACGTCTTCGTCAACCCGACCGAGCCCGGTGGCGGGACCGGCGGCGACATCTTCGCCGACGAGAGCGACCGCACGGAGACGGACCGGCGGCTCCCGCTCGGGCCCGACGACGTCCCTTCGGTCGAGTACTTGGAGTCGCTCGTGGCAGCGTGTGCCGCCCACGACGTTCGACTCGCCGGGATCCACACGCTCGGGTACAACTGTTACGGCGACATCAAGTTCGGCCGGCCGGGCGCGGAGAAACAGCTCGAATCGATCAAGACGCTCCTCAGGAACATGGGTGAGGCCGGCCTGCCGGTTCTCGGCTACCAGTGGAACCCCCGAGGCGTGGTGCCGATGCGGACCGGAACCGTCCCGCTGCGCGGCGACGCCGAGGGAACGAGCTTCGAGCTGTCCGACGTCGAGGACGCGGGCGACCCCGCGCTCGACCGCGAGTACACCGAAGCGGAGCTGTGGGAGAACTACGAGGGGTTCCTCCGCGAGGTCCTGCCGGTCGCCGAGGAGGCCGGCGTCACCCTCGCGCTCCATCCCATCGACCCCCCGAACATCGAGTCGATCGGCGGCATTCCGCGGCTGTTCAGGAACGTGGAGAGCTTCCGCCGGGCGATGGACGCGGTGCCGAGCGACAATCACGGACTGAAGCTCTGTCTCGGCTGTTTCTCCGAGATGGGAGTCAGCGTGGTCGACGTCGTCCGCGAGTTCGGCGAGCGCGGCGACGTCGTGTTCGTCCACTTCCGGGACGTGGAGGGGACGGCCGAGTCGTTCAACGAGACGTTCGTCGACTGCGGGAACTACGACGAGTTCGAGGTGATGCGGACCCTGATCGACACCGGATTCGACGGGATCGTCATCCCGGACCACGTCCCCGAGATGCGCGACGACACCGACTGGGGCCACCGGGCCCGAGGGTTCACCGCGGGCTACCTCCGCGGACTCCTCAAGGGCGCGATCGCGGAATAACGGTCGGGAACCCGGTCCTGCCGACACCGTTTTGCTTCGGGGCGTTCGAGTCCACCCATGGACCGAGGCAACTTCCCGTACCTCCTGTTACACTACCTGGTGATGATCGGGGCGATCCTCGTCGTCGTCGACGGGATCGAACGGGCCGGATACGATCTCCCGCTCTACGTCGGCGTCGCCGTCGCGGTCGCAGTCGGCGTCGCGTACCCGCGGATCGTGGCGTTCGCCGGCGTCGCGCCCGAACGCTGGGAGTCGTCCTGAAGCGTTCGAGGCGTTCGGAATCGAAGCGATGAGGCTCGGGGACTAGTCGTAGATGAACTCGGTCCACGCGCCCTCGGTCGGCGGGTACTCCTCGATCACGTCGAGGTCGACGGTCACCCCGAGGCCGGGACCGTCCGGAACGCTCAGCTTCCCGTCGTCGACGTCGACGGTCTCCTCGATGACGTCGAACGCCAGGTCGAAGGGGTACATCCCGGGATCCTCCTCGGAATCGAGTGCGGGGTCGTCCTCGAAGACCGGGTACTCCAGGAGGTCGACCTCCGGTGCCGCGGCGACCAGGTGGGCGTTCGCGATCAGCCCGAGCCACGTGCCGAAGTTGTGGGGGACGAACTCGACGCCCCGTCCCCGACAGAACTCGATCGCCTCCGCGCAGCCGGTGTAGCCGCGGTGGTGGCGCACGTCGCCCTGGAGGAAGTCGACCGCGCCGGTGCGTCCGAGCTCGAGGAGCCCCGCCGGGGACTCCTCGCTCTCGCCGCCCGCCAGCGGAACGCCGAGTTCGCTCAGCTCGACGTACCCGTCGTAGTCGTCGGGTGCCACGGGCTCCTCGACCCAATAGGCCCCCTTCTCGCCCGCGTACTCCACGATGTCGGCGGTCGTCTCGGGGCCGTACGCCCCTCCCTCGAGCTTCCACCACGTGTGGGAGTCGAGCATGATCTCCGTCCGGTCGACCGCGTCGACGAGCCGGTCGATCGTCTCGAGGTCCCCCTCGGGACCGATCCCGGGTCGATACTTGTACCCGAAGAAGCCGAGCTCGTCGATGATCCGCGCCTGCTCGGCGTACCCCTCCGGATCCATGTACATCCCCGCGCTGGCGTACATCGGCAACCGCGTGTCGGGCTCGGTGCCGTACTCCTCGCACAACAGCTCGTAGATCGGCGCGCCCGCCCGCTTGCCCCGGAGATCGTACAGCGCGACGTCGATCGCGGACGCCGCCTCGTGGCGGGCTCGCTCGGGGAGGTCGGTCGCGTCGATCAGGTCGTGGGCGTCCGTCACCGCGTCGACCGTCTCCCCCTCCAAGGCGTCGGCGATCGGTCCCTCCACGAGGTCGGCGAACGTGGCCTGCGAGTCGCCCTCGAAGTACTCGCGCATCGCGGAGCTGCTCGCTCCGGCGGGCGCGAATCCGACCTCGCCGTCGGCCGTCTCGACGACGACGAGCACGACGTCCCGTTTCAGCAGTCGGCGCTTCCCGCCGTGGAAATCGCGAGTCTGCGGCGGTTCGATCGGTGAGGACAGTGCATGGCCTCGTACGTCAGTTATCCGCATACCGAAACCGTTCCCGGAGACTCACATAAAACCGGTGGTACTGGCGGGTCCCCCTCGGTGAGTTTCCGGTTTCGTTCCCGCCCGCGAGGAACGAGGTGACGGCCGAGACCGGGAGAGAGTTTAATATCCGGCTGCGACAGGATCGGACATGGACCAGAACGCGGCGGTCGATCCCGTCGACGATCGGCGGGTCGTCCCGGAGGAAACGATACGGAACGTCTGTGGGGACCGGAGTCTTCCGCCGCTCGGCGTGATAGAGCAGGTGTGGGAGACCGACCCGATCCCGGCGGACGAGATCGAGTCCCGCGCGGCCGCGGCCGTTGACGACCTCCCGTTCGAGGACGTTCCGGACGGCGGCGAGGTCGCCGTCGGCGCCGGCAGTCGGGGGATCGCGAACCTGGAGGCGCTCGTCCGCGGGACCGTGGAGGGGGTCAAAGCGCGCGGCTACGACCCGTTCGTCTTCCCCGCGATGGGGAGCCACGGCGGCGCGACCGCCGAGGGACAACGCGAGGTGCTGGCCTCCTACGGGGTCACGGAGTCGAACGTCGGCTGTGAGATCCGGGCGACGATGGAGGTGGAGGTCGTCGGACGCACCGCCGACCGCGACGTCCCCGTGTACGCCGACGCGAACGCGGTCGCGGCGGACGCCATCCTGCCGGTCAACCGGATCAAACCCCACACGATGTTCGCGGGCGACGTCGAGAGCGGGCTCTCGAAGATGCTCGTCATCGGGATGGGGAAACAGCGGGGCGCGAAGACCGCCCACGAGTGGGCGCTCGACTGGAGCTTCCGGAACATGATCCCCGAGATCACCGAGATACTCCTCGACGCGCTTCCCGTCGTGGGGGGCGTAGCGGTCGTGGAGGACCAGCGCGACGACACGACCGTCATCGAGGGGGTGCCCGCGTCCGGCTTCCTCGACCGCGAGGCCGAGCTGCTGGAGGTCGCCTACGAGCGGCTCCCCCAGCTCCCCTTCGACGACCTCGACGTGGTGGTGTTCGATCGCATGGGCAAGGACGTCAGCGGCTCCGGCATGGACACGAACGTCACCGGGCGGATCCTCCCCTTCAACGAGCCCTCGCCGGAAACGCCGTTCGTTCGTCGGATCTACACCCGGTCGCTGACGCCGGCCTCACACGGCAACGGCACCGGCGTCGGGCAGGCGGACTTCGTCCACCGCGACCTGCTCGCGGACCTGGACGTCGAGGACACGGTGATCAATACCGTGACCGCCGGGAGCGTCGAGAACGCCCGGATCCCGGCGACGGTCGAGACCGACTGGGCGGGGATCGTCGCCTGCCTGTCGACGGTGGGCGTCCGGGAGCCGGGTGAGGTCCGACTGCTCCGCGCGACCGACACGATGAACGTCGAGCGGCTGTACGCCTCGGAGGCGCTGATCGAGGACGCCCGCGACCGGGACGACCTGCGGGTCGTCTCCGAGCCCGAGCCCGTCGAGCTCGACGACGGGGACCTCGCGGCACCGTCGCCGTCCTCGGCGGAATCGGACTGAGTTCGTCGAGTCGGCCGATCAGGCGATCCGGTTTCTCAGTTCGCCGTCGCCGTCCCGACGCCGGTCGAAGTTGTGGAGGAAGAGGTCGACGAACCGGTCGACGAAGTCCCGCGACCGGCCGCCCACGTGCGGCGTGATGATCGCGTTGTCGAGGTCCCAGAGCGGCGACGACTCCGGCAGCGGTTCGGGGTCGAAGACGTCGAGCCCCGCGCCGGCGATCCGTCCGGTCTCCAGCGCCTCGATCAGCGCCTCCTGGTCGACGACCGGCCCGCGCGCGACGTTGATCAGGAACGCGGTGTCCGGGAGCGTCTCGAACGTCGAGCGGTCCACGAGGTGTCGGGTCTCCTCGGTGAGCGGGACGGTGAGCGCGAGGACCTCCGTCTCGCCGATCGCCCGATCGAGCGCGGACGGCTCGAGGACGCGGTCGGCGGGGAGCACGCCGTCGTACTCGTCGGGCGTCCGCTTCGTGCCGTACACGTCCATGCCGAACCCCAGCCCGCGGCGGGCGACCGACTCGCCGATGTCGCCCATCCCGACCACGGTCAGCGTCCGGCCGTCGAGGTCGATCAGCTCGCCCCCCTTCGTCCGGTCCCAGTTCCGCTCGCGCTGCTCGTCGAGGAACGTCGGGAGCCCCCTCGCGAGACCTAACGCGAGCGCGAACACGTGGTCGGCGACGGGCGATCCGTAGTTGCCGGTCGCGTTCGTGAACGTGATCCCCCGCTCGCGGAACGCCTCGACGGGGAACGCGGCGTAGCCGGTGCTCGTCGCCTGGACCCAGTCGCCCTCGTCGAGGGCGTCGAGGAGGGCGTCGTCCCAGCTCGCCGGGTTGATCACCAGCGCGTCGGCGTCGACCAACCGCGCTTTGGTCTCCTCCGTGTCGCGTGCGGTCCGGACCGTGAGTCCGTCACGCGTTCCCTCGAGCGTCTCGTGGATCGGCAGGTCGTGTCGAACGACGACGGTCGTCATGTGCTATCCCTCCTCGTCCGAGTAGTTAAAGCGTTGCCTTGCCGAGCCTACCGTCGGTCGTCGCGATCGTCGCCCTCGATCGCCACGCGTCCGAGGACCCTACAACTATACCGAGTGGCGCCGTACCCGTCGCCGCATGGAGATCATCGGAGACACCGCGTTGGTGACGGGCGGCGGGCGAGGGATCGGGCGCGCGATCTGTACGGAACTCGCGTCGCAGGGACTCGACGTCGTCGTCGCCGACATCGACGCCGACGGCATGGCTGAGACGGTGGCCGAACTCGAGGAGTACGGCGTGCGGGCGCTGGCGGTGGACGCCGACGTGAGCGACGAGACGAGCGTGCGGGACGCCGTCGAGACCGCCGAAGAGGCGTTCGGCGCGATAGACGTGCTGGTAAACAACGCCGGCATCGCGGGCCCGACGAAGGACGTCGAGGACGTGACCGCGGAGGAGTGGGACGCCACGCTCGGGGTCAACCTCCGCGGGGCGTTCCTCATGTCGCGGGAGCTGGTCGGCGGGATGAAGTCCCGCGGCTACGGCCGGATCGTCAACATCTCCTCTGCGTCGGGGAAACGCCCTGTCCCGCAGCGCAGCCCGTACACCGCCTCCAAGAGCGGCCTCTTGGGGCTCACGCGGACGCTCGCCGTCGAGGGCGGGCCACACGACGTCAACGCGAACGCGGTCTGTCCGGGCTCCGTCGCCGGTCCCCGGATCGATCGCGTGATCGAACGCGAGGCGGACGCGAGGGGAGTGTCCGCCGAGACGGTCGCGGACGAGAAACGGGCGAAGAGCCCGCGGAACGAGTTCGTCCAGCCGGAGGACGTCGCCCGAACGGTCGCGTACCTCTGTTCGACGGCCGCGGACCGAGTCATCGGCCAGAGCGTGAACGTCAGCGGTGGAAAGGTGACTTACTAGCGGTCGTCGGACGTTTCCCCGTCCGGATCGTCGGGACCCGTCGGGTCGTCCGCCGGGTCATCCGCCGATCCGGTCCTCGGTGCCGGGCGCTCGCGTTCCTCGTACACCGAGAGCAACGAGAGCAGTTGCCGGTCGCGGTCCTCGGTCGCCGCCGGAACGTCCACGTCCGACCAGTCGTAGACCCCCTGCCCGGTCTTGACGCCGTATCGTCCGTCATCGACCAGGTCCGTCAGCGCGGCCGACGGCGACGTATCGCGGTTTATCTCCCCGAGCAGCTCGTCGAGGACCTTCGCGTGGACGTCGAGTCCGGAGTGGTCCCCCTTCTCGAAGACGCCGAGGGCGGGGAGCCGGAACCCGAACGTTCCCTTGACGGCCTTGTCGATGTCCTCCGCGCTCGCGACGCCCTCCTCGAGCAGCGCCCACGCCTCGCGTGCCATCGCGGACTGTATGCGGTTGCCGATGAACCCCGGAACGTCCTTCTCGACGACGACCGGGGTCTTGCCCGCGTCCTCGAGCAGCGTCTCGACGGCCCGGACCGGCCCGTCGGCGGTCGCCTCCCCGCGGACGATCTCGACGACCGGGACGATGTGCGGCGGGTGGAACCAGTGGGTCCCGAGGAACCGCTCGGGGCGTTCCAACGCGTCGGCGAGCCGCGTGATCGAGAACGACGACGTGTTGGTCGCGATGACCGCATGCGGCGGGGCCGCGCGTTCGATCCGTCCGAGGACGTCCCGCTTTATCGACTCGTCCTCCGGGACGGCCTCGATCACGAGGTCGGCGTCGGCGACCGTGGTCGAAAGCGTCGAGTCGTACGCGATCGACCCCAGCACCCGATCGGCGTCCTCGAGGTCGTGTCCCTCGTGGTCGACGAGCGTCGCGACCGCGTCCTCGATCGCCACGCGCGCCGCGTCCAGCGCGTCCTCGTCGACGTCGTACACCGTCACGAACCGGCCGTCGCCGGCCAGCGCCGCCGCGATCCCGTGGCCCATCGTTCCCGCGCCGACGACCGCGATCCGTTCGATCCGCCCGGGTTCGATCGCTCCGCCGTCGGCGGAGTCGGTCTCGTCCGTCGGGATGTCGTCCGACATGGTCGGCCGTTGGAGGACCGTGCGGATAACCGTTGTCACGGATGAGGCGAAGCCGTCACGGGCGGTACCGGAGGCGTGACGGGCGGCGGCGAGTGCGCGCGCGCGGCGAGGGACGACCGATCGGTCACCGCGTCCGCCGGTAGCGTGTGTTAGGTACTACCACCAGACACAACGTTTATCATGGACGATATGGATGTTCCCTCATGGCCGAAAACAGGTCCGCTTCCTCCTTCATGCCGACGGTCGCCGTGGAAAAGCTCCTCACGGTGCTCTCGCTCGTGCTATGGGGACTGGCGATCTACTACGCCTTCACGCAACGGATGCCCCGGGCGCTCTACACTGTCGGGCTGTTCGGGCTCGCCTTCGGGATGTACGTCATCGAGCAGTCGATCGACTCGATCGAGGACCGCGACTACCTCGACCTCTACCTCCTGGGGATCGTCCTCCTGTCGACCTCCACGACGACGGTGTATCTGATACTCAACTTCGAGGAACTCCTGTTCCAGCGGACCGGGACGGCGTTCCACCACGAGTACGTGTTGGCGCTTCTGTTCACGTTCTCGATGTTCTACCTCATCTACCGCGCGTTCGGGATGGCGTTCCTGGCGGTCATCGGCGGTGGCGCGCTCTACGCCTGGCTCGGTGCCTCGCTCCCCGGGATCATCAGCCACGGCGGGCTCTCTCTCACCCGCATCCTGGTCGTGTTCGTGACGGACTTCAACGGCTTCTTCGGGTCGATAAGCGGGATCGTCGCCGCGTGGGTGGCGCTGTTCCTCCTGTACGCCGGACTGTTGAACGGCTACGGAGCCTTCGACTACGTGATGCGCATCGCGTTCCGGGTCTCGGAGTACGTCCGCTCCGGGATCGCGCAGTCGGCGGTCGTGGCGAGCCTCGCGATCGGGTCGATCAACGGCGCGCAGGTCGCTAACGCGGCGATGACCGGCTCCGTGACGATCCCCCTGATGAAGAAGGCGGGACTGAAACCGTCCACCGCGGGCGGGATCGAGGCGGTCGCCTCCTCCGGCGGGCAGATCATGCCGCCCGTGATGGGTGCGGCGGCGTTCATCATGGCGTCGATCCTCGGGATCACGTACATCGAGGTCGTCGTCGCCGGCATCGTTCCGGCGCTCGTGTTCTACATCTCCGTCGCGATCGCGGTCCACTACACGGCGCTCAACCAGAACATCAGTAGCGGGGTCGACACGAGCAGCGCGGACGCCGGCATCGATGAGCGGAAGTCGGCCCCCGCGTTCGCGCTCGAGACCGTCAAACTCCTGATCCCGTTCGGCGTCCTCATCTACCTGCTCGGGATCGCACAGTGGACCGTGATGACCGCAGCGCTTTACACCTCCATCGCGATGGTGTGTACCGGCATCACCTTCCCGGTCTTCGAACGTCTGCTCGGGTTCAGCGACGAGTCGTACCTCGTCGGTATCCCACAGACGCTCGAGGGGATGCGCTACGGCGCGCTGATGTTCGCGCCGATCGCGGTCATCGTTTCGGCGATCAACGGGATCGTCGACATCCTGGTGACGACCGGCGTCCCCGGGAAGCTCGCGCTGGCGCTGATCGAGCTGTCCGGCGGCGTGCTCATCCTCGCGCTGCTCCTGGCGATGCTGATCTGCATCATCCTCGGGATGGGGATGCCGACCGTCGCCGCCTACACCATCGTCGCGCTGCTCGTCGCGCCGGCGCTCATCGAAGGGTTCGGGATCGCCCGGCTCCCGGTTCACTTCTTCGTGTTCTACGCGGCGATCCTGTCGGGGATCACTCCGCCGATCGCCATCGCCGTGGTGGTGACGACCGGGATCGCACAGTCGAACTTCTGGCGGACCGCGATCGAGTCGGTCAAGATCGCCGCGCCGCTTTTCATCCTCCCCTTCACCTTCATCTACAACCCGGAGATAATCACCGGCGGGTTCTCGTTCGCGAAGATCACCTCGTCGATCCTGCTCCTGTTCGGCGCGACGGCGATGGTACACGGACTGAACTACCACCGGAAGGCGCTCTCCAACCGGGCGGCCAACTACGGGATCAGGCTCGTGTTCGTCGTCCTCGGGGTCGTGATCATGTCGGCCCCGAACGAGTACCTCCGGTTCGGGAGCTTCGTCGTCGCGGCGGTGCTCTTCACCTGGCAGGTCATGGCGGTCAGGGGGATGGCACTCTCGACTCTCCCGTCCGTCGTCGCTCGGCGGCTCTGACCGCCTCCGGTCACGCGGCGTTCCTTCGGCGAGGACGCCAGTTCCTCACGCGGACGCACGACGGTCGCTCGAGAACCGACGGAGCCGCATCGCTTTCGTTCGACGTTCCTCGCGGACGCCATGGAACGGTTACACGCTACTCCTTCGAGTACCCTGGGGACAAAGAGCCGGCTCCGTCGTCTCCGACGGCTCCGTCGGTGAACCGCTCTCTTCGTCGCCGACGCTTCGCGCCGGCTGCCAGTGGCGCGTCGCGCCACGCTGTTCGCGGATGCTCAAGACGGAAAACTCACGGATCGTTCACTACAGGTGACTTACCCTACGTTCAAAAGAAACGATCAGTACCCCATTCGAGCAATCTGATAAACAGGATCACAAGCGGACTGATGGTTCACCTGCGCCGAGTGCATCGGTGTGATTATCAGTGTTCTGGAGTTCACTGAGTGGGGTCGGTGGCGATGGATTTTCTGGAAGCGATCGAAGAGATAATTCCCAATGTCCAACATCGCGCCACTCGCCGTTCTTGTATCCGACGTTGCGATACACACCGATCTTCTCGAATCCATGTGATTCATGAAACGCGATGCTCTGAGGATTCGGCAACGCGATTACAGCATACGCATTGCTCAGTCCCTGTAAATCCAAAAGCGCAAAGAGCGATTGATACAGACCGCTCGCAGTCCCCTTCCGTCGCCACGCCTCGTCGACATACACAGAGACGTCGACCGCCCATTGGTATGCTGGGCGCTCTTTATGTGGACTCGCATACGCGTAACCCACCATTTGGCCGTCGTATTCGCAAACCAACCACGGAAGTCGTTCCACGGTGGTTCGGATGCGTTGAGCCATCTCTCCGACAGTCGGCGGAGCCGTTTCAAATGAGATGTGCGTTTGTTTGACGATCGGTGCATAAATTTCGGTAACGGATTCTGCATCCTCCTCCGTTGCCAGTCGAATTGTTGGTTCCATATCTGATAGTGATGGATCATCCATCAAAAATACTGGTCACTAAGTTAATGTATACCCGGGCGTATTGTACAGTTCTCCATCTTTGTATCACCCAGTATCTATCTGAACACCGCGATTAATCTGCACTCCCGATCTACCAGCTGATTCAGATAGAACAGGGTGAAAACAACACCCTGTGAACCGGTCAATGACGGCCTCGTCTCTCGAGTACCCGTCCGTTCGCGATGACCGTCTACCGGGTCTACGCGATGACGACGTCGCTAGCGTCGAGTGGCGTCGTCAAAAACGGTCGCAAAAAACGTTCCGTGTGTCCGCGCTATTCGCCTCGAGTCCAGCTGTCGTCCCAGAGGTCGTTGTCCTCGTAGAAGTCCGCCGCACCGGGGTGGACCGGAGTGAAGTCGGATTCGATGGCGGTGACGAAGTGGTCGGGGTTCTCGCCGTACGGGAAGAACGCCGGCTGTCCCTCCTGAACGCTCTCGTAGTGGTCGTGAGCGACCTGGAGCACGTCGTACACCGCGTCGGCCGGGAGATCGGGGTCGAAGAAGTACTGGAAGAGGAGCTGCCATCCCTGGAGGGGCCCCTCGACGTCCTGTTCGAAGCCGTACGGGTCCTTCTCGAAGTAGGGCGCGAGCGGCGAGGACTCGAAGACCTCGCGGAACTGATCGGACATCTCGACCAGGTGGACGTCGGAACGCGCGTCGACCTCGGCGAACCAGGACGGCAGGTTCACCTCGTTGGCACCGTACCCGATACCGCACGTGATGTTGCCCTCCTCGACGGCGCCGGCCACGTCGCCCACGTCGACGTTGACGACGTTCTCATTCAGCTGCTCGAGTAAGTCCTCGCCGCCGCCGGTCCGCATGATCTCCTCGAACATCGCACGGGTCCCCCAGCCGGGCTGGAGCATGTGGAACGGCTCCCCGAGCATGTCGTCGGTCGTCTCGATGCCGGAGCCGTCGACCGCGTAGAAGAAGTCGTCGCGGACGAAGTAGGTGAACCCCTGATAGGGTGCCTCGAGGTCCTCCCCCTCGAACGGACCCTCGGAGTTCATCGCCTGCTTCTGGGTGAAGTTGGTGAGCCCGTACGCGTCCAGCCCGCCGTCGTTGTAGATGCGGATGCTGGCGGGGTCACCGCCGCTCGCCTGCGTGTCCCAGCGCACGATATCCGACTCACTTCGGAGCACACGCTGGACCGCCTGTGACGTCTGGAAGACCGTCGAACCCTGCGTGGAGGACCCGACGCGCATGTTGACGACGTCGTCGCCCCCTCCACCGTCACCGCTCCCGTCGTCGCCGGAGCCGTCGTCGCCGCCGGAACCGTCGCCGGAGCCGTCGCCGGAGCCGTCGTCGCCGGAGCCGTCGTCACCGCCACCGCCGCCGGAACAGCCCGCCAATCCGACCATACCTACTCCTGCTGTACCTTGAAGGAACCGTCTTCTGGATGGAAATTCGTCTGGCATCCCGATTCATCATTATCGTTCGGGGTATAATAAATGTGTGGGAAACGTTCTTATGCTATCGAGTCACACTCCGCTCAGTCGGGCGATTTTCGGAACCCTCCCCCATAGCCGTCGTCGGTCGGGACCGACTCAGAACTCGAACCAGACGACGTCGAACTGGTACGCGAGGATCCAGTAGATGAACATCACGGTGAGGAGCACGCTGAGGAGGAACTTCACGACCCGTTCGATTCGGTCCGGATCCTCGGGTTTCACCGTCTCGATCCAGCCCTGAATCGTCTCGCTGGTTCGGGCCAAGGCACCCGCGATCCCCCCCAACTCCTCGTCGGAGGGGGCGCTAGCCGAATCACCGTTTGCGTCCGTTTCCATGCCCCGAATTATTCTCTTCCATGTCATAAACGTTCGTGTCGGTATCGCGGGAACCGGCCCCTCACCGATATCGCCTGGACCCGTCGCCCGGAGCGACCACAAAGATATATATGCGTTTCGTCGGATCCTGAAGCGATGCACGAACAGCCAGCGATCTCACGATCCGACGCCGGACCGGTTTCACCGTGGAGGCGGCTCGGGAGGAACGTCCGGAGAACCGGCCGAGGAAACCGCGAGCAGTGGGGGACCGTCGATCCGGAGGGAACACCTCGGGGAGAACCGAACGGCGACCGCTTCGTGGTGGACAGATGAGCGAGAACCTGAAGACGGCGTTCGAGGAGCAGCGCTTCCTCTCCGCGACGTGGGTCTCTATCGGGAGCCCGACGGTCGCGGAGGTGAGCGCGGCGAACCCCTTCGACTTCGTCCTGGTCGACACCGAACACACGACGACGACGCTCGAGACCGTCGAGGACATGCACCGAGCCATCGAGGCGGCTCCCGGCGAGAGCGGCACCGTGATCCGCGTCCCCTGGAACGATCCGGTGTACCTCAAGCGCGTGCTCGACGTCGGGGTCTCCGGGGTGATGGTCCCGATGATCGACACCGCCGAGCAGGCCGAGTCGCTGGTGGAGTCGCTGCGGTATCCGCCTCGCGGCAGACGCGGGATCGCGTCCGGGCGCGCGTCCGACTACGGGGCCGACTTCCGGTCGTACGTCGAGAACGCGGAGGAGACGTTCGTGACGATCGCGCAGATCGAGACGGTGGAGGGTCTCGAGAACGTCGAGGAGATAGCCGACGTGGACGGGATAGACGCCCTGTTCGCCGGCCCGGCCGACCTCTCCGGCGCACTGGACGTGTTCGGACAGTGGGAGCACGAACGGTTCCTCGACGCGATGGACCGCATCGTCGAGGCGGCACACGCGGCCGGAATTCCCGTGGGAACGCTTACCGTCCGTCCGGACGACGCGCCGGAACGGGTCGATCAGGGGTTCGACTTCCAGATCCTGGGGAAGGACACCGCGTACCTGCTGGAGCGGAACGAGCGCGCCCTCTCGATATACGACGAGGCGGTCGAGGCGTCGACGACCGACGAGTGAATCCGTGTTCGACGAGAGAGCACCCGTCGGAGCCCGGCGAGCCGTCCGATCGGACGCCGGCGAACCGCGTGCTACTCGGACGATCCGGTCGGAAGCGCCGACTCGATCTCGTCGTACGGCGGGGTTTCGGGCCACTCGTCGGCGACCCAGACGTGCTCGACCGTCCGGTCCGCGCCGACCAGGAACGTCGCCGGCCGCGGCTCCGCGATCCCCTCCATCCCGTCGAGTTCGTGGACGACGTCGTACGCCTCGGCGACGCCGTTACCCGGATCGGAGTAGAGCGGGTACGGGAGCTCCCGACCTTCGATGAACCGCTGGTGGTCGAACGGCTGTCCGATCCCGACCCCGACCACCGACAGATCGTCGCCGCCCCATCCACGCCGCTGAATCTCCTTCCACCAGAACATCGACTTCCCGCCCCAGTTCAGAGGGTAGAAGACCAGAAGCACCGATCCTGCGTCGTCAACGAGCTCCGACAGGGCGACGTTCGACCACGACTCGTCGGTGACGAGCGGCCGGGTGAACGCCGGTGCCGTCTCCCCGACCGTCGGGTGATCCGAGTCGCCGAACTCCGTGACCGTGAGCTCGTCGAACGCCGCGGTGTCCCCCTCCTCGCCGTACGTCCGAACGAGGTACTCGAGGATGTTCCCGCTTTCCGGCATCGTGACCCCGGTCGCGGGATCGATGAGCAACGGAACCGCCCGCGTTCCGGACACGCGAGCGACCTCGTCGCGACGGCTGTGCTCGCCCGCCACGAAGACGGATCGGTACTCGATCCCGTGTCCCTCGAGCCATCGAACGATCCGCTCGCAGTACGGGCAGCCGTGGAGTCGGTACAGCGTCATCGGTTTCGGGGTCTCCCCCTCGGCTCGTCCGCCGTCGGGTGTCGGTGGCGTTGGCATCGCTCAACCGTTGGGGCGGCGGGGACAAAAACCCGCCAGGTGACGGCGACGCGTGTTTCGCAGTGGGAGGACACGCGTTTCGGCGACGGCGACACACAGATTAAAGTAGCCGTACGGTGGAACCACGCACATGTATCGCGTCCTGGTCGCTATCGATACGGAGATGGAAGCGCCGGAACGGATCGCGGAGGCGGTGACGTCCCTTCCGGCCGCCGGTTCGAACGTCGAGGTGACGCTGCTCAACGTCTTCGAGGAGTTCAGCGTGACCGGCCCGGAGAGCGGCACGGTCGACTCGGACGAGGTGTACGACCCCGACGACCTCCCCGAGGCCGTTAACACCGCGCGTCGACGCCTCGCGGACGCGGGCGTGTCCGTGACCACGGTCAGACGACACGGCGACACCACGGACGAGATCCTCGCGGAGGCCGACGAGATCGACGCCGACCTCGTCGTCATCGGCGGGCGGAAGCGGAGCCCGGTCGGCAAGGCGGTGTTCGGAAGCGTCGCGCAGTCGGTGCTGTTGGGAACCGATCGCGCCGTGATGCACGTCAAAACCGCCTGATTCACCCGGCGATGCGGTCACATCCCGTCCCCGTCGGTCCGGCAGCGACGGCCGGCCGGACGGGCCCGGCGTATCCGCGGAAGCCCCCCACATAGCATGGGCTGGCGCTACAGACACACCGTCCTGACGCTTTGCACCTTCGCGTTCTTCGCGACGATGGTCGGGCGGCTGGCGATCAGTCCCGTGGTCCCGCAGATCACCGAGAGCTTCGCCATCTCGAACACCGTCATCGGTCTCGCGCTCACCGGCATGTGGACGTCGTACGCGCTGTCGCAGTTTCCCAGCGGGATCCTCGGCGACCGGTTCGGCGAACGACGGATCATCCTCCTCGCCATCGGCGGCACGGGCGTGATGAGCTTCCTCGTCGCGGTCTCGCCGGTGTACGCCGTCTTCGTCGTCAGCGTGGTCGTTCTCGGCGCGTTCGCGGGACTCCACTACAGCACCGCGACGACGCTCCTGTCTCGGACGTACGACAACATCGGCACCGCGATCGGGATCCACACGATCGGTGCGCCCGCCGGAGGGCTGATCGCGCCGATCGCCGCGGCGTGGATCGGGACGCGATACGGCTGGCGGCCCGCCGTCGCGATCGGGACGGCGGTCACCCTTCCCGTCTTCGTGCTGTTCGCGTGGCGGGTGAAGCCGACCGAACCCCAGCGTCCGGACGAGCCGATGCGCGACCGGGTCCGGATCGGTCCCGTGATCGAACTGCTCTCCCGCCCGCCGATCGTGTTCACGGCCGTCATCGCGTCGGCCGGGGCGTTCGTCTGGCAGGGGACGGCCTCGTTCCTGCCGACGTTCCTCATCGACTACCGCGGGATGTCCTCCACGGCCGCCGGCCTCGTCTTCTCGTCGTACTTCGTCGTCCAGGCGGCCGCGAAACCCGGACTCGGCGCGATCTCCGACCGGTACCCCCGAGACGTCGGCGTCGCCGTCAGCCTCGCCACGAGCGTCGCCGGCATGGCGCTTTTCGTCGTCGGTCCCGGCCTCCCCGGTATCGTGGCCGCCCTCGTCCTCATCGGCGTCGGCCTGGGCATGGCCGTGACCGTCGAGCCGCGGTTCATGGACGAGCTGTCCGAGCGCGAACAGGGGGTCGGTTTCGGTCTCGTTCGGACCGTCTATCTGGTGGTCAGCGCGCTGGGGTCGGTGATCACCGGATTCCTCGCCGATACGTTCGGGTGGGCGGCCGCGTTCCTAGTTCTCGCGTCGTTGTTGGCGGCCGTCCTGCTCGCGGTGATCGTGAACTACGCGCTGGATCTGGGGTACTGATCCGTCGGCTCTCCGACGCCCGAACGATCGTCCGTCACTCGGGGTCGATCACTCGGGATCGGCCGCGACCGACTCGGCCGCCGCCCGGAGCCCCTCGAGCTCCTCCTCGGGGAGGTCCCACTCGATGACGCGTCGAACGCCCGTGCGACCCACCTCGACCGGGACGCTCACGCACGCGTCCTCGATCCCGTACTCGCCGTCGAGCGGGACCGAGGCGGCTATCGGATGGTCGGGGTCGTCGAGCCCGTCGTCGAGGACGGCACACACCAGACGGACGACGCCCTGTCCGGTCACCCAGCGCGAGGTCTCCTCGGCCCCGCGGAGCTCGATGACGTCGTACGGGACGTCGCGGACGTAGTCGCGCACGTCGCGTTTCTCCGCCTCGGTCAGCGTCGTCGGCTCGCCGTCGACGGTCAGCCGCGAGAAGAAGGGCACCACGTTCTCGCCGTGTTCGCCCCCGACCGGACAGTAGACGTCCTCCGCGGGCACGTCGCGGATGCTCGCGATCCGGTCGGCCGTTCGGCCGGTCTCCGAGAGCGAGTACCCCAGGAACCGATCGCGGTCCCAGCCCGTCTCGCGCCAGATCCGCTGGGTGATGCGGTCCATGGGGTTGCTGACGACGATCACGGGGAGCGGCTCGCGCTCGCGCAGCGTCCCCGCGATCGACTCCGCGAGCTCGAGGTTCCGGTCGAGGAACTCGAGGCGGCCGCCGCGCTTCGCCGACGATCCGGGTCGCGGCACGCTCGCGGTCACGACGGCGACGTCCGCGGTCGCGAGCCCCGCCGCCGATGACGGCTTCGCCGACACGCTACCGAGGTCGTTCGCGTCGCCGAACTGCGGGAGCGACCCGAGCGTCCGCGCGTGACGGATCCCGATGCCGTGTCCCTCCGCGGCGTCCTCCTCGACGTCGACGAGCGTGACGTCGACGGACGGCCGTTCGACCGCGAGCGTGTACGCGGCGGTCGCACCGACGGTTCCCGCGCCTCCGATGAAAGCGACTTCCATGTGGATCCGGGATGGACGGTCGATCCCTTAAACCAACGGTCCGGCGATCGGGCGGAAGCATTCGTCGAAGGGCGGATGGGTTCGTGAAGGATCGATATGAGACCGCACTGGCGTCGGTTCGTAGAGAGACCTGAACCGATCCCACGAGTGAATCCATTTCGAAATTACCTTTTAAATATACTATATTTTTATTTTATATATTTGGATCTATAGTTTGGGGGAGTCTCAAGATCAGTCCGAGAGGAAGTGCTACAACGGTGTTCGGCGAGAGATCGCATCATTCCTCGATATCAGAGGATTCGGAGCTGATTCCGTCGATGAGTACGATACCGATCGATAGGGATCGACCGCGAACGTGATCTCTTCTCCGATTTTGTCAAATATCTCCTTATTACGAAAATACTACCGAGAGACTCGTAGAACGTCGAATTTATCGCAGATTTTTCCGGTGATCGTGTGGTCTAATTCCGATCTACTTGCTCTGGTGAGGGATCCAGAGCCATTACGAGAAACCGTCCAGAATATATATGAAACTAGGTACTACACAATATATATTAGAAATAATATATAAATTAAGTCTGGTCACATGTGAGCTAGTCACGCTTCATCTGCTGGTCTATCCGAGACGGCACGACTGGCTCAAGTCCTTTGGGCCTTGAGCCTCAAGCGCCTCCCGGTTACGTCTCGCGGAGGGTTCCGGAACGGGCTCTGAGAGTGCTGTTGATCACTCCCTTGAGGTAGCCAGCGGTAAACGCGTTTGCGCGGTGTCTCCACTGGGAGTCCCCCTCGATCTTCGGGACGTGGTCGGGGAGCACGGAGCCGGAGAATCCGATGTCGACCAGCGCTTCCATCGCCTCGAACTCGTCGAAGTTACCCTCGTCAACGAACGTCTCGTGAAACGACGGGACGGTTCCCTCCACATCACGGAAGTGGACGAACACGATCTGGTCGCGCTCGCCGAACCGGCGGATCAGTGCCGGGATGTCCTCGCCGAGCTGGGAGAAGCAACCCAGACAGAGCTTGAGTCCGTGGTGGTAGCTCGGGACGATGTCCATCGCGCGCTCGAAGTTCTCGACGTTACGGAAGAGTCGGGGGATCCCGCCCAGTTGCTCGATCCCCGGCGGATCGACGGGATGGAGGGCGAGCCGGACGTCGGCCTCCTCGGCGACCGGAACGACGGCTTCGACGAACCGCTCGTAGTTCTCCCAGAACTCCGCTTCGGAATACTCTCGGTCGACCGTCTCGGCCACCTCGAAGGGATCCTCAAGGTCGGTCAGGTCGAACTCGGTCGCCTCCGCTCCCCCGCGGATCGGCCTGTCGGGTCGGGTTCGCATCGGGACCAGTCCCCGTGGGTTCCATTGGTAACCCAGGATCGGGATCCCGGCCTCGCCGATGTTTCGGATCAGCTGTGCGATCAGTTCGATCCGTTCGTCCGCGCGCTCCGTCCCGAGCATTATCGGCCCGTAGATCGAGTGAGGGAGGGAGTGAACGCCCGCGAGTCGAAGGCCGTGCGCTTCGACCCGCTCTTTGGCCTCGATCAGCTCCTCGGCGGAGGGGATCACGTCTTCGTCGATCACCAGCGTGTCGTTCTCACCGGTGTTATCGATGAACTCGTCCGGCTCCTCGTCGAGGGATGAGTGATCGAGATAGACGTCGGTCGCGCCGACCTGTCGGATGAATCGAAGGCGTTCGTCCGAGATGGAGCGCGTTCGGAAGCCGACGGTGATCTGGGGACTGGTCTCTGTCGATGTTCGTGAACTCATGTGCACCGTTCCCATTCGAAAGGAAAAAAAACCGATCGTTCACCGGACGGCCGACGCTACTCTGCGAATACGGGCGGACGTACACCCGGCCGTTCGAGTTCGAATCGATCCCCCGTTCTCCCGACCTCAACGACGTGCGGGTAGCGAAACGAGCTCGCGTGGTCATGGAGAGGCGACGGATCGGCCTCCGCCCCCTTCCACATGTTCCAGTGGGTCGGCAACAGCCGGTCGAGCCGCAACTGGTTTGCGGCCTCCACGATCTCGTTCTCGTCCATGTACCAGCGTGTGCGCTCCGAGGTCGCGGTTTCGCCGTCGTAGACCAGGCCCGCCGAACCGAACGCGAGCGCACCTAGGTCGACGTCGAATTCCGTGCCGACGGCGGAGAACTCCTCGCACGGTCCGCTATCACCACCATGAAAGAAGACGTTGTCCCCGTACTCGATCACGTACGAAACCGGATCCACTGCGTCCGGGTCGTCGGCTCCACGAACGGACACCCGGAGGTCACCGATCTCGAACTCCATCCCGACGGAGACGGGTTGACACTGTCCAGAGGGTATTCGCAGATCGTTCCCGTAGCTGGGGTCTTCCAGTGCGCCACTCGGAGCGTAGAGATCCGCACCCAGATCGAGGAGAGGTCGATACGACGGAGGATGAAGGTGGTCGACGTGTCCGTGCGTGACCAGAACCGCATCGCACCGTGTCGCGTCCACGGGATCCATCGGTACCGGGCACATCCGGACTGCGTACCGACGATGTCCGCCCGTACCGAAGTACGGGTCGACGTACACCGTCGCCTCGTCCGTCCGTAGAACGAACCCGTTACACCCGAGATACCATATCGAGAGTCCGTCCGGATCGGTTGCTTCGACCTCGTCCCGGACGAACCAGTCGGTCCACGTCGACGTGACCATGACGGATCGCTTCGACCCTCGCGCACTAAAATCGCTCGCCGACATCGACGGGACATACTCTAGGATCGGTGCCTTCCTCCTATGTCGCTCCGGAGAAACGGCTCCAAAAAGTATTTGCAACGCGCGTCCGTCTCCCGTGTATGCGAGTCGTCTCAGTCGAGCCGATCCCACTCGAACATCCGCTCGGGTCGGGACGAGCCTTCGGCGGAACGCGAGGAGTGACGGACACGCGCACGGCGACGTTGGTGAAGGTCACCGCCGACGACGGGACCGTTGGTTGGGGAGAGGCGTTCGCGCCCCCACGAACGGTCGCGACGTTGATCGAGGAGTTTTTCGCCGACGCGGTCGTCGGACTCGACCCATGGGACGCCGAGACACTCGCCGACGCCGTCTACACCGGCGAGATCGGGGGATACCACTTCGGCAGACAGGCGTTCACGCAGGCGGCGTTGACCGGCGTCGAGGTGGCGCTCTGGGACCTCCGTGGGAAGGCGCTCGGTAAGCCGGTCCGTGAACTGCTCTCGGGTCAGTCGCACGACGCGGTGACGCCGTACGCGTCGACCATGTACATCACCGAGTGGGGACAGGACCCCGCGGAACCGATGGAACGGGCCGTCGAGGAGGGATTCACCGCGGCCAAGATCAAGATCGGCCGGTCAGTCGAGGACGACGTCCACCGGGTTCGAACGGCCCGGGAGATCCTCGGCGACGACGCCCGGTTGATGGTCGACTACAACGGGAACTACACGGCGACGGACGCGCTCGAGTCGATTCGGGCGATAGAGGAGTTCGACCTGACGTGGATCGAAGAGCCCGTCCCCCCCGAGGACGTTGACGGCTATCGCCGCCTCCGGGACGCCATCGACGTCCCGTTGGCCGCCGGCGAGGCTCACCACGGGCGGTTCGAGTTCACCGACCTAGTTCGGGAGAACGTGGTGGACGTCGTCCAACCGAACCTCGGTCGGTGCGGCGGTTTCGCCGAAGCCCGGTATCTCGCGCGGCTCGCCACGACGAACAACGTCCGAATTCGGCCGCACGTGTGGAACAGCGCCGTCGGTCTGGCCGCCGCGATCCAGTTCGCCGCCACCGTTCCCTCGTACCCGATGCGCTCCGACCGGTCGACCCGGCCGATCCTGTTCGAGTTCGACCGAAGCGAGAACCCGCTTCGCAACGAGCTGCTCGCGGAGCCGTTCGACCCCACCGGAGGAGAGCTCTCCGTGCCGGACGCCCCGGGACTCGGCATCGAGATCGACGAGACGGCCGTCGAACGCTTCCGGGTGGACTGACCGCAGTTCGGATCGGGTCGGAAAACGGGGAGTCGGTCCCTGCTACTCCGCGACCGGAGTGATCTCCTCAGCCTCGACCGTCGGGTGTCGAATGGCGGTTCCGTCGCTCCGATCGAACAGGTAGAGGTGTTCCTCGGGGAGCCGCATGCCGACCCGCTCGCCCTCGTTGACGCTCTTGCGTCCTCCCACCGTCGCGATGATCGTGTCGTCCGTGTCGCTCCCCTCCGGTTTGAGATACAGGTTGTTCTCCTTTCCGAACGGCTCGACGACGTCAACCTCCACCGCGACGTCGTTCGTCTGCGTCGCCTCGGGAACGACCTCAACGTCCTCCGGCCTAACGCCAAGCGTGATCTCGGTCGTGGACCCGATCGACTCCACCGTCGACTGGGAGAGTTCGTAGCTGAAGTCCTCCATTCGGAGAACGCCACCGTCGGACGTACCCCGGAGGAAGTTCATTGACGGCTCCCCGATGAAGCCGGCGACGAACTCGTTTGCCGGCTCGTAGTAACACTCCATGGGGGTCCCGATCTGCTGTAACTCGCCGTGATCCAGGATGGCGATGCGGTCACCCATGGTCATCGCCTCCGTCTGGTCGTGGGTGACGTAGATCGTGGTCGTCTCGAACTCCTCTTGTAACCGCTGGAGTTCGGTCCGCATCTCGGCGCGGAGCTTCGCGTCGAGGTTGCTGAGGGGTTCGTCCATCAGGAACGCGTCCGGATCCCTGACGATCGCCCGTCCGAGCGCGACGCGCTGTTGTTGTCCGCCGGAGAGTTCGCTCGGCTTTCTGTTCAGGAGCTCCTTGATGTCCAGCATTTCGCTCGTTTCGGTGACGAGGTCGTCGATCTCGTCCTCCGAGAGGTCGGTCGATTCACGGAGGCCGAAGGCCATGTTGTCGAACACCGTCATGTGGGGATACAGCGCGTAGGACTGGAACACCATCGCGATGTTGCGGTCCTGTGGGCTCATCCCTCGGATCGACCGTCCGTCGAGTTCGATCTGTCCCTCCGTTATCGTCTCCAGTCCGGCGACCATCCGTAACGTCGTGGTCTTCCCGCAGCCGCTGGGACCGACGACGACGAGAAACTCGCCGTCCCGTACTTCCATGTTCAGATCGTCGACCGCGACGATCTCGTTGTTCCCCTCCTGAAACGTCTTCCGTACGTCGTCGAACGTTAATTGTGCCATATGTGTCTCTCAGTATTTGACTCCCTTCGCGAACTGTTCTCCGAACAGGACGTACACGATCAGCGTCGGGACCGCAGTGATGAACGCCCCCGCCATCTGGTTGTTCCAGTTCTGTGAGAACCCACTGTTGAGCTCGGCGAGCGCGAGCGTGATCGGCGCACCCGCGCTGGGGTCGCTTCCGCCGACCAGAATGAGCGCGTAGAGGAATTCGTTGTATATCTGCGTGAACTGGAAGATGAAGACCACCATGAACATCGGATACGACAGCGGGAGGATGATGTTCCGATAGATGCTGAAGACGCCCGCCCCGTCTATCCGTGCCGCCTCAACGAGGTCGTGGTCGATGGTCAGGTAATACCCTCTGAACAGGAGCGTACAGATACCGATCCCGTACGCGGTGTGCGTGATGATCAGGATCAGCAGCGTCGTGTGGCTCTGGTGGGCGAACGGGAGCGAGAAGTACCCCAGACTGCTCAGTATCCCCTGGAGGTCGACCGCGTTCCAGAAGCGCGAGAGCGGCAGGAGGATCCCCTGTTTCGGCAGGAAGATCGCGACGATGAACGTCGCCATCACCGCCACCTGTCCGCGCCAGTCGACCATGGTCAGCCCGTACGCCGCGAGGCTCCCGAGCACCCCCGAGAACACCATCGCGGGGAGGGTGAAGATGAGGCTGTTACCCAGTGACGGGCTCAGAGTTTCCCACGCCCGTAGCCAGGGTTGTATCGTGACCTCTCCGGCGGGGGGCGGCGACAACGGGATCGTGTTGATGAACGCGCTCTGCGTCTTGAACGCGGTCGAGATACCCCCCCACAGCGGGGAGACCCAGAAGAGTCCCAGCAGGACCGCGAGGATCGCCGCGACGGTGTACTTCCTGTTCGCGCGGGTGAGCGACTCCCGTACCGAGGTCAGTAGGTCCCCCGTCGTCGCCTGAGCCGAGGCGATGAGCCCGATCATCACAGCTCACCCCGCTTGTACTGGTAGCGCAGGTACGGGGCGAGGATAACCACGGTCGTCACGAACAACACGGTCCCGAGGGCGGCCCCGTAGGCCCACTGGTTCGCGGCGAACGCCTCCCTGTACATCATCACGCCGAGGATGTCGGCGGCCGGTCCGGGGTTGCTCCCGAACACGACGTAGAGCCAACTGAACGCCTTCAGCGAGAACACCATCAACACGACGGCGATACTCACGGACGCCGAGCTCAGCTGCGGAATGATCACCTTCCAGTACATCTTGAAGAAGCCCGCTCCGTCGACCTTCGCGGCCTCGTAGTGCTCCTGGGGGATCGTCCGGAGGCTGGCCAGATAGATTATCATCGCGTACCCGCCGAACTGCCACATCAGCGCGAACATGACCGACCAGAGCCGCAGTGCGGGGTCTCCGAGCCAGTCCTGTCCGAGGAACCCCATCCCGACGATATCGAAGAGCGTGTTGATCGTTCCCATCTCGGGGTTGTACATCCATTGCCAGAACACGCCGGTCACGACGAAAGAGAGGGCGAACGGAAGCAGGAAGACGGTCCGGAACACCCCCTGACCCTTCAACAGGTTGTCCACGATGATGGCGAGACAGAGCCCGACGACCAGACAGACGAGCGTGAACACCACCAACAACACGATCGTGTTCCGCGCCGCGCTCCAGAAGGACGGGTCTTCCAGCATCCGGAAGTACATCTCGAAATCGAAGTTCGAGACCGAGTATTCGGGCCTGACGACCCCCGAGAAGTCCGTCAGCGAGAGGACGAAGTTCCAGAGTATTCCTCCGTACACGAACAGTCCCATCAGGAGGGTCGGTGGGAGCCAGAACGGCATCGATCGGAAGAAGTCGCTCTTCAGATACGATCTCATGCCGTCGTTTTCGGAACGGTAGTCCGGCGACGACGACCGTTCCATCGTGTTCCTGATTTTGGTTAACACACTCATTGATAGGTATATTCAAAGACCATGATAAAAATTCTTCGGAGACTGCTGACTGTCGCTGACGACTCCTACAGCGTCATCGCGTCCATGAGCGCGCCCGCGGTGGCCTCGACGTTTCGGTTATCCATGAACCGGGACATCGCGTTCTTCAGGGAGGTTCCCTGTTGTGGGGACACCCCGTCCCCGTGTGCGAGTGTCAAAACGCCGGTGTCGCTCTGGAAGTCCTCGAACTGCTCTTGCATGAGCGGACTGAACTCGCTGAGGTCGACGTCGGTCCGGCACGGGATCGCACCCTTGGGGTCACAGAAGACACGCTGCGCTTCCGCGCTTCCGACCCACTGCATCCACTTGTCGGTCGCGTCGGGCGTCGGATTCGGTTGGGGGTACGGGAAACCGTCGGTGTTGATGTTGTAGACCCCGTCGGTCCCCGGATACGGCATGTGCTGCCAGTGCTCGTCGTACTCGTACCCGTCCGCGGCGAACAGGTTTCCGGCCGCCCAGTCGCCCTCCATGAGCATCACACCGTTCCCCTCCGGGAGCTTGAGTCGAGCGGCGTCGGATCCGACCGATCCCGCGTCTGGGGTAACGTACTCGAACTGGTCGGCCGTGACTTCCAGGGCGGCCTCGACCTCCGACGTGATGTCCTCGCCGGCCCTGAAGTCCTGATACGTCTGTGCGTCGTACAGGCCGATCAGGTTCGAAGACCAGAGCTGGAGCACGGTCCACGGGGCTGCCATCGACAACGAGAGCGCCGGCGTCTCGATCTGGTCGTCGATCTGGGCGAGCACCTCCACGTACTCGTTCGGATCGGAGATGCTCCCCATGTCGACTCCCGCCTCTTCGACCGAGCTGATGTCCCAGAAGAGGTTGTTGACGCGGTGAATGTTCAAGGGAACGGCAACGTAGGGATTGTCCTCGTTCCCCGCCCGTGCAGAGAGCAGCGGCCCGTCCCGGTAGTTCTCTTCCATGTCGCCCTCGAAGATGTACCCGATGTCCTTGAGCACGCCCGCTTCGACGTAATCCGAGAGGTTCGCCCCCGGCCAGTCCTGCCATGTACTCGGCGGGTTCCCCTCTAGAACTCGGTTCCGAATCACAGCCTGAAGGTTCGTTCCTCCTCCACCGGCCACCGGATTGTCGTTGATCTCGATGTCCGGGTGCTTTTCCTGGAAGCCTTCCTGGAGCGCTTCCATCCCGACCGCCCCGCCGCCGTCGGTCCACCAGTGCTGGAGTTCGAGCGTCGTCGTGCCGCTTCCGTCGTCACCGCCGGAACCGTCGTCGCCGCTCGACCCGTCGTCGCCGCTCGACCCGTCGTCGCCACTTCCACCGTTACCCGTACAGCCTGCAACCGAGAGCGCCCCCGCGGAACCGGCGAGCGTAATATAGTGTCGACGCGACAGGTCAGGTTCGCTATCTTGATCTGACATTGTCTGCCACACTTGTCATGTATTATTCATCATTAATTAACGTTGTGTTCGACTATGGATGCCAACCCCGCCGTGAGATGGTGTTCGGGAGGGACACGCCGGCTACGGGGTGACCGTGTGGACGCTTCCTTCCCCAGTAAACTCCCCGTGAGATCCGGGGAAACTTTAATTCGATACCCATCGACCATACCGGGACGATGTCCACGGATCCATCGGTCGGCGTCGTACAGTGTTGCAAACGAAACGCGCCCGAAGACCTACGCGAGGTACTCGACTGTGACCGTTACTCCCTCCGCGAGACGCTCTGTCTTCAACGCTGTGGCGAGTGTTACGAGACGGGATTCGTCGTCGTGGACGGCACCAAAGTCGAGTTCGACGTCGATCGTCCCCGGGAGACGCTGCCAGCCGAACTACGGAGCGAAACTCGATCCTGATGAACGTCCTGTTCATTTCCATCGACAGCCTGAACCGACACTTTCTGAGATCGTATCGACCGAATTCACCGATCGACATCGAGACACCGAACCTGGACGAGTTCGCGGACCGGGCAGCAGTCTTTGATAACCACTACGCGGGAAGCCTCCCGTGCATGCCCGCCCGTCGTGAATGGCTGACCGGAACCCAAGAGTTCCTCTGGCGTCCATGGGGCCCGATCGAACCGTTCGATACCGTGTTACCGGAGGTCGTACGGAGTCAGAACGTTCTCACCCAGCTCGTCACCGACCACTTCCATTACTTTCAACACGGGAGCAACGGATACCACGAGAGCTTCAACGGGGTCGAGTTCATTCGGGGACAGGAGTACGACCGGTGGAGAACGTCTCCCCGGGATCCGGACGGTGAGTTGCTTTCCCAGCTCCGAAGGGACGGCTCCGGAGCGTCGGACGACCTCAACCTCGACGCGGGTACGGCGAGCGACGAGCCCGACGACCTACGCTTCATGAACCGGGCAGCGTACGCCCGTAACGCGGCGGGGTTCGACGTCGAGTCCGACTTCTTCGCCCCGAAGGTGTTCTCGCGCGCGGCGAATTGGTTGGAGACGAATGAGGAGTGGTCCGACTGGTTCTGTTACGTGGATAGCTTCGACGTACACGAACCGTTCCACGTTCCCGAACCGTATGCCTCGATGTACACCGACGAGGACCCGACGGACCCGGAGCTCCCGATCTGGCCGTACTACGGCCGAACCGACGAGGGTCAGAGCGAACTCTCGGATCGGGAGCTCGCGTTCATTGAGTCCCAGTACGCCGCCGAGCTGACGATGGTCGACGAATGGTTTGGGACCGTCCTTCGAACGCTCGACGACCGGAATCTCTGGGAGAAGACGGCGGTGATACTCACCTCGGATCACGGCTTCTATCTGGGCGAGAACGGGTACGTCGGGAAGCCGTTCGAGGCTCCCGTTCGGAACGAACTCGCACGAACGCCGTTGATGATCTGGCATCCGGGGAGCTCCCGCATGGGGGACCGCATCGACGAGCTCACGGCCGCCGTGGACCTCTTCGCCACGATGGCGGACGTTCTCGGTCTCGAGGTCGATGGGGCACCTCACAGCCGGAGCCTCCTCCCGCTGTTGACGGACGAAGTCGACGACCACCGGGAGTGGGCACTCTACGGATACTGGGGCTCGTCCGTCAACGTTACCGACGGAACGTACACGTATCACCGGCCATGTGACGAATCGACGTCGACCCACTGCTATTCGACGACGATGATGGATTCCGTAGGATGGTTCACGCCGACGAGGCCGAAACACGACGCGGAATCGGGTCGGTTCCTTCCGTACACCGACTGTCCGGTTTGGAAGTTCGAGGGGCCGTCACACGGGCGTCACGAGGAACCTCTCCTGTATGACGTCGAGTCGGACCCATGGCAACGACGGAACCTCGCGGGACGGGAGCCGGAACGGTCCGAGGAGATGCGGTCCCTCCTCGTCGATGCCCTCACGGAGCTGGACGCCCCGGCGAACCAGTTCGACAGGCTTGGATTGGAGAGGCCACGGCCATAGCGTCGGTCTCGGACTCGGTCCCCAAAGCGGCGATCGCTCCGCTCTTGTGTCCGCAACGCGGTGCCATCCCGGACCCCTTCGGGACCCGCGTGCCGGTTCGGTTCGAAACGGACGGGTTCCACCCTGAACAAAGAGCTTATTATTCGTCACTCTGAAAACTGGTTTCATGCCTCTGAACGAGGACGAAATACAGTCGAGACTCCGTGGTGTTTCCGCTGGCCTCCTGACGCCGTTCGACGACGATTCCCGTGTCGAGCACGGCAAGATACGATCCAACGCCCGTTCGCTCCACCAGCAGGGCATCGATTCGTTCCTTTCGGTCGCCAACATCAGCGAGTACCACTCGCTGTCGCGGTCCGAACGGGTCGATATCGCGGAAACGAGCGTTTCGGCGTTGCCGTCGGACGCCTGCGTGCTCGCCGGCGTCGGCGGAGGCACGGACGACGCCATCGAACTGATGGAGGCGTACGAGGAGGTCGGCGTGGACGCAATGATGATCATGCCGCCCCACCACACGTACCTCCACGAACGGGGACTCCTGGAGTACTACTCGGCGCTCGGCGAGGCGGCGGATCGCCCCCTCGTTCCGTACGTCAAGGGGTTCGAACCGTCCGTTGAGTACCTCGCCGATCTGGCCGACATCGACGAGATCGTCGGCATCAAGTACGCGCTAACCGATACGGCGAAACTCGGCGCGGCCGTTGAGGCCGGTCCGAACGACGTCGTCTGGGTGAACGGGCTCGCGGAACCGTTGGCACCCGCGACGTGGGTGGAAGGTGCCGAGGGGTTCTCGGCGGGCGTGAGCAACTTCCGGCCGGAAGTCGGTCTCGAACTGTTCGATGCCCTCTCGCGGGAGGACTGGTCTCGAGCGCGACGGCTCCGCAACGTTTGCCTGCCGTATCAGCAACTGCGCGGCGAGAAAGGAACGAGAAACGACATCCCCGCTGCGGTGAGCATTCCGGTCGTCAAGAAGGGTCTCGAACTCGCTGGCCTCCACGGAGGCGGCGTTCGGGAACCGCTACAGCCGCTCTCGCCGGCCGAGGAGGAGCGCGCGGAGACGCTATATCGCGAGCTGGATGAGGAGATCGGCGACCTGATCGACACGCAGGCCACCGCGTAACCGACCGTCGAGCGCGGGTGCGTCGCTTCTTAGAGATCTACGTGGTTCTCCGTGATTTCGAGGGACGGGTTATCCTCCGCGGTAGCATGGAGTCGGCTCTGTCCTGATCGCGGCGTCTTTGATCAGCGGGAAACGGCTGCTCGCAACCCTCCAGCGAGAAACGAGCCGGACTCCGGTTCCGATCAGGAGAACTTCGTGTTGAGCTCGATGACGTTCGCGGCGCGCGTGACTGCGTCCGCGAGCTCATCGTGGAGCTTATCGTGTGTAAAGCGGCTGGAAGGACCGGTCAGGCTGATGGCCCCGAGTACCGTATCGCCGCTCGTCACGGGCGCCGAGACACACCGTAACCCCTCGATGTTCTCCTCGTTGTCGATGCCATACCCCTGATCACGGATCCGTTCGAGCTCCTCGTACAGCTCGTCTGACGACGTGATCGTTCGCGTGGTCTTCGGTTCGAAGGACGCCTCGGCGACGATCTCCTCAACGCGATCCGCTGGGAGGAACGCGAGGATCGTCTTCCCGAGCGACGTCGAGTAGATGGGCTGTTGGGTGCCGACGCGCGAGGCGGTCTCAACGGAGTTGTTCCCCCGCTCCTTCTCGAAGTACGAGACCATGCCGTGCTCCTCGATGCCGAACTGCGCGATCTCGCCGGTCTCCTCGGCCAGCGTTTCCACCTCCTTGTTGATCACTTCGTAGTTACCCACCTGGCTCCGGACGCGATTCGCCATGTCGAGGAGTCGGAGACTGAGTCGGTAGCCGGTCTCGTCGCGCACGATCATCCGTCGCTGTTCGAGCGTCGACAGGTGATTGTGGATCGTGCTCTTCGAGTGATCAAGCGTCCGCGCCAGTTCACCGACCGTCAACCGATCCTCGTTCTGGAGACGATCGATGATGTTGAGGCTGATCTCGACCGAACGGATCTTTCGGCCCCCTTCGGAGTTCGGATCGGCGTTCATATACTATTCAACAGCCGATCCGTACTTATATGTTCGCCCCAGAGGAACGATCACCACGAATCGAGGACCTTATCGATCCACTCCCGTCTCGACGTTCGGGTGAGTGCGCGGGCCCGAGGCCGGTCCGGCGTCATCGTGTGCTACGGGATCCGTACGCGTTCCCGCCTTGCGAACGGTACGGTACGCGAACGCCGACTCACAGAACACGCCGTTCTTCCGGTATTTACCGTAGAGCTTTACATTCATACTACTGTGATGGATAGTGGCTGGAAGCTTCTGATTGGGTTCGCACGAGCGGAAGTCTACGGAACGGCCGTCGTCGTCGACATGCCGTTTTCCCTTCGGGAACGGCGAGTCAGTATTGACTCCCGAGATCCGGAGAGAGTCCCCCGATCGCCGCGATCCTCGTAGCAGGGGAACGGTCGGGGGCATCCGATCGGAAGCCCTGAACGGCATTCGCCCCGTGACGCTGCCGCTCGCCAGAATCTATTTACTGGTGGCCGATCCACTCGGAGCATGGACGTGCTAGTTACCGGTCCGTACGGGCGTGTCGGCACGGCGATAATCGATAATCTACACGACGAGCCGGAGTACGAGTTCACCTATCTGAACAGATCGGACCGGGATGCGGACCACCCCTACGGGCAGTACGAGACGGTCGTGGCCGATGTGGGCGACTTCGAGGCGATCCGTCCCGCGTTCGAGGACGTCGACGCGGTCATTCACCTCGCGGCTTATCCGTATACCGACGGGACGTGGGACGACATCCTCGAGCCGAACGTCGTCGGAACGTACAACGTCCTCGAAGCCGCCAGGGAAGCTGAGGTCGACTCGGTCGTGTTCGGGTCGACGAACCATGTCATGGGAATGTACGAGGAGGAGTTCGCTCCCGAACTGTACGAACTGGACTTCGACCTAGCGCTGTCTCACGAGGACCCCGTTCGGCCCGATTCCTACTACGGGACGAGCAAGGTCTTCGGCGAGGCCCTCTGCCGTCAATACGTCGAACGGTACGAGTACCCGAAACACTGTTACATGGTGCGAATCTGTTCCGTGAGACATCCCGAGTACGACCACCCGTACGGAGACGCGGAGCGGGCAGTCGACGAGGGAGAGCTCGAACGGGGCAGCGAGGAGTACGACCGTCAGGTACGGCGGATGAAGGCGATGTGGCAGTCCCGGCACGACTTCGCCCACCAGGTGGAGTGTTGTCTACGGGACGAGGATGTGGAATACGGCGTCTTCAACGGAGTCAGCGACAACGACCGGCGATGGTTCTCCATCGAGAACGCCCGACATGACCTCGGCTACGATCCGCAGGACAACGGGGAAGAGTGGGGGGAGCCGCCGAACTGATCGAAGGACGTACCCGCCCTTCCGGGCTGACCGAGAAAACGGTCCCATCGGGACGAAGGCTCCGTTCGAGATATCGGATCGCGTGTCGTCGGATCCACTATCGAAAGACCCATGTGGGTCGCCCAGATGTTCGTATCCATGTCGGAAACCAGTCGAAACTACATCGATGGGGAGTGGGTCGCGGCGTCAACGGGCGAGACGATCGCTGTCCGAAACCCGGCGGAGCCGGACGAAATCGTCGCCGAGTACCAGCAGTCCGGTGTGACGGATGCCGTGGAGGCGGTCGAGGCGGCCGCTGCCGCACAGACCGACTGGGCGGACACCCCCGGCCCCGAACGCGGGCGGATCCTCCGGGAGGCCGCGACGACCCTCGGCCGACGCAAGGAGGCCCTCACTGACCGGCTCATCGCGGAGGAGGGGAAGGCGCGTCCGGAGGCGGCCGGGGAGGTACAGAGGGCGATCGACATCTTCCACTACTTCGGCTCGAAGGCGGCCGACCTGGGCGGGACCCGAAAGGCGTCGAGCGGCCGCGACGTGAACCTCTACACCCGGGAGGAGCCCGTCGGCGTCGCGGCGCTCATCACGCCGTGGAACTATCCGATCGCGATCCCGGCGTGGAAGCTTGCCCCTGCCCTCGCGGCCGGCAACGCGGCCGTCCTCAAGCCGGCGTCGCTCGCGCCCGGGGTCGCGCTCGCCGTCACCGAGGCGCTCGACGAGGCGGGCCTCCCCGACGGCGTGTTGAACGTCGTCACCGGTCCCGGGAGCGTGCTCGGCGACGAACTCGTCGAACACGACGCGGTGGACGCCGTTTCCTTCACCGGCAGCAGCAGCGTCGGCGAGGCGGTGTACCGACAGGCGACGGCGGCCGGCAAGCGGGTCCAGACCGAACTCGGCGGCAAGAACCCGACGGTCGTGACGGCGTCCGCCGACCCCGCGGAGGCCGCCGAGATCGTCGCCGGCGGCGGATTCGGCACGACCGGACAGTCGTGTACGGCCTGCTCGCGCGCGATCGTCCACGAGGACGTCACGGACGACTTCGTCGACGAGTTGGTGAGCCGGGCCGAGTCGATCGACGTCGGCCCGGGCGGCGACCACGAGATGGGCCCGCAGGTCAGCGCCGCGGAGCTGGAGTCCACGCTGGAGTACGTTGACGTGGCCGTCGACGAGGGCGCGACGCTCGTCGCGGGCGGAGGCGTCCCCGACGGCGACGCGGTCGAGACCGGCCATTTCGTGGAACCGACCGTCTTCACCGACGTCTCCTCCGACATGCGGATCGCCCAGGAGGAGGTGTTCGGTCCGGTGATCGCGGTCATCGAGGTGACGGATTTCGAGGAGGCGATCGACGTTGCGAACGGGGTCGACTACGGCCTCTCCGCCAGCGTGGTCACCGACGACCACACCGAGGCCAATCGGTTCGTCGACGAGATCGAGGCCGGCGTCGTGAAGATAAACGAGAAGACGACCGGCGTCGAACTCCACGTCCCGTTCGGCGGCGTCAAACGGTCCTCCTCGGAGACGTGGCGCGAGCAGGGCGACGAGGGCCTCGAGTTCTACACGATCGAGCGGACCGTGTACGACAACTACTGAGCGCCACGACGACCGTCGCCGATCAGATATATAAGATATATATTTTGTGTTCTATTCGTACTGTTAGCCGACCGAAACCACTCTTCGCATCCGATCCATCGAGAAACGCGACCACGCTTCAACCCGATCACGATGGAACCGTGGACGGAGCCGACATCCGACCGGTATTCCATCTAGAGCGCCTGAAACGCCGCTATTTCGTCGAAAATCGAGCGGACGAGCCCTCGTGAATGACTCGGGACGTGGTCGGTAGCGAGCGTTCCCGTCCCACCTCCAAAAACGGAACAGATGCCGTATTAGTGGGTATTGAGACTACTCTAGCGTTCGATGTCATCAGTCGCCCGTTCGGCGACATCGTCGGACGGGATCGAGCGTCGTATCGGAACGAACGGGTACCGTTCTGTCCCCGCCAGAAGTGTGTTTTTTATTATGAATTCTACTATTATTCATTTTTCTTATAGTACTTCGGCGTGGAGGGTAGCCCCGACCACGCTAAGTCGTCCGCGGCCACCGTCGCTCCGCAAGCGAACGTGTCCGCGGCCGTCGGAGTTATGGATCGCACGTTCGATCCTCCGACGTGCCCGCCCTCCCTCTCCCGTCGAACTCGACCCGGTCCGAGACGGTCGCCGTCGCGATCGCGAACCTCCTGCCGCTCGTCGGCGTCGTCGCGCTCGGCTGGAACGCCGCGGCGCTCGTGACGCTCTACTGGTTCGAACTCGGGATCGCCGCGCTCTTCGCCGTCGTCCGCGGACTCTTCGCCGGTCGGCCGAGCGATCTCGACGGGAATGCGTTGGTGTTCGGCGCGCTGGCGTCGAAACCCCTCGCGCTTCCGATCCCTCGGACGGGCGTCCGGATCCACCTCTCCTCCGTCCTGTCGCTCGTCGTCATCGCGCCGATCCTCGCGGCGGCGTGGGTCGTCCTCGGCGGCGTCCTCCTGGGATTCGTCGGGGCCGACTCGCTCTCGTCAGACGCGCTCGAGACGGTCGCGCTCGCGGTCCTCGTCGTACTTCTCTCGGAGGTCGGAACGACCGCCGTCGACTACTTCCACCGCGGCGGCTACCGCGAGGAGAGCGCGGGAACGGCGGTTTCGGGGGTGTTCTTCCGGCTCGCGACGGTGCTCGTCGGCGGGATCCTCACGGTGACGGTCGTCGCGGAGGCGATCGGCGTCGACGGCGACGCGACCGCGACGGAGGCGGCGGATCCGGTCGCGTTCGGCGTGCCGGTCCTCGTCGGCGCGGTGTGCGTCAAGTTCGCGTTCGACCTCGCGGGACTGTACGGCGACCGCCTCGCCGCGATGGACGAGTCCTCCGGGGGACACTTCGGCTGGTCGCGTGAACCGCCCGTCCGCGATCCGATCGAGGACGACCTCGCCGACTCGGGCCGCCGGATCCGTCCGTCACCCGCCGGCCGGTTGTTCGGCGAGCGGATCTCGCCCGTCGCGCATCCCGGGCCGTGGTACCTCTCGGCCATCTGTCTCCTCGTGGGGTTCCTCTTCGCACTCGGGCGGGCGTGGGGAATGGTCGCCGGTCTCGTCGCCGTCGCCGCCGCGGTCCCGTTCGTCGCGGTCGCGGTCGACTCGCTGATCCGGTACGGCGCGGTCGAATACCGCGTCGCCGGCGGCGATGACGCTCACGTCGGCGAGGATGCCCTCGTCGGATACGACCGGGTATGCGGGACGGCCCTGTGGCGGATCGAATCCTGGGATGAGGAAGGTATACGCGTCGAGCACGACCGCCTCGACGATCGGTTCGACACCGCGACGGTCGTCCTCGAGCTGCGGGACCGCGAGGTTCGGCTCCCGCGACTCTCCGACGACGATGTGGACCGGATCCTCGACGTCTTCGACCGTCGACCCGAACGACGGGACGGACGATAACCCCGATATCGATTTTCGTATATCTCGGTTCCCGTATCCGTGGATAACCTATATAACGACCACCCCCGTGGATGGACGTATGACGGCAGGACCACCGATCGAGGAGATCCACTTCGACGACGCACCGAACGTCGACTCGGTTCCGGGCCCGAAGAGCCGGGAACTGCTCGAGAAACAGGAGCGCATCGACAGCAGCGCGGTCGCGTACCCCGAGGACATTCCCGTCGCGTTCGAGTCGGGGAAGGGGGCGACGATCCGCGACGCCGACGGCAACACCTACATCGACATGTTCGCCGGCATCGGCGTGTTGAACGTCGGTCACTCGAACCCGTACGTACTGGAGGCCGTCCGAGATCAGACCGAGAAGCTCGTCCACACGGTCGACTTCCCGACCGAGGCGCGGCTCGACCTCATCGAGAAGCTCGACGAGATCGCGCCGCCCGGGCTTCGCGGCGAGAACCGGGTCGTCTTCGGCGGCCCGACCGGCAGCGACGCGGTCGAGGCCGCGATCAAGCTCGCGAAGTACAACACCGGCGGCGACGGCCTGATCGCCTTCCGCGGGAGCTACCACGGCGCGACCTCCGGCGCGATGGCGCTCACCTCGAACAAGGGGTTCAAGGACGACTACACTCCGCTCCTGCCCGACGTGGTGCACGCGAAGTACCCCTCGCCGTTCATCGACCGCGACGAGTCGGGCGACGCCGCCTCGGTCTGTCCGGTCGACGACGGCGAGTGCTGCCAGTCCTTCTCGTGTGCCCGCGCGCTCAAGGAGGTCGAGGAGATCATCGAGGACCCCTACGGCGGGCTCGCGAACCCCGCCGGCATCTTCGTCGAGCCGATCCAGGGCGAGGGCGGCGTCATCGTCCCGCCCGAGGGCTTTTTGAAGGGGCTCCGCGAGATCGCCACCGAGAACGACGTTCCGCTGATGTTCGACGAGATCCAGAGCGGGATGGGTCGCTCGGGCCAGTGGTGGGCGAGCGAGTGGCACGGCGTCACGCCCGACATCATGACGACCGCGAAGGCGCTCGGCGGCGTCGGCTTCCCGCTGTCGGCGACGATCTACCACGAGGACCTCGACACGTGGGACGCGGGCGGCCACGCCGGCACCTACCGCGGCCACGTCGTCGCGATGCGCGCCGGGAGCCGTGCGATCGAGTACGTCCAGGAACACGACCTGCTGGCGCACGCCCGCGATCTCGGCGAGCACGTCCGCGGTCGGCTCCGGGCCGCGGGCGAGGAGAACGACCGCCTGGGCGAGGTCCGCGGCCGCGGGCTGTTCATCGGTGCGGAGTTCGTCGACGGGAACGGTGACCCCGACGGCGACGCGGTCGAGGCGATCCAGCAGTACTGCTTCGAGCACGGCGTCCTCGTCTGGACGGCCGGCCGCCACGGCAACGTCCTCCGGCTCCTGCCGCCGCTCGTGTTGACCCGTGACTTGGCCGACGCCGCCCTCGACGTGATCGAGGAGGCGATCGACCACGTCACGGCCGAGGCGGCCGCGTCGCGATAGACTCGGACCGTCGGCGAGGACCGATCTCCGACCACCCGATCCCCGACCATCCGATCTCCGACCATCCGATCTCCGACCATCCGATCCCCACTCCGGGCGAACGGTTTCGATCGGCCGAACCGCGGCCGTCGACTGAACCACTTAAGAATCACTTAACTACGTCCGCGGCATATCGCCCGTGAAACGATGTCACACGACGTGCGGAACAGGCTCTCGTCGATCCGTCGGGCGTTCCACAGACATCCGGAGCCCGGCTGGTGTGAGTTCCGCACGACCGCCCGGATCGTCGAGGAACTCGAGCGGATCGGCGTCGACGAACTGGCGATCGGGCGGGAGGCACTCTCCTCGGACCATCGGATGGCCGTCCCGCCGGAGGAGACGCTCACCGAGTGGCGCGACCGCGCGGCCGAGGCGGGCGTCGATCCCGCCCTGCTCGAGCGTCTCGACGGAGGCCACACGGGTGCCGTCGCGACCGTCCGGAACGGCGAGGGACCGACGGTCGGGCTGCGGGTCGACATGGACGGGGTCTCGATCCCGGAGTCGGACGCGGCGGGGCACCGACCGGCGGACGAGGGGTTCCGCTCGGAACACGAGGGGTACATGCACGCCTGCGGTCACGACGCACACGCCACGATCGCGCTCGGAACGCTCGAGGCGGTGAAGGAGAGCGACTTTCGGGGCACGTTCAGGGTCCTCTTCCAGCCGGCCGAGGAGATCGCCGGCGGGGGAAAGCCCCTGGCCGAGGGCGGGTACGTCGACGACGTCGACGAACTGCTCGCGTTCCACCTCGGACTCGGACGGCCGACGGGAACAGTCGTCGCGAACGCGACCCGGCCGCTCGCGATGGCACACATCAACGCGACCTTCGAGGGGGCGAGCGCGCACGCCGGCAAGGAGCCGAGCGGCGGGACGAACGCGATGCAGGCGATGACGACGGCGGTCCAGAACGCCTACGGGATCGCCCGCCACGGCGACGGGCTCACCCGGGTGAACTTCGGCCGCGTCGAGGGCGGGAGCGCGAGCAACGTGATAGCGGAGGAGATCACCCTCGACGGCGAGGTCCGCGGCGAGACCACCGCGCTGATGGAGTACATGCGGACCGAACTCGAACGGGTGTTGTACGCGGCCGCGGAGCTTCACGAGTGTGACGTGGTGATCCGCCGGATCAGCGAGTCGATCCGGGTCGACGGCGACCCGACGCTCGCGGAACTCGTCGAAAGCGTGGCTCGGACGGTGCCGTCCATCGACGAGGTGATCCCCGAGGCTCCGCTGGAGGCGAGCGAGGACGCGACGTTCCTCATGGACCGCGTCCACCGGAACGGCGGGCGGGCGCTGTACCTCATCGTCGGCGCGGACCACCCGACCAGCCACCACACGCCGACGTTCGACCTCGACGAGCGGGCGCTCGACGTCGGGGTCGAGCTCCTGACCGAGGTGGTCTCGACGCTGGGTACCGATCGGCCGTAGCGACCGTCGAGCCGCGAGGGACGGACGACTTCCCCGACCACAACCATTAATCCGCTGAGACCCCGGTTTTCGGGTATGTCCGAAGACGAGCTTCCCCCGTCGCTCGAAACGGCGGCGGACGCCGACCGACCTCGCGGGATCTTGACCCCCTCGGACCGCGATTTCCTCCTCGGTCGCAAGACCGACTACACCGAACACTCCCGGAAACAGAAGCGCAACCGGATCCGCCGGCGGGTTCGCAACGCGGTCCTCGATTTCAGCATCCTGTACGAGTGTCTGGAGGACCGCGACCGAAAGACCGTCTTCGACCCCGACGACGAGGACCGCGAGGCGTACACGCGAGGGATAACCGACATGCTCGCGTTCCTCCATCTGGGGACGATGGGATACGTCACCCCGTTCAAGGACATGCTCTCGGAGGGCGTCGCCAAGTCCGAACAGCGGCTCGCGGGGTCGGACTACCGGATGGTCCGGGTCGAGTTCAACGTCGATCCCGTCGGCCAGATCGACGTCGACGAGGTGATAGCGAAGATCGAAGCCGACGAGTTCGAACGGATAACCGACGAGGAGCTTCGGGCGTTCGTTCGGCTGCTGTCGATGTCCGACGAGTTCGCGCCCGACGACGTTCGCGACGGGATCAAAGCGCGCGTCGACGAGTTCGTCGCGGAGATACGCGAGAGCGAGGAGCGGCGCGACAGGGCCGTCGAGGAGCTGACGACGGGCAAGAGACGCTGAGATCGGCCGACGGACGCCGACGGTCGGCCGACGAACGCCGACGGTCGGCACCGTCCCATCGGGGGTCGTCTCTCGCAGGTTTCGGCTTCGCGTCCCGGGATCGATCCGCGAGGACGCGAGCCACCTGAACTTTTATCGCCTGGCCGTCGTAGGGATCGGTATGAAACACGCCCAAGGCGAACTCCTCTCGATCGACCTGACGGACAGGACGGTCACGACGGAGCCGATAGACGACGTGCTCTCGGAATTCATCGGCGGACGCGGGCTCAACACGCGGCTCGCCTACGAGCGGATCCCGTTCGACGCGGACCCGCTGGGTCCGGAGAACCGGATCTACTTCTCGACGGGGCCGATGCAGTACTCCACGACCTCGTACACGGGACGCATGGCGGCGACGAGCGTCTCGCCGCTCACGAACGGGATGTTCTCCTCGAACGCGGGCGGGTTCCTCTCGCGGAACTTCACCGGGGCGGGTTACGCCGCCGTCGAACTCGTCGGCGCGAGCGACGAGCTGCTCGCGATACACGTCCGCGAGGCCGACGAGGACGGCACCCCGACCGTCGAGTTCGAGGAGGTCCCGGAGCTCGATCAGGCGGAGGTGCCGGCAGTCTCGGAGTACGTCGAGTCGGAACACGGACTGGAACCCGAACACCTGGCGTGTATCGGGCCGGCCGGCGAGAACGCGGTCCGCTTCGCGTCGATCATGACCTCCGAGACGCGCGCGTTCGGTCGGGGCGGACTGGGGTCCGTCCTCGGCGCGAAGGGCGTGAAGGCGCTCACGTTCGACGGCGACGCCGACGCCGAGGTCGACCTCGACTGGCCCGGCGAGGCCGGTGAGGTCCACCGGGAGGCGGCGACCTCGGACTCGATCATGAAACGACAGGGGACCACGAGCGTGACCGAGCTCTCGAACGCGATGGAGGCGCTTCCGACCTACTACTTCTCCGAGCAGTCCTTCGAGGGCGTCGAGGGCATCTCCGGCGACCGCGTCGAGGAGAAGAAGTACAAGAAGGGGACCTGCTCGAACTGCGCGTTCGCGTGCAAGCTCCCGACCCGCGACGAGGAGCGCGGCATCGAGACGGAGGGTCCGGAGTTCGAGACGGTGATGGCGTTCGGCAGCAACGCCGGCGTCGACGAGATGGTGGACGTCATGGCGGCCAACCAGCTGTGTGACGAGCTCGGCATGGACACCATCTCCTGTGGGAACGTGGTCTCGATGTTCCTCGAGAGCGAGGACGAGTTCGGCAACGCCGAGCTCGCCCGCTCCGTGGTCGAGCAGATCGCCTACCGCGAGGGCGTCGGCGACAAGCTCGCGGAGGGGATCCACCGGGCACACGGGGAGTTCGGCGCGGAGGACTGGACGGTGAAGGGAATGACCTTCTCCGCACACGACGGCCGATCCCTCAACGGTCAGGGGCTCGCGTTCGCGACCTCGAACCGCGGGGCCGACCACATGTACGCCGAGTTCTATCCGTACGAATACCCGCTCGTGAGCAAGGAGGACGCCTTCGAGCCGAGCGGACTGGACGGGAAGCCCCCGAAGATCGTCGAGAAGGAGAACCGCAACGCGATCCTCGACTCCGCGGTCATCTGTAAGTTCTCCCGCGGCGTCGTCACCGACGAGCGACTCGCGGCGCTCCTCGACGCCGACTACGAGGAACTGGTCGACACCGGCGGTCGGGTCGTCGAGATGGAGCGCGCGTTCAACAACGCCCGCGGCTTCGACCGCGGCGACGACACGGTTCCGTACACCGACCAGATCGAGGGCTTCGACGAGGGCCTCTCGGAGTACTACGAGATCCGTGGATGGAACGACGACGGAACGGTTCCCGGATACGACGACGGCGTCGTCGGGCGATCGGTCGGGACCGCGGACGACTGATCGCGGTCGTCGGCCGTCGGGATCGAGCCGATCAGGACCGAAGCCGGCCGAAAACGTCAGAATCGAAGCCGATCGCGATCCACGCCCTCGTCGGTTCGATCACGTACGGTCCGTGACGGCGGGCGCGAGGGCGACGTCGCGGAACTCGAAGCGTGCGCCGCCTCCGTCGCCGTCAGCGAGCGAGAGGGACCAGCCGTGCGCGTCGGCCACCTCGGCGACGATCTTCAGCCCGAACCCGGTCCCGTCGGGGTCGGTCGAGACGCCGGCCTCGAACACCTCGCCGCGGAGTTCGTCGGGGATCCCCGGCCCGTCGTCCGCGACGTAGAACCCCGAGCCGTCGGCGAGCGCGCCGACCTCGACGCGGACGTCCTCGCCGCCGTGGACGACCGCGTTGGCGAACAGGTTCTCGAGGGCCTGGCGCAGTCGACTCCGGTCGGCCCGGAACCGGAAGTCGTCCCCGACCGCGAGCGAGGCGTCCGCGGTATCGACGTTCCCCCAACACTCCTCGGCGAGCGCCGAGAGCGTCACGGGTTCGGTCTCGTCGATGGTCTCACCCTGGCGGGCGAGCGCCAGCATGTCCTCAACGAGGGCCTCCATCCGGTCGAGCGCCCGGGCGACGGCGTCGAGCTCCGGCGACTCCTCGTCCTTCTCCTCGAACCGAGCGCGGACCAGATCGATGTTTCCGGCCGCGACGTTGAGCGGGTTCCGGAGGTCATGGGAGACGAGGCTGGCGAACTCCTCGAGTCGGTCGCGCTCGCGGGCGATCTCGTCCTCACGCACCCGGAGCTGTCGTTCGCGTTCGATCCGGACGAACACCATCGTCACGGTCGCCGCCCAGAGGCGCGCGACCGCGAGGTCCGACTCGTCGAAGGCGTCCCGTCGCGTGGAGCCGATGTCGATGACGCCGTAGCGGCCGAGCGGGAGGACGAGCTCGCTTCGGATCGGCGAGTCGGGGTTGTACCGGTCCGGGTCCGCGTGCGTGTCGACGACGTACTCGGGGTCGCCGGACTCGAACACCTCCCAGGAGATGCTCGGCTCGTCGGCGGAGAATCGCGGGTGATCGCCGACGAGTTCGTCGGATTTGTCGGTCCACGCGACCGGTTCCAACGCGTCGCTCTCCTCGTCGTACAGCCAGATCGCCGCGATCGGATGCCCGAGAACGTCCTCGACGTACTCGACGGCCGCGGACGCGGCGAGCTCCCGGTCCGTCGTCTTCAGCAGGTCCTGTGTCGCCTCGTGAAGCGCCTCCAGGGTCCGCGTCCGTCGGTGGAGTTCGGCCCGTTTCGCGCGTTGCTCCTTGACGTCGACCATCGTGACCACGAGATACGGCTCGTCGTCCCGCTCGAACGGTCCGAGGCTGACCGTCACCGGGACCTCGCTCCCGTCGGCACGACGGGCGACGAGTTCGAGACTCGCCGCCATCGACCGCGGTTCCGGGTCGATCACGTATCGATCGAGGCTTTCGCCGGAAGCGCCGCCGTACGGGTCGTAAAGGAGCGATTCGACGTCGGTTCCCTCCAGTTCCGCGGGGTCGTAGCCGAGCACCGACTCGACGCGGTCGTTTCCGGCGTGGACGACGCCGTCGGTGCCGACTATCACGACCGGATCGGGGAGTCCGTCGAGCGCCTCGGGGAACCGGTCCATGGCTACTCCTCCGCCGGTTCGTGAACGTGACCGCACTCCGGACAGCGGACCTCCTCGCCGCGGAGGTCGGCGGAGGACGCACGCACCTCGCGCATCACCTCGCTGATCCGGTCCTCGGCCTCCAGCTCGTCGGCGACCGCGAGGTCGACGCCCTCGACCTCCAGGAGGAACTTCGCGACCTCCGTCACCTCGTACATCATCTCGTCCAAGTCCTCCGCGGTGAAGAAGCCGGACATCGCGCCGTAGAGGAACGTCGCGCCCGCCTTCGTCACCTTCTCCTCGAAGGAGTACCGCGCCTGGTTGACCGCCTGCGGGGTGTACGTGTCGGTCATGAACGGGACGAGCTCGGGAAGGTTCTCGCCGATCTTCGTCATCTCCACGCCGGTCTCGGTGCGGAAGTCCGCGCAGAGCCGGGCGATCGCCCACTCGCGGGCCGTGACGTACGTTCGGTCCCGGAGGAACTCGTTGACGCGCTCGTAGCGCGCGCCGTCCATCTTCTTGAACCGCTCGTACTTACGAACGTCGCGGGGGACGTCTTCGGCGTCGGTCGAAGCGCCGGCCTCCGCATCGCTGTCGGCGGTGTCGACGCCGTCAGTATCGGTGCCCCGAACGCCGCCGTCTCCGTCGCCGCCAGCGTCGCCGCCGGCGTCAGCACCCGCGTCGGCGGCGACGCCATCGGCGGAATCGGAGGCATCAGGGGCATCGACCGCATCGGCTCCGGTGTCGTCGGAGTCGGCGGAGGAGCCGGAAGGTTCGGTCATGTTCCACCACACTCGACGGGCGGATGAAAGGGTTGTGGGTGGCGTCGATCGCTCCCCCGGTCGTCGGATCGCTTTCGGTCCCACCCGGTGTACGGGTCGTTCCGCCGGACGGGACGGAGCCCGCGGGGTCGGAAGCGTCCGGCACGGCGAACCCTTTTGAGACCGGCGCGCGAGGTGGGTGACATGAAGGTACTCTGTGGGATCGGCGGAAGCGACGACTCCCTCCGGGCGCTCGAGCGGACCGTGGACCGTGCCGCGGTCGCCGGCGACGAGCTCACCGTGGCGGTCGTGGAGAACCCGAACTCCGACGCCGACGTGGAGGAGGTCGCGAAGCGGGCCGAGGAGGCGATCGAGGACGCCGGGATCGACGCCGAGATCCGACGCGTCGAGGGCGACCCCGGGAGCCGGCTCGTCGACATTGCCGAACGGGAGGGGTTCGACGAGATCGTTCTCGGCGGCGGACGGACCAGCCCGATGGGGAAGATCACGATCGGGCCGATCGCCGAGTTCGTCCTGTTGAACAGCATGACGTCGGTCACGCTGGTCAGATGAACGATCGACGGTATCCGGAGACGGCGGCCGACCGGTTCGAGCCGCCCCCGATCTCGTTCGTCGACCGGAAGGACCGCGACGTCGAGATACGGGCCTACGACGGGTCGGCGGAGGCCGAGGAGGCGCTGGTGTCGATGTACACCGCCTTCGACCCGTCGGACCGCGCACAGGGGATCCCGCCCGGCGGGGAACCGCGGATCCGCACGTGGCTCGAGGCGATCCTCACCGACGACTGTCTGAACGTGATCGCCTGGTGTGACGACGAGGTCGCGGGCCACGCGACGCTCGTCCCCGACGACGACGCCTACGAGCTCGCCATCTTCGTCCACCAGACGTATCAGGAGGCCGGGATCGGAACGCGTCTCATCCGCGGCCTGCTCGGCCACGGACAGGCCGAGGGGATAGAGAAGGTGTGGCTCACCGTCGAGCGGTGGAACCGCGCGGCGGTGTCGTTATACGAGAAGATCGGCTTCGAGACCTCCAACGCCGAGAGCTTCGAACTGGAGATGGCGCTCCGGTTGAACGAGTCGCCCGACGAGGAGTGACGCGGGAGCGAACGGCGAGTTCCACACTCTCCCTTCGTTACGTGAACGGACCGTCGGTCCGGCGTAGCGACCCGTTTGGCGACACGGACGTCGTTCGATCCGGTCCGATCGACGGACGTCAGCGCGCCGGCGTCGCCTCCTCGGGGATGGCGTAGGGCTGGCCGCACCCGTGTACCTCCAGCGTACAGCCGGGACAGGCGACGTGTTTCTCCCGACGATGCGCGACCGACTGTCGCTGTCGTCCTGGGTCTTCCTCCAATCGGTCCCGCAACTCGTCCGGTAGCTTGCCGAATTCCACGACGGTGCTTCCACAGACTGGACAGTCCATGGTACTAGTTCTCTCCCGAAAGGTAAATAACCGCCTGTCGTCCGGGATCCCTCACGTCCGGGACGCGTCCGACATCGGCGGTGAACGTCCCGCCGTAGGATCCGACACACGGGATCGCAACCGAACCACGTGCGTTTCGCCCGGGAAGCCACGCTTTTACTTCCGGGCGAGGACCCGTTCACATGGACTACCGACGGCTGGGGTCGACGGGAACCCGCGTCTCCGAGCTCTGTTTCGGCACGTGGCGGTTCGGGCGGAGGACCGGGGACGTGCTCGAGACGGACGAGGAGCGGGCACACGAACTGCTCGACGCGTTCGCCGACCGCGGCGGCAACTTCATCGACACCGCCAACGTCTACGGCGACCCCAACGGAACCAGCGAGGAGTACGTCGGGAACTGGCTCGCCGAGCGCGACCGCGAGAAGTACGTGCTCGCCTCGAAGGTGTACTTCGGGTTCGACGACTCCCACCCGAACGGGTCGGGCCTCTCCCGGACCCACATTCGGAACCAGATCGAGGGGACGCTCGACCGGCTCGACACCGACTACCTCGACCTCTACTACATCCACCGATGGGACGAGGGGACGCCGATCGAGGAGACGCTGTCGGCGCTCGACGGCCTCGTCGCGGACGGGAAGGTGAACTACCTCGGCGCGTCGACGATGGCGGCCTGGCAGCTCACGAAGGCACTCTGGGAGTCGGACGTGAACGACTACGAGCGCTTCGAGGTGACCCAGCCGCTGTTTCACGCCGGCTACTACGAGGACGTCGAGGACTACCTCTCTGTCGCCGAGGACCAGGGCCTCGCGGTGTGTCCGTACTCGCCGCTGGCCGGCGGGTTCCTCACGGGCAAGTACACCCGGGCGGACCCCGACGACCCGAAGTCGGTGCGGGCCCCCGACGGCTCCCGCGGGAGCTTCGACGAGCGGTTCGAGCGGTTCTACCTCTCCGAGCGCGGCTGGAAGGTGCTCGAGACGGTCCGGGCGGTCGCCGCCGAGGTCGACGCCACCCCCGCGCAGGTGGCGCTGCGCTGGCTCATGGACCAGGAGGCGTTCACCTGCGTTCCCATCGTCGGCGCGCGCACGGTCGACCAGCTCGAGGAGAACCTCGGGGCGGCCGACGTCTCGATCACCGCCGAGCAACACGACCGGATCACGGACGCCCGGTACGACGAGGACGGCCGCCGGTGGGGTCACTGATCGGCGTCGAGCGGTCGACCCGAGTTCCGTCGGCGGGTTGTTTTTATACCGTGGGCCGCGAACTCGAGACCATGAGCGAGGATGACACGGCGGGAGCGATGTCGGCCGAGGAGTTCCGTTCGCTGACCGACGGGCTGGTGCGGCAGGGCTCCGGCGGCGGCACGACGGTGTACAAGAACGCGGCCGGCGTCGGCTGTCCGAACCCGGAGTGTGACCTCGGCGTGTTCCAGACGCTGTTCGTCAGCGACCACGGCTGGCAGCGGATCGGCGCGACCCGCGACGGGATCGAACTGTGCATCTGTAACACCGAGGACCGCCGACTGGTGTTCATCCACGACGAGTGAGCGATCGACGAACCGGGAACGACGGGGTCGAACCGCCCCGATTCAAGGGCGTCGACGCCGAGGGATCCGTATGAGCGACGAAACCGCCGAACGGAGCGCGGACGGGAGAACCGACGACCAGGGGACGACGACCGACCGGGACGCGGTCCGGCGGAACACCCCCGGACGCGGGATCACGCCGGACGCGGACTCGATCGCGGCGAGCGCGCCCGAGGAGTTCGGACTCGTCCAGGCGTGGTGGGGCGACGGGAAGGGGAAGACGACCGCCGCGCTCGGGATGGGTGCCCGCGCCGCCGGCCACGGCTACCGCGTCCACATGCTCCAGTTCATGAAGGGCGGCGCGGACTCCGTGGAGGCCGTCCGCGGCGAGTACAACGCGATCCGGGCGATCCCCGGGTACTCCTTCGAGAACACCGGCCACTACGGCTGGCACGGGATGGCCGACGGCTCCGCGGACGACGACCACGAGCGGAACGCCCGGGCCGGCCTGGAACGCGCCCGCGAGCTGGTCGACGCCGCCGGCGACGCCGACCTCACGACCCCGATCCCGCTCGACGCGGATCCGGACGCCGGCGTCCACATGCTGATCCTCGACGAGATACTCTACGCCGCGGATCGTGGGCTACTCTCCCCCGAGGAGGTGATCGAGCTGGTCGACGACAAGCCAGACGGGCTCGAACTAGTCCTCACGGGGAGCCACGAGCGCCCGGCGTACCTCGCGGACGATGCCGACCTGATCACCCGGGTCGGCAAGGAGAAACACCCGATCGACGCGGGCCAACGCGCCCGGAAGGGGACGGAGTACTGATGGGGAGCGGGCCGGGCGGGAACGGTCGGTCCGATCCCGCCGGCGAAGGCGCCGACGATCCACGCACGGCCGCCCGAACCCTCCTCGTCGCGGGCACCGCCTCCCACGCCGGCAAGTCGACGGTCGCGGCCGGGCTCTGCCGACACCTCGCGGACGCCGGCGTCGACGTCGCTCCCTACAAGGCCCAGAACATGTCGAACAACGCGCGTGCGGTCCCCGTCTCGCCCGGCACGGGCGTCGACGCGGCGTTCGGCGAGATCGGCGTCTCCCAGTACGTCCAGGCACACGCGGCCCGAATCCCGCCGGAGACGGACCACAACCCGGTCCTGCTCAAACCACGCGGCGACGGCGAGAGCCAGCTCGTCGTGAACGGCCGGGCGGTAACGCACGCCACCGCCGCGGACTACTACGGCGGTCGATGGGAGGAGGCTCGCGAGGCCGCGGCGGCCGCCCATCGGCGGCTCGCCGCCGACAACGACGTGGTGATCGCGGAGGGCGCGGGGTCGATCGCCGAGATCAACCTCCACGACCGCGACCTCGCAAACGTGGAGACCGCCCGGCTGTTCGGGGACCGGGATCCGCCCGGAGAGGCGGAAGCGACCGAGAGCGTGGAACCGTCCGGGAAGGCAGAAATGTCGGAAGGCACGGAGATACTCCTCGTCGCCGACATCGAGCGCGGCGGCGTCTTCGCGTCGCTGGTCGGGACGCTCGAGCTGCTCCCTCCGGACCTGCGGGGCCGCGTCGTCGGCGCGATCATCACCAAGTTCCGCGGCGACCGCGACCTCCTTTCGTCCGGGATCGACGCCTTCGAGGAGCGGACCGGCGTCCCGGTCCTCGGCGTCGTCCCCTACGACGACCCCGGACTCCCCGAGGAGGACAGCGTCGCGCTCCCCGACCCGGGCGAGCGCGCGGTTCGCGGCGCGGACGACGGCGTTTCCGACGCCGACGCGGTGACCGTCGCCGTCCCGCGGCTCCCGCGGATCTCGAACGCGACCGACGTGGAGCCGCTCGCGGCCGAGCCGGGAGTCCGCGTCGCGTACGTCCCGCTCGACGACGACCTCGCGGACGCCGACGCAGTCGTGATCCCGGGCACGAAGAACACCGTCGACGACCTCCGGGCCTGCCGGGAGGCCGGGTTCGACGACGCCCTCCGCGCGTTCGACGGCCCCGTCGTCGGGCTCTGTGGCGGATACCAGCTGCTCGGCGAGCGGATCACGAACGCGGCCGTCGAGAGCGCGGACCCGGACGCGCCCGGCGTGGTCGAGGGGTTCGGGCTGCTCCCCGTCGAGACCGCCTTCTCGAACGAGAAGCGGGTCGCCGCGGCCGAACTCGGGTTGGATCCGGACGGAACCGACCTCGTGGCGTCGATTACGGGTTCAAGTTCCGACGATGAGGCCGCTCTCGACGTCACGGGCTACGAGATCCACATGGGCGAGACGGACCGATCGTCGGCCACAGGTTCGTCGGCGGCGGAACTCGCCACGCCGTTCTCGGATCCGAAAGGGGAGCGAACCGGGACCGCACTCGGCGCGGCCGCCGGCGACGTCCTCGGGACGTACCTCCACGGGCTCTTCGAGAACGACGCCGTCCGGCAAGGGTTCCTGGCGCGGGTCCGCGAGGGTGCGGGAGTCGAACCCGACCCAAGCCGTCCCCCCTCCGCCGGCGTTCGTGAATCTCTCGACGGCGCCCGTGATTCCCCAGGCGACGTCCACGATTCCCACGACGACGCCCGCGAGTTCCATGATGATGCCCGCGACCCCTACGACCGGGCGGCCGACCTCCTCCGCGAACACGTCGACCTCGCCGCGCTGGAGTTGCCGACGAACGCCCCGACACAGGGGCGTTCCCGGTAGGTATTTGGGTCGGCTCGCGTAAACCGTATATAAATGCTCAGCGACGTGATGGAGGACTACCTCAAGGCGATCTACGTCCTCCAGGCCGAGGAGGGCGCGCCCGTCTCGACGTCCGCCATCGCCGAGTACGTCGAGAAGACCCCGCCGTCGGTGACGGACATGCTCGGCAAACTGGCCGACCGCGGACTGGTCGACCGCGAGCCGTACAAGGGAGTGGAACTCACCGCGGAGGGGGAGGCGGTCGCCCTCGAGATCGTCCGGCACCACCGCCTGCTCGAGGCGTTCCTCGCCGACCAGCTGGACTACGACTGGAGCGACGTCCACGAGGAGGCGGACGCGTTGGAACACCACATCTCCGAGGAGTTCGAGCGTCGCGTGGCGGAGGCCCTCAACGACCCCGAGGTGGATCCCCACGGCGACCCGATCCCCGGCGCGGACCTCGAGCCCATCGACGAGGGAAGCGGCCGGCGACTGTCGGATCACCCCGAGGGCGACCGCGTGGTCGTCACGCGGGTCTCGGACCGCGACGACGACGAGCTCGAGTACCTCGCCGACGCGGGGATCACGCCCGGGACGACGGTCGAGGTGGTCGACGTCGCCCCGTTCGGGATGGTCACCGTTCGGACGCCCGCGGGCGAACAGAGCCTCCCGGCCGAGGTCGCCCGCTCGATCCGCGTCGACGACGCCGAATAGTCGACGACTGCGCGTCGTCGTTCCCGCATCGTCGTCCGCGAGGTTTTTCACGCGAACCCTCCTGTGCGTTGACGTGAACACGGTCGCAACGCTCCTCGTCGGGGTGGTCTTCGGGCTCGCGCTCGCGGCCCCGCCGGGCCCGATGAACGCGGTCATCGCCGAGGAGGCGGTCCTCCGCGGGTGGCCGGCCGGCACCCGCGCGGGCCTCGGCGCGGCGACCGCCGACTTCCTCTTTTTCGTCCTCGCGTACCTCGGCGTGGTCTCGTTCGTCCAGTCCGTTCCGCGGCTCCAGACCGCCATGATCGGCGTCGGCGGCTGTCTGATGTGTTACTTCGCGGTCGGCACGGCCCGCGACGCGCGTGCGTCGTTCCGTCCCACCACGGGCGAGGACCCCATGGTCGAGGACGGGAAGGGGTTCCGGAAGGCGCTCGCGCTGGCACTGACGAACCCGTTCCAGGTGCTGTTCTGGCTCACCGTCGGCGTCGGGATGTTGCGCCCCGGCGAACTCGACGTCCTCGCCCCGTTACCGCTCGTCGGCGACGGGCTCGCGGGCGCGCTCGTCGTTTCGACCGGGTCGCCGGCGCTCCTCGGCGGGTTCTTCCTCGGCGTGTTGAGCTGGGTGACGCTCTTTCCCGTGAGCCTCGCCGCGGCCGAGAAGCGGATACAGGCGATCGGGCCGGTCGTCGCCGTCGGCTCGGCGCTCGTGCTCGGCGGGTTCGGCGTCTACTTCCTGTACGACGCCGCGACGGCGGTCCTCGCGTGGTGACGATCCCCGCCTGGTGACGGCTCTCCGAGCCACATGGACAACGGCTTTCACCCGCCGGCGTGAGCGACCCGTATGTTCGAGAAGTCCACGTGGATCAAGCTCCCGCGGAACGTACTCGTGGGTCACGGCGTCCTCGACGACCTCGGGGCCGCGGTCGGCGAGCTCTACCTCACCGGACGGCCCCTGATCGTGACCAGCCCGACGCCGAACGAGATCGCCGGCGACCGGGTCCGCGCGCAGTTCGAGGACCCGGCGACCGCCGTCGTCGAGGAGGCCTCCTTCGACGCGGTCGAGGAGCTCACGGCGACCGCGGAGGCGATCGACCCGGGCTACCTCGTCGCGCTGGGGGGCGGCAAGCCGATCGATATCGCGAAGATGGCGGCCGACCACCTCGGCGTCGGCTTCGTCTCCGTCCCGACGGTGGCCTCCCACGACGGGATCGTCTCCGGCCGTTCGTCGATCCCCGAGGGCGACACGCGCCACTCGGTCGCCGCCGACCCGCCGCTCGCGGTCGTCGCCGACACCACGCTGCTCGCGAACGCCCCTTGGCGGCTCACCACCGCCGGCTGTGCGGACATCATCTCGAACTACACCGCCGTGAAGGACTGGCGTCTCGCCCGCCGGCTCCGGAACGTGGAGTACAGCGAGTACGCGGGCGCGCTCTCGGAGATGACCGCCGAGCTGCTCGTCGAGAACGCCGACATGATCCGGCCCGGGCTGGAGGAGTCGTCGTGGGTGGTCGTGAAGGCGCTCGTCTCCTCGGGCGTCGCGATGTCCATCGCCGGCTCCTCGCGGCCCGCCTCGGGCGCGGAACACCTCATCTCCCACCAGCTCGACCGGATCGCGCCCGGCAAGGCGCTCCACGGCCACCAGGTCGGCGTCGCCTCGATCCTGACCGAGTACCTCCACAGCGGCGAGAACGGCGAGTGGGCCGCGATCCGCGACGCGCTCGGCGAGCTCGACGCGCCGACGACGGCCGCGGAGCTCGGCGTCGACGACGAGGAGCTGATCGCCGCGCTGACCAGCGCCCACGAGATCCGCGACCGATACACGATCCTCCAGGGCGGCATCAACGAGGAGGCCGCGATCGAGGTCGCGACCGCGACCGACGTGATCTGAGGAGGGCCGGTGACGGAACTCGTACCGTTCTTTTCTCGATAGCACGGTGGGGTGTCCATGTATGGGTGGATCACGGATCGCTCGATATAGGTGAGGGAAGCATCGATCCGCGGTGGCGCGCCTCCGAGCGGCCGGAGGCCGCGAGGAGCCCGCGAGGGACGCGGCGAGTGGTGCGAGGTGCGAACGAAGTGAGCACCTCGACGAGCGAGCGGCGAAGCCGCGAGCAACGAGCCGCGAGGCTGGGGAGGTGTGAGGTGCGGAGCCGTGCGGGTTGAGGAGCGGATTCACAGATCGACTGAAGACGACGCCAGCAGACGCCGAGCACCGCGAGGCGTTTCACCGACGGAGCCGTCGAAGACGGCGGAGTCGGCTTTTTCCCTCCAGGGTTTTCGAGGAGCGGTTCCCGAAGCGAACCCAGTGAGCGAGGGAACCCGACGTTCACGAGAGCGCAGCTCTCGTGCAGCCCATCAGAAATCTTCGATTTCTGAGGACGAGAAAAAGGTGGATGTGCAAGCGAGATATAACGGCCGTTCCGAACGGATCGACGCGAACCGGAGGCATGTGGCCCGCACGCGAGAACCCGCGACGTCCTCCGCTTTCCCCCGAACGGACCGTCCTGGCGTACCCGCGTTCGGTATCCACGGACCGATCCGAACCCGGAACCCGAAGACGGATTAGCGTCCCGACCCGACCGGATCGCATGGCAGCCTCCAGCGTGCGTGCCCGCCTCGCGGAGCCGTCCGGCGCGCTCACCGTGCTCCTCACGATCGTCGGCTACGGCGCCGTCGGCGGCGTCTTCCTCGTTCCGGAGTTCCAGGCGCTGTTCCCGGAGTTGACCCGCGACACCGTCGACCTCCTCGCACACGCGATCGCCGCCGTCAACACCGTCACGATCGCCACGCTCTCGCTCGGCTGGTACTGGATCCGCAACGGCGAGGTGAAGAGACACGCGGCCGCGATGACGACCTCGTTCGCCCTCATTCTCGTCTTCCTCGGGATGTACCTCCCGAAAGTCGCCGGCGGCGGAACGAAGTACTTCGTCGGCCCCGACCCGGCCTACTACGCGTATCTGGTCATGCTCGCGGTCCACATCGTGCTCTCGGTCGTCTCCGTGCCGGTCGTTCTCTACGCGCTGCTGCTCGGACTCACCCACTCCGAACGCGAACTCAGGAACGAGCTCCCGCACGCACGAGTCGGCCGGATCGCCGCGAGCGCGTGGCTCCTCTCGCTCGTGTTGGGCGTCGTCACGTATCTCCTCTTGAACCACGTGTACGACTCGACGTTCGAGGCGGCCGAGACGGCAAGCGAGGCCGCGGCCGTCCTCCTCCCGCTCGTTCCGATCGCATAGTTCGAGGCGGCCGTTCCCCTCAGTACGGCCAGTCGCCGATTATCTTCATTCCCGCCGCGAGGTCCTCGTCCTCGAGCTGCGCCGCGATCTCCTCGGGTTCGCGCCGGGCGATCTCGGTGCCGTCGTCCGCCAACTCGACGACCAGTTCGGTCAGCAGGATCGCCTGCTCGCGGAGGTTCCGGACCTCCAGCTTGTCGAGCGTGTCGGCGAAGGTGTGGCCCCACCCTCGTCCCTCGGTCCCGGTCTCGCTCATCACGTGATAGCCCGGGACGCCCTGCTGGACGTACGGCCAGTGGTCGCTGTGGGGGCCCAGCCGCGGGACGGTGCCCGCAGGGTGCTCGAAGCGATCGGCGACGGCTTCGGCGGCGGAATCGAGGTCTTCGAACCCGTGCGTGTAGAACTTCAGCGTCCGGCCGCGGCCCACGCCGTCGTTGTTCACGATCGCCTTGATCTCGTCGTGGTCGCGCTCGGCCGCGTCGTGGCTCGACCCCACCAGTCCGACCTCCTCGGCCCCGTACACCAGACAGTGAACTCGCGTGTCGAGTTCCTCCTCGCGGGCGGCGAGCGCCCTCGCGACCTCGAGGACGACCGCGGTCCCCGCGCCGTTGTCGCCCGCACCCTCGGCGATGTCGTGGGCGTCGACGTGGCTCGTCAGGAGTATCGACTCGTCGGTGTCCGGGCCGAGGTCGGCGTGGACGTTGTAGCTGGTCGCCTCGGGAGCGTCGGCGTCGACCTCGACGGTCACCTCCTCGCCGTCGAAACGCCGGGAGAGCCGCGAGCCGACCTCCTTGGAGACGCCGACGGCGGGGACGTCGCCGATCGGCGACTCCTCGGTTCCGACGCTTCCGGTCGGAGGGAGGCACCCCTCGACGTGGTTCCGGAAGACGAACGCCGCGGCCCCGCCCTCGACGGCGTAGTAGTACTTCTCGCGTCGGTGGATGAACCGGTCGTAGTAGTCGGGGACGTTCGAGGCGGCCATCACGACCTTCCCCTCGATGTCGGCCCGCTCGAAGTCCTCGGGCAGGCCGTAGCCCAGGTCGACGAGTTCGCCCGTGACCTCCCCGGCGGGACTCCGGGGGAGCGCGATGCTGTCCTGTGTCGTATCGCCGGCGTGAACCGCCGACGATCCCCGCGTCCACCCCTGGATGTCGAACGACTCCAGCCGTGCGTCGCGTGCGCCGAGCTCCGCCAACGCGTCGCGCGTCGCCTCCGCGGCGCGACGCTCCCCGTCGCTGCCGGCCATGCGGTTCCCGATGTCGACGAGCGTCTCGAGGTGCGACCATCCCGCGTCGCTCGTGAACGTCTCACCGATCCACGTTGTCATGAGTCACCGATGTAAGCGCCGCCGCTTGAGGGTTCGGGAAGCGGAGAACCCGACCCCTCCGCCGACGACCCGTGACGGCACCGGGCATCGAGTCGGCTTCGGTCGGAACCGGGGGTTTTTCCATCGTCCCGCGCGGAGCCCTCGCGTATGGGAGATCCGGTGTCCCGTGTCGCCGTCGTCGGCGCGGACGAGGCCGTCGCCGACCGCGTTCGGCGCGTCGTCAGCGCGGCCGGCGGGCGGACGGACGAGCCCACCGCCGCGGACGCGGTCCTCGCCGTGGGTGACGAGGCGATCCGGGACGCCGTGGTCGGCGTCACGCGAGGAGACCACGTCGGCAGTAACGCCCCGATCGGCGACCCCCCGATCCTTCCCGTCCGCGAGAGCGGGAGGGCGATCGACTCGGCGGAGTTCAGCGAGGCGATCCGCGGGCTGCTCGACGGGACCGCACGGCGGGTCGAACGGCCCGTCCTCTCCGTCGGGATCGACGACGAGACGAGCCATCGGGCCGCCTTCGACGTCGGGTTCGTCACCGACGAGCCGGCGCGCATCTCGGAGTACGCGGTCGACCTCGGCGACGGTCGGGAGGCCGCGTTCCGCGCGGACGGCGTCGTCGTCGCGACGCCGCTCGGAAGCGACGGCTACGCCAACGCCGCGGGCGGACCGCTGCTGGAGGCCGGAAGCGGGATCGCGGTCGTCCCGATCGCGCCGTTCAGGACCCGGAGCGACGCGTGGGTCGTCCCGGACGGCGTGACAGTCTCGGTTCGGCGGGACGCCGAACCCGTCTCGCTCGTCGTCGACGGCGACCGCCGGGGAACCGTGACTCCCGGGCGGCCGGTTCGGATCGAGGTCGTCGACCGGGTTCGAACGCTCCGATTCCCCCGTCCGTCCCGGTCGGATCCGAGCGCTGATCGGAAAGGTTCTAATAACTCGTGAACGGAGGGATCGGTATGGATCCACTGCAGTTCCTCGTTCCGTTCGGCTGGCTGTCGGCCGTCGGGCCGGCGTTGCCGTACGCGATCCTCGTGATGGCGGTCGCGAACATGGGGACTCGGCACCTCGCACACAGGCGGCACGTCGAACAGGCGAAGGAGGGGGACGCCGTCGAACAGTACGGCCCGCACACCGTCACGAACTTCGGGCTCGCGCTGTTGAGCTTCCTGTTCGCGGTCCATCAGCCGACCGGCGGAACCATCCTCTCGTTCCTCGTCGTGACGATGATCATCGCGGACCTGTTCGAGTTCGAGGCCCGCAACGTCGAGGCCCGCAACGACATGACCGTGGAAGCGCCCAAAAGCGCGATCGTCACCTCCGGTCTCGTGTTGTTATACGCGTCGTACTACTCGCTGTTCTTCCTCGTCGAGGGCTTCTGGAACCAGGCGATCGTGGCCTGAAGCGGACCGTCCCTCTCTCACCGCGCCTATATCACTAATTCGAAGATCGGAAGTCTTCGTCATCGTCAGAGATCTCCGGTTCCCGGCTAGCAGTCGGAATCCATGCCATTGGTGAGATATCCGTGGGAGATACGGAGGGTCTCGTAGACGATCAGGGCATACCTTTCACAGAGAGTCGCCATTCGTGAGTAAACCGAAGGAAGATCTCAGACAACGAGTGGCGCGACACCCAGTACGAAACTCCCGGCTAGGAGTAGACCATATCCGCTGGCAACTAAAACTACCGCACGGTGGGGATGAACGATGGTATCGCTGTGGTGTCCCCTAGCCGCGAAGTATCCGGCCAACGGCAACACTTGGAGTGCATGTAGCCCGACGAAGTGTGCGAGTCGGAAGCCACCGACGACGTGCCAGCCGACGAACGGCACCGTCTGTCCGGCCGCGTCGACGGTTCGAGACTGGATAGCGATCATTACTCCTCCTTCGAACGCACCGACGACGAACAGCCCGATCCCCAGCAGGATGCCCGTAGCGAACGCTGGATGAACGTCAAACTCGGTCCGGCGAGCGCGGACGGCAAGGGCCGCAATAGAGCAAGTCACGACGACGATAGTCACTCCCATTATGACACCGATCGTCCCGTCAAGGGTCGTCGAGCGGTTGAAGTGAGAGCCAACGCCGCGGAGGGCCTGACCACCGATAAGGACGATCTCGATGAGGAAGCCGCCGCCGATGATCATCGACGTGCGGCGCCGAAACTCCTCTTCGATCGAGAGATGGATGCCGAGCCAGCCGAGAGTCGCATTCACGAGCGCGATCGACGCGGCGAACTTCGCAGGTTTGAGCCATGCCGGTTCTCCGTTCACCGTCGTCGGATCGAGAACGATGCCAGCAGTAAAGGCCCCGAACAGTGTCACGTTGATCGCGGCCACGCCGAACAGAATCGCATCACGATGCCGTAACTCTCCGATCGCTGGTACGATTCCTCCCAGTATTGCACGTAGCGCCGGCCGGCGTGTCCCAGCCGGTGAAGAGGCCTCGGAACTCATACACTGATAACACTCGCCCAGCAATGTACGATTGATCCCAACATGTTGGTAGTACTCCAGCAGGAAGGTGATGCTGGTGATTGAAGCTCGGTTCCGTATTAGCCTCCCGCCGGACCTGTACATCACTGACCTGTCGCAGGCGTTTCCTGACACGACCTTCCGCCTGTTATCAGGGGTCAGAACCGGCGATACCGCGAGCGAACTCGGTGAGGCCGTAACCGACACCCCCGACGCGGTCATATCGGGATTTCAAAATCACGACGCTGTCACCGAGTTCGAAGTGTTGGATCGAACCGACGATCGACTGCTCACGACCTACGAGACGGCTGACGTCGACCTCTACGCCTTCATCGAGAACGGGGGATTCCCTCCGGAGTTTCCGATCGAGGTTCGGAACGGACGTTACGAGTTTGACCTCACTGGCACCCGGAACGAGTTCGACCAGTTCCGGAAAACGCTGGAGGAGATCGGCACCGCATACGAACTCCTCTCGAAAGTACATAAAGAACAGTCGGACCGGTTACTCACGCGCCGTCAGGAGGAACTGCTCTCTATTGGCCTCAGGGAGGGGTACTTCGAGGTACCGCGGGCGTGTACGCTGGCTGACCTTGCGGAGACGGTGGGCGTCGACAAGTCGACCGCGAGCGGCATCATCCGCCGCGCGCAGGCGCGTCTGATCGCCTGGTACCTGACCGGTACGAGAGGGGAGTAACGGGTGCCCAGATCCGTCTCCGTTGGGTCATCCTGAAACGAACGAGGAACGGTCCTGCTCCGAAGGGACTCTGGAACGAATACGACTCGAGAACCGTCGCCGGTTCAGTTCGCGGCGTCGGCGTCGTCGCCGATGCTGCTCCGTAGCTCCCGGCTGATCGGGATGAGCACCCAGAAGGTGAGCGGGCCGAGGATCATCAGCCAGTAGAGCACGTCGCCGGTGAGGACCCCGACCTGTCCGTACACCGTCTCGACGCCCTCCGGCGCGTTCACCAGCTGAACGACCTCGTAGTACGAGGGGGTCCGGTACCACGCGCCGAAGGTGATCCAGCCGAGGGCCCCGAGGCTGAACAGGACCAACCCTTTCATGAACTCGTCTGCCATTGTATTACCCTTCGTTGGAGTCCTCTTGAGGCTTTCCCATTCCCTGAGCACGGAACCGCGTCCCGAGGACGTACACCGCCGTTCCGAGCAGTATGGAGCCGACGCCGGCGATGGCGAGCAGCGCCGTCAGCGTGTCCCCGGCGAGACCGATCCCGACGCGGTCGAGCACGAGGAGGACGAGCCGGCGGACGACGCTCACCTGAATCGTCGCGGCGTCGACGAGAACGAAGCCGACCAGGTACGTCACCACGGCCGCCAGCGTCGAGAGCGCGGTGACGGTCTTGTACAACCGGAGCGGAACGACGACCTCCCGACCGTTCGGGCCGACCCGCGGTCCGACGGGCTCGTTCCGCGGGTCCGCCTCGTCGTCGACGGCGATCGGATCACCGGTCCCGTCGACGGCCTGGTGGTCGTCACTCTCCTCGGATGCGTCACGATCGATGTGGCCGTCACGGTCGACGGAGTCGTCGCGGTCGGCTGGATCGTCGGTGTCGGACATGGAGAGAAACGGGACGGAGGTGGATCGTAGTCGACGAGCGTTACTTCGGCGGGCGGAGCATGTAGTAGCGGCGGTTGAGGTCGTACATGTACCCCTCCCGCATCGTCTTCAGGACGGCGTAGGTGATGATCCCGCAGAGCACCGGCAGCAGGAACGTCAGCGTGACGAGCAGGTCGAGCTCGAACGGGAAGAAGTTCTGGATCGCGAGCGCGGCGAGCGTGAGCGACAGCACGACGCCGGTCACGCCGACGGCCGCCCAGAACGGCTCCTCGACCGGCCGGCGCGCGCTCCCCTTGTTGAGGAACGGAACGAGCGCGATGGCGCCGAAGACGATCCCGTGTGCGATGATCCCGAGGAACTCGTTGCCGAGCAGGATGTTCCCGTCGAGCACCGCGAGCTCGGGGTTCAGCGGGTTGAGCTTCAACAGCCCGAACGACCAGTAGAGATACCAGTCGGGGAGGATGATCGCCGGCGTCGACCCGGGATTGGCCGGGTGCCCGAAGTGCGGCGGCATCAACGCCGAGATGAAGATCAGCATGCCGACGAAGAAGCTCGCGATCGCGAGGTTACGGATCGTCTCGTGGGGCCACGCGGGGAAGCCCAACACGTCGCGCTCGACGTACGTCGACTCCGTGCGCAGGTCCTCGTCCTCGCGGCGGGATCGCTCGAAGTACTGATAGGTGAGCTGTGCGAGTCCCTGTGAGTTCTCCTTCCGCTCGCTCCAGGTAGGCGTCTCGTCGTCCGGCGGCACCGTCGCCGGCGGACCGCCGTCGGTGCGCGCTTCCTCGTCGGTTCCACCGTCCGTCATGGGGTCGTTGTCGTCGGTCATTGGCTTAGTGCGGCTCCGCGATCCCCTGCACCCAGACGATGCCGACGTGGAGCGCGATGAGCGACGTCACCACGAACGGCAACACGAACACGTGCAGGATGTACATTCTCACGAGCGTCGCCTGTCCGAGGGTGAACCCGCCGAACAGGAGTTGCGCCGCCCACTCCCCGACTATCGGGGTCGCGAGCGCCATCTCGACGCCGATCTGTGCCGCCCAGAAGGACAGCTGCTTCCACGGGAGGACGTACCCGGAGAACCCGAAGAAGAGGGTCAACCCGATCAGCACGACGCCGAGGATCCAGTTGACCTCGCGGGGCTCCTTGTACGCGCCGGTGAAGTAGACGCGCAGCATGTGGAGGAACACCGCCGCGACCATGAACTGGGCCGCCCAGCTGTGAATGGAGCGAAGCATGAACCCGAACTGGACGTCTTGGAGGATCAGGACGACCGAGTCGTACGCGGCCGTCGGATCACCCTGTGCGGCGGCTCCGGCCGTCGACGGGGAGTAGTAGAACCCTAACATCGCGCCGGAGACCGCCGCGACGAGGTACGCGATGATCGACAACGACCCGAGCGAGTACAGCGGATACCAGTACCAGAACTTGTTGTCGAGGTCGTACTGCTCGGTGTGGCTCTTCGGCATCTGGAGGTTCGCGCGGTAGTACATCGTCTCCAGAAGCTCGAGGTAGTCGACGATCCGGAGCCGTTTGTCGACCCAGATGAGCGTGGTGAGGAACGCAGTCTCGATGACCGTCAGGTCCTGATTTTTGAGCCACGCGTTGTGGTCCATCTCGTCGTTCTTTTTGAGGCTCATTGGTTGATCACTTCTTGTAGTACGGGTACACCGCCCGCTTGACGGTCTCCCAGGCGTCGCCGGTGTCCAGTTCCACGCCGTCCTTCTCCTCCTCTCGGACGTAGAGGTCCTCCCACTTCCGACGCCGCTTCTTGACGATCATCACGTCGGGGAGGAACTCCTTCCGATACAACAACAGTATGAACGCCAGATCCAAAAAGATCAGTGCCAGAAGTGCGCCCATGAACATGTTCCCGGGTTCAGTCGAGGCCCAGGTGAACATGAGTCCGTAGACGAACAGGAAGACGAACACGACCTCGATGATCGTGAGGAGGACGATGGCGATGGCGGCGGCCGTGCTCTCTCTGGCGGGTTCATACCGGTGGATGTCCCCGTACGAGGAGCCGCTCGAACTCATCGACTCCCCCCGTGACCGGTGTGTGCGGACTCGCCGTACTTCAGCGTGTAGAACGTGAATATCATCGTGAGCACGACGCCGATACCGGCGGAGATGCCGACCCAGTGTGCGTGGATCGGCATCCCGACGTCGGCGATGTCCTCGGGCCAGCCGGTGTTCGCGCCGCCCGTCTCGACCGTCGGGACGTCCTCGCCGACGGCGATGCCGGCGTGCATGCCGACCGCGGTGTGCGGGACGCAGTGGTAGTGGGTGATGCCGGCGTCCTCCTCGCTCGTTTCGTACTCGTAGGTGTAGCCCTCCTCGTCGACGGCGTCGCCGCTGTCGAGGGAGGCCGGGCCGCCGTCCTCGACGGTCTGGACGTTGTGTGCGCCGCCGTTTCCGGTCCACTCCCACGTGATCGTCGTACCCGGATCGACCCACAGCTGCGTCGGGTCGAACGCGAGACCGCTGTCGCCGGCGCCGACCTGAACGGTGACTTCGCTCTCGCCGCGAGCGTCCCTGTAACTCCCGAGGTTCCCGTTCGTGACCCCGCTCGGCCACTCCGGTTGCACCTCCTGTGCGGCGGCCGTTCCCGTCGCCCCGGCAGAGGCCGCGACCGCGGCGGTCGTGCCGCCGGCCGTTCGCACGAATTCCCGCCTTTTCATACAGGTTCACTCAGGACGGGGTGCGCTTAAACCCACCGACTATCCTCGATCGGTGGGCGGATAGTAAGGTGGGTTGAAACCCTCGAATTCGGCGTTTTCACCGATCCTCGGTCTCCTCGTTCAGGACCTCCCCGTCGACCGGGACGAACTCCGGTCGCTCCTCCGCCTCCCGGAGCGCGCGCAGCCGGTCGCGGTACTCCTCGGAACGGAACCGATCGGAGAGCCTGGCGTTGGCGACCATCGCGAACAGGAAGAGCCCGACGAGGAGGAATACGGATCCCATCGCGGGGCCGACGATGCTGTCGAGGTCCGTCAGGAACGACGCGCCGAGCAGGGCGACGCCCGCGATCACCTGAACCGCCGCGACGACCTGGATCATCAGGTTGCCGAACTCGCCGGACCCCTCCGGAACCGTGTCGGGATGGGGAAGCGACCAGTCGTCGGGCGGGTCGGCCACGTCGTGCTCCTCCATCGCCGCGAGCGCCACGAGCGGCTCGACGTCCCGGAGCACCGTTCCCCGACCGCTCACCTCGCCGCTCGGCCGGACGATCGCGTACCCCTCGTCGGAGTAGACGAGCACGCGCTCCTCGCCGTCCTCGCGTACGCGCTCGAGAAGCCCGAACACCTCGCGTCGGGCGATCCGCGACTTCAGTTCGGCCTCGACGCGGTCGAGCAGGCGCGGCCCGGTGATCCACGTGTCGGGGTCGAAGGCGGCGTCCCACTCCTCGGCGCTCATCCGGGCCATGTCCGCCGGGCCGAAGTCGTCGAAGTCGTACTCGTCGTCGACCCGATCGCGGAGCTCGGCGAGGTCGTCATCGGCGTCGGCCCCGTTCGGGCTCGGGACGTCCGGGTCCCCCGAGCCCTCCTCGACGGCCCCCTCATCGGGACCGTCCGGCTCCGACCGCGTCGAGGTGTCCTCCATTGCCCGGACGTACGCGCTCGGGACGGTAACTCTTTTTCGTCCGATCCCGAGCCTCGGGAACTCCTGGGAACTCCACGACCCGTCGGCGGATCGGGGAGTTTTACGCACACGGGACCGAAGCGTGGGCCATGGTCGACGAGTCGGTGATCGCGGCGGCGGTGGGGCTGTCCGTAACGGCGAGCCTCCCGTTCCTTCTGTACGGCGCGTGGATCATGATCGACACCGAGGTCGTGACGTGGAACGTGTTGATACGTCATCTGCGGTACATTCTCGTCGGCCTCCTGTTGACGACGGTTCCGATGGTGACGTGGATGATGCCGCGGCTCCTCGGACAGCTCTCCGGCGGGGCCGTCGTCCACGCCTTCTTGGGGCTTCAGGCGTACGCGCTGTTGACGTTCGCGCTCACCGGTATCGTCCGGATCTTCCAGGCCAAACGGGACGCGGACGCCTACGACGACCCCGACGTCGACATCGACGAGCTCCACGAGGACATGGGAAAGTGGCGCGGCCGGCTCCGCGTTGGTGTCGCCGGATTCATGATCCTCTGGCTCTGTGCGTGGGTCTCCGGGCTCTATCGGTTCTACAACCTCCACCTCGGCCAGCTGCTTTGAGCCCGCGCGAGTCGTGACCCGACCGACAGGTTCAATCCCGGTTTGTCCCTACAGGGGGTATCGTGGCAGTTACGTTCGATCTCTTCGGCACGCTCGTGGACGTCGAGTACCCGACGGACCCGGCCGAGGTCGTCGCGCGCGAGCTCGAGTCGCGAGACGTCGCCGTCCCCGACGACTGGCACGTCGCGTACGGCGAGCGGCACGTCGACGCCCCGGACGGCGCGGAGGTCCCCCTCCCGGCGCACGTGGCCGCAGCCCTCGACTCGCGCGGCGTCGACGCCCCGGACAACGTCGTTCGTCACGCCGTCGTCGCCGCCTTCGATCCCGAGGTCACCCGCCGAGAGAACGCGCTGGACGCGGTCCGGACGGCGGCCGACCGCGGTCCGGTCGGGATCTGCTCGAACTGCGCGGTCCCGGAGCTGGTTCCCCGGACGCTGATACGCGCGGGCCTCCGCGGGGAGTTCGACGCGGTCACGACGAGCGTCGGCTGCGGCTGGCGGAAGCCGCATCCGAAGGCGTTCGAGGCCGCGGCGGAGGCGCTCGGCGTCGCGCCGTCGGCGCTGATCCACGTCGGGAACGACTCGACGACCGACGGCGGGATCGTCGAGGTGGGCGGCCGGTTCCTCGACGTGACGGAGATCCCCCTCGACGCGATCGGCGGCGAGCTGGAGGCCGAGCCGTGACGCTCGCGGCGGCCGGCGCGCTCGCGCTCGCCGCCGCCCTCGACCGGACCCTCTCGGAGCCGCCGTCCTCCCTTCACCCCGTGGCGTGGCTCGGGCGGGTCGTCGCCGCGCTCGACGACCGGCTACCCGACTCGCGATCCGTCGGCGTCGCGCTCGCGGTCGTCGCTCCCGTAGCCTTCGCCGCGCTCCTCGCCGCGCCGGTGATCGCGGTCGGATCCGTGTTTCCCGCGTCCGCCGTCCCGACCGCCGCGACAGCGGGAGTCGTCCTCTTCGCCTGCTCGAGCCGTCGGATGCTGCTTTCCGTCGCCGGCGACGTGATCGATCTCGCCGACGGGGACCTCGAGGCGGCGCGCCGCGAGCTGCGCGCGCTCGCGGGGCGGGACGCCGCGGACCTGTCGGCCGCTCACGTCCGGTCCGCGGCCGTCGAGAGCGCGGCGGAGAACCTCGCGGACGGCCTGATCGCTCCCCTCCTCGGGTTCGTCGTCGGGGCGGTCCTCGCCTCGTACGCGGGGCTCCCGCCGGCGGTCGTGCTCGCCGCCGCCGCGGGTGCGGCCGCCTGGGTCAAGGGCGTCAACACGCTGGACTCGATGCTCGGGTATCGCGACCGGCGGGCCGGCTGGGCGCCCGCCCGCCTCGACGACGCCGTCATGTGGCTCCCGGCGCGGGCGACCGCGCTCCTGATCCTCGCGGTCGGCTGGGGGGCAGCCTCGACCGACCCGACCGCGAGCCTCGGACGCGCCCGGTCCGCGGCGCTCGCTCCCGACTCGCCGAACTCCGGCTGGCCGATGGGGTCGCTCGCGGCGGTGCTCGACGTTCGACTGGCGAAGCCGGACGCGTACACGCTGTTGGCCGAGCGCGCGCTCCCGACGACCCCGGAGGCGCGGCGGGGCGTGCGGATCGTGTCGCGGGCCGGGTGGCTCGGCGTCGGCGTCGCGGGGGTGTCGCTGGCGCTGTGACCGGGAGCGATGACGACACCGAGGGCTTCGGAGACGACGGAGACGCGGAGGAGACCGGAGACACGGAGGGCTTCGGAGACGACGAAAATTGGGTCGGCCCACCGGTCCACCCGATCCCCGCGCTTCGCGGCGCGTTCACGTTCCTGACGCGGGTGCCGATGCCAGGTGCCGCTCCCGCGGATTGGCACGCGTTCCGGCGGTCCCCCTGGACGTTTCCGGTGGTCGGCGCGGGGATCGGATCGGTCGCGGGGCTCGCGTTTCTCGCTCCCTCGCCGTGGACCGCCGCGGCCGGCTACCTCGTCGCGCTCCATCTCCTCACCGGCGTCACCCACGCCGACGGGCTCGCGGACCTCGGCGACGCGGTCGCCGCGCACGACCCCGACCGTCGGCTGGCGGTCCTGAAGGACGCCGACCTCGGCGTCGGCGGCACGCTCGCGCTCGGCGTCACGCTGCTCGCCACGACGCTCGGCGCGCTGGCGCTCGCCACCGGGTTCGTCGGCGGCACGGGTAGTGGAGTCGGCGACGCGGGCGGCAGCGTGCTCGTCGGAACCGTCGTGTTCAGGGTCGTCCTCGCCGCCGAGGTCGGCGCCAAGGCGGGGATGGCGCTTCTCGCCTGTCTCGGAACGCCGGCACACGAGGGGATCGGATCCGCGGTGGTCAGCGAGGTCGGGCCGCGGTCGCTGGTGCCGGTCGCGGTCGCGTCCGTCCTCGTCCTGCTCGTGCCGCCGCCCGGCGCGTTCCTGGCGCTCGCGGCCGCGTTGCTCGCGGGTCCCGTCGTCTCCCTCGTGCTCATGGCTCGCGTCCGCCCGTGGCTCGGCGGGGTGAGCGGAGACGTCCTCGGCGCGGCGAACGAGCTCGGGCGGGCGGTCGCGCTCCACGCGGGGGTGGTGGCGTGGACGATCGCGTGACCGGAGACGATCGCGAGGGCCGGACCCTCCCGGCCGTGCTCCTCTGTGGCGGGCGCGGGACGCGTCTCGGCGGCGACGTCGAAAAGCCCCTGGTCGAGGTCGGCGGTCGATCGATGATCGCCAGGGTCCTCGACGCGTTGGCGGACGCCGGCGTCTCCCGCGTCGCCGCCGTCGCGTCGCCACACGCACCCGACACCCGGTACGCACTCGTGTCGGGGCTCGCCGAGGAGGCGACGGTGCCGTGTACCGTCCTGGACGGGAGCGGAGAGGGCTACGTCGCCGACCTCGAGGTGGGACTCTCGGCGGTCGACCGCCCGGCCGTCACGGTCGCGGCCGACCTCCCTCTGCTCCGGGGGCGAGACGTCGAGGCCGCGATCGACGAGGCGATCTCGGCCGGGACTACTCCCGGTGAGACGGCGTCTCCTCCCGACGAGACGGCTTCGCCACGCAACGAGACGATCTCCACTCCCGACGATCTCGTCCGGTCGGTAACGGTCTGCGTACCGGTCGCGTACAAACGTGCGATCGGCGCGAGCGTCGACACGTCGTTCGAACACGACGGGACCGCGGTCGTACCGACCGGCCTGAACGTCGTCGGCGACGGGGCAGATCGGGTCGTCGTCCGCGAGCGGGACTCCGTCGCGGTCAACGTCAACCGGCCGGGGGATCTCGAGCTGACACGCCGGATTCTCCGCTCGTGACCGAGCGGAGGTGGGTTTTTGAGGATCGCGCCGGGATCGATGGCATGGACGCGAAGGCGCTGGACGACATCGGTCGCGTGCCCCACGGCGGGGCCACGGACCCCGGCGTGATCGATTTCAGCGCGAACACGAACCCGGAGACCCCCTCGGGAGTGACGGCCGTGTACGATTCGGCGCTCTCGGCGTCGGGGAGATATCCCGCGGACGACTACGTCGCCTTCCGTGCGGCCGCCGCCGATTACGTCGACTGCGCTCCCCCCGAGGTGATCCCGACCGCGGGCGCGATGGCCGGGATGCGGCTGCTCTTCGCGGTCGCGCTCGACGACGGCGACTCCGCGGTGATCCCCGAGCCGTCCTTCGGCGAGTACGCCCGCGAGGTCCGGCTCCAGGGCGGCCGTCCGATGCCCGTCGCTCACGACGAGGTCCTCGACGTCGACCCGGCCGAGCACGCGCTCGTCGTCGTCTGTACGCCGAACAACCCGACGGGGGAGCTCGTCGACCGGGACAGGTTACTCCGGCTCGCGGCGCGCTGTCGGGACGCCGGGACCACGCTGTTCGTCGACGAGGCGTTCCTCGATTTCACGTCCCAGCCGTCGCTCGCGGGCGAACCCGGCGTCGTCGTCGCGCGATCGCTCACGAAGATGTTCGGCCTTCCGGGACTGCGAGCCGGGTTCCTCGTCGCGACGGGACGGATCCGTGACCGGCTCGACCGCGGGCGGCTCCCTTGGGGATTGTCGACGCCGGCCGCCGCGGTCGGCACGCACTGTCTGCGGCGGACGGAGTTCGTCGAGCGAACGCGCGACCGCGTCGCCGCCGAACGCGAGCGCGTCCGGGAACGCCTCGCGACCGAGTGGGAGGTGTACTCCTCCGACGCGCCGTTCCTCCTCTTCGATGCGGGGAGGGACGGCCCCGACGCGATCCTGGAGGTCGCGAGGGAGCGAGGGATCGTCCTCCGGGACGCCCGGTCGTTCCCGCGGCTCGACAACCACCTGCGTACCGCGATCCGTCGACCGCGGGAGAACGACCGGCTCCTCGACGCGCTCGGCGTATGAGCGGTCGACGTTCCGCGTTCAGTGCGGACGTCATCGACGGCGTCTGTCGGTTCCGTCGGACCGACGGCCCGACACGGTTCCTCTCGACCGGGTTCGACGGCGGGGTCCGCGTCGCCGACGCCGCCTACAACGTGACGGTCCCGGAAGGATGGGACGACGCCGGCCGGCGGGACCTCCGCGAGTACGTCGACGGACGAGTCGACGCGGCGGGGTTCGCCGACGCCGAGAGCGACGGCGCCCCTGCCGACACTCCCGCGCTCCTCACCGGCGTCGACCAGCGACACGGCCGGGTCGCACGGCTTGACGGAGCGACCGTGCTCGCCACCGCGGGGGTCTCGAACCCCGCCGCGCTCCCGCTCCCGGAGGAGAAGATCGATCCCGCCGGCACCCCCGAGGTCGACGTCCGATCCGACGTCGATCCGGACGCGACGCCCCCCGCCGGCACCGTCAACCTCCTCGTCGGCGCGGACCGCCCGCTCGCGCCCGGCGCGCTCGCGAACCTCGTCGCGGTCGCCGCCGAGGCGAAGGCGGCGACGCTGCTCGCGACGGTCGGGTTCCCCGGCACGACGAGCGACGCGGTCGTGGTCGGCTGCCCGCCGGAGCGCGACTCGGACGGGGATGGAGGTGGAGACGGGAACGGACATGGATGTGATAACGGGGGCAGGACCTTCTCGGGCTCCGCCACCGCGATCGGGGCGGCGATCAGGGCCTGCGTCCGCGACGCGGTCCGCGCCTCGCTCGGATCGCGGTACGGGCCGGAGCTCGAGGGGGCTCCGCAGTCGGTCGCGACCGCGGAGTACGGCGTCGTGACCGATCGGTCGGCGACCGTCTCGATCCCGGCCGAACGGGACCACGTCGAACGGGACCCGGCGTCCGGTGACGGGGATCCGATCGACGGCACTGAGTCGACCGGCGGGTAGGTCCCGTCGTCGGGAACGACCCCCGGCTACCCGTCGTCCCACGCCGCGTCGATCCGCCCCTCGGCGGCCAGCTTCTCGAGGTGCGCACGAACCGTCGCCCGCGCGAGGTCCGCCACGCCGGTCAGGTCCTTGTCGTAGGCCGCCTCGAGGACCGCGTCGACGTCGGCCGCGCCGGCCTCGACCGCCGCGAGCACCCGCTCCTCGCGGGCGATCCGGTGGTCGATCAGCCGCTCGCAGGTCGCGTTCGGGTCCTCGATCGTCGGGCCGTGGCCGGGGTACAGCCGGTCGAAGCCGGCGTCGCGCACTCGTTCGAGACTCGCCAGGTACTCGCGGAGGTTCCCCTCGGGCGCCCCGACGACGACGCTTCCCTCGGCGACGGCGAGGTCGCCGACGAGGGCCGCGGTGGCGGGGTCGTCCTCGACAACGAACGCGACGTGGTCGGGCGCGTGCCCCGGCGTGTCGAGCGCGCGGACGCCGGTCGTCCCGAGCGTGTCGCCGTCGCGGAACGTCCCGTCCGGATCGGTCCCGGTCGCGTCGCGGAACCGTTCGACGTGGTCCGCGTGCGCGTGGACGGTCGCGTCCGTCCGGTCCGCGTAGTCGGCGACCGCGCCGACGTGGTCCGGATGGGTGTGCGTGACGGCGATCGCCCCGATCCCGGATCCGTCCGCCGATCCGTGTGACGCCACGGCCTCGTCGAGGTCGTCCGTCCGGACCGCGGGGTCGACGAGGAGGCCGTTCGCGAGGTAGGCGTTCGTCGTTCCCGTCGTCGCGCGGGTGTCGACCGGGAGTTCGACGCGGGTGATCGTCGGCGACGAGGAGACGTCCCCGGCGGGTCCTGGTGACGACATCAGTCCCCGCGACCGAGCGACGATCGGGACGCCGGACCGGGGCCGGACCCGGGACGGTCGCGGCCGGGGATCGGTACCCTCGCGTCGCCGGCGACCGCGAACCGGGAGAGGTCGGCGACGCCGGCGTCGACCGCGTCGATCCCGTCGTACGGCCTCCCCACGACGACGTCGCCCGCCGTGTTCCGATTGATCCCGGGGATCGCGGTCAGCTCGTCCATCGAGGCCGCGTTGACGTCGAGCGGGTAGGGGACGCCCGTCACGGAGCGGTAGCCGTGGTCCGTGATCGCCACGTCGATCGCGGTGCCGAGTTCGCGCTCGCCGGGAACCGCGACGAGCAGGGCGTAGGTGCCGAGCTGTCGGCCGAACGTCTTCCCGTCCTGGTGGTACTCGAGGTGGACGTCCGGCAGGACGGTGCCGGGCGGAACCACCCGGTCGAGCATCGGGTTGTCGATCGTCTCGCGCACCTCGCGCTTGTAGGAGGCGAACCGGTCCTTGTGCTCCTGGGCGATGTCCGCGCCGGTCTCGGCCATCTCGGTGCCGGCGAAGGCCATCACCTGCCGGACGTTGATCCGCCGGAGCATGAGCCCCTCGTCGTAGACGCGCCCGAGGAACCGCTTGTTGTGCTCGTACGTCTCGGGCCGCTCGCCCTTCAGTCCGTGAACGAGGTTGATCCCGGGGAGGAGCTTCGGGAGCCGCGGACTCGCGTCGGGGCCGGTGGAGGGGCCGTACCGCCGGTCGTCGTCCGGGCCCGGGACGCCTCCGGAGTCGCCGGCGGTGGGGTCGCCCGGCCGCCAGCCGCCCTCCTCGTTGACGACGCGGACCGCCTCCAGACACTCCTCGGCGGTGACGAGCAGGTTGTTCTCCTCCCGGACGACGGGGTCCGCGGACTCGAGGCCGAACGCGGCCGTGTCGCCGGGCGTGTTGTGCTCGGCGATGACCCGGATCGCCTCGCGGGACGCCTCGGGGTACTCCACGATCGTCACGGGGTTCATGTTGTCGAGGTGGAGCGTCTCCAGGTCGGGCGCGACCTCGCGGATCCCGCCGTACAGCTCCCGCAACGCGTCGGGGTTCGGGGCCTCGCCGTCGCCGCCGAACGCGAGGATGTCGGCCTGTCGGCCCAGCCGGAAGTGTTTGACCCCCCTGTCCGAGAGCGCGTCCACCTCGTCGACGACCGAGCGCGGCTCGCGGAACGCCGGGTTGCCGTACAGCGGCTCCGTACAGAACGAACAGCGGTAGGCGCAGCCGCGGGAGGTCTCCATCTCGCAGATGAGGTAGTCGGGGTGGTTGGGGTGTTGCTCGACGACGAACGCGCCCTTCGCCGCCCACCGATCGACCTCGTCGTTGTCGCGCATCCGGTTTCCGAACCCCTCGAGCCCGTTCGCGACCAGGTCGTGGGCGGCGGCCTCGACGTCGCCCTTCGCGACGAAGTCGTAGTCGAGGTCGTCGCGCTCCATGTCCTGTGCGCCGGCGTTCTCCTCGCCGACGCCGAATCGGACCGGTCCGCCGAGCAGCGTGACGCCGTCGGCGGTCCAGCCGAGTTCGCGGACCTCGTCGGGCTCGGCGGGCGTCCCGCCGACGTAGTTGCCGGGGACGGTCATGCCGCCGACGTAGACGAAGAGGTCCGCGTCGGCGACGTCGGCGTGTTTGTTCCGGTCGTCGCGCAGTTCGTCGATGGTGTGGTAGGTGATCGACTCCTCGGGGACGCCCGCGTCGACGAGCGCGCCGGCCGTGTACCGCGGGTACGTCGAGACGTACGGCGGCACGCCGAAGTGCGCCGGCTCGTCGACGTACCCGTCGACGATCGTGACGGAGAGATCGGCCGGATCGGTCATGTTGCCCCGTCGTAGACGGCCGAGACGGAAAACGCGTGCGGAACGTGGGGCCGGCGATCCTCAGGATCGATCTCCGAAACGGACGACATCATAGATATTTCGAGAGCGTTTCGACCGCTCGATCGAGCGGATCGTCGCGGACACGACAGACGTACGCCGTCATCAGTCCCGGGCCGAGCGACGCCACCGCGTGTGGCACGATCGAACTGTCCCGTGGCGCTCGTCGATGTCGGTAATCGTCCGTTTCGAGCGGGATGCGCTCGTCGTACCACGTCCTCGTCGTCAATCCCATGACGACGTACTGTCGCTTGTCGAAGGGATGTCGCTCTGTGTTGACGACGACCCACGGACGGGTCGTGTCGTCTCCCTCCTTGAACGGATCCGGGGCAAGAACGACGTGGCCTCGCTCGAGGTCGTCGAAGCTGGGTTTCGGGGCGCTCACTCGTCGCGCCCCGTCTCATTCCGTGCTGCGGCCAACCACTCCTCACGACTCTCGGGACCGAGTTCCTCGTCGAGAAACCCCGCGGTCGAGGCGAACGTCATCGCGTTCCGAACCGCGTCGAGGTCGCCGATGGCCCAGTAGGGCTCCCGGTGTCGAACTAGATCGCGGTCCGCGAGCCGTTTCAACACCGGGTGGATCGAGTTCTCGTTGATCCCGGTCGCCTCGGCGATCTCGACCGCCTTGTACGCCTTGTCACGATTGTGGATCAGGAATCCGATCACCCGTTCCGCGTTCGTCTCCCGCTCGTCCGGATCGTGTGAGTCGAACTCGTCGATACCGATGGGCATGCTTCGAGGATCGTCGGTTCGATATATAAATGTATGTCTGTATTCTTGTACTAGTATATCTATTTCGTCGGATCCCTCCGACCGTTTATGACCGATCGGGGCGAACGATCGCGTATGTCCCCCCGTCGTGCAACCCTCCTCCTGTACGTCTCGCTCGGACTGTTCGCCGCGCTCGCACTCGCCCGGGTCATCGAGTCCGGCTCGGTCCCGTGGCTCCTCGTCGCCGCCTCCGCGCTCGCCGTCGCCGTGCTCGCGGGCCCGGTCGCCTGGCTCGCCCGTGATCGACTCCCGGCGGCGCGACGCGCGGTCCTCTTCCGGATCGCGTTCCTCGGTGGGGCGACCCTCTTCACGCTGTATCTCGGCGTCTCGCTGGCGTTCGGCGTCCCCTTCCTGTTCGTGTCGGACGGCGTCCTCCTCGGCGTGATCTGTGGAACCGCCGTCGTCCTCCTCGCGGAGCGGACCGTCGTTCCGGAGCGGCTCCGAGGGTCCGGAATCTGAGGGGGACTCGGGTTCGAAGGAGACCGGCGTCCGGATCGCCGGCCCCACGTCGTTTAAGCCCTCGCCGACACAAGGGACCGGTAATGCCATCCACGATGGAGGTCAAATGCGAGAGCGACGACTGCGAACTCGACATGTTCGAGAACCACTACACCTACGACCTTCCCGACGACCACGCCGTCACGGACCTGACGTGTCCGTACTGCGGCGGGACCGACCTGTCCGAGATCGAGGTGTAGCCTTGTGACGCGCATCGTCGACACCGGGCGCTCGGTCCTCCGCGGGGCGCTCGAGCGTGTGGGACGCGGCTGGAGCCGGATGCAGGAGCGCCGCCCGCTCTCCTCGGACCTCCTCGAGAGCGACGACGCCTACCTCGTCGTCTTCGACGCGGCCGGCGTCCACGGCGAGGACGTGGACGTGACGTTCCTCGACCACACCGTCGAGGTCCGACTCGACCGCTTCCGCGACTTCTACGACGGCTTCGACGTGGTGTTCCCCGGCCGCGGGCTCACCCTCTCGGGCAGCGCCGAGCTTCCCGCCGACGCCGACGTGACTCCCCACGGCGCGAACGCGACGCTCACCCGGAACGGCACGCTCCAGGTCGAGATCCCGAAGGACGGCGCGGCCGAGACGGTCGACGTCGTCGAGGAGGGCGAAGGGTCCGCCGCCGGGGACGCCGAGTCCGACGACGCATAGTTCGGCCGGACTGCGGCCCCCCTCTCGATATCAGCGGTTCCGTACCGACATCCCTTCCTCGATCTCGAACGTCTCGTCGCCCTCGAACCGGTCCGGATCGAAGGCCTCGACCCACGGCGAGCCGTCGTCGCCGACCGCCGCGCCCGACAGCGAGGCGAGGACGCCCTCGGCGAGGACCTCCCCGGTCGCCGGCGCGCGCATGAACCCGTGCCCCTGCCAGCCGGCGGCGACGAAGACGCCGTCGGCGACGGGGCCGAGAAGCGGGTCGCCGTCGGGCGTCGCCGTACAGAGGCCGGCCCACGCGCGCTCCACCTCGGGGTCGTAGGCGGCGCGCTCGCGGAGCGCCGCCGAGACGTTCTCGACGAACCAGTCGTCGCCCTCGCGGTCGTACGCGTCGGGGTCGGCCTCGAACGGCTCGGTGCCGTCGCCCGCCAACAGTCCGGTCGGGTGCGGACGGAAGTAGACGCCGGCGGTCGCGTCGTACGTCATCGGCCCGTCGTATGCGACGCGGCTCGTCAGCGCCTGGACGCGGTACGGCTTCACCGGCACCGCGATCCCGGCGGCTCCGAGGAAGCGCTCGGTGTGTGCGCCGACCGCGACGACGACCGCGTCGTACGCGCGCTCCGCGCCGTCGACGCGGAGCGTCGCGCCCGCGTCAGCGACGGGTTCCACCTCGCTTTCGGTCTCGATCGTCACCCCCTCGCGGGCCGCGCGCTCGCCGAGCGCGACGACGTAGCTTCCCGGGTCGGCCCACCCCGCCCCCTCGCCGACCGCGGCGACCGCGAGGTCGTCCGTCGAGAGCGGGAACCGCTCGCCGAGCGCGTCGGGCTCGACGACCGAGACGTCCCGGCCGTGCTCGCGCATTCGGTCGACCATCTCCGGCACCGCCCCGGCGTCCTCGTCGCCCTCGCGAACCGCGATGACGTACGGACACGGGGTGAACTCGAAGCCGGGCAGCGTCCGATCGAACCCGCGGAACCGCTCCATCGCGCGCGCGCCGATCGCCGCGTCGACGTCCTCGGCGTAGGCGTCGTAGAGGACGCCTGCCGCCCGTCCGGACGCGCCGCTCGCGAGATCGTTACGTTCGAAGAGCGTCACCGTCGCGCCGCGCGCGGCGAGGTCGTGAGCGGCGGTGACGCCGACCGCACCGCCGCCGACGACCGCCACCGCGGGATCCGAGGGCTCCGCGCCGTCCGAAGGGTTCGAGTCCGTCATCGACGACCCTTCTCGAAGCGTCGATAAAAACGGTCCGGCGGCTGCGGGAACGAGGTTCCTACGACAGGAACTCGTCGATCCCGCGGGCGGGGTAGCCGACGACGCGGTCGACGCCCGCCTCCCGGAGCTCCGCGACGCGCTCGCGGACGGTCTCCGGCGACCCGACGAGCGCGAAGTCGCGTGCGGCAGCCGAGAGGACCTCGCGGGTCCGTCCCGTGGCTGTCGCGTCCGTCGGGGGTGTCCCGCCGTTCGCGTCGCCCCCGTCGGGGAGCGCGCGGGCGACCGGTCGCCGCCGGGAGACGTACGCGCCGACGCCGTCGAGGACCGCGTCCTCGTCGTCGGTCAGCACGGTCGGCGCGTAGACGGCTATCTCGCCGTCGAACCCGGCGGCACGGAGCGCGCGAGCGTCCCGGTCGGTCGACCGCGAGAGCAGTTCGTACTGCGTCCCGCCGGCCGCGAGCGCGAGCCGTTCGACGCCCTCGGTCCCGACCCAGGCGTCCGGGGCGGCCTCCCGGGCGGCCCCGAACCGCGGGGCGATCGCGCGGGACGCCTCCGACTCGTCGAGGTACGCGCCGTGACCGGCGACGAGCAGCCGTCGGGCTCGGTCCGGGATGCGGTCGAGCAGCGAGTCGTCGCCGAGCGGGTCGAAGCCGTCGGCGCGGACCGGCGTGGTGACGTACAGCGACTTCGCGTCGGCGATCGCCTCGAGCGTCGCGGCGTCCGGGAAGTGCTCTCGACCCTCGTAGTCGATCGCCACGCGGTCGACCGGGAGGTCGACCGCCCGGGAGACGTCGCACTCGGCCGGCTTCAACGCGGCCGCGTCGATCCCGGCGCGAACCATCGGGCCCGCGTCCTCCGGGACCTCCCGGTCGGACGTCCCGTGGTCCTCCCCGGTGGCCTCGCTCTCGCTACCGGTCAACATCCCGTTACACCCCACGTCGATCGGCGAGCGACCGTCGCCCGCGCTGTCCTGTCCGTGCTCACGTAGAACTCCTCGTTACGATCGCGGAACGCGATCCATCGCCTGTGCGGCCATGACGGAGACACGTACCGCGTCGGCCGAGTTAAAGCCGTCGGCATGCGGCAACGATCGCACTCGAGGATCGGAGGGCTCGACCCGGTGACGCCCGTGTCCCCGGCCCGGTTATCCGTCTCGAGACCGTTGTACGCCCATGAACCAACTCGTCGACGGCGAGTGGCGGACCGGCGCGTACGAATCGACCGACGAGGAGGGTGCGTTCCAGCGCGGGGAGACCACCTTCCGGAACTGGATCGCCGGCAGCGACGTGCCCGACCACGTCGACGCCGAGCCCGACGAGCGGTTCCAGCCGGAGGCGGGCCGGTACCACCTCTACGTCTCGTACGCCTGCCCGTGGGCCCATCGTACGTTGCTGGCGCGGTCGCTGCTCGGCTTGGAGGACGCCATCGGCGTCAGCGTCGTCGACCCGTGGCGCGGCGAGGACGGGTGGCAGTTCTCCCCGGAGAAGGAGGGGTGTACCCCCGACCGGATCCACGGGAGCGACTACCTCCGCGAGCTGTACGTCGCGGCCGACCCCGACGCGACCTGCCGGGTGACCGTCCCCGTCCTCTGGGACACGGAGGAGGACACGATCGTCAACAACGAGTCCCGGGAGGTCCTGCGGACGTTGACCACCGCCTTCGACGACCTCGGCAACGACGTCTCGCTGTTGCCCGGCCCCGACGACGACGCGACCGTCGCGGACGTCGACGAGACGGTCACCGAGATCTACGAGCCGGTCAACAACGGCGTCTACCGCGCCGGCTTCGCGACCTCGCAGGCGGCCTACGACGACGCCGTCGACGACCTGTTCGGCGCACTCGACCGGTGGGACGAGCACCTCGCTGAGAACCGGTATCTCGTCGGCGACTCCCTGACGGAGGCAGACCTCTGTCTGTTCACCACCCTGATCCGCTTCGACCAGGTGTATCACACGCACTTCATGTGTAATCGGCAGTACGTCCACCAGTACGACCACCTCTGGCCGTACCTGCGCGACCTGTACACCACCCCGGGCGTCGCCGACACGGTGAACATGGCCCACATCAAGGAGCACTACTACACGACCCATCCGGACGTCACTCCGAGCGGGATCATCGCTCGCGGCCCCGACCTCGACTGGGAGGCCCCGCACGATCGTGACCGGCTCGCCGGATCGCCGCCGACGCCCCGCGCCGACGACTGAGCGGAGACCGGGTCCTACCTCCCGTCGCCTTCCTCCTCCCCGAGCGTCGCCTCCAGCCCGAGCCCGACGCGGGATCCGTAGCGGTCCCAGACGACCACCAGCGACGGCACCAACACGATGGAACAGAGGTACGCGTAGAACACGCCGAGCGCGAGGAGCGCCCCGAACTCCTGGATCAGCGGGATCACGGCGAGCCAGAGGACGCCGAGGCCGGTGACGGTGGTGAGCATGCTCCCGGTGAGCGCGCCGCCGGTCCCGCCGATGGTGACGTCGAGCGCCTCCTGGAGCGGCATTCCGGCCTTGTACTCGTCGACGAAGCGGTGGACGAAGTGGACGGTGTAGTCGACCCCGAGCCCGATGGAGACGGAGAGGATCGGCGCGTTGATCGGCGTCAGCGGGATGTCGAGGACGTACATCGACCCGGCCAACAGCCCGACGGTCGCCAGCACGGGGACCAGGTTGAGCGCGCCGTACACCGCCTTCCCCTCCAGATACCGGTACGAGAGCATCAGGAACGCCGCGGTGAGGACGAACGCGGCGATCAGGCTCCGAACCGCCGAGTCGAGGAGCAGGTCGATCACGGCCTCGTTGACGACGAGCTGCCCCGTCGCGACCGCCGTGAGCGGGGTACGCTCGGCGAGCTCGCGGACGTCAGCGACCGCCTCCGCGTCGTCAACCCCCGGCCGGATCGTGTAGTCGATCCGGGCGCTGCCGCGGTCGGCGGCGATGTACCCGCGCGCCTGCCCCTCCGCCGAGGAGTCGAGCAGCGCGTCGTACACCTCGTCGACGTTGCGGTCCGGGACGCCCGTGCCGAGCCGGTCGTTGCGCTCGACCAGCCGGCGGAACTCGGGGTCGCTCTCGGCGCGATCCTCGATCACGGTGACGATGCTCGTACTTCGGGCCCGCCGCTCGTCGGTCGTCTCGAAGGTGTCGGGCGGGTTCCGCGTGGTCCGATCGATGAGTTCGAGCGAGTCGTCGTCACGGACCGACTGGTCGACGTACAGCGTCACCGACCCCACGAAGCTCTGGTCGAACTCCTCCTCGAAGAGGGTGAGCACGTCGAGGAACGTGTAGTCGGTCGGCGCGAGCGGCTCGGGGAGCTGGCTGTACGTCTCCAGGCGCCCTTCGTCCGGGAAGAACGCCTCCTCGGAGAACTCGGTGTCGACGCCCGTCCCGTACGCGCCGCCGAGTGCCCCGCCGAGGAGCACGACGACCACAACGAGGACCGGCGCGATCCGGGAGAGGTCGACGCCGACGTGGAGGACGGCCCCGAGCCGCGATCCGCCTGTCCCGAGCGGCGTGGACCCGAACTCGGGGATCGGGAGCCGGTCGCGCGCCCGGTCGACGAGCACCTTCGCTGCGGGGAGGTAGACGCCGAAGACCAGGAGGGTGAAGACCATCCCTACGGCGGCGACGATCCCGAAGTCACGGTTCGGATCGAACGGGCTCACGACGTTGGCGATCAGGCTCACGACGGTCGTGATCGTCACGAGCAGGAACGCGATGAACAGCTGGTCGGTCGTCGTCCGCATCGCGTCGCCGATGCCTCCGCCGTCGAGCCGCTCCTCGCGGTACCGGTTGATGATGTGTATCCCGAAGTCGATCCCGACCGCGACGAGAAGCGGGAAGACGGTGATGAGCGAGTCGGAGAAGGGGATCCCGGCGTATCCCATGAACCCGAACGTCCAGAGGACGGATATCCCGAGCGCGGAGAGCCCGAGCGTCATGTCGATCGGGTCGCGGTAGGCGAAGAGCAGGAACAGCAGGATCAACACGAGCGCCGCGGGGAAGACGATGATCGCGGTGTCGGTCAACAGCGCGTTGATCTCGCTCTGGAGGATCCCGTCGCCGAACAGGATCGCGTTCTCGCCGGCCTCCATGCCGGGAACGGAGTCGACGACCTCGACGCTTCGGACCTGGAGGGTCTCGACCCGGGCGGTCGTCGCCGCGTCGGGCACGTCGTAGGTGACGCCGACGATCGCGGCCCCCGCCCGCTGTGCGGTCGGGTTGTAGTCCGTCGACACCTGCGCGGCCACCGCGCCGGACTCGTCCGCGGCCTCGATCGCCGCCGCCAGCTCCCCCGGCGTCGCCTCCGCGACCGCGTCGCGCTGTTCGCCGGGCGTCTCGGCCGACGGGTCGAGCCGTCTCGCGATCGCGTTCGCGTGGCTCGTCGTCGACGCGATCCGTAACGTCGAGCGCGACTCCAGCCTGTCCTGCGTCTCGAGGATCCGCACGAGCGCGTCCCGCGAGAGGACGTCGTCCCCGGTGACGATCACCTGCGCCGAGGTGGCCGAGCCGCCGATCGAGGACTCGAACTCCTCGTCGATCTCGTCGAGCGCCTGCTGGGCCGGGATGTCCTGGGTGAACTGGTCGGCCCCCGCGGACGTCGAGATCGCCGTGACGCCGCCGAGCGCGACGACGCTCACGAGCAGGAACGCGGCGATGACGGCCACCGGGCGGTTCGTCGCGAGTTCGTCGACGCGCTCGACGACCCGATCGGCGGCGGTCACGGTCGCCCCCGCGGTCGTCGCGGTCGTGGTCGTCGCTGTCGCCGCCTCCGCGGAGCCCGATGCGGGTCGAGTCCGGTCGTCGGATGCGAGTCGGGCCCGGTCATCGAGTGCAGGTCGAGTCCGGCCATCGCGTCACTGTCGCCCGCGATACCAGACCGCCCCCCCGACGAGCACGACGAGGACCAGGACCCCGAGAACGATCGTGGCGATCGAGGGGCCCCCGCCGTCGTCGACGGGTTCGGACACGTCGACCGGGTACTGCGTCACGTCGGAGATCCGGTCGTTCCCGCGCTCGTCGTCGTACCGGAAGTCCAACTCGACCGGATACGTCCGGGCGCCCGCGCTTCCGGCGGCCGACACCTCGAACCATATCTCGGTCGAGTCGCCGGGCTCGAGCTCGTCGACGAACGCCTCGTCCTCGACGGTCGAGATCGGATCGTCGGCGTACAACCCGGCGTTGATCGACGAGAGCGTCTCGGGACGCTGGTTGGTGATCTCGAAGGTGATCCGTCGCGTCTCGCCGGCGGGGATCGTCGGGTCGTCCGCCTCGATGGCGAACTCCGGTCGACGCGGAGCCACCTCGATCCGTGCGGTCGACTCGTCGGTCAGCGTCGCGTCGTCGCCCGCGTACTCCACGGTGAACCGGACCTGTCGGGGGCCGGGGTCGGCCTGCCCGCTCACGTCGGCGTCGAACGAGAAGTCCGTGGACTCCCCGGGTGCGAGTTCCGGGAGCGCGTATCGGTTCTCGCCGAGCGTCACCCGGGTGCTCTGCGGTTCGGCCACGATCACCGCCTCGTCAACGGTCCGCGGACCGTCGTTGGTGAGCGTCCCGTCTATCGATCCGGCGTATCCAACCTCGAGGGTCGAGTCGACGCCGTCGACCGCGAACGACTGTCCGGGACCCACCTCGATCCGGGCGGTCGACTCGTCGGTCGCCGTGCGGTCCCCGCTCCCGTGTTCGACGGTGAACCGGACCTGTCGCGGGCCGGAGTCGGCCTCGGGGGTCACGTCGGCGTCGAAGGCGAAGTCCGTCGACTCGCCGGGTTCGAGGTCCGGGAGCGCGTACCGGCTCTCGGGGAACGTCACGCCGGGGCTCGTCGACTCGGCGACGAGGACGGCGTCGTCGACCGAAAGCGGCCCGTCGTTGGCCACCGTTCCGGTGACGTTCCCCGAGTGACCCACCTCCAGGCTGCCGGCGACGCCGTCGACCGCGAACCGCTGTTCGGGGGTCGGCGTGACGCCGACCCGCGAGGACGGGGAAGTGACCTCCGCCCCGTCGCCGTCGCGGTACTCGACGTTCGAGCGGAGGACGTAGGTCCCGCCGACGAAGTCGGACGCGACCGACGAGTCGAACGCCACGGTCCGGTTCTCGCCGGGTTCCCAGTCGCCGACGAACACGTCCGGCGGGCCGTTCGCGCCCAGCGCGACGCCGCTTCCGGAGGCGCTCCCGGTGACGACCGCGTCACGGGCGGTCTCGTCGCCGACGTTCCGCAGCGTCGCGTTCACCGTACCGGTCCCCCCGACCTGCGCGTCGGTGTCGGCGTCGACGATCGCGAACCGTGCCCCGTCGTCGACCACGACGGTGACGTCGAACTCCTCGGTCCGGGAGGAGTCGTAGTGGTTGCTCCCGTTGGGAACGATCGTCCGGGTGTACCGGTAGCGGACCGTCACGTCGAGTTCGTACTCGCCGTCCGCCGCGTCGTCGGGCACGGCGACGTCGATCGGGACCGAGGTGGGCGTCCCGGTCGGCACGTCGCCGACGGCGACCTCGCCGGTCGTCACCTCGATCGGGTCGTCCTCGTCCTCGGCTTCCGCCTCGAGCCGGAGGCTCCGCGCGGTCGTCACGCGCGGGTCGAGGTCGCTGCCGATGTCCATCTCGCCGGTGTTGAGGAGGTCGACGGTGATCGTCGACTCGCCGCCGGTCGGAACCGTCGGCTGTGAGAGGTACGTCTCGAGGTCGGGTTCGCCGCGGACCTGACCGCCCGCCTGTCGGATCGCGTCGCCGCCGCCCGCGTCGCCGCCGGAGGCCTCGACCGAGAGCGCGCTCGGCGCGTCCGGACGATCGACGGAGGCCGTGTCCGTGGTCGCCGTCTCCGCGGCGACGCCGGCGAAGCTCCCGGCGGCGACGAGGAGTGCGACGGAAACGACGACGGCGACGGCCGTTCGCCCGCTCGGCGGCGTCACCGCTCACCTCCGACGTCGGAATATCGATGAGAAGAGCTCCGGAGAACGAAGTCCCGAAACGTGAGAGTCGTACGCGGCCGGAGTGGGAGAGCGGGGCCGGAAGCGGGAACCGCCAGCGTGACGTCGCGACTCCGGAGGGGCGACCCTCCGAGCGCCGGTGGTCGAGTCATGGATTCGTCTCTCCCCCCCGCGGCATAAGCGTGTTGAATGAACGTTCAATCAGGATCGATATATACCCCTGTCGGGTACACACCGTATGGACGACCCGTTCACGGAGCCGGCGGACACCCGCGAGGCCATCCTCGGCGCGGCGTTCCGTGCCCTCTGTGAACACGGGTACGCGGACCTCACGATAAAGCGGATCGGCGAGGCGTTCGAGAAGAGCCCCTCGCTCGTGTACCACCACTACGACGGAAAGGACGGGTTGTTGGTCGATCTCCTCGAGTACCTGCTCGAGCGCTTCGAGACGGCCGTCTCGGAGGACGCCTTCGACCTCCCGCCGCGGGCACGGCTCGACGCCTACGTGGCCGCGATGACCGATCCGGGCGGCGTCGACGACGAGTACGCACCGGACGGTCGGTTCCTCGTCGCGATGGTCGAGCTCCGCGCACAGGCGGCGACCGACGAGGCGTACCGCGAGCACTTCGACCGGAGCGACCGGGTGTTCCGGCGGTTTCTGGAGCGATCGGTCCGGGAGGCGGCCGCCGAGCCGGTCGCGAACGCGGAGACCTCGCCGGAGCGGAACGACGACGTCGACCCGGCGGCGGTCGCGGCGACGCTCCAGACGCTCGCGACCGGCGCGATGTTGCGCTGGGCGACGACGACCGACCGCGAGTGGACCGTGGCGGTCCGCGAGGAGGCGAGCCGATACCTCTCGCGGACCCTTCCCGCGGTGGATCCGGACGCGTAGCTGGACGCCGCGGAGGCGTAGCTGGACGCGACCGACGCGCTACCGTTCGACGACGCCGCCGGCGTCCATTCGGCTGACCTCCTCCTCGAGCCACTCGCGGATCCACTGGACCCGTTTGATCCGTTGGTGGGCGATGCTCTCCGCGGTGTCGGAGACGACGCGGTCGGTGTGGTCGCGGCCGCGGTCGAGGACCCGGTCGACCATCTTCGCGGCGTCCATGTGGGTGCGGGACTCGTATCCCATCCGCAACAGCATCAACACCGCGCCGTTCGCGCCGACCTTGTCGAGCACGTCGGCCTCGATCAGACACCGGCTCTCGAGGGGAACGTCCGCGAGATCGCCGGTGTAGGAGTGGTCGACGACCGCCCCGCACACCTCCTCGATGAACGACTCGGGGTAGTTGCCGCGGCTCCGGAGGTACTCGCGGGCGACGCGTGCGCCGGCCTCGGCGTGGACGTCCTGGTCGACCTCGAGTTTGGCCACGTCGTGGAAGACCGCCGCCACGCGGACCACGTCGACGTCCGCACCCTCCGCCTCGGCGATCTCCTCGGCGAGGTCGACCACGTTGAGGATGTGGTTGAAGCGGTACTCCGCCGAATGCCAGGGGTACCACCGCATCCGGCCGCCGTCCTCCTCGCTCTCGACGCTGGCCGCGAGGTAGTCCCGCACGAACCGCTTCATCTCCTCGAAGTCCGCCTCGTCCACCTCCGTCTCCTTAATCTCGACGCCCACGGGGACCACCTCGGGCGAAAAACTCGTGATTCATTGGCGTAACCGAGGGGCGTTCCGTTCTTAGTCGTTACGACGAGGGGCGCAGAACGGGTCCTGCCCCGCCACGCGACGCGTACGACGCCCACGACGGGGACGGAACGACCGACCCGCCGTCCGTGGTCAGCGGCAACGCCGCGCACGGCCGACGGCCGACGGCCGCCGGAGGCGCGCGGTGCCTCGGCTCGCGGTGCCCCGGCGCGCCTCCGAGCGCCCGGTCGGGCGCGAGGAGCTCGCGAGGGAGGTGGCGGGCCGGCGCGAGCGTGGTGCGGTCCCGCGCCGGCCCGCCGCCGAGGCTGGGGAGGCGTGAGGTGCGGTACCGTGCGGTGTGGGGGTGGTACCGTGCGGGGCGGGACTCAAAGGGGCAGCCGGGAGGCGGGCGTAGGCGACGCAAGGACCACGAGGAGCGAGCAACGCGAGCGACTGAGGACCACAGCGAGCGTACGCGCCTCCCGGCTGGGGCTTTGGACCCGTGGTCTACGACCGTGCTCCCCGCTTCGCGGGATCGAGCGACTGGATCTTTAGCGACCTCCTCGACGGCTATCCCCTCGACGGCTACCGAGTCCGATCCGATGGTTTCCGTCATCGTACGCGTCGTCGTCCCGGCGTCCGTCGCGCTCGCGGGACTTTATGTAGCGCCGACCGCTCTCGGATCACGTGACCGAGCAACGCTACCTCGCCGACGACACGGTCCGACGGTTCGAGGCGACCGTCGAGCGAACCCTCGATGACCGTGTCGTCCTCGACGGCACGCACTTCTATCCGACCGGCGGCGGCCAGCCACACGACACCGGCGTCCTCCGCGTCGCCGACGATCCCGACCGCTGCTGGCGCGTCGTCGACGTCGAGAAGACGGACACGGTCTACCACACGCTCGCGCCCGCCGTCGGGGACGACGACGGGAACGGTCCCGCCACTCCCGACGCGGACCGTCCCCTCACCCCACTTCCCGAACCCGGAACCGCCGTGGTCGGCGAGGTCGACTGGGACCGACGCCGGGCACACGCGCGGTACCACACCGCACAGCACCTGCTGTCGGCGCTGCTCCTCGAGGAGTTCGACGCCCGCACGACGGGCAACCAGCTGTACGCCGACCACGCCCACCTCGACGCGGCCTACGACCGGTTCGATGCCGACGACCTTGCGCGGATCGAGACGCGGCTCAACGAGCTCGTCGCGGACGACCGCCCGGTCACGAGTTACATGATGGACCGCGCGGACGCGGAGGCGACCCTCGACACCGATCGGACCCGGATCGACCTCCTTCCCGACTCGATCACCGAGTTGCGGATCGTCGAGGTCGGCGGGCTCGACCGCGACGGCGATCGGTCCGAATCCGACCCCAAACCCGGCTCCGAATCCGACCCCAAACCCGGCTCCGAACCCTACGACCGCACGGCCTGTGCGGGGACCCATGTCGGATCCACGGGTGAAATCGGCGAGGTCGTCGTCACCGGCCGCGAGACGAAGGGGAGCGAGGAGGAGCGGATCCGGTTCGTCCTCGCCGACCACGTCGCGTGAGATCCGACGGCCGCCGTCCCGTCAGATCGAGCGGTCTCCGGCGCGGGATCCCGCCGCTTATGTGTGACCCCTCGTTGGTTCGTGCATGAAGTTCTGCGACGAGTGCGGCTCGATGATGAAGTCGGGCGAGGGAGAGGACCACTGGGTCTGTGACGCCTGCGGCTACGAGGTCGGCCGTGACGAGGACGAGGAGGACGCCTGGACGACCCAGTCCCAGGTGGAGTCGGAGATCGTCGACGTCAGCGACGCCGAGGACAAGGGGCTCCCGGAGACGAACGCCCACTGTCCGGAGTGTGGAAACGGCCGCGCGTACTGGTACATGCAACAGATCCGCTCCGCGGACGAGTCCGAGACGCGCTTCTTCGTCTGTACCGAGTGTGAACACAAGTGGCGCGAGGACGACCACTGACCGGCCCGAGCCACCCCCGTCGTTTACTTGCGTTCCGGTCGAAGGGACCGGCATGGATCCCCCGGTCGTCCCCGCCGAGCGTCTCGACGGCTGGCGGCACGTCGACGACACGGTCGACCGCCCGTTCGCCGCCGGCCCCGTCTCGGTGACCGCGAGCACGGCCCGATACGAGCGGGCCGACCGCCCGGATCCTCGCCCCTTCTTCTTCGCGAGCCGGCTCCGGATACGGCCCGAAACGCCGCCGAACGCGGCGCTCGCCCGCCTCGTCGAGAATCGGGCGCGTTCGGGGTTTCGCGACCGGCTCGCGGAGCGCGACATCGGCGGGATCGAGCCCCGCGGCGAGCGGACGATCGCGGTCGACGACCCCGACGCCACCGAGGCGACGCTCGCCACCTTTCGTGGTCGGTGTACGCTCGACGGCGAGGAGGTCCCGGTCGAGGCGATGCTCGCGGTGTGGGAGGCCGATCAGTACCTGCTCGCGGGCGGCGCGTACCGGCTCGACGGCGGGGCGAACGACGCGCGACGGGAGCTGCTCTCGCTCGTTCGCGCGGTACGTCCCGAGTGACGGCCGAGCGGAACCGCCGGTCGCGGTCGGGAGGCCGAGGCGACCGTCGGGTCCTCACTCGCCCTCGAGCGGGTCCCCGCGTCGGTCGATACGCGTCGCCGGGAGTCCGGCCCGTTCGGCGTGTTCACGGATCGCCTCCTCGTCCTCGGCGCGATAGTGACAGAACGTTCCGGTCACGTCGCCGTCCTCGTCGGTCATGACCTCGGAGTCGACCCACTCGATGCCGACGCCCTCCTCGCGGAGCCGTTCGAGGACCTCCCCCGACTGCTCGCCCGCGGCGTCCAGTTCGTCCTCGGAGATCGGTTCGTCCAACTCGCGCAGGATCGTGAAGTCCTCCAGCTCTCCATCGGACATGCTTCGTCCGCACGTTCCCGGAGCCACGGGGATAAGGTCACCGACGGCTCGGGGTCGAGCCGCCAGTCGTCAGCAGGGAACCGCACCGGCGGCCGACCCGACCGGCGGCCGGTCCTCCTCGTAGGTCGTCTCGCCGATCGTGCCGTCGAACATCGGGAGCCGGAGCTCGTAGGCGTACAACAGGTCGAACGCCGCGAAAGGGTCGATCCCGGTGGCGACGAGCCCGGGCGCGTCCAACCGGACGCCCGCCGCGAGCGTGACGATCGCCTCGCCGTCGAGCGTCCCCGCGAGTTCGACGCCGAACTCGTCGCCGGCGGCGGGATCGGTGAGCACCGAGACGTGGACCAGCGCGTCGATCGTCGCCGGCGGGTCGCCGATCGCCAGCGGGTATCCCTCGCCGGCGAAACACTCGGTCAGCGGTCCGACCTCGCGGTCCGTGGCCCCCGCGCCCTCGTGCGGCTCCGCCGGGGCTCCGACCGCGACGCCGGGAACGATCGCGGCCGTGACGAGAAGACCGAGACAGAGACAGACGGATCCGAGGGATCGACCTATCGTGGTCGCACTCGTCGACCCCTCGTCCGTCCGCCTCAGTCCCGTTTCTCTCCCCATCGGGTCGGCCTACGACGACCCGGACATAAACCCCGTCGAGCCGATTATCGACGCTGAGATCAGTCGTCGTCGCGGAGCGGCGACCGCTCGTCGAGGAGTTCATCGGCGATCGGCCCCTCCGTGCCGAGCAGGCCTCGAACGAGCAGCTCCGCCGACGCGAGGTTGGTGGCCACCGGGACGTCCTTCACGTCACAGACGCGCAACAGCGCGGAGATGTCGGGCTCGTGCGGCTGTGCGGTGAGGGGGTCACGGAGGAAGACCAGTCCGTCTATCCCGCCGTTCGCGACCATCGCACCGATCTGGAGGTCGCCGCCGAGCGGCCCCGAGGCCTGTCGGTTCACCGCCAGTCCGGTCTCCTCGGAGATGCGTTTCCCCGTCGTTCCGGTCGTCACCAGCTCGCACTCGCCGAGGGCGTCCGCATGGGCCTCCGCGAACGCCACCATCTCGTCTTTCAGTTCGTCGTGAGCGATGAGCGCGATGCGCATGGATCGGCATCGCCGCGGCGGGGCTTAAAGGATCAGCCGGGGTGGGGCTCGAAACATCGGCCGCGACGGTCCGGTTCGGATCGTCGAACGTCCGGACGCCTACTTGAACCGGAACGTCTCCAGGTTCTTCGGCGCGAACGTCCGCATGTTGTAGTCGTGATACAGCGCCGACGAGAGGTCCTGGACGGAGCGTTCGTCGCCGTGGACGCAGAGCACCTTCTCGGGGCGGGGGTTCATCGTCTTCACGAAGTTCTCCAACCCCTGCCGGTCGGCGTGTCCCGAGAAGCCGTCGACGGTCTCGACGCCCATCTCGAGGGAGAGGGTGTCGCCGCGGCCGCCGTTGCCCCAGTCGGAGACGGGGATCTCGTCCCAGCCGTTCTGGATCCGACGGCCCAGCGTCCCCTGTGCCTGGTAGCCGACGAACACGAGGTTCGAGTCCGGTTCGGGGCCGATGTGACGGAGCCACGACATGATCGGTCCGCCCTCGATCATCCCCGACGTCGAGAGGATGATACACTCCTCGCCGTCGGCGACGTCCTGGCGCTCGTCCTCGCCGCCGTCGATGTGGTTGAACTCCTCGGCGAGGAACGGGTTCTCGTCCTCGTGGAAGATCCGGTTCCGGAGGTCGTCGCGGAGGTACTCGGGGTAGGTGGTGTGGATGGCGGTCGCCTCCCAGATCATCCCGTCGAGGTGGACCGGCATCGAGGGGATGTCCCCCTCGCGCATCGCCTCCTCCAGGACGAGCATGATCTCCTGGGAACGGCCGACCGCGAACGCCGGGATGACGACCTTGCCGCCCTCCTCGTACGTCTCGTTGATGACGCGTTTGAGCGCCTCCTCGGAGTCCGCCTGGTCGGTCTGGTAGTCGTTTCGGCCGCCGTAGGTCGACTCCAGCACGAGCGTCTCGACCCGGGGGAAGTCGTTGACCGCACCGTTGAACAGGCGGGTGTCCTCGTAGTGGATGTCCCCGGAGAAGGCGACGTTGTAGAGGCCGTCGCCGATGTGGAAGTGCGTCACCGCGCTGCCGAGGATGTGACCCGCGTTGTGGAAGGTGAGCTTGACGTCGGGCGCGATGTCCGTCACGTCGCCGAACTCCAGCGGGATCGTGTGCTTGATCGTCTCGCGGACCTGTGCGGACTCGTACGGCGGGGTCCGCCCCTCCTTGGCCGCCACGTCGAGGTAATCGAGCTGGAGCAGCCCCATCAGGTCCCGGGTCGGTTCGGTGGTGTACACCGGACCGTCGTAGCCGTACTTGAAGAGGAGCGGCAGGAGCGCGGAGTGGTCGAGGTGGGCGTGGGTCAACACGACCGCGTCGATCGTCGCCGCGCCCGCGCCGAGCGCCTCCGGAACCTGGAGGTAGGGGACCTCGCCTTCCGCGCCGGGTTTGTCCCCACAGTCTATCAGGATCCGGGTCTCGGGCGTCGAGAGCACGAACGCGGCGCGGCCGACCTCGCGACAGCAGCCGAGCGTCGTGATCCGGACCCACTCGTCGTCCGCCATCTCCTCGCGGTGGATCTGCCGACCGACGCGTTCGAGGATGTCTCGACGCTCCTCGCGTTCGTTCTTCAGGAAGTTCCGGACGTTCGAGACGGTCGAGGACTCGATCGGCGGCGTCCGGACGACCTCGGGGGTCCAGCCGATCTCCTGGGTGATCTCCCGGAGCGTGGAGCCCCGCCGGCCGATCACCATCCCGGGTTTCTCGGCCTCGATCATCACCTCTCCGGTGTCCTCGTGGAAGTCGAGGGACGTCACTCCCGCGTCCTCGGGAATGACGTCTCTGATCTCCCCTTCGGCCCGTTCCGGGGGGGACAACACCGACGGGTCCGGACGGACCGTGATACGCTTTCGGAGCTTCGAGGCGAGTCGCCGGATCAGGTCTCCGTCGCCCGCGAACCGCTTGGGGTCTCGGGTGTACACGACTAGCTCCGGTCCCTCGTATTTGACGTCCGTGACGCTCACGTCGTTCGGGACCTCCTGTTCTATCGTCGACTTCAGGTTCTCGAGTTGCTTATCGACTTGGCTCATAGCTCACCGCGGGCCGTAGATCGCCGCCGCCGTCGGGACGGACGGGCACCGATACGCGACGTGTCGCCGAGTGCTCGACCGTGACGGGGTAGGCATAGTGGAAGTACTGTCCGTATGTACCGTTGCGGGAACAGCCAGCGAAAACCCGCTTGTCTCGAAGTAGACCCCCTTCGTTATAAAAGACTTCGCAAAACCGATACCGTTTGCCGCCGTGGTCCGCCCATGCGCGTCACCCCCGAGACCGTCCGCGACGAGCACGCCCGCATCCGCGAACGTGCCCCCGTCGTCGTCCCGATCCTCAACGACACCCGCGACCGGCTGGGGGAGCTGTTCGGCACCGAGGTCGACGGCGTCGACGAGGGGACCTACCGACGCGAGGTCGACGCCGTCTTCGCGGACGGGGAGGTCGGCGTCAACGTGGCCGGCTACGCGGCCGTCCTTCGCGACCTCGACGTCGCCGACGACTACCCCGGCTTCGTCGTCGACGAGGTCCTCGGCCGGGAGCTCGCGGCGACGATCGCCGGCGGTCAGCCGCTCTCGCTTCTCGCCCAGGCGACGTTCCACTTCGCGGACGTCCACGTCGACCGCGACGCGACCGCCGACCCGGACGAGGCGGGTGCCGGGACCGCGGGCGCGGACGACCTCGACGCCGCACTCGCCGCGGGCTTCCAGACGCGGCTCCCCGGCTGGGAGTGGCGCGAGGGGGAGAACCGGTTCGCGGTCGATTTCGACGGATGACAGAGACGATGCCGGCTCGTTCGGACCGGAGGGGAACCGTCGGTCCCCGGTCCGCACCTACGACGTGAACTTCCGGAGCAGCTCGAACCCCTTGTCACGAAGCGCGTCGGGGAGGAAGCGGGCGAGCACGCCGACGCGCGCCGGCGTTCCGGGCTGGACCCGGGCAGGGGGTCTCGTCGCGCTCGCGGCGTCGAATATCTCCGCGGCGACGAGTTCCGGCTCGACCGCGCCCGGGCCGTCCCCGCCGACCAGCTTCGCGTCCTCGAACAGCGCGTAGAAGTCGTCGTACGCGCCCGATCGCTCGATCCCGTCGGCCTCCTCGGGGTCGGCCTCGCGCGCGACGCGGTCGGAGAAGCCCGTCCGGACCGGACCGGGCTCGACCAGGACGACGTCGACGCCGAACTCGCGGACCTCGTTGCGGAGGGCGTCGGACATCGCCTCGAGCGCGAACTTCGAGCCGGCGTAGACGCCGCCGCCGGGAAAGGACACCCGTCCCGCGACCGAGGAGACGTTGACTATCGTCCCGTCGCGCTCGCGGCGCATCGCCGGCAACACGGCCCGTGTCAGACGGTGGGGGCCGTACACGTTGACGTCGAACTGCTCGTGGACCGTGTCGGTCGTGACGTCCTCCATCGGCCCGAACTGGCCGTATCCGGCGTTGTTGACCAGGGCGTCGAGCGCGCCCTCCTCGTCGAGGATCCGGTCGACGACGCGCTCGACGTCGTCCTCGTCGGTGACGTCGAGCGTCGCCAGCTCGCAACCCGCCTCGCCGAGCGTCTCGACGTCCGCGGGGTTCCGTGCGGTGGCGTACACGGTCCACCCTTCGTCGTTGAACGCGTGTGCCGTCGCGCGACCGATGCCCGAGGAACACCCGGTGATGAGTACCGTCTTCTGCACGCGTCGTCGGTCGGCCCCCGCCGGCATAACTCTCCCGACCCGAGCGCGGACGGTCTCACGGGGTTCCGGTTCGAACCCTCGTCACCGCTCCTCGGGTCGGACGTCGGTCACAGCTCCTCGGTGCGAACCTCCATCGCCCTGGACGCGGGCGCGGTCGGCTCGAACCCCCAGCGCTCGTAGAAGCCGTCGACGTCCGCGAGGAGGTCGACGTACGTCCCGTCGGGCGCGTTCCCACGGAGCCAGGCGACGAGCGCGTCCATCATCGCCGTCCCGATCCCTCGCCCCTGATGCGGTTCCGCGACGGCCATGTCCGAGACGTGGAAGACCGAGCCGCCGTCGCCGACGATCCGTGCCATCCCGACCGCCGCTCCGCTCCCGGTCTCGACGGCGTGAACGCCGTAGGTCGTGTTCGGAAGGCCCCGCTCGATCGCCTCGCGCGAGCGATCGCTCATGTCTGCCTCCCGACGGAGCCGGAGGAAATCGTCGACCGACGGCGTCGTCTCCCGCAGTTCGTATCCGGTCGGAAGCCCCGATCCACCACGGTCTCGTTCGGCCTCGTCGTCGCTCATGCGTCCCCTTTCACACCCCGAAGAATGGTCGTTTCGGCCGGGTCCGACCCGCACCACTCGCCGTCCGCGTCGGCCCGACGTTACTCCTCGTCCGCGTCCGCCGATTCGTCGTCCTCGTCGTCGCTCGCGAGGAGGTCGCGCTCGGCGAGGGTCGCCTCGAGCTCCTCGGCGGAGACCTCGGCGTACTGCTCGTCGTCGACGGTGATCGTGGCGACGCCGACGCCCTCGGGCGTGAGCCCGTCGTCGTTGGTCCGTGCGAGGGTGTCGAGCGCGAGTCCGACCGCCTCGTCGGTGGAAATACCCTCCTCGTACTCGGCCTCGAGGTAGTCACGGAGGTCGCTCCGGTCGGATCCGATGGAGAGCGCCTGCCACTCGTAGGGCGTCCCCGAGGGGTCGGTCTCGAAGAGGCGGGGCTCGCCGTTCTCGATCCCGCCGACGATGAGCGCGACGCCGAAGGGGCGCGCGCCGCCGATCTGGGTGTACTGCTGGATGTGGTCGGTGATCGTCTTCGTCAGCGTCTCGATCCCCATCGCCTCGCCGTAGCGCAGCCGGTTTACCTGCGCCTGCCGGCGCGCGAAGTCGATGAGCTGGCGGGCGTCGGCGACGTGGCCCGCGCTGGCGACGCCGACGTGGTCGTCGGCCTTGTGGAGCTTCTCGATGCTCGCCGGCTCCATGAGCGGGGAGCGAGCGCGCTTGTCGGCCGCGAGGACGACCCCGTCCTCGGCGCGGATGCCGACGCTCGCCGTGCCGCGTTTGACCGCCTCCCGCGCGTACTCGACCTGGTAGAGTCTGCCGTCGGGGGAGAAGATGGTGATTCCTCGGTCGTACGCCTGTTGTTGGGATTGGCCCTGCATGATATCACTCGATGTCGAACGCCGCCGCGCCGACGTACCCCGACTCGGTCCGCACGTCGTACGCGTCACCGCACACGACGGCAGACCGCTCGGCGTCCCCGAACGCGACGTCTCGCTGTGTCGAACTGGCGGCCGCGCGACGCATATATCTTTCCTCACAGGCACGCACCGTCCCGGAGATCCCCCGGACGCGGATCCCGACGGGATCGCCGCCGACCTCGCTCACGCAGGCGACCGCGGCCCGCGCCTCCTCGACGTGGCCGCGACGAACCCGGACCACCGCCTCGCCCGAACCACCCGAACACGAGAAGGAGAGCAGTTTCAGACCGGCGTCGGCGCTGCCCGCGTCGCCGAGGAGGTTGCCGGCGCCGTACCAGAGCGCGCGCTGGAACGCCCGGCGACCGACCTCGGCGTCCGGCCACGTCTCGATCCCCACGGCGAGGTACCGCCATCGCGGCCGGAGGTGTTTCGGGAGGTGTTTCACGGTCCGTCCCCCTCACTCGGCACCGGACACCTCGTCGCCGGAGCCGATGCGCTCGGCGACGATCACGCCGACCTGGTCGTGGATGCGCTCGACCGCGACGACTGCAAATCCCACGGACGTGAACGCCTCGACGAGGGTGCCGACCGTCGCCGGGTCGTCGACCTCGGGGCTGTAGAACGGCTCGTCGGGGTCCGGCTCCTCGAAGAACATCACGTCGCCGAGGACGATCCGGCGCGCGCCCGTGTCGGCCATGACCCGGATCGCCTCGCGTTTCTCGTCGTCGGCGAGGTGGTGGAGCGCGAAGTTCGAGGTGACGACGTCGACCGATGGCCGGTCCGAGCCGTTCAGGTTGGGATCGCGGAACTCGCCGTAGGCGAACTCGACGTTCGTGATCCGGGCCTCCGAGGCCTTGCGACGGGCCTCCTCCATCATCCCCTCGCTGATGTCGCGGGCGAGGACGTACTTCGCGTCCGGCGCGAGCGCGAGCGCGATGGCCCCCGTCCCCGCGCCGAGGTCCGCCACCACGTCGTCGGGGCCGGGGTCGGCGTAGTCGACGACGAGGTCCGCACAGGCGTGGTACTCGTCGCTCTTCGAGTCGTCGTACTCCGCGGCCTTCTCCGAGAAGCGGGCCGCGTGATCCTCAACGCTGCGTTTCATACCGTCCACGTCGAACCCCCGGCTCTATGAAGTCCCCGGAGAGCCGCTCGCGGTTCCGCGCCGCGATCGATCCCCACGCGCGAAGTCCCTCGCGGATCCATTCGCCGTCGAACCCCGCCTCCGCGGCGACGGCGACCAACTCGCGGGGCGCGCGCAGTTCGAGGTGGGAGCTCGCGTTCGCGCTGACGACGTGTGGGGCGTCGTAGTAGGTCACGATCTCGCGGAGCTTCCGGAGGTCGGCGAGCGCCCGGACGCGGTCTCCCCCCGTCTCCCGGAGGACCGGCCCGAGGTCGAACTCGACGTGGACCTCGTTGTCGCGGGCGGCCCTCGCGAGGACGTGGTTGAACCCGCCGCCGCCGGCGTTCGGTCGCGCGAGCACGTCGACGCGCGGCTCCTCGACCGCGTACCGGTTCAGGCGATCGTCGCCCCCGACGACGCAGACGACGGCGTGGTCGGCGCGACGGTTCCCGACGGCCCCCGACGCGGCGGTCGGTCCGTCGGCGTCGATCTCGACCGCGTCGACGACGTCGACCCCGTGCTCGTCGGCGATCGCGGCGGGATCGGTCGCCGGGGCGTTTTCGCCTCCAGTTTCATCCCCACCGCCCGACTCCAGCGCGGCCCGCGTCCGGACGACGATCCCGTCGTAGCCGTATCGCGCCGCGGTCATGGCCTGTCTCGCGACGGTGGCGTCGCCGTCGGGATACGCGTGGACCGCCTCGTACATGCCCCGCGGTTCGGGGGCCCGCGGTATCGGCGTTGCGCTTTGGACGGCTACAGTACGTCGCCGATCCGGACCGGCTCGCCGTCGATGTCCGGCTCCTCGGCGACGATCTGGAGGACCTCGTGGTCGGTCACGTCGCGGTACCCCTTCCCCGTGGCCTCCTCTATCAGCGTCTTCTCGAGTTCGAACTCGGTCCCCTCGTAGACGACGTCGACGCCGTCCTCGTTGAACCTCAGCTCCGTGCTCATGGTCGGTGTAGCCCGTCGACCGATAAAAGGGGCGTGACCCGCACCGCAACGCCGCCCTCGTCACTGATCGTCCCCGTACTCCGCGTCCCCGTCCTCGTCACTCCTCGTCGTTCTTCATCGCGCCGAGCCGGTCGACCAGTTCGTCGGTGTCGGCGTCGCCCTCCACGGAGACGTCGCCGTCGTGGTCGTGCTCGTGGACGTTCACCGCCCCGTCCTCGTCCGTGTCGACGTCCTGGCTCCCCTGTTCGCTCTCGTCGTACGATCCGAATCCCATAGCGCCGGGTTCGGGGCCGGCGTTGAAAAGGTCGGTGACCGTGGGTCGCATCGGGAGCGATCCACACGCATCGGTTCGAGTTCGAGGGGCTCTCCGTCCGGGAGGGACCGATTTCCGTCCGACGAGCGTCCGACGCCCCCCTATCGTTTATGTCTCCCGGGGGACTTCCCACGGGTGTGTCACTGAGGGGGAACGGTCCGATAGACGAGCTCTCGGTTCCGTCCGGAACCACCGTCGAGGAGCACGACGTGGTGGTCGACGGCGACGTGCTCGTGGGCGGCCAGTCGACCGTCGAGTTCGGGATCCGCGGCCGCAACGTCGCGGTCGGCGAGCGCGTCGACGTCGGCGACGACATCGAGGCCGACGGCGACTGCCGGCTCGACACCTGGTGTTCCGTCGACGGCAACGTCCTCGTGGGCGAGGACGCCTACCTCGGCGAGCGCGTGACCGTCACCGGCCGGCTCATGGTCTCCGGCGACCTCGACATCGGCGACGACGTGGACATCGAGGAGGGGTTCGAGGCCAACGGCTGGATCGTCATCCGGAACCCCGTCCCCGCGCTCGTCTTCTACTTCATCGTGCTCTCACAGCTGTTCCGGGTCGGCGAGACCGACGCCGCGGACGAACTGGCCGAGGCGCTCGCGGACGGCGACGACGTACGCGACCCGCTCCTCGTCCCCCGCGGAGCCGAGGTGTCCGACGACGCTTGGCGCGTCTCCACGCCCGCCGTGGTCGGCGACGACTGCCGGCTCCACGGCAACCTGCGGGCCGAATCGATCGCGGTCGGCGAGCGCAACGAGGTGTTCGGCTCGCTTCGCGCCCGCGGGGACGTCGCGGTCGATGCCGACACGACGATCCACGGCGACGTGACTACTCGGGGCGGAACCGTTACCATCGAGGCGGGCGCGCACGTCCGCGGCGACGTCTCCGCCGGCGACCTCGTGATCCACGACGGGGCGGAGATCGACGGCTCGCTGCGCGCCCGCGGCGAGATGAAGCTGATCCAGTCCGTCCGGACCGACGACGACGGGGCGGGGGCGGAAAACGAGTCGACGGAACCCACGGACGCGGGAACGGACCGCGACGAGGAGGTCGACGGCGACGAGGAGGTCGACACGGACGGGGAGGTCGACGGCGACGAGGAGGTCGACACGGACGGGGAGGTCGACGGCGACGAGGAGGTCGACACGGACGGGGAGGAAGACGCCGACACGGACCCGGACGAGGACGCCGATAGCGACGAAGACGCAGACACGAACGAGAACGAAGACGTCGATCGCGGCTCTCACCTGACCTCGCGACCGCTCCGGGCGACGCTCGCGGAGGCTGAAGCGACCGACCGGGACGGCTCCCCCGAGACGGCCGCGTCAACCGAAACGGACGGCGAGGGGACGGATCGAGAGTGAGCGCTACTCGACCCCGTCGCGGCGGATCGTCAACACGGGGACGTCCGCCATCCGCACGACCTTCTCCGTGACGCTCCCCAGGAGGTACCGTTCGACGCCCGTGCGGCCGTGTGTCCCCATCACGATGGCGTCGACCTCGCGGTCGTCCGCGTACCGCAGGACTGCCGAGTGCGGGGTCCCGACCTCGATGGCGGTCGCCGTCTCGACGTCGCCGAGCGCCGCGGCCGCCTCCTCGACGACCGCCTCCGCCCGCTCCGTGACCGCGTCGTCGACCTCCGCCGTCCCCATTCCCTCGTAGCCGGTTTCGGCGCTCTGATCGCCCATCGCCGACGGTTCGTCGGCGAGGAACGCCCCACTCGCCCCGAGCCCGGCGTGGCGTGCGTCGATCACGTGTAACACGTGAACAGTCGCGTCGAACGCCGACGCGAGCGTTCGGACGTGCTCGGCCGCCGCTTCCGACCCGGCGCTCCCGTCCGTGGGGTACAGGATGTTCCGGTACATGGGCCCGTTCGTCGTTCCCGATGACAACTGAAAAACATGACGGCGTCGACGCCGCGTTCAGTCGCTCCCGCCGACGACGGGGGCGAACACGTCGCGGTGAAGCGACTCACAGACGGTGTCGGCGAGCGTCCGGAGGTTCTCCGTGTCCTCGCGGTTGTACGACACCAGCGTCTCGAGGGCCCCGTCGTCGCCGCGTTCGTACTCGTGCCACAGCCGGACCGCGTCGCGGCCGGAGAGGTCCGGGCGGTCGCGGTCGATGCCGAGCTGCCTTTCGATCGGCTTCAGCCCGCCCGATAGCCCGATCCGCTTACAGGGGTACATCAGGTCCAGGTGCGGCGTGTCGACCTCGATCCCGAAGGAGGTCTCGAGGAACGGCACGTCGAAGCGCGCCCCGTTGAACGTCGCCAGGAGGTCGGCCTCGCGGAACCGCTCGCGGAGCCGGGCGGCGGTGAGGTCGTCGCCGGCCACGAGTGTCGTCGTCTCGCCGTCCTGATGGAAGCTGACGGTCGTGACCCGGTCGCGGTGCTCGTCGAGGCCGGTCGTCTCGATGTCGAAGAAGCAGGTACCCTCCCGGAAGTCCTCGTAGAGCCGCCAGCGCTCGCCGCTCGGGAACCGCCGGTCGAAGTACGCCGCGTCGCCGTCGTCGAGGCGGGTCCGCGCCTCCGCGATGAACGACTCGATCCGGTCGGCGGTGGTCGAGCCGACGCCCGCGACGTCGACGGCGGGGTCGAACTCCTCCCACGTGTGGACGCCCCGCTCCCAGAGCCGGCGCTCCGTCGTCTCGCCGACCCCCTCGACCGGGATGAAGCTGTTCTCGATGCGCATGTCCGCTACCGGGAGACCGGCGGGCAAAAACCCCGCGGGAGGCGGGCGAATCGATACCGGGTGGCGGCCGGGTCGGTGGCGGAGTTCCCGGAAGCTACTCCCCGAGGTCGAACGCCTCCTCGCCGTGTTCCTCGACCGCCGCGAGCAGTTCGTCGCGCTGGCGACGGAGCTCGGGCGGGAGGTCGGCGTACGCGTGATCGAACATCGCGGCCGGGTCGGGCTCGACCGCCTCCGCCGCGTCGATCGCGTCGGCGACGACGTCGTCGGCGCGGTCGCGGGCCGCCGCGACGCCCTCGTCGTCGATCCGTCCGGTCTCCCGGAGGAACGCCTCCATGCGGTCGATCGGGTCGATCGCCCGCCAGGGCTCGACCGCGTCGTCGGCGCGGTAGGCGGTGGGGTCGTCGGCGGTGGTGTGTGCGCCGTACCGGTACTCGACGAACTCGACGAGCGTGGGACGGGTCGGCGGGCCGTCGGAGGGTGTCTCCCCTCCGTCCCCCTCCCCGTCCGCGTTCCGTGCGCGTTCGGCCGCCGCCCGAGTGACGGCGTAGCTCGCGAGGGGATCCATCCCGTCGACGCGGACGCCGTCGAAGCCGTAGGCGCTCGCCTTCGCGGCGAACGTCGCGCTCGCGGTCTGGCGCTCGCGCGGGACCGAGATCGCCCAGCCGTTGTTGTGACAACAGAACAGGGTCGGCGTGTCGAAGACGCCGGCGAAGTTCATCGCCTCGTGGAAGTCCCCCTCGCTCGTCGCGCCGTCGCCGAAGTGGCAGGCGACCACCCGGTCCTCGTCGCGGTAGTCGAACGCCCACGACGCCCCGACCGCGTGCGGGAGGTGCGCCGCGATCCCGATGTTCAGCGGGAAGACGTTCCCTTCGGCGATCGCCGCCGTCCCGGACTCGTGGCCCATCCAGTAGGGGAGGTACTCCGCGAGGAGGTCGCGGACGACGATCGCCCCGTGCTCGCGGTACTGGTAGCTTATCAGGTCGCGGTCGCGGAGCGCGTGCGTCGACCCGACCGCCGACCCCTCCTGGCCCGCACACGGCGCGTACGTCCCCATCCGCCCCTGCCGCTGGAGGCTGACTGCGCGCTCGTCGAACCGACGGGTGGTGACCATGTCGCGGTAGATCGCCAGAAACGTCTCGTCCGACAGGTCCGGAACGGCCGCGTCCGGAAGCGGGACCCCGTCCGGTCCGAGCACGCGGTAGACGTCCTCGTCGGCGAGGGGATCGTCGCCGGTCTCGTCCATGCGCCCTCGGTGTGGTCCGCAGTCACAAGGAGTTAGCGGTCGCGGCGGCGTCGGGGCGTGCCCCGCTCCGGCGGCGGGCGTAGGTTATCGGGAGGCCGACGAGGGCTCCCGCGACGGCGGTCGCCCCGAGCGTGAAGCCGACCAGCAGCGGGACGGGCCCGCCGTGAGCATCTCGACGCCCCAGACGGCCACGAATCGGCCGGTCCACGCGGCTCCGGTGACGAGCGCGGTGAGCAGCCCGAACGCGGCTCCACGATGGTACGCGTAGGTCCCCGATCGTTCGACGACCGCCCACCAGATCGCCGCGCCGGCGACGAGCGCCGGGCTCGCGAGGAGGAGCATCGAGATCGTGGGGGGAAGGCCGATCACTTCGGCGAAGAGCCCGAGCATGTCGGAGAGCAGGACCGCCGTCACCGCCGCACAGCCGAACGCGTAGATCCCCGCGAGGAGCGACCACCGACGGGACGGCGAGAGGTCGGACCAACGAGCGAGGATCGTGTTCATGTTCGACGGTGAACGACGCACCGTATATCTCTTCTCGAGGGTGAAACGCCGACTTGAGTCTCCGTCCGGCTCGCTCCCGTCAGGGCGTGATCACGGCGCGGCCGTCGATCTCGCCGTGCTCGAGCCTCTCGGCGACCGCGTTGACCTCGCCGAGGTCGTAGCGACTGGTGTGGAGGTCGACGTCGCCCTGTTCGACGAGCGCGACGAGTTCCTGGAGCTCGGCGTAGCGTCCGACGATGTTGCCGACGAACGAGAACTCGCCGTTCACGAGCGCCTGGGCCGGCTCGTGGACGTGGCCGCCGTAGCCGATGATATGGTGGTCGCCGCCGGCGGCGGTGATGTCCGGGGCGTACGCCGTCGTCACGTCCTCGCCGACGAAGTCGAGGACCTGCGTCGCGCCCTTCCCGTCGGTGATCCCGTCGAGCTCCTCGCGGACGTCCGCCTCGCTCGGGTTGACGACGTGGTCGGCACCGTACCCCTCCGCGAGGTCGAGCGCGGACTCCTTGAGGTCGACCGCGGTGATCCGGGCCGCGCTCATCGCGTCGAGACACTGGAGGCCGATGTGGCCCAGCCCGCCGACGCCGATGACGACCGCGTGGTCGCCGGGGACCAGGTCGGCCACCGCCTTCTTCGCGGCGTGGTACGCCGTGATCCCCGCGTCGGCGTGCGGGGCGATGTCGACCGGCTCGACGCCCGTCGGAAGCGGGATCACCGAGCGCTCGCTCGTGTGGAGGTAGTCGGCGAAGCCGCCGTCGGTGGTGAGCCCGTTGAACGCGTCGTTCTCGCAGTACATCGTCTCGCCGAGCCGGCAGGGTCGGCAGGTGCCACAGGTCTGGACCGGATGACAGATGACCGGGTCACCCTCGGAGACGATCCCGACGTCCTCGCCCGTCTCGACGACCGTCCCGGCGTTCTCGTGGCCGAGCGTCATCGGGAGATCCTGGGGGACGTACTCCTCCCACATCCCCTCGATGATGTGGTTGTCGGTCTGACACCACCCCGCCCCCTCGACCTCGACGATCACGTCGCTCGCGCCCGTCGCCTCCGGACGGTCGACCTCGTCGATCGTGAGCCCCTCGGTCATGTCGTCCGTGTACTCGTGAAGTCTGGCTGCGCGCATGTGACACGTGATGACGTGTCTATCGATATAAACGTTCGTTCGGAACGGATCGGCGGGTCCGAAAGAACGGGTGGATACGGACGGAGTGGTCGTGTCAGCGCCCGAATCCGTGTCCGCTCCGGCGGCCGTCCCGCCCGGATCGGCCACCCCGACCTGCCCGGTCGGATACGGCCGTGTTCTCGTCGGCGTGGTCGCTGGCGGTCGCGTACGCCTCCTGGACCCGGCGGAACGCCGCCTCGTCGCCGCCGTGGTCAGGATGGGTCTCCTTCACCCGTTCGCGGTAGGCCCGCTTCACCTCGTCGGCGTCGGCGCCGGTCGCGAGCCCGAGCTCCGCGAAGGCGTCCGCGACGCGGTCGTTTCGTCGCGGCCGTTCGGGACCGACTCCCCAGTCGGGTTCGGTCACGTCGAACGGGAGCCGCCGACCCAGCCCGCGTCCGGGCATCTCGTGTTCGCACAACACGGCGTGAACGTTCTCGCCCTCGAGCCGGAAGTAGTCGTGCGCGTCGAAGGTCACGGCGACCCCGCGTGCCGGGAGGTAGAAGGGAACGACGACGCCGCCGACCGCGTGGTCCTCGAGGAAGCGCTCGCCGATCGCCGTGAGATACGCGCGGATCTCCCCGCGACGGCGGGCGTCGCCGTTCGGAGCCCCCTCGACGGAGGACGCTTCTTCCGGGAACAGTCGCTGACCGAGGTAGAAGACGACGGCGACGACGACGGAGGCTGCGACGCCGAGTGCGACCCCCGCAAGCACCCACGGCGGGACGACGCCGGTAGCGGCCACGGTCACGGGCGACCTAACGGTTGCGTGCCTATCAACCTCTCGCCGGCGGACGTCTCGCGGATCCTCGCCGACCCTCGTCGACGGGCGGGTTCAGATCAGGTCCTTCGATTCGAGCGCCTCGAGGACGTCGTCGACGAGCTCCTCGGCGCTGTCGTAGGGGAAGTCCTGGTCGCTGCCGAGCTTGGCGGCGAGCTCCATCGCGGTGAAGCTCACGTCGCCCGCCTCGAACTTCGTCGCCGGGCCGTTCGGCAGCGCCGGGACGAGGTCCATCTGGTTCTTGACGGGGAAGTCCGCGCCGCCGAACGCGTCCATGAACTGTTCGCGGAGTTCCGCTTTGACGTCCGTCATGCACCCACCTCTCCGGAGGGACCGCAAAAGCGTTGTGGAACCACGATGAATCAGTTTACCGTTCTCTGCGTTGGACCCCACGGTACTTTGACCGTGGGGGCATTGGATCCGCGCATGACCGCCACGTCCGACGACGACCCGATCGACGGTGACCACCCGTTCGGCGGCGCCGATCCGCTCGACGAAGACCTGCTGTACGAGCTGACGGAGGCCCGGGGGGTTCCGGGGTACGAGGACCGCGTCCGGGAGATCGTTCGACGGGAGTTCGCCGACGCCGTCGACCGCGTCCGCACCGACGCGATGGGGAACGTGGTCGGGACGATCGAGGGCGGGTCCGACTACGCCGTCGCGGTGGCGGCCCACATGGACGAGATCGGGTTCATGGTCCGTTACGTCGACGACGAGGGGTTCGTCCAGGTCGACGCCCTCGGCGGGTTCGACCCGCGCGTGCTCCGGGCCCAGCGCGTGACCGTCCACGGCGAGGAGGACCTCACCGGCGTCATCGGCTCCGTCCCGCCACACACGCTCACCGACGAGCAGAGGGAGGCCGACGACGAGGTCTCGGACGTCTTCATCGACCTCGGCCGTGACGCCGACGCGGTCGAGGAACTGGTGAGCGTCGGCGACCTCGTCACGCTCGACCAGACGACGACGCGGATGGGCGACTGCGTGACCGGGAAGGCGCTCGACGACCGGGTCTGCCTGTTCGCGATGCTCGAGGCCGCCCGGCGGATCGACGACCCCGACGCCACGATCCACTTCGCCGCGACGGTCCAGGAGGAGGTCGGGCTCCGCGGCGCGCACGCGCTCGGCGTCGACGTCGATCCGGACCTCGCGATCGCGCTCGACGTCACCGTCGCGAACGACGTCCCGCAGATCGGCGAGGCGGCCGACGCGGTGACGAGCCTCGGCGAGGGGGCGGCGATCAAGCTCAAGGACTCCTCGGTGATCACGAGTCCGAAGGTCCACCGGCGGCTGACGGCGGTCGCCGAGTCGAACGACATCGACCACCAACACGAGGTGTTGCCGGCGGGCGGCACCGACACCGCCGGCTTCCAGACTCCGGGCGGCGCGAAGCCGGTCGGCGCGATCTCGATCCCCACGCGGTACCTCCACACGGTGACCGAGACCGCGGACGTGCGGGACGTCGCGGCGACGATCGACCTGCTGACGGCTTTCCTGGAGTCGGAGACGGGCAAGCACGACTACACGCTGTAGGCCGCGGTCCGAGGGCGCGATTCGCCCCCGACGGACGCCGCGTCCGCCGTCCACGCCAGACCAAACCCGTTTTAAGCGTCGGCGTCGAACCGGCTTCCAAGGTAGATATCCATGGAAATGCCACGCCGCTTCAATACGTACTGCCCTCACTGTGACTCCCATCAGGAGCACGAGGTAGAGAAGGTCCGATCGGGCCGTGCGACCGGCATGAAACGCGACGCGCGTCAGCGACGCCGCGCGCTCGCGACGATCGGCAACGCCGGCGGATACTCGAAGGTGCCCGGTGGCGACAAGCCCACCAAGAAGACCCACCTGAAGTACCGCTGCAGCGACTGCGGGAAGGCCCACATGCGCGAGGGATGGCGCGCGGGCCGACTCACGTTCCAGGAGTAACCATGGCGGGAAGCTTCCACCGCGTGGTCTGTGCGGACTGTGAGAACGAACAGGTCGTCTTCGGCAAGGCCTCCTCGGTCGTGTCGTGTGCCGTCTGCGGCACCACGCTCGCGACCCCGACCGGCGGGGAGGCCGAGCTGTACGGCGACGTCGTGGAAACCGTTGAGGCGCGGTAACCGCCTCACCCCCCATCATGAAGTACAGCGGCTGGCCCGAACCCGGTGAGCTCGTCGTCGGCGAGATCGACGAGATCGCCGACTTCGGCGTCTTCGTCGATCTCGACCAGTACGAGGGGAAGCGCGGCCTGTGTCACATCAGCGAGGTCGCCTCCGGCTGGATCAAGAACGTCCGCGACCACGTCCGCGAGGGGCAGACGGTCGTCGCGAAGGTGCTCGAGGTCGATACGTCCTCCAACCAGATCGACCTCTCGATCAAGGACGTCAACGAACACCAGCGAAAGGAGACGATACAGGACTGGAAGAACGAGCGCAAGGCCGACAACTGGATGCTCATCGCGCTCGGCGAGGACGTCGGCGACGACCGCTACACCTCGGTCGCCAACGCGCTCCTCCGCGAGTACGACTCGCTGTACGACGCCTTCGAGGCGTCGGCGATCCGCGGGCTCGAGGCGCTCGAGGACGTGGAGGTCGACGACGAGTCGGCCGAAGCGATCGTCGACGCGGCCCGGGAGAACGTCTCGGTCCCGTACGTCGACGTGACCGGCTACGTCGACCTCGAGTCGACCGCGTCCGACGGCGTCGACGACGTCAAGAGCGCACTGGAGGCCGCCGAGGGGAACGGCGAGGTCCCGGACGGCGTCGAGCTCGACGTGGGCTACGTCGGCTCGCCCGAGTACCGGATCAAGGTGCGCGCGCCCGACTACAAGACCGCGGAGGACCAGCTCGAGGCCGCCGCGGAGCGCGCCCGCGTGGCGATCGAGTCGGCCGGCGGCGTCGGGTCGTTCCACCGCGAACGACGCGAGGACGACGAGTAATCGCGACCCCCTACGTTTCATCTTCACCCCCCGTGCGCTCCGATATTCACGTCTGTTCGGATCCGGAGAACGTTCACGACCGTCCGGTGTACACGCTCGGCGACAGCTGTCCGGTCTGTGACGCGCCGACGGAGAACAGCGCGCCGGCCCCGTTCGACCCGACGGACCGGTACGGCGAGTACCGCCGGCGTGCGCGGCGGGACCGGCCCTGAGCCATCCCGACGGCACGTCCTAACTGAGCGCCCCCGACGGAACCGCCCCGGAGCCTCCGATCGCTGCCCGCGGAATAGCCACCCTCTTGTGACCGCCGCCCGGACGGACACGACATGGACGACATCGAGATCGACGAGGTGGCGACGCCGGAGCTCGACGAGCCGGTGCTGATCGAGGGGCTTCCCGGCGTCGGCCACGTGGGAAAGCTCGCGGCCGAACACCTCCTCGAGGAGTTCGACGGCGAACTCGTCCGGCGGGTGTACGCGACGGAGTTCCCGCCACAGGTGAGCGTCGACGGCGAGGACGGAGTGGCGGAGCTCACCTGTGCGGAGTTCCACGCCGTCGAGACCGACGGTGCCGACCTGCTCGTGTTGACCGGCGACCACCAGGCGGGATCGAACGCGGGCCACTACTCGCTCACCTCGACGTTCCTCGACGTCGCCGAGTCGTTCGGCGCGGAGCGCGCGTTCGCGCTGGGGGGCGTGCCCACGGGCGAGCTCGTCGAGGAGTACACGGTGCTCGGCGCGGTCTCGGAGGCGACGCTCTCGGACGGCCTTCGCGAGGCCGGCGTGGAGTTCCGGCCGGACGAGCCGGCGGGCGGGATCGTCGGGGTGTCCGGGCTCGTGCTCGGTCTCGGCGGTCGCCGCGGGCTGGAGGCGGCCTGTCTGATGGGCGAGACCAGCGGCTACCTCGTCGACCCGAAGAGCGCGCGGGCGGTCCTGGAGGTCCTCGAGGAGCTGCTCGACTTCGAGCTCGCCTACGACTCCCTCGAGGACCGCGCCGAGGAGATGGAGGAGGTCGTCGGCAAGATCCGCGAGATGCAGGAGGGACCGGCCGTCCCCGACGACGACCTTCGCTACATCGGGTAGACCGTCGATTCCCTCCTCCCGGCGTCGTCTCTCTCCTCCCGTTCCGGATCCGATCCCCCGTTCCGGCAGAGCTAAACGCGGTCCGGGACCATCGATCGTGTATGACTGGGGTACGCGTCGCCGGCGTCGGACTCACGCAGTTCGGGAGCCAGCCCGAGCGAACGGGTCGGGACCTGTTCGCGGAGGCTGCTGACCGAGCGTTCACGGACGCCGGCGTCGACCGGGACGCCGTCGAGGAACTGAACTACGGCAACTTCATGGGCGCGCTCGCGGAGCACCAGGGCCACCAGGCGCCGCTGATGGCGGAGGCGGCCGGGGTCCGCTGTCCGGCCACCCGCTACGAGTCCGCGTGTGCGTCGGCGGGCGTCGCGGTCCGCGAGGCGGTCCGCACGGTGGCGGCGGGCGACGCCGACGTCGTCCTCGCCGGCGGGATGGAGCGCATGACGAACCTCGACACCGAGGGGGCGACGGAGGGGTTGGCGATCGCCGCGGACGACCTCTTCGAGGTGGGGGCGGGGGTCACGTTCCCCGGCGCGTACGCGCTGATGGCGAACGCCTACTTCGAGGCTCACGGCGGAGGGCGGGAGGAACTCGCACACGTCGCCTCGAAGAACCACGAGAACGCCCTCCCGAACGAGTACGCACAGTTCCGGAAGGCGGTCTCCGTCGAGGAGGCGCTCGCCGCCCCGCCGGTCGCGGAGCCGCTCCACCTCTACGACGCCTGTCCGATCACCGACGGCGCGAGCGCGCTCGTGTTCGTCTCCGAGGAGTACGCCGCGGACAACGACCTCGACGCGCCCGTCGCCGTGACCGGGACGGGCCAGGGGACGGACCGGATGGCCCTCGCCGACCGGGCGGACCTCGCGTCGACGCCCGCGGCCGACGACGCCGCGGCCGCCGCCTACGACGACGCCGGGATCGGCCCCGACGACGTCGACCTCGCGGAGGTCCACGACTGCTTCACGATCGCGGAGGTGCTCGCGATCGAGTCGCTCGGGTTCGCCGAGCCGGGCGAGGGGATCGCCGCCGCCCGCGACGGACACACGACCGCCGACGGCGACCTCCCGGTGAACCTCTCCGGCGGCCTCAAGGCGAAGGGCCATCCCGTCGGCGCGACCGGCGGCTCGCAGATAGCCGAGGTGACGCGTCTGTTGCGCGGCGATCACCCGAACAGCGACCACGTCGCCGACGCCGAGGTGGGCGTCGCGCACAACGCGGGCGGGACGGTGGCGAGCGCCGTCGTCCACGTCCTGGAGGTGGCGGAATGAGCGACGAGACCGCGGGGAACGGCGCCTCGGCGACCGTGAACGCCGGCTACGACGAGTGGATCGACGCGCTCGCGGAGGGTGCCGGCTACGCGCTCGTCTGTCCGGACGGACACGGCTCGCTGCCGCCGCGGCGGGTGTGTCCGGAGTGCGGGTCGTCGTCGCTCTCGGAGGAGGCGCTCCCGGAGCGGGGGGAGATAGAGACCTACACCGTCGTCCACGTCCCCTCGCCGCGGTTCGCCGACGACGCCCCGTACGTCACCGCGGTCGCCCGGTTCGGACCGGTCCGGCTGACGGGGGTCGTCCGTGGCGTCGATCCCGTGAACGACGGGAACGGAGACACGGGGGACGGTGATAACGCGGACGCCGTCGACGACGCGGTCGAGGTCGGTACCGCGGTCGAGGTCACGGTGGGAGAGCGCGAGACCGACGGCGGGCGGGTCGTCGTCTTCCGGCCGGTCGAGGAGTAGGCAATCGGCGCGTCGAAGGCGGACGTCGGCACGTCGAAGGCGGACGTCGGCACGTCGAAGGCGGACGTCGGCACGTCGAAAACGGGCGTCGTAGCGGTGAGGCGGTCATTCCGGCGGTTCGGACCGCTTTCAGTGCGTCAGTCCTCGGTGACCAGTTCGACCTCGTGGCCGTCCTGGTCCTTCGTGAACGCGTAGCGGTTGTCACACGACTCGGGATCGCGGTAGTCGGCGGACTCGCGAACCATCAACCGTTCCCAGGCGTCGTCGAGGTCGTCGACCTCGATCGCGAGGTGACCCCACGCGTCGCCCATCGTGTAGCTCCGGCCGTCGTAGTTGTAGGTGAGTTCGAGCGTCATCGCCTCCTTCGGGGCGTCCTCGGGCGCGACGAAGTAGTTCGCGAACGTGTCGGCCTCCCAGCGGTCGCGGGCCTCACCGAACTCGAACTTTCGCGTCCAGTAGCCGAGCGCCGCGTCGGCGTCCTCGACGCGGATCATCGTGTGGTCGAGGCTCCACTTCGCGCCGTAGTCGCGCTTGACGATCTCGACCTCGTGGCCGTCCGGGTCCTTCACGAACGCGTAGCGGTTCCCGCAGGACTCGGGGTCGCGGTAGTCCTCGACGCCGGCCTCGATCAGCTCGTCGTACGACTCCTGGAGGGCGTCCTCGGGCACGCGCACCGCGATGTGGCCCCACCCGTCGCCAATCTCGTAGGTGCGGTCGTCGTGGTTGTAGGTGAGCTCCAAGAGCGCGCCCGACTCGTGGACGTCCTCGGGGCCGAGGAACACGTTCGTGAACGTGTCCGCCTCCCAGCGACCCTTCTCCTCGTAGTTCAGGTGCGTTTGATACCAGTCGAGGCTCTCCTCTAAGTCCTCGACGCGGATCATCACGTGGTCGAACGTGGACTCCATACCCGACCGTTCGGCCGCTCGGTGCAAAAACGTACTGAACCGATAACTCGCGGGAAGCGATCAGGGACCGCTCTCGGGATTCGATCGGAGACCGCCCTCTCGGTCCGGGAGAGGTAACGAAAAACGCCGTTTGTGCCTTCGTTTCGTATTTGCCGTCTTCCCCCGTGATCCGAACACGGGATGAGTCGCGATACGGAATCCGCACGCGTTCGGACGCTCGCTCGCTCCGGCTCCGCCGGCGTCTCGGCGGCCGCGGAGCGTCTCGCGTTCTGGACGGCGGTCGCGTTTCCCGTCGTCTACGTCGGTCTCGCGGTCCTCCGCGACCGGATCCCCGCGTTCGGTGCGGCGGTCCTCGCCCTCCTCGTCGCCAACGCCGTCGTTCTGCTCGTCGGACACGCGTACGAGCCCGACCGGAGCGAGCGGCGGACCCGGGACGAGTCGGAGAGTCGGGGCGTCCGGGACGAGTGACTGCCGGGACCGGTGACGGTGGATCACGGGACGGTGCCCCGCCACGAGTCGGCAGGGACTTGCCGGTCGCCTTCGACGAGGAGCGTATGGACGCAACCTACCTCCCCTACGCGCTCCTCGCGATGGGCGCGTACACGTTCGTCTCGCCGCTCATGCGGGTCGCGACCACCGGACCCGACGCGATCCCCAGCGACGTCGCCGTCATCGTCTCGAACGTCCTTTTGGTCTCGATGGCGGCCGGCATCGTCTGGTACACCGGACAGGGGTTCTCGTCGCATCTCGCCTCTCCCAAACTGCTCCACGTGCTCGGCGCCGGCGTCTTCCTCGGTATCGGCATCCTCGCACTGTATCGGGCGCTCTCGCTCGGCCCGGTCAGCGTCGTGACGCCGATATTCGCCATGTTCCTCGTGTTCTCCTCGCTGATCGGCGTGCTCCTCCTCGGCGAGTCGTTCTCGGCGCGCAAGGCGCTCGGGATCGCCTTCGCGGCGGCCGCCGTCTACCTCGTCTCGGGTGCCTGAGAGCCGCACGCGGCCGACGACGATCCGGAAACGCCCGCCGCGTGAGGAAACCCCTTTATTAATCCCCGAGAAAGGAACCGTACTCAGTGTCCTCCATTCCGAACCCGTTCCGGCTCGTCATCCTCTACATCGGCTTCGCGCTCGCGCGTCTGGGGCTCATCGACCGCCACCGCGTGGTCCGGACGACCGACCTGGCGTGGCCGCGGATCGTCACGGGGATCGCCCGCATGTCGAAGAACGCGGTCGACGTGGCGATGGTCGGTGCCGCACTCGGCACCAGCGCGGTCGCCGGCGTCGGCTTCGCCGGCCCCTTCTGGGGGCTCGCGTTCGCCATCGGCGGCGGCGTCGCCGGCGGGACGATCGCGTTGGTCTCACAGCGCTACGGGGCCGAGGCGTTCCGGGAGCTCGGGGACGCGATCCGCGCCAGCACCCTGCTCGTGGTGATGATAAGCATCCCCGTCACGCTCGTCTTCTGGACGTACCCGACCGAACTCATCTCGCTCATCAGTAGCAACCAGACGGCGATCGCGTACGGCTCGGACTACCTGCGGATCGTCGGGATCGGCGTGCCGTTCGCGGGCTTGAACCTGGTCGGAGGGCGGGCGCTCGTCGGCTGTGACGACTCCTACACCGCGATGCAGCTCCGCGCCGGCGGGGCGATCGTGAACGTCGTGTTGAACGCGTGGTTCATCTTCGGACTCGGCTGGGGCGTGGAGGGCGCCGCGCTCGGGACCGTCCTCTCGAACGTCGTCGTCACGTCGGCGTTCGCGGCCGGGATCGCGCGCGGTCGGCTCCCGGTTCTCGGCGCGTTCCCGGTCGCGATCGACCCGTTCGGGTCGTATCTCAACCCGGACATGCTCCACGACCTCGTCGAGATCGGCCTCCCCGTGGGCGCCCGGAACCTCGTTTGGACCTCCGCGGAGTTCCCCATGCTCTTCGTGCTCGACATCTTCGGCGAGAGCACGGTGGCAGCGTTCGTGATCGCCCGCCGGATCTGGGGGATCATGAACACGCCCGGGTGGGGCTTCGGGCTCGCCTCCTCCAGCCTCGTCGGGCAGGAGCTCGGCGGTGACGACCCCGCGGAGGCGGAGGCGTACGCCCGCGACATCATCCGTTTTTCCGTGGGGGCGTACCTCGTGAGCGCGGCGCTCATCGCGACGTTCGCGGGCGACATCGTGGTCCTCTTCGCCGACAGCGCGGACAGTCCGGAGGTACCCATCGCGGTGAACCTGGTGTACGCCGCCTGTGTCGCGGTCGTCTTCCAGGGGATCTCGGGTGGGGCGGCGGGCCCGCTCGACGCCGCCGGCGACACGAAGGTACCGTTCGCCAGCCAGTTCGTCGGGATGTTCCTCGTGTCGATCCCGCTGGCGTACGTCGGGGCGACCACCCAACTCGGCCTGTGGGGGCTTTACCTGGCGTTCCTCGCCGAGACGACGATACCCGCGGCGATCAACTACTGGCGGTTCCGCTCGGGCAAGTGGAAGGCCATCAGCCAGGCGTACCGCCCCGACGCGGCCGTCGCGGACGACTGACCCCGTCCCGACGTGGTCGACGGGGACCGTCCTACCACGCCCCGCGGAGCACGCCCTCGATCCGCTCCGGCGAGGCGTCGATCCCGGCGGGCGCGCGCTCCATCGGCGGGTCCTCGGCGATGAACTCGGCGATCGCGGGGAGGTCGTCCTCGCGGACGACGTCGACGTCGCGGAGACGGTTCGGAACCGGAAGCGCGTCGCGGACGCTCGCGACCGCGTCGACGACCGCCTCGGCGACCGCGTCGTCGTCGCGGCCCTCGGCGTCGATCCCGAGCCCGGCGGCGAGCGCCCGACGGCCGGCGTCGACCTCCTCGAAGAGGTACGCGAGGACGTGTGGAACGACGACCGCGTGGATCGCGCCCTGCTGGACGTCGTACCGGCGGGCGAACCCGTGGCCGAACGCGTGGACGACGCTGATCTTCCGGTCGATCTGGACGAGCAGCGTCCCGGCGACCGCCCGGTCCATCGCGGCCGCCGCGTCGCCGGCGCGGTCGCCCGCGACGACCGGGAGCGACCCGGAGAGGAGCCGGATCCCGTGGACTGCGGTCGCGTCGCTGACGGGCGAGGCGTCGCGGGCGTACACCGTCTCGATCCCCTTATCGAACCCGTTCATCGCCGAGCCGGCGAGGACGGACCGCGGCGTCGTCTCGAAGAGGTCCGGGTCGAGCAGGTCGGCGACCGGCATGGCGGAGCCGCTCACCGTCAGCGGCTGGCCCGTCGGCGACGCGTCGGCGGAGAGCACTTCGAGCGACCCGCCGGCCGAGAGGTCCGCCCCCGCGAACGTGGTCGGGATCGCGACCACCGGAAACGCCGGGTCCGCGATCGGCGAGTCGATCGATCCCCCGCGGGCCTCCGACTCGAGGGCGGCGAGGTCGCGCCCGTCGGCCGCGATGACGGACGCCTGTCTCGCGACGTCGAGGCTGCTCCCGCCGCCGACCGCGACGAGGGCGTCGGCGTCCGCCGTCGCCGCCGCCTCGAGCAGATCGAAGGCGGTCTCGGCCCGCTTCTCGGGAGTCGTTCCGTCGAAGGTCCTCGCGTGTCGGTCGCCGAGGCCCGCCCGGATGGGTTCCATGAGGGCGTCGTTCGTCCCGACGTTCGGACCACAGACGACGAGCGCGCCGTCGACCCCTCGATCGGCGAGGTAGTCTCCGAGGTCGGCGGTACGTCCGCGTCCGTACAACACGTCACAGCCGTCGTACGCCGAGTCGAATCGGTCCGCGATCGGCAACATGCTCACCCGTACCACGCGGGCCGGTTTGTAGCTGTGGGGAACGAACGTTTGTATCGATGGGGAACCATCCGGGCGCGTGATCGAGAACCGCCGATCCGCCCGCGTTCGTTTCCGAGATCTGTCAACAAAACGTCCAGCCATCGAATAATTTATAGATAGTTGTAAGGATCGTTGGATGTCAGCATGAATCTCCCAAGCAGGATATTTGCGATCGGGGGTGCTGGGAAGGCCATTACGTACGAACTTCTGAAAGCCGATTGGGTCCAGGAGGCGGTCCTGCGGCCCCGCCCGAACCCCGAGACGTTGACCGTGACCGTGATCGACACGGCGGAGGAGGAGGAGAACCGTGACCTCGAACGAATCAAGGAGATCGAACAGCAGATCCAGGAGACCAAAGACCGGCTCCGTTCGGAACACACCGGCCGACCGGGAGAGATCACCATCGAGTACCTCCCGCTCACCCGGAACATCCAGCTCCACGACCAGAACGACCTCATCGGCGAGGAGGCGGTGCCGCGGATCGCCTCGGGCGTCGGGATGGAGGAGGAGAACTGGTGGCTCCAGCCGGAGTTCATCAACGAGAACCTCGACTTCGCCACCGGCGTCGTCCGGAAGCGCGGTCTGGGGAAGGGGCTCTACTACAAGGCGTACGCCGAGGACGACGACGTCCGGACGGCCATCGACCTCCCGGGCCGCGGGAAGGTCGCGGTCATCGCCGGACTCGGCGGCGGCTCCGGGTCGGGGATCTTCATCGACCTCGTCAAACACCTCAAGCGCACGCAGCGGACCGCGGAGATCACCCTGTTCGGCGTGTTGCCGAACGACGACGAGGGCGACGCGGAGAACGCGAACGCACACGCCGCGCTCTCCGAGCTCGAGTACCTGAGCCTTCAGGACGAGGACCTGTTCAAGGACCGGATCCTCATCCCTATCGACCCAACCGGGTTCGGCGGGAAGAAGGCGAACATCCTCCAGAGCTCCGACGCGCTCCTGGAGTTCGACCGGGCCGCGATCTACCTCATCGCGACCTACTACAACATGATGGACATGGAGGACCCGTTCGCGGACACGCCCTCCCACGCGCCGTTCATCATCGGGATCCCGCAGGTACTCCGGTACAACGTCGACGCGATCCAGGACGCGAAAACCGTCACGAAGGACATCCTGAACGCCAAACAGGACGCCCTCGAGGCGGAGGCGGACATCTACGCGGGCGTCGACCGGTTCCTCTCGCGCGAGTGGAGCCCCGACGGCATGAACGGCGAGCTCCACGACTCCGACCGGACCGACCTCGAGACGCGGCTCAACAACGTGAAGTCGCTTCTCGACCTCGATCTCTTCACCGAGCTCGACTACGAGTCGGTCTCGATCTACCGCGAGATCGTCTCGGAGGCGGAGATGGAGACGGACGACATCGTCGAGCTCATCGAGGTGATCGGCGGCTCCATCCGTGCCGGGACCGCCGAGGTGAGCACCGACGGCGAGCAGTTCGTCGACAGCATCGACAAACAGCTCGGCGACGTGATCCGCGACGAGCTGAACCGCCTCGCACACCGGAAGGACCTGCTCGTCCGGCTTCGCGCCGTCGACGACAACCGCGTCGAGAGCACGATCAGCTACCTCCTCGCGCTGGAGGACGAGGCGATAAACGCCGGCGTCCGGCTCAACCAGCTCGAGGCCAAACTCGAGGAGGCGGCCGATCGCCGCGACCGGCTCCAGGCGGACCTCGAGGACGCGGACGAGGAGCTCGAGGAGCGACGGCGATCCCAACAGGACGAGGTCGACCGTCGCGTCGACGAGTGGGAGCGGTCGGTTCAGCCCATCTACGAGGAGTACGAGGACTGCCGGTCGATCGACGCCGAGCGGATGGGCGACGAGCTCGAGATGGCGCTCGAGGCGTACGCCCGCGAGGTGAAGAACGCGGAGACCGAGGACCAGCTCGAGGCGGTGAGCGACGGACAGGTGCGGAGCACGCTCAACGAGCTCTCCGAGGAGTTCGACCGCGTCGGGATCAACGTCTCCGACACCGAGCGGCGAATAAACGGCTCGCTCGCCGACCTGGCGGACGCGAAGGAGGCGTTCCTCCTGATGAACCAGGAGGAGGGAACCATCGAGTCCATCCTCCCGTGGGACACCTCCGGCGAGGAGGAGCGCAAGCAGGCACAGAAGAACTACCGGATGAAACGCAACCAGCTCGACGACAACGAGGTCTTCGCGATCTCCCGTGCCGGGGACTCGCTGTCGATCGAGCTGGATTTCTCCGTCGACAGCCTCCAGCGGACGATAGAGGAGGAACTCGAGGACCGCCGCCGGGACATCGTCACCGAGACCCGCGCCGAACTCGAGACCGACAGTCCGCGGGCGCTCGACGAGATCGAACGCCAGCTCGACTCGGGCGCGAGCTTCTCCGAGCTCGCACACGAGTTCGAGGAGCTGATCAAGGACGAGGTCGTCGAGACCGACGACATCGAGCGTCGCCGCGACGAGCTCCAGTCGGAGCTCGAGGACGCGGAACACAAAGCAGAGCTGTACGAGGGGACGGTCAGCCTCTTCGAGGAGCTCAACGGCCCGCGCGACGCGTTCATCAACTCCCAGGGGAAGTACCGCAACCTCCGGGAGAACTACAACGAGAGCCGGGAGACGTCCGTCTCGACCGAGGATGAGGAGTACCACTACGTCAAGACGGTCAAACCCCATGACATCCTCCAGCTCCGCGACGACGCCGACATCGCCGAGAGCAAGCTGTTCGACGACGAGACGGAGAAACAGCGGCTCCGCGGCTCCTTAGAGGAGCTCGCGAAGAACGCACACAACCCCAAGTACACCGGGATCCGGAAACGCCGGATCAGCGGCGACCGCTCCCGATACAACGACATGAACATCGTCGTCGGCGTGATGAGCCGGGCGATAAACCAGATCGGCGACGTGGCCGACCTCAAACCCGTCTTCCAGGGCGCGTACAACCTGGGTGCCGGCAGCGAGAACTTCGCCTCGTTCCCGGTCGAGGCCGGCGGAAGCTGGGACATCGGGCTCGGGATCTTCATCGACGGGATCTTCCTGGACAACCTCCGGGCGGAGGTCGAAGCCGACGGCTACCAGACCGGGTACCAGGCCAAGGAGGCGTCCGACGACACCGACATCCTGGTTCACCACACCCACGGCCTCGACGAGGGGTACTACGTCCGGCGGAACGAGGTGTTGAACCTCGAGAACCCCAACGACACCCAGTTCTTCCTCCGGAACGAGGGGGAGATCAAACGCGACCTCCTGGAGGAACACATCGAGCGCGTCCCGTTCACGGACGGGGCGAAGCAGGCGGACGCGCCCTCCGAAACGCTCGACGGGGGGGAGTGACATAGATGACGACGATCGGTGAGTTCCTCGAGGACAACGGCGAGAAGGTCTTTCTCGTCGTGTACTTCGCCGTGATGGTGATCGTCGCCGGCCCGCTCTTCCTCTCGCTCGGGGAGGCGTGGCAGGCGTCGGACATCGTCCGGCCGGCGATCCTCGCGTTGAACCCGCTTCTGGGCGTCACCCTCGAACAGTTCTCCGCGCTGATGTTCGGGCTCTATCTCGGGTTGTTGGTCCTCGTGACCCTCGATCCGAAGAAACGAGTCCAGGGGATCCTGTTGTGTCTGGGTACCGTCTCCGCGCTCGTCGCCCTGCTGTCGATCGGGCTTTTCATCCCCAACATCGACTTCGGGGCCAACATCGTGTGGGTCCTCGGCGGCTTCGTCGGCGGCGGGCTCGTCGGCGGCGGTCCCAAGCTCCTCGAGGTTCGGACCGCGAGCGCCCTCGAGTTCCGGCGGTCCGCGACGCTGCTGTTCTATCTGATAAGCGCGATCGTCGTCGGCGGGTTGGTCGAGTTCCACCTCAACCTGCCGCAGATACTCCAGGTCTCCGCCGAGACGGTCCGGATCGTGCCGCCGACTCCGGAGGTGAGCGTCGAGTGGTCCGGCATCGGCGTGAACACGCTCATGGCGGCGGTGTTCGTGGTCACGCTGCGCCGCTTCGTGACGTACGACGCCTCCGAGAACTTCTTCGTGTTGGGTCCGCAGGGATCGGGGAAGTCGCTCTTCCTCGTCGGCAAGTACCTGGCCGCGCTCGACGACGCGGTCGGCCGCGAGGCCGACACGCCGCTGAACCCGAGCAGCGACCTCATGGAGCTCGTCGGGTCCCTCGACGCGGCGTCGAAGGACACCGGCTGGAAGCTCGACGCGACCGGCCAGACCGACGTCGAGGACCTGAACTTCAACTTCGTCGACGGCCGGGTGTTCCCGAAGAACATCCAGCTGTCGAGCCTCGACTACGCGGGCGAGTACCTCGAACGCCTGCCGAACGCGTTGATGAGTCCGGACGACGAGATCGACAACTCGACGCTCCGGCTGCTCGCCCAGCGGGTTCGCGACGCCAACACGCTGATCCTGATCATCGACGTCGAACGATACCACAACAACGAGCCGCTGGAGATAGAGCCGTACTTCGACATCCTGGACGTCGCCTCGAACAAGGACGTGCTGCTCGTCGCGACGAAGTGTGACATCCTCGCCGAGGAGTTCCGCGACAAGCAGGCGCTCGAGGCACACCAGTACTTCGACGAGTTCCGGGAGTTCGTCAGCGAGACGCTGATCGAGAACAACCAGACGGTTCGGACGCTCGTACAGGACACCTCCGGGTCGAACATCCACCCGGTGTACTACCAGACGACGACCGACGAGAACGGGGAACGCGTCCCGATGCGCGACCGCAACGGGAACGTGATGACCGTCGGATTCGACGAACTCCTCGAGAAGATGGGGTGAACACGGATGCCATCACTACGCGTATACGACACGAAAGGGAACGAACACTCGCCGACGGGCGAGGCCGGGCGGTCGAACGAGCGGGTGAAGGACCTGTTTTACGACGGGGTCAGACTCGCGATCGAGACGGGGCGTGAGCGAAAGTTCACGATGTTCTTCCGGGCACGGGAGACTCGAAACGCACGCACCGAACAGTTCTACGCGGTGTACGACACGCGGGACGGCTCGATGCGGGAGTTCATCGACGCGCTTCGCGACCGGATCGAAAGCGAGTGGGGGTACACGATAGACGACTCCGCCGACGACATGAGCGTCTTCCGGGCGCTCGACGCCGGCCAAACCTCGCTTCCGGGAAGCACTCAGGACCGCGCGATACTGGAGGAGCTGATCGGCTCGCGGCAGGGCGGGACCGTCGGCGTGCGCGACGCCGAGAGCGCGCTCGGACTCGTCAACGAGTTCATGGGCACGTACAACCGCGCCGCCGTCGCCGACTCGCCGGAGTCGAACGCGCTGTCGGACTTCGACCTGGTCGTCGCCCCGAACGGGTCGAGCGGCATCGTTCCGGTCGGCGACACCGAAGCGCGGTGGGAGTCGACAAAGGAGTCGATCCGGAGCCGGCTCATCGACGAGGAGATCGCCTCGATCAACGAGTCGGTCCAGACGCTTTCACGCGAGCACGGTCTCTCGAGTTCGGAGATACGGAGACGGGTCAGCCAGCGCGTCCCGGCGTTGAGCGCGCCGAGTTCCGGCGGGTCGACGACCGACCGGCTCTCGAGTGCGGGCTCCTCGAGCCGGTTCGACATGGCGGAGATCGGCAAGTACGTCGCCATCGGCGCGATCGTGTTGATCGTGTTGATCGCGGCCTTCTTCGGTGCCTCCGCGTTCGGGCTGATCGGCGGCGGTGGCGGCGACGACGGCGGAGCCGCGAACGGCACGGACGCCGCTCTCGCCTCGATGAGCGGGACCGTCGTCGACGCCGACGGCGAGGCGATCGGGACGGACGTGGAAGTGACCGCGGAACGGATAGCGGACGGGAACGGCACGGAGGTCGATGGCAACACGAGCACGACGACGGCCGAAGGGGGAGCGTTCACCTTCGAGAACGTCTCGGCCGGGACCTACGAGGTCTCCGCCGGCTCGACGGACGTCTTCGAGTACGGTACCCAGGAGGTCGACGTCGGCGAAAACGGAACCGACGGCGTCGAGATCGCTCCGACGAGCGCGACCGTGAGCGGAACCGTCGTCGACGCGAACGGGGACGGACTCAACGCGTCGATCGAACTCGTCGACGGAAACGACGAGACCGTCACCAGCACGACCGGCGAGAGCTACGAGTTCTCCGTCGATGACCTCTCCGGAAGCTACACGCTGAACGTGGTGCCGGAAGAGGACGGCTACGAATCGGTCGAACGACCGGTCGAGTCGTTCGGTGAACAGGATCCGATCGAGCTCGAGGAGAGTACGTTCACCCTCTCCGGATCGGTTACTGACTCGAACGGTGAAGGACTCGATGGTGCGACGGTCACGGTAGTGGGCGAGGACGAGTTCTCCGATACGACTCCCGCCGGAGGAGCCTACGAGATCGAGGACATCCCGGCAGGCGAGTACGAGATCGAAGCGAGCCTCGACGGATACACCACGGATACGGCCAGCGTTACCGGCAACGACGACGTCACTCAGAACTTCGAGCTCGAGGAGAACGGAGCGATCAACGGGACGACCACGGCGAACGGCAACCCGGCCCTCTACGAACTCGAACTCCGTCAGGACGGAGAGACGGTTCGGGAGACCAGTTCTGACTCGGATACCGGGGATTTCCTGATCGAGGACGTCGGATCTGGCGAGTACACGCTGATCGCTTCACGGAGCGGTGAGGAGCAAGAAGCGACCGTTCAGGTCGACTCGGGAGAGACGACGACACAGGACTTCAACATCGACTTCTGATCGGTCTTTTCCACTCGATCGACCCAGTCTCACCACTTTCGTGTTCGTTGTAAAACCCGCCGGGTCTACGACTCCGAATCCTCCGTCTCTAACGATTCGAACAGCCGCTCGATGCGCTCGCGTTCGCCCTCGACGCCCGCGGGGTACGCGCCGGCGACGAGCACGACGTCCTCGCCGTGTTCGACGATCGTGAGGTGGAGGTATCCCTGCTCTTCGGTGCCGTCGGGCAGGATCACGGTCACCTCGTAGACGCTCACCTCCCTCGTCTCGCCGTATATCTCCTGTTCGATCGTCTCGTCGAGCTCCGGGTCCTCGATCTCCCCGTCGAACTCCCCGCTTATCTCGCCGCGCGCCTCCTCGATCAGCTCCTCCTCGTCCATGTTCGCGAGCGGGCTCAGCTGCTGGCCGGCGGCGTCGACGCCGGGCGTGCTCACGACGGCGAACACCGACTCCTCCTGGCCGGTGAGCTCCGACTCGATCTCCCGGATGTACGCACGGACCTCCGTCCGGGCCGTGAACTCCCGGCGCTGGCCGAACTCCTCGAACTCCTCCTCGACGACGACGGTCTCGCTTCGAACCTGCTCGAAACCGGTCTCCTCGACGCTCTCCTCGTCCGGCTCCGCTGGTTCGGCCGATCGCTCGATCTCCTCCTGTGTGGCGATCTCGACGGCGTCAGTACACCCGCTGAGGGCGATCGTTCCCGCCGTGGCCCCCGCAACCAGGAATCGACGACGTGATGGCATACGCTGACACGTTCTTCGTCGCCAGACATATCACTTGTCCATGTATTCTCGATCTCGAGATCGTATCAATGTCGGATCGGGATCGAGCCAGTATCGACGTCGAACCGGCGCCGAGCGGGTCCCGATCCGCCGACGTCCGACGGTCGCACAGTCGACGGGTTCAATCGAAGGCGGCCAACCTGAGCACTCGCGCGAACTCGCCGATCGAGTCGTACCGTTCGTCCGGGTCCGGGTCGATGGCGCGGGTTATCGGTCGGTCGAGTTCGGAGGGGACGCCGGCGTGTTCGCTCGGCTTCGCGGGACGGCCGTCCGCGGGCGGACTCCCCGTCGCGGCGTGATACGCGAGTGCCCCGAGCGCGTACGTGTCGGGTTTTCCCCGCCAGAGGGGCTCGTCGGAGTCGGGGAGCTGTTCCGGCGCGGTGTACGGCGAGGACGCGCGCGTTCCGTGTTCGGGCGTTTCTGTCACCGATCCGATCCCCCAATCGTCGACGATCCCGGTCGGCTCCGTCCTCGAACCGACGACGCGGACCGTCTCCGGCGAGAGGTAGTAGTGTCTGACCGTGTACCGGCTGGCCTGTGACAACGCCTCGGCGGCGTCGACGACGGGCGAGAGCCGGGCCGCGGGGTTCTCGGGCAGGTCGTCGAGATGCGCCGCGAGCGTCGGGACCGCCTGGACCGGGTCGGTGAGCATCCACGGGTACGGCTCGGTACCCGATCCGTACACCGTGGCGATCCCGTCGTAGTGGCTGACGCTGCCCCAGTCGGTCGCGACCGATTCGAACCGGTCGGCGACCGCCGACTCCGCGTCCGGTAGCGCGAGAACTCGTCCGTCGCTCCCGTCGATCCGCTCGTCCGTGACCGCGTACGTGACGATCGGGCCGACGGAACCGACCGTCTCGACCGACGTGAGTTCGTCCACCGCCGCGAGCAACGCGCCCTCGTCCGGGCCGCCGATCGAGTCGGCAGTCTCGACGTCGGATCGAGGCGCGTCCTCGTCGAGTTGAGCCGTTTCCGGATCAGCCGTCGAGTCAGTCGAGTCGGTCGAGTCGGTCGAAGAACTCCCGGATGACGCGCCCGAGGAGTCGATCGTCGATGCAGCCGAGGTGTCGTTCGTCGACGCCGGCGATGCCGACGACGCCGTACCCTCGTCGACGGTGGCCTGCGCGGAGTCAGTCCCGGCGGTGCCCGTATCCGGTTCGTCGATTCCGGTGGCTTCCGCCGCAGTCGCCGAACTCGCCGCGTCCGTCGTCGACGGCCGTCCCGCCGGGGAGCCGGCCTCCGATCCCGCTCCCGAGGACGCGTCGTCCGAGTCCCCGCCGAGGAACCGATACGCCGCGAGCGCGCCGACCGTGAGTCCGCCCGCCGCGCCGAGAAGCCCGATCGCCGGAACTCGACTCGCCCATCCCGACGAGCCCGAACCGACCGTGGAGCCGTCGATCGAGCCGGCTCCCGACTCGTCAGCACCGCCGTCCGACGATCCGGGCCCGTCGCCGTCCGCGTCGCCCTCCGTGGACCCGTCGACGGATGAGTCGTCCGAACCGGTCGAATCGGTCGAGTCGTCCGAACCGGTCGAGCCGCTTCCGCCCTCGAACTCGACGCCCGCAGCCGAGTGATGGTGCCCGAGCGTCCCGAGCGTCGTCCGCGAGCCGACGCCGTGTCCCTCTCCCGCGAGGTCGACGACGGTCGGCGAGGAGAAGATCGCGTCCCCGGGATCGTCGAATCGCCACCGTTCCTCGCCGTTCTCGACGTCGAACCCGTACAGCGTGCCGGCGGCGTCCCCCACGAAGGCCGTCCCGTCGGAGACGGTCGGCGAGGAGTTCATCTGGTCTCCCGACTCCGCGGTCCACTCCACGTCGCCGGTCTCGGCGTCGACCGCGTACAGCGTCCCGTCGACGCTGCCGGCGTAGACGGTTCCGTCGACGACCGTCGGCGAGGAGACCACGCCGGGGGTCCCGTCGGTGACCCACTGCCGGTCGCCCGTCCCCGCGTCGAGCGCGTGGAGCCCGACGGTGGCCCCGACGCTGCCGACGTGGACGGTCCCGTCGACGACCGTCGGCGAGGAGAAGACGATGTCCCCGAGGTCCGCGTTCCACGCCGGCTCCCCGTCCACGGCGTCGAACGCGTACACCCGGTTGTCGAACGAGCCGACGTAGAGCGTCCCGTCGACGACCGCCGGCGACGAGGAGATCCCGTCCTCGGGGGCCGACGCGCGCCACCGCTCGGTCCCGTCGTCCGTCGAGAGCGCGAGGACGTCGCCGCCCTCGGTCCCGACGTAGAGCGTCTCGCCGTCCACGGCGGGCGAGGAGACGACGGCGCTCACGGACTCCTCGACGCGCCACGCCTCGGTTCCCTCCGTGCGATCGAGCGCGACGATCGAACCGGAGCTGGCTCCGACGAACGCCCTGTCGTTGACCACGGTCGGCGAGGAGACGATCCCCCCGTCCTCGCCGTCACCGATCTCGAACGACCACACGGACGACCCGTCGGTCGCGTCCACCGCGTACAGCGTCCCGTCGATCGACCCGACGTAGACGGTTCCGTCGACGACCGTCGGCGAGGAGGAGACCGCGTCGCTCGGATCGTCGAAGCGCCAGACCGCCTCGCCGGTCTCGGCGTCGACCGCGTACAGCGACCCGTCGTCGGAGCCGACGTAGACCGCCCGGTCCGGGACGTGGTTCGTCGCCGCCGCGGTCGTCGGTCCCTCGGTGAGCCCCCACGTCGAGACGCCGGCCGCCGACAACACGCCGGCCGTCCCGCGGAGCACGGACCGCCTGGCGGGCCGACACCGGTTCGTCTCCGTCCCGGCATCGTTCCGATCGCGACTCGCCCCCGATCCGCCGGCTCCCGTCATGTCGAACACTAGTCAGACCGATGCCATGAGTGTTTCCTCATCGGCCGGGGTCGCCGTGATGCCGTGATGCCGTGGAGCCTTTCAGGTCGCCGATCCGTCACCGGAGTGCGACCCGTCGTGCCGCCACAAGAACCATCGGGGTCCGCCCCGGAGACGATACCGACGATCGATCGGCTCCGGCCGACGTCGCTCACGTCCACACGACATGAAACGCTACCCACCGATCCCGACCGTAGCCGGCGCGCCGGACGACCTCCTCACCGGCCACCTCTGGCTCCTCGAACTGATCGACGGCCCGCACCTCCGGTTCCGGATGGACGAGTCCGGACTCATCCGGTTCGGCGACCGCGACGCGGTCTACGACGACCCCGACGAGTTGCCGGCCGCGTACCGCCACGCGGCCAGACACGTCCGGCAGCGGTTCGATCGGGAGGCACTCCGGAACGCGGTCGAGGACGTGGCGGACGTCGTCTTCTTCGGCGTGGCCACCAGTCGGCGCGGAACCGAGTACGACTGGGATCGGACTCCGTCGTTTCTCGGACACGACGTGTGGTCGGCTGACGCGGGCGCGTTTCGTCCGCCGGACGCCGCCGAGGCGATCTTCGAGCGGCTCGGCCTCGACGCGGTGAACGCCGTCGAGCGAGAGCGCCGCGCCCGGGACTTCGATCCCGAGGCGTACACGGTCCCGTCGTCGGCGTGGTACGACGGCCCCGCCGCGGGCGTCGTCGTCCGGAACAAGACTGACGGCCGGGGAGTGATCCGAACCGAGTCCGACGTGCGAGGCGGTAGCGACACCGGCGTTCACCGTGACAACGTCACGAACGACGTTTCGCCCGCGGACGCCGCCGTGACCTACGGAAGTGACGAACGCCTTCGACGGATCGCGACCCGGATCGAAGACCACGGCCACCCGGTCACGGTCGGCGCGCTCGCGGAGCGGGCGTTCGAGGCGTTCCTTCGGGAGCGCCACCAGGCCGTCTCCCGAGACGGGGAGGGGTCGACCGGAGAAGCGGTCCGCTCGGAACTCATCGACCGAGCCCGGGTGTTTCTCGACGACGACGGCCGGTGAGCCGGCCGTCCCGAAAGGCGCTCTCCCCGTCGTGGTCGAGTACGACGCTCCGCGGTCGCGCGGATCTCGTGGTCAGCCGCGAATCACGACGGCACGGAGGTCGTGCCGGTACGCGCTCGCCGCGACCGAGAGGGTCGCCACCGCGCCGACCGGGAGGACGGCGGGCCACCCCGAAGCGGTCCCGGCGCCGAACCGTCCCGCCACGCCGACCGCCACCCACAGGCTCGCGAGCGCAGCGAGTACCAGGAGGCCGCCCGTCACGCGTCGGTCCTCGCGGCCGACCGCGACGCCGCTCCCCGCGCTGATCGTCGCGACGAGGTGGAAGGCGGTCGCGAGCGGCCAGACGCGGATAGACGCCGGGAGCGACCCGAACGACCTCGGTTGGGTCGCGAAGTAGGTCCAGACCGGATAGATATCGATCCCGAGCGACGAGCCGGGCGCGCCCACGTTGACGAGCCCCCAGAGGCTCACGAGTGTCGGATTCACGCCCGTACCCGGAGCGACGGCGACGGGGAGCGCGAGCAACGCGGCGACGACGAACAGTTCCCACCGCGTGCTGACGGCGGAGCCCGTCCCGTCGGTCGACATACGAGCGGCTTCGGCGGCGGGCGGGTTAAGCCGGTCGACGGCGGAGGAAGAGGCCGACCCGATGTCCGACCGGTCGAGACGCGGAACGTTCTTGCGTCCGGGACGCGGTCTCACAGCCATGAGAGTGAGCGTCGTCGGCAGCGGCTACGTCGGAACGACCCTCGCGGCCTGCCTCGCGGACGCGGGCCACGACGTGACCGCCATCGACATCGACCCCGACGTGGTGGCGGCGATAAACGACGGGCACGCGGCGATCCACGAGCCGGGACTCGACGACCTGCTGGCCGAACACGCCGGCAACGGGGGATCCGGTCGACTGCGGGCGACGACCTCCTACGACGCCGTCCCCGACTCGGACGTGACGTTCCTCGCGGTCGGCACCCCGTCGAACCCCGACGGAAGCATCGACCTCGCCGGGCTCTCCGCGGCCGCGGAGACGACCGGCGAGGCGCTGGCGGGGACGACCGGCGAGACGCCCGCGGGGACCGGGGACGACCGGCACCTCGTCGTGGTCAAGAGCACGGTCACGCCGGACGGCGTGGCGACGATCCGCGACGCGGTCCGTCGCGGTGCGGGAACGGTCGCCGACCGCGTCGAGGTCGCGACGAACCCGGAGTTCCTCCGCGAGGGGACCGCAGTCGCGGACTTCCGGGATCCGGACAAGGTCGTCTTCGGCACGGAGTCGACGTGGGCCGCGGACCGGCTCGAATCCCTCTACGAGCCGCTCCTGGAGAGCACCGCCGCCGACGCCCCGGTCGTCCGGACCGACCCCGAGACGGCCGTGACGATCAAGTACGCCAACAACGCCTTCCTCGCGTCGAAGGTCTCGCTCGCGAACGACCTCGGAAACATCTGTAAGAGGTTCGGGATCGACGCCTACGAGGTGATGGACGCGGTCGGTCTCGACGACCGGATCGGCGCGCAGTTCCTGCGATCGGGGGTAGGGTGGGGTGGATCATGTTTCCCCAAGGACGTCGACGCGCTCCGCGCGGTCGCCCGCGAGCGAGAGTACGAGCCCGCGATGCTCGACGCCGCGGTCGCGGTGAACGACGGCCAGCCCGAACGCATGCTCGAGTTGCTGGACGGCCACGTCGACGTCGCGGGCGAGCGCGTTGCGGTTCTGGGATTAGCGTTCAAACCGGGCACCGACGACACGCGTAACTCCCGGGCGATCCCCGTCATCGAGGGACTCGAGGAGCGTGGGGCCGAGGTCGTCGGCTACGACCCCGTCGCGACCGAGACGATGCGCGAGCGCTTCCCCGACATAGAGTACGCGGACTCGGCGGCGGCCGCACTCGAGGGGGCAAGCGGCGCGCTCGTGGTCACCGACTGGGACGAGTTCGCGGCGCTGGACGACGAGTTCGACGCCATGGCTGAGCGGGTCGTGATCGACGGCCGACGGATAATCGAGCGGCGCGATGAGATTACGTATGAAGGGTTGACGTGGTGAGGAGAGGAGTTGGACCGTCGGCATGGAGTGGGACGTCGACCGCGATGGCGTCGTCGTCGTCCGTGGCGGGGCAGTTCGCGAGTTCGAGATGATCCGACCCACCGAACGATGAATGTCCGACGACGGAGGATCGTACGTGGACCTCCGTTTCGGAAGCACAATCCTTATTCGAGGATTCGTCGAATCTTCGGTGAATGAAGGTCTCCGTCGTCGTCTGTACGTACTCGATGGATCGATACGGACCGTTCTCCGAGTGCGTCGAGAGCGTGCTCGCACAGACGTACGAACCGCTGGAGGTCGTGCTCGTCGTCGACGGGAACGAGGAGGTCCACGATCGTGTTCAAGACGACTTCGGATGCGAGGAGGACCTCGTCGTTCACAACAACGCGGAGAACCGCGGGATCTCCTACAGCCGGACGCGAGGAGCCGAACTGGCCTCCGGAGAAATCGTGGCGTTCATCGACGACGACGCGACCGCGGAACCGGACTGGGTCCGTGGGCTGGTGGACGTGTACGAGGAAACCGACGCGATCGCGGTCGGCGGCGATGTCCGTCCGGACTGGCAGACGAAGAAGCCGGATTTCTTCCCGGAGGAGTTCTACTGGCTGGTGGGATGTGTGGAACCGGGATTCGCCGAGGACGGCGAGGAGGTTCGGAACACGTACGGATCGAACATCTCCTACCGGCGCGAGGCCTTCCTCGCGGTCGGTGGATACGACCCGAACACCGGCCGGAAGGGGGACAAGCATCTCCAGGCGCACGAGGCCCCGGTCGGGATTCGATTGTTAAATGAGTACGGGAAGGGGATGGTGTTCACCGAGGACGCCGTGGTCCACCACACGCTGTTCGACTATCGAGGCGAGTTCCGGTGGTTACTGTTCCGCTCGTTCTGGCAGGGGTACTCCAAGCGAGTGATGGATCTCCTCTATCCCGACGCCCCCGACGACAAGGGCGAGTACCTGAACCAGCTGTTGACGCACTTCGTTCCCGGGCGTGTGAGGGGGTTGGTTCGGTCCCCGTCGGTACCGGAGGTGAAACAGCTGATCGCGATCTTCGCGTTCACTGGGGCCGTAGGTCTGGGGTATCTGTACGCGATCGTGACGCCGAACGTCGTGGAGAAGGCTAACGCGTAGGCGCTTCGAGGTCGTGCTCCTCACCGAAGAGGAACTCGTAGTAATAGCCGAGGCCGCGACAGGCGAGCATCGTTATCGAGAGGATCGTGAACGCGAGTCGTATGTACAGCGAGTTTGGTTCGCCCTCATCGTTACCATCACTTGGGTCGCTTGGTGTCGGCGGGATTCCAGGTTTCCCGTAGCGCTCAGGATAGTATCGTTGCTTCTGACAGAATCCGCGCCCCACTCGGAAGTTCTTCTTCGCGAGGGATCCGAAAGACGTTCTAGCCGGATGGAAGACGACCGCATCCTCGGCGTAGCCCTGGTCGTACCCTGCCTCATAGACGCGTTCACCGAACTCACGATCGCCACCGGAGATCAATCTGGCGTCGAAGAGCCCGATGTCCTCGAACACCTCCCGTCGAACGAGCAGTGCGCAGGTGGGCGCATAGTGCTCTTCTTCGAGGTATCGTTCGACTGGAAAGCCAGTTCTGGCGTTGTATCGGCCGACGAGACTGTCTTCGGGGAGCGTGAGTTCGACGTTACAGCCGAGGTAGTCGATTTTCCGTTCGTTCATCGCGTTGAGAGCGGTTTCCAGCCAGTCGTCATCGACAGTTTCGTCGGCATCGAGAAAAGCGAGCACGTGGCCATCAGCGTGCTGGATTCCCTTGTTTCGGGCGGCGTAGGACCCTTCGATCTCGTTTTCCAGTAACAACGTCACCGAGTCGTGAGCCTGTGTATACGATCGTATGACCGTACGAGTTTCATCCGTCGAACCGTTATCAACGACGTAGTGATGTTTCTGTTCACAAGACTGTATGGTAAGCGATTCTAACGTTGTTCGGATCCCATCTGGGTCCTCATAGACGGGAACAATAACAGACGTTTCGCATGGATCCGACGTCCATAGACTATCCATCTCGCTCATCGTATATATCCCAAATCCGATAGACGTTCCTCCGTCTTCTCCGATATATCTCCCGGTTCTTGTCGTATATCTACCGGCTCAAACGTATCGAATACGCGATCTATCATCTCCGAACCGGTTCTATCAACCAGTATCGCGTCCTGTGCGTTCCTTACGCGGAGCGTCAGTGCGTTATTTCCATGGCCCGCGTACTTGACGACATCACCGTTATCCGAGGATTCGTATACCGCCCGCCACGGACCGTAGTATGCAGTCACTGGTTCATCGCTGTCATCGAAAACATCGGCGTGATCGGCGAGGAGTCGCTCTGTGTAGGCGATCACTGGTCCATCCGGAACAAACGAGTCACGTGGGCAAGACCCTTCCAGTGTTGCCCTGACACTGTCTGGGAATCCAGTAATTGTAGCTGGTTCCTTGATGGTGGTCGGGTCGGTCTGTCTGGGATACTTGACTACAAGCGGAACATGAGTCACGACCTCGTGAATCCCCCAACTATGATCGACCAGGCGTGTCCGTCCTGTGAGACGGCTGATCTCGCCGAACCCCTCGCCGTGGTCGCTCGTGATCACGACGAGCGTCTCGTCGTGGACATCCGCCCGCTTAAGTCCCGTCACGATCCGTTCGAGATGGGCGTCGAGTTCCCGTATCGTCCCATCATACAAGCTCTTGAACGCCTCCAGTTGCCACCAAGGACGCCCCTGAACAAACTCGTTAGCGGGTGGCTTCTCGAACCCATCATGGAGCGATCCGAGTGTGTCGTCACTCCACTTATCGTGTTCCTCGGCGGGTTCATACGGGAAATGCGAATCCATCAGATTGAGACACGCTGCCCATGGGCCGTCCACGTCAGCCTCCCACTCAAGAAACCGCTCGATCAGTGTCTCGGAATCGAGGTTTGTTTCGAGTCGTCCACGTTGTTTCCGGTACAGATGGTCCACAGCGTTGAGAAATGACCTGACCGGGGCATCGTCCTGGAGTGACCTGGCCAGATTTCCCGCGACCCCTTCGTGAGCGGCGACATCCGTCGGACCATGGGCGTCGGGAAACGGCTTCCCGGCGCTGTCGGAGAAGTCGTCTGTTTCTACCAGGTGGAAGGGTTCAACCAAGTTCGAAGCATGTGCGACGACCGAGTTTACGGTGAAGATCCCCGTCCGATAACCGTTCTCGGCCAGTTCTCCCCAGATCGTCTTTTCGGGCTGTATCCCGTCCGTGTGGCGGGTAGCCTGGTGTTCAACGACTTCCGCACCGGTCCAGAGGCTGGCATGACTGGCAACACTGTGTATCCCGGGTGATCTGGCTTGTCGATAGACGGTCGCACGATCGCTGTATGTCGACAGAAACGGTGTCGTCTCCCGATGGTATCCGTACAATCCGACGTTTCTCGCACGAACGCTGTCAAGTACGACGAGTAGAACGTTGGGGAGGGCCATCCACATACATTCACAGTCCGCTCCCTGCTTATCGGTTCGGATCCGTCGATCCGCCCCAGAGTTACCAGTAATCGGTATCCGGTTGTGGTCTACAATAAGACCATTGTCTCGATACCATTATATCTTCCACATGAAACTCTTCGATACGGATGAAACTCGGACACGTCCCGGGCCGCGCAATCCGGAAATATCGTCAGGACGGTCCTTGGGAACTCGTTCGCGCAGGGACAGATCTCGTCGTTGAGGACGTTTTGCTCTACCGGCTCGTGTACCGTCGATACCTCCACGACCATGTCGACATACTGTCGCGTTCGTCGCTTCCGTCCCTGTTCGAACCAGTCGTCACCGACTCCCACGAGGGATCGATGCGGATCAAGGGAGCAGCCGGATTCCGGAACCGCGAGACTCCCAAGCAATATGATCCGGGAGATCGATTCGTCTGTGAGATTCCTAATGCGACGATTTTAGGGCCCACAGGTCCGGGGGTTACCGCCGACGGTACGGTCGTCGCGGACACGGTCGCCACCCCGCCACTCGAGACGAGACGAACCGGCGTTTCCATCGCGCAGTCGATGCGAGAGAACGGGATCCGACGAACGCTCGAAGCACTCTCGGGCGACGTGGATCCGGACGACCGCCTCGATCTCGTCACACTGGCGATCCCTCCGTGGATCAACTACTACCACTGGACGGCGGAGGGTCTCGTTCGAATCCGCCTGATCGAGGCTTACGCCGAAGAAACCGGTCGATATCCAACGGTATTGATTCCCCCTGATCCTCCCGGATGGGTCGATGAATCGCTCTCGATAGTCGATTACGATGGTGAGATCCGCCGGTGGGAAGGGGGTATCGCGGCCGTGGCGACGCTCGTCGTCCCGACCTTCCCCGACCCGACGTCTGTGGAGTGTACGTGGCTCCGGGATCGGATGCGACGATCCGTCTCGTCACTGGACGGTGACGGTTCCGAGCGGATCTACGTTGGTCGCGGCGACGCGACCGTCCGGCGCGTCGCGAACCGTGACGAACTCCAACGAGTCCTTAACCGATATGACATCGATACGTATCTGCTCAGTAACCTAAGCGTCCGAGAACAGATCGAGCTATTCTCGCGGGCCGAGCTCATCGTTGGTCCACACGGTGCGGGACTGACGAACGTTGTCTTCGGCGACGATCTGACGCTCGTCGAACTGTTCGGAGACAAGCGAATCGCGACGTTCGATCGTCTCGCGACGGCGCTCGAACACGGATACATTCCCATCAACGGTGAACAGGTTGGTGTCGATATCCGGGTCGATGCCGACGAACTTGACGAAGTGGTCGCGGAAGTACTGGACGAGTAACGTGGGTGATAGCGGACCCACTGCAGGTAACCGGGCGGTTCTAGCTGCTCCGTTTCGGGCAACTCGAAGGACGTGCTGCCGACCGAATTCATCGCATCGATCTCTCCGAGGAAGTCGTACTCGTTGACGACTGCGCGCAACGCGACGACCCGACAGGCGTCAAGAACCATAAGTACGTCCCAATCACGATCGAAGACGTTCGTCCCCCAGCGGTGGTGCTTGGTCACCCTTAGCAGCGTACCGACCTAGACGTAGTAGAGGGGACGTGCGCTTCGGCTCGGTAACGATTTTTCTCCGCCTGGAGGCGTGAGAGACTCTCAGAGGCCCATTCATTGAAGCTCACCGTCACTACAGTATCTGATCGAGTCGGTTCGTCCCAGATGAGTTTTCGCTTACGGATAGACGGCGAAATACCTATCCTTCTACTGGAAGGAAAACATGGCCTAGATCCGACGCTGCTGACCGAAGTCTACATATGTGGACACCCGGACATCCCGCTATGGCCGATCCCAACGTTCTCCTCGTGGTCCTCGACAGCGTTCGGGCACGGAACGTCAGTCATCTCGGCTACCCTCGAGAGACGACACCCCGCCTGGATGAGTTCGCGGACGGAGCGACGACGTACACGAACGCGCGGGCCCCCGGAATCCACAGTGTGTCGAGTCATGCGAGCCTCTTTACGGGGTACCACGTCGCAGAGCATCGGGTTACGTCTCATGGATCCGAGCTACGGCCGGGACATACGGTCTGGGAGACACTCTCGGCGGAAGGATATCGGACCGGACTGTTCACTCCGAACGCAATCGTTGCCGAATCGTCCAATCTCGCGTCTTTTTTCGATCACGTGGCAGGACCGAAACGTGACGAACTCGTCTTCCCGGACGCGTTGGGGCCGGAGGCGGTTCCCGGCGATCCGGGATACGTCGCGTATCTCCGTGCGTGCCTCGGTAGCGACGCGCCGCTCCGTTCAGTTATTAACGGCGTTTCGAGGGAGATCGGAACGACGAGCGGGGTGTATGATCCACGGATCGAACACGGCGGTGAATACGTCTCCGAGTTCTCGGAGTGGCGACAGAGAGGAGAGGGGCCGTGGGCGGCCTGTCTCAATCTCATGGACGCCCACTATCCGTATCTGCCGCTTGACGAGTTCGACCGGTGGGGGGGTGCTACACTCCGGGATCTCCACCGTGAGGCGATGGGAGGTCCGCTCACGACACGCTACCTCGGGGATCGACCGTTCTGGGAACTGGCCGCGAGTGAAAGCCTCTACGACGACTGCGTCCGCCAGGCAGACGCCTATCTGGGGCGGTTGCTCGATGAACTCGCGGATGCGGGCGTTCTCGACGACACGCTCGTCGTCGTGACAAGCGATCACGGAGAGGGATTCGGCGAGTACAGCGTGCTGAACGATTCGGTCCAATTGATCGATCACAGCTGGGGGATCGGCGACGAATTGGCGCACGTACCGCTGGTGGTCAAACCTCCTGGTCGAAGTCGAGACGAGGTCGTTCACACGCCCGCGACTCTCACTCGGTTCCCAACCGCGGTTGCCGCCGCCCGTGCCGGGGAGAATCCCGATTTCGTTCCGCCGAGTGGTGACGCGATAACTACCTCTTACCGTGTCGAAGAGCCGGGAGACGAACTTCCACTCCCCGCTGTAGAGCGGGAGCCGTACTTCGGTCCGTGGCACGCGGTCTGTCATGAACAGGACGATCACGTCGTCGTCGATGCCATTCGACGTAACGATGGGATTCGGTACGAGCCGTCACCACGCCGTACTCCTCCTGATACGGGCATAAACAGAACCTATGTCGATGATGTCGTTGACGAGCTCTCTCCTGTTGGCGTCGCCACGGACGGAAACGAGCCTCAGGGGACGGTCGAACGCCGTCTCCACGAGCTTGGCTACATGACGTGACGTATTTACTCGTGTCGTGTGCTCGCAAACAGCGGTCTTAATGGTCTGACCAACACTCGTGAATGTATGCGACTGGGACAAACGTCCGCCGTTCACTTCGGGTCCCGGTTTCTCGCATCTGCGCTCGGGTTTGCGGCGACCGTATTTATCGCTCGATTCCTCGGATCCGGAACTCTCGGAACCTACTACCTCGTACTCTCGACCGTCTCTTGGCTCGGGATCGTCGTCACCATGGGGATCCCGGAATCCATCACCAAACGTGTAAGCGAGAGCGACGGCGGCGATCAGTCCGCCTATGCCATCGCCGGCGTCACGCTCGGCTTCGTGCTTCTCCTCGCGATCGGGGTCCTCATCCTCTCGTTCGACCGACGGGTGAACGAGTACATCGGTTACCCTGCGGCCGGTGTCGTCATCATGTTCTTGTTCGTCAACCTCGCACAGTCGACCGTGAGCTCGGTCCTGAACGGTCAGCGGCTCGTCCACGTCTCGGGAGCGTTCAAGCCGATTCGTACCGGTACCCGAAGCCTCGTCCAGATCGGCGCGATCCTTGTTGGATACGGAATCGGAGCGTTGTTCGTTGGGTACGCTGTCGGCTACTTGTTCGTCGCGGTCGCCGGCGCCGTGATCGCCGTCCGGAACTTCAGCCGGATCCGGTTTCCAACTCGGGATCACTATCGACGGATCGTCGAGTATGCGAAATTCTCATGGCTGGGATCACTCCGGACTCAGGCGTTCAACTGGGTCGATGTGGCGGTTCTCGGATTCTTCGTATCTTCCTCGCTCGTCGGAATTTACACGGCAGCATGGAACATTGCGGTGTTTCTGATCCTTTTCGGCGGATCGCTAAGCGAAACCCTGTTCCCAGAAATGAGTGCACTGTCATCCGAGGAGGGGACGGAGTCGGTTCGCGACTTGTTCGAGACGGCGCTGACGTACGCTGGTCTGATACTGATTCCAGGCTTAGTCGGCGGAACATTGCTCGGGGAGCGTCTACTCCGGGTTTACGGTGAGGAATTCACGCAGGGGGCAACAGTTCTCTCGATTCTGATCCTTGCCACCCTGATACAGGGATATCAGCGACAATTCACGGCAACGCTCAACGCCGTCGACCGTCCCGAGATGGCGTTCCGTATTAACATGGTGTTCATCATCATCAACGTTTTACTGAACATCTCCTTGATTCCGTTCTACGGCGTCGTCGGCGCGGCCGTTGCGACAGCCGCATCGGTTGCCGTCAGCCTCGCCGTCGCTTACCTGACCCTCTCATCACTGCTAGAATTTTCGATTCCTCTCGGGGAGATCGCTCGACAGTGGATCTCTGCGGGCGTGATGGGTGTCGTCATTTCCGTGAGCCTTCGCGTCGAGAGCACGTATCGAATCGCCGAATCGAATTTCGTCATGGTCATAATACTAGTTGCGGTAGGTGCAGGGACATACTTCTTCGTACTCTTCACGATTTCCACGCGATTTCGAGGGACGATCCTCGACAACTTACCGAAGCGACCGCTATTCGAACGGATCGGCTGAATCATAATCGGGCGACACGCCTGATTAGTATATAACAAGTCTTAAGCACGTTTTCCGAATCCCTACCTACAATGAGCCAGCAACAGGACTCGTCCGAGGAGTCGGGTTCGTCCCCGCTCGATCTCCTCGAACGCTGGTACCACGTCCCGGCACTCGTCGGTATTCTCGCCCTCATGCTCTGGACGCGGACCCGCTCGTACGGCAACTTCATACAGAACGGCGAAGTCTACTTCCGCGGCAACGACCCGTGGTACCACCTCCGAGAGACGAACTACCTCCTCGAGAACTGGCCGAACACGATGCCATTCGACGTATGGACTGGCTTCCCCTTCGGCAACCAAGCCGGCCAGTTCGGCACCCTCTGGGACCACATCATGGCGGTCAGCGTCTGGATCGCCCGGCCGATCATGGGGAGCACCGAGGAAGTCATGCTCGTCATGGCCCCGATCGCCGGCTCGCTCGTCGCGATCCCCACGTACCTCATCGCCCGCCGGTTCGTCGACCGATACGCCGCGGTCACGGGCGCGGTCGTCTTAGCCCTCCTCCCCGGAACGTTCTTCAGCTACTCTCTCGTCGGCTTCCCCGACCACAGCGCGGCCGAGGTGCTCTTCCAGAGCCTCGCCGTCCTCGCCTTCCTCGTCGCCTTCGGCGTCGCCGAACGCGAGAAACCGGTGTGGGAACTCGTCGTCGACCGCGATCGGGACGCCCTCCGCCGCCCCGTCGCCTTCGCGACCGCCGCCGGCGTCGCGCTCGGCCTCTACATCTGGACGTGGCAGCCGGGCATCCTCCTCGTCGGGATCACTGGCGTCTACCTCGCGGTGAAGATCACGAGCGACGTCTACCACGACCGGAGCCCCGAACCGGTCGCGTTCGCGGGCGCGGTCGCGATGACCGTCACGGCGGTGATGCAGCTGATCCCGCTCAACGACTTCTCGTTCGCCACGACCGCCTACTCGCTCCTCCAGGTCGCCCTCCCGCTCGGCGTCGCGGTCGGCGCGGTCTTCCTCGCGTGGCTCGCCCGCCAGTGGGAAGCGCGCGACGGGTTGGACCCCGACACCTACCCGCCGGCCGTCGGCGGGCTGATCGCCGTCTCCGCCGGATTCCTGTGGCTCGCGCTCCCCTCCCTGTGGTCGACGCTGACGAGCAACCTCCTGAACTTCGTCGGCTTCAGCGCGAGTGCCAGCTTCCGCACCATCGGCGAGGGACAGCCGCCCCTCCAGGAGGCCTCCTTCGCCGACTTCGTCCTCGGCCAGTACGGGCTCGCGTTCTTCCTCGCGCTCGCCGCCGTCCTCTACGTCGTCGCGCGACCCCTCTATCGCTCCGACGACCCGAACCACACCCTCTACATCCCCGCCGCGCTCGCGGTCGTCGGGTCCGTCTACGCGCTGCCCGGCGTGTACGACACGATCGGCGGCCTCGCCGGCGTGAGCTGGCAGGTGGTCGGGCTCGTGGTCGCCGCGGGATTCCTCGTCGGCGCGACGTTCCTCGTCGAGTACGACGCCGAGGAGCTCTACTTCGTCGTGTGGGCGGCGTTCATCGGGAGCGCCGCGTTCACCCAGGGCCGGTTCAACTACTACCTCGCGGTGGTGGTCGCGGTCGGCGCGGCGTACTTCCTCCAGCTCGCGTTCGACGCGATCGACCTCCGGTCGCTCGACTCCGTCCGGGAGATCGAGGGCTGGCAGGTGCTGACGGCCGCGGCCGTGATCGTGGTCCTGATCGTCCCGCTCGTGGCGGTCGCGACGCCGGTCTGGACCGCCGGCGCGAACACCGGTCCCGGGAGCGTCGTCGAGTGGGACGAGAGCCTCCAGTGGATGAACGACGAGACGCCCCAGCCGGGCGAGCTCGAGGGCGCGGACAACGCGATGGACCCGTACGCGACGTACGAGCGTCCCGCCGACGGCGACTTCGACTACCCGGAGGGGGCCTACGGCGTCCAGTCGTGGTGGGACTACGGCCACTGGATCACCACCCGCGCGGAGCGGATCCCGAACGCGAACCCGTTCCAACAGAACGCGGCCGAGGCCGCGAACTACCTGCTCGCACCGAGCGAGGAGGCCGCGCGGGGCGTGCTCGCGGGCCAGAGCGACGAGGGAGAGAACACCCGGTACGTGATGGTCGACCGGCAGATGGCCTCGCCGAACTCCAAGTTCGGCGCGCCCGTCACGTTCTACGACGAGGGGAACGTGAGTCGGGACGACTTCAACCGCGTGGTCTACCAGCAGACCCAGCAGGGCGGGTTCCAGACGGTGATGCAGGTGAACACCCAGCGCTACCACGAGAGCCAGATGATCCGGCTGTACGAACACCACGGGAGCGCGGTCGAGCCCGCGCCGGTCGTCGTGGACTGGGACGTCCAGACGGCACGGACGGCGGACGGCGAGCAGGTCGAACTCGCCGTACTGCCGGAGGACCCACAGACCATGGTCCGGCAGTTCGACAACGTCTCCGCGGCGCGCGAGTACGTCGAGGAGGACGGGAGCGCCCAGGTCGGCGGCGTCGGCGGGCTCCCCTCCGAGCGCGTCGAGGCGCTCGAACACCACCGGCTCGTCCACGCGACGGAGTCGCAGGGGAGGTCAGCCTCCGCGGGTCAGATCGGCGTCCTCCAGCAGCTCGGCGTGGACTTCGAGGCGGTCCTCGGCGAGTCCGCCCTCGCCGCGTTCCAGGACGACTGGGTGAAGACGTTCGAGCGCGTTCCGGGCGCGACGATCGAGGGCAGCGGCGCGGAGCCGGGCGAGGAGGTCGAAGCGACCGTCGAGATGGAGAAGCCGTCCGGCCAGACGTTCGAGTACACCCAGTACGCGACCGCCGACGACGACGGGAGCTTCGAGTTCACGGTACCGTACTCGACGACCGGGTACGACGAGTTCGGCCCCGAGGAGGGGTACACGAACACGAGCGTTCGGGCCACCGGCCCGTACGAGGTCACCACGGGGACGACGACCGACGACGACCTGTACACGACCCGGAGCGTCGGACAGGTCGAGGTCACCGAGGGCCAGGTCATCGGCGAGGACGACGCCGCCGCGACCGTCGAACTCGAGGAGGAGATCGTCGACTGTCCCTCCGGCGACCCCGAGTGCCCGGTCGGTGACGGCGGCTCCGGCGACGGAAGCGGCAACGACGCCGCCGGCGACGGCGGCAACGACACCAGCGCCTCGCTCGTCGCTCCCGAGTACGCGTCCACGGCGGCCTGACCGAGATGGCGGACGCCCGCGACTGGCTCGCGGTGTACCTGAAGGGGCTCGCGATGGGGACCGCCGACGCGGTCCCGGGCGTCTCGGGCGGGACCATCGCGCTCGTCGTCGGGATCTACGAGCGCCTGATCGCGGCGGTGACCGCGATCGAGCCCGGCCGGATAGCGCGCGTGGTGGCAGGGATCCGAGCGGCCGACGGATCGGACGCGCGAGCGGCGTTCCGGGAGGTCGACGGCGGCTTTCTCGCCGTGCTCGGCGCGGGCATCGGCACGGCCGTCGTCCTCGTGTTGAGCCTCGTCGATACGCTCCTCGCGACGGCTCCCGTCGCGACGTACGGGTTCTTTTTCGGGCTGATCGCCGCCTCCGCGGTCGTGCTCCTCGGCGCGGTCGACCTCGGAACGTCCGGCCGGAAGGTCGCGGCGGTCTGTGGCTTCCTCGCGGCCTTCCTCGCGTCGGGGTACGGCGCGACCGCCCTCGGTCACGCGCTCCCGGTCGTGTTCCTCTCGGGAGCGATCGCGGTCAGCGCGATGGTGCTTCCCGGGCTCTCGGGGTCGCTCCTGTTGATCGTCCTCGGCCAGTACGAGTTCATGGCCGGAACGTTGAGCGCGTTCCTCGACGGGCTCGCCGCGGCAGTCTCGGGCGACGGGCTCGCCGCAGCCGTCGGGACCGCCCCGCCGATCGTCGCGTTCCTCGCCGGCGGAGTCGTCGGACTGTTCACGATCGCACACGCGGTGCGGCGTGCGCTCGAGACCGCCCGCGCCGCGACGCTCGCGTTCCTCGTGAGCCTGATCGTCGGCGCGCTCCGGGCCCCGGTGCTCGAGGTCTCCGTCCGGCTCGCCGACTCCGGCGAGGCGTGGACCAGCGCGTTCCCGCGGTTCGCGGTCGCCGCGATCGTCGGCGCGGGAACGGTGATCGCGCTCGATCGGTACGCCGGCGTCCTCGAGTACTAGGTGATCGGCGGAGAGTAGGGACACGCGGCGGAAGGAAGGTACACACGGCGGAGCGATCGCCACGGCTGGGTAGTGTTCAGATAAGCTGATTCCATGCGAATGCGAACGATCTCAGCCACTCGTTTGCTGTTTCTGCTTCGGCGTTGCTGAAACAGTTTGAGAA
>NZ_RDQE01000001.1 GCF_003697845.1 Halobellus captivus | reverse complement strand
ATCTCGTCTAAACAGCCGCCGAGGCGGGCGTTTTTGGGCATAAATCACTTTGAAAACGCACCGCCTCACCTTTCAATCCTTATCTGAACACCGCCCTCGAGGACGCCCGAAGCTTCAAACCCGCGAGCGACCCAGACGACCCATGGACGTCTTCGTCTACGGAACCCTCACCGAGCCGGACCGAGTCGGCGAGGTCCTCGACTCCTTCGTCTTCGTCGGTCCGGCGACGCTGGTCGGGCTCCGCCCCGTCGAGGGACGCTACCCCACGCTCGCCCCCGGCGGGGAGACCGCCGGGCGGCTCCTCCGGACCGACGCGATCGACGTCCTCGACGCGTACGAGGGCGTCGACGACGGCATCTACGTCCGGGTGGCGGTGCCGCTCGACGCGCCCGACGGCCATCCCGAGGAGGCGACCCTCTACGTCGGCGACCCCGATCGACTCGACGCGGACGCGACGTGGCCGGGCGACGGCGAGTTCGGCGAGCGGGTGAGGACGTATCTCGACCGGGCCGACGTCGCCGTCCGTCTCGATCCGGACGCGGCCGTCTGACACGGGTCTGACGCGGGAGAGAGGTCGCCGCTGTCTCACAGTTTCACTTTCACTCCGCCTGCCGGACCTTTTTGTGTCACGCCGCGCTGTCTTCAGTTGCACGTCACACGCGTGCATTCCCCCTTTCCCTTTCACGCGCTCCGTCACCCGCGAGCGGTGCGGCCTCGATCGACGGCTCGGTGACGCGCGCGAACGCGCATCGAAACGACCACGCGGGCGGACGACGACCGGAACCGATTAGCCCGCGGCGTCGCCACGACGGCGTATGCTCTCGTTAGCCGACATTGAGGCCGCCCGCGAGCGGGTCGACGGCGTCGCCCGTCACACGCCGCTCGAGCGGTCGCGGACGTTCTCGGAGATGACCGGCGCCGACGTCCACCTCAAGCTGGAGAACTTCCAGCGTACCGGCGCGTTCAAGATCCGCGGGGCGACGAACCGGATCGCGACGCTGCCCGAGGCGGCCCGGGAGGCCGGCGTCGTCACCGCCAGCGCCGGCAACCACGCGCAGGGCGTCGCGCTCGCGGCCGAGCGCGCCGGCGTCGACGCCACCGTCGTGATGCCGAAGTTCGCGCCCGTCTCCAAGGTGAAGGCCACCCGCGGGTACGGCGCGAGCGTCCGGCTCGAGGGCGTCGACTACGACGAGGCGCAGGCGGCCGCCCACGACCTCGAGCGCGAGCAGGGGCTGACGTACGTCCACGCGTTCGACGACTCGGCCGTGATGGCCGGACAGGGCACCCTCGGGCTGGAGATCGCCGACGACCGCCCCGACCTCGACACGGTCGTCGTCCCGATCGGCGGCGGCGGGCTGATCTCGGGGGTCGCCGTCGCGGTCAAAGAGCGGCTCGGCGACGTCCGCGTCGTGGGCGTTCAAGCGGAGGGCGCGGCCTCGGCGGCCGCGTCGCTGGAGGCGGGCGAGGTCCGCGAGATCGAGGCCGTCGACACGATCGCCGACGGGATCGCCACCCGGTCGATCGGCGAGAGGCCCCTCGAGGTCATGCGCGAGTACGTCGACGAGGTGGTGACCGTCGACGACCGGGAGATCGCCCTCGCGCTCACGCTCCTTTTAGAACGCTCCAAGACGCTCGTCGAGGGGGCCGGCGCGGTCGCGCTGGCGGCGACGCTCTCGGAGGCGTTCGACTACGACGACGACGAGACGATCGTCGCCGCGCTGTGTGGGGGAAACATCGACCTCAACCGGCTCGGGACGGTGGTCCGGCGCGGGCTCGTCCGGATGGGTCGCTACCTCAAGATCACCGTCGACCTGAAGGACCGGCCGGGCGAACTCGAGCGCGTCTCCAGCATCGTGGCGCGCGCCGGTGCGAACGTCTACGCCGTCCACCACGACCGGACCTCCCGGGACGTCGCGGTCAACGCCGCCGAGCTCGAACTCGAGCTCGAGACCGACGACGCCGAACACGCCGCGAGCATCGTCGAGGAGCTCGAGGCCGACGGCTACGAGGTCGAGATCCTGTCGTAAAAACGTAAGTGAATGTATGAGAATGGTAGTTTCTAGATGCCAGCCGAAGATCTAGTTTTTTCTATGGACCGCTCCAGCTGCGACGTCTGTCTGGAGATCGGAACTGTCCTCCAACGTCTTCAAGACAGCAAACGTCTCACCCCAAAAGACGTCGCTCAAGGTCGATTACGAGAGAGTCTGATCAGATTAGACTTACAGAGATTACAATCTCTGGGCCTTGCGGAATCGGTCGGAGCAGATCATTTCCGGATAACGACGGAAGGAAAGTCAACAGAACCAGTGACGGAGGAGCTAAAGCAACAGTACGTGGAACACACAGCCCTGAACAGAGATCAGGGACGAGTGACCGACGTAGAATTCTTGAATTCGTATCAGATCAAACGCGTTAACCTACGATATCTTGAAGAATAGAATCAAGAATATGGCTACATATTAAACAGCTACACGGATACTGAGAGCAGAATATTAAATCAACATGGAAATCGAATATATCGAATTCTTAGAGAATTCCCCTACGATCTTCCCCTGATATCGCAGTGTGCTCACTGGATGCGTGCTATCACGGGACTTCACTGGTTTCCCGATGCGAATCATCGAACGGGAATGACTCTGCTAGAGATCATCCTTGACCAGAATGGATTAGATTCAGATCCACTGCCCGGAAGGTTTCGAAACCGAGCTGTGCTTCGATCGAAGCTACTCCGACTTCTTCATATAAATAGTACGACGCTGTGTGACCTGTGGAAGCGAGACGTCTACTATCACCACTGGTACACGTACTTTCTGGACGTATTCGATGAGACAAGAACCGAGTATAATGCTAGCACATCGATACAGAAACTGAAGAACGCGCTTGAGGAGGCAAGAGGGAGAGAGTTCGTATAGATCTACGCGTCGTTTTTTGGATCGACGCTACCCATCGTGGCGTACAAGTCGCCTTTCTCCTCGAGTTTTTCGTTGAGTAATTTCTCGAATTCGTCGTTTCTCATAGGTGGACGTTGTCTCTCTCTCTATTAGAGTTTTCGGAGAAACCCGCCTCCGAAACCTCGAAACGTGTTCAGTCTCGCATGGGGACGCCACTCAGTCGTCGCCCTCGGCGGCGACGGGCACGGGCTCGTGGAGGTCGCCGGCCCGCTCCAGTTCCGAGAGGTAGTCGTCGGCGTCGAGCGCCGCCTTCACGCCCATGCCGCCGGCGGTCACCGCCTGCTGGTAGTGGTGGTCGACCACGTCGCCCGCGCCGAAGATCCCCTCGACCGCGGTCGCGGTCTGGTTCCCGTCGCGGCCACCCTGCGTCAGGAGGTAGCCCGCGTCGTCGAGTTCGACGCCGGTGTCCGCGAGGTAGTCGGTGTTCGGGGTGTGGCCGATGGCGTAGAACACCGCGCCCACGTCGAAGTCGTACTCCTCGACCTCGTCGGCGGTCGCCGGGTCCTCGAGCTTCTCCTTGGGGTGGCCGTCGGGGTGTTCGACGAGCGTGACGCCCGTGATCCCCTCCTCGGCGCTGCCGTGGATCTCCGTCAGCTCCGTGTTCTTCAGGACCTCTATCTCGCCGTCGTCGACCTTGTCCATCACCCGCTCGATCCAGACGTCCTCCGCGCGGAACTCCTCGCGACGGTGCGCGATGTAGACGGTGTCCGCGAACTTGGTGAGGAAGTTGGCCTCCTCCATGGCGGCGTCGCCGCCCCCGACGACGAGCATGTCCTCGCCGCGGAAGAACGCGCCGTCACAGGTCGCACACGTCGAGAGCCCGTAGCCCATCAGGTCGTCCTCGCCGGGGACCCCGAGCGTCCGCGCCGAGGCCCCGGAGGCGGCGATCACGGCGTCGGCGGTGTAGACGTCGCCGTTCGTGAGCTCGACGCGGAAGTGGCCCTCCGGCTCCTTCTCGACGTCGTCGACGATCCCGCTGCGGAGCTCCGTCCCGAACTTCTCCGCCTGCGCGCGCATCTCGTTTATGAGCTCCGGACCGGAGATCCCCTCGGGGAAGCCCGGGTAGTTCTCCACGTCGGTCGTGAGCGTGAGCTGGCCGCCGGGCTCGTCGCCCTCGATCAACAGCGGATCGTTGTTCGACCGGGCCGCGTAGATCGCCGCGCTCAGTGCGGCGATCCCGCTCCCGGCGACGAGGAGCCGTCGGTGCTCGAGTATTTCATCGCTCATACTATACTGTTCGTGACCGCGGGATATGTAGGTTGCGCTGGCGGTTCGCGCCTCGCGTTCGGTACGCAGATCCTGTCAGTCAGGGAACTCGGCGTCGATCGCCGCCGGCGTCGTTCCGGCCGGCGGCGTGGGAGGCGACGAGAGCGCCTCGAAGAACCGTCCCGCGACGAACTCCTCGACGACGTCGGTCAGCGACTCGTCCTCGGCGACGGCCTCCAAGATCCCGAGCGGGACCTGCGCGCCGGCCATGTTGGCGTGACCGCCCGCGGAGCCGGCCTGCGCGAGCGCGTCCCGGAGCAGTTCGCCGACGTCGAGGTCGGTCCCGCGGGCGCGGGCCGACCCGTAGATCACCCCGTCCATGTAGCCGTAGACGAACGTCACGGCGATCCCCTCGAGGTCGAGCAGCCGGTCGGCCGCCTGGGCGAGCGCGTCGCGGTCGGTGATCTCGCCGACGCAGGTCGCGACCGTCGACCCGCGGACGTCGCGTCGGTCGATCGCGGTCGCGAGCACGCGGAGCGTCTCCGCGCTCACGCTCGGGCTCTCGACGCGGTCGAGCGTCGACTCGTCGACGTGCGGCGTCAGCGACGCGGCGGCCTCGAAGTCGGGGATCGACACCTCGCGGGTGAAATCGCGCGTGTCGATCCGGATCCCGTACAGCAGCGCGGTCGCGAGCGCGCGGTCCGGCTCGATCCCCAGCCGCGAGAGGTACTCCTCGATCAGCGTGCTCGTCGCGCCCACGTCCGGCCGAACGTCGACGAACGTCCCCTCGACCGGTCCGCGGGGGGGATGGTGATCGATCACGACGTCGACCGGCGTTCCCTCCGGCAGCGAGTCGTTGATACCCGCCCGAGAGTGGTCCACGAGCGCGACCCCGCCGTACTCCTCGAGGTCGATCCCGTCGACGGTCGAGAGCGAGAGGTCGAGCAGGTTCACCATCGCGCGGTTCTCCTGGTGGGCGATCTCCCCGCCGTAGCAGGGGTCCGCGGGAACGCCGATCGACTCGGCGATCCGTGCCAGCCCGACCGCGCTCGCGATGGCGTCGGGGTCGGGATTGTCGTGAGCGACGACCAGAAGCGGCCCGGAGAGTCGCCGTATCGTTCGTATCAGCCGCGGCGGACGCTCCGTCGATCCCGCCGATCGGTCGGCGACGTGGTCGCTCTCGGAGTCGGCGATGTGGTCGCGTTCGGCGTCGGACCCGTCGAGGCCGACCGCGTCGCGGACGCGCGCCGCCACCGCCTCCACCGGGTCGACGACGCGGTTCGCGACCGACTCCAGGGCGTCGACCTGCGAGGCGGTCGGAGCCACCCCGACGTGTGAGACGATCATGGCGTCGGGATAGCGTTCGCGGGCCGCGGCGGCGGCGGCGACGTTCCGAGCCGGGTCGTCGCTCGCGACCAACACGACCTCGGCGCGCTCGGGGAACGCCGACGGGTCGGTCGGGTCGGCCTCCACGGTCGCCACGCTGCGGTCGCGCAGCGTCGAGGCCCAACCGGGATCGTCGGTCACGGCGAGGACGTCCTCGGAGCCCTCGGTGACGCGCTCGACGAGGGCGTTCCCGACCGCGCTACAGCCGAGCAGCAGACGCCGGACCATGTACCTCCGCCGAGGGGACGGCGACGCAAAACGCTGCCGTCCGCGGTTCGGGGATGTGGAACCCGGTCACTCCGGGCGATCCGGACCGCTCGCCGCCCGGACGACGTCGACCGCGGCGCGGTTCTCGGCGACGTCGTGGACGCGGACGAGGTCGGCCCCGCGCTCGGCCGCGATCGCCGTCGCGGCGACGGTCGCGTGCTCGCGGTCGTCCGGTCCGAGACCGATCGCGTCGTACAGCGACTTGTACGAGTGGCCGATCAACACCGGACAGCCGAGCGCCGCGAGCTCGTCGGCCCGCCCGAGCAGTTCGAAGTTCTCCGCGGCGGACTTCCCGAACCCGAGCCCGGGGTCGACGATGACCCGATCGCGGTCGATGCCGGCCACCTCCGCGAGCGCGAGCCGCTCGCGGAGGTCGGCGATCACGTCGGCGACCACGTCGCCGTACTCCGGGTCGTTGTCGGGGTCGACGGGGGCGTCGACGCTGTGCATCAGCACCACCGGACACTCGGCGTCGGCGACGACCTCGCGCATTCGGGGATCCTCCAGTCCGGTCACGTCGTTTATCACGTCCGCGCCCGCCTCGAGGGCCGCCTCCGCCACCGCCGCCTTTCGGGTGTCCACGGAGACGAGCACGTCGCCGTCGGCGACCGCCGGGACCTCCCGAACCGCCTCGACGGCCGGGACGACCCGATCGATCTCCTCGTCGACGGGCACCGCCTCCGCCCCCGGCCGGGTCGACTCGCCGCCGACGTCGATCACGTCGACGCCGGCCGCGACCATGCGTTCGGCCCCCGCGACCGCCTCCGCGAGCCCCTCGTGGCGGCCGCCGTCGTGGAAGGAGTCGGGCGTCACGTTGAGGACGCCCATCACCGCGGTGCCGTCGTGCCAGGGGTACGCTTCGGTCGCTCTCTCGTCCGCCTGCGGGACGATCCCGAGGCGCTCCCGGAGGTCGGCCGCGACGCCCGCGAGCCTGTCGCCCGCGCTCTCGAGCCGGTCACACAGCTCGCGGAACTCGGCGAGGGAGCCGGCGAGGGTGACCGGCGACAGCTCGCCGCCCGCGGAGCCGCCGCCGTCGACGTCGCCGCCGCTCCCGTTCGCGCCGACCCCGCCGACGGCGGCCTCGCCGCCGACCGTCCGGAGCGTGGCCGCGACCCGACCGGCACGGTCCCCGCGAAGCCGGAGCGAGCAGGTCCGGTGGTCGATCCCGTCGCGTGCGCGGTCGACGTCCGCCGGCGGGACCCCGCCGACCTCGAGCGCCCGTGCGGCGTCCGCCGGGCCGTCGACCGACTTCGGCGTCACCGTCCGGTGAAGCGACGCGCGCGCCTCCGCGACCGCGAACAGCGAGCCGACGACGAGCACGCAGTCGTCCGCGTCGGCGCGGTCGGTCGCGGTCGCGACCGCGTCGGCGACGTCGTCCCCCTCGGTCACGTCGTCGACGCCGCCCGTCCGGAGCGCCGCCGCGAGCACCGCCGGGTCCTCCGCGCGGTCGAGCGCCGGCCGGCAGGCGATCGCGGTCGCGGCGTCCGGCAGCGCGCCGACCGCGCCGGCGTGGTCCTTGTCGTGCATCGCGGCGTACACGAGGTGGAGGTCCGCGTAGTCGTACTCCGCGAGCGTCTCCGCGAGCGTCGCGCAGGCCGCGGGGTTGTGCGCCCCGTCGAGGACGGTCAGCGGCCCCGTGTCGACGACCTCGAACCGACCGGGCCACGTCGCCCGCGCGAGCCCGTCCGCGAGCGCCCGTTCGGAGAAGGAGGTGTCGACGCTTCCCTTCCCGTCGTCGACCGCCTCGAGGGTCCGCCGCGCCAGCGCGGCCGCGACCGCGGCGTTCGTCGCCTGGTGCTCGCCGACGAGCGGGATCCGGTACCGTCCGGCCGACTCGCCGTCGAACGTCACCGCGGCGTCCGTCGCGCTCACGCGACCCTCGTAGCTCGCGACGATCGCCGGGTCGGGTTCGCTCCCGTCGTCGCCGGCGGAGGATGCGTCGGTGGCGTCGTCGGCGGCGTCGACGTCGCCATCGGCATCGTCGCCTCCCGGCCCCGTCACGGTCGTCACCGGCGCGCCGGCCTCCCCGGCGACCTCGCGGACGACCGAAAGCGCCTCGCCGGAACAGGCCGTGACCATCGGCGCGTCCGGTCTCGCGATCCGCGACTTGGTGCGTGCGATCTCCTCGATCGTGTCGCCGAGGACCGCGGTGTGTTCGAGGGAGACGTTGGTCACCGCGGTGGCGACGGGATCGACCGCGCTCGTCGCGTCGTACTCGCCGCCCAGGCCGACCTCGAGGACGACGACGTCGGCGTCGCGGCGCGCGAAGTCGTGAAGCGCCATCGCCGTGACGACCTCGAAGAAGGTGAGCGGCTCGCCGCCGGCCGCCCGCTCGACGAGCCACGGCTTCACCTCCTCGACGAAGTCGGCGACGGCGGCGTCGGTCATGGGTCGGCCGTCGACGCGGATCCGCTCCGCGAGCGCGGAGAGGTGCGGCGAGGTGTACAGGCCGACGGAGAGCCCGGCCTCCCGCAGGACCGACTCGACCATCCGCGCGGTGCTCCCCTTGCCGTTCGAGCCCGCGATCTGGACGCACGGGATCGCCGCCTCGGGGTTCCCGAGCCGGTCGAGGAGCGCCTCGATGCGCTCCGTGCCGGGCTTGACCGAGAAGCGACGGAGGTCGAACAGGAAGTTCGCCGCCTCGTGGTAGTGCATACGCCGTGGGTCGTCTCCGGGTCGTTTAGACGTACCGAACCCGGATCGGACGCGTAGTGAGCCCGGACGGGCTGCGACGGGACGAAACGAGCCGAAGCGAGACGGGACGACGAACCGATCGGCCTCGAAGAGCAACCCTTACGCGCGCGGCACCCGGATCCGAACGCATGAACGAGACGACCGCGCGATCGGCCGTAGACGCCGACGCGGCGGACGCCGACACGGCGGGGACGGGCGACGATCCCGTGGTCGTCGGCGAGGGGGTTCGGAAGTCGTACGGCGACGTCGTCGCGCTCGACGGCGTCGACGTGACCGTCGAGCCGGGCGAGGTGTTCGGGCTGATCGGTCCGAACGGCGCGGGCAAGACGACGCTGGTGCGCGCGCTCACCGGCACGACCGACGCCGAGGGGTCGATAGCGGTTCTCGGCTCGGCACCCGACGCGGTCGACCCCCAGCGGATCGGCCTGCTCCCGCAGTCGTTCGACCCGCCGGAACGGCTCACCGCCCGCGAGCTGGTCGGGTACTACGGCGGCCTCTACGACGAGGCCCGGGAGGTCGAGGCGGTCCTCCGGGACGTCGGGATGGCCGACGACGCCGACGCCTGGTACGAGACGCTCTCGGGCGGCCAGCGGCGCCGGACCTGCGTCGCGACCGCGGTCGTCAACGACCCCGACCTGCTCTTCCTCGACGAGCCGACGACCGGGATCGACCCCGCCGGCCGGCGGTCGATCCACCGACTGGTGGAGCGGCTCGCCGCCGCCGGCACCACGGTGTTCCTCACCAGCCACGCGATGGACGAGGTCGAGCGGCTCGCCGACCGCGTGGCGCTCCTCCGCGGCGGGAGCGTCGTCGCCGTCGGCGCGCCCGCCGACCTGATCGCCGAACACGGCGGCCACCCTCGCCTCGAGGTCGATCTGGACGGATCGCGACTCGACGACGCGGAGATGGAAACCCTCGCCGGCGCGCTCGAGGAGAGCGAGACGGGAGCGGTTGCCGAGGACGGAACGGGGACGCCCGCCGACGGACCGACGGTCGAATCGACCGCCGACGGCCTTCGGGTGCTCGGCGTTCGGCCCGAGGGGATCGGCGCGGTCGTCGACGCGCTCGGTACGATCGGCGTCGAGTTCGAATCGCTGACGTGGGCCGAGCCGTCCCTGGAGGACGTATACCTCCGGCTGACCGGCGAGGAGTACTCGCCGCGGGCCGGCGGGACCGCCTCCGGTGACGTCACCGGGGACGGAGGGGATCGATGAGCCGGACCTCGCGAGTTCTCACGGAGGCGACCGCGGCCGCCCGGTCGTTCCTCCGGCGGCGCACCGCCGTCTTCTTCACGTTCTTCTTCCCCGTGATCCTCGTCGTCATCTTCGGCGCGCTGGTCCGGACCCAGCCGACCGGCGGCGGCCTCTTCGCCGAGCCGGCCGGCTACTACATCCCCGGCTACCTCGCGGTCGTCGTGCTCTTCACGCCGCTCTCGCGGGTCGGGTCGGAGATCGCTCGCCACCGCGACGGCGGGCGCTTCGAGAAGCTCGCGACCACGCCGTTGACCCGCACGGAGTGGCTCCTCGCACACACGCTCGTCAACGTCGCTATCATCGGCGCGGCGAGCCTCCTGATCCTGGGGCTCGTGCTCGCGGTGACCGACGCGGAACTCCTCGTCTCGCCGGCGCTCGCCGCCCTGCCGGTCTTCGTCGCCGTCGCGGTCGCGCTCTTCTGCGGGCTCGGGGCGATACTCGGCGCGCTCGCGGACTCACAGGACGGCGTGATCGCCGCGAGCAACACGGTCGCGCTCCCGCTCTTATTCCTCTCCGAGACGTTCGTGCCCCCCGCGCTGTTGCCCGGCTGGTTCCTGCCGGCGGTCGCCGCCTCGCCGCTCACCTACTTCGCCCGCGGGACGCGAGCGATCGTCCACGACGGCGGGGCGTGGGCCGGTGACCTGGCCGTGCTCGCCGCGCTCGCGGCCGGGTTCCTCGCGCTCGGCGCGTACGCGGTTCCGCGGACCGATTGACCGCCCTTCCGGGAACTCGTTCCGGGTCTACAACACGCGCACGGCGAGATACGGGAGCAGGAAGACGGCGAGAAACATCAGCCCCGTCGCGATCGCGTAGCCGGCACCGACTCCCGCGAGCGCCAGCCATCTACCGTCGACACCGTCGATCCCGTCCTCGACTCTCTCGAGCGCCATACCCACCGATTCGACGGCGACGGCTTAGTCGTTGTCGTCACTCGGATCGATCGCCGCCACGACGGTACGACCTCCCTCACACGTCGCCGGCCATGGCTCGGAACAGGGCGTCCGCCAGCCCGTCGCGGTCGACCGTCTCGGGCTCGCCCTCGCCGGTGGGGTCGACCTCCGGCGTGATCGTCCCCCCGCCCATCCGCGAGTGCCCGCCGCCGTTCCCGTTCGTGACGTCCGAGAGCACCGAGTCGATGGCGTTGCCCATGTGGACCCGGTCGTCCCGCGACCGCCCCGAGAGATGGATCGTCCCGTCCCGTTCGCCGATGACGACGACCGCGCTGACGCCCTCGAGCTGGATCAGCTCGTCGGCCGCCTGCGGGATCGCGTCCACGTTGTTCACGCCGCCGACGTCGGCGACCGCGAACGACCCCTCGATCTGTCTGCCGGCGATGGCTCGGGCCTTCACCTCCAGGACCTCCGCGTCGACCGCGGGGTTGGCGATCCGGTCGAGCCGGTCCTGGTCGACGCCGGGGTAGACGTACGCCGCCGAGGCGAAATCCGGCTCGCTCGCGCCGACGGTCAGGTGTTTGGTGTCGGTTAAGATCCCGTAGAGGAGCCCGGTCGCCGCCCGCGTCGACAACACGAGGTCGCCGCCCGTCTCGCTCGCGTGTTTGTCGGGCGGCACCGGGACCGCTCCCACGTCGTCGAAGTACTCGGCGACGACGGACGCCGTCGCCCCGTAGTCGGTCCGGACGTCGGTGAACTCCTCGCCGCGTCCGTCCCCCGGATGGTGGTCGACGACGGCGGTCGGCAACACCCCGTCCGCCCCGGCGAACCCGCGCGCCTCGTTGTGGTCGACGAGGACGACCGTCTCCGCCGCGAGGTCGCTGACGTGGTCGATCCGGTCGAGTTCGAGGTCGAGCACCGTCCGGAACGCCCGGTTCTCCTGGTGGCGGATCTGTCCCGGATACTGGATGGTCGCGTCGACGTCGAGCTGGTCCGCCAGCGACGAGACGCCGATCGCGGCCGCCATCGCGTCCGGGTCCGGGTTGGGGTGCATCAACACGGCGATCTCCGATTCGTCCGCCAGCAACCGACGGAACTCCTCGCCGGCCGGCCGTCGTGCCCGGATGAACGCGTACGTGCTGACGAGCACGAACGCCGCACCGAGGACCGCGGTAGCGGCCAGTTCGGGGTTCTCCCGGACGAACGTCTCCGCCTCCGAGAGCCACCCGCTGACCGTTGCTGGGGCCCACATACGTCCCCCCGGAATCACCGATGACACAAGAAGCTTCGTGGGTGTTCCGACCCCGTGGGGACGACGGGATCCCGGACGCGGTCCCCCTGGAGCCCGTCGATCACCGGCACTCGCCGATCACCTCACTCCCGTGTACGGCGGAACGCCTCGATCGCGTCGCGGTACCCCTCGCGGAACGTCGGGTACGCGAACTCGTAGCCGAGCCCTCGCAGTCGGTCGTTCGAACAGCGTTTGCTCGTTCGGATCCGGCGTTCCGCCGCTTCCGAGAGGTCGCCGGCGGCGATCCGCGCCTCCTTCGATCGCTTCTCCGGGCGGTCGACCCCACACTCGTCGGCGAGCCAGTCGGCGAACGCGTGTTTCTCGGCCGGCTCGTCGTCGACGACGACCACGGGTTCGCCGCGGGCGCCGTCGGTCTCGAGGAGGAACCGTATCGCGCCAGCGGCGTCGTCGCGGTGGACCATGTTGAGGTAGCCGGCGGTCACCGGCCCCTCGAGGTAGCGATCGAGCCGATACCGGTCCGGCCCGTACAGCCCCGCGAACCGTGCGACCGTGCCGTCGATCCCGGCCTCGGCCGCGTCCTCGAGCGCGACGCGTTCGGCCTCGGCGAGCACCCGCGTCTTCTCCGTGGTCGGGTCGATCGGCGTCTCCTCGTCGACCCACGCGCCGTCGTGGTCGCCGTACACGCCGGTCGACGACGTGTACACCAGCCGGCTGGGTGCTCGGTCGCGACCGCCGTACTCCTCGACGACGTTCCGAAGTCCGTCGACGTAGACCGCACGGGCCGCCTCCGCGCCCCGACCGCCCGAACTGGCCGCGAACACGATCGCGTCCGAGTCGGGTAATTCGACGAGCGAGTCCGGGTCGGTCGCGTCCGCACGTCTCGCGTCGACGCTCTCGGCGACCGCCTCGATCGCCTCGAGTCCGGCATCCGACCGCCGGACGCCGGTCACGTCGTGATCGCGAGCGGCGAGCTGCCGAGCGAGTTCCAGCCCGACGTAGCCGCACCCGACGACGACGACCCTCATGGCTTGCGCGTCTCGACGACCGCCATGACCTCCGCGAGCTGGGCGAGCGTCATCGCCGCGCGTCCCTCGAGGACCTGCTGGACCTCCTGGCCGGTGAGGTCGGCGTCGATCGACGCCGCGATGGTGTCGACGTCGAGCACCGCCGTCGCCATTCCCATGAGGAGGTGGTCCCGAAGCTCGGCGACCATCGCGTCGGCGTCTCGACCGTCGGCGGCCGCGAGAACCGAGACGGCCTCCTCGACGGTCAGATCCCGGGCGTCGCCGGCGTGGATCCGCTCGACTGCCGCCGGATCGGGGGACGGTTCGTCGGACCCATCGCCGTCGGCCTCGTCGACCGCCTCGACCAGCATCGCCTCGAACGCCGCCAGCAACGTCGCCGCCTCGATCCCATCGCCGTCCTCATCAGCGTCGATCGAGCCGTCGCCACCGTCACCCGCGCCGGCCTCTTCGACGCCGACTGCGGCGACTCCGCCAGACCCGTCGACGACCTCGTGGAACATAGCCGCGATCGGCGCTCGCGTCCCAAAACGCCTCCGATCGGCCGGATGTGACGTCTCGACCGCCGCGTCACCAACCGGACCTCGACCGCCGCGTCACCAACCGGGGGACGTCTCGTCGCGCGTCCCGTCCACGTCGCCGACGCCGGGCGGACCGGCGGGAACGGCGACGACGACGACCGTCTCGGTCTCGAACCGAACCGGATCCGTCCGCCCCAACCGAACGCGCTCGTCCCCCACGTCGACGGTTACCGTTCCCTCCTCCCGGACGTACTCGAACCCGCGGCCGGGGGTTCCCACGTCGCCAGTGAGCGCGAACCGCGGGTACTCGCCGCGGACCTCGACGCGCCAGGCGTTGACCGTCGCCACCCAGTACCCCGGGACGGGCGCGACGGGAAGGCCCGCGCCGACGGTCCGATTCGGCTCCGGGACCAGACGCTCGGCGGCCGCCTCGCCCCCTCGCCGCAGTTCGTCCTCGACGGCTCCCTCGAGCTCCCCGCGAACGTGTCCGCGCACCGCCTCGGTCGGACCGTCGACGAACCGGGACGGGATCCGCACGGCGTCCCGTCCGGTCGCGTCCCGAAGCGCGACCCGGAGCCGCGCCGCGATCGCCCCCTCCTCCCCGTCCGAGAGGGATCCGACCCTCGCCGCCTCGGCCGCGACCCGGTCCGCGTACTCGCCCTCGCCGATGGCGACGGCTCGCGAACCCTCCGAACCGTAGCCCGCGGCCACCGACTCGACCACCGACCGCCGCTCGGCACGCGTCAGGTCGGTCCGCTCGCCGAGCGTGACGACCAGCTCTCGATCGACTCTCCTCCGTGCCGACTTGACCCGACCCGCGAGCTCGTCCCTGTCGGCCCGCAGGTTCGGGTCGTCGCGACCGGCGAGCGACCGGTCGGCCGCGAGGAGGACGCGGCCGGCGGCACCGATCCGGACGCCGTCGCCGCTCCCCAGGACCCGTTCGACGGCGCCGCTCGCCACGTCGCCGTACGGGACCGTTACGTAGTTGAGGTTCCGGACGGCGAGCGGGCGCGTCGTGGTCCCGTCGACCGCCGCCACGTCCGCGCCGTCGACGGCCGTTCGCGGCAGGTAGCCGGGAGAGCCGTTCGGCGTGAGCGCGACGGATCCGCCCGGGCCGTCCTCGCCGACCCGGTACGGATCCGTGTCCCGTGCCGCCTCGCGACTCGCGATTATCTCCCCGAGCGAGGGGCCGCCGAACGCCCCCTCCACTCGCTCGACGAACTCGTCCGTCGCGGCCGACTCGTCGTCCGCGGCCGATTCGAGTTCGTCGATGACGGCGTCGAGATAGTCGATCCTGACCGCTATCCGCGCCCGGTCGACCGCGCCGTCGTAGGTCTCCGGCGCGTCGACGAGTTCGTCCCGCCGATCCCGAAGCGTTTCGGCGAGTTCCTCGTACGGGTCGGCGTCGCCGACCGCCATCGTCTCCATGGCGAGTTCGGTTTCGACCGTTCGCACCTCGCGTCGCAGCTCGTCGAGGTCGGCTCCGACCCGCTCGACGCCCCCCGTCGATCGCTCCCCGAAGACGACGGTCGAGCGCTCCACGTCGCCGTCCTCGACCGCCTCGAGTGCCAGTCTATCGACGTCGTTGGCGGCGTCGACGCCGAGCTTCGACCGGGCGGACCCGGGCACGTCGACGAGGTCTTTGCCCGCGACCGAGGTGCCCACACCGAACGTCTCGGCGGGACGGTCGGGCGCGCCGTCCCGCGGTTCGTACGCCCCCGACACGTCGATGTCGACGCGATACCGATCCGTCGCGCTCGCGCGCGTCGTCTCCCGGTCGACGACCACGTCACGCATCTCGCGAGTCGCCGGCTCCAGTACGCTTCCGTTCGGACCGATCTCCGCCGGTTCGACGACCACCATCCGCCGGACGACCCGCTTCCACCGGCCGGTCGCCACCCGTTCGATCCTGACTTCGCGGGTCGTCCCGCCGAGATCGAGTCGTTCGCCCGCCTCCACGGTACCCGACGGAACGCCCGACGGAACCTCGTCGTCGGGAACGACGCGCGTCGTCTCGTCGACGCTCACGCCGACGCGCTCCCATCGACCCGCGCCGCCGCTCGGCCGCGGCGGTCGGGGGTGCCCGCCGTCGACGAACCGATCGGCCGAGACGTCGACCGACGCCTCCACCCGATAGCTGTCCCGTATCGTGGACTCGAGATCGTCGTGGGTCGACACGGCGGCGACGTCGGCGGCGTGGCCGACCGACACCGTCGTCGTCTCGTCGGTGTGGTTCCTCGCCGGACCGAAGCCGTCGCCACCGGCGTCCGGATCCGGCGTCGGCGTGTCGAGGACGGCGTCGCTCCAGGCCGCTTCGTCGAGCTGTGTGGGCGCGAGGAGGTCGGTCACTCCGGTCCTCGCGGTCGCCGCGGCGACGCCGCCCCTGGCGTCCGGGTCGCTCGTGCCGAACACGTCCCGCTGTGTCCTGACGATCCCGGCGTTCGTCGACAGCTCCACGTGCCGGTTCGCGATCACGTTCCGTATCGGCGCCTTCGCGTACTGGCCGTACCCCCGCGCCCACGCCATCGGATAGATGCTGGCGGTCAGCTGTCTGCCGAGCCCGGGTCCCTCGACGGGACCACGGTTCAGCCGCGTCTCGAACCGTTCGGTCCGTTCGTGCGCCGCGAGCGTCGGGACGGCGACGACGACGGTCCGATTCCGCGTCCGTTCGGCGACGGTGCGCCCCTCCCGGGTCGCGGTCACCGTCACGTCCTCGAAGACCACCCGGGTCGCGGTCCCGTTCGCGACGGCACTCACTCGGACCGTCTCTCGGAGCGTCTCCAGGTCGCTCGGCGCGATCGATCCGTCGATACGCTCGAACCGGGCCGTCGCGGAGACGTCGCCGACCTCGGCGGTCACCCCGCCCAACGTTTCCGCGCCGGCCAGCGCGAGCCGGATCCGGAACGCGTCCTCGAAGGCGGAGGCGGGACGCACCGCCCCCGCCGACACCGTTCCGTCGTCGTTCGGCGGCGGGTCCGCGTCGCCGACCCGCCACGCCGGATCCGCACCGTCGGGATCGACCGTCGGTGCCCGGGTGACCGGTCGCGCGGCGGCCTCGTGTGCCGCCGTCCGTGCGGCACGCCTGAGGGCCGCGGTCGTGTCCGCGTCGGCGCGTTCGACGGCCCGCTCGACGCTGCGGTCCTCGCTCACGAGTCCCTGATCGACGACGCCGCCGGCGTACGCCGAACTGGTCACGAGGAGCAACACGCCGATCAGCGCGAACGGGACGCGGGCCCGTTCGTCGTCGACGAGCGACACCGTCCGGCCGCGTTTCGTGCTCGTCATCGTCACCACGTCCTCACCACGATCCGGAACCGCTCGGCCTCGGAGCTCTCGGTGCCGCTCGACGCCGGGTGTGTGACGACGGCGACCGAGACGTCCGTGTCCGCCGGCGGTTCGGGCCCCGCTCCGATCGTCCACGGCGGTCGGTCGGACGTCCCGCGCTCCCCCGTCGTACCGGACCGTTCATCCGCGTCGTAGCGAACGTCGAGGCGGGTCCGCGGCCCCATCGCGTGTTCGGCGGCCTCGATAACCCCTGATCGGAACCGATCGAGGGCTCGAGGACCGTTCGCACCGGGACCGATACCGCGTTCCTCGGCGGCCATGACGAGGAGCTCCGCGAGGGTCGCGTGAACCGTCCGCGAGTCGTGGTCCCCTCCCGCGACGTCGTACGTCACCGTCGCCGTCTCGGTCGCGAGCCGATCGGCAGCGACGTCGGCGGCGGATCCGCCCGTTCCGGCGCCCGGCCTCCCCTCGACGCCGCCGAGCACGACGACGCTCGCGGAGACGCAGAGCAACAGCAGCGTCACGTCGAGGACCGTGCTCGTCATCGACGAACCGCCACCCGGAGCTTCCCGCGAACGTTCTCGCCGGGCGCGACGGCGACCGTCACCGACCGCTCCGCGACCCGCTCGGATCGGGGATCGATCCGACCGTCTGCGGCGGGATCGACCCCGGCGAGACCGACGCGCCACCGACGCCGCTCCGTCACGACCTCGACGATCGCCGGAGTCCTCGCGTCGAGCCGGGACAGTTCGTTCGGGCGAACGATCCCGCCGTCCGCCACGTCGCGTTCGACCCGGTCCAGCACGGCGTCGGCCGTGTGCCCGTCCGTCCCGGGAGACGGCGCCGCGCCGTCGAGCGCAGTCACGTACAACCCGAGGGCCGCTCCGATCGCGAGGACGGCGATCAGTGCGGCGAGCGGCTCCACCGCGGCGCGGTCTCCCCCGCCGAACCGCTCACCCGACGAGCGTGACACGATGTCCTCCGTATCGAACCTGCCGAACGGTCAGTCGCTGCGGGGCGGTCCGCCATCGGTGGTCCCCCGCTCGTGCCCGTGCCGCCGCGTCGGCGAACGCGTCGGGGTCCTCAAAGACGGTTCGTGCCGGCACGCCGTTCAGCACCCGACGAAGTCGTGGATCGCCGCCGGATCCGTCGGGCGAAACGGGCGTGATCGCCATCCCGCGGACCGTCGAACGGGCGGAGCCGTCGCCCGCCAGCTCGATCGTCCGCGGCGTGAGTCGCATGCGATCGGCGGCCAGACCGTGTTCGGCGGTTGCGACGTACTCGCTCTCCGCCACCGATCCGATCGTGTGTGCGGCTCCGTCGGCGTCGGGCGGCGGGGCCGTGGGGAGCCCCGCGACGGCGCCGATGGCCGCGACGCTCACCAGCGCGAGGCCGAACCACGCGTAGGTGGCATCCAGGTGCGTCTCGAACATGGGACGGATGGTCCCGGTATCGTATATAAACGGTCGTGTGAGTGATCGTTCGGCGTCACGAACGGGCTACAGCAACGCTCCCGCCGCGGCGAAAGCGAGGAGGTACGTCGTCGTCGCCGTCGGCAGCGCGATCCCGACCCGATAGGCGACGAGTGTCCCGTCGAACCCCCGTTCGAGTCCCGTTCCCAGCGCGGTGAGGACCCCGGAGAGGAGAAGCACGTAGATTCCGACGATCCGGCCGAGAACCGGGACCGACAGGGTGTTCGTGGCGCCCGCGGCTTCCTCCCCCGTCGACGGAACCGATCCGGGGGCCGGGTCGGCCGCGAGGGGACCGCTCGCCATCGCGGCGGTCGTCTCGAGTCCCCCCGTTCCGATCGCCTCGACGCCGGTCGCGAGCGCGACCGTCGCGCCGCCGACCAGCGGGGCGAACACCGCGGCCGTGTTCGACAGCGTGCCCGTCACCGTCGCGAGCTGCCGACGCGCGTCGCGCTCCAGTTCGCGAAGCCGCTCCAGTTGGTCCGCGAGCTCCAACAACACGTCGCCGGCCGGTCGTCCCTCCCGTGCAGCGACCGCCAACAGGGCGACCGTCCCCTGGACACGCGGTGACGGGACCGTCGCCGCCGGACCCCCCTCGCCCAGGAACGCCTCTCGAACGTCGACGCGAAGCGTGTCGCTGCGCCGTGCGGCCAGTTCGCAGACGGTCCCGGTCGCGCCGTCGAGCTTGTCGCCGGCGTTGGCGACAGCGCGCTCGACCGAGACGCCCTCGGCGACGTCGCCGCCGACGATCGTCATGGCGTCCGGGAGCCCGCTCTCGATCGCCGTGACCTCCGAGAGCACCGCCCGTCGCGGTCGGACGAGGACGACCGACGCCGTGCCGGTCCCGACGCCGACGGCGCCGATCGGCGCCGCCCACGACGCGACGAGTGATCCCGACACGATCCAGGCGATCACGCCGGATGCGATCCCGGCGGCAACGGCGTGGAATCGTCCGTCCGGGACGTCCGGATGGTCGTTCCCGATCGTCGGTGGCGGGAACGCGACCGGCCGTTTCGAGAGGAGCCACGCGGACGCGACGAGGAGGCCGACGGGAAGCGCCACCAGATAGATTCCGGCGACGGCCGACGGCGGGACCGGCACTCCGGAGGCGGCGGCCGCCGGGAGCAGCGCCACGAGCGCCAACGGGAGGAGCACGCCGAAGGCGTACAGCGCCGACACCGGTCCCTGGACGTCCCCGACGAACTCGGCCAGTCGTTCCGTCGTCCCCGACAGCGTCGTCTCGAGCGCCCGATCGAGACACCGGCCGCGACGCTCCGGCGGCGCGGCCGCGGCGGTCCGGACGAGCGTCGACGCCCGTTCGATCGCCGGGAACCACGTTCCCCACTCGCGGGCGAACTCGCGGAGCCCGCTCGTCGGGCCGTTGACGCACCGACGCTCGTGTCGTAACAGGTTCTCCGCGAGCGGTCCGCGACCGGTTCGAGCGGCGAACCGAACCGCGCGCTCCGTCGACGGGTCGAGACGCATCCGCAGGACGAGCCGTCCGACGAGTCCGGGAGTCGCCCCGAGCGCACGGGTTCGCCGTAGCGCCGCGAGCCACACGGGTCCACGGTGGACCACGTGGGTCGCCGCGAGCCCGCCCGAGGCGCCCGCGAACAGACCGGGAGCGATCCCGGCGAGGAGCACGACGACGACGGCGAAGGAGAGCCCCACGCCGACGCCGACCCGGTATCCGGTCTCTATCACCCGTTCCGCCGTCGATTCCCACTCGAGGAACGCGATCGCTCGTCGAAGCTCGTCCGACCCCGTTTGGGTCGATCCGACTCCGCGTTCCCCGGTGTCGCCGTTCACGACCGCGGAGCACGTCTCGAGCGCGCGTTCCACCGCCGACCGTTCGTCGCTCCCGTCCCGGCCGTTGCGGTCGGTGGCGGCTTGCGGTTCCGGATCGTTCGCGTCCTTCCCCTCCCGGTTCGCCTTTCGACTCCGTCCCGCGCCGTCCCGTCCGCTCGTCGCGGCTTCCTCGGGTCGGGCTGACCGCGGTTCCCTCATCGTCTCCACCCCGCATAGCGGTCGGGCGTCGTCCGTCCGGTCGTCGCCGCCGTGTGGATCCGGTCGGCGCGTCGCTCGATCGCCTCCCTGACGTCCGCGTAGGACTCGCCGGTGGATGCGAGCCCGTCGACGAGTCGGCTCTCGCCCCTATCCATCCGACCGGTGGATTCGAGCCCGCCGAGGGTTCGATCGAAGAGCGCGTCGAAGCTCACCTCGTCGCCGTGACTCGTCACTTCGACGATCGTCTCTACCCGGTGATCGTCCAACACCACGAGCAGGTCGGTGGACGCGAACGACGAGAGGGTCACGTCGAGGTCCGTGACGACGCGTTCGCGGACCGCCGCCGGGTCCTCGCCGTGGATCGTCCCGAGGACGGTCTCGCCCGTGGCCCCGACCCGCATCGCCTCGTACAGCGCCTTCGCCTCCCCGCCGCGGACCTCCCCCACGACGAGCGCCCCGCCCCCGAGTCGGAGCGCGGTCCGGACCGCCTCCGTCGGCGTCGGTTCCGCGCCGTCGCCGACGCGGAGTCGCTGGACGTCCCGATCGGCGTCGGCGAGCGCGGCGGCGGGGAGCTCCGGCGTGTCCTCGATCAGGATCGAGCGCGCGTCGGGCGGCAGCTCCCACAGCAGGGAGCCGAGCGCGGTCGTCTTGCCGGCCCCACGGCCGCCGGCGACGAGCCCGGTGACGCCGCGCTCGACGGCGACGGAGAGGAGGCCGGCAGCCGCCGGCGAGAGCGTCTCCACGTCGACGAGACGGGCGAGCGTCCATGCCTCCGGATCGCCGCGCCGGAAGGTGAACGAGAGCCCGTCGCTGGCGGGTGCGGTCGTCGCCGCCACCCGAACGGGCCCCGCCTCGGCGTCGATGGTCGCGTCGAGCGTCGGCGACGCCCGGGAGAACGCCCGACCGCTCGTTCGACGGAGCCTGGAGGCGAGCGTGGCGGCACCCTCCGGGGGAAGCCTGACGTTCGTGTGACAGCGCTCGCCGTCGAGGACGACGCGGAGCGGGTTCTCCGCGACCGGCGCCGAGAGGGTCGCGTCGCTGACGCGGTCGTCGGCGAGGACGTGTTCGAACGCGCCGTACCCGTGGGTGTGTCGACGGAGCGTGGCGGTGATCGCGTCGACCGGATCGTCCGGGTCCGCGACCGCTCTGACCGCCCGACCGGGTGCCCGGTCGCCGCCGGTCGGATCCGCGAGGAGCCGCTCCTTCGCGGCGTCGAGCGTCTCGAACGCGTCCGCGTCGAACGCCGCTGCAGGCGGCGTGAGGTGGTACGTCCGGAGCGCTCCCGTCCCCTCGTAGAGTCTGACCGTCGCGCCCGTCTCGAGGGACCACCGGTCGACGAGCGTCGCTCCCGGCGGCGGGTCGGCGGCGATCCGCGTCGCCGCCACGGTCGGCCCGACGTGGGCTCTGAGCGCGTCCGCCGTCCGGTCGATCCCGGAGACCGCCGCCGCGAGTCCGGTCTCGGCGACGATCCGTCCGACCGCCCCTGCGCGTCCGTCCGCCTCCCGGGCGGCTCCGACCGGGTCGCGAGTCACGCGCTCCGCGAGCCGCGTCTCGTGGAACTCGACGCGTTCGCGGAACCGCCCCGCGGCGAGCAGACACGCCGCCGCCCGGCCGGCGTACGCGCGTTCGCGGCCGGCGTGCTCTGTTCGGATCACGTCGGCGTCGCGGTCGGTGAGCGCCTCGATCACGGTGGCCAGACACGTCGGACTGTCGGCGAGGTCCCCGCGCCCCGGACACCCGTTGGCGTCGACCGTGAGGACGACGCGGTCGTCGACGCCCGTGCCGACCGGCCGTTCGAACGACACCTCACAGCCGCACCCGTCGTCGGTTCCGAACCGCGGGATCGAGAGGAGATCCGAATTCATGGCGGCCGTGGCCGCGACATCGTATATAAACAGTCGTCCGAACGACCGGCTACGCGACCGGAACGCTCCGGTCACTCGAGCCGACTATGCGACCCGGACGATCCGAACAGTCGGTCCGCCCTCATCGACCAGCCGCAGTTCGAGTCCGGTCGCGCCACCCGAATCGAGCTCGATCGGGCCGTTCTCGAGGGAGATCCCGACCGCGTCCGTCGGCGGGGCGACGGGGACCGATCGAATCGGACCGTGCCGGAGCCGATACACGAGGACGACGGTTCCCTCGGAGAGGCGGTCCGCAGCGGCCACCTCGGTTCGCGACGGGTTCGCGAGCGCGAGCCGATCGATCGGGGCCGCGGCGAACCCGGTCGGCGCGGACACGACGAGGGAGGTCCGCGCGGCGAGGTCCGGATCGCCGACGGCGACCGAGTCGGCAGCTAGTCCTCCCGCGGCACGCTCGAGACGGTCCGTCTCCGTTCCGAGCCGTTCGGCGGTCGTGTCCGTTCTGGCGTCCTCGAGCGTCGGCATCGAGACGGCCAGGAGCGCGACCGCCAGCAGGACCGTCAGGACGACGCGGATCACGGCTCCGCGTCCACGGCGGTGGTCCGGTTTCGATGGCCAGGAACTCCGCGTGAATGTCCGTTACAGCGCCTCACGGAGTCGTTCCAGCGGGTTTTCTTTCCCCTCCGATCCGTCTCCGTTCGATCCGCCGTTGGACTCGCCTCGCGAGGCGTTCCCCGTTCCGGAAGTGAGCGCCCCGACGTTCGACGCGATCGAACGGTCCCCCGTGGACCGGCCGTCGTCCGGGATCGCGGCGTCAAGCGCCTCCTCGTTCGGGACCTCGTGAACTCCGAAATCCCCGTCGCTGCGGGTCTCGTTGCCGCGGGTCTCGTTGCCGGTCGAGGGTTCGAGAGCGGGGGACGACCCGTCTCGAGCGGCCGTGGCTCGTGCGAGCGCCAGGTCGGCCCGGCGCTCGACCTCGCGGTTGACCGCGCGGATCGCGCCCGCGTATCCGCGGACCGCCTGGGTCGCCGCCTCGAGCTCCTCGATCCGCGCTTCGACCGCGTCGAGTCGATCCGCGATGGCCTCGCGTTCGGCGTCGGCGGCCGCCCCGTCGACGACGCCCGCGACCGTGCGATCCGTCCCGGTGAGCGCGCGTTCGACCGCGTCGAGCCGCTCCTCGAGACGGGCGCGGTCCCGCGGCGATCCGCTCGCGTTCGTCTGGTTCGCCATGCTTCGACTGGCCGCGCTTTCACGTTTAAACGGTCGGGGAAAGAGTATTACTGTCAGCGCCACATCGTGAATCCATGAAGGCCCTCCTCGTCGGCGTCGGACAGGCGGGCGGGAAGCTCACGACCGCCCTCTCCGAGTTCGACGCGGGGATGGGGTTCGGTGCGGTCCGTGACGCGCTCGCCGTCAACACCGCCGCGGCCGACCTCGAGCCCCTCCCGCTCGACACGGTTCTCATCGGCCAGTCGCGCGTGAACGGTCACGGCGTCGGCGGCGACAACGAGCTCGGCGCGGAGGTGATGGACGAGGACTCGATCGAGGTGCTGGACGCGCTCGCACCGCGGATGACCGCGGAGATCGAGGCGGTCGTCGTCGTCGCCGGCCTCGGCGGCGGGACCGGATCCGGCGGCGCGCCGGTGCTCGTCCGCGAGCTGTCGCGGGTGTACGACGTGCCGGTGTACGCGCTCGGCGTGCTCCCCGGCCGCGACGAGGGTGCGCTCTATCAGGTGAACGCCGGCCGGTCGCTGAAGACGCTCGTGCGGGAGGCCGACGCCACGATCCTCCTCGACAACGACGCCTGGCGCTCGGCGGGCGAGAGCGTCGGGGGCGGCTACGCCGCGATCAACGAGTCGATGGCGAAGCGCGTCGGGCTGCTCCTCGCGGCCGGCGAGGCCACGCAGGGCGTCGGCGAGTCCGTCGTCGACACCAGCGAGGTCATCAACACGCTCCGGGCCGGCGGAATGGCGGCCGTCGGGTACGCCTCCTCGCCCGCCGCCGAGGACCCGGGCGAGAACGTCAACACGGTGACGAGCGCGGTCCGCAGCGCGGTGATGACCGGGCTCTCGCTGCCGAACGCCACCGACGCCGACGCCGGGCTCGTCGCGGTCGCCGGGGACCCGAACCGGATCTCACGGAAGGGCGCTGAGAAGGCTCGAAAGTGGCTTCAAGAGGAGACGGGCTCGATGCAGGTCCGCGGCGGCGACTTCCCGCTCGATTCCGACCGCCTCGCGGCCGTGGTGTTGCTCGCGGGCGTGGAGCGCTCCTCGCGGGTCGAGGAGTTCCTCGAGCGCGCCCGACAGGCCGTCCGCGACGAGCCGGAGGCGAAACCGGATCCCGCGATGGCGTTCCAGAACGACGAGCTCGACGACCTGATGTGAGCCGCTTCGGGCGCTGACGGGCGGCGACCCGGCCGGGTGCCGTCCGTCGTCGGCGCGCTTCCGCACCTTTTTGGTTCCGCCCGGGAGACACCCGAGCGATGAGCAACCCGTGGGACGACTGGGACCACGTGCTGAAGGTCGACCCCGACAAGGACCTCTGTGACGGGGAGACCTTCGAGGACGTGTGCCGGACCGGGACCGACGCGATCGAGATCGGAGGGACCCTCGACGTCACCGCCGAGAAGATGACGCGGGTCATCGACGCCGCCGCGGAGTACGACGTCCCGCTCTACCAGGAGCCGTCGAACCCGGGCGTCGTCATCGACTCGCCGGCGCTCGAGGGGTACCTGATCCCGACGGTGTTCAACGCGGGCGGCCCCTTCTGGATCACGGGCGCACACAAGGAGTGGGTCCGCATCGACGACCTCGACTGGGACCGGACCCACACCGAGGCGTACATCGTGATGAACCCCGACGCCTCGGTCGCGGAGCTGACGGACGCGAACTGCGACCTCGACGCCGACGACGTGGAGGCGTACGCGAAGGTCGCGGAGCGGATGTTCGGCCAGGAGATCGTCTATCTGGAGTACTCGGGCACCTTCGGCGACACCGAGAAGGTCGCCGCCGCGGGCGACGCGCTCGACGACGCCACCCTGTTTTACGGCGGCGGGATCCACGACTACGAGTCGGCGAACGCGATGGCGCGCCACAGCGACGTGATCGTCGTCGGCGACCTCCTCCACGACGAGGGTGTCGACGCGGTCCGCGAGACGGTCCGGGGCGCGAAGGACGCCTGAGGCTCCGCGGAGGAGGTATCGTACCCTGTGGCTTCGTGAGGGGTGTCGTACGCCGGATCGACCACCCCGTTTTCGAGCACCGTTCACGCGGCGGAGACCTGGCGGTCGGAGCGGAGGGGACGTTTCGAGACGGTCGACCCGCGGGGGACCGGGAGACCGGCCCACCGGACGCCGAACCGCGGCGTATCCGTTCGTTCAGGCCGCGCGGCGTTCCTTCGCCTTCGGGCGGAGATTGGTGTAGCCGCACTTGCGGCAGCGTCCGGCGTCGGGCGCGTTGCGGGCGTTACAGCGCATACAGATCTGTCGGTCGAGGTTGCGGCGTTCCGCGGCGTCGAAACTGGCCATACTCGTGGTGAGCACGCGGGCGCTGTAAAAGGTTGCGAGACGCCTCGGCCGTGGACCCCGTCGTCGTGTGCGCGTCGACTACCGTCGACTACGAGCCGGCTTCCGAGATCGCGGCGGTGATGTCCTCCTTTTGAGTCACTCCCACGAACCGGTCGACGACGCCGTCGTCGTTCTCGACGATCAGCGTGGGCAACGACCGGACCTGGTACTGGTTGGCGACGTCCTGTTCCTGGTCGACGTCGACCTTCTGAAGCTCGAAGGCGTCGCCGAGCTCCTCCTGGACCTCCTCCAGTATCGGGTCCTGCGTCTTACACGGGCCGCACCAGTCGGCGTAGAAATCCAGCACTCGAACGGTCATGGTTCGCCGACACGTAACGGCGGCTCGCCGATAAGGGTTTCTCACGCGGCGGGGAGGTGGGGTGACCGGCGACGCTCCCGCGACGCTCCCGCGACGCTCCCGCGACGGCTCCTCGAGACGAAACGCTTAGGCCCGCGGACGGAGAACCGACGCGTATGAGCAGCGGCAGCAACTCCGGCGGACTGATGTCCAGCGCGGGGCTCGTTCGATACTTCGACTCGCAGGACCGGAACGCGATCGCGATGGACCCGAAGACGGTCCTCGCGTTCTGCGTTCTCTTCGGCGTCTTCGTCCAGGTCCTCTCGCTGACGGTCGCGTAGGACGACCGCCCCCTCCCGTCCGACTCGCGCGTTCGAGACGAGCGAGCGGCAGCGGCGTTCCGATCCGACCCCATCGACCGGGACCGGACGAAACGGACTTATTCACGAGGGCCCGGGGTCCGGTATGGACCGTCGCCACTACCTGCGGTCGATCGCCGTCCCCGCCGTCGCCGGGAGCGCCGGCTGTCTCGGGGTCCTGGGTGACTCCGGGCCCGAGGGAACGGTGCTCGACCCGCCCGAGCAGGACCTGAGCGAGGCGTCACATCCGAGCTACGGCGACGAGATGCCACACGTGTCCGTTCCGGACCCGATCACCGGCGAGACGGTGTCGACCGCCGATTACGAGGACGAGCGGGCCGTCCTCTGGACTTCCTTTTACACGAACTGCCCCGACGGCGTCTGTCCCGCGCTCATCCTCCGGCTCCGGCGCGCACAGGAGGTGGCCGCCGAGGAGGGATACGGCGACGAGGCGGCGTTCCTCGCGCTCACGTTCGACCCGGAGCGGGACACCACGGACGTTCTCCGCGAGTACGCGGGCCAGCAGGGCGTGGACCTCGACGCCGGAAACTGGCACTTCCTCCGCCCGGAGAGCTACGAACGGGGCCAGGAACTGTTGGACGAGAACTTCGGGCTCGTGATCGAGAAGGCCTCCGCCGACCAGTACGAGAATTTGGAGTACCAGTTCCCCCACTACGGACTGATACTGCTGGCGAACGAGCGGGGGATCGTGGAGCGGGCGTACCCGAGAGGACCGCAGACAGACGTCGAACGGCTCGTGAGCGACTTCGAACGGGTGGTGAACGCGTAGGATGGAGCGCCGTCACCTCCTCGCCGGGATCGCGAGCGCCAGCGTGTTGGGCGCGGGCGGCGTCGTGGCGACCGGGAACGTGCCGGCCGTGCTCGGCGGCACCTCCGTCGAGCCGGTCGAGCCACTCACGATCGACACGATCGAGGCCCCCGGCAGCCGCGACGGGGAGGTGACGGTGCCGGCTGATGACCGCGCCACGTTCATCGACTTCTTCGCGACGTGGTGTGACCCCTGTAAAGAGCAGATGCCGGCGCTCGCCGAGGCGAACGATCGGATCGGCGACGACGTGCTGTTCGTGTCCGTGACGACCGAGAACGTCGGGGACCGTGTCCCCGAATCGAAGGTCGTCGAGATGTGGGAGGAGACCGGCGGGGATTGGTTGGCCGCGGTGGATCGGACCGCCGAACTCGCCGCCAAACTGGACGTGGGCGGCTATCCGACCGCGGTCGTTCTCGACGAAACGGGTCGTCCTCGATGGTCCGACTCCGGCGTTCACACGGCCGACACGCTCGTCGAGGAGATCGAGGCGGTTCTCGAGGGATGACGGACCGCTCTCCCCGCCGATGACCGGAACCCCCCTCGCGACCGACCTCTCGTTCGCGGTCGCCTCCGGCGTGGCGACGTTCTTCTCGCCGTGCGCGTACCCGCTCCTGCCCGGGTACGTCGGGTTCTACGTGAACCAGACCGACGCGAACGAGGTCTCGATCGCGGGCGCGGGAGTCCGGGGGATCGCGGCCGGGCTCGGCGTGCTGGTGACCTTCGCGCTGCTGGCGGGCGCGACCGTCCGGGTCGGCAACGCGACGCTCGCGAACATCACCGTCTTCGAGTCGCTCGTCGGCGGGCTGCTCGTCGTCTTCGGGCTGGTGGTCCTCGCGGGGCGAACCCCGTCGATATCGGTCCCCCTCCCGAAGCGCCGGGCGAGCGTGTTCGGGTTCGGGCTCTTCGGCGCGGGGTACGCGCTGGCGGGCGCGGGCTGTGTCGCGCCGATCTTCCTCGCCGTGATCGCCCGAGCGATCGCGCTCCCGACCGACGCGGCGGTGCTCCTCCTCGGCACCTACGCGGGTGTCGTCGCCGCGCTGATGGTCGCGACGACGGTCGCGACCGGGATGGGCCTGCTCACGAACGCCGGACGGATCATGACCCACTCGGGGACGCTGAAACGGCTCGCCGGCGCGGTGATGGTGCTCGCGGGGATCGGACAGCTGTACCTCGCGCTCGTCGTGTACTGAGTCGGTTCTCCACCCGGGAGCGGAGTCGGGACCGTGGCCGTCACTCGTCCCGGTAGCGCGCCCTTTTTGCACGTGCCCCGCCGAGCGGTGGTATGAAAGCTGGCGTCATCGCCGTCCAGGGCGACGTGGCCGAACACGCCGAGGCAGTCCGCCGCGCCGCGACCGCACACGGCGAGTCCGCGGAGGTCGTCGAGGTGCGGGACTCGGGGATCGTCCCCGATTGCGACGCGTTGCTCATGCCGGGCGGGGAGTCGACGACGATCTCGCGGCTGATCCACCGCGAGGGGATCGCGGACGAGATCCGCGACCACGTCGAGGCCGGTAAACCCGTCCTCGCGACGTGTGCCGGGCTCATCGTCCTCTCTCGGGACGCGAAGGACGATCGAGTCGACGCGCTCGGGCTCGTCGACGTCTCCGTCGACCGCAACGCGTTCGGCAGGCAGAAGGACTCGTTCGAGGCGAAGATACCCGTCGACGGGCTCTCGGAGCCCTTCCACGCGGTGTTCATCCGCGCGCCGCTCATCGACGAGGTCGGCGAGGGCGTCGAGACGCTCGCGACGGTTGACGGCCGACCGGTCGCGGTGCGGGACGGCCCCGTTCTGGCCACTTCGTTCCACCCCGAACTCACCGACGATTCGCGGGTCCACGACCTCGCGTTCTTCCCCGAAAGCGAGGTGGAGGCGTGACGGACGACGGGGCGAACGGGGAACGTGGGGTCGTCGAAGACCCGACAGCCCCCGACGACGCGGTCCTCGACGAGCTGTTCGCGACGATCGAGTCGCGCAAGCGGGAGCTGCCGGAGGGGTCGTACACCGCCTCGCTCTTCACCCATGAGAAGGGCGAGAACGCGGTGTTGGAGAAGATCGGCGAGGAGTCGACGGAGGCGATCCTGGCGGCGAAGGACGACGATCTCGAGGAGCTCACCTACGAGAGCGCGGACCTCGTCTACCACCTGCTGGTGTTGCTCTCGATGAAGGACCTCGACCTCGAGGACCTCCGCGGGGAGCTTCGCGACCGGTTCTAGGTGGATCCATCGACGTTCACCGGTCGTGGTTCGATCGGAGAACCGATTTAGTCTCGTCGTGTTTCGAATATGCTCGTCGTCCGCTTCTGTCCTCAACGTCGATATGACGTTAATTTCAAAGCGAGGACTGCGATGATCGCGGTCAGTGCGGTAAATCCGTCTACGTCCTCGGTTGTGTCTCGTGTGGCTGGTTCGGTTTCGTTACTTTCCTCCGATACTGGTGGTTCAGCGTTCGTCTCTGTGCCTTCGTCTACCACTGCTTCTGCTCCTCCGGTAGTTGACTGACTCATACTATCAGTCTCGACGTCACCGTCCGGATCGGTCTCGGCCCATTCGTGATGATGGCCGAGTGTCCCCAGCATCACTCGTGAATCCTCACTAGAGCCGGACACGTTCCCGTTGATGGCCAACAACCTTCCGCCATCGTTGCCGACGTATACCGTCCCGTCGACCACCGTCGGCGATGACCGGATCGGTGCTCCGGTGTCCACCTGCCAGTCGACGTTTCCGTTTTCGGCCTCGACGGCGGATAGGTTCCCACTCTCGGAGCCGATGAAGACCATCCCGTCAGCCACCGTCGGCGAAGACCGGCGGGTAGCACTACCGACGTTCTCGGTCCAACGGATCTCTCCCGAATCCATCTCCACCGCGTACAGGAGGCTATCGGAACCGCCGACGTATACCGTCCCGCCGCGCACCGTCGGAGACGACTGGGTGACGCCCGTCTCGACCGTCCACGAAACGTTTCCGCTGTTCGCGTCGACGGCATACAGTTTTCGGCCGGCGACGACGATCGTTCCGTCGACTACGGTCGGCGACGATCTGATTCCGGTGTCAGTATCCACCGTCCATTCTTCCTCCCCAGTGTCAGCCGCCAACGCATAGAGTTTCTCGTCGTCGGAGCCTACGTATACCGTTCCGTCGACCACCGTCGGAGACGACTGTACCGAACCTTCAGTCTCGAACGTCCACCTGGGATCACCGGATTCGGCCGCCAGCGCGTAAACGCCCACGCCGCGATCGCCTTCGAACCGGTTGCCCACGTAGACGGTTCCCTCCTTAACTGTCGGGGAGGAAGGAACGCCTTCGAAGTCCAGTACTGGGCCGGTCTCGTATTGCCACTGTTCGGTTCCTTCGGTCGCATCGAGAGCGTACAGCCTGTTATCGCTACTGCCGACGTAGAGCGTACCGTTAACGACTGATGGAGACCCGCGGATCGATCCGTCCGTACGATAGCTCCAAACCTCCTCGCCGCTCTCGGAGTCAACCGCGTAGACCGTTCCGTTCCAGCTGCCGCCATACACCGTGTCGTTGACCACCGTCGGCCCCGCTCTGACGTTGTTGCCCGTTTCGAACTCCCAGTCGATGCCGCCGGAAGTCTGTGCAGTAACCGCTTCGCCAGTCGTGGCAACTGCGCTGAATCCTACCGCTGCTGTCGTTTGCAGTAGCCTCCGACGGCGTAGCCCGTTTCCTGGGTTAGTATTCCCCGTTTTGTCCGTACCCATCACTCCTTCACGTGTTGGAATCCCAATAAAACTATCCTGCGAATCGCGTACACCTCGATACCGATCGAAGTGTCCCCTTCCGTTTTGTCTACTTCCGTTTCATCTCTCGTGCGATTTCGACTGCACGCGAGTCCTCGAGCTCCCGCTCACCGCTCCCGTTCGAGTTCCCGCTCGATATCGTCGAGGTCCTCGCTCTCCAGTTCCCGGGTGATCCGACGCTCGAACTCCGCCTCGTCGATCTCGCCCTCGACGTACTGCCGACGGAGCCTGTCCTGCCGGTCCGTGGAGGACTGCGTCCCGGTCGATGTGGACCGCGATCCATCGATCGAGTCGATCGAAGTCGAGGCATCGCCGCTACCGCCCGACAGCCACGAACCGGCCTTGTAGGCGACGTAGACGATCCCGGCGAGGACGGCGATCGAGACGATCCCGGAGACGACCGCCCACGCGAGGCTCAGGATCGCCGAGACGACGGAGACGAGGACGCTGACCGCGATCAGCGCGCCGATCGCGATCGCGGCGTAGTAGAGGGCTCGCTTCGAGTCCATGTCCGGGAGTGGCGGTCCCGCGCGCAAATACCTTCCCCCGGCGTCAGAAGGCTTATTCCCCTCTGTATTCGTCTCCGAACGGAATGACATCGGAAGGCTCCCGAACGACGGCCGATCGAACGACCCTCGATCGGCGGGCAGTTCTCGGCCGCCGGGCGTTCCTCGCCGCGGTCGGCGGCGCGGGTGCGACCTCGCTCGCGGGCTGTTCGGCCCTCGAACGGGGGACCGACGCCGGGACGGCCGGGATGGACGACGACCGCGTCCGCGAGCTCGCGACGCGGTTCGCCCCGGCGCTGTACTTCGACGTCCACGAGCCGTGGTTCCCGACGGACCCGCAACCCTACACGAGCGAGCGCGACGGCGAGACGGTCGTCGACGGCTTCGACGCGCTGAACGGCTATCACGAGCGGTTCGAGGGGACCGCGGGCGATCCGGACGAGACGCCGGCCCCGCCGGACCCGACCGTCTTCTACCACGGCGTCGAGTACGAGGACTCCCCGCTCGACGTCGTTCAGTTCTGGTTCTACTCCGCGTTCGACCAGTTCACCGCCAACTTCCACTGGCACGACTGGGAGGTGCTCCACGTCTTCGTCGATCGCGACACCGACGAGCCGCAGCTGTACGTCGCCAGCTCGCACTCCCGGCGGGTTCCCAACAACGAGTTCCTCGATCCGGACCCCGACCGGGTCCCGCGGATCCTCCCGGAGCTCGGCTCGCACTCCTCGACGCTGTCGGTCAACGAGGTGCCCGACCGGTTCCAGCGCGTGAGCGCCGACGGGCTGCTCGCGGACGTCACGAACTCCGCGATCGAGGGGATCGCGGACCTCGCGGAGGTGCCGCTCGCCTACGGGCTCCCCCGCGACGAGGGCGCGCGGCTCCCGTTCGTCGTCCCGGAGTACGAGGGCGCGCCCGTCTATGACCACGACCGACTCCCCGCGGTCGATCCCGAGTCGCTGATCGACGCCGCGCTCACCGTGCGCTCGCTCGACGCGCTGACGTCGCCGCCGACCGACCTCCCGCTGCGTGAGACGGGGATCGCCTTCGAGCACGCCGAACGCGTCGAAGGAGGCGAGGCTGGCGACGGCGACGCCGACGGTGGAGGGAGCGACGGACGAAGCGCGACCGTCCCGTACGACCTCGTCGCCAGCGCGGAACTCGAGGACATCGACGCGTTCGTCGGCCCGCAGCTGAGCTTCGAGTTCGCGGTTCCACGGGCGGTCGAGGACGCGGTCGCGGGTCACCTCACGACGACCGGGGTGCCGTGGGAGCAGCCGCGGTACGACAACCCGGCCGCCGACATCACCGCGCCGAACCACCGCGCGGAGCTGGCCGACCGGTACGACGCGATCGGCGACCCCACGCCGGTCAACACCGTCGTGGCGCGCGTCACGGACGCCGTCACGAGCGACGACGCCCCCGAGAACGAGGGGCTGACGACCACGGAATCCGGCGTCGAGTCGGTCGCCCTCCTGGAGAGCGACCCGGAGGCCGTGCCGACGTTCGGCGGCGTCGCGGTCGTTCGCGACGTCGAGAGCGGCGACCACCGGCTCACTGTCAACGGCGCGGGACGGGCCCCGCACAGCGAGCGGCTTGCCGTCGATCCGGCCGAGGACGAGACCGACCCGGTGACGGTCGCCGGCGTCGACGGGGAGATCCCGCTCGTCGCGCGCGAGGACGCGACGAAACTGGAGATCACGGACGACGGATCGGAGACCGACGTGGTCGGGACGGCCCTCGAGGACGACTTCGCGGGCCGGATATACGAGTCGTCGACGGAGGGATCGGACGCGGTGTACGTCCATTCCGGGGGTGCCTACACGACAGAGGTGCGCGACGCCGACGACGAGGTCGGCGCGTACCGGGTCAATCCCGACCCGGCAGCCGAGGGCGGCGTCCGGATCGACCGCCCCGAGACCGGGAAGGCGCCGCTCGCAGGCTTTTTAGCCGACATCGCGGAGGAGACGCGCGCGGCGGTCGCGGCGGCGGCCGACGCGGAGGACGGCGACGACGGAGATGACGACGACGGCGATGATGGCGACGACAGCGATGACGGCGACGATGACGACGACGGTAACGGCGGAAGCGGCGGGTCCTCCGGAACCGACGACTCGGGCGGCTCGAGCGGCTCCGGTGGCGGTCCCGAAAACGCGGTTCAGGGGCTCGAGCGCGCGCTCGCGGCCGTCGTCGACGCCGCAGAGCGGGCCGAGGAGCGGGCTCGCGAGGGCGACCGGGGGAACACGGACCGACAGCTCGAGGTCGTCGCCGAGCGGCTCCAGCGCGTCTCCGAGCGGCTGGAGGCGGCTCGAAGCGGGCTTCCGCCCGGACTCTCGAACGCGGCCGGAAACCGGCTGGAACAGGCCGACCGGCGCGCCGAGCAGGCTCGGGACGCGGAAAAGCTGTAGGGCCGTCGGATCAGCTTCCCTCGCCGTATCGCTCGATCACCTCCCGGACGTCGGGATCGACGGCAGCGACCTCGCCGCCGGCTCGCATCGCGCTCTGCGTGTCCTTCAGTCCGGTTCCGGTGACGACGACGGCGACCGACTCGCCCGCCTCGACGATCCCCGCCTCGCGCGCCTTTCGGAGACCGGCGACCGGGGTGGCCGCGGCGGGTTCGGCGTAGATCCCCTCGGTTCGCCCCAGAAGCGACTCCGCCGCGAGGATCTCCTCGTCGCTCACGAGCAGCGACTCCCCGTCGCTCTCCTCGAGCGCCGAACACGCCTTCACCGTGTTTCGGGGGCGACCGACCGAGATGCTGTCGGCGACGGTGTCGGCGACCTCGTCGACGTCGTCGTGTTCGTGGAAGGCGTCGTGGATCGCGCTCGCGCCCTCGGCCTGGACGCCGAGCATCCGTGGAGCCTCCTCGACGAGGTCGAGGTCGGCGAACTCGCGAAAGCCCTTCCAGCCGCCGGCGATGGTACAGCCGTCGCCCATCGAGAAGACGAGCCAGTCGGGGACCTCTCCACGGGTTTGTTCGGCCAGCTCGTGGCCCACGGTCCGTTTCCCCTCGACCTGGAAGGGGTTGACCGCGGCGTTGCGGTTGTACCAGCCGAACTCCTCGGTGACCTCCATGCTGAGGTCGTACGCCTCGTCGTAGCTGCCGCGGACGCCGAGGACGTCCGCGCCGTAGACGAGCGGCTGTGCCAGCTTCCCCTCGGGAGCGTCGCCGGGAACGAACAGGCGACAGTCGAAGCCGCCGCGGGCGGCGAAGCCGGCGAGCGACGCGGCGGCGTTTCCGGTGGAGGCGCAGGTGACGACGTCGATCCCGAACTCCCTCGCCTTGGTGGTCGAGACGCCGGTCGCGCGGTCCTTCAACACGCCGGTTGGATTCCGGCCGTCGTCCTTCACACGCAGGTCGACGCCGAGTTCGTCGCCGAGTCGGGGGGCGTCGAGGAGGGGAGTGCCGCCCTCGCCGAGCGTCACGGGTTCGACATCGTCGGCGACGGGGAGGAACGCCCGGTACTTCCACTGCGAGCCGATCCTCCCGTCGAGGGGTTCGTCGAACCGATCGAGCACCCGTTCGTAGTCGTATTTCACCTCGAGGATACCCTTCACGCCCGGGTGTTCGGGACAGGTGTAGATCACCTGGTCGGGGTCGTACTCGGCACCACAGAGCGTACACTCTAGCGTTTCGACGTGGTCCATATCCATGCGTCCGTGGGCGGGGACGAGAATCCATCGGCCGCAGACCACGATCGACCCTCGGTGACCGCGACGTCGACGCCCCGTCGCGGTTCGTCGGCTTCCCTGCGGATGGAAAGCTATACGACGCCGACCGCATCACGAGTATATAAGCAGATGTCTCAGGAGCCCTACGACCACACCGCGGTCGAGAGTCGGTGGCAGGAGGCGTGGACGGACGCCTCCGTGTACCGCACGCCGGACGACGTCGACGACCCGACGTACGTCCTCGGGATGTACCCGTATCCGTCCGGGAAGCTCCACATGGGCCACGTCCGAAACTACACGATCACGGACGCGTACGCCCGCTACCGCCGAATGTGCGGCGACGACGTGCTTCACCCGATGGGGTGGGACGCCTTCGGCCTCCCGGCCGAAAACGCCGCGAAGGAGCGCGACACCAACCCCCGCGACTGGACGTTCGACTGCATCGACACGATGCGCGGCCAGATGAAGTCGATGGGGTTCGGCTACGACTGGGACCGGGAGGTCACCACCTGTACTCCGGAGTACTACGAGTGGAACCAGTGGCTCTTCTCGCGGTTCTCCGACGCCGGACTCGTCGAGCGCCGCGAGGCCGAGGTGAACTGGTGTCCCTCCTGTGAGACGGTGCTCGCCGACGAGCAGGTCGAGGGCGAGGCGGAGCTGTGCTGGCGGTGTGACACGCCGGTCGAGACCCGCGACCTGGACCAGTGGTTCCTGGAGATCACCGAGTACGCGGACGAGCTGCTCGACGCCATCGACGACCTGGAGGGATGGCCCAACTCGGTCCGCCAGATGCAGCGCAACTGGATCGGCCGCCAGCACGGCAGTGAGGTGGATTTCGTCGTGGAAGGTCACGGTCCCGTCACGGCGTTCACGACCCGCCTCGACACGATCCACGGCGCGACGTTCTTCGCGCTCGCGCCCGACCACCCGATAAGCGAGCGGCTGGCCGAGGAGGACGACGCGGTCCACGAGTTCGTCCACCACGAGGCCGACCCCGACGGCGACGAGCCGAACGGCGTCGACACCGGATCGACCGCCACGAACCCGGTCACCGGCGAGGAGATCCCGGTCTTCGTCGCCGACTTCGTCCTCTCGGACGTGGGGACGGGCGCGCTGATGGCCGTCCCGGCCCACGACGAGCGCGACCACGCGTTCGCGACGAAGAAGGGCATCGAGATCCGTCCGGTGATCGCGCCCGAACCCGGAGAGGACGAAGTCGGCGACGCGGCGGGCGGCGACGTCGAGCCGACGGTCCCCGACGTGAGCGAGGAGGCGTTCACGGCGGACGGCGTCCTCGTGAACTCCGGCGAGTACGACGGGCTCGACAGCGAGACCGCCCGCGAACGGCTGACCGCGGAGATCGAGAGCGCCGAGGCGAGCACGCAGTACCAGCTCCGCGACTGGGGGATCTCGAGACAGCGCTACTGGGGGACGCCGATCCCGGTGATCCACTGTGAGGACTGCGGGCCGACCCTGGTGCCCGACGAGGACCTCCCCGTCGAACTGCCCGAGTTCATCAACACGACCGGCAACCCGCTCGACGCCGCCGAGGAGTGGAAGGCGACGACGTGTCCGGAGTGCGGCGCGGACGCGATCCGCGAGACCGACACGATGGACACGTTCGTCGACTCCTCGTGGTACTTCCTGCGATACGTCTCGCCGGACCTCGAGGACGCCCCCTTCGATCTGGAGCGGGCCAACGACTGGATGCCGGTCGACCAGTACGTCGGCGGCATCGAACACGCCGTGATGCATCTGCTGTACTCGCGCTTCTTCACCAAGGTGCTCGCGGACGAGGAGGGGCTCGAACACCGCGAGCCGTTCACGAACCTGCTCGCACAGGGGATGGTCCAACTCGAGGGCGAGAAGATGTCCAAATCCAAGGGCAACGTCGTCTCGCCCCAGCGGATCGTCGACGAGTACGGCGCGGACACGGCCCGACTGTTCATGATGCAGGCCGCCCAGCCCGAGCGCGACTTCGACTGGTCCGAGGAGGGCGTCAAGTCGACCCACCGGTTCCTGGCCCGGCTCGCCGACCTCGTCGAGGGCTACGCCGCCGGCGACGTGGCGACCACTGGCGCGGACGCCGACCGCGACACCGTCGACGAGTACGTCGCCGACGAGGTCGACGCCGCCGTCGTCATCGCCGGCGACGAGTACGACGACCTCACGTTCAACGTCGCGTTACGCGAGACGCAGGACCTCGTTCGGACGCTCCGTGGATATCGAGAGCATGCGGAGCCGAATCCGACGGTCTACGAGCGCGGGCTGGACGCCGCGATCCGCCTGCTCGCCCCGGTCGCCCCGCACCTCGCCGAGGAGCTGTGGGAGACGCTCGGCCGCGACGGGTTCGTCGTCGAGGCCGACTGGCCGAGCGCGACCGCCGACCGCGGGACGGTCGAGCGTCGCCGGCGGCTGGTGGCGAACACCCGCGAGGACGTGCGCGACATCGTCGAGGTCGCCGGGATCGAGGACCCCGAGCGGATCGACGTCGTCGTCGCGCCCGACTGGAAGTACGACGCGCTCGAGATCGCGATCGACAGCGACGCCGACAACCTGATCGGCGAGCTGATGGCCGAAGACCACATCCGCGAGCAGGGCGACGAGGCCGCCTCTTACGGACAGGATCTCCAGGCGGAGCGGGAGGCGCTCTCCGAGACGCTCTCGGGCGACGAGGAGTACGCCGCGCTGCGCGCGGCCGCCTGGCTGGTCGAACGCGAGTTCGACGCCCCCGTCGTCGTCGAGCGCGCCGCGGACGCCGATCCGGAGACGGCCCGCCACGCCGAACCCGGTCGCCCCGCGATCGACATCGTGGAGTAGGCGTCCATCCCTGGGGGGAACGAGGAGGGGATTTCGTCCGTATTTAAGCGGAGAGGTCCGCGAGATGCGCCGTCAGGACTCGCGCCACTTGTGGCCGCACTCGACGCAGGTGAACAGCCGAACCTCGTAGGAACCGCCCGGCTTCGGCATCATCTCGGAGGAGGCCCGCTCGCCGTCGCAGTCGTCCGCCGGACAGGGCTCCCGCACCGTCTCTGTGGAACCTCGGGTCGTATCGGCCACGGCGGGTGCCCCGTCGTCCCGCTGCCCCTCCCGGGTCGCCATCGCCGCTTCCGCTTGCGAATCCCGCGGCTCCTCGTTCTCACAGGAGCGGCACACCCACGCGTCGCCCTCCGTGTGCATGATCGAACCACACTCGTCGCAGAATTGCATTCTCAATGATCTACGAACGTGATGGATATAGGTTTTTAAAGCTCTGTTGAACTCCCTTATTCAGACATAAAACATTCTGAAACAGCTGGTCGGTGAGAACTGTGAATCGACCAGCGATGAAGGGTGTTACTGCTGATAGACGCCGAAATAAGCGGTGGCAAACCGATGAAACCCGAGGTCCTGAGCAAGTGCGACAGACCAGGGCCATGCATCTGAGGTTCGGTACTGCGGGAGAAGTCCGTCAGCGAATGCCCTCTCTGTGGCTTGAGAAACAACGATCTGGCCGTATCCATGCCCGCGGTAGTTCGGGTGTGTCACGACTGCCAGATGGGCAAGCAACCCTTCCCAGACGTCGAAGCCGGCGACCGCTACCAACTCTCCATCAACGAAAAGTCCCACCGTCTCGCCGGGAGTGAACTGTGTTCCGCCTTGGTCCCACTCACTATCCGGGATACTCCGTTGAAACGCCTGATAGGCAGCGGTATCGGCGGCTGTGAGGACCCGGGCATCCGATTCGACAGGCGTGAACGTTTCTCGATCAACGTATCCGTAGAATGTCGGGCCGATGGCCTGCTCAATACCATCGAAGCGAGTGAGCCACCCGTGGACCGCGTCCTCGTCCTCAGTATCGAGTGATACAACGGTCTCACTCCGGTCTTCGGCTGCGTCTAAGAGTGGGTCCGGTACACCGACGACCAGTGAGTCGCCGTGAGAAAAAAGTTGGATACCTCCCTCTTCGGCGCTGCCGGCAGTTCCCCCTGATTTCTCGAATGCGTTGGGAGGGACACCAAGGCGGTCAGCCCAATAGCGGCGGAGTGTCCACAGAGTACGTGAACTAAGACCCATGTATAAATATCGCACCCGTGGTTTGACACGTAATTATTTCGATAGGGGTCGTAGCAGAGTGAGCGGTAGATCCCCTGGGTTGACCGATCCAGATAGTCGGTCTTCTGTGGAATTCTCGTGTGAAATACGCGTATTGTATTCGACACGGCACTGCGAGCCGTCTTCGAATCGATGGAACGTTCGCCGGTCGACGAGCACCGCCGTGCGGACGATCGGTTCGCACGAACGGATCCGGAACGGGTCTCGAGACGGGGGACGCCCACGTCCGTCTCCCCGATCGACCTCTGAGCCAGCCCTCAGATCGTGTGTTTCGCCTCCTCGGCGTCCTCGACGACCTCCAGCCCGCGGTTGTTCACGGCGTAGGGGTCGAGCCCCTGTTCCTGGAGGAACTGCTTGTACAGCCGCTCCGCGGTCTCGCCGTCCTTCTGTTTGTCGCTGGCGCGGTCGCACAGCTCGATCAGGTTCTCGGGCACGTCGTTCTCGTGGACGATCCAGTGGTTGATGGTGTCCGAGAGCCGGCGGATGGGCGAGGTGAAGTGGCCGTAGATGTCGAAGTTGAGCGCGTGGTGGCCGCCGAACGGGTCGTTCATGTACTTCGCGCGCGGCATCACCTTGAGCACGGCCCGCTGGATCTTGTTGAGCTGGCGGTCGGGCGACTCCTCTAAGGCGGCGTTGACCGCCTTGCGCGGGTCGTCCCCCCACGCCGAGCCGGGGATGGAGACGCCGTCGAGCTCCTGGATCTCCTTGAGCGCCTCGTTCCACTGGTCGGGCGTCGGCTGCGGGTGGACGCGGTACATCGCCTCGACGCCACGGTCCCACATCAGGGTGTGTGTCACCGCCTTGTTCGCCTTCAGCATCGACTCCTCGATGATGGTGTGTGCTCGGTCGCGGCTGGGGTTCAACACGAGCGAGCCGTCCTCCTTGCGCTGTTCGTGCATCCGGTCGGCCAGTTCGTACGCGAGCGCGTTCTCCTCGCCGAGGGGTAAGGAGGGGTCCTCCAGCCGCTCCTCGCATTCGTTGTAGGTGAGCCGCTCGTCGGAGTTGATCACCGACTTGTAGATCTCGATGTCCTCGAACGAGAGCGTCTCGTCGTCGATCTCCATCTCCACCGTGTGTGCGAGCCGGTCCTCGTCCGGAACGAGCGAGCAGACGGTCTCGGCGAGCACCGGCGGGAGCATGTGGATCGTGTAGGCGGGCAGGTAGACGGTGTTCGAGCGCTCGACCGCCTCCTCCCACATCGACGTGTCGGGCGTGACGTAGTGGGTCACGTCGGCGATGTGGACCCACAGCCGGTAGGCGTCCTCCTCGCGCTCGATCGAGATGGCGTCGTCGAAGTCCTGGGCGTCGATCGGGTCCGTGGTCCACGTCGTCAGATCGCGGAGGTCCCGCCGCTCGTCGATCTCGGCTTCGATCTCGTCGTAGACGCCCTCGGTCCGGGCTTCGGCCTCGCGGAGGACCTCGGGAGGGAACTCGTCGCGGATCTCGAACTCCTCGAACAGGTCCTCGCGCTTGTCGGCGAGGCGGTCGGCCAGCTCCGGCGTGACCGTCACGGGACCCTGGTCCTCGGCGGAGCCCTGTTTCGGCTCGTCGTCTGACATACCGACCCCAACGGGGGTGCGTTAGAAAGGCCTGTCGGGGACGGTCGCGGTCGGGACGGTCCTCGGATCAGCCGTCGTCGCGTCGCTTCGCGGAGTCGGCGACGGCGTCCGTGTACCGATCGAGGAACTCCTCCTGTGAGAGGCCGTCGGACTCGATGGAGAGGACGAGCGACTCGAGGCCGTCGCGGGGCTGGTGACAGAGTTCGTCGTCGCAGTCGACACAGAGGTACTCGAACTCCTTGTCCCGCCGGTCCCAGCGGTTTCCCTCCTTGTCGTACTCGCGCGCGTCCTCGCGCAACACCGACTCCCCGCACGCGATACAGACCACGGTCCGACGGTCCCGACTCCTCGGGGAGCGCCACATAGGTGACACCTCGAACCCGGTCCACTTAGCGTTTGGTGCCGCCGGCTGACGTCCGTCCGACGGGTGCTCCCGGCGAGCGCCTCCGGCGTCGAACTCGATCCGGGATCGGTATACAGGACTATTACCGGGGCCGATCGTACACTCCGTATGACGATCACCGAATCCGACCTCCCGGGGGTCGGCAAGAAGTTCGAGATCGAACTCCACGACGGCGAAATGATCGTCGTCATCCACAACACGGGCAAACGCGAGCTGTTCTACCGTCCCGAACCGAGCGCCGACAGCCAGAAGGTGTTCGAGTTCGGCGACGACCTGGCCCGGACGATCGGGTCGATCATCGAGGGAGCCCACTTCCAGCCGCTCGAGCCGGCGACCCAGGAGACCACCCTTCCGGGCGGGATCCTCCTCGAGTGGTACGAGCTCCACCCCGGGTCCGGGCTGATCGGGGAGACGCTCGAGAGCGCGGAGATCGGCAACCGGACCGGACTCACGATCGTGGCGATCCAGCGCGACGACGAGACCATCGACAGTCCGCCGGCGAGCACGACGCTGAAGGAGGGCGACACGGTGATCGGCGTCGGCACCCGCGAGAACTGCGAGGCCTTCGAGGAACTCCTCACCGAATGACGGCGCGCTCCCCGCTCTCTGGGATCCCTTTCGAGTCCCCCTCGTCGGTGATCCTCCGTGGCTGACCTCCTCCTGGAGGTCGGCGTCATGTTCGCGGCGATCGCCGCCTCCGGAGCGATCGCGAACCGGCTCGGCCAGTCGGTGATCCCCTTCTACATCGTGTCCGGGATGCTACTCGGGGAGTTCGTCCTCGGTCGCGTCGGGCTCCCCGTCCTCGGTGAAGTGTACGTCGCCGAGTCGGAGTTCGTCGCGCTCGGCGCGGAGCTCGGGATAGTCTTCCTGCTCTTCTTTCTCGGGTTGGAGTTCAACCTCGATCGACTGCTCGCGCGACGCCAGGAGATAACCGCCTCGGGGACGATCGACCTCGGGATCAACTTCGGGGCTGGGCTGGTCCTCGGGTGGCTCGTCTTCGGGGCGCTCCTCCCGGCGGTCCTCCTTGCCGGGATCGTCTACATCTCCTCGTCGGCGGTGATCACGAAGTCGCTCATCGACCTCGGCTGGATCGCCAACGACGAGGCCGAGCCGATGCTGGGTACCCTCGTCTACGAGGACCTCTTCATCGCGGTGTACCTCGCGGTCGTCTCGGCGGTCGTCCTCGGGAGCGGCGGCGTCGCGGAGGCGGTCACGGACGTGGGGATCGCGGTCGGATTCATCCTCGCGTTGTTGCTTCTGGTGGCCGCCGGGACCGGCCTCTTCTCCCGGCTCGTCGAGACGGACGACCACGAGTCCGTCGTGCTCCGGACGCTCGGCGTGCTCGTCTCCATCGCCGGTGCGGCGCTCGCACTCGGCGTCAGCGAGGCCGTCGCGGCCTTCTTCGTCGGGATGGCGTTCTCCTCGACCGACCACGCCCACCAGTTGGAGGAGCTTCTCGAACCGCTCCGCGACACGTTCGCCGGCGTCTTCTTCTTCTGGATCGGGCTCGTGACCAACCCGCTGCTCTTCGGCGGCGTGCTCGGTCTGATCCTGCTCGCGGTGGTCGTCACGACGCCGACGAAACTCGTCAGCGGCTATCTGGGGGGCCGGGCGTTCGGGCTCGACACCCGACGATCGGCGCGCGTCGGCCTCGGAATGACGACCCGCGGGGAGTTCTCGCTCATCATCGCGACGATCGCAATAAGCGGCGCGAACGCCGGGACGTTCGACCCGGAACTCGCGGCGACGATCAACGCCTTCGCCGTCGGCTACGTGCTCGTGATGGCGATCCTCGGGACCACGCTGATGGGCTATTCCGGGCCGTTCGAGAGCTTCGCGGTCTCGTGGCTCGATGGCGACGACCCGGCGGCCCCCGATCCGGACCCGGGCGACTGAGGCGACCGAGCGGACTGCCCTCCCCGAGTCACTCGGCGGTCATGTCGAACGGCGGCTCCGCCTCCGGCGGCAGCGGCGTCTCGTACGGCTCGCCGCCGGTCGCCTCCTCGAACTCCGCGCGGGCCGCTTCGAGCCGCTCGGGATCGGTCATGAGGTCGTGAGCCGCCCCGGCGAGCACCTTCGCGGCGAACATCATCCCCTTCCGCGCGAAGTCGCCGTTGGCGGCGACGACCTGCCAGGAGTGCCCCGGCGCGCCGACCGGCCACGTCGCCGCGTTGAACTGGCCGGTGGGCGCGATGTAGCTCACGTCGCCGACCTCGGTCGACCCGCCGGAGGTCACGTCCTCGTTGAACGGCGGGACGGGTTCCGGGTACAACGCGTGCGGCTCGACGGTCTCCCGGACGTCCTCGGGAAGGTCCTCGAGTCGGGACTCCCGGTTGCTCTCCGAGACCGTCTCGAGGAGGTCGCGGGCGAACTCGTGGTCCGATTCGTCGTAGTCGATCGGCCCCACCGCCTCCATGTTCTCCCAGATGGCGTCCGTGACGGGGCCGTTCGCGAGGTAGTCGTGACAGCCCGAGAGGAAGCGTTCGCTGACCTCGGTCTGCGTCATCGTCGCCGCCCCCTGCGCGATGTCGCGGAGCCAGTCGGTGTTGCGTTCGACCTCCTCGCGGGTCGGTGCGCGCACGAAGTACCACACCGACGCCTCCGCGGGGACGACGTTCGGGGCGTCGCCGCCGTTCGGGATCGAGTAGTGGAGCCGCGCGTCGTCGGAGATATGTTCCCGCATGAACTCGACGCCGACGTTGGTGAGCTCGACGGCGTCGAGCGCGCTCCGTCCGGAGTCCGGCGATCCGCCGGCGTGTGCGGCCTCGCCCTCGAACTCGAAGAGGAGCGAGTTGAGCGCGTTCGAGCTGCCGACCCGCGGCGTGTTCAGGTCGCCGGGATGCCACGTCAACGCGGCGTCGAGGTCGTCGAAGACGCCCGCGCGGGCCATGTACGTCTTCCCGACGAGCGTCTCCTCGGCCGGACAGCCGTAGTAGCGGACCGTCCCCTCGAGTTCCCCTGCCTCGATCGCCCGCTTCACCGCGACCGCGGCCCCGAGCGTCGCGGTCCCGAAGAGGTTGTGTCCGCAGCCGTGCCCCGGGCCGCCCCGCTCGATCGGCGACCGCTCGGCTTTCACCTCCTGTGAGAGGCCCGGAAGCGCGTCGTACTCGCCCAGTATCCCGATCGTCGGGTCGCCCTCGCCGTAGGTCGCGACGAACGCGGTCGGCATCCCGGCGACGTCCGTCTCCACGTCGAACCCCTCCTCGCGGAGGGTGGTCGCGAGCGCCTCCGCCGACTCGTGTTCGTGAAGTCCCAGCTCCGGCGTCTCCCAGAGCCGTTCCGCGAGGTCGTACAGCAGCTCCCGTTCCGATTCGACCGTCTCGTACACTGATCGCGTGCTCATGGTGTGGTCGCTCGGCTCGCTCAAAGACGGGCAGGACGGATAAAGTCGCACCTCGCGGCCGTTCGATCCCCGAAGCGGTTCTCGCTCCCCGCTCGGGGTTCACCCGACGATCGCGACGGCGGCGATCATCCCGCCGATCGCGGCCGGCGGGATCGTGAGGTTGTCGTCGACGGCGATCCCGCGGACGATCGTGGGGATCCCGTCCGCGATCGTCGCCGCCGCCGCGCCGGCGACCGCGACGGCGACGCCCGCGGCCGTTCCGAACGCGGGGACGAGGAACGGGACGGCGACCGCGACACAGACGACGAACATCACGACCCACACGAGCCGGCGTTTCGGTTCCCGCGGACCGTTCGAGCCGAGCGCGCCGCTCACCGGGTCGCCGACGGAGAGCATCCACATCGCCGGGACCGCGAGCGTCGGGCTCGCGATCGACGTGCTCGCGAGCAGCGCGACGCCGGCCATGCTGACCTGATAGAGCGCGTACCCCCCGACCGAGTCGGACTCGTACTCGCGGGTCAGCGTCCGGTACACCGCGTGATCGAGCCCGACGACGAGGCGGAGGAACTCCAGAGTGCCGACGAGGACGACGCTGGCGACGAGCAGCGCCGCGGTCTCCCTCCACGAGAGCCAGCCGAGCAGGTACGGGACGGGGTAGAGGGTGCCGCTCGCGTGGACGAGCCGCCGCTCGAACTCCACGCGCTCGCGCCAGGCCGCCGCCGGGAGCGCCACGGTCAGTTCTCTGTCGTCTCGACGTCCGTGTCGACGGAGCCGTACCGGTCGATCAGGTCGTCGAAGGTCCCGCCGGTCCGGAGCGCGGCCAGTTCGTCCGCGAGGTCCGCGACGGGAACCCGGACCTGTGCCGCCGAGTCGCGCTCGCGGACGGTGACGGTCTCCGGACCGTCGCCCTCTACCCCGTCGCGGTCGACGGTCACACAGAAGGGGGTGCCGACCTCGTCCTGTCGGCGATACCGCCGCCCGATGGACCCCGAGTCGTCGTACGCGACCGCCAGTCCCGCCGCACGGAGGTCGCTCGCGACGCGGTCGGCGAGGTCGGTGAGCGGTTCGTCGTTCGTCACGAGCGGGAAGACCGCGGCGTCCCGCGGCGCGATCTCGGGGGCCAGAGAGAGGTACGTCCGCTCCTCGCCGTCGACCTCGTCGGTCTCGTAGGCGTGGGCCAGAAGCGTCTGGACGGTCCGGCCGACGCCGAAGGACGGCTCGACCACGTGGGGCGTGATGTGCTCGCCGCTCTCGGTGACCGTCTCGATCGAGAAGCTCGCCACGTCCGCGTCGACCTCGTGGGTCTCGCGCTCGTCGCCCTCGCCGACCTCGACGGTCACGGTCTCGCCCTCGAAGGCGTCGGGGTCGCGTCCGGCGAGCGTCTCCAGCGCCTCGGCGACCGCGGCGGCGTCGCCGCCGAACTCGGGACCGAGCACCGACATGTCGGGGTCGACGGTCGCGCGCTCCACCGTCTTGGGCTCGTCGTACCGCTTGAAGACGGTGAAGGAGTCGTCGCCGTACGCGTCGTGTTTCGAGAGGTCGTAGTCCCCGCGGTACGCGAAGCCGGCGATCTCGATCCAGTCGCCGTCGACCTCGCTCTCCGCGTCCCAGCAGTCGGCGGCGTAGTGGGCGCGCTCGCCCGCGAGGTGCTGGCGGAACCGGAACCGGTCGGTGTCGACGCCGACCCGCTCGTACCACTCCTGGGCGACGCCGAGGTAGTACCCGACCCACGGCGAGCCGATGATCCCCTCCGCGACCGCCTCGCCGACCGTGGTGTCGAGGTACTCGCCGTCCTCCTCGTCCTGTGCGGTCGCCGGGTAGAGCCGGACCTCGACGTCCTCGACGCGGTCGAGCGGCGGCTCGTCCGCCTCTGGGTCGATGAACTGCTCGAGCTCCGCCTGGGTGAACTCGCGGAGCCGGAGGAGTCCGCCCCGCGGCGAGATCTCGTTGCGGTAGGCGGGGCCGATCTGGGTGATCCCGAACGGGAGGCTCCCGCGGGCGTACTCCTTCAGCCGCGGGAACTCGACGAAGATCCCCTGGGCGGTCTCCGGGCGGAGGTAGCCGGGCTGGCCGTCGCCGGGGCCGATGTCGGTCGCGAACATGAGGTTGAAGTCCTCGACGTCCCGGCCCGCGAGCGGCGAGCCGCAGGAGGGACAGGCGACGTCGTGGTCGCGGATCAGCTCCTCGACCTCCTCGCCCGGCAGCGCCTCGGCGTCCTCGATCCCGGTCGCGTCCTCGACGAGGTGGTCCGCGCGGTGGGACTCGCCGCACTCGCCGCACTCGACGAGCATGTCGTCGAACCCCTCCAGGTGGCCCGACGCCTCGAAGACCGCCTCGGGCATCACGGTCGGGGCCTCGATCTCGCGGTTCCCCTCCCGGAGCGTGAACCGGTCGCGCCAGGCGTCCTCGAGGTTGCGTTTGAGCGCCGCGCCCTGCGGGCCGAAGGTGTAGAAGCCCGCGGTGCCGCCGTACGCGCCGTTCGCGCCGAAGAAGAACCCGCGCCGCTTCGCGAGCTCGACGAGCTCCGCACCGGCCATCAGATCCCCTCCAGGAGGTCGATGTCCCGGACGACCCCCGAAAGCTCCGTCCCGTTCACGAGCGGGACCTGCTCGATGTCGTTGGAGATCAGCTCCTGGGCGACCTCCTTCGCGGTCCGCGTGCCGCCGACGGTGACGATCTCGTCGGTCATGAAGTGGCGCGTCGCGCCCGCCGGGATCTCGACGTTGCGGGTCGGGAGGTAGCGCGCGCCCGTCGCCTTGATCCCCTCCCAGGACCACTCGGAGTCCTGCTCCGCGATCGAGTCGCCCGTGCTCGCCTCGCCCTCGACGACGCGGGCGACCTCGAGCACGTCGACCTCGGTGAGGATCCCCGCCATGTCCGCGTCGTCGTCGAGCACGACCGCGTACGGGACGCCGGCGAGGCCGATCTCGCGTTCCGCGACCGGCAGCGGCGTCTCCACGTGCGTGGCGTTGATCTCTCGGGTCGCGAGTCCCTCGACCGGCTCGTCGCCGTCGACCTCGCCGCGAGCGATCGCCCGAACCACGTCGGTGACGGTCACGATCCCGACGAGCTCGTCGCCGTCGACGACCGGGAGCCGGCGGGAGCGCTCCGAGACCATCGTCGCGGCCGCCTCCTCGATCGTCGCGTCCGCGGTCGTCGCCGGTACCTCGCGCATCAACAGCGCGAGCTGGTCCTCGTCCGGCTGGTCGATGAGGTCGTCCCGGGAGACGAGCCCGCGGTACACCTCCTCGCCGTCGACGTCCTTGACGACGGGGACGGAGGAGAAGCCGTACTCCTGGAGGTACTCCAACACGTCGTTCCGGCTGCCGGGGATCTCGACGACGACGAGGTCGGCCCGCGGCGTCATGGCGTCTACTACGTTCATGCCCCGTCTTTCAGCGTCGCTCCTCTTGTATCCCCCGAAGGGCGATCACGGTCCGGATCGACGTCGGCACGCGGTCGTCGCGTCGTCATCGCGGCCTCCCGGCGTCTCTCGGTTCCCCCCGTCCCGCCGTCCCACTCCCGTTCTTCGGTCACTCGCTACCGTCCCGGCGACCATCGGATCGATCGTCGTCGGATCGGCGGAAACCGTCGGATCGATGGCGATCGCTCGGCTCCGTCGTCGATTCCGGCACGAACCGCCGCGTCTTCCGACGGATCCCGGTTCGCGGTTCGCAACCCTTTTGAAGGACTGTGAACTAATCACAATCATGTCACGGAGTTCCACTCCATGGGACGACCCGGACCCCGACCGTCGGCGGACGGCGCTGCCGACGGACGCGGAGCCGACGGACCCTTCCTCGACCGACGTGATGGCGTCGATCGACTCCTCCTCGTCGCGACCGGAACTCGTGATCGCCGACGTCTCCCGCGAGAACGCGTGGCTCTCCGTCGACGAGCGGAACGCGACCGTCCTCGAGGAGTGGTGCTGACGGCGACGACCCGCCAACTCCCCGCCGATCGGCGGTGGCCCGATCAGTTCCTTCGGAGCTCCCGCCCCGCCTCCCACGCCCGTATCACGGACGCTAGCGTCCGGCACGTCGGCACCGGAACCTCCAGCCGAGCGGCGCGCTCGAGGACGACTCCGTAGATCGCGTCGACCTCGGTCCGTCGGCCGGCGGCGACGTCCTCGCACATCGACGAGCGGTTCGCCGCCGTGTCGCGAGCGACGCGCTCGAGCGCGTCGACCGCCGCCGACTCCGACAGGTCGGCTCCCTCCGCCTTCGCGACGCGGGCGACCTCGCGTGCCGCCCCGCGGGCGACGCCGCCCGCGGGCCCCTCCAGCGTCTCGCCGTTCGTGACCCGTGCGAGCGCCGAGGGGCCGTTGATCCCCGCGTTGACTGCGAGCTTCTCGTACCGCCGCCGGGGCATGTCGCCGGCGGCGGCCGCCTCGATCCCGGCGTCGGTGAACGCCCGGGAGACCCGCTCCGCGAGCGCGCTTTCTCGTCCCTCGAGCGAGCCGACGACGACCTCGCCGACCCCGGTACACCGCACGCGTCCGGGCTCGAGGAGTCGTGCGCCGTAGCTCGCCGTCCCCGCGAGGACGGGGGGCTCGAGCGCCGCGACGAGGCGCTCCTCGGTGAGCCCGTTCTGGAGCGAACAGACCGCGCCGTACTCGCCGGTCGCGAGCGCCCGCGCCGCCGCGTCCGTGTCGTACGCCTTCGTCGTCACCAGCGCGAGGTCCGCCGACAGATCCCGGCCGACCGTCAGCGCTCGCGGGCGGACGCACGCGTCGATCCGTCCGTCGATCCGTAACCCCTCCTCGCGGACCCGCCGCATGTGCGGGTCCCGGCCGACGAGCGTCACGTCGTGGGCACGTGCGAGCAGCCCGCCGACGAGGCTGCCCAGCGCGCCGGCGCCGTACACGAGGACCTCCATGCGCGACCGAACGACCCGCCGTCGAAAAGCGGTGTCGGTGGCGGGAGCTCCCCGTCCCGGGCCGTCAGCCTTTCAGCCCGCTCCCGGTCAGCGGGACGACGACGTCCTCGTCGGCGTCGATGGCCCCGCGAGCGCGGAACTCGCGGAGGGCGGCCGGCGCGACCGCGCACGTCGGTTCGGTGTAGAAGCCCGCGGCGTGGAGCCGGTCGAGCTCCCGCTTGCCGGCGGCCTCGGTGACCGCGACCGCGTCGCCGCCGGTCCCGCGTATCGCCTCGAGGACCTCCTCCCGTCGAACCGGCTCGGCGATCCGGATCCCGTCGGCCGACTCGTTGCGTTTCCCGTCGGGGTCGGCCGCCTCGGGGCCGTGAAGCTCCCGGACGATCGGCGCGGTTCCGGCCGCCTGTGCGCCGTAGAGCCGCGGAACCGAATCGGTCCAGCCGGCCTCGCGGAGCCGCTCGAACCCCCAGTACGCGCCGAGAAAGAGGGTACCGTGTCCGAGCGGAGTCACGACCGCGTCGGGCGCCTCCCAGTCGCGCTGGCGTGCGATCTCGTAGGCGACGGTGGCGGTCCCCTCGAAGAAGGCCGGGTTCCAGGCGTGGCTCGCGTACCAGGCGGGGCCGGCTCCGGAGCCGTTGAGGTCCTCCTCGCTCGCGCCCCCGGACCCGTCCCCGTCCGGATCGAGCGCGGCCACGCACGCGTCGGTCACGTCCGCGCGCGACCCCTCCACCCGTACCGGCGTCGCTCCGGCCCGGCGGATCGCCCGGAGCTTCGCCTCCTTCACGTCGGCGGGGACGTACACCTCGGCGTCGATCCCCGCGCGAGCGGCGTAGGTCGCGATCGCGGCCCCGGCGTTGCCAGACGAGTCCTCGACGACGCGGTCGACGCCCAACTCGCGAGCGCGCGTGAGCGTCGTCGTCGCGCCGCGGTCCTTGAACGAGCCCGTCGGGAAGACGTACTCGAGCTTGAACTCGGCGTTCCACGGGTCGTCGAGGGCGTCGCCCGCGGCTCCATCCGCGTCGCTCGCAGCCCCGTCCGCGTCGACGAGCGGCGTCGAGCCCTCGCCGAGGGTCACCCGATCCGCCGGGTCGTCGCCGACGGCGATGAAGTCCTCGAAGGCCCACAGGCCGGGTCGCGCGTCGAACGCGCCGGGATCGGGCGGCCCGCCCGGCGGGATCGCCCGGTCCGCGAACTCGAGCGGGGAGCCGCACGTACAGCGCCAGCGATCGGGAAACGCGGTCCCACAGTCGGGACACGTCAGGGGTCTCGGCGTGTCGTCGTCGCGGTCGGATCCCGTCATCAGTATCGGTCGACGTTGGTCCCGACGGAGCAGACGTACTCGCCCGCGGCGACCTGGGGAAGCCGGCGGGTCCGCCAGAACACCCCGTCCGCGTCGGCGGTCACCCGACCCTTTCGCTCGCCGAAGGTGTCCGTCACCTCGAAGAGCGTCTCGCCCGCGGACACGCGGTCGCCGAGGTCGGCCTCGAACCGGACGAGCCCGCCCGCCGGCGACCCGTACTGGTCGAACCCGCGGGCCCGGACCTGTTCCTCGACCCCGACGCTCCCGTCGAGGAAGCCGTAGTGGCGGAGCACGTTGAACAGCCCCTCGACGCCGTATCGGATCGACTCCTCGTTCCAGCCGACGCAGCCGCCGAGTTCGGGATCGATCGTCGGGATCCCCTGGTCGGGGCCGGCCCGCGCGAGCTGACCGTCTGGCCCCTTGATGTCGAGCACGTGCCCGCAGCCGAACACCTTCGCCAGCTCGAGACAGTCCCCGTGGAGGTGGTGTCTGATCCCGCAGCGGACCCGCGTCTCGTTTATCATGCGGCTCGTCGACCCCTGGTGGAGGTCGACTATCAGGTCGGCGCGCTTCGCCTCCTCGAAGGTCGCGTGGGCGATCCGCTCGCTCGTCGTGCCGTCCGTGTCGCCGGGGTAGCCGCGGTTCATCTTGCGGTCGTCGATCGGGTTCCGATGCTCGGCCACCTGGAACGCGAAGTAGTTGACGATCCCGACGACGAGGACGACGCCGGACAGCTCCGTCGGATCGACGCGGGGAACGAACCGGTTCACGACGCCCAACCCGTTGAGTTCGTCGCCGTCGCTGACCGCCTGTACGTAGAGGGTCTTCCCCTCCTCGGACCCGTTGATGACGGCGACGGGGAGCCGGACCGGGCTCCCGTCCCGCGTCTCGCCCACCTCGAGACGGCCGGTGTCCGTCTCGCCCGGGGACGCTCGCGCCGTACCCAGCGTGATCATTACGCGGACGTGGGTCGGCGGCCCCTTTATCCGTTCGGTCGGCGGCGGTTTCCGCCCCTCGGGTCGGCCGATGGGGAGCGATCCGGGGCGACGAGCCCGATCGACGTGCGGCGATCCGCGACACAAGGTTTACACTCGCCTCCGCCGAACGGACGGTAGTTACTGCCGTCCCGACGGCCGATCGCGGCCAACCGCACATGAGCATCGACATCGACCCGCTGTGTGACGCGCCCGGTCTCACGGTCACGGACCACATCGAGAACACGCAGTTCGAACTCTACACCGACCGGCCGGTCACCCCGCGGCCCTCCCCGGTCGAGGACCACTACTTTCCGGTCGACGCGAGCGTGACCGTCGAGACCGGCTCCATCGAGATCCCGCGGATCGCGGTCGTCGAGGTCCGATCCAGCGACGGAGCCCTGCTCGCGCGCGACGACGACCTCACGATGCCCGCGGGGGAGTACCACCTCGGTATCGACCCCGCGCCCACGAAGCTCTACTCGCACTTCGAGTCCGGGTTCTCCGTCACGACGACGGATCGAACCACCCGGATCGACCTCGAGACGGCCACCGAGGTGACCCTCGGATTCCGGTCGCTCCATCAGCGGCCGGCGGGGACGATCACGACGCCGACGGACCCGGAGTCGCTGATGGACGCGATCTCGCACCTCGGATCGGCCCTCCAGACGACGAGCCCGGAGCGCTCCTTCCCGACGCTCCGCGGACACCCGCCCCTCATCGAGCCGGGAACGGCGTTCCACGTGCCCGACCGGATCGAGCGACCCGAAAGCGGCGTGCGGATCGTGGTCCCCCCCTCCTACCGGGACGTCTACCCCGTCGTCCCGCTCGCGTACTACTTCGCGGCCGAGGTGGTTCCGGGCTCCGAGACGCGGATCGAGGGCGACGGCTGGATACACTCGCTCGAACCGGACGTCGAGCGGCGGGCCGCCGAGGCCCTCCGGCAGTCGTTCCACTTCGACTGTATCGCCCGGACGGAGGGGTTCTACCCGGTCGACCTCCACGAGCGGGAGGCGACCGTCGCCGACCTCGACTGGGCCACGCTGTACGAGGCTCCGCTCGCCGAGCGGCTCGGAGCGTACCTCGAGGTGCCGTTCGAGCGGATCGAGTCGGAGCTCCCGAAATGGACGCTCACGACCGATATCCGTCCCGATCCCGACAACGTCGAAGCGCTCCCGTTCGTGGCCGGAGAGCTCTCCATCGTTCGGTCGCCGGAGACGGCCACGCCGGCCGAGACCGGTCCGGGCGGCGGGATCGGGTTCCTCCGAGCGCCCGAGCCGGGCCCCGCGGAGTTCGTCCGCGGCGGAACGGGCGTCGAGGAGGGTCCCGACGCCGGCGCCGAGCCCGCTCGCCGCGGGGCCGGACCGCGCGGGGCCGACGCCCCGGGCGACCACGGAGCTGCGCTCGGGTCCGCCGAGTTCGTCCGTCCCGACCCGGTCGAGACGGTAGAGCACGCCTGGGTCGGCGACGGGGTTCCCCTCGACGCGAACAAGGCCACGCTCGACGCCTACCGCCGCCGGCTGGAGACGGGGGCCGTCGAGCAGTCGCGCATCTCGGTGCTCGTCGTCTGTAACGACGAGCAGATGCGCGAGGAGGGGAAGGTGTCGGAGCTCTACGGGCTCCGGGACATGGTCCAGTTCGACATCGAGGTTCGCCACGACCTCACCTGCGCGGAGATGCGCGACGTACTCGCCTCGGACGTGGACTTCCTCCACTACGTCGGCCACGTCGACGATCGAGGGATGCAGTGTACCGACGACTACCTCGATCTCACACGCGAGGACCTCCGGGTCAGCGTCAGCGCGTTCCTCCTCAACGCGTGTCAGTCCTACGAGCAGGGGGAGGCCCTGATCCACCGCGGGAGCCGCGGCGGGATCGTCACGCTCAGCGACGTCGCGAACTCGCCGGCGACGACGCTCGGCCGGATCGTCGCCCGACTGATGAACAGCGGGTTCAACCTCCGGACCGCGCTCCACGTCGCGAAACGGGAACTGCTCACCGGCCACCAGTACATCGTCGTCGGCGACGGCGCGACCACGATATGTCAGAGTCGGAGCGGGGTAGCGGTCGTCGGTGAGATCACTTCGACAGAATCCTCGATTTGGGATCTCACAGTAGAGGCATATCCAAATGGACCGTATGGTATCGGCACTCTTTATCGACCGGTAACGACGAAATCCGAGGCTAACTACACCGTGCCGTCGGTGGCTCACGTCGGAGACATTTCCGAAGAAGAGCTCGAAGAATGGCTTCAGCTGGAGACGCTTCCGATATTCCGCCAAGAAGAGCTCTACTGGAGTGACGAACTATTCCCGCTCAGGGACCAGGAGTAGCCTGAACAGCGTTCGCCGATGCGGGGGCCGCCTGCGTCAACAGCAGCAGGGCGGTGAACAGGACGCCGGTCATCTTCGGGTGCTCTGCCAGGTATGCCGCAATGCTTTCGGGCATATTACACCAAAATGCGCGTGAGATTAAGTTCTAGTCTTATGCGAAGTGGCACGTCTCGGATGTTTGAACTTCATATATTGCGAAAGAAATTTACTCGACCGCTCACGCGGTTCCACGACGACGATGCGGAGGCGGCGATCCGACACGGGACCGCGATCCGACACGGGACCGCGATCCGACACGGGACCGCGATTCACGTCGTCGCGAAACTCGCTTCTCCCCGTCGCAAAGACACGTTTCTCGTCGGATCGGGTACTCCGTCCGCGTTGCCTTCGCGGCGGCGTCCGCTCCGACGACACGATTATCACGCGGGTGTCCGTATCTCAGTGAGAGACGATGGCGTCCGACAGCGGACACGACGACGCACGATACCTCGCCGGATCGCCGGTACGGATCGCGATACTCCGGGCGCTCGACCGGAACCCGCGACGGCCGGCGTCCCTGACCGACGCGGTCGACGCGACGCGGACCACCGTCCAGCGGATCCTGGCCGGATTCCGCGAGCGTCGGTGGGTCGTCAAACGCGACGGTGCCTACCACGTGACGCCGACGGGCGAGCGCGTTCACGCCGCCTACGAGGACCTGCTCTCGGAGATCGACCGCGGCGACCGGTACGGGCGGTTCGCCGCCGACTTACAGCGGGCAGGCGCGGCGTTTCCCGCGGCCGGGCTCGAGACGGGCGATCTCACCGCGGCGACCGACCGCGACCCGCTGGCCGCGCTCGACCGCGTCGTGGAGCTGATCCGCGACACGTGCGGATCGGACGTCAGGGCCGTCTCGCCGATCGTCACGACCCAGTACAACGAGGCGGCCGGGGCCGCACTCGACGCGGGCGCGGAGATCGAGTTGATCATCGACCGGGAGGTGTTGGAGACGTCGATCGCGGAGTTCGGGCCCGCGACCGACCGGGCCCTGTCCGACGAGGGTGCGACGGTGTACGTCTCCGCCGAACCCATCGAGTACGGGCTGTTCCGGTACGACGACGTCGCCTGCGTGGTCGCCTACGACGAGCGAAACAACCCACGCTGCGCCTTCGAGACCACGGACGAGACGGTCGTCGAGTGGGCGGACGAGCGGTTCGAGTCGCTCGTGGGCGCGGCCACGCCGCTCTCGACGGTGATACGGGAGTCGTCAGTGACTCAGGAGTGACCGGGAGTCGCTCGACATCCCGACGGAGGTCATCGTTCGTCGGCTCCGCCGACTGACCCGCTATCGCCCGACTCGCGATCATCGGTCCCCTCGCGTCGCTCCGGGTCGAAGTTGACCGGCACGACCGTCGGGTGATCCATGCCGAACGACGGGGCGGAGGTCGTCATGGTCCTACCCGATACTACCGGTTCCACCCTCTAAAAATTACTCATACGCATAAAACATCGATGCGAGGGTCACCATACGCGTCGGTTATCCATCGGCGGGCGCGACCGCTCCCGTTCGCGTCCCGACCGCCCTCGTTAGGCTCCGAACTCCTCGTCGTAGAGGTCCTGGGCGTGCTCGATCGCCTCCTTCGCGGTCGCCGCGTCCTCCCAGCCCAACGTCTCGACTTCCTTCCCCTCCTCCAGGTTCTTGTACGTCGAGAAGAACTCGTCTATCTCGTCGCGGATCTGCTGGGGGATGTCCTCGAGGTCCTCGACGTGATCGAACCGCGGGTCCTCCGTCGGCACCGCGATCACCTTGTCGTCCTGCTCGCCGTCGTCGTCCATCTTCATCAGCGCGACGGGTCGGGCCTCGATCACGCAGCCGGGGAACGTCTGGTCCTCGACGAGCACCATCACGTCGAAGGGGTCCTCGTCGTCGTAGTACGACTGCGGGATGAATCCGTAGTCGTACGGGTAGTGGACGTTCGAGTGGAGCACCCGATCGAGGACGACGCCGGGAACGTCCTTGTCGTACTCGTACTTGTTGCGCTCGCCCTTGAGACACTCCACGATCGCGTAGATCTCGTCGGGGGCGTCCGGCCCCGTTTCGAGGTCCTCCCAGAGGTTTACCATGTATCGGGTACTGCGACGAACGCGTGGAAAATCCTTTCGGGACGCCCCGGACCGACCACGCGGCCGCCTCGATGCACGTCGGGCCCTCCTTCCGCGCGTGCTCCCGAGTAGTCGTCCCGGTGTCCCAGAAATATTCCCCTGAGACGTTTCGAGTATTCCCATAGGATGATTCCAACCGATCGGGACCGATTCGGCCCCGTTCGGACGGTCCTCGATCGTGGATCCGTCACCGTTTTGCCGGTTTCGTTGTCTACGGTAAGTGTATACTCGTTTGAAACCGACGGATCGTTTTTCACCCCTCATCGGGCCATCACGCGGAAACGCCGGATCGATCGCTCGAAACGCCCATTCGTCGGTCTCGATCCCGTTGAGAGGTCGTAAATTCGATGAACGTTGAGAAAGGTTATAAGTCAGGGAACTTTTCTATCCGGCATGTCAGAGGCACGATCGGTTCCTGAAGCATCGACGACCGCACACGACTTGACCGCGTTCCAACAGAACATCCTGACGATCCTCGCGGAGGAACCCATGTACGGGCTCGCGGTCAAACGTGAACTCGAGGCGTACTACGGCTCCGAGGTGAACCACGGTCGGCTCTACCCCAACCTCGACGACCTCGTCGATGACGGCTTCATCGAGAAGAGCGAACTCGACAAGCGCACGAACCAGTACGCGCTCACCGACGCCGGCCACGACGTCGTCCTCGGGCAGTTGGAGTGGGTACTCGACCGTTTCGTAACCGACGAAGGCCGTGCGGCCGAGGTGCGGGCGCTCATCGAGGAGTAGCCCGCTCCGTCGCGGAACGTTGCAGTCCGTCCTTTCGACCCCCGGAGCCCTGGCTCCGTCGGCACAGCTCGTGCTCGCGGGTGGACGGTTCCGAGTGTAACTGAACGTGGCCGACTGCGAGCGTGACTGCGGTCCGCTACGGCGCCGGCTCGTCGAGCGCGGCCGCGACGCGCTCGATCGTCTCGAGCGACTCCTCGAGGGCCGCCCGTTGCTCGTCGGTCGGCCAGGCGTTCCGCGGGAAGAACTCCTCGCGGAACTCCGCGCGCATCTCGGGGGTCGCGTCGTCGACCGCGCGCACGTAGTGGTTGCTCATGAACGCCGCGAAGCTCCGGGCGGTCTCGGCGTGGACCTCGTCGGCCCGCTCGGCGACCGCGTCGGCGACCGCGTCGTTGTAGCCGGCGACCTCGCGGTAGCGGTCGGCATCGCCCGGCCCGGAAAGCGACACCTCCACCGCCCGATCCGTGTCCTCGATGCGGTCGAGTTGGACGGTCCCCGACTCCATCCACTCCTCGGGGTACAACACGAGCGTGTCGTCCTCCTCGCGGAGTCGCGGCGTGTACTCGTGGTCGGTCACCAGATCGTCCCGGCGGTCGCGGTATCCCTCCGCGGCCGCGGGGTCGACCGCCTCCCGCGCGAGTCGGGTGAGGCGTTCGGCCTCGTCGACGACCTCAACCGGTACGTCGGGAACCCGTTCGGACCCGTCCTCACTCGGCGTGTCAGCCCCGCTTTCGCCGTCCTCGTGGCCCTCGTCCGAGTCGTCGACCCCCTCGTCGTCCTCGGTCGCCATCAGCTCTCGTGCCCGTTCTTTCGCCCACTCCGGTGGCTCGTCGTCAGTTCGCGTCATCGAGTGCCTCGTTCGCCAGGTCGTCGGCGCGCGCGTTTATCTCCCGCGGAACGTGCGCGATCGACCAGCGGTCGAACCGGTCCAACAGCTCGCGGGCCCGGACGCGCCTCTCGCGTAACGTCGGATCGTTCGCGTTCCACTCGCCGCGCACCTGTTTCACGATCAGTTCGGAGTCCCCCCGGACGTCGATCTCGTCGAAGCCGTACTCGTCCGCCGCCTCCAGCGCGCGGATCAGCGCGGCGTACTCCGCCTGGTTGTTGGTGACGCGGCCGATCCGCTCGCTTCCCTCGGCGACGACGCCGTCGGCGGTGACGAGACACCAGCCGACCGCGCCGGGTCCGGGGTTCCCCCTGGACGCGCCGTCGAAGTAGACGTGCGCGCGTCCGCCTCCGTCCGCGAGAAGGTTCGTCAGTCGAGCGGGATCGCTTCCCTGGACGACCACCTTGTCGTCGTAGGCGACGGCGACCGCCCCGTCGCGCTCGGCGCGCCACCGCTCGTGGGCGGTGTTTCCGGCGTCGATCCGGACGCCGGCGTCCTCCAGACGAGCCCGCGCGTCGGCCGGATCGCAGTCGATCGTCGGCATCTCTCGGGAGTCGGTGTCGGCGACCCAAAGCGTTGTCCGTCGGTCGGTGCGGTACCTCCGCGGCCGCTCGATCCGATCGCTCACGAACTTTTAAGTCAGTCGGTAAACGTAGTATATAAATGCGATGACACGGCCCACCCGGCAACGGGATCACGACCGGCAGCGCGTGCGGGACGAGGACGCGGAGGGATCGAAAACCGACGAGGTGGACGTCGAAGAAGTCGATCCCGACGAGCTGGACCCCGACGACCTCGACCCTGCGGAGCTCACCCGGACGGCCGACGGCGAACTGATACACGAGGCGACCGGGCTCATCGTCGAGGAGGAGCAGATCGACCCCGGCCCGGAGTGGCGGGCGTTCAACCACTCCGAGCGGCAGTCGAAGTCCCGCGTCGGCGCGCCGACGACGAAGACGATGCACGACAAGGGGCTGACGACGACGATCGACTGGAAGGACAAGGACGCGTACGGGCGCTCCATCTCCTCGAAGAAGCGCTCGCAGATGCATCGGCTCCGCAAGTGGCAGGAGCGGATCCGGACGAAGGACGCGGGCGAGCGCAACCTCCAGTTCGCGCTCTCGGAGATCGACCGCATGGCGAGCGCGCTGGGCGTCCCCCGGTCGGTTCGGGAGGTCGCCTCGGTCATCTATCGACGCGCGCTCTCGGAGGACCTCATCCGCGGCCGCTCGATCGAGGGCGTCTCCACCGCCGCCCTCTACGCCGCCTGTCGCAAGGAGGGGATCCCCCGATCGCTCGAGGAGATCTCCGACGTCTCGCGGGTCGATCGCAAGGAGATCGGCCGGACGTATCGCTACATCTCCCAGGAGCTCGGACTGGAGATGCGGCCCGTCGACCCCCAGAAGTACGTCCCACGGTTCTCCTCCGAGCTCGGCCTCAGCGAGGAGGTCCAGTCGAAGGCCAACGAGATCATCGAGACCACCGCCGAACAGGGGTTGTTGTCGGGGAAGTCCCCCACCGGCTACGCCGCCGCCGCCATCTACGCCGCGTCGCTTCTGTGTAACGAGAAGAAGACCCAACGCGAGGTCGCCGACGTCGCCCAGGTCACCGAAGTCACCATCCGCAACCGGTATCAGGAACAGATCGAGGCGATGGGGATCCACGCGTAGATCGTTGTTGGCGCGGTGAACCGTTTGCGATTCCAGCCGGTCGGCTATTCGGTCGTCAGGGTGACTACGAACACCGCCAAAGCCCCAGCCGGGAAGCGGGCGCACACTCGCTGTGCTCCTCGTCACTCGCGTTGGTCGTTCCTGCGGTGCTTACGTCGTCTGCGCCCGCTTCCCGGCTGCCCCTTTGTATCCCACCCGACCTCACGATCCCGCACCTCACGCCTCCCCAGCCTCGCGGTTCGCGCTCTTCGAGCGCTCACCGCGTCCCTCGCGATCGGTTCGCGGGTCCGCGACCCGCTCACCGGATCGCGCCGACCGCATGACGTAGTACGATCCGACTGAACTGGGACTCAGCGATCGAAGCAACGTTCAAGCCGGCCCGCCGCCAACGATCGACGAATGCGGCTCGACGAGTACCTCGAGTTCGAGGAGAACGAGCGGGCCGAGCGCCGGCGGCTCGCCCGCGAGAAGGACTACGGGATCGTAGAGCACCTCGACTCCTTCGAGCGGCGGTTCGACGCGGAGGTCTCGGACGACGCGGTCGTCGGCAGCGTCTCCCCGTCGATCTTCGTCGGCCGATCGGACTATCCGAACGTCTCGACGGGGCTGCTCTCGCCGGTCGGTCGCGAGGAGCGCGCCGCCAACTTCCGGACCTCCGGCGCGTGGTACGACGAGGACGTCTCGATCGCGGACGTCTTCGAGCGCCGGACCAGCCTGCTCAACGCCAACCGCGGCGTCGACGTGACCGACGCCGGGATCGGCAGTTCCGGGGTCGGAGCAACCGGAAGCGACGTGGCGAGCGTCCACGACGCGTGGGACGGCTGGCTCGGCGTCCAACGCGAGGTCGCGATCGCGGACCGCCCCGTCGACGTCGAGATCGGCCTCGACGGTACCCCCGACCTCGACTTCGAGGTCGGCCTCGAGGACGTGAAGACGCCGACCGGGCCGCGGGCGGCGGCACGGGACGCGTCGCTCGGGGAGAACCCGCACGTGCCGCGGCCGGTGAAGAAGACCCTCGAGGACGACGACTGGCGCGCGGAGGGGGCGATGACGTACCTCTACCGTCGAGGGTTCGACGTGTACGACATCAACACGATCCTCTCCGCGGGCGCGCTCGGGCGCGGGCGGGACCGGCGGCTCGTGCCGACCCGCTGGTCGATCACCGCCGTCGACGACACGATCGGACAGTTCCTCCGCGGGTCGATCCGGGACGACCCGTCGATCGACCGGATCGAGGTCCACCGCAACGAGTACCTCGGCAACGCGTTCTGGGTCGTTCTCGCACCCGGGGACTGGGAGTACGAGCTGGTCGAGATGAAGGCGCCCGGCTCGATCTGGAACCCCGACCCCGACGCCGGCGTCTACCTCGCGGCCGCGAGCGAGGGCCGCGAGGGGCGGACGGGGTACGTCGAGGAGACCGCGGGCGCGTACTACGCGGCTCGCCTCGGCGTCCTCGAACACCTCCACGACCGCGGCCGGCAGGCGAAGGTCCTCGTCTGCCGGCACGTCTCCGACGACTACTGGGGACCGGTCGGCGTCTGGCAGGTGCGCGAGGCCGTCCGGAACGCCTTCGAGGGCGAGCACGGCACCGCGGAGACGTTCGGCGAGGCGGTTCGCGGCGTCACGGAGCGGCTGCCGATCTCGCTCGGGCGACTCCGGCGGAAGTCGACGATGGCGGCGGGACTCCAGGCGAACCTCGCCGACTTCACCGGCCGAGACGACTGAGCGTCCGGGAGAGCGCGGCGGGGACGTCCGCGGGGAGGATGCTCACGTCGGGAGTGGCCGTGGCTCGGACGCTCGCCACCGTCGATCCGGCGGTCCGGACCGAGGGTTTTTGTCCCGTCATGACGAGCGTCAGACATGCTCGTTGCCCTCCTCGCGCAGTTCGGCGTCCCGGGCGGTCCGGAACTCGTGATCGTCGCGCTGGTGCTGTTGCTGCTCGTCGCTCCCGTCGCGCTCGGTGCCGTGGCCGTGTTCCTCCTCCTCCGCCGTCGGTCGGCGCTCGAGGAACGGATCGCGGAGCTGGAGTCCGAAATGGACCGGCTCCGCGAGCGCGTCGAGAACGGACGGTAATACCCGAACGTGAGGTGATCCGAGTCGGTCGGGATTACCTTCGATCGGACCTGCGAACCGGGAAACCCGCCCGGTTGGGATGGCTCCTCGCGGTCACGGAGGCGGGCCCGTCGGCGGCGGACGGGTCGAAGACGAACGAGAAGGAAGGTCCGGAGACGAACGGGAACCGAGTCGGGGACGTCGACGTCGCGGGCCGCTCAGTCCTCGAGGCGTTCGAAGACCTCGCCGACCATCTCGCCGGTGTCCTCGACTATCGCGTCCATCCCCTCGTCGTCGCTCGGGAGGCCGAGCAGCCGCGCGATCTTCATGATCGAGACGTGGTGGACGACCTGTCTCCCGGGTTCGACCTGTTCTATCACCATGTTACACGGGAACAGCGAGCCGATCCGGCCGTCGGTGGCGTCGAGCGCGCGGTCGGCCACGGCGGGGTTACACGCGCCGAGAACGTAGTAGGGATCGCGGTCGGCGTCGACCTTCTCGTTCAGCATCTCCGAGGGGGAGAACTCGACGGGGAAGCCGAACCCCACATCTGCACAGACCTCGCGGACGTGCTCGATAGCCGCCTCGTGGTCCATCTCGAGGGTCGCGCGTTTCTCGCCGAAGTCGTCGCCGTCCAGGTCGTCGGGATCGAACGGGAGCGTCATGTGCGACCGTCGGACCGGTACGGACAAAAAGGGTGTGCGTGTCGGCTCGTCGCGGGCGCGTCCGGGGGCTCGATCCGGCCGGGACGTTCGGGACCGCCTATTCCGTGGCGACCGGGCCGCTTCCCACCACGTCCTCGACCGCCTCGTGGAACTCGCCGCGGCTCTCGAAGAGCGGGACCTCCGATTCCTCGAGGACGGCGTCCAGGCTCGTCGGTCCGTCGGGAGTCCGGACGGTCGCGTCGCCCTCCTGGGCGCGCACGTCGCTTCGGGTCGCGGGCCACGTGAGCCGGGAGGCGACGCGGGCGACCGGCTCGCCCGCGACGTCGGGGCCGTCGCCGAGTTCGACGGCGGGCTCGGCGTCCTCTTCGGCCTCCGCGTCGGCCTCCTCGTCGCTTTCGCTCATGGCTCGCGATTCCGGTCGGTCGATGGTAACGGTTTCGGTACGGCCCCCTTCCTCCTCACCGCCACCCCCGATCGGTCGCGTTCAGTCGCTCCACGCCGTCGTCCGTGACGACGACCAGGTCCTCGATCCGACAGCCGAACCGTCCCTCGAGGTATATTCCGGGCTCGACCGAGAACACCATCCCGGTCTCCAGCTCGCGGTCGTTGCCCGCCACGACGTACGGCTCCTCGTGGACGTCGAGGCCGACCCCGTGGCCGGTCCGGTGGACGAAGCGGTCGCCGTATCCCGCCTCCTCGATGACCGACCGGGCGGCTCGATCGACGGCCGCCGCGGTGACTCCGGGCTCGACGGCGTCGACCGCGGCGGCCTGTGCCTCCCGAACGACCGCGTGAACCGTCCGATACTCCTCGGGCGGGTCGTCCGCGAACACGAGCGTCCGCGTCTGGTCGGAGGGATACCCGTCGACGCGCGTCCCGAAGTCGAGGACGACGGGGTCGCCGGCGCGGATCTCCCTGTCCCCGTGGCCGTGGTGCGGCTTCGCCCCGTTCGCGCCCGCGCCCACGATCGTCTCGAAGGAGGTTCCCTCGCCGCCGTGGGCCGCCAGTCGGTCGGCGATCCGGTCCGCGAGTTCGTGCTCGGTCATGCCGACCGCGTCGGAGCCGAATTCCCGGAGGTCCTCGACGGTCGCGTCGGCGGCCGCGGCCGCCGCCCGCAACGCGGCCAACTCCGTCCCGTCCTTGCGGACCCGGAGGTCGGCGAGCGCCTCGCTGGCGAGTCCCCACTCCGCGTCCGGCGCGATCGCCCGGAGGTCGTGAGTGAACCGCGCCCACATCGTGTCGTCGACGAGGAGTCGCCCGTCGCGGAGGTCGTGTGCCTCGAGGAGGTCCCGAGTCGCGGATCGCGGGTCGTCGCCGTCCGCCCAGGTCCGCACGTCCTCGACGCTCGTCTCCTCGCGGAGTTGGGTCCCGTACAGTGCCGGAACGAGCAGGCTCGGGTCGCCCTCGGCGGGGACGACGAGCAGGAAGTGGCGTTCGCCCGGCTCCGTCGCGAACCCGGTGAGATACTGGAGGTTCCGGCTCGGGAAGCAGATCAGCGCCTCGGCCCCGATCGCCCGGAGCCGCTCTCCCGCCCGGTCGCGGCGGGCCGCGTACGCGTCGTCGGTCATACACGCCCTCCGCCCGGCGGGAGCATATAAATCAGGGTGTGACTACCGTCCCATCAAGCGGGTCGTAACTATAGGGATCTCTCCCCTAATCCGAGCCATGGCGACCGATCACTTCACGTCGTTCGACTTCGGCGGTGGCACCGACCCCTCGACGTTCCGCTGTCCCGACTGTGGCGAGACCGTTCCGTCGACGTCCGTGCCGTACGACGCCCTCGGGTACGCCGTCTGTCCCGCCTGCTCGTACTCGGCCGGTCCCGAAGGCGTCGTCGACGCCTGAATCTCCGGCTCGCCGGGACGGGATCGCGTCGTTTTAGCCCCGCGACACCCCCAGTTCCCGTATGGCCTGGTCTCTGAAGCGGGAGGACGCGACGATCACGGAGTGGGAACGGTCGGACGGGTACGCCACGGTCCGGCTCCGCGAGCGCGGCGACGGCCGGTTCGTCGCGCGCCTCGACGTGATGGAGCAGGCCGTCGACGACCGCGCGTACGACCGGGTCGTCCTCGACGAGCGCGCCGCGGCCGAGGAGCGCGCGGCGGCGTGGCGTGAGGAACGCGACCTCGACGATTAACGGGTCGTTATGCGGAGAAGTCGCCTGAATCGGACGGATCAGGGCAGCTCCACGTCCTCGTTCAGGAACGCCTGACACTCCACGGTCCGGCCGTCGGGGTCAGTCGCGAAGAACTGGTAGATGTCGTATCTCTCGTTCTCGTGTGGCTCCTCGTCCGCGGCCTCGCCGAGGCGGTCGTGGGCGGCGTCGACTCCCGCACGGTCCGAGTAGACGAACGTCACGATCCCGCAGTCGTCGGTTCGATCCCGGTCACAGAACCCGACGAGGAGGTTCCCGTGGCGAAGTATCGTGCAGTCCGGCTGGTCGAGCCAGACGTCCATTCCCAGTCGCTCGCGGTAGAAACCGACGACCGCGTCGTGGTCCTCCGTCGCGTAGAAGACGATCCCTGACATGGTACCGTGGGTACGGCGGAGTGACTTAATCGCTCCGCCGAGTCGCACGGGTTCGAGGACTCGATCGGAACGAAGCGATCGATGGATCGCATCATAACGCTTTCCTGATCCGCGTGGCGCATCTCCCGACATGGTCCCTCCAGGATTTCGGCTGTTTCAGTTGGTCTTCCAGCTGATCGCCCTCTTCATCGTAGTCTTCGCGCTCGCGATGGCCGCGTTTCCTCGCCGGATGACCCGATGGCGGACGCGTGGGCCCGACGGCACGACGCGGATCGAACCGAGCCGGATGCGTCCTCTCGTGACGCGTCTCATGGGCGTCTTCGTCGCGGCCGTTGCCCTCCTCATGGCGTTCGGGAGCCGTGTGATACTCCCCTGAGAGGGGTCCTCGAGGGGACGACTTGACGTGCTCTCCGGTCCGTTTCGTATCGAACGGTCGGCGTGAGGCGTGCTCGAACGACCGGTCGTGCCGGACGTGCGCGCTCCGTTCAGGGCCTCGATGAACCAGAAGCGATCGAGGACCACGACGGAGTGAGCGAACGTACTCACTGAACCCTCCCGTTCGGGGGCATGACTGCGTGAAACACCTCCAAAGTCCCACCCCGAGCCGTACTGCCGGAAGTCGCTCCCGATCGCTTCGCTGCGCGGGCTGCGACTTCCCCGCTTCCGCCCTCTCACGATCGTGGCACCGCACGGCCCCGCACCTCACGCCTCCCCAGCCTCGTCGGCCGCCCGGAGGCGGTCGACTCCCTCGCGGTCCGGTCGCGGGCCGAAGGCCCGCTCCCGGGCGCGCCGACGGCGGACCGGGTCGCGCTCGACTCCCTACCGCTCCGGGTGGGTCGGCGCGTCGAACCCGCCGCGGACGAGCGGCTTCGCGACGTGTCTCCGGGCGCTCGGGGGGACCTCGTACCAGCCCGGCTCGAGATCCCGGTCGATCGGCTCCTCGACCTTCCCGGGGGCCGTCGTTCCGCAGTCGCGACAGCGATACCCCTGCCCCTTCCCCGCCGACGACATCCGCCGGTCGCACTCCGGACAGGTCGGCGTGGTCGGCTCCGTCCGGACCAGCTCGCGGGCGGCGAACTTCTCGAGTTTCAGGGTCGCTTCCGGGCCCGACGTCCCCTCGCGGACCTCGTGTTCGCCACACAGCGTCACGCGGTCGCCCGGGCGGAGCGCGCGCACGCGATCACGGAACCGCCCGGTCGGCGCGAACGCGACCGCCCGGAGGGCCGGACCGACCTCCGCCCCGTCGTCTTCGTCGCCGTCGTCGTCCACGCCGGCGACCGCGAGGTGGACGTGACCCCCTCGCTTCGTCTCCGGCTCGTCCGCGACGACGCCGGTCACGCGGTAGCCCGTCCCGTCGCGGAGGTCGCCGAGGGAGCCGTCGGCGAGGTGGGCGTCCGTCCCCTGATTGGTCACGAACGTTGCGGCGCGCTCGACCGGCTCGGAGTCGATCGCGCCCGCCACCCGCCGGCAGGCGGCCGCGTCGTCGCCGCGGATCCCGTGGAGGATCGGGCCCGGGGCGTTCGGGACGCAGACGACCTCGCCGGTTCCGCGGTCGACGGTGTCCCAGACGGTCGGATATCCCTCGTCCGCGGCTTCGAAGACGCTGTCGGCGTCGACGTCGCGGGGCGTTCCGCAGCGGTCCAGCTCCCGGTAGGAGATCCGCTCGAACGTCCACTCGTCGTGGGCGGCGGACGCGCCGACCGCGGCGAGCGCGCCGATCCGTCCGCGTCCCGGCGTCTCGTCGCCGTCCGCGCCGCCGGCTCCGAACCCGGCGTGGCGGAAGCCGTGGCGGTCCGCGAGGGCGACGGCCTCCGCGAGGTCCAGCCGTTCGCGAAGCGCCCGGCGGGCGAACGTCGCGACGTCGTCCGGGATCCGCTTCGCGAGGTCCTCCACGCCGTCGGCGAGCCCCGCGTCGGCGTCGCGGCCGGCGATCCCCGTGTTCGCCACCACGACGCCCGGCGAGGTTCGTGGGTCCTCGGCGGCCGCGAACTCCCGAACCGTCTCCCCGGCGATCCGGAGCGCCGCGTCGGCGTCGACGTCCGCGACGTGGAGCGCCACCGCGGCGTTCCCCCGGGTCTTGTGTTTCACCGCGGGGTTGAGCCGCACGAGCAGCCGTCGAGACACCCGCCCGCCGGCCGCCTCGAGCCGCTCTCCGAGCCGGACTCCGACGTACGTCGTGCACATGCCGCGGTCCCGCGAGTCGGTGTCGTCGACGGCGACGATCGGCATGGTCGGGGTTTCGTGCCGGCGGACAAGCCGGTTTCGACCCTTCGGCGGACGGATCGGCTTCCGCCCTTCGGTGGACGGACCGATTCCAACCCGGCGGACGAGCCGACGTCGACCCCGGATCGTCGACGCCCGGCACGACGAGAACACCTATATAACCGTATCGTCCGCCGTGGTTCGCAAAAACGCAAGGTGGCGCGGGTATCGACGAAACCTGCCGACACAACGTATATATGTTCCGAGCCGCTTGTCTCGGGTATGTCCCGGACTGCGCTGATCGAGAACGTCACCGCGATGCTGGAGGACGCGGGGTTCCTCGTCAGCGACCGGTGTGCGGTCCGGCCCAAGAGCTTCGACGTGGCCGTCCGGCGCGACGAGGACCTGTTGCTCCTCAAGATCCTCGGCAACGTCGACGCGCTCGACGCGGCGACCGGCGCGGAGATGCGACGGCTCGGCGAGTACCTCGAGGCGACCCCGATGGTGATCGGGATCCGGACCCGCGACGAGGAGCTGAAGCCCGGCGTCGTCTACTTCAGACACGGCGTTCCGGTTATCAACCCGGACACCGCCTACGAGCTGTTCATCGAGGGGATGCCGCCGCTGATCTACGCGGCCCCAGGCGGCCTCTACGTCAGTCTCGACGGCGACCTGCTGGCCGACGAGCGCGAGGAGCGCGGCTGGTCACTCGGCCGACTCGCGACCGAACTCGGCGTCTCCCGGCGGACCGTCTCGAAGTACGAGGACGGGATGAACGCCTCCATCGAAGTGGCGATCCAGCTCGAGGAGCTGTTCGACGAGCCGTTCTCCAGTCCGGTGGACGTACTGGAGGGGGCCGACGACGTCCGCGACGCGGACCCGACCCCCTCCGCACCCGACGCCGACCCGGACGACGAACACGTCGTCCACGTGCTCACCACCGCGGGCTTCACGGTCCATCCGACCGCCCGTGCGCCGTTCAAGGCCGTCTCCGAGGACGACGACGACCCCGTGATGCGGCTGCTCACCGGCCACTCGGCGTTCACGCCGGCCGCGAAGAAGCGCGCGCGGATCATGTCCTCCATCGGCGAGGTCGCTCACACCCGGTCGGTGTACTTCACCGAGGAGTCCGAGGACCGGGAGTCCGTCGACGGCACCGCGATCGTCTCCTGTGCGGAGATCGAGGACGTCAGCGACCCCGAGACGATCCGCGAACTGATCCGCGACCGCGCGGAAGCCCCGTCGGAAGCGTAGCCGGAGCCCGGGACGCTCGACCGACCGTCACCGGCCGAGCAGTCGGCTGAAGAACCCGCGCTTTCCGTCGTCTTTCCCGTCTCCTTCGTCCTCGTCGCCACCCCCGTGGTCGTCGCCCCGCTCGTCGTCGTCGTCCGTGTCACGGTCGTCGTCGCTCGCGCCCGTGAGCGCGGTGTCCATCGTTCCGGTGTCGTCGTCGCGGAACGGGACGCTTCCCGCGAGGTCCTCGTCGACGTCTTCCTCGGCGTCTCCTCCGTCTTCCGCATCGACGTTCTTCCCGTCGTCTTCCGCACCGTCCGCATCTCCTCCGATTCCCTCATCGGGATCCGGCTCCGCCTCCCCGATGAGCTCGGTCGAGTCCTCGTTTCCGTCGTCGTCCTCCGCTGATTCCTCGGTGACCGTCTCCGTCTCGGTGACGTCGTCGTCCGGGGCGTCGTGGTCGGCGTCTTCCCTCGTTCCGGTCTCCTCGGTCGTCTCAATCTCGTCCGTCTCCGTCTCGTCCGTCTCCGTCTCGTCCGCTTCGGTCGTCTCCACCGGGTCCGTCTCCGACGCCGACTGCGGATCCGAATCGGCTCCGGTCTCCGGATCGGTTTCCGAGTCCGCATCGGATTCCGGCTCCGCGACGTCGAATCCCGTCAGTGCTCGAGTCAGTTCGCGGTACGCGCGACTCGCCGGCGCACTCGGGTCGAAGGTCGTCAGGGGCGCTCCGGCCGCGCTCGCGCGGGCGACCGTCGGGTCCTCGGGGATCCGCGCGAGCACTTCCGTCGCGAGGATCTCGTCGACGATGTCGACGGTCGGGTCCTCCGAGTCCGCCGTTCCGTCGCCCTCGGCGAGACCCTCGGGTTCGTCCTCGTCGCCGCCGACGCGGGTGATCGCCGCGCCGGCGACGTGGCCGCCGATCCGTTCGGCGAGCTGTCGGGTCTTCTCCGTGTCGCCGAGCGCGCTTCGGTCCGGCGTGGAGACGAGAAGCGTCTCGTCGGCCAGCCCGACGGGAAGCGTCGAGTCGTGTGAGAGCCCCGCCCCCGAGTCGAGGAACACGTACTCGGCGTCCGCGAACGCCTCGATGACCCCGGCGAGCTCGGTCGGATCGGCGGCCGCGTACGCGTCGAGATCGGGGTCACCCGGAACGACGCGCAGCCCGGCGGGACCGTCGTGGACGGCCTCGGTCGGCTCCGCGCGCCCGGCGAGCACGTCGTGGATCGTCGTCTCGCCGGGGACCATCCCCAGCGCGTCGGCGAGGTTCGCCATCCCCACGTCGGCGTCGATCGCGACGACGTCGGCGCCCGACTCCGCGAGGACCGTCGCTATCGCCGCGGTCGTGGTGGTCTTCCCGACGCCACCCTTCGCCGACGCGACCGCATACACCGTTGCCATACCGTCAGGGTCCGGCGACTGGTACTTAAATGTAGGCGGCGAGAGGCGGGACCGCCCGTTCCACCGCGCTCGCCGTTCTCCGCCGGCTCGCCGAGCGGTTCCGCAAACACCTTATACGTCGCTCGTGGACGTTCACGCGATCAGTAGAATGGCGAGACCAGAGGTGCTCGACCGGATCAAGGAGGCTGAAACGGAGGCGGACGAGATCATCGCGGAGGCGGAATCGGACGCCGACGAGCGCCTCGCCGAGGCCAGATCGCGCGCGGACGAGATCCGCGCCGAGGCCGAGGAGGAGGCGGCGGCCGAGGCCGAGGCTCGGCTGGAGTCCGCCCGCGAGGAGCTCGAGGAACGCCGCGAGGAGATCCTCGCCGAGGGACGCGAGGACCGCGAAGCGCTCGAATCGACCGCCCGCGAGCGGGTCGACGACGCCGTCGACTACGCGGTCGAACGGTTCGAGGAGGCGGTGAAAGGGCAGGCGACGGGGGAATGAATGGCGCTTAGACCGGAGCGAATGAGCAAGGTGTCGGTGACGGGCTCGAAGCGCGTCATCGACGACGTGATCGAGGCGGCGTACGACCACCACTCGCTTCACGTCACCGACTACGACGACCGCTACGAGGGCTTCGAACCCGGCACGTCGCTGGCGGGTGCCGAGGACGTCAACGAGCGGCTCGTCACGGTCCGCTCGCTCGAGAGCATCCTCGACGTCAGCGCCGAGGACGCCGACGGTCCGGGGAAGCTCGCCGACGACGCCCTCACGGCCGAGCTCGAGGAGACCCGCGAACGCGTCAACGAACTCAACGACCGGCGCGACGAACTCCGGGGGGAGATACGCGACCGTCAGGAGGAGATCGATCGGATGGAGCCGTTCGCCGAGCTCGGCATCGAGCTCGACCTCCTCGGCGGGTACGACTCGCTCGAGGTCGTCGTCGGCGAGGCGAAACCCGACGCGATCGAGGACGCCCTCGAGGCGGCCGACGGGATCGACGCCTTCGAGGTCTTCTCCGGCGGGAACGTCGCGGCCGCGTTCGCCGCTCCCGCTGACGACGCCGAGGCGGGCGTCCTCCAGGACGCGCTCGTCGGCGTCGACGTCGCGTTCCTCGAGGTGCCCGACGCGGACGCGAGCCCGGCCGACTACGTCGCCGAGCTCGAGGGCGAGCGGGCGGACCTCGGAGAGGAGCTCGACGCGGTCGACGCCGAGCTCGAGGAGGTGAAAACGGAGGCCGCGGGGTTCCTGTTACGTGCCGAGGAGCAGCTCACCATCGAGGCACAGAAGAAGCAGGCGCCGCTCTCCTTTGCGACCACCGAGAACGCGTTCATCGCGGAGGGATGGATCCCGACCGCGACGGTCGCGGACTTCGAGGCGGTCATCGCCGACGCCGTCGGCGACCACGCCGAGGTCGAGGAGCTGGAGCGGGCCTCCTTTACCCCCGACGGCGACCACCACGTCGAGGCGGTCGCCGACGGCGGCTCCTCGGGCGGCGTAGCGGGCGAAACGTCGGCTTCGTCCTCGGCGACCACCGCTGACGACGCCGACCGCGAGGCGGCCACCGACGGCGGCCACGCGACCCACGGGAGCGACGACCCGCCGGTCGTCCAGGACAACGGCAGCGCGGCCGGTCCGTTCGAGGTGCTCGTCCGGGGCTTCGGTCGCCCGAAGTACTCGGAGTTCGACCCGACGCTTCTGGTCTTCCTCACGTTCCCGCTCATGTTCGGGTTCATGATCGGCGACGTGGGATACGGGGTGTTGTACGCCGCGATCGGCTACTTCCTGTACAGCAACTACGAGGGAACGTTCCGCGAACTCGGCGCCGTCGCGCTGTGGGCCGGCGGCTTCACGGTCCTGTTCGGGATCTACTTCGGCATCGACGTCTTCGGCTACCACGCCTACCAGCTGCTGCCCGGCGACGTTCACTGGCCGGTCGACGGGAAGGGCCTCTCGCCCGCGGACATCGACTGGGCGCTGTCGTTCCTCGTCGCCAGCGTGGTGTTCGGGCTCGTTCACCTGAACGTGGGACACGTCCTCTCGTTCGTGAGCACCTACCAGCGACACGACCTGAAACACGCGCTGTACGAGGGCGGCTCGTGGCTGTTGATCCTCAACGGCGCGTGGATCTGGATCTTCAGCCAGCACGTCCCCGGTCCGAAGCCGGACTTCCTCTTCGAGTCGTTCTCGATCCTCACCTTCGGGGCGGTGTCGTTCGCCGGGTTCCCCGTCGCGGTCGGGTACGCCGCCATCGCGGCCGTCGTGCTCGGGGTCGTCCTGCTCGCGATCGGCGAGCCACCGGAGCTCGCTGAGGTGCTCGCGCCGATCGTCAACGCCATCTCGTACGCTCGGATCATGGCGGTGCTGCTCGCGAAGGGCGGGATGGCGCTCGCCGTGAACCTGCTCGCGTTCGGCGCGTACATCGACGACGGTGGGGACGGGAGCTTCCACTTCATCTTCTCCGCCGACTACCTCGCCGAGGTGCAGAACACGGCGGACTACGAGCTCGTCTTCGCGGGGATGACGACCGCGTTCGATCCGGCCTCGATCGGAGCCGTCGGCGTCCTCGCGCTAGTCGGCGGGATCGTCGTGGCGGTCGTCGGCCACCTCGTCGTCCTCGCGCTCGGGATCACGTCCGCCGGCATTCAGGCCGTACGTCTCGAGTACGTGGAGTTCTTCGGGAACTTCTACGAGGGCGGCGGCGACGCGTACACGCCGTTCGGCTACGACCGGAAACACACCGAGGAGTAGCCGGTTCGGCGACGTCGAGTCGTCCGCCGTTTCGGGGCGTATCTTCCCGTTCGTTCGGTTCCCTAGAGCGTGTTCTATCGCCCTTCTGAGTCCCCTCGCGGTGGTTCTCGTCGGTCGTTTTGGGAAGCTTTATGTCCACTGTGGCGGCAACTAGCTACTGTTCGGAGACGAGCAACCGCAACTACTACCAATGCTTGAAGCTACCAACGCACTCGGGAACGCCGTACTGTCCACCGGAGGAACGCTCACTGACCCCAGCGCCGCGGCCGCGCTCGCCGTCGGGCTCGCCGCTCTCGGTGCGGGATACGCGGAGCGAGGCATCGGTTCGGCTGCCGTCGGCGCGATGGCCGAGGACGACGACCTCTTCGTCAACGGGCTCATCCTGACGGTCCTTCCCGAGACGATCGTCATTCTCGCGCTCGTCGTCGTCTTCATCGTCTAAGCGGCACTCCCTTTCACACCAATGAGTTTGGAAACCGTCGTTGAGGACGTTCGAGACGAAGCCCGCGCGCGTGCGGAGGAGATCCGCGAGGAAGCCGAGGCCGAGGCGGAGGAGATCGTCGCCGAGGCGGAGGCCGACGCCGAGCGCATCCGCGAGGAGCGGCTCGCCGAGGTCGACCGGCAGATCGACCAGGAGCGCGAGCAGACGCTCTCGTCGGCCAAGCTCGAGGCCAAACAGGAGCGGCTCGGCGCACGTCGTGACGTCCTCCAGGACGTGTACGACGGCGTCGAGGAGGCGATCGCCGACCTCGAGGAGGACCGTCGGCGCGAGCTGACCGAGGCCGCTCTCGACGCCAGCCTCGCGGAGTTCGACGGCGACGCGGACGTCGCCGTCTACACCCGCGCGGAGGACGTCGACCTCCTCGAGGAGCTCGTCGCGGATCGGAACGCGCAGGTCGACGGCGAGGTCGACTGTCTCGGCGGCGTTATCGCCGAGAGCGACACCTCCCGCGTCCGCGTGAACAACACGTTCGACTCGGTCCTGGAGACGGTCTGGGACGACGAGTTGAAACACGTCTCGGAGCGACTGTTCGACCAATGAGCGCCGCCGGCAGCTCGAACCCGGAGTTCGTCGTCGCGCGGGTTCGCGCCCGCCGCGGCCAGCTCTACGGGGACGAGGAGTACCGCAAGTTGGTCCGGATGACGCCCGCCGAGATCGCCCGGTTCATGGAGGAATCGAGCTACGAGACGGAGATCAACGCCCTGGGGAGCCGCCACGGCGGCGTCGACCTGATCGAGTACGCGCTGAACGCGAACCTCGCGAAGCAGTTCGAGGGGATCCTCGACTGGAGCGAGGGTGCGCTGTACGACCTGATCGCCCGGTACCTCCGGAAGTTCGACGCGTGGAACGTGAAGACCGTGATCCGCGGCGTCTACACCGGCGCGAGCCAGGAGGAGATCGAATCCGACCTCATCCGGGCCGGCGAGTTCGACGACCGCCGGATCCGACGGCTGCTCGAGGCCGACTCGATCGACGCCGTCGTCGAGACCCTCGAGGACACGATCTACGGCGACCCGCTCCGCGAAGCGTACGCGGAGTACGAGGAATCGGACGTGCTCGTCCCCCTCGAGAACGCGGTCGACCGCGTCTTCTACGAGCGCCTCCTCGAGAACCTGCCCGGCGGCGAGCCGATCCGGCAGTACGAGGCGTTCCTCAAGGCGGAAGTCGACTTCCGGAACGCGACGAACGCGCTCCGGCTCGCCCGCTCGGGCGCGGAGATCGACCCCGCGGAGTACTTCATCGAGGGCGGCGAGCTGTTCACCCGCGACACGCTCGCGCGGCTCGCCCGGAACGTCGACGAGCTCGTCGAGTACATCGCGGAGAGCGGGTACGCCGACCAGCTCGGTCCGGCGCTGCGCGAACTCGAGGAGGCGAACAGCCTGATCGCGTTCGAGCACGCGACCGACGCCGCGCTGTTGGCGTACGGCGACAGGCTCGGCACGGTCCACCCGGTGTCGGTGACGCCGGTCATCTCGTACATCCTCGCGAAGGAGCGCGAGGTGGAGAACATCCGTGCCATCGCCCGCGGGAAGGAGGCCGGTCTGTCAGCCGACGACATCGAATCGGAGCTGGTGATAACATGAGCCAGGAGATCGCCGTCGTCGGCAGTCCGGAGTTCACGACGGGATTCCGGCTCGCCGGCGTCCGCAGGTTCGAGAACGTGCCGGACGACGAGAAGGACGAGCGGCTCGACGACGCCGTCGAACGGACGCTCGAGGACGAGAAGACGGGCATCATCGTGATGCACGACGCGGACCTCGACCACCTCTCGCGGGGGACCCGCGAGCGGGTCGAGGGGAGCATCGAGCCCGTGCTCGTGACGCTCGGCGCAGGCGGCGCCGGAAGCGGCGGGCTCCGCGACCAGATCAAACGAGCCATCGGCATCGACCTGATGGAGGAGGACGACTAACATGAGCAAAGCAGAATCCACGGAGACCACCGGTGACGGTGTCATCCAGAGCGTGAGCGGTCCGGTCGTGAGCGCCCGCGACCTCGACGCCCGCATGAACGACGTCGTCTACGTCGGCGACGAAGGCCTCATGGGGGAAGTGATCGAGATCGAGGGCAACATCACGACGGTTCAGGTGTACGAGGAGACCTCCGGGGTCGGCCCCGGCGAACCCGTCGAGAACACGGGCGAGCCGCTGTCGGTCGACCTGGGTCCGGGAATGCTGGACGCCATCTACGACGGCGTTCAGCGTCCCCTGGACGTGCTGGAGGGCAAGATGGGAAGTCCCTACCTCGACCGTGGGGTCGACGCGCCAGGCATCGACCTCGAGAAGGAGTGGGAGTTCGAGCCGCTCGTCGAGGTCGGCGACGAGGTCGGCCGCGGCGACGTGGTCGGCGTCGTCGAGGAGACGGTCACCATCGACCACAAGGTGATGGTGCCCCCGGACGCCCTCGAGGAGGACGAGACCGCGGAGATCGCCGCCATCGAGGCCGGCTCCTTCGACGTCACCGAGACGGTGGCGGAACTCTCCGACGGGACGGAGGTCACGATGCATCAGGAGTGGCCGGTGCGCGAGCCCCGTCCCTCCGCGAACAAGAAGACGCCCCGGACGCCGCTGGTGTCCGGCCAGCGCATCCTCGACGGGCTGTTCCCCATCGCGAAGGGCGGGACGGCCGCCATCCCGGGGCCGTTCGGCTCGGGGAAGACGGTCACCCAGCACCAGCTCGCGAAGTACGCCGACGCCGACATCATCGTCTACGTCGGCTGCGGCGAGCGCGGCAACGAGATGACGGAGGTCATCGAGGACTTCCCCGAGCTCGAGGACCCGGCCAACGGCAACCCGCTCATGGCCCGGACCTCGCTCATCGCGAACACGTCGAACATGCCCGTCGCGGCGCGTGAGTCCTGTATCTACACGGGGATCACGATCGCGGAGTACTACCGCGACATGGGATACGACGTGGCGCTCATGGCCGACTCCACCTCGCGGTGGGCGGAGGCGATGCGCGAGATCTCCTCGCGGCTGGAGGAGATGCCCGGCGAGGAGGGGTACCCCGCGTACCTCGCCGCCCGCCTGGCGCAGTTCTACGAGCGGGCCGGCTACTTCGAGAACGTCAACGGGACGGAGGGGTCCGTCTCGGCGATCGGCGCGGTGAGCCCGCCCGGCGGCGACTTCTCGGAGCCGGTCACGCAGAACACGCTGCGGATCGTGAAGACGTTCTGGGCGCTCGACGCGGACCTTGCCGAACGGCGGCACTTCCCGTCGATCAACTGGAACGAGTCGTACTCGCTGTACAAGAACCAGCTCGACCCCTGGTTCCAGGAGAACGTCGAGGAGGACTGGCCCGAGAAGCGCCAGTGGGCCGTCGACGTGCTCGACGAGGAGACGGAGCTCCAGGAGATCGTCCAGCTGGTCGGCAAGGACGCGCTGCCGGACGACCAGCAGCTCACCCTCGAGGTCGCCCGCTACCTGCGTGAGGCGTACCTCCAGCAGAACGCGTTCCACCCGGTGGACACCTACTGTCCGCCGGAGAAGACGTACCTCATGCTGACGACGATCGAGACGTTCAACGACGAGGCGTTCGACGCGCTGGAGGCCGGCGTCCCCGTCGAGGAGATCATCGACGTCGAGTCCGTCCCGCGGATCAACCGGATCGGCGTCCAGGAGGACTACGAGGAGTACGTCGAGGAGCTGAAAGCGGACATCACGGAGGAGCTTCGGAGCCTCTACTGAACCATGAAAGAGTATCAAACCATCACCGAGATCAGCGGCCCCCTCGTGTACGCCGAGGTCGACGAGGCCATCGGCTACGACGAGATCGTCGAGATCGAGACGGCACAGGGGGAGACGCTGCGCGGTCAGGTGCTCGAGTCCTCGGAGGGCGTCGTCGCCATCCAGGTCTTCGAGGGCACCTCCGGTATCGACCAGAACGCGTCCGTCCGGTTCCTGGGCGAGACGATGAAGATGCCCGTCACCGAGGACCTCCTCGGGCGGGTGCTCGACGGCTCGGGCCGCCCGATCGACGACGGCCCGGAGATCGTCCCGGAGGAGCGACAGGACATCGTCGGCGCGGCGATCAACCCGTACTCGAGGGAGTATCCCGAGGAGTTCATCGAGACGGGCGTCTCCGCCATCGACGGCATGAACACCCTCGTTCGGGGACAGAAGCTCCCGATCTTCTCGAGTTCGGGCCAGCCGCACAGCGAACTGGCGATGCAGATCGCCCGGCAGGCGAGCGTGCCCGAGGAGGAGGAGAGCGGCGACGAGGAGGGCTCCGAGTTCGCCGTCATCTTCGGCGCGATGGGGATCACCGCCGAGGAGGCCAACGAGTTCATGGAGGACTTCGAGCGCACCGGCGCGCTCGAGCGCTCCGTCGTCTTCATGAACCTCGCGGACGACCCCGCGGTCGAGCGGACGGTCACCCCGCGGATGGTCCTGACGACGGCCGAGTACCTCGCCTTTGAGAAGGACTACCACGTGCTCGTCATCCTCACGGACATGACGAACTACTGCGAGGCGCTCCGTGAGATCGGCGCGGCGCGCGAGGAGGTTCCGGGCCGGCGTGGCTACCCCGGGTACATGTACACCGACCTGGCCCAGCTGTACGAGCGCGCGGGCCGGATCCAGGGTCGCGAGGGCTCGGTCACGCAGATCCCGATCCTCACCATGCCCGGCGACGACGACACCCACCCGATCCCGGACCTGACCGGGTACATCACGGAGGGGCAGATCTACGTCGACCCCGACCTCAACAGTCAGGGGCTCCAACCGCCGGTGAACGTCCTCCCCAGCCTCTCACGGCTGATGGACGACGGGATCGGCGAGGGGCTGACCCGTGCGGACCACGGCGGCGTCTCCGACCAGATGTACGCGGCGTACGCGGAGGGCGAGGACCTCCGCGACCTCGTGAACATCGTCGGTCGCGAGGCGCTCTCCGAGCGTGACAACAAGTACCTCGACTTCGCGGACGCGTTCGAGACGGAGTTCGTCGACCAGGGCTTCGAGACGAACCGCGACCTCGAGGAGACGCTCGAGATCGGTTGGGACCTCCTCTCGATGCTGCCGAAGGAGGAGCTCAACCGCGTCGACGAGGAGTACATCGAGGAGTACTACCGCGAGGACGACTCCGAGCGCGAAGTCGTCGAAGCCGCGGACTGACGCTCCGGATCCACTTTTCATCGGCACGACTTCGGATCGAGGACGCCGTACGCCCGCGAGCGACGCGTCTCCTCCGTATTCGCCGCACACGTTTTGTGGCTTCGGCACCGTCTCCATACATGACACGGTCGAGCGATCCGGACGTCGATTCGGAGCCGAACCTCGGGCCGGAGCCGACGCTCGATCGAGGTTCACCTGAGGGAGATCCGGCGACGTCGGCGAGCACCGACGCGGTCGACGAGTCGCTGAAGACCCGCACGATGGACGAAGCTCCGGTGGGGATCACCGTCGCGGACGCGACGCGGCCGGACATGCCGTTGATCTACGCGAACGCCGCCTTCGAGCGTATCACCGGCTTTCCTCCGTCGTACGCGGTCGGGCGGAACTGTCGGTTCCTCCAGGGTGAGGCGACCCGCGAGAAGCCCGTCATGCGGATGCGTACCGCCATCGAGGACGGGACGGCCACGACCGTCGAACTCCGCAACTATCGGCGAAGCGGGGAACTGTTCTGGAACGAGGTGACGATCGCTCCGTTACGGAACGACGCCGACGAGATCGTCTACTACGTCGGCTTCCAACAGGACGTCACGCGTCGAAAGCGCGCCGAGCAGGCGGCGGCGGACCGGGCGTCTCGGATCGAACACGAACGGAACGTCCAGCGACGCTTGCTGGAACGCCTCGACGGTGTGGTCGCCGACGTCAGCGAGGCCGTCGCTCGCGCCTCCTCGCGAACGGAGCTCGAACGGGCGGTCGTCCGGAGCCTCTCGAACACCTATGCCGGCGCGTGGATCGGCACGTACGATCCCGCCTCGGAGACGATCGCCTCGAGAGTCGCCGCGGGATCGACCTGCTCGGACGCCGAGACGCTTCAGGTGGCGATCGACGGCCCCGGCGATCGGGGAGTCGAGGCCGCGATCACGGCGGCGTTCGACGATCGCTCCGTCCACCTCGAACCGATCGAGTCGGCGGAGTCGACTGCGGCCGCCGCGGTCGCCGGCGTGCCGCTGTATTTCGGAACGGCGACGTACGGCGCCATCGCCGTGTACGTTCGGACCGCGGAGTTCCGGGAGCACGAACGCGACGTGTTGACGACGGTGGGCCGGATCGTCGCGATCGGTCTCAATGCCCTCGAGAGCCAGCGAACGCTCCACGGTGACGAAGTTGTCCAGTTTCGGCTCGCGATCGATGGCCATCCACTCGCCGCCTTCGCCGGGGCGCTGTCCCGTGGGCTCCAGTACGTCGGGCGGGTCGGCGACCGTGAGGAGCGGTCGTTGCTGTTCGAACTCGCGGACGCGGGGGACGTCGACGTCGAGACGATCCACGCGGCTGCCGAGGAGACGGGGATCGTGGTCCACGCGGTGCTCGCCGAGGCGACCGACGTACCCGTCATCGAGCTGTCGGTCGGTGACGCGTCGCTCCGCGACCTGCTCCGGGAGTACAGCGGCGAGCTGTGTGGCTGGGAACTCGAGAAGGGGATCGCCACCACGACCGTGGAAGTCGGCCGGGAAGAGCTCGCACGATCGCTCGCAAACGACGCGATGGATCGGTTCGAGACGGCGGACCTCGTCGAGTATCGTCGCCACGAGCGGCGGCACGAGACCCGCCACGAGTTCGTCGCCGAGATCGAGTCGCGACTGACGGAGCGACAGCGAGCCGCACTCGTTCGCGCGCACACGGCCGGGTACTTCGAGTGGCCTCACGGAACGAGCGGCGACGAGCTCGCCGAGTCGATGGGCGTCTCCCGGTCGACGTTCCACCAGCATCTCCGCGCGGCACAGCGAAAGCTCGCGACGGCGCTGTTCGATCGATAGGCGGGACCGGCTGTCCGGAGGGTGGTTGGCCGCCGGGAAGGAGGCTGGTTGCCGCGGATCGGGTGATACCTAACCAGTTGTGTACTTCGTTTACTAGCGACGAACTCGTATGATCGATCGTCGTATGACAGCACAACCCGGCACCGAAGGCGTATGGCTCTGGATCGGTACGCTCGGAATGTTCCTGGGGATGCTGTACTTCATCGCCAGGGGCTGGGGCGAGACTGACAGACGTCGTCAGGAGTTCTACATCGTCACGATATTCATCACCGCCATCGCGTTCGTCAACTACCTCGCGATGGCGCTCGGCTTCGGGCTGACCACGATACAACTCGGCGGCGAGGAGGTGCCCATCTACTGGGCGCGGTACACCGACTGGCTGTTCACGACGCCGCTGTTGCTCGTCGATCTCGGCCTCCTCGTCGGGGCGAACCGAAACCAACTCGCCTCGCTGGTCGGGCTCGACGTGCTCATGATCGGCACCGGCGCGGTCGCGACGCTGTCGACCAGCGCCGCCGTGCTCTCCGCCGGCGGAACGCGGCTGGTGTGGTGGGGCGTCTCGACCGGCTTCCTGCTCGTGTTGTTGTACATGTTGTACGGCTCGCTCGACGAGAAGGCGAGCCGGCTGTCCGGTGGGGCGGCCTCGACGTTCAGCACCCTGCGGACGCTGATCGTGGTCATCTGGTTGGTCTATCCGGTCTGGTGGATCCTCGGGACCGAGGGCCTCGGGATCGTCTCGCTGAACATCGAGACGGCCGGATTCATGGTACTGGACCTGGTCGCGAAGGTCGGGTTCGGGATCATTCTGTTGTCGAGCCGCGAGGTGCTCGACGCCGCGGGATCGGCGTCCACGACCCCCGCGGACTGATCGCGTCGGCGATTCCGGCCGACTGACCGCGTCGGAGTCGCCGACACGCGGACCATCGTTCGGGACGCGTCCGGATCGCTCACGCCCGCTCCACGAACGCTGTCCCGAGACGGATCGACGACGGACCGCCACGACTCCCGCAACGCCACGTCCACCGCAACGACGATCCACAATGATCCCGTTCACCTATCTCCAGTTCCACCTCGCGTTCCTCGTCCCGGCGGTGCTGTTCCTGATCGCGACCGGCTTCGTGAGCCGGTCATCGGTCGTCGGGACCCCGGACCAACGGCTCCACGGCTGGCGCCACTACTGGGCGGGAGTGGTCGTGATCACGGTCGTCGCGCTCGCGTACACGACCCCGTGGGACAACTACCTCATCGCCAGAGGGGTGTGGTGGTACGGCGACGGGCGAACGCTCTTTCGGCTCTGGCATGCGCCGATCGAGGAGTACCTGTTCATCCTCGTCCAGCCGTGGATCACGGCGCTGTGGCTCTCGCACTTCCACGCTCGGGCCGAGTGGCCCCGAACGGCGCATCCGGTCACATGGCGGGTCGGAACGTTCGGGCTCGCGGGCGGTATCGGCGTCCTCGGCTGGTGGCTGCTCGGTTCCGGGGAGGGGTTCTACCTCGGTGCCGTTCTGGCGTGGGCCGCGCCGGTTTTGGCCATACAGTGGGTCGTCGGATCGCCGCAGCTCTGGGCGCGACGGCGCACCGTCGCGCTCGGAACGCTGGTTCCGACGCTATACCTCTGTACGGTCGACCGGGTCGCCATCGAGTACGGGATCTGGGTGATCTCGGACCAGCACACGACCGGGATCACGGTGGCGGGTCTCCCGCTCGAGGAGGCCGTGTTCTTCCTCGTGACCAACCTGTTCGTCGTCCAGGGGCTCGTCCTCTACCGACTGGTGACGGTCCGGATGGGTGACGCCGTGCGGGAGGCGGTCGGGACGCCCGACGTTCCCGACCGGTCGTCCGAGATCGCCGACCGGGTACCCGACACCTCGGACCGGGCACCGGACGGATAAGGCCCCGGACGAACGCCCGTCGTTCACGCCCGCCCGGACGACCTGACGGCGGGCTCCTCGCGCTCCCGCTTCGATGAACAGTAAAAGGTTAACAGGCTCGGTTCACTACCTTCCCACAAGATGGCAAAGGACGTCAAACCGACCCGGAAGAACCTGATGGCGATCGAGGACCGGATCGAGCTCTCCGAGCGGGGTCACGACACGCTCGAACAGAAGCGTGACGGCCTCATCATGGAGTTCATGGACATCCTCGACCAGGCCCAGGACGTCCGGTCGGACATGGCCGACGACTACGAGACGGCCCAGCGCAAGATCGACATGGCCCGCGCGATGGAGGGCGACGTCGCGGTCCGCGGCGCGGCCGCGGCGCTGAAGGAACACCCCGAGATCACGACCCAGTCGAAGAACATCATGGGCGTGGTCGTACCGCAGATCGAGTCCTCGAAGGTGAAGAAGAGCCTCGACGAGCGGGGATACGGCCTGCTCGGCTCCTCCGCACGGATCGACGAGGCGGCCGACGCCTACGAGGAACTGCTCGAGTCGATCATCCTCGCGGCCGAGGTCGAGACGGCGATGAAGAAGATGTTGGAGGAGATCGAGACGACGAAGCGCCGCGTCAACGCTCTCGAGTTCACCCTCCTTCCCCGTCTCTACGAGAACCAGGAGTACATCGAGCAGAAGCTCGAGGAACAGGAGCGCGAGGAGATCTTCCGGCTGAAGAAGATCAAAGCGAAAAAGGAGGAGGAGGAGGCGAAAGCGGAGGAGGCCGAAGCCGAGGCGGCGGCCGCGGCCGCAGCGGTCGAGGAGCCCGAAGCGGCCGACTGAAACGCGCGCCGCGTCGGTTCACGCTCTCTCCTCTCTCATCTCGAACCAACGATGGCCTGTCCACACTGTTCCTCGTCCGTCGTCGCCTTTCCCGTCCCGTCGGAGCTTCGCGACCACGCGCCCGCCGACGAGGCGGCGATCTGTACGCGGTGTCTCCGGGTCGCTCCCGCGGTCGATGCCGGGATCGACTCGATCCCGGACGGTCCGCCCGATCTCGCCGCGGTCGATCCGGCGTTTCCCGACGGCGACGCCGGGATCGCGCTCGCGCTTCTGTGTGGTCATCTGGAGTCGTTCGCGCTGTCCCGCGCGTCGATCGAGGCTCTCGTCGAGCACGCCGAACGTGGGGGGGCGGACGTCCTCGCCTTCCTCGAGCGACTCGACGCCCCGGACGCGGCCTTCGACCTCGACCGTCGCCGAACGGCGCTTCTGGACCTGCTTTGAGGCGTCGGCCGGCCGGAACCGCTCGCCCTCAGAGGTCGACGCCCGGCGGGTCGTTCCACTCGTCGTCCGGGTCGATCCCGTCGGTTCTCCCGCCGTCGTCGGTCCTTCCGCTTCCGTCGGTCCTTCCGCTTCCGTCGGTTCTCCCGCCGTCGTCGGTCCTTCCGCTTCCGTCGACCGTTCCGTCATCATCAGTCGTTTCCCTTCCGTCGACGTCGCGAGCTTTCGTCCCGCCGGGCTCGAGCAGCTCCTCGCCGCGTCTGGACTCGTGGACGGCGAAGGTCGCGCCCTGCGCGTAGGGGTCCTCCTCCGGGTCGTAGTCGCGCTCCTCGCGTTCGAAGAGGTACGCGAAGAACCCGAAAAGCGGGACGAAAAACGAGATCGCGGCCCACTTCCGCGGGTTCATCCCGTGTTTCGGCGCGTCGAGGTAGGCGTACGCCGCGAAGGCGGCGAGCCACGCGAGCGGGAGCCCGATCAGGATCACGGCGAGGAAGGGTTCCATACGCTCGCTTCGACCCGATCGACATAACTTCCCGGGTCGATCCGGCGCTCGGGGGCGGGGGTCGGTCGCGATCTCCCGGCAATTCCCCCGTCGTCCCCGGATACTCATATACCGGAAGCGCCTGTGTGCGAGCGTATGACGACCCTGCCGTCCGAGACCGTCGGTGACGCGTACACGGATTCGACCGCCTGGGAGCTGCTCGCCGACCTCGCGGACCTCGGCGACCGGATGCCGGGTCACGAGGGGGAGGCCGCGGGAGCGTCGCTCGTGGCCGACGCCTTCGAGGAGGCGGGCCTCTCCGAGGTCTCGACGACCGAGTTCCCGATCCCCGGCTGGTGGCGCGGGGAGGCCTCCCTGACCGTCGATCACGACGGCCGAACGACCACGTTCGACGGGAGCCACGAGCTCGTCGAGCTCCCGGGAACGCCCTCCGGCGAGGTGACCGGCGAGATCGTCGACATGGGGTACGGCCTCCCCGAGGACTTCGAGGACGTCGACCTCTCCGGCTGTATCGCGATGGCGTCGAGTCTCACCCCCGACGACTACGGTCGGTGGGTTCACCGCAGCGAGAAGTACGACTACGCGTCCGAGTCGGGCGCGGAGGGATTCCTGTTCTACAACCACATCGAGGGGGCACTCCCGCCGACCGGCTCCATCAATCACACGAACGGGCCGGGGCCGATCCCGGCGGTCGGACTGAGCAAGGAGCTCGGCAGTCAGCTCACGCGTCACTGCGACGCGGTCGACGGCGACGGCGGCATCGAGGCGACGCTCTCGGTCGAGGCGCGCAACGAGCCGGCCACGTCCGCGAACGTCGAGGCCGTCGTCGGCCCCGACACCGACGAGGAGGTGTTGTACACCGCCCACGTCGACGCGCACGACGTGGGCGTCGGCGCGAACGACAACGGCTTCGGATCGGCGCTCGCCGTCGGAGTCGGCCGGGTGCTCGCGTCGATCGAGGACGAGCTCGAGACGCGGGTTCGGCTCGTCGTCTTCGGGGCCGAGGAGACCGGGCTCTACGGCTCGTACTACTGGTCGCACACGCACGACCTCGACCGCGTGAAGTGCGTGCTCAACGTCGACGGCGCGGGCTACTCGCGGAACCTCGAGATATATCCTCACGGCGCGTCGGGGCTCGGCGAGGCGTTCGAGGAAGTGAGCGAGGAGTTCGACGTGCCCGTCGTCGTGGAGGACGGGCTCCGCCCGCACAGCGACCACTGGCCGTTCGTCCAGCGCGGCGTCGCCGCCGGGCAGGGACGGTCGACGGCCGACGGAAGCGGCCGCGGCTGGGGACACACCCACGGCGACACGCTCGACAAGCTCGATATCCGTGACCTCCGCGAGCTGACGGTGTTGTGTGCGGCGGGGGTCGCGAAGCTGGCCGAGGCGGACCGTGAGATCGAGGGACGCGATCCCGACGCGGTCAAAGAGGAGACGATCGAGGGGGGTCACGACGTCGGCATGAAGGCGACCGATTCGTGGCCGTGGGGCGAGGACCGCCCGTGGCCCTGGGCGGACGAGCTCTCGTGAGCGGAGCACGTAGACTGATGTCGCCGGAGCCACTCGGATCGGGCGTGATGACACGCCGCGACGACGGACGATCGCGAACCGACGGAGGAAACGGATGAAGGTCGGCACGGCCGACGCCGACCCGGGCGAGACGGCGACCGGCTACCGGACGGTCACGGAGCTCCCCGTCGGGGGATCCGAGGACCTTCCGGTGACGGTCCTCAACGGCGCGGAGTCCGGGCCGGTCGTGTGGGTGACGGGAACGATCCACGGCGACGAGCCGACCGGAATGGCGGTGACCCACGAGGTCGCCGACCGGGTCGACGTCGCCGAGCTGGCGGGGGCGGTGGTCTGTCTCCCGGTGATGAACCCGGCCGGGTTCCGAACCAACTCCCGGGCCGCCTACTACCACGGCGACGACCCGAACCGCTACTTCGGCCGCGAGGACGCCGGATCCGAGGCCCCGCCGCGCACCCAGCAGGTCGTCTGTGAGCGGATCTACGAGGACATGCGGGAGACGGCCGACGCGATCCTCTCCTTGCACACCGCGTGGGTGGCGACGCATCCGTACACGATACTGCCCCGAGTTCCCTACGGCGAGGGCCGGAGCGTGTCAGACGCGGCGGTCCTTCGCGACGAACTCGTCGAGCTGACCGAGGCGTTCGGCATGCCGGTCGTCAACCAGTACCCGCCGGGGGAGACCGAGACCCGCGACCTCCAGCACTCGCTCACCGGGGCGGCCGTCGCCGACGGGATCCCGGCGTTCACCCCGGAACTCGGCGGCCGGCTCGTCGTCGAACGCGACGTCGCCGCGGCGGCCGTCGACGGCGTCTGGAACGTCCTCCACGCGCTGGAGATGGTCGAGGAACCCGCCGACCGACACCCCGAGTTCGAGTTCGATCCTGACGGCCAGCTCCGTCGGTTCGACGGCCCGCACGCCGACGTCGCGGGGATCGTCCGGTATCGAACGACGGAGGGGGAGTTCGTCGAGGCCGGCGACGTCGTCGCCGAGATCGTCGACGGTCACGGCGAGGTGAAGACCGAGGTCGCCGCCGAGCGCGACGGGTACGTCCTCAGTCGTCGCGAGCGCGCCGCGGTCTACGAGAACGACGCGCTGCTCGACATGGCGGTCCCGGACGACGGCCCGCTCCTGATCGAGTCGGAGTAGGGGTTCCCGCCCGACTCACCGGGCTATTTACCCACCGACGACGACGAAATCGACGTGCGACTCGTCCACCGGCCCGCCCGGAACCCGACCGCGACCGACGAACGGACCCTCGCGAGCGACGTCGACGTCGCGGACTCGTGGCTCGCACGGGCACGCGGGCTGATGTTCCGCCGGTCGATCCCGGACGACTACGCGCTCGTGTTCCCCTTCGAGGAGGCGGAGACGCGGTGGATCCACATGCTCTTCGTTCCGTTCGCGCTCGACGTCGTCTGGCTCGTCGACGGGGAGGTAACGAGGGTGAAACGGCTCGCGCCGCTCGTCGGACTCGCCCGCGGGGGGGCGGACACCGTCGTCGAGCTGCCCGCGGGGGCGGCCGACGAGGTCGAGGTCGGCGACGAAGTCCGGCTTCGGGAGTGAGGGATTCACCCGTCGTCGGGAATCCGGAGGACGAGCTCGATCCGGCTTCCGCCGTCCGTGCTCTCCGTGATGTCGAGGCGGCCGCCGCCCGCCGTGACGACCCAGTGGACGTACCACAGTCCGAGGCCGCTCGTGTGTTTCAACTGCGTCTCCTTCCCGGTAAGCACGGCGCGTTCGGCGGGTGGAATCCCCGGACCGTCGTCGGCGACGACGAGCGAGACCCACGACTCGCTCGGGAGCTCCGCGGCCGAGACGCGAACGTTCGGTCGATCGGCGTCCCCGTGACGGATCGCGTTGTCGACGAGCTCGGCGAGCGCGTCCGACAGCCGATCGACCCCGAAGACGGTGATGCCGGGTGGGACGTCGACGTCGACGTCGGCCGACTCGCGAAGTCGCGCGGGGAGCGACTCGATCGCGGACGACACCACCCGTGACAGCGGGAGCGGTTCCGGCTCCGGTCGCTCGGCGAGGAGACGCTCGACCTTTCGGGCCGTCTCGCCGAGGTGGAGCAGACGGCCCGCGGTGTCGACCACGCGGTCCAACTGGGCGGCCACGTCGGGGTCCTCGACCGCGTTCCGGGCCTGCTCCGAGAAGCCGGTCACGACGTTGAGCTCGTTCCGGAAGTTGTGTCTGAGCACCCGAGTCAACACCGCGAGCCGTTCCTCGCGAACCGACTCGTCCGTCCGGTCCTCGCCGATCACGACGACTCCGGACACCGCCGACCCGTCCGTCATCGGTCCCATCGTCAGCCGGTAGGGCACCTCCTCGCCGGTGCGCGTCACGAGCGTCACGTCGCGCTCGTCGACCGTCCCGTCCCGGTAGACTCGCGTCAACCCCTCGGAGACGGCCGACCCGTCGTCGTCGAACAGGTCGGGGAACGCGCGCCCGTCGAGGTCGACCGCGCCGTAGCCGGTGTCCTGGCTCGCCCGTTCGTTCCATCGGACGATCGTTCCCCGCGTGTCACACCGGAACAGCGCCATCGGGAGCGTCGACGCGACGGCGTCGAGCGTTCGGGCGCGCGAGCGGTTTCCCCGCTCGGCGCGCACCCGCTCCGTGACGTCGGTCGCGACCGCGATCAGCCACTCCCGTCCGCCGAGCGTCGTCGCGTGCGCTCGGAGACGGATCCGCCGCGTCTCGCCGTCCACCGCGACGTCGACCTCCGCGGTGACTGACCCCTCGCTCGCGGCGACCGTCGAGAACGCCTCCCCGACCGGCACGCCCGCGACCGTCGTTCCCGACGCGGCGAGGTCCGGCAGCCCCGACAGCGTCAGCGACGACGCCTCCCGCGAGAGGAGGGTCACCGCCGCGTCGTTGACGGCGCGTATCGCGAGGCTTCCGGGATCACACGCGAGCGCCGCCGCCGGGATCGCTCCGACGAGCGACCGGGCGAGCGCGACGTCGTCCCCGTCCTCGCGGGCCATGAATACCGAGCGAAGTAGCTCCGGACGTATATGCGTGCGTGTTCGTTCGATCGATGCCGTCGCCGAGCGGGCCGGCCGATCCGGCCGATCCGGCCGCTCCAGTCGATCGGCCCCGTCCGGCCATCCGGTACGCTCCCGTCCCGGTCAGTCCGCCTTCGCCTGCCAGTCCCGGTCAGTCCGCCTTCGCCTGCCAGTCCCGGTCAGTCCGCCTTCGCCTGCCAGTCGCGGACCGTGTCCGGCCCCACGCCGTCGACGTCGCCCGCGAGGTCGTCGGGATCCGCCGATTTGAGCTCGTCGACGCCGGTTATCCCCGCCCCCTCGAGCTTCTCGGCGGTCCGCTCGCCGATCCCCTCGACAGTCTGGAGCTCGGAGCCCTCCTCTCGCGCGCGGAACTCCCGGTAGTTACAGATCGGACAGCCGAGCTCCCACGGCTCGTCGCCGGAGTGAACCCGGAGATGCGGGAGGTCGTGCTCCTCGCAGGTCTCCTCGGTCACCTCGATCTCGCCGCGGCGCGGCAGCGGCAGCGAGTAGTCGCAGTCGGGGTACCGGGTACAGCCGACCAGTCGGGAGCCGGAGCGGAGCCGCTTTATGGCGAGCTCTCCGCCGGCGTCGGCGGTTTCACCGCCTTCGTCTCGCGGCGAAGCCGCGCCCGTACCACAATCGGGGCACGCCCCGATGACCTCGTCTTCGGCCTCGTCGGCCTCGTCGGCCTTACACCGCGGGCAGCCGTGGACGAACGTCTTCCGTCCCGCGAGCATCTTCACGTGGTGGAGGTCGTGGTCGTCGCAGGCCTCGTCGAGGATGAGCGGCTTCCCGGTCGAGGGAAGCGGGAGGGTGTACTCGCAGTCGGGATACCCGTCACAGCCGACGAAGTACGAACCCGCCCGCGACTGCCTGACGAGGAGGTCCGAGCCGCACTCCGGGCACGGCCCGAGCGTCTTGTCCGCCTTCAGCGACTCCTGGAGCTGGTCGCCGATCGCCTCGCGGGACTCGGTGAGGTCCTCGAAGACGCGGTCGAGCAGCTCTCGCGAGGCGGCGGTCACCTCGTCGTACCCCTTCTCGCCCGCGGCGATCGCCTGCATGTCGCGTTCGAGCTGGGCGGTCATCTCCTCGCTCACGACGTGTTCCGCGAAGCCCTCCGCGGCCTCGACGACCGACTCCGCCAGCCGGGTCGGCCGCGGCGGGTCGCCCTCGACGTAGCCGCGGTCGTACAGCTTCTCGAGGGTCCGGTGTCTGGTCGCCTTCGTCCCCACGCCGCGCTTCTCCATCTCCTCTATCAGCCGCGACTGCCCGTAGCGGCGGGGCGGCTGGGTCTCCTTGGCCTCCGTCCGCCGACCCGAGAGCGAGAGCGTCTCGCCCACCTCGACATCGGGCACGATCCGCTCGTCGCTGGAGCGGTACGGGTACACCTCGTGGTAGCCGGCCTCGAGCAGGCGCTTCCCGTTCGCCTTCAGCCGGAGCCCGCCGTCGGCGGCCAGTTCGGGCGTTCCCTCCGCGTCGTCGGGGTTCCGGAGGGCGGCGAGCGGGTCGGCCTCGTTCGCGATCGCGGTCGCCTCCCCGTTCGCGAGCGCGACGACGCGCAGCCGCTCCCACTCGGCGGCCGGCGCGCAGGTCGCGAGGAAGCGGCGGACGATCAGCTCGTACACCTCCCGCTCGTCGTCGGAGAGGTCGGACGCGCCGGGCAGGTCGCCGGTCGGGTGGATCGGCGGGTGGTCGGTGGTCTCCTCGTCGCCCTCGGTCGGCTCGATCTCCCCGTCGTCGCGGTCGAGGAGGCTCGCCGCATCGTCGCCGAACGCCACGTCGCCCGACAGCTCCTCGAGCAGCTCTCGGGGCTCGAGGTCGTCGGGGTACACCGTGTTGTCGGTCCGGGGATAGGTGACGTAGCCGGCGGTGTACAGCTCCTCGGCGATCGACATCGCCCGCTGGGCGGAGTAGCCGAGCGACCCCGCCGCGCGGATGTACGCGGTCGTGTTGAACGGGGTCGGCGGCTCGTCAGTTCGCGTTCGACGGCGGACGTCGTCGACGACCGCGTCGTCCGCGGCCGCGAGCGCCTCCGTGAGCGTCCCCGCGACGGCCTCGTCCCAGACCCGCTCGGCCTCGTTCCCCCTGTCGTTCTCGAGGAAGTACTGCGCCTCGAAGGGGTCGCCGCCGGTCTTCGAGAGGTCGCCGAACAGCTCCCAGTACGCCTCCGGGTCGAACGCGCGGATCTCGCGCTCTCGGTCGACGATCAGCTTGAGCGTCGGCCCCTGGACCCGTCCAACCGAGATGAAGTCGTTTCCGAGCTGGCGGGCCGAAAGCGAGAGGAAGCGTGTGAGCGCCGCCCCCCACGTCAGGTCGATCACCTGGCGGGCCTCGCCGGCGGCCGCGAGGTCGAAGTCGAGGTCGTCGGGGTCCGCGAAGGCCTCCCGGACCTCGTTCTCCGTGATCGAGGAGAACCGGACGCGGTCGATCGGGGCGTCCTCGTTCACTTCACGAACCAGCTCGTAGGCCTCCTTGCCGATCAGCTCGCCCTCGCGGTCGTAGTCGGTGGCGATGGTGACCCGCGAGGCGTTGCGCGCGAGCGTCCGGAGCGCGCTCACGATCCCCTCCTGGGTCGGTGTCTTCCGGACCGGCGCGTCGATCAGCTCGACGGGCTCGACGTCGCGCCAGTCGCTGTACTCCGGCGGGAAGTCCACGCCGACGACGTGGCCCGACAGCCCGATGCACCGCTTGCCGCCCCACTTGTACACGTTGACGTCGTTCTTCCGCTCCGCCGTCGCGGAGCCGCCGCTCAGGATCTCGGCGATCCGCCGGGCGGCGTTGTCCTTCTCCGTGATTATCAGTTCGGGGCCGCGACTCATTGCCCCGAGGTAGGCCGCTCCCCCGTCTAAAGTTTTCGCGACGCGCCGTGAGAACGTCCCGCACGTCGGCGCGTGGGTCCGAACGGCTACTCCGCCTGCCGCTCGTCGGCACCGTCGAGGGTGATCTCGGTGACCTCGACGATACGGTCGTCGGCGAGGAGTGCCTCGATGGCCGCCTCGGGGACCGGGTGATCGAGGTTGTACACGGTCAGGGCCTGGCCGCCCTGCGTCTCGCGACCGTTGAACATCCCCGCGATGTTGACGTCGTGGTCGCCGAGGACGGTGCCGATGAGCCCGATGACGCCCGGCTCGTCCGTGTTGCGCGCGACGAGCATGTGGCCGTACGGGACGGCGTCGACGCGGAAGCCGTCGATACGGACGATCCGCGGGTCCTCGCCCGCGAACAGCGTCCCCTCGACGGCGATGGAGTCGTCGCCGTTGTGGACGGAGACCCGCACGATGCTCTGGAAGTCCTCGGTCTGGCGGGTCTTCGACTCGGTCACCTCGATGCCGCGCTCCTCGGCGAGCCGCGGGGCGTTGACCGCGTTCACCTGCCACTCGAGCGGCTCGAAGACGCCCTTCAGCGCCGACGCCGTGACGAGCTCGACGTCCTCGGCGGCGATGTCTCCCTCGTAGGTCACCTCGACCCCCGTGATCCGGCCGTCGAGCAGCTGGGCGGCGACCTTGCCGGCGGTCTCCGCGACGGCGATGTACGGCTCGATCCGCGGGAACGCCGTCTCGTCGACCGAGGGCGCGTTGAGCGCGGTGAGCACCGGCTCGCCGTTGAACGCCGCGATCACCGCCTCCGCGGTGTCGACGGCGACGTTCTCCTGGGCCGCCTCCGTCGACGCCCCGAGGTGCGGGGTGACGACGACGTCCTCGACGTCGAGAAGCGGCGAGTCGTCGGGCAGCGGCTCCTCGGCGAACGAGTCGAGCGCGGCCCCCGCCACGACGCCGTCGTCGACGGCGGCCGCGAGCGCGTCCTCGTCGACGATGCCGCCGCGGGCGCAGTTGATCAGGTAGCCGCCCTCCAGCTGGGCGAGCTCGTCCTCGCCGATCATCCCCTCGGTCTCGGGGAGGAGGGGGGTGTGGACCGTCGCCACGTCGGCGCGGGAGAGCGTCTCGTGAAGGTCGTCGACGAGGTCCGCGCCGAACTGCGCGGCGCGCTCCTCGGAGATGTACGGGTCGTAGACGACGAGATCCATCCCGAGCGAGTCGAGCCGCTTCGCGACCTCCTGGCCGACGCGGCCGAGCCCGACGATCCCGAGGGTCTTGTTGTTCAGTTCCGTGCCGAGGAACTCGCCTTTCGCCCACTCGCCGTCCTTCAGCCGGCCGTGCGCCTGCGGGATCGACCGTGCGACCGCGAACGTCATCGCGACCGTGTGCTCGGCGGCCGCCCGGACGTTCCCCTCGGGCGCGTTGGCGACGATGACGCCGTGGTCGGTCGCAGCGTCGATGTCGATGTTGTCGACGCCGATGCCGGCGCGGCCGACGATGACGAGCTCGCTCGCGGCCTCGAAGACGGCCTCCGTGACCGCGGTCCCCGACCGCACGATGAGCGCGTTGGCGTCGCGGACGGCGTCCAAAAGCGCCTCGCCCTCGACGTCGTAGTCCGTCTCCACCTCGTGACCGGCCTCCCGGAGCCGTTCGAGGCCCGGGTCGGCGATCGGATCCGTGACGAGTACCTTCATGTCCGTATCGACCCTCGGGGCGGTGTTAACCCTTTCTTCATCGCGCCGTTTTGCCTGTCCGAACTTTTCGATAATGCGTCATTTACGATCCGAGATCGTGGTTACACTACCCCTTCACTTCGGGTGGAAACACCTCGTCCATGCGTATCTCCGTGAACCGCGGTCACGGTGTCGTGGTGTCGACGCGACGTCGATCCGTGTGGCTCCCACCGTCGTCCGCGGCCGTTCCCCGCCGATACACCCTTTCGGGTCGACGCGCATGTGGCCGTATGGACCTCACGCTCTCGTTTCTCGGGGCCGCCGCGATCCTCGCACTGACCGGGATCAGCGCCTTCTTCTCGAGTTCGGAACTCGCCGTGTTCTCGGTCGCGAAACACCGCGTCGACGCGCTCGTCGCCGACGCGGTCCCCGGAAGCGCGGCGCTCTCGTCGCTCCGGGAGAACCCCCACCAGTTCCTCGTCACCGCGCTCGTGAGCAACAACGTCGCGAACATCGCGGCCGCCTCCGTCGCGACCGCGGTGCTCGTCCAGTACCTCCCCGCCGGGCAGGCCGCCACGGGATCGACCGTCTTCACCTCCTTCTTCGTCATCGTCTTCGGCGAGATCGCGCCGAAGTCGTACGCGGTCGCGAACGCGGAGCGACACGCGCTCCGGGTCGCCCGCCCGGTCGTCGCGGTTCAGCGACTCCTCCGGCCGGTCCTCTACGTCTTCGAGGCCGCGAGCGGGGTCGTCACCCGGATCGTCGGCGGCGACACGGCCATCGAGTCGTACCTGAGCCGCGAGGAGATCGGGGCGCTCGTGCTCTCCGGCGAGGAGACGGGCGCGCTCGCTCCCGACGAGGGCGCGATGATCCGCGGCGTCCTCGACCTCGGAGCCACCCGCGTCACCGCGGTGATGGTCCCCCGCACCGACATGGTCGCGGTCCCCGACACGACGACGCCCCGCGGGGTCGTCTCGACGGCCGCCGCCGAACACCTCACGCGGCTGCCCGTCTACGGCGAGAACCGCGACGACGTGGTGGGGATCGTCGACGTTCGGGACGCGATCCGTGCCGACGAGGCTAGCGAGGACCTCGCGAGCGTTCTCACGGAGCCGACGTTCGTCCCCGAGACCAAGCCGGTCGACGAGTTGTTCGCCGAGATGCGCGAGACGGGCGCGCGCATGGTTCTCGTCGTCGACGAGTTCGGCGCGGTCGTCGGTCTCGCCACCCTGGAGGACGTCGTCGAGGAGGTCGTCGGCGAACTGGTCGGACGCCGCGAGACCGACCACGTCGACGTGGTCGAACCCGGCGTCACGGTCGCGCGCGGCTGGACCACCGTCGCGTACCTCAACGAGGTCCTCGGGCTCGACCTCCCGACCGACGCCGGGTTCGAGACCGTCGCCGGGCTGGTCACGGAGCGCGTCGGTCGACTCCCCGAGGAGGGCGACCGCGTCGCGGTCGGCGACGTGGTGCTCGTCGTCACCGGCGCGACCCCGACGCGAGTGAGGCGGGTCCGGATCGAGTATCCGGTCGTGGGTCCCGAATCCGGTGGTGAAGTCTGATCTACACTTCGGTGGACACAATTATATCAGCGAATAAATTAATACTCCCCGACTATATTCCTGCTATATGAACACCGTGTTCAATGGTGGCAGAAGGTGGTCCGATGACCCACAGTGAGACCGTGGCTGATCGGTCGATGTTTGATTCGTCCGGCGACTCAACAGGTGTCAGACAGACGGATGACTCGATCTTCGCCGATGATTTCGAGGACTATTCTACCGGAACCGTTCCGTCGTACTTCGTGCTTGCCGGAAATACCGATCAGGAGGTCGTCTCGGAATCATCCCCGAGCGGGTCTCAGGCGTATCGCATGAGCGGGTCACACGGTGCCTGTTGGCGGGCTCTCGCCCGTGCGCCAGTCGAGACTGCCGACACGATGACGGTCCGTGGATCGTTCAAGCGTGGTGACGGATCGGTCGGATGCCACGAGGATCAGAGCGGCGGGATCAGGTTTCGAACGGTCGCGAGCTCCTCGTGGTCCGAGGGCTCGGCCGCGGGCCTCCTCCGATTTCGACCTGATGGCACCGTCGCATCGAACGGGGAGGTCGTCGGCGAGTACACGCCGGGCGAATGGACGAAGTTCACGGTCACCTATCGCCGTGCGGACGGGAAGGTTACACACGAGTGTGTGATCGATGGCAACTCGAGCGTTACCGTAACGCGCGATGTCGTCGACCACGAGGACGATCTGTCCGCCTTGGAGTTGAAGAGCGATGACTTCACCGTCTACTGGGATGACCTCTCGGTCACGGCCGACGATTCCGAAGAATCGGATGGGACGCCCGCCGATCCCCCGAGCGATGACCCCGAACCGCCCGACGACGACACCGAGCCGTCCGTTCCGGATCTCGACTTTTCCGCCGGTGAGTACGAGGAAGTAACGGTAAACGACGCTCGTTACTACGTGATACGGAATGTTCCGGAAACGGAATCCGGTCAGTTTGCGGTGACTACCCCTGAATTCGACCTCGTTTCACCGACAGAGGCCGTCGACGCGTTTCTCACGCATCTCGCGAGTCGAACGACTCCACGTCTCGATTGGGACCGTCGGCGGGCGGAGGCCGAATCACGCCGGGAGAACATGCGTGGACTCGAGTTACTGAACCGTTTCCTCGAAATTACGACCGGTGTTCTGGAAACGTATGCCCTTTTCAAAGTGTCTCCTCCGAGCGCCATTGGCGCCGGGGCGGACCTCCTTCGGGATTCGATCAGTTGGTCGATCTCGGAGTCCGAGCGTCCGTACGAACGGGCATTCGGCATGATGACCGCGAGTTGTGCCACTGCCGAGACGATCGAGACACAGCTAGATGCTGTCGAGTCGATCGAAGACTTCGGCGACCACGAGACGGAACTCGTCTCGACGGCCGTCACCGGATACGGTGTCGTTGAGGCAGGCGCTGACTTCGCCGACGGTTACGCCACCATGGCGGACCGCCTCACCACCTCGCCGAATTTTACTCAGACTGCTGCAGTCGGGGTATCGGCCACCGAGACGTTTCTACTCGCGGAGACGATCGATCTCGCCGCGTCACAGCTTGACGCTGTGTTCGACCTCCGTGCGCGGATCGCCGCGCTGTTTCACGCATACGATACGGTTCGTCTCCCGTTGATCGATCGGATCCAGGCGAAGACCGTACTGGCGGAGGACTGGGCGCTGACGCCGGGTGATATGGTTCAGTATCACTCGTTGATGGCGTCCTACAACCACATGGGCGCGATGGCGTACCTGGGTGCGGCCGAGTATTACGATCGGATGAGCAATCTGCGTTCAGGAAGGATCTGGGACGTGATCGACGGGGCCTCGGATCTCGCCGAGGATTATGCGACGATCGGTGACACCCTCTACTCGGCGGCCAAGGAACACTATCTCGCGATCGGCGGCGCATGGCGGGACGTGGAACGACAGACGGTATCATCGGTGAACGCGGAGGCGTACGATCTCGACCCGGCAGAATTGACTGGGTTCTCTGGAGGTGCATCCGAATGACTCATCGTCGAGATCTGTTGGCTGTTCTCGCCTTGACCGGTGTCGTTGGCGGTGCTGAACTCTACTTTCGCGATCGGAGCGAGGAGGTCGACGACCAGGAAACGGGCGATGGTTCTTCGGACGACTACGACGGGACGCAGGAAACGGACGACTCGTTCAGTGCGTACTCGGGACTCATTTCGTCGCTCTCGGAGCACTACGACCGGATCGATCGGATCGATCCGCGTCCCTCCTTCGAGTATCAACCACTCGAGGAGGCGACGCCGGAGGACGACACCATCGACGCCGTCGATGCCGCACCTACACCGGATGTCGACGCGGATCGTCTCGTCGTGACTCCGGCGGAGTCAGCGACGGCGGCGGAAACGTATCTGCGTGAGGTGTTCGGTTCACAGACGGACAGGCAATACACGACGGTCGTCGAGGATCGCGACGTCACGTTCGTCGGCGGTGAGACCGGTGGCGTGACCTACCTGCTTTGGAGCGGACGGGTCGATGGAAACGCCGTCGTGTTGGTCGGTCGTGGTGGCGACCGAGACGCGGCCGAAGCCGGCGTCGAGGCCGCGATATCGGCCGTAGCGTAGTCGCTTCACGTCCGCGACACCTCGTCGTCGATCCCCGACTTGGATCCGAGCGCGAACCGCCTGATCGGCTCGTAGATCGGCCCCTCGTCGGTCAGCGTCGACTCGATCAGCGCGACCTCCTCCACGGTGAAGCTCCCGATCTCCGGGCGTTCCTCGCGGACGACCCGCTGAACCAGGTCCTTCCCGCGCGCGTCGTCCATCCGCGCGACGGTGACGTGCGGGGTGAAGTCGTGGTCCTCGGGGTCGAACCCGAGCGCCGTCGTCTCCGCCTCCAACGCCTCGTGGAGCCGCGTCAGATCGTCGGCCCCTTCCTCCACCCCGACCCAGACGACCGAGACGTACTCGAGCGAGGGAAAGACGCCGAGTCCCTCGATCGCACAGTCGAAGGGAGTGACGCCGGCGCGGTCGACCGAGCGCTCGACCGCGGCGCGCACGTCGTCGAGGTCGTCGACGGCGACGTCGCCGAGGAACTTCAGGGTGAGGTGCGCTTGCTTCGGATCGGTGGTCCGGATCCCCGCCGCCCCCTCGAGGGACGACTGGGTCTCGGCGATCGGCTCCGCGAGGTCGTCGGGCAGTTCGACGGCGAGGAACGCCCGGACGGACGTCGAGGGCGACGATGACATGGACGCCTGCGGGATCCGGTCGCCGGGTAGTCATAACTTCCGCCGAGCCACCACCGTCGGTCCCCGTCGGCGATCATCGACGTCGACGCGTCGGGGACTCTCGAGCGTCGTTCGACCGAAAAAACGGATTCGAGTGCGGTTCGACGACGACCCGGACGGCGATCCTCAGGCCGTCTCGTTCGTCGGCTCGCTCGGCTGGGTCGGTTGCGTCGGCGGCTGGGTCGGGCCCGTCGGGCCTGTCGGTTCCTCCGGTTGCGTCTCCGGCGGCTGCGTCTCCGGGTCCCGGTCGTTCTCCACGAGGAAGTCCGCCAGGTTCCCGATCAGCACGTCGTTGTCGGCGCGCTGGGCGTTCTCCGGCGAGAGGAAGTCGCCGTCGCCCACCGCCACGACGCCGCCGTCACGGACCAGGAGAGGTGCGTCGGTCGCCGCCCGCGTCGTCGACAGCTCGCTGCCGTCGATCGGGCGGAACTCGTCGCCGCCGTCGGCGACCGTCCCGACGGGGGTCGCCGTCGAGAACATCGCGCGGTCGACCCCCTCGGTCAGCGCGGAGTCGCCGGTCGGCTCCGCGTACACCCGCTGGTAGTTGAGGTCGTTCTCGTTCATGTTGTACACGTACCCCGGCTCCGTGGTGGTCCCGAGCGTGGCGTCGAGCGATGCCGCCCCCGGCTCGTCGAACGCGGTGTCGGGCTCGGTCGCCAGCAGGACTCGACCGTCCTCCTCGACGAACGTCTCGATCTCCGAGAGCTGGTCCTCGTCGTAGTCGGTCCGGAACGTGACGAACGCGTCCGCCTCGGCGAGGTCCTCGCCGAGCGGCGTGGGGCCCGTCTCGCCCGGTCGGGTCAGGTGCTGCTGACTGCTCGGGTCGGGCGTGTAGATCCGGACGTCGTGGCCGTTCTCGATGAGAGCGTTCGCCAGCGGCCGAACGTCGCGGTCCGTGACCTCGGGGCCGCCGAACCCGATGAGCGCCAGCGGGCTGGCCGCCACGCTGCCGCCGGCTGCCTCGATTCCGGGGTCGATGACGATCGTCTGTGACTCCGCGTCGCTTTCCATCGTCACGTTCGCCTCGCCAGGGTCGTCGTCCTCGATCGCGTCCGCCGACTGGTAGTGTTCGTTCTCGATCTCCGGTGCGGGTGCCGCGCTATCGGCGGTCGCGTAGCCGGCGATCGCCGCGCCGCCGGCGATCGTCGCGAACGTCACGAGGAACGCGACCGCGAGGACGCCGAGACGGCTCACGCGGAGACACCCCCGTTCAGGGAGGCCGCGGTGTCGTTCGCGGCGGGACCGGTTCCGCCTCCGTCGGCGGTCGCTTCGTCGACTCCGAGATCGCTCCCGGAGAACCGCTCCACCGTGTCGACGTGCGGGACCGCCTCGAGGTGGACGTACGTGGAGGGCATCGGCTCGACGTCGGCGTAACCCGGGTCGTTCGCGTACACCGCGACGACCTGCGAATCGGTTCGGAGCAGGATCGGGAGGCCGGTATCGGGCCCGGTCTCGCGGGTGTCGACCCGATAGTCGCCGAGATCGGCGCGAGTCGCGGCCTCGTGGACCGCCTCGTTGAGCGAGCCGATCTCGTCGGCGAAGCCGTTCTGCACCGCCTCCGTGCCGAGATAGACGTCCGCCTGTGCGACCTCCTCGCGGGGCATCTCGAACTCGTCGCCGCGTTCGGCCATCATCGCGTCGACGAAGGTGTCGGCGAGCGTCTGCTGTTCGGCCCATCCCTGGATCTCGTTGCCGCCGGCCTTGTCCGGGCCGCTCGGCCCGGTGACGGGCGCGATCGTCTGCGGGCTGGGTGCGTTCAGTCCGATGCTCCCGACCTGCGAGGTCGGCAGGACGTAGATGTCGTCGGCGGGCGCCATCGCGTAGTAGCCGCCGGAAGCGCTCATCGCCTGGACGCTCGCGATCACCGGCATCTGCTGGCTCGTGCGCTGGACCGCCTTGTACATGCGTTCGGACGCGACCGGCGCGCCGCCGGGCGTGTCGATCTTCAGGACGACGGCACCGACGGAGTCGTTGCCGCGGATCGCTGCGAGTTCGCTTTCGACGTCGTCGGCGAGGGCCGTGTTCACGGGGCCTTCGATTTCGACGACGGCCACCGTATCGGTCGTTTCGTTGGTCGCCGCGTACACGCTCGGTGCGACGACTGCCCCGAGCAACGCGGCGGCCAACACGACGGCCGCGACCCGTCGTCGCGGCGTGATGGCCGTGGAGAGCTTGTCTGTTGACATTACCGAGTAACAGCACTCGGTCCGATCACATAACGCTCCGGGTAGGCGAAAACGACCGTTTTAGCCTGCCTCGTGGTAACTTTCCACATGACGATCGTTCGTCCCGCCGACGTAACGCTTACCCGCCGTGACCGACAGATCCGGGTATATGACCGACGAGCGCGACGCGGACCGCCACGAGTTCTCCGCGGGCCAGGGCGTCGACGCCGACTACGAGGAGTTCACCCTCGATCCCGAGGAGCTGGACGCGGACCCGACCACCGTCGATCCCGTCGACTCGCGGGTGCTCACGGACGTGCTCGACCGCCGGAACGTCGAGAGCGACGTCGTCGACGTCGAGCGACTGATCGACGTCGGGCTCTCCTACATGGGGATAAACCGGTTCGAGGAGGCGACCGAGACGTTCGAGCGTGCCGCCCGGTTCGCCGACGAGGACTCACTGGAGGCCCAGGAGGCGTGGGTGAACAAGGGCGCGGCCCACGCGGAACTCGAGGAGTACGACGAGGCGATCGGCGCCTACCAGGAGGCGTTGCGCATCGACGACGACTCCGAGCACGCCGCGACCGCCGAGACCAACCTCGCGTACGCGCTCTGGGAGTTCGGCCGCCACGAGCAGGCGCTCGAACACGCCGAGCGCGCCGTCGAGATCGACCCGCGCTTCGCACAGGCGTGGTACAACCGCGGGTTCCTGCTCGTCGAGCGCGGTCTCCACGAGGACGCCGTCAACTGCTTCGACAACGCGATCCGCCTCGGCTACCGCGACGCCGGCGTGTTGGAGGAGAAGGCCCGCGCGCTGGAGGAGGCGGGCGAACACGAGCGGGCCGAGGAGGTCGCCGACCGCGCCGAGGAGATCCGTCGCGAGGCCGAAGAGGAGCTGGTCGAGGAGCAGACCGGACGCGCGCCCGGTCCGGGCGGTCAGGGCGGTCGCGGCGGCCAGCCCGGTCGTGGCGGCGCGGGCGGTCGCGGCGCAAGTCCCGAGGCGGGCGAGCCGGAACGCGAGCTTCAGGGTGAGGGTCCAGAGGGCTTCTAGATGCTGCTTCGCGAGCGGGAGACGCCCGAAGGGACCCTCGTCTCCGTCTGTGACGCCGGCTGCCTCGGCGAGACCTACGACAACGGTCGCGCCAGCCTCTCGGTGAGCGAGGAGTTCTACGGCGGCGACGACGCGGTCGAGGCCGACGCCGAGGCGGTCGTCGCCGCGCTCCATCGCGCGCAGGTGGGAAATCTCGTCGGTTCGGAGGCGGTCGGCGTCGCGATCGAGGCCGGACTCGTCGACGAGGACGCGGTTCTGGAGTTCGACGGGACCAGACACGCCCAGCTCCTCTGGCTGTGAGCCGGATCCGCGGAACCAAAACTCTTCTTTAGTCGTGTCTAACTCTCCTGTTGACCGATCGTTCATTCCGTTCCGGCGTCGGTTCACCGATCGCGTTCGTCGATCGGAACGGTTCGGTCCGTCCCCCCACGAGTAACGCATGACCGAGACCACGTGGCTGACCGTCCTGTTCATCGCCGCCGGCGCGCAGCTCGCGGTCCTCCCCGGCGAGAAGGTCCAACTGCTGATCGCCGGGCTCTCGACGCGGTACCGCCCCGCCGTCGTCGTGAGCGCGGCCACGGCGGCCTTCGCCGGCTGGACGGTCCTCGAGATCCGGTTCGGTCGGGCGATAACCGCGGCGTTGCCGGGGATCTATCTCGACGCGCTGACGGCGGTGTTGTTCGTCGTCTTCGCGTACCTGCTCTTCCGGAGCGCCCCCGATCCCGACGCCGCGGACCCGGAGGCGACCACCGGTCCGATGACCGACGGGGGCGAACTCGACGTGCGGGTCCCCCTGCTCGGCTGGCGGGTGCCGAACCGGTTCGGCGGCTTCCTCCCCATCTTCGCGATGATGGCGTTCGGCGAGTTCGGCGACAAGACCCAACTCGTCACCATCTCGCTGGCCACCCAGTACGGCGCGTTTCCGACCGCCATCTGGACCGGCGAGATGCTCGCTATCGTCCCAGTGAGCGTCGCGAACGCGTACTTCTTCCACCGCTTCTCCCACCGGTTCGACCTCCGGAAGGCGCACTTCGTCGGGGCGGGGCTGTTCGGCTTCTTCGCGCTCGACTTCGCCGCCAGCGTCGTGTTCGGCGTCTCGCTGTGGGAGACCGCGATCGACGCGGTCGCAGGCGCGGTCTGATCTCCCCGAATCGCCGGTCCTCGACGCTCCCCCCGAGAGTGGTCATCCGATCCGCGCGAGCACCGCTCGACGACCGCGTTCGGCGCCGAGCCCCGCGGCGAGCAGGACCGTTCCGGCGACGACGAGCGCCAGCGATCCGGAGATCGCGTCCCCGACCGGCCCGACGAGGAAGGCGAGCACGCCGAGCACGAAGCCGAGCGCGGCCACGTTCGCCGGCGCGGCCTCCCGGAGGCCGACCGCCCCGACGACGAGCGCCAACACGACGCCGAGCAGGCAGCCGAGCGCGACGAGTGACCCCGCGAAGTCGCCGACGCGGCCGGCGAAGGCCCAGACGGTCACGGCCGCCGCGGGGACCACGACCGCGGGCGCGCTCGCGTATCGAGCGAGCGGGTCGTCGCCGGCGCGGCCGACCGCGACCGCGCTCGCGACGAAACTCGCCGCGACGAGCAGGACCGTCCCGGCGGAGAGGCCCTCCGGCGGCGACCCGACCGCGACGATCGGCACGAGCGCGGCCACCGCGAACGCGCCGCCGACCCAGCGGAGCGTCGCCGCGAACCGCGGGAGACCCGAGTCGCCGTCGGCGGTGGGTCCGTCGGTATCGCCGTCGGCGGACAGTCCGGCCGCGTAGACGAGCCCGCCGTAGGCTCCGAACAGGAGCACGAACTCCGCCGGATCGGTCGCCGACAGGAGGGTCGCGGCGCCGAGGGTCGCCCCCGCGCCCCCGATCGGTCGCGAGTCGAGACCGGCGGCGATCGCGACCGCGACTCCGGTCCACGCCGCCAGCAGCCACGGCTCCGCGGCGTCGACGTCGACCGTCGCCGTCAGCTCGGCGAGCCGGAAGAGCGTCACGCCGGTGAAGAGCGCCGCGAGCAGCCACAGCCCGTGTGCGGTTCGGGGGGAGTTCTCCCGCAGCCGCACGCCGCCGCCCGCGGCGGCGACGGGTATCCCCACGAGGAGCACGACCCGCGCGAGGACCGGGACCGACTCCCAGCGCTCGTAGAGGTACGCGCCGACGCCGACCGCGACGAGGACCCCGCCCATCAGCGCCAGCGCGACGACGACCCGGTTCTCCTCGAGGAGGCTTCCGTCGTCGGCCGCCTCTCCACGCTCGTCGGATCCTTCGTCGTCGTCCGCCGACGCTTCGCCGTCCTCTTCCGCTTCGGGGGTCCGGTCCTCCCGCTCCCGTTCGAACTCCCGGATCCGCGTCGCGGTCTCCTCGTCGACCACTCCCGAGTCGGTCCATCGCTCGAGCGCCGCGCGGAGGGAATCGCGGTCCATGGTTCGAAGCACCGAGGGAGGATTCAAGTATCTTGTCGCGAGCGTCGGTCGGAAGCCCGTATCCGTCCGAAAACGGGTATCCGTCCCTAGAGTCCCGCCACGTCCTCGATGGCGTCGGTGAGCTCCTTCACGCTCTCGACGGTGTGTTCGCCCATGTGGCCGATACGGAAGGTCTCCTCGCCGAGCTGCGAGCCGTAGCCGTTCGAGAAGGCCATGTCGTACTCCTCGCTCACCGTCTCGATGGTTTCGGCCACGTCGATCCCCCGCGTGTTCTCGATACAGGCGACGGTCTGCGACTCGTAGCCCTCCTCGGGGAACATCGCGAAGTGGTCGCCGGCCCACTCGTGGACGTACTCCGTCATCTCGCGGTGGCGCTCGTCGCGGGCGTGGTGGCCCTCCTCGAGCATGTGTTTCATCTGTTTGCGGTACGCCAACATGATCGGGATGGCGGGCGTCGAGTGGGTCTGGCCCTTCCGGTCGTAGTAGTCGATCGTCCGGCGGAAGCCGCCGTACCACGAGGAGGTGCCCTTCTCGACCTCGCGGTCATAGGCGTCGTCGCTGACGACACAGACCGCGAGCCCCGGCGGCATCGCGAACGCCTTCTGGCTGGACGCGAAGATGACGTCGATCCCGTGGGCGTCGATGTCGACGTAGTCGCCGCCAAGCGCGGAGACCGCGTCGACGACGAAGTACGTGTCCGGATAGTCGGAGACCACGTCGCCGATCTCCTCGATCGGGTTCCGGACGCCGGTCGAGGACTCGTTCATCACGGTCGCGACCACGTCGTAGTGTTTGTCCGACGACTCGAGGCGTTCGCGGATGTCCTCGGGTTTGACCGCCTCGCCCCACTCGTACTCCAGGCGGTCGACGTCCTTGCCGAGCCGCTCGGCGACGTTGGCGTGGCGCTCGCTGAAGCTCCCACAAGTCGGAACGAGAATGTTCTCGTCGACGAGGTTGAGCGTCGACGCCTCCCAGAACTCGGTGCCGGAGGCGGTCAGGATCACGACCTCGTTGTCGGTGCCGAGGAACTCCTTCGTGTCCTCGACGATGGTCGTATAGAGGTCCGTCATCCGGTCCATGCGGTGGCCGAACATCGGCCGGGCCATCGCCTCGATGACGTCGTCGCGGACCTCCGTCGGCCCCGGGATGTACAGGGTCTCGTCGTCGTAGTCGTCTCGGTATTCGCGTTTCGTCGTCACTGGAGTCACCCGATACCGTACACCGGGTCGGGAGACGGTATGGTACTTTTGATACGGCTCAGCGGAGCGATCGAGGCCGACCTCGTCATGCGTGGCGCGTGCCTGCGAGTGCCCGGGAGGGCACGAGCGGACCGCGCGAGGGAGGTCGGCGGCGGCCGCGATGCGGTGCGGTCCCGCGGCTGCCGCCGGCCGAGGCTGGGGAGGCGTGAGGTGCTGTGCGGCCGCGGACGGGTGGGACTTCGGCGGTGTTCTCGGCGGCCATGCCTTCGGAGACGTACAGCCGAGCGGCTGGGTCGGCAGCAGTCCCGTCAAACCCGTGAACGACCGGTACGTGCCCGACCGCGATCACCCTTCGACCGCTCTCCGAACCAACGCCCGCGGTATACGCCGAGTACGTCAGCGATACGGGCAACACGTACCGGACCGAAGGTGTGTTAGTGCTCGGGGCCCTCTGGCCGACAATGGGAGTTCAAGAACAGTACCCGTTCGACGTGGAAGCGATCCGCGACGACTTCCCGATCCTCGAGCGGCTGGTCGGCGGCGATCCCACCTCGCCCGGAGAGGACGAGGGTGACGACGTCGACCTCGTGTACCTCGACAACGCGGCGACCTCGCACACCCCGGACCCGGTCGTCGACGCGATCTCGGACTACTACCGGAGCTACAACTCCAACGTCCACCGCGGGATCCACCAGCTGAGCCAGGAGGCCTCCGTCGCATACGAGGAGGCCCACGACGTCGTCGCCGACTTCATCGGCGCGAACGGCCGCGAGGAGGTGATCTTCACGAAGAACACGACGGAGGCGATGAACCTCGTCGCGTACGCGTGGGGGCTCGCGGAGCTCGGCCCCGGCGACAACGTCGTGCTCACGCAGATGGAACACCACGCCTCGCTCGTCACCTGGCAACAGATCGGCAAGAAGACCGGCGCGGAGGTGCGGTTCATTGAAGTGACCGACGACGGCCGACTCGACATGGCCGACGCCGAGGCGAAGATCGACGGCGACACCGAGATGGTGTCCGCCGTCCACGTCTCGAACACGCTCGGGACCGTGAACCCGATCCGCGAGCTGGCCGAGCTCGTCCACGACCACGACGGGCTGATCTTCGCGGACGCGGCCCAGTCGGTGCCGAACCGCCCGGTCGACGTGGCGGACCTCGACGCCGACTTCCTCGCCTTTTCCGGCCACAAGATGTGCGGGCCGACCGGCATCGGCGCGCTCTACGGCCGCCGGGAGCTGCTCGAGTCGATGGGGCCGTACCTCTACGGCGGCGAGATGATCCGGAAGGTGACCTTCGAGGAGTCGACCTGGGAGGACCTCCCGTGGAAGTTCGAGGCGGGAACCCCCTCGATCGCCCAGGGGATCGGCCTCGCGGCCGCGATCGAGTACCTCGAGGACGTGGGCATGGAGCGGATCGAGGAACACGAGAGCCTGCTCGCCGAGTACGCCTACGACCGCCTGACCGACCTCGGCGGCGTGGAGATATACGGCCCGCCGGGCGACGAACGGGGCGGTCTCGTCGCCTTCAACGTCGACGGGGTCCACGCCCACGACCTCTCGAGCGTCCTCAACGACTACGGCGTCGCGATCCGGGCGGGCGACCACTGTACCCAGCCCCTCCACGACGAACTCGGCGTCGCCGCCTCCGTGCGCGCGTCCTTCTACCTCTACAACACCGTCGAGGAGGTCGACGCCCTCGTCGACGCGGTCCGGGAAGCCAGAGACCTGTTCGCCTGATCGGCTTCGGTCGCGTGTGGCTCGTTCCCGTACCGCTCGAATCCGGCCCTCTCGAGCCATGACAACTCGGATCGCACAATGTTTATTGTAGTCGTAAACGAATTTCGAATCCGAGAAGAACGAGTACTACACACGTAGTAGTCGACTCCGAGGACGCGCCGACCCGAAACCACATCATGACCGACGATCGAGACCGACGAACGACCGGAACCGCCACACGAACGAACCCTGCAGATTCCGCAGACCCCGCAGACTCCGCAAACCGCGGAGACGACCGCCACTTCGCGACCGAGGTGACGGATCCTCCGGGGAACGGGGCGGGGCGTTCCTCGCGGATCGACGTCCTCCACGTGGAGCCGGACCCCGAGTCGGCGGAGGTGCTCGTGACGTTCCTCGAGCGGTTCGAGACGGGTGTCTCGGTCAGGTCGGTCGATCGGGTGTCGGAGGCACGCGACGCGTTCGCCGACGTCGACTTCGTGATCACCGAACAGCGGCTCCCGGACGGCACCGGGGTCGAACTGCTCGAAACCGCCCGGAAGCGAGGAATTCGGACGCCGTTCCTGTTCCACACCATCTGTCACGACCCGGTCGTCGAGGCGCGGGCGTTCGAGGCCGGTGCGACCGCGTACGTCCGGAAGCGGTCGACCCGCGGCCAGTACGACCGTCTGCTCGGCGTGCTCCGTGACCACCTCGAGGGAGTCGGCGGCGAGCGGTCCCGTTCGACCCGTCGATCGACCGCCGCTCCGTCCGAGCCGAAGACCAACGCGCGCCCGACGCCGCTCCGGTCGGAGGAGTGATCACGACCGTCGGTCGACCGGCGAGGACGAGCGATTCGGCGACGTGACGGCCCCGACGGAACGCTTTTGAACGCGACAGGCGTACCCGGATACAGTATGGGAACGGGCTCGGACATGTACCGACAGCAGATCCTCGACCACTACAAGAACCCGCGCAACTACGGGGAACTCGAGGACCCGGACTTCACGCACGTCGGCGAGAACCCCTCCTGTGGGGACACGATCAAGGTCGATATCGCCCTCGCCGACGACGGCGAGACCATCGAGACGGTCGCGTTCACCGGCGACGGCTGTGCCATCTCGATGGCCTCCGCGAGCATGCTCTCCGAGCGGCTCCGTGGAATGACCGTCGACGAACTCGACGCGCTCGACACGGACGACGTCACCGAGATGCTCGGCGTCGACATCTCCCCGATGCGGATCAAGTGTGCCGTGCTCGGCCGGCAGGTCGCCCAGGACGGCGCGAAGATCCACCGCGGCGAGCTCGACCCCGACGCCGACCGGACCCGCACCGAGGACTGAGGGCGGGTCCGGCGTTCGCGTCGAGGGCCGCACTTCGCCGACCGAGCCCACCGGACTTTTGCTCGTGAAGGGCGTTCGACCACGCATGAGCGACGAGTTCGACAAGGAGGCCGAACGCGAGAAGCTCCGCGAGAAGTTCGCGGAGGACGAGGAGAAGCGCGAACACACCCAGCGGATGTCCGAGCTCCTCCTACAGGGCGCGACGATGACGAACCGCCACTGCGAGACGTGTGGCGACCCGATCTTCCGACACGACGGCCGGGAGTTCTGCCCGACGTGTCACGCGACGGAGGACGGATACGAGGTGCCCGCGGAGGGGACGGTCCCGGCCGGCGGGGACGACGAGAGCGACGGGACCGCGGGGGCGATCGCAGGGGAGGCGGAAACGTCCGGAGCGAGGAGTCCCGAGACCGCCGCGGCCAACGGCGTCGTCGCGGACGACGACACCGGCTCGACCGCCGCGAGCGACGAGGTCGGACCGGATCCCGCGGGGGACCTCGCCCGCGGCTCGATCGGCGACGCGGCGGGAACGTCCCGGAGCGCGGAAGGGATGACGGGGAGCGCCGATCCCGAACCGCCCGCTCCCGGCACCGAGGTTGACGCCTCCGGCGTGGGTCCGGCTCGGGAGTCACTGACGCGGACGCTGACCCGCTTTGCCCGCGCGGCGGAGGAGACCGAGGACCCGCGACGCGCACGCGAGCACCTGCGGGCCGCGCGGGAGGCGGCGGAGGCGCTCTCGGCGCTGGACTGACGCGGTTCGGTGTCGGTCGTCTCTCGTTCTGGTGCGACGAACGTCTCCAAAGCTCCGGTCTCTCGACTGTACACCACGGAAGACGTGACTACGGGGAACGCCTCCCGGCAGCGAGGCGCTCTGCGCCTCTGGCAGCCGACGCGACGCGCCGGCGACCTCGCGCGGTCAGTCTCGCGCCCTCGCGGGCGCTCGCGGGCACGCGTTGCTGACGCATCTCGGATCACGAACGCCTCTCTGGTCACAACTTCCAAAATCACGACTTCCAGAGATCGGTCCTATCGTCCGCTCTCGACGGCGGTCCGCATCTCCTCCGCCAGCCGCTCGGCGCGGTCGGCGTCGGCGGACTCGGCGTAGACCCGGATCTTCGGCTCCGTCCCGGAGGGTCGGACGAGTACCCACGCGTCGCCGTAATCGAGCCGGTAGCCGTCGGTCGTGTTCGGGGTCGCCTCGGCGGTCTCGACGAACGCCCGCGCCGCCGACAGCATGTCCTCGCGCTCGTCGCCGTCCTCGTACTCGACGTTGACGCGCACGAAGTGGTAGTCGGTGTAGGGAGCGATCGCCTCGCTGGCGAGGCCGTCGGCGTCGGCGAGCAGTTCGAGGAAGCGCGCGCCGATGTACGCCCCGTCCCGCGAGAGCCGGTACGGGGGAAAGAACACCCCGCCGTTGCCCTCGCCGGCGATCGGGACGCGGACGCCTTCCCGCTTCAGCTCCCGGGTCCGCGTGATGATGTTGGTCGCGCCGATCGGGGTCAACTCGAGGTCGGCGCCGTTGGCGTCACAGACGTCGACGAGCCGCTGGGAGACGTTGACCGCGCTGACGACGGCGTCGCCCGGCTCCAGGGCGTCGTCGGCCAGCGCCGCGAAGGAGGTGTCGCCGTCGACCACCGATCCGGTCTCGTCGACGAAGACGGCCCGGTCGGCGTCGCCGTCGTGGGCGATCCCCACGTCGGCGTCGGAGGTGGCGACGAGCCGCGAGAGCGCCGTCAGGTTCTCCGGGACGGGCTCGGAGTCCCTGCCGGGGAAGTGGCCGTCAGGGGTGGCGTTCACCGTCAGCACCTCACAGCCGAGCTCGCGGTAGATCCGCGGCGAGCTCACCGACGCGGCGCCGTGGCCGGGGTCGACCGCGACGGTGAGTCCGGCGTCGGCGATCGCCTCGCGGTCGACGGCGGCGATCAGCTGGTCGGCGTAGTCGTTGACGACTCCCTCGACGGTGGTCTCGCTGCCGGCGGTCCGCCAGTCGGTGTGGTCGTACTCGTCGTCGAGCACGCGGCGCTCTATCCGCTCCAACACGTCGACTGAGAGCTCGACGCCGTCGTTGCCGACGAGCTTGATCCCGTTGAACTCGGGCGGGTTGTGCGAGGCGGTGACGAGCACGCACGGGACGCCCGCGGACTCACAGTAGTTGCCGACCGCGGGCGTGGGGACGACGCCGAGCCGGTCGACGTCACGACCGACGGCGGCAAGCCCGCTGGCGGCGGCGTTGGCGAACAGCTCGCCGGTGGTCCGGGTGTCGCGGGCGACGGCGACCCGGTCGGCGTCCCAGGTCGACCCGGCCGCCTTCGCGATGTCGAGAACGAGCTCCGGCGTGAGATACCGGAGTGCGACCCCGCGAATGCCGCTGGATCCGAACAGCTCCATACGCGGTCATGGGCCGGCCGACGGGAAAGCGGTTCCGAACGCGAGCGCCCGGACCGGACCGCTGGAGCGTCGACGCCACTCGCGGGGTTGAAACCCGTCGCGACCGTATCGGACACATGATGCGATCACGGCGGGACCTGTTGTGTCGAGCCGGCACGGCCGCCGTCGCCGTCGGGGCGACCGCGACGGCCGGCTGTCTCGACGCCGCCGCCGGGGACGGCCCGCAGGGACCCGAGGGAACGCCGGAGACGCTGTCGTGTCCCGACGAGGGGTTCGTTCGGCTCGAGGCGCCGTTCGAGGGCCCCGTCGAGTCGCGGACGATAGAGACGGGAGGCGGGGACGGGACGGGGGCGGACGGCGGGGACGAAGGGGGCACACGTCTGGAGCTCTCCACGGAGGGAACCGCCGAGACGTACGGCCAGTCGCTCCGGCTCGTGCTCCGGAACACCGGCGACGGATCCGTCGATACCCGCGGCGAACAGGCGTACTCGATACAGCGTGAGACCGGCGAGGGGTGGCTCGACGTGCGCGGCTCGACGACCGGGGAGGCCGTCGACCTCCCCCGCGAGGACGACACGCTCGAAGCGGGCGACACCTACAGCTGGTCGGTCGACCTCGAGGAGTCGGCGATCGCGTCGGCCGTGCCGGACCGTGAACTCGCCGTCTGCCCGCCGCTCGGACCGGGATCCCACCGGTTCGTCTACTGGGGGATCCTCGACACCCCGCCGGTCGGGATCGAGTTCGATCTGGTCGGATGAGGTGACGCCGGGCGCGCTCAGAAGGGCTCCCAGCCGGAGGGCTGCTCCATGCGGTCGAGGACCCGGAACTGTCGTTCATCGCCCTCGACGCGGGTCTCGACGACCAGATCGAACGGCTCGTACAGCGTGTGGATTACCTGCTCGTCGTGGGCGGTCGAGCCGACGACGCCCACGAACGGCCACCCTTGTCCCGAGGACTGTGAGGTCATCACGCGGGTGAACTGATAGATCCGGTCGGGGTCCCAGTACATCAGAAGCTCCGACAGCGAGTAGACGCCGACCGCCCGCTCGCGTCCGGTCGAGGCCTCGACCACGTCGGTGAACTTGATCCCGATCTCCGTGAGATCGCCGGGACCGCTCACGTACTTCGTCGTCGGCGTGTCGTCTCGTTTGTCCCCCTGTTGGTGGGTGACACAGTCGATGACGACGAGGTCGTCGCCGCCGTTCCCGACGAGCCGGTCGTGGTCGGCCCGGACCTTCTCGGCGGTCCGACCGGTCGAGATGACGACGGCGGCGTCCGACCACGCCGCGAGCAGTCGATTGAAGAGGTCGTACTTCCCGCTCATCGGTGGTCCGCTAACGAGGACGCTGTCGGCGGAAACGACAGCGTCGGGAAGCGGACTCATGTCTCACACAACGGGGCGACCCCGATAAAACCCTTCCGAGGGATCACTTTCGCAGGAACCTCGGCAGGTCAAGCGACGACGGGGGCCCGGTTCGCGGCGACCGAGTGACCGTCAGTTCACTGAGAGCTCCGGGAAACGCCGCCGGCAACGGCGCGGTTCGCGGCGTTCCGACCCCGTCGACCAGTTCCTCCCAGACCGCCTCGGGTTCCTCGATAGGGACCTCGAGCGCCTTCGTTCGCCCCTCGTCGTAGGCGAGTTCGACCATGCTTCGTTCGTACGCGCCGGGAAACGCCTCGAGGATCCGGTCGAGCTCGTCGGGACGCCTTCTGCCGCAGCCGGCGGCCACTCCGAGCGCGAACGCCCGGTCGATGGCCGCCTCGCGGGTCAGTTCCCCCTCCTTCCAGTCCGTTCCGAAGGTCCGGTCGTACATCACCGGGTCACCGTCGCCGCCGACCCGACGCGGATACCCCCGTCGGTGAACTCGACGTCCTGGATGTCGGTGTTCACGTCGGTCCCCCGCATCTTCAGCACCTGTATCCCCCGGCGCATCCCCTCGTCCTCCAGGTAGTTGTGGAGGAAGACGACGCCGTGTGCGAGGTAGTGTTCCTCGGAGTAGGCGTCGGGGTCGGTCATCTCGGAGATGAGCATCGTCGTCGCGTCCGTGCGCTTCAGCGAGGAGAGCAGCTGGATCATCGTGTCCTCGTCGTCGTCGAGCAGGAACCGCAACAGCATCGTCGAGTCGAAGACGACCCGGTCGATGTCGCGGGAGTTGACGAACCCGGTAAGCCGGTTCGTGACGCCCGAACGGTCCCGTCGCTCGCCCGGGAGCCCGAAGAACCGCCGACCGTCCGCCGAGAAGGAGTCGAGGAAGGTCACCCGGTCGGTGTCGAGCGCGCGGTCGAACCCGAAGTCGTACCCGCCCATGTCGCGGCGGATCCCCTCCTTCGTCTCGTGCATGCTGACGTACAGCACGTCGTCCCCGTTTCGGGCACCCTGGGCCGCGAACTGCGAGCAGAACGTCGTCTTGCCGCTGCCGGGGGGACCGCTCACCACGTACAGCCGATCGGACGGGAATCCCCCGTCGACGAGCTCGTCGAACCCGGGAACTCCGCTGGAGACTCGCATACGTGGACCATTCCCGGCGACCCGATAAGCGTTGGCCCCCGTTTTTCAGCCGTGAGAACCCGGACGAGCGACGGGTCAACGAAACCGACTACGCCTCAGTCGTCTCCCCGTCGGTCAGATCCGCTATCGTGCTCTCGGTCGGGGCATCGACGTCCGGGGCGACCCAGACGACGAACCGATCGTCGGACTTGACGATCCCGTGGACGCCCTCGTCGTCGGCGGTGGTCCCCCGATCGACGTCGTCCGGTGTGACGTCCCTGACCTGGAACACCTCGTCGACGATCCAGCCGACGGTTCCGCCCTCCGAGACCCGGTCGTCGTCGAACACGACGATCCGTTCGCGGGGACCCGTCCCCTCGATCGAAAAGAGCGTCTTCGGGTCGACGATCGTGGTCGTCCGCCCTCGAAGGTCCATCACGCCCTCGACGTGGTCCGGGGAGTTGGGGATTCGCGTGAGCTCGCCGGCGTCGACGATCTCGTCGATGACCCCGATGTCCAGACAGTACGTGCCGTCGCCGAGACCGAACTCCAGTACCTTCGTGTGTTCCGCGTCCGACTGCGTGGCTGGCATACCCCCACTCGCACCGAGGCGACCAATAACGGTGTCCCCTGAATTATCACCGGTGATTCCTGGGTCCGTGGGTTTATGCTCGTTCTGGGAGCGGTTTCGAACATGAGTAGGACGACGGATCGACGTGGTGGCCGACGCGACGCCACGCGGGTGGTCGTCGTCGACGACTCGCCGTTCATGCGAGGGCTGATCGGCGATCTCCTGACCGACGCGGGGGTGACCGTCGTCGGCGAGGCCGGCGACGGGACGGAGGCGCTGTCGGTGGTCGCCGAGACGCGGCCGGACGTGGTGACCATGGACGTCGAGATGCCCGGAATGGGCGGACTCGAGGCCGTCGAGCGACTGATGGCGGAGACGCCGACGCCCGTGTTGATGCTGTCGGCGCACACCGCCGAGGGCGCCGAGGTGACCTTCGAGGCGCTCGAGCGCGGCGCGGTCGACTTCTTCGCGAAGCCCGGCGGCGAGGTGTCCACCGGCGTCTCACGGGAGGCCGACCGGCTCGTCGAGGCGGTTCGGTCGGTCGCCGACGCGGACCTCGAGGCCGCGACGCGCGACTGGAAGCCACGGAGCGAGTCGAGGACGGACTCGCCGTCGGACGTCGACCTCGAGCGACCCCTGACCGCCGTCATCGGCGCGTCGACCGGCGGCCCGAAGGCGGTCGAGCGGGTGCTCTCCGCGCTCCCGATGGCCGACTGTCGGGTGCTCGTCGTCCAGCACATGCCCGAGGCGTTCACCACGCGGTTCGCCGAGCGGCTCGACTCGGCCTCCGCGTACGACGTCCGGGAGGCGACGGACGGGGACCGGATCGGAGCCGGCGAGGCGCTCGTCGCCCCCGGTGGCCGGCACATGGAGGTCGGCAGCTACCGCGCGGGTCGGCTGCGCGTGAAACTCGCCGACTGCGACGCTGTCGACGGTGACGCGCCGTCGGTGACGCCCGCCGTCGACGTGACGATGCGGTCGGCCGTGGGGGCGGTCTCGGACCCGCTCGTCGGCGTGGTCCTCACCGGAATGGGCGACGACGGCTCCGCGGGCGTCCGGGCGATGGCCGACGCCGGGGCGCGGACGGTGGCCCAGAGCGAGGACACCTGCGTCGTCTACGGGATGCCGAAACGCGCGGTCGGAACCGGCGTGATCGATTCGGTGTGTGATCTCGACGACGTCGCCGGCGCGATCCTCGGGGGTGGAGCCTGATGGACTCCCACCGTGCAGCGTTCGTCGCGGAGGCGGAGGACGGGGTCACCGACCTCAACAACGCGTTGCTCGCGCTCGAGGCGGATCCCGAGGACGACGCGGCGATGGACGACGTGTTCCGGGTCGCACACACCCTGAAGGGCAACGCCGCCGCGATGGGGTACGAGGACGTCTCCTCGTTCGGGCACGCCCTCGAGGACCTGCTCGACGCGGTCCGTGGCGGCGACCGGGAGGTCACGCCCGAACTGATGGACCTGCTCTTCGAGGGGGTCGACGCGGTCGAGGCGATGGTCGCGGAGATCGAGCAGACCGGGGAGGTGTCGACGGACCCGTCGGACCTCGAATCACGGCTTCGGGCGGTCGAGGAGCACGGAACCGTCGATCCCGACACCGATGAGAATACTGACGAGGACGCCGACGAAGCTGCCGATGCTGACGCCGCCGAGGGCGCAGACACGGAGACCGAAGAGCCCGACGACACCGCTGACGGCGACGCCGGGATCGACGTTCCGGAACCGCCGGCAGCGATGACTGGGTTCACGGACGCGGTTTACGCCGAGGTGACCCTGGGCGAGACGGCGATGCCGGGCGTCGACGCGACACTCGTCCTCCGGGCGCTCGAGGAGGAGTTCGGCGAGTACCTCACCCGCCCGGACGCGGAAGCGCTGGAAAACGGCGAGTATGACGGGAGCTTCGACGCCTTCGTCGCCGACGCCGACCCGGCGGTCGTCACCGAGGGCCTCGAGGCGCTCACGCAGGTGGCAACGGTACGGACCACGCTCGTGGGTGACCGTTCCGAGCCGGACCCGGACGACGCCGAACCGGACGGTTCCACTGCCGAGGACGCGAACGGGACCGAACCGGGGGAAGACGCGGTCCACGATTCGGAACCTTCGGAGGCGACCGATCGCGAGGAGATCAAGTCGATCCGGGTCGACGTCGACCAGGTCGACGAGCTGTACGGGCTGGTCGAACAGCTCGTGACGAGTCGGATCAAGCTCCGGCGAGAACTGGAGGGCACCGGGACCGAGCCCGAGACGCTCGACGAGCTCGACAAGCTCGCGTCCAGTCTCCAGGACACCGCCATGGACATGCGGCTCATTCCGTTCTCACAGGTGTCCGACTCGTTCCCGCGGCTGGTCCGGGACGTCGCCCGCGACCTCGACAAGCGCGTGTCCTTCGACATCGAGGGCGACGACGTCGAGCTCGACCGGACGATCCTCACGGAGATGCGCGACCCGCTCGTCCACGTGTTGCGGAACGCGGTCGACCACGGGATCGAACCCCCCGAGGAGCGCGAGACCGCCGGCAAGGACCCCCAAGGACGCGTCGAACTCACGGCGGAGCGCGAGCGCGACCACGTCGTCATCGAGGTCGCCGATGACGGCGCCGGCCTCGAGGCAGACCGGCTCCGCGACGAGGCGGTCGAGGAGGGGGTCGAGGACCGCGAGACCGTGGAGGCGATGACCGACGGCGAGGCCTACGACCTGGTCTTCCATCCCGGCTTTTCGACCGCCGAGGAGGTCACCGACGTCTCCGGACGGGGCGTCGGGATGGACGTGGTGCGGACGACCGCCCGCGACCTCGACGGCTCCGTCTCGGTCGACAGCGAGCCCGGCGAGGGGACGACGGTGCGCTTCCGGCTTCCGGTCACCGTCGCCATCGTGAAGGTGATGTTCGTCGACGTGGGCGGCACGGAGTACGGGATCCCGATCAAGTCGATCGGGGAGGTGTCCCGCGCGGACGACGTGGAGACGGTCCACGGCGACGAGGTGGTCCGTCACGAGAACGACCTCTACCCGGTCATCCGACTCGCGGACCGGCTCGCCGCCGCCGAACCCGAAACCGCGGCGTTCGGTCCGGGAGCCACCGCGGCGACCGACGGCGGATCCGCCGAGAACGACGACGGCTCGGACGCGGGCGGTGCTGCGACGGCCGCCGACGAGGGAATGCTCGTCCGGATACGTGAGGAGACCCGAAAGGTGGCGCTCCACTGTGACGGCGTGTTGGACCAGGAGGAGGTGGTCGTGAAGCCGCTCGACGGCCCGCTGTCCGGGACGCCCGGACTCAGCGGGACGGCCGTGCTCGGCGACGGCGACGTCGTGGCCGTCCTGGACGTGGTGAGCCTATGACCGGCGAGACGGCCTTCGAGGGCGTCCTCAGACAGATCGACGATTCGGTACCGTTCGAGCCCGGCTACTACAACGAGTCGTACCTCGACCGACGTATCACCGCCCGGATGCGTCGGCGCGGGACCGAGTCGCACCGCGAGTACCGACGGCTGCTCCGCGAGGAGGCGGACGAGCGCGAGGCGCTCATGGACGCGCTCACGATCAACGTGACGGAGTTCTTCCGCAATCCCGAGATGTGGGAGGTGATGCGGAACGTATTGCGTGATCTCACCCACGAGAATCGGCGAGTCCGTGTCTGGTCGGCACCGTGTGCCGACGGCCGGGAGGCGTACTCGCTCGCGATGCTCGCGTGCGACGACGACGCGATAGACGAGTCCCGCGTGGAAGTGCTCGGCTCGGACATCAGCGAGGAGGCGCTCGCTCACGCAAGGGAGGGTATGTACCATACCACGCGAACGACGGACATCGCCGAGGAACTCGAGCCGCTCTCGGATCCGAACCGCTACGTCGACCGCGAGGGCGACGCGTTCCGCGTTCGCGAGGCGCCACGCCGGCTCGTGACGTTCGACACCCACGACCTGATCAGCGACGGGTCGCGGGGCCCCTTCGATGCGGTGTTGTGTCGGAACCTCCTCATCTACATCGACGCGGACCACAAGGGATCGCTCTTCGACACCCTCGAGGCGTCGCTCGCGGCGGGCGGCGTCCTCGTCGTCGGGATGACCGAGAGCGTCCCGCCGGACCGCGGCGACGGGTACGAACCGATCGACAAACGCCGACGGGTGTTCCGGAGGCGCTGATGTCGCTGTACCAGCACTCTCGCGAGGGGAACGTCGACCGACTCAGGGACGCGCTAGCGAGCGATAGCACCGCGGTCCGGAAGCGTGCGGTGGAGTTCCTCGGCGAACTCGCCGACGCGGACGACCAGGCGACGGTCGACGGACTCCTGCGCGCGGCGACGACCGACGAGGACCCGGGAGTGCGCGGAGCCGCGGTCGACGCCCTCGACGAGGTCGGCCAGGAGGCGCTCGAACAGCTACTGGCGGAACTCACCGGCGGCAGCGGATCGGAGGCCGAGTGGGTCACCGCCCGGAAGTTCGCCCGCGCGCTCGAGGCGGAACGCGCCGAACTCCGCATCGCGGCGGCGAACGCCCTCGCTCGTCTCGACGAGCCGAGCGCACTGCCAGCGGTCGTCGGAGCTCTCTCGGATCCGGATCCGCGCGTGCGGCTCCGGGCGTGTCACGCGTGCGGGACGTTCGCCGACTCGCGGGCGGTTCCCGGGCTGATCGAGCGCCTCGACGACGACCCGCGCGTCCGCCGGGCGGCAGCGAACGCGCTCGGAGCCGTCGGGACCGACCGCGCGCTCGATCCGCTCATCGACCTGCTCGAGGATCCGGACGAGTCGCTTCGCCGCATCGCCGCGGGGGCGCTCGGAAACGCGAGCAACCCGAAGCCGGTGGAGCCGCTCGCGCGCGCGCTCGGTGACGAGAGCGCGATCGTCAGGAACGCGGCGGTGTATTCGGTCATCGAGCTGCTCTCGAACGTGCCGACCGAACACAGCCACGCGGTCCGGGACCGCGTGGTCTCCGAGTTGAAGGCCGCCGACGATGCGACGGTCGTCGAGCCCCTCGTCGAGATCCTCACTGATGGAACACAGAGCCGGCAACGTCGGAACGCGGCGTGGATCCTGGGGCGCGTCGCCGACGCCGATTCCGAGCCGGCCGTCGAGGCGCTTGCGGACGCGCTCGGCGACGACGACCCACAGACAGCCCAGTTCGCGGCGACGAGCCTCACGAACCTCGGCGGGCCGGTCGTCGAGGACCGACTGCTCGATCGACTCGGCACCGAGCATCCGGATGACGTCCGTGCGAAGGCGGTGTTCGTGCTCGGCCAGGTGGGCGGACAGGAGACGCTGAATCGCCTGGAAGGTCTGACCGACGACGAGAGCTCCGCGGTCCGTAAACGGGTGTTCTCGGCGGTCTCGAAGCTCCGGGCAGGTGGTGTCTAGATGGCGACTGGTGACGGCGAGTACAAAGTCACGGACACCCAGGCACGGTTCGCGGTCGCCGTCCGCGAGGGGAGAGCCATCAACGACGTCTCCTGGACGCCCGGCCGGGTGCTGTTGTCGAACCGGCGGCTGATCCTCGCGGGCAACGACGGGAAACGGACGGTTCCACTCTCGAGACTCGAGGGATTGGGCGGCCGTCACGACGCCAACCAGTCGATAGCTCGGGTCTCGAACTACGTGAGCTTCGATCTCGGCGAGCAGGTGCTTCTGGTCGCCGCCGCCGAACACGAGTCGTTCGAACGCGACGTGTATCGCGCGCTGCTCGACCAGCGGACGTTGTTGGCGAAACACCCGGCCGTCGAGGGCGGCGTCGTCCAGGACACCGGCTGGGAGCAGGCCCGCGTGAAGATCGACGAGAACGGCCTCGGTGCCGCGCTCGAAGGCGGCGCGTTCGTGGAGTTCGACCTCGACGACATCAGCGGGCTCGACGCCGCGAGACGGACCGTCGACGGGGCGAAGAAACCCGTGATCGAGGTGTCACACACCGACGACGGAGACACGAGCATCGAGACGCATCTCGCCGGGACGCCGCGGCGGATGCGGTTCGTCGAGTCGTGGCTCCGGAAGGGCGAGGAGCGAAGCTCGACGAACGTCGATCTCTCGAGTCGCGATCGGGAGGTGTTGATGGCGCTGTACTCGGGGGTCTCGCCGTTCGAGATCCCCGCATTTCTGGGCAGCGACGTCGACGAGGTCGAGGAGACGTTCGAACGACTGATCGAACTGGAGGTCGTCGAGGAGGTGCGGGTTCGCCGCGAGGTAGCGCTCAACTCACGCGGGCGCAACGTCGCCAGCGAGGCGATGAACGAGCAGTGAGGCCGAGGCGTCAGCGTCAGTACGGCCGGAGGCGTCGACGACATACGCCCGTCCCGCCGGTATACGGGAGACGTGGTGGCGAACAGCCGGCTGGAACGCGTCCCGGTCGGGTCGCCGGACGCCCGCCTCGCCCGATCCGGGTCCGTGATCAACGCACGGGCCGACTGGCCGCGTTTTCAGTGATAAACGTCCGGGGACGCTCCGGCCTCGATCTCGAATCCGCCTGCTGCTGCCGGCGGGCCGATACCGTCTGCCGGCGGGCCGATACTTACTTGCTGCGGGCGAGACGCGTTCCGTTCGACATGGACGACTCCGACGCGAGCGACGTCCGCGAGCTCACGACCGACGCGGAGCTCGACGCGGCGTACCCGATACTCCGCGAACTACGGGAGCACCTCGACCGGGCTGAGATGGAGGTGGCCCACGAACGAATGCGCGAGGAGGGGTATCGCCTCTTCGGCCGGTACGACGGGTCGGAACTCGTCGCCGTCGCCGGCGTCACCGTCGACACGAACTTCTACTTGGGAAAACACGCCTTCGTCCACGACCTGGTGACGACCGAGTCACGGCGGTCCGAGGGGCACGGCTCGGCTCTGCTCTCCTTTATTCACGAGTGGGCGGGCGACCGCGACTGTGAGACGGTCGAGCTCGAGTCGGGACTGTGGCGGGAGGACGCCCATCGCTTCTACGAGGACGTCGGCTACGAGAAGTACTGCTACTCGTTCAAATACGACCTCGACGCCGGAGAGTAGTTCCGGCACCGACCGTCCTCCCGAACCACGCTTAAGTCGCCGCCCCGCGAGGGTCGGACATGGAGTACGAAGCGGTCTGTTTCGACCTCGACAACACCCTCTACCCGTACGACCCCTGTAACGAGGCGGGCAAGCGGGCGGCGCTCTCGGCGTTTCGCGATCGCGGGTACGACCTCGACCGCGAACGGTTCGACGAACTGTACGCGAGGGCACGGGCGGACGCGAAGCGCGAACTCCGCGGGACGGCCGCCTCCCACGAGCGGTTCGTCTACTTCAAGCGGGCGCTCCGGCTCCACGCCGGCGTCCACGACGCCGCGGACGCGTTCGCGATCGGCGAGGCGTACTGGAACGGGTACGTGGCGGAGATGGAGATCTTCGACGGGGTCGAGGGGACGCTCGACGCGCTCCGTGAGGCCGGACTCACGGTCGTCGTCGTGACGAACCTCACGACGCGAGTCCAGCTGCGGAAGCTGTCCGGTCTCGGGATCGACGACCGGATCGACCGGCTCGTCACCTCGGAGGAGGTCGGCCGCGAGAAGCCGAGCGCGCTCCCGTTCGCGGCGGCGCTCTCCGCGCTCGACGCCCGACCGAGCGAGGCCGTCATGGTCGGAGATAACGTCGTCGCCGACGTGGAGGGAGGAAACGCCGTCGGCATGGAGACGGTCCTCTTCACGGGCGGGACGGGCGAGGACCCGGCGGCGGACGACCTGACCGGTCCGCGGCGACCCGACCACCGGATCGATGACCTGGCGGCGCTGCCGGAGGTGCTCGCGTGACCCTCCGTCCCGAGCGGGAGGCGGTCGTGGAGTACGCGCCGGCGCTCGCGGAGCTGACGCCCGGGCGGACCGGAAACCTGAGCGTTCGCGACGGCGACGCCTTCGCCGTCACGCCCACCGGCGTGGCGTACGACGCCTTCGACGCGGCGGACGTGCCGGTCGTCGGCCTCGACGGCGACCGCCGGGCGGGTCGGATGGCCCCCTCGAGCGAGGTGCCGATGCACACGGGGATCTACGACCACGCGGGACCCGGCGCGATCGTCCACACCCACTCGCCGTGGGCGACGACGATGGCGACGCTCGGGCTGTCGCTCCCGCCGGTCCACTACATGATCGTCGCGGTGGGTCGGGAGGTGCCGATCGCCGACTACGCGCCGTACGGGACCGAGGAACTCGCCGCCAACGTCGTCGCCGCGATGGCCGCCACCGACTCGGACGCCGCGATCCTCGCGAACCACGGGCTCGTGGTGACCGGCCCGGATCTGGAGACGGCGATCGAGAACACGCACCACGTCGAGGACCTCTGCCGGCTCTACGTTCGCTCCTCGTCGATCGGGGAGCCGAACCTCCTCACGGACGAGCAGCTCGCGGTCGTCGAGGAACGCTTCGAGAGCTACGGCCAGCAGCCGGAAGACGGTTGAGCCGGAGGGCTGGGCGGGTCGAGGAGCGAGGCGGGGGAGCGAGTCGAACGCCGGACGGCCGAGCGGGGTTTATATGCGTCCCGCGGGAAACGGTATCGACATGACCGACCACCGACTCGCCCCCGACGTCGAGGAGACCGCGGAGGCGATCGCGTCGATGGAGATCCGCGGCGCGGCGACGATCGCGGCCGGTGCCGCGGAGGCGCTCGGCACGCAGGCGCGCGAGGCCGAGGCCGACTCGCCCGCGGCGTTCCGCGCGTCGATGCGTGCGGCCGCCAGACGGCTTCGCGAGACCCGCCCGACGGCCGTCTCGCTGCCGAACGCGCTCCGGTACGTCCTCCGGCGGATGGACGGCCGGAACGTCGATGCCCTCCGAGAGAGCGTGACTGACGCAGTCGCGGAGTTCGTCGCACAGCTCGACCGCGCCCAGGAGGACCTCGGCCGCGTGGGCGCGAACCGCCTCGCCGACGGCGACACGGTGATGACCCACTGTCACTCGACGGACGCGCTCGCGTGCATCGAGGCGGCCGTCGAAGGGGGCAAGGAGATCGAGGCGATAGTCAAGGAGACTCGTCCGCGGAACCAGGGACACATCACCGCCGAACAGCTCCGGGGGATGGGCGTTCCGGTCACGCTCATCGTCGACTCCGCGGCGCGACGCTACCTGAACGAGGCGGACCACGTCCTCGTCGGGGCCGACTCGATCGCCGCCGACGGCGGCGTCATCAACAAGATCGGCACCTCGGGACTCGCCGTCAACGCGCGCGAACGCGGCGTCCCGATCATGACCGCCGCACAGACGATCAAGCTCCATCCGGAGACGCTGACGGGCCACACCGTGGAGATCGAGATGCGCGACGAGGCGGAGGTGATCGACCCGGAGACCCGTGCGGGGATCGGCGAGATCGCGGTCGAGAACCCCGCGTTCGACGTGACGCCGCCGCGGTACATGGACGCGATCGTGACCGAACACGGGCAGTTCCCGCCCGAGAGCATCGTGACGCTGATGCGCGAGCTGTTCGGCGAGGGGGCCGCGGAGCCGTGGGCCGAGCCATGAGCGGCGAGGGATCCGAAGAGCGGGAGGTCGAGCCCACGAACGACCCGGACCTCGAACCCGAGAACGGACGCGGGCCGCCGGCGGTGATCTCGGCGGGCCACATCAACTGGGACGTGACGATCCACGTTGACGAGCTGCCGGAGCGCGACGGGGAGACGCGGATCGAGCGTCTCGAACAGTCGGGCGGCGGCAGCGCCGCCAACGTGGCGGTCGGCGTCGTGGGACTCGGCGGGCAGTCGGTCGTCTTCGGGAGCGTCGGCGGCGACGAGTCCGGCGCGCTCGCCCTGCGTGAGCTCGCGAGCGCGGGCGTCGACCCCGGCCACGTGCTCGTCGCCGCCGACGAGCCCACCTCGGTCACGTACGTGATCGTCGACGGGGACGGCGAGCTGTTGATGCTCGCCAACGACGGCGCGAACGAGGCGTTCTCGGCCGGCGACCTCGACCGCGAGACGCTCGCCGCCGCCGATCACCTCCACCTGACGGGCCAACAGCCCGAGACCGCGGCCGCGCTGGCGACGACCGCCGCGGAACTCGGGCCGACGCGGAGCTTCGATCCCGGCCGGCGGGTGACCGATCGTGGATACGACGCGGCGCTTCACGCGTCGGACCTGATCTTCGTGAACGACCGCGAGGCGGACGCGCTGGCCGACGCGACCGACATCGACCCACGCGCGCCCGACGACCGCGTCGTGGCGATCAAACACGGCGGCGACGGCGCGACGGTTCACACCCCGAACGGCGACGTCTCGCATCCCGGGTTCGACGTCGACGCGGTCGACACGGCCGGCGCGGGCGACGCGTTCGCGGCGGGATTCCTCGGCGCAGCGCTCAGGGAGCCCGAGATGGCGGACGGCGGGTTCGGCCACGACCCGCGCGAGTATCAGGTCCCGCTCCTCGTCGCCAACGCCTGCGGTGCGATCGCGGCCGGGACCGTCACCGCCCGTGCGGACCTCTCGTGGGAGCGGGTTCGGTCGATCATGGGCGAGTCGCCGGAGGCGGACCTGCTGATCGAGATACGGGCGTGAGCGGAGGGGCGAACGCGGAGCGCGTTCCCGGTCGTCGCCCTACTCCCCCGAGCCGGCCCCGCCGGTCTCGTCGATCCGCGCCTCGTACTTCTCGAGTGCCACGTCGAGCGCGTCGCCGGCGTCGACGTCGGCGGCCTCGGCGACCGCCAGCAGCGCGAACAGACAGTCGCCGATCTCGTCGGCTGCGATCGCCGCGTCCTCGGGGTTCGACCCGTAGCCGGTCGAAGTCGTCACCTCCTTTGCGACCTCGCCGACCTCGCTCTCGAGGTCGAGCACGCGGTACGCGAGGTCGGCCTCCAGCCCGTGTTCGTCGACGAACGCCGAAACGCGGTCCTGCTCGTCCATGGCGACCGGATGGGGCGGGCGGCGTATAGGCGCACCGAACGTCGTCGGTCGGCGGTCGCGTGGGCGATCCCGCCGGTGGCGAGGACGGCCGGTCACGCAACTCCTAAGGTCGTAACGCGCCGACGGATCCCATGGACATCGCGATACTCGGCGGCACCGGCGACATCGGGGAGGGGCTCGCGCTCCGCCTCGCCGCCGACACGTCCCACGAGGTCCTGATCGGGTCGCGAGACGCCGAGAAGGCCGAGACGAAAGCCGGAGAGTACACCACGGAACTCGACAGCCGCGGGCTCGACCGCGAGGTACGCGGGTTCGAGAACGTCGCGGCCGCCGAGCGGGCGAACGTGATCGTGCTCGCGGTCCCGCCGTACCACGTCGGCGACACGGTCGAGGAGGTCGCGGACGCGCTCGAGGAGGGGGACGTCCTCGTCTCGCCGGCCACCGGGATGAAACGCGACGACGACGGCTTCCACTACCACAAGCCCGGCGCGGGGTCAGTCACCCGGATCGTGGCGGACGCGGCACCCGAGGGCGTCGCGGTCGTCGGCGCGTTCCACAACCTCGCGGCCGCGCGCCTCGCGAACCTCGACGCCGACCTCGGGATCGACACGCTCGTGATCGGCGACGACGAGGACGCGAAGGGGATCGTGACGGACGTCGCCGAGGGGATCGAGGGGCTCCGCGCGCTCGACGCCGGCGGGATCGCGAACGCCCCCGAGATCGAGGGGCTCACCCCGCTTTTGATCAACGTCGCGAACAACAACGAGCGGCTTCACGACCTCGGGATCCGGTTCCAGTAGTCGTACCGAACGTCGGACGCGCGTTGACGTTCGTCCCCCTTCCGCTCCCCCGGCCGCCGTTCCGTTAGGCCTTTGCGCGGCCGTCCCCTCCCCTCAGTAGATGGAGTACCTGGAGCGCCGGGTCGCGCTGGTCGAGGAGCGGATCGAGGGGGTCATCGACCGCGTCGAGCCCGAGGAGCTGTCCGACGAGCTCGCGCACGTCGTGCTCGCGGGCGGCAAGCGCGTGCGCCCGGCGGTGACGATCCTCGCCTGCGAGGCGTTCGACGGCGACCCGGACGACGCCGTCGACTTCGCGGCCGGCATCGAGTTCGTCCACAACGCCTCGCTCGTGATCGACGACATCATCGACCGCTCGGACGTCCGTCGCGGGACCCCCTCCGCGTGGGCCGAGTTCGGCTACGGTCCGGCGATGATCACGAGCGACGGGCTCCTCGGGGAGGCGTTCGCGCTCTTCTCGGCCGACGAGCGGGCGATGCGGACCGTCGCCGAGGCGATGGTCGAACTCGGCGAGGGGGAGGCGACGGAGCTCGCCGCCCGCCCGACCACGGAGGCCGAGTACATGGAGCTCGCTCGCCGGAAGACCGGCGCGCTGTTCCGCGCGGCCGCGGAGCTCGGCGCGGTCGCGGGCGGCGCGGAGCCGGCCGCGATCGAGTCGTTCGGCGAGTACGCAGAGCGCGTCGGCGTCGCCTTCCAGATGCGCGACGACGTGCTCGACGCCACCGCCGACGCCGACGACCTCGGCAAGCCCACGGGCCAGGACGCCGAGATGGACCGGCCGTCGGTCGTCCAGGTGACCTCGCTCTCGCCGGCTGAGGTCGACGAACGCGCGCGAGAGCAGTCCGAGCTCGCGCTCGCCGCGCTCGAGGACGCGAACCCGCCCGAAACGGAGGCGATCGAGTACCTCCGTGACCTCGCGGAGTTCGTCGTCGTCCGCGAGCGATAGCCGCCTCGGAGTTCGTCGTTCGTGGATACACTCACGCGACGGAACTTCGATGTATTCATACTTGTGCGATCACGATCATTAACATGAACCGCGCAGAGAAGGCGGCCCTCCAGTTACAGGCGGTCGCCGTGTTGCGGACGTTGAAGGAGACGCGGACGTACGAGGAGCTGTCGACGCTCACGGGGCTGCCGGCGGGCGATCTGAACCGGTACGTGAACGGCCACGTGCTCCCCGGCGCCGACCGGGCGCGCGAGGTCGTCTCCGAGGTCGGCCGCGACGCGCTCGCCGACGAACTGGTCGCCCGCGTCGCCTTCGACGACGAGGGATACGTGGACAACAGCGGCGTCGTCTTCGATCAGTCCTTCCTCGACCTGGTCGCGCCAGTCGCGGCCGAGACGTTCGAGTTCGCCTCGCCCGACGTGGTGCTCACCGCCGCGACCGACGGGATCACTCTCGGTGCGGCGATGGCCTCCTTCTTCGACGCCCGGCTGGCGTACGCCAAGAAGTCGAAGGAGACCGCGGTCGAGGAGTTCATCGAGTCGCGCCAGCGGCTCGCCTCCGGCATCGAACTCACCTATTACCTGCCGAAACGCGCCATCGAGGCGGGCGACACCGTCCTCGTTGTCGACGACCTGATCCGATCGGGCGAGACCCAGGAGCTCCTCTTAGACATCGCGTTACAGGCCGACGCCGACGTCGGCGGCGTGTTCACGCTCATCGCCGTCGGCGACGAGGGCATGCGCCGGGCCCGCGAGATCACCGACGCCCCCGTCGGCGCGCTGACGACCTTCGAGTAGGAACCGGGCCGATCGCGTCGTCGCGGACCACGCCGTTCGCACGTTCGACCAGTTTTTGACGATGAAACGACAGCTCGACGAGATCTATATGCACATTTGTGTATATCTGCTTATTTCAGGTAGTAATACTTATGTCTGACACCGGGAGTATCCACGAGTAACCAATGGGGATCGTAGACACGTTGACGGCACGGTTCGACGTCGAGGGGCACGGATCGGACTTCCGGACCGAGTTGGTTGCGGGGATCACGACGTTCCTCGCCATGTCGTACATCATCGTGGTGAACCCGTTCATCCTCGCGGAGGCGATCCAGATCCCGGGATACGAGTTCATCGAGGTGGTCCAGATGATCGCCATCGCGACGATCCTCGCGTCCGCGGCCGGGACGCTGGTGATGGCCGTCTACGCCAACCGGCCGTTCGGGCTCGCGCCCGGAATGGGACTCAACGCGTTCTTCGCGTTCACCGTGGTGATCGGTCTGGGCATCCCGTGGCAGACGGCGCTCGCCGCCGTCTTCGTCGAGGGGCTGTTGTTCATCGCGTTGACCGCGGTCGGCGCACGCAAGTACGTGATCCGGCTGTTCCCCGAGCCCGTCAAGCGTTCGGTCGGCGCGGGTATCGGACTGTTCCTCCTGTTCATCGGGCTTCAGGAGCTCCGGCTCGTCGTTCCCGACGACGCGACGCTCGTCACGCTCGGCGCGGTGTTCGGAAACCCGTGGTCGATCCTCGGGATCCTCGGGCTGGGGTTGACCTTCGCGCTGTGGGCCCGCGGGATCACGGGCGCGGTCATCCTCGGCATCCTGACCACCGCGCTCTCCGGCTGGCTGCTCACGCTCGGCGGGGTCTTCGAGCGCGGCGTCGTCACGCCCGAGTCGCTGCCGGCCGCCCAGTACGACATCACCCCGCTCGCGGGCGCGTTCCTCGAGGGGCTCGCCGACATCGAACCGCTCACCTTCACGCTCGTCGTCTTCACGTTCTTCTTCGTCGACTTCTTCGACACCGCCGGGACGCTCATCGGCGTCTCGCAGTTCGGCGACTTCCTCGACGAGGACGGCGACCTCCCGGAGATGGACGAGCCGCTGATGGCCGACGCGGTCGGCACCACCGTCGGCGCGATGCTCGGCACCTCCACGGTGACGACGTACATCGAGTCGTCGGCCGGGGTCGAGGAGGGCGGTCGCACCGGTCTCACCGCGCTCGTCGTCGCCGCCGGCTTCCTCCTCTCGCTTCTCGCGGTACCCGTCGTCGCGGCCATCCCCGCGTACGCCTCCTTCATCGCCGTCATCGTCGTCGGCGTGATGATGCTCCAGGGGGTCACCGAGGTCGATTGGTCCGACCCGGCGTGGGCGGTGTCCGCCGGACTCACCGTCACCGTGATGCCGTTCGCCTACTCGATCGCCGACGGCCTGGCGGCCGGGATCGTCGCGTACCCGCTGATCAAGGTCGCGACCGGCGAGTACGACGACGTCGACCTCGGCCAGTACGCCATCGCGGCGCTGCTCGTCGTCTACTACGTGCTCCAGACTCGCGACGTGATCCTGTAGCGCCTCCATCGAGCGGCGCGTAGTCCCCGACCGCCGCGGTCGACGGCGGCCACGATCCGCCCGTGCGCGTCCCTCCACCGACCGCGGAGGTTCTTTACCTGCCGAGCCCCTATCCTCGGGCGATGACGGACCTGAAACTCTACGAACTGGAGGGTTGCCCGTACTGTGCGAAGGTCAAGGAGACGCTCGCCGAGCTCGACCTCGAGTACGAGTCGATCATGGTCCCGCGCCCGCACGGAGAGCGGACCGAGGTCGAGGAGGTAAGCGGCCAGACGGGCGTGCCCGTCCTCGTCGACGAGGCGAACGGGATCGACGCGATGCCCGAGAGCGACGACATCGTCGAATACCTCGAGGAGACGTACGGCAACGCGAGCTAGACGCACCGGGACGAACGGTCGTCGTTTCCGAAGGCCAACGTTGATACGTTCCGAGACGGATCCGTCGGCATGGATCTCCCTCGCCTCCCGAAACAGCGATGGGCGAGGGCGACGCTCGGGCTCTCGCTGCTCTTTGCGGCCGCCGCGTTCGCGTACTTCGCGTCCGACGGCGCGCTGTTTCAGGGCGTCGTGTTCGCCGCTCTCATCCTCGGTGCCGGGTACTGGGAGTACAGAAAGAAGCTCCAAGAGAAACGAGTGGCGAGGCAGTACGAGGCGGAAGCGGAGGAACAACGCCGGAGAAACGAACGCTGATCCGCACGACGCCTCGAGTTCACGGATCGCCGAACAGTCCTTCCGGAAGTCACGGGTTTCATGTGTGAGAGCGGCGATCACACCGTTATGACCGACGAACGCGAGGACGTGTTGGACGCGATGGACTGGTTGCTCGACAGCTTGGAGGCGAACGACGCGGTGTCGTACGCGGAGGTCGGCGGCGTCTACCAGGAGAAGACGGACGCGGTCGTCACGGGCGATGGCCCGCGGAGCGCGACCGAGTTCACCGAGACCGGCGTCTGGCTCCGGGTCTTCGCGAACGGCGCGGCCGACTACCGGTACACCAACTCGATCGACGAGGAGAGTCTCACCGACGTCGCCGACCGCGCGATCCGCAGCGGCGAGGTGCTCGCCCAGGACCAGCCCGGCCGCTTCGACGCCTACACCACCCACCGAGCGACCCACGGCGGCTGGTCCGAGGAGGGGATCGAGTCGGTCGACGTCGACGAGAAGGTCGCGGCCGTCGAGGCGGGCTTCGCGGCCGCCGCCGACCTCGATCTCGACCGCCGGTGGGCGAACTACGTCGACGCCCATATCGAGGAGGCCGTCGGAACCACCACCGGAAGCGTCATCCAAACGACGCTCGACCGGGCGAGAGTGGAGTTCAGCCTCACGCTCGCCGACGGGGCGAAAGTGAGACGTCACGCGGGCTCGACCGAGGGAGCGGCCTTCCTCGAGGAGATTCCGGACGCCATCGAATCCGCTGCGGCGGACGCGCGCACGCTCGCCGATGCCGATCCCGTCGACGTCCCGTCCGGCGAGACGACGGTCGCGTTGAGCCCGCAGGCGGCCGGCCAGCTCTTCCACTTCGTGTCTCACTACCTCGAGGCCGACGCCGACTACATGGGAATGAGCCCCTACGAGGTCGGCGACCGGATCGGCCCGGAGACGCTTTCGATCGAGGACACGGTTCACGCCGGGTCCTTCGCGGCTCGTGCGTACGACGCCGAGGTGAAACCGACCGCGCCGACGCGACTGGTCTCCGACGGCCGGGTCCGGCGTCGCCTCCACAACACGACCACCGCCGCCGAGGAGGACACGTATCCGAGCGGAAACAGCGTTCCCAGCCTCGGGTTCACCGAACCGCCCCGGATCCACGCCCGGCACCTGGACGTTGACGCCAGCGACGCGACGGCGGCGGAGCTCGAAGCCGACGCCGACGTGTACGTCGAGCGGTTCAAGAAGCCGTGGCTCCGCGACGAGTTCGAGCGCGTCCAGCGGGCGGGCGTCTTTCCGGCGAGCGCCCTATATGCGAAGGACATCGACGACATGACCGAGGATCGGCCGGAGTGCGGGTCCGCGGAGTTCCCGATCGCCGAGGCCTACCGTCTCGACGACGGGGAACGGAACGGCCGCGTCGACGGGATGTTCCTAGAGTACACGCCGGACGTGCTCCGTAGCGTCTCGCGGATCGGCGATGCTCGCGGGACGGTGACGGGCGTCTGTGAGAAGCACAAATCACAGATCCCGTTCGCGGTGACCGCGCCGGGGCTCCTGCTGGAAGCACCTATCGAGAAGGGAACCTAGCCCTTATCGACGGAGACGAGCCGTCGACGGGACACGGAAATCAGTCGTCCGCGGGCGTGGATTCGGGCTCGTCGCCCGTCTCTGCCGCGCTCGGACTCCCGGTCATCTCCTGATAGGGGTCGTACCCCTCCGCGCTGTCGTAGAGGTGACAGGCGACGTCCTGTTCGAAGTCCGTCTTCGCCTCCAGCGGCGGGACGACCTGGTCACAGACGTCGCCGATGTACTCCGAACACCGGTTCTTGAACCGACACCCGGTCGGGATGTCGATGACGTCGCCGACCTCTCCCTGAAGCTCGACCCGCTCGCGACCCACGGCGGGGTCGGGAACGGGAACGGCGTTGATGAGCGCCTGCGTGTACGGGTGTTGCGGGTTCTCGATGATCTGGTCGGTCGGTCCCTTCTCGACGATCTTGCCCATGTACATGATCGCCAGCCGGTCACACATGTGCCGGAGCAGCGAGAGGTCGTGACTGATGTAGACCACCGAGAGGCCGAACTCGTCGGTCATCCGGTCGAGAAGCGAGAGCACCCCCGCACGGAGACTCACGTCGAGCATCGACACCGGCTCGTCCGCGACGATGAAGTCGGGGTCGAGCACGAGCGCCCGCGCGATCGCGACCCGCTGTCGCTGCCCGCCGGACAGCTCGTGGGGGTACTGATCGAAGTAGTGTTCGGCGGGAAGCAGCTCCGCGAACTCCAGCGCGCGCTGGACCCGCGCCGTCTCGTTGCGGATGTCGTGGATCCGAAGCGGCTCGGCGACGGTGTCGTACACCGTCATCCGCGGGTTCAGGCTCTCGAAGGGGTCCTGGAAGATCATCTGTGCGTTCTGGCGGAACTGCTTGATCTCCGCGTCGCTCGCCTCCGAGAGTCGCGTGTCGTCGTAGACGATGTCGCCGGCGGTCGGGTCGTGAAGCTTCACCAGCGACATCCCGGTGGTCGTCTTCCCGCAGCCGGACTCGCCGGCGAGCCCGAGGGTCTCACCCTCGCGAAGCTCGAAGCTGACGCCGTCGACCGCGTGGACGTAGTCGGGTTCCCCCCTGCCGAAGGACTCCACCAGGCTGGCGATCCAGCCCTGATTGACCTTGAAGTGTTTCTTCAGGTCGTCGACCTCGAGGAGGACCTCGTTGCCGCTCATTCCTCGACACCTCCGTCGGTCGCGGCGGCCGCTTGATCCCACGTCCCCGGATCGTCGGCGTACGGCCGGAGCTCGGTGTCGATCTCGTCGGCGTAGTGGCAGTACGAGCGGAGCCCGTTCTCGTAGTGCGCCTCCGGCTCCTCCTCGCGGCACCTGTCGGTCGCCATCGGACATCGCTCGGCGAACCGGCACCCCTGTGGCGGATCGATGAGTTCGGGCGGGTATCCCGAGATCGAGAGCAGGTCCTGGCTGCTCTTCCTGATGTTCGGGAACGCACGCTTCAATCCGATCGTGTACGGGTGATACGGCTGGTTGAAGATCTCTTCGACGGGACCTTCCTCCGCGATCTTTCCCGCGTACATCACGATGACGCGGTCGCAGGTCTCGGCCACGACGCTCACGTCGTGGGTGATCACGAGCATCGAGGAGTTGATCTCCTCCTGGATCGAGCTCATCCGCTTGAGGATCTGGTCCTGCATGATCACGTCGAGCGCCGTGGTCGGCTCGTCGGCCAGCATCAGCGACGGCTCGAGCGCGAGCGCCATCGCGATCATGGCCCGTTGACGCATCCCGCCGGAGAACTGGTGTGGGTAGTCGTCGGCGCGCTCCGGGTCGAGTCCGACGAGTTCGAACATCTGGGTCACGATCTCGCCGGACTCGACGCGACCGGTCCCAGGACGATGCGTCTCGATGGCTTCGACGATCTGCTCCCGGATGGTGTACACCGGGTCCAGCGAGTTCATCGCCGACTGGGCGATCATGGAGATCTCCTCCCACTTGAGGCGACGCCGTTGGGCGTTGGTCATCTCCGTCAGGTCGTCGCCCTTGAAGTTGATGCTCCCGTTGTTGATGTAGCCGGCGTCGGGAAGGATCCCGATGATCGCCTTCGCGAGCGTGGTCTTCCCACAGCCGGACTCGCCAACGATGCCGATGTTCTCGCCCTCTTCGACTTCGAAGGAGACGCCGTCGACCGCCTGTGCCGGCCCTTCTTCCGTTTCGTAGTAGACTTCGAGGTCTTCGACTTCCAGTTGACTCATTGTATCTTGGGGTTAGTGATCTCTTCGTAGCCACGGCCGATGAGGAAGCCGCTGATGACGAGCAGGCCGATACAGATCCCCGGCGGCACGAACCACCACCAGGCGCCGAACGAGAGCGCCGAGTAGGCCCGGGAGGCCTGCAGCATCGTTCCCCACGAGACCGTGTTGGGGTCGCCGAGTCCGATGAACGAGATGCCCGCCTCGGCGAGGATGGCCCACGCGATCCCGAACGAACCGTAGAGGAACGTCATCGGGAGCACGTTGGGCGCGAGGTGTCTGCTGATGATGTGCCAGTCGCCCGCCCCGGCGACCTCCGCGGCCTTCACGAACGGTCGCTCGCGTAACGACAGCGACTGCGAGCGGATGACGCGGGCGGTCGAGCGCCACTGGAGAATGATCAGCGCGAGGATGATGTTCCAGAGGTCGGGTCCGAGCACCGCGACCAGGACGATGACCGTCGGCAGGAGCGGCATCCCGTACAGGAAGTCGACGATCCGCATCAGCGCGTCGTCGACCTTGCCGCCGTAGTAGCCCGCGACGAGCCCGACGAGCGTCCCGATACCCGCGGTGAAGAACGCGGCGATGAGCCCGACCAACAGCGCGGCGCGCGTGCCGTACACGAGCTGGCTGAAGATGTCGAACCCCTCCGCGGTCGTTCCGAGTAGATACTCGGTGTCCCCGCCGAGCAGTGAGGGTTCCGCCCACTTGTCCTGTATGATCCCGGCGTCGCCCTGGAACTGGCGCTGGAGCGGCTGGTGGGTCGCGATGAACGGCGCGAAGATCGCGATGAGCATGAATCCCGCAACGGTGAGCATCGAGAGCTTGACCGACAGCTCGTCGGTCAGCATACCCCAGTGTTCCTTCAGCGTCTCCCGCCAGAGACGGAACGTCCGCTCCCACTTGTTGATCTCCTCGTCGGTGCTGTCGTCGAGATCGGTGTATATCGACCGAGTTGATTGTTCTTCTTGGGCCATTGGTCTAGTCGTAAGTCACCCGGGGATCGAGGTAGCCGTACGCGAGGTCGGCCACGAAGTTCAGGAAGATGATGGTGGACGCGAGCACGATGAACGTGCCTTGCGCGACCGGGAAGTCCCGCCGAAGGACTGCACGGACCATCTCTCGGCCGATACCCGGCCACGCGAACACCGTCTCGATGAGGACGCTCCCGCCCACGGCGTAACCGAGGGCGATCGCGGCCGCCGTGATGATCGGCAAGAGCGCGTTGCGGGCGGCGTGTTTGAACATGATCGTCCGCTCCTTGAGCCCCTTGGCGCGGCAGACGTCGATGAAGTCCTCGGAGAGGACCTCGAGCATGCTGGTCCGCATGATCAGCAGTGGGTATCCCATGTAGTAGAACCCCAGAACGGCCGCCGGTGCGATGAGGTGACGGAGGAAGTCAAGCGTAAAGACCATATCGAGGAATCCCGTGCTCTGTCCCCCCGTCCCCAAACTGGTCATCCCGCTCATCGGGATGACGCCCAGTTCGGCGCCGAAGATCCACAGAACGATGAGCCCGACGTAGAAGGTCGGCACGCTCCGGGCGGTCAACGCGGTGATGACCGTGCTCCGCTCGAACCGGGACCCGCGGTACCACCCCGACAACACGCCGAGCGTGATGCCGAGGGCGTACGCGACGATGAACGCCGTCAACATCAACACGAGCGTGTTCGGCATGTACGTCGCGATGATGTCGGTGACGGGTTGGTTCGAGTGGAACGACTGACCGAAGTTCAACACGACGAGGTTCTCGAGGAACCGGATGTACTGGACGTGTAACGCGTCGTTGAGGCCGTAGCTCTCGATGAGCTGTTGGCGGGCCTCCTGTGTCATCTGTGAGGAGACGACGTACGACGTCGGGTCGCCGGGCATGAGCCTGAACAGCCCGAACAACACCGTTCCGACCGCCCACAACGTCACGACGAGTTGGAGCGTGCGTCTGACAACGAAGCTAGCTTTTCCCATGTTACTTAGTCACTAATATCCTTGTGGTTGTTTTAAATATTGCGCCGCAGGGTGGCTGATACACCCGTTCGCGTTTTATTCGGGTGCCTGGAGCGCGCCGGCGTCGGTGTAGCTGTAGCCGGCCTCCTCGAGGCGGCTACGCGCCGCTTCGACGCTCTCTTCGTACTCCGTCACGTCCTCCGTGTGGAGCGGACCGAACGCGGGCGACATGATGTTGAAGCCCTTCTCCGGGAAGCCGAACAGGATCTGGTCGACGATCGGCGTCCGCGGGATGGACTCGTACAGCGCCCGCCGGAGCACGGGATCGTCGAGTCCCTCCTCTCGCTCGTTCGCGGTGAAGTGCCAGAACGTCGGGGCGAGCTCGGAGTTGACGCTGATGTTGTCCTCGTCCTGGTTCTCGTTGAGCTGGCGGTCGAGCCGACCGAACGGCTCGTAGTTGAGGTCGCCGCTGAGGAGGTTCGACCACACCGTCGACGCCTCGGGAATGACGCGCCAGAACCGGCGCTCGAAGTCGACGGGAGCGAAGTGGTCGTCGAACCGAGTCATGCCGAACTCGCTGCCCTGCTCCCAGTAGTCGAACATCATCGGACCGCTGCCGACGGGTTCCTCGATGTTCTGTTGGCTCGGGTTGTCGCGGTCGGCCCACTTGTGCTCGGGGATGATCGGGATGATGCTCGCGATACCGAGATTGAAGGGCCCGTACGTCTCGGACATGTTGATCCGGACCGTCTCCTCGTCGACGACCTCGGCTCCCTCGAGGAACCGCGTCTGGGGCGAGTAGTACGGCACCTCGTTGTCGACGATGTAGTTGTACGAGAAGGCGACGTCCTCGGCGGTGACGTCCTCGCCGTCGTGCCACGAGTGGTCCGTCCGGATGGTGTACTCCATCGTGGTCTCGTCGACGCGCTCGAAGTCCGTCGCGAGGCTGACGTCCGTAGCCACCTCGGCGTTGTTGTCGAGCTGGACCAGATAGTCGTACATCATGTTGAACTGGTAGACGTGCTTGTTCTCGCCGTTGTGACCGAGCACGTTCATCGTCGAGAGCGTCTCCGGCCAGTACCCCTTCAGGACGGTCTCGCCGCCCTGCATCTCCAGGTTGACCATCGTCCAGTAGGAGTTGAACCCGTTCGCGAGGTCCGCCTCCAGGTTGTCGACCTGGTTGTTGTTGTAGACGCCGAGCATGGGCATGTGGGTGATCGGCATCATCGGCACGTCGTCCACGACCGTCCGCTGGATGTCGTGTGCCAGGTCGATCCGGGTGTCGTCGTCCGGCTCGCCCAAGTAGTCGGCCATCATCCCGTCGAGGTCCTCGTTCTCGTAGCCGGAGTAGTTCCCCTGGCCCGGGTCCGTGTTGCCGGAGTTGAGTAGGTTGTTCAGCTCGGTGACCGGCTCCGTCACGAAGAACGTGTGCCACGTCGCGAAGCTGTAGTCGTACTCCTCGGAGACCCGACTGAAGAGCGTCCCCCACTCGAGCACGTCGACCTCGATGTCGAGACCGAGCTCCTCGTCGAACTGGCTCGCGATGAGGTTGATCGCGTCGTGTCGCGGCGGGTTGTAGCTCTGCGCGTTGTTGACGTAGGTGTACGTCGGGAGGTTGCTGCCGCCGCCGCTGGAGCCGTCGTCGTCGCCGGAGCCGCCGTCGTCGCCGGAGCCGTCGCCGCTGGACCCGTCGTCACCGGATCCGTCGTCGCCGCCACCGCCACCGCCACCGCCGCCGGAACACCCGGCGAGGGCCGTGATGCCGACCGTTCCGCCGGCGGTAGTCGCTTTCAGGAAGTCGCGCCGTTTCATGTCCGCTTCTGACCTAACCATGGATCAACCCATCGTTTCGCAAGGAAGTATATAAATATGTGGTTCATCCACTCCGTCAGTCGTCCATTACCGGATCATGAAGGAGGACGGTAATGATCTGTGCGTATATCCGTCTCGATGACCTATTACTACCGATTTTCTTTCCATCATGGTCGTTACTGATCTATGATCGCGAATCCCGCGCCCGCGTTCGATCGTCGATCGTGATTCGTTTGCGGAGGGATCCCGGCCGAAACGCGCGACCGATCCGGCCGGTCACGAACGTGTCGGATAGCTGACTCCCCCGTCCTCGTCAGTCCCAGAACGACTGCGTTCGCGCGTACTCGCGCTCCTGGCGCAACACGTCCCGGTAGAACTCGTCCTCGTCCTCGCGCAGCCTGTTGATGATCCTGGCGGCGTTGTGCGGGCCGACGCCGCGCGCGGCCATCGCGATCACCGCGCGCTTCCCGTGGGTCTGGACCAGACTCGCCGCCCGATGTGCCCGCTCGGTGCGGCGCTCCTCCTCGTCGTCCTTGTCGGTCGCGCGGACGGCCGCGACGGTCTCCTCGTCCCACGGGTTCAGCGACGCGACCCGCGTCGAGCCGCACTCGGGACACTCCGGTCGTTCCCCGACCCGCCTGACCTTCGTGGTCCGCTCCCAGTCCGTACAGTGGAGACAGAACAGCCGTACCCGGTCGTTCCGGATCCGTTCGCGGATCGTCTCGATCACGTCGGCGTCGGCGTTCTCCGGCACGAGGAACTCCGTTCCGGCCGACCGCCCGGCGGTGCCGATCGGGGTCCGCTCGCGGGCGGTCTCGAGGCCGATCCGTCCCGACCGGACTCCCTCGAGAACGTCGGCCGTCTCCGCGACCGCGAGGTCGGCGTGGAACACCTCCCGGAGCGCCTCGTCGTAGACGGGCGTTCCCTCCAGGGCCGCGAGCAGGCGGTCGCCGCCGAACTTCCCGCGACCCTCGCGATAGCGTTTGACCGACCCGAACTTCGCCGCGACCTGCGCGAGCGTGAACTTCAGCGCGTCGGAGTTCTTCACGGCGATCTCGAGGTACGCCTCCAGGCCCGCCGGGTCGGTCGTCTCGAGGACCTCCCGGAACGTCCCGGGACCGACCCCGCCCGGCACCTCGAACTCGACACGGTAGGGGTCGACGTCCATCCCGACGGACGACCCCGCGCGCTGGCCGACGAGCGCGGCGAGCAGGCGCGCGAGCGTCTCGTTGACCTCGTGGCCGAACGTCGCGTTGACCGCGACGGTCCGCGCGCTCCCCTCGATGGCGATCCGCTCGTCGGTCGGCACGGGGTGGCCCGCGTCGACGTGGTCCGCGATCGTCCCGATCGCCTCGCGAACCGTCCGCTCGTCGGTCGGGTACCGTTCGGCCAGATCGCCCGCGACCGCCGCCGGCGTCGAGCCTGCCTCGAGCGCGCTCGCGACCTCCCCGCGGATCCGTCCGACCTCCTCGGCGACCGGCTTCGGCACGGGGATCTCCCGGCCGACCCACGAGGGAACCTCCCCGGCGGGGTCGGCGATCGGCGTGACCTCGACGCGCTCCTCCTCCTCGTCGACCTCCGTTATCCGCCACATCTCGCCGCGCTGGACGAACGTCTCGCCCGGCCCGGCGAAGTTCACGACGAAGCGCTCGTCGAGCGTCCCGATCCCGCGTCTCGAGGACATGTCGTACACCTCGTAGGTGGACTCGTCGGGGATCATCGAGAGGTTCGCGTAGAAGTACTGCCAGGTGCCGCCGGACTTCTCGAGGGTGTCGGTTTCCTCGTCGAGCCACAGCAGGCGGTTCCCGTCGAGTTCGCGAACGACCTCCTGAAACGTCGGCTCCGACAGGTCGCTGAAGGGATACGCGCTCGTGATCGTCTCGTAGACCGCCCGGGCGTGGACCTCGCTCTCGTCCATCACCACGCCGACGACCTGGTTGGCGACCGTGTCGAGGCTGCCGTGGTGGATGCTCGCGGGCTCGACGAGCCCCTCGCCGGCCCGCCGGGCGATCGCCATCGCCTCCAGGGTGTCGTCGCCCCCCTGTGTCACCACGGTCCCCTCGGAGACCAGGTCCCGCCGGTGGCCCGCCCGCCCGACCCGCTGGAGCAGCCGGGCGACCTCGCGGGGACTCCCGTACTGGACCACGTGGTCGACGCGGCCCACGTCGATGCCGAGCTCCATCGAGGACGTACAGACGAGCCCGTCGACCTCGCCCGCCTTGAACCGGTCCTCGACGTCGACGCGGACCTCCTTCGAGAGCGAGCCGTGGTGGACCTCGATCGTCGCCGCCCCCTCGTCCGGGTCGCCCTCGGGGTCGCCGTCCCGGTCGTCCGCCGCGAGCGTCTTGAACCGCGACCCGAGCGCCTCCGCGGTCTGTCGCGTGTTGACGAAGATCAGCGTCGACTCGTGGTCGGCGACGATCCCGCGGATCGTCCTGACGTGGCTCGCGGTCGTCTCGTCGGTCGCGAGCTCGCCGGCCAGCCGCGAGTCGCGGTCGGTGATCTCGGGGTCGAGCACCCGCACGTCGGTCCGGGTCCCGGCCGCGACCTCGACCGTCTCGAACTCGCGGTCGCCCTCACGGTCCGGGTCCCGACGGCCGCACCCGACGAGGAACCGCCCGACCTCCTCGGGCGACCCGACGGTCGCGCTCAACCCGATACGCTGGAACGGGCCGGCCACGCGCCGGAGACGCTCGAGGCCGACGGTGAGCTGGGCGCCGCGTTTGGCCGACGCCAGCTCGTGGATCTCGTCGATCACGACGTGTTCCACGTCGTCCAGGGCGACCCGCATCCTCGACCCCGTGAGGATCGCCTGGAGGGTCTCGGGCGTCGTGATCAACACGTCCGGCGGGTCGTCGGCCTGTTTCGACCGCTCGTATCGGGTCGTGTCGCCGTGACGGACCGCGACCTCGACGTCCAGCCGGTCGCCCCACCACTCCAGCCGGTCCATCATGTCGCGGTTGAGCGCGCGGAGCGGGGTGACGTACAGCGCCGAGATCCCCTCGCGCGGCTCCTCGCCGGGGGCGTCGCGAGCGCGATGGATCGCGTCGAGCACGGGCAACATCGCGGTCTCGGTCTTTCCGGTGCCCGTGGGGGCCAACACGAGGGCGTTCCGCCCCGCGGACAGCGGCGGGATCGCCTTCCGCTGCGGCTCCGTCGGCGTCGAGAAGCCCCGCTCGGAGAGTGCCTCCCGAACGTCGCCTCCGAGACGGGCGAACGCCTCCATGCCCGACGGTTCCGACATCACCGGTCGTTGGGGGCTCGCCCGATTAAGCTCGTCGCCACGGACCCCGGTCGTGGAGCGCCGTTCGGTCGCCGAGCGACCTCGGTCGTCGCACCCCCGCCGTCTCACAGTTCGAGCGTCGCCGCGACCTCGCGGAACTCGGGGTCGTACAGGTCCAACGCGTGGACCCGCCAGCGGATCGGCTCGAACTCGACGCCGGCGTCGACGAGGCGGCTCGCGGCCGCCGTCTCCCCGCCGCGCGCAAGCGTGACGTGGGGGACGTACGCCTCGCCCTCGATCCCCTCGATCGCGCCGTACTCCGCGCACAGCCGGCGGTGAAGTCGGACGAGCCCGTCGCTCTCGACGACGAGGTAGACGACGGGCCCGGAGCCGGACGCGGGCGTCTCGAACGCGTCGACCCCGACGACCGCGACCGCGAAGGGATCGACCGACGCGACCGATCGCCGAAGCCGGTCGCGGAGCCGGTCGAGGGCGATCGGCCGCGATGGCGGGTCGCCGACCGTGCCCGAGGCCACGTCCTCGCTGGCGCTCACGTCCGCGACGCCGAACCGCTTACACACGAGCGTGTGTCGGTCGCGGACCCGATCGAACCCCGAGAGTTTCGGCTGGAGATCGGCGGCGAGCCGCCCCACAGCGGGCGGGATCGGGACGTTGAGGCTGAACACGGCTCGGACGCGCGATCAGATCCGATCGGCGAGCCGTAAGACGATCAGCACGACGATGACGAGGACGATAAGCGTCGGCAGGGCGTCGAGCAGCGCGAAGGTCAGGTCCAACACGGTCCCGAGGATCTCCAGGAGAAGCCACACGATCGCGAGCCCGAGAAGGACCTTCAGGAGGTCGTCGACGTCGATCTCGGCACGGTTCATGTCGGCGAGGACGTCCGGAGCGGGCAAAAGCCCACCGGAGCGGGCGGCATCGATCGAGTTCGGCTTCGACCGCCGATCAGGCGGTTAAAGACCCTTGCCGGACCAACGACGGGCATGAGCCTGATCGCGTTCGACTTCGACGGCACGCTCTCCGACTCCGAGATGACGGTGTTGCTCGCGGAGCGGGCGGGCGTCGCCGACGAGGTCGCCGAGATCACGGAACGCGCGATGAACGACGAGATAAGCTACGCGGAGAGCCTCTACAGCCGCGCTGAGCTGCTCGGCGGCCTCGACGAGACGGCCGCGAACCAGGCGTTCGACGCGGTTCGGCTCCGGCCGGGGGCGGCGCGACTGATGAAACGGCTCCGCGCGGACGGCCACCACGTCGCGGTGCTCACCGGGGGCTTCGAGCGCGGGGTCGAGCGCGCGCTCGAACGCGAGGGCGCCGAGGCCGACACGATCGTCGCCAACCGGCTGCCGATCGCGAACGGGAAGCTCACCGGCGAGGCGGAGGGGCCGTTGATCGAGGGCACCAAGGACGACGCGTTGGAGGAGCTCGCCGCGGAACTCGGCGTCCCGATGGCGTCGACGGTCGCGGTCGGCGACGGCGCGAACGACCTCCCGATGCTCGAGGTCGCGGGCCTCTCCGTCGGGTTCGTCCCGAAGCCGGCGGTCAGGCCGGTCTGTGACGCGGTGGTCGCCTCGATGTACCGTCTCGGGAAGGTGCTCGAGGCCCACGGCGTGCTCTCGGAAGCGGAATGAACGGCAGCCGCCCACGGCCCCTGCCGTGATACCCTGGACCGATCGTTGATGAGGGCCTCTGGACCGATCGTTAATGGGGACCGCCGCCGGCGTCACCACATGGGCGTTCCCGTTCGGGTGGTGCGGTGATCCGTTCCCCGACGTCTCTCCGGTTCCACCGCGTCTTCACCCTCCCCGTGCTCGCAGTGCCGTGGATGCTCGGTCGGAACGAGAATAGAGGGACTGCGGCGGGGGAGCGACGCGTCGACGCGGCCGATCGACCCGACGACGCGGTCCACCGAACCGTCACGCCGATCGAACCGGGCGTCGACCCCGATCCCGTCGATGACTGACGTCGGAAGCGGCGACCGCGCCGCGCGCTCGATCGTCGACCGCTGGTTCGCACGGTACCCCGCGATCGCGATGGGAGTGTTGGTTCCGTTCGGGGCCGTTACCCCCCTGTTTTCGGTCGAACTCGGCGTCGCGACGTTCGCGGTCGGCACGCTGGTCGTCGGGATGGCTCACGGCGCGGTCGATCACTTGGTTCCGCTGCGGGCGACCGGAGGGGACGGAACGTCGCTCCCGCGATCGGTGGCGATCGTCTCGGTCGCGTACGCGGTTCTCGGCGGCGCGGTCGTCGTCGCGTTCTTCGTCGCACCCGTCGTCGCGTTCGTCGGGTTCGTCGGGCTCACCTGGCTTCACTGGGGACAGGGCGACGTGGCGGCGCTCGTCCTCGCCGGCGTCGACCACCTCCCGACCCCCGGCGAACGGGCGCTGACGCTCCTCGTCCGCGGCGGGCTTCCGATGGGCGTCCCGCTCGTGAGTCACCCCGGGGAGTACCGGCTGGTGGCCGAGTGGGTGGTCGGGCTGTTCGTCGCCGACGCGGCCGCCGCCGTCGCGCCGCTCTTCGTCCCGCCGACGCGGCTGGCGGTCGGTGCGGCCATGGTGGGCGCGACGCTGCTGTCGATGGGACTCGGATACCGCCGCGTGCGGGCCGGCGCGGACCGCGGGGGATGGCTCCGGGATGCCGGCGAGACGGGCGTGCTGTGGGCGTGGTTCCTGCTCTCCGCGCCCGTCCTCGCGATCGGCGTCTACTTCGCGGCCTGGCACTCGCTCCGGCACGTCGGGCGGCTGACGCTCGTCGACGCGGCCGCGACGGAGCGGCTCGCCAAGGGAGACGTCCGCGGCGCGCTCTTCCGGTTCGCTCGCGACGCCGCGCCGCTCACGCTCGGCGGGTTCCTCGTCGTGGGCGGCGTGGGTCTGGCGGTCCCGTCGGGGGTCGCCGCTCCCGGTGACGTCCTCGCCGTCTCGCTCGTCGCCATCGCGGCCCTGACGCTCCCGCACGTCGCCGTCGTCGCGTGGCTCGACGGGAGACAGCGGGTGTGGCGGCCGGGCGAACTCGGTTGACTCGACCGACGTGGGATCACGGATCGATGCCGTTCCAGCCCGGATTACGAACCGATGTCGTCCCACCCCGGCGTCCCCGGTGCGCCGGCGTCGTCCTCCAGCTCGCGAACCAGCCGCTCGCGGGCGTCGTCGTCGAGGCCGACGGTCCGCCCGTCGGCTCCCGATCGGTCGTGCCAGCCGCGGATCGCGTCACCCGCCCACGAGTCGCCCTCACGGGTTCGAGCCCGCGCGTCGGCCATGCGGTCGCGGTCCACGGAGAGCGATCCGGGCCGGGAGCCGGCGGCGGCCCCGACGAACCGGGCGCGATCGTCGGCGGTCGCCCCGCCGTCGCGGAGCCGTGCGACCACGCCATCGAGGTCGTCCGGGTCGGGATACGCGAAGACGGTCGATCCGAGCGCCTGCGGGCCGAACGCCGGCGCGGGGAGGTCGTCGGGCGGTTCGTCGTCGAGGAGGCGCTCGCCGCCGCCGGCGGCCTCGACGCGCTCGCACTCGGTCTCCGCGTCGAGCACGAGGTTGTGACCGGGGTACGCCGAGCAGGTCCGGGGATAGACGTCGTCGCCGTGGATCCGACACTGGAGGGTAATCGGGTCGAGGAAGACGCACGCGTCGAGCCAGCGGACGGTGTCGGTCCCGATCGGCGCGACCGGCTTCGGCGGCTTTCGGAGGCCGATCACGAAGACCGGACGGTCGTCGACGGCCGCGAGGTCGGTCCCGTCGACCCGGACGCGGTCGTCCCCTTCGGCGGGCTCGAAGAGACGGGGCACCATGGCGTCGCCGAGCCCGCGGTCGAGGAAGCCGACCACCTCGTCGCGGATGAGCGGCACGAGGTCGTAGACGTCGTCGAGCGGGGGGCGGCGCCCGACACGGTCGGACCCGGCGGCCGCCGGATCGAGCGGTCGCCAGTCGACACAGCAGCCGGCACACCCCTCACAGCGGAGCTCCATGGATCGTGCTTGGGAACGACTCGCACGAATAAAAGGGATCGGTCGGGGGGCCTCGGCTCGGGATCGATCGGTCGGCGGATCTAGTGGATCCCTTCGGAGATCCGTACCGACCCGTTGATGACCTCGACGACGATCGTCTGCTCCGGTTCGTCGGAGACGCACACCGTCGCCGTCTCCGTCTCGCCGTCGTCGACGGCGGCCGTGACGGCGTACGCTCCGGGTTGGAGGAGGTTCACCGAGCTCCCTGACTGGTCGGGAAGCAGATGATACTCCGCGTGGTGGCGTCGCTCGTCGTCCCGGCGGATCGTCAGCCGGACGTCGTGTGCGGTTTCGGGGTCGTGGTTGCGGACGTGGAGGTCCTCGCTCTCGAGTCGCCAGCGGGTACTGTCGTCGGTCGTCGAGGACGTCCGGAGGAGGTCGGACGGGGACAATCGGACCATACTCCGTGGTCCCGCCGAGGGGATATGGCTGCCACGGAGGGTCAAACTCGCGTTTGAGGTTTCAGGCGGCACGTGAGGACGCGCTCGGTACAACGCGATCGACCCTGCCGGGACTGCTCCCGAAGCCCGCTCCACCCCGCCCCGCACCTCACGCCTCCCCAGCCTCGGCCGGCGGCGGCCGCCGTTCGGTTCGGCGGCCGCCGCCGACCTCCCTCGCACGGTGCTGGCTCGCGGCCGCCGTGGCGGCCGCTCGCAGGCGCGCGCCGCCGCAGGATCGACGAACGTTACAGTTCGCCCTTCGTGCTCGGCGTGTCGCTGCGTCGCTCGTCGATCCGCGTCGCGTCGTCGAGGGCGCGCGCGAGCGCCTTGAACAGCGCCTCGACCTCGTGGTGGGCGTTGTCGCCCGTCTCGACCGCGGCGTGGAGCGTGAGTCCGGCGTTGTGCGCGAGCGACAGCGCGAAGTGGTCGGCCATGACGCTCGTGAACCCGCCGACGTGCTCTTGAGAGAACTCGCCGGAGAAGTCGTAGTACGGCCGTCCCGCCACGTCGACGACGACGCTCGCGACCGCCTCGTCGAGCGGGACCTGCCGGTCGGCGTACCGCCGGATGCCGCGCTTGCCGCCGAGCGCCTCCTCGAACGCCTCCCCGAGACAGATCGCCACGTCCTCGACGGTGTGGTGGTCGTCGATGTGGGTGTCGCCGTCACAGCGGACGGTGAGGTCGAAGAGGCCGTGTTTCGCGAACGACTCGAGCATGTGGTCGTAAAAGCCGATCCCGGTGTCGACCTCGCTCTCCCCGTCGCCGTCGAGCGCGAGGGTGAGGTCGATGGCGGTCTCCGACGTCTCGCGGGAGACGGCCGCGGTCCGGTCGTGATCGCTCATACTCCTCCGTCGGCGGGGGCTCTTAAGGCGGTTGCGGGTGGGACGGCCGTTTCGGATGTGACGACCGTTTCGAGCGGAACGGCGATGGCTATTTGCCGCGCGCGGCTGTCGTTCCTCGCGGCATGGACGATCCAGACGGTTCGGGAGACCCCGACGGTTCCGGCGACTCCGTGGACTCCGACGCCTCCGGACCGGGGATCGTCGGTCCGGCCGCCGATGTCGACGTTCCGGACGCGCTCGCCGACGTCGTCGACGCCGACACCGGCGAGGGGGAGCTCGAACGGACGATCGGACTCACCGGGGGGCTCGCGATCGGGATCGGGACGATGATCGGCGCGGGTATCTTCGTGTTCCCCGGGCTCGCGGCCGAGAACGCCGGCCCGGCCGCGTCGCTGTCGTTCGCCATCGGTGCCGTCGTCGCGCTGCTCGTGGCCCTGCCGACCTCCGAGCTCGCGACGGCGATGCCTCGAAGCGGCGGCGGCTACTTCTTCATCTCGCGGGGGCTCGGCACCGCTCCCGGCGCGATCGTCGGTCTCGGGCTCTGGCTCGGGCTCGTGTTCGCGTCGGCGTTCTACCTCGTCGGCCTCGGGAGCTACGCCGGACAGGTGTTCCTGGAGGCGGGGATCGCGCTCCCGGTGGATCCGGCGGTCCCCCTCGGAGTGGCCTTCGGGGTGGGGCTCACGGCGCTCAGCCTCTTCGGGACCGAGAACACCGCGTCGCTCCAGAACGGGATCGTGACGGTCCTGCTCGTCATCCTCACGCTGTTTCTGAGCTACGGAAGCCTCGACGCGCTCGGCGTGTTCGGGACGGAGAGCACGCCGGAGCGCTTCTTCCCGCCCGGCGGACTGTTGCCGGTGCTCCAGACGGCGGCGCTCGTGTTCACCTCGTATCTCGGCTTCGCACAGGTGGCGACCGTCGCCGGCGACATCAAGGACCCGTCGCGAAACCTCCCGCTGGCCATGGTGGCGTCCGTCCTCGTCGTCGGCGTGTTCTACGTCGTCACGGTCTTCGTCGCGACGAGCGCGTTCGGTAGCGCCCGCCTCGGCGAGTTCGGCGAGACCGCCATGGTCGAGGTCGCGCGTGAGTTCATCGGGTTTCCCGGAGCGATCGCCATCGTGATCGCCGGCCTGTTGGCGACGTTCTCGAGCGCGAACGCGTCGATCCTCAGCGCGTCGCGCGCCGTGTACGCGGTGAGCCGCGACGACCTCATTCCCGCGGCCGCGAGCCGTATCAACCTCCGGTACGGGACGCCACACGTCGCCCTGGGGCTCGCCGGCGGGCCGATCGTCGTCCTCGCCGCGACCGGGCAGGTGGAGCTGCTCGCGGAGGTCGCCTCGTTCCTCCATCTCGTGATGTACGGGCTGATCTGCGTCGCGCTGATCCGGCTTCGGCGCGAGCGACCCGACTGGTACACGCCGTCGTTCCGCTGTCCGGCCGGGCTCGTGGTCGCCGGCGTCGGCGCGTTCGCGAGCTTCGCGCTCATCGCGTTCATGCAGCCGGCCTCGATCGCGATCGGATCCGTGGTGATGACGCTGAGTTACGTGTGGTACCGCTACTACGCGATCGACGTCGACCTCGAAGGTGACTTCTGATGACCGAGACACCCACCGAAGACGGCGGGGCACAGCCCGAGACTGAAGACCCGACGGAGAGCGGCCGACCGTCGGTGTTGGTCCCGCTGGCGGTACTGGAGGGAGAGTCGCTTCCGAACGGCACGCCCGAACTGCTCGCGAGCGCGCACGTCGTACTGCTCGGGTATCACGTGATACCCGAGCAGACGGCGGCCGAACAGGCGCGCGAGCAGTTCGGCGAGACGGCGATGTCGAAGCTGGGTGAGTTCGCCGACCGCCTCGCCGCGGCCGGGAGTGACGTCGAGACACGCCTCGTGTTCACCCACGACGAGGGAACGACCGTGGACCGGCTCATCTACGAGCACGACTGTCTGGCGGTGCTCGTTCCGAACAGCACCGAGCGCGTCGAGTCCGTCCTCGTCGCGCTCCGGGGAACGGTCGGCGTCGGGCGGAACACGCGGCTCGTCGCCGGTCTGTTCTCCGAGTCGGACGTCGAGGTGACGCTGTACCACGCCCTCAACGAGGGCGAGTCGATCGCGGACGGCGAGTCGTTCCTGAACGGCGTGAGAGCCGATCTCGTCGAGCGCGGGATGGCTCCCGACCGGATCGAGGTCGTCGTCGAGGACGCGGATGCGGCGGTCGACGCGATCGCCGGTCACGGCGAGTCCCACGACGCGGTGGTCATGGGCGAGACGGACCCGTCGGTCACCACCTTCGTCTTCGGGATGCCCTCCGAACAGGTGGCGGAGCGATTCCTCGGTCCGGTGTTGGTCGTCCAGCGGGAGCGTCCCGAGGAGTAGCCGGCGACGGGACCGGTTCGCGGTGACCCTCCGCCTCATAGTGATTACTGCGAGTTCGTACCGCCGTAACGATCCGGATCGATGATGAACGGTACCGAATCGGCGTTTTTCGACACCCTTCACGAAACTATTCGCAGTAATCACTATCAGACCGCGTCGGCGGCCGCCTGCGCCTCCCGCAGCGTGAACTCTCCCTCGTACAGCGCGGTTCCCACCACGACCGCCGCCGCGCCCGCCTCCTTCAGCGCGACCACGTCGTCGACGCTTGCCACGCCGCCCGAGGCGATCACGGGGATCTCGACCGCGTCGACCACGCTCGAGACCGCCTCGCGGTCGATCCCCGACAATTGGCCCTCGACGTCGACGTTCGTGAAGAGGACCGCGCCCGTGCCCAGGTCCTCGTAGCGCGCGGCGGCCTCGGCGGGATCGAGGCCGGTCCCCTCGGTCCAGCCCGAGACGACGACCTCTCCCTCCTTCGCGTCGAGTCCCACGACGACGCTCCCCGGGTGCGTCCCGCTTATCTCCTCGACGATATCCGGGTTCTCGACCGCGGCGGTACCGAGGATCACGCGATCGATGCCCGCGTCCAGCAGCCCGCGGGCGTCGTCCGCGGTCCGGATCCCCCCGCCGAGCTGGAGGCCGATCCCCTCGTCGACGGCGTCGACGACCGCCTCGATCGCGTCGGCGTTGGCGCGCTCGCCCTCGAACGCGCCGTCGAGGTCGACCAGGTGGAGCGTTCGTGCGCCCGCGTCGACCCAGTTCGACGCCGCCTCGACCGGGTCGCCGTAGCGTTTGCCCGTGCCGCGCTCGCCGCCGACGAGCTGGACGACCTCGCCGTCCTGGACGTCGACCGCGGGGATCACCTCGAACTCGGAGAAACGGGTTCGACTCATATCGAATGCCAGTCGCGGCCGCCGATTAAACGGGTCGGTTCGGCGGGCTCCGAACGCGCCTCTCGATCGGGCGGGTCACTCCACCGAGACGAGCAGCGCGTCGATCTCCTCGTCGAAGGTCTCGGGCTCGGTCGAGAGCGCCGCCGCGGTCTCCTCGTCGGTCGTCGCGTCGAGCACCGTCTCGGCGTCGATCGCGTCGGGGAGCGCCTCGTCTATCGCGTCCGAGAGCGGCTCCGTCGGGTACGCCCCGCCGGCGACGAGCACGTCGGTCCCGTCGTGCCAGACGCCGAGTCGAGCCTCGATCTCCGCGGTCTCGTCGATCGTCGTCGTCGACCCGTCCGGCAGGGGGAGCTCGCCCTCGAAGGCGAACTCGCCCGTCAGCCGCCACGCCGTCGCGGTGTGGCCGGTCTCGACCGTCGTCGTTCCCTCCTCGACGACCTCGATCCCCTCGATCCCGCTCGACCGCAACTGCCCCCGGAACGCGTCGAGCGCGGCGGTCTCGACCTCCCCCATCAGCCGATCGCGGCCGACGCCGCCCGGGAGCGTGTCGATCGCGGGTCGGAGGTCGATCCGGGTCGAGAAGAAGACGACCGGCGAGCCGCCGGCGTCGAACGTCCCCGAGAGCGCGTCGGCGACGGAGACGTACTCGTACGCGCGGGTGTGCTCGATCGCCCGCACGGTGACCGGACCGAACGCCTCCTCGAAGACCGTGCTCTCGGACTCCTCGAGCAGCCGCCACCCGTCGTCGATGCGGTCGCTCGTCACCGTCGGTGCCGGCACCGGCCCGTCGCGGGTGCCGAGACAGCCGGCGAGCCCGACCGCCGCGGCGCTCGCGCCCCCGGCGAGGAACCGTCGCCGCGTGACCCCGTCAGTTCGTTCCGCCCGTTCGTCGGTCATACGAGTCCGGAGGTCGCGTCGGGGGAAAGCGGTGTCGGCAACGGTATCAGATCCGATACCGCCGTCGACACGGATCCCTTATGTAACCACCCAGTACAACAACCAGGTAATGACACACGACGCGACCGAGACCGACCGATCGGCGGACCGACACACGCGGCGACGGTTCCTCGCGCTCGGGGGTGCGGCGGGCGTGGCGGGGTTGGCGGGCTGTAGCGCGGAGCGGACGGCGGACGACGGGGAAACCGACGGCGACGGTAGCGACGACGGGGGAAGCGACGACGGGGGAAGCGGCGGGGGCGCGGACGACGACGGCGAAAGCGAGACGCCGACGCTGACGGTCGCGACCTACGGGGCGTTCATCGACGCGCCCTCCGTGAGCCCGGGCGAGTGGCTGAAAGAGGAGTTCGAGTCGCGCGTCGACGCCGAGTTGGAGTGGGCGACGCCCGACAACGAGGTGAACTACTACGTCGAGCGTGCCGCCTCCGGCGCGTCTATCGACGCCGACCTCTACGTCGGGCTCACCGCCGAGGACCTGGTCCGGGTCGACGAGGAGGTCGACGACGACCTCTTCGCGTCCGCCGGCGAGGTCGAGGGAAGCGACGCGGTCCGGGAGGGGCTCCGGTTCGACCCCTTCGAGCGGGCGGTCCCGTTCGACACCGGCTACGTCAGCCTCGTGTACGACGGCACCGAGACGGAGGCTCCCGAGACGTTCGAGGGGCTGCTCGCGGAGGAGCACCGCGGCGACCTGATCGCCCAGAACCCCGGCGGCTCCTCGACCGGCCGGGCGTTCATGCTGCACACGGTCGCCCGGTTCGGCGACGGGGGGGTCGCCGGCGACGGGGAGGGCGAGGCCGTCGAGGGCGACGACGGCGACCCCGACTACGACTACCTCGACTACTGGGCGGAGCTCCAGGACAACGACGTCCGCGTGCTCGGTTCCTGGGACGACGCGTACACCTCGTGGTCGGAGGGGGAGGCACCGATCGTCGTCTCCTACTCCACCGACCAGGTGTTCGCGGACATGGAGGGCGCAAATCTCGAGGAACACCGGATTCAATTCCTGAACGACCAGGCGTACGCGACCCCGGAAGGGATGGCGGTCTTCGCCGACGCCGACGAGCCCGACCTCGCGCGGGAGTTCATGTCGTTCATGCTCGAACCCGACGTACAGGGGGAGATAGCCCAGCGCAACGTGGCGTTCCCCGCGACCGACACCGCGGAACTCCCCGAGGACTACGCCGAGCTGGCCCAGGAGCCCGCCGAACCGGTCACGTTCACGTACGACCAGCTCCAAGGGTCGCTCGACGGATGGATCTCCGAGTGGGAACGGCAGTTCGCGGGCAACTGAACCCGGAACCGTGAGCGACGGATCCGGCGGTCTCGAAAGCGGCCGAAAACGGGCGACGCGGCTCCGCGACCGGGTCGAACGACACGCGCTGGCCGGCCTGACGGTCGCGACGGTCGCGGTGTTGGCCGTGGTCTTCTACTACCCGGTGGGAACCGTGCTCGTCGAGTCCGTCGTCGTCGACGGCGCGGTCACGCTCGGCGTGTTCGCCGACCTCCTGCGGGACCCCTTCTACTTCGGCGAGCTCGCCCGGCTGTTCGCGGGCGAGGACCCGGTCGCGGTCGTGCGGGCGCTCGTCGCTCCCGACCGCCGGCTCGGGATCGTCGGGTTCACCGCCTACCAGGCCGCGCTCTCGACGCTCGCGAGCGTCGCGCTCGGCCTCCCGGCCGCCTACCTGCTCGCGCGCTTCGAGTTCCCCGGCCGGCGGACGCTGCGCTCGCTCACCATCGTCCCCTTCGTGCTCCCGTCGATCATGGTCGCGGTGGGGTTCGTCGCCACCTTCGGCCGGAACGGGACGCTGAACGCCCTCCTCGCCGCTGTCGGGCTCGGTCCCGTCGAGCTCATGTTCTCGCTGGAGGCGATCGTGATCGCCCACGCCTTCTACAACGCGCCGCTCGTCGCGCGAGTGACGACGGCCGCCTGGGAGTCGGTCGACGCCGGCGCGGTCGAGACCGCCCGGAGCCTCGGCGCGGGGCCGCTCCGGTCGTTCCTCGACGTCGTCGCCCCGCAGGTGTACCCCGCGGTGTTGATGGGGGCGGCGCTGACGTTCGTGTTCACCTTCGGGACGTTCCCGATCGTGTTGGCGCTCGGCGGGTTCGAGCTGGCGACCGTCGAGGTGTTCGTCTTCCGACTCGCGCGCGACCTGAACTACGCGGAGGCGGCGGCGCTCGCGGTCGTCGAGCTCGTCATCTCGCTGGCAGTGCTCGGCGCGTACCTCCGGTACGAGGCGAGACACACGGTGACCTCGCGGGGCGTGCGGCCGCTCCCGCGGCGACCGCTCGTCCCGTCCGCGCCGACCGCGGGAGCGCTCCTCTCGCGTCTCGGGCTCGGCGTCTACGGCGTCGTCGCGGCGCTGGTCTTCCTCGCGCCCATCGCCTCCATGGTCCTCGCGAGCGTCACCGGGGGCGACGGGGCGCTCACGCTCGACCACTACCGGTTCCTCGTAGAGCGCCAGCGCACGGGCGCGGCGTTCCAGGTTCGGCCGTGGCCCGCCGTCCGCAACTCGCTCGTCTTCGCGGCGGCGTCGGCGCTCGTCGCGCTCCCGATGGGAGTCGTCGTCGCGGTCGTGACCACGCGCCGGTACCGCGGCCGGAAGCTCGTCGACGCGGTCGCGATGGCCCCCTTCGCCGTCTCGGGGATCCTCGTCGGGCTCGGGCTGCTCCGCGGCCTCGTCTTCGGCGTCGAGGTCGCCGGCTGGCGGATCGCGGTCGCCGGCTCGGCGGCGATCGTCGCCGCCCACGCCGTGGCGGGCTACCCGTTCGTCGTCCGCACGGTCGCGCCCGGCCTGGATTCGCTCGACCGGTCGCTGATCGAGTCGGCGCGAGCGCTCGGCGCATCTCGGGCGCGCGTGCTCCGGGACGTCGAGCTTCCCCTGGTCTGGCCGGGCGTCGTCGCCGGCGCGGCGTTCGCGGTCGCCATCTCGATGGGCGAGTTCACGGCGACGGTGGTGCTCGCGACCGGCGCGGACGCCTACACGATGCCGGTCGCGATCGAACGGTTCATCGGGCGGCGGCTCGGACCCGCGACCGCGATGGGCTGCGTCCTCCTCGTCGTGACCGGACTGAGCTTCGTCGTGATCGAGCGGCTCGGGGGTGAGTACGATGGGATCTGAGCGAGACGAACGGAGAGGCGAAGGCGAACCTCCGATCGCCGTCGAACTCGAGGGCGTGGGAAAACGCTACGACGGGGCGGTCGCCGTCGAGGACGTCGACCTCGCGATCCGGGAGGGTGAGTTCTTCACGCTGGTCGGTCCCTCCGGCTGCGGGAAGACGACGACGCTCCGGCTGATCGCGGGCTTCGAGGAGCCCACCGCGGGAACGGTCCGCTTCGGCGGGCGCGACGTCTCCGGCGTGCCGCCGGAGGGGCGAAACGTGGGCGTGGTGTTCCAGAACTACGCGCTGTTCCCGCACATGACCGTCGGCGAGAACGTGGGGTACGGGCTGCGCTTCTCGGACCCGCCCGGCGACGTGAGCCGCGCGGAGCGCGTCCGCGAGCTGCTCGACCTCGTGGACCTCCCGGGGACCGAAGAGCGCGACCCGGAGAGCCTCTCGGGCGGGCAGAAACAGCGGGTCTCGATGGCACGGGCGCTCGCGCCCGGCCCCGACCTCCTGCTCCTCGACGAGCCGATGAGCGCGCTCGACGCGCGCCTCCGCGAGCGCCTCCGAGTCCAGGTACGGGAGATCCAGCGCGAGCTCGGGATCACCACCGTCTACGTCACCCACGACCAGGAGGAGGCGCTCTCCGTCTCCGATCGGGTCGCGGTGATGCGCGGAGGCACTCCCGAACAGGTGGCGGAGCCGCGAACCGTGTATCGGCGGCCGGCCTCGCGGTTCGTCGCGGAGTTCGTCGGCGACAACAACGTGTTCGAGGGGACCGTCGCGGGGGAACCCGGCGACGGTGAGAACGGGGACGAGGACGGAGACCAGGAGGGACCCGTTTCCGTCCCGGTGGACGTCGACGGCGCGACCCTCCGCGTCGCGGTCGGCGGCAACGACCGCGGTGCGGACGGAGACCCGGGCATCGGCGACCGGATCGCCTTCTGTGTCCGCCCGCAGCACCTGCGGGTCGGCCGGACCGAAAACGGACTCGAAGCGACCGTCGAGAGCGCCGAGTTCCTCGGGGAGACGACGCGGATCCACCTCGCGTGGGGCGACCGGGAACTCCTCGTGCGAACCGAGGACCCCCTCTCCGGGACGGTCGTCGTGGGGTTCGACCCCGCGGACGCACACGTGATCGACGTCGACGGCGGATAGCCCGACGCTAAAACTCCATTGTGGTACCTATCGCTAGGTGCGGTGGCGCGTGCCCGTGAGCGCCCGCCAGGGCGCGAGCCGGCCCGCGCGAGGGAGGTCGGCGGCGGCCGCGACGCGGTGCGGTCCCGCGGCCGCCGCCGGCCGAGGTTGGGGAGGCGTGAGGTGCGGGATCGTCCGATCCGTCGACTCCGCCCGCGGCCGACACGTCTTAACCGTCCGGCCGACAAGGCCCGGCATGGCCTCGGAGGCGTGTGATGTCTGTGAGCGGTCCGTCAGGATCGCCGGCGGGATCGGCGACCTCTGGAACTTCGCGTTCGAGTCGACGCAGGGCATGACCCTGGAACTCGCCGACGGCTCCGAGTTCTTCCTCTGTTTCGAGTGTATGGAGTCGTTACCCGAGGACACGGAACCGACCGCCGGCGACGTCGCCGACCTCCGCGAGCGGACCGAGCCGGTCGACGAGGACCGGAACTCCTTCTGGCACTGGGGCTGACCGGACGGAACCACCGCTACGGGGCGGAAGGCCGGGAAAGCCGGAAAAGCCGGAAGATCGCGTCGTTCGAACCGGTCTCTCGTCGAAACGTCGTTCTACGGGCCGTGAAACGCGGTCCTACAGCCGGTAGCGGCGGCGCGGACCGAACCGGACGGTCCGGACCGGTCGCGTCGAAGTCATCCACGTGGAAAACAGGTGGCGAACGACTACCGCGGTGCCGACGACGGTGAACGCGGCCGCGACGGCGACCGGGTGTTCGATGGCCAGGAGCGCACCGAACACGACCGCGAGGAATCCCGCGAGTACCGCGAGCGAGTCGATGAGCGGGGGTGACGTGGTGGTGAGTCTGGACGTGCGGGCCGATGATCGGTCAGTTGGTGCTACCATACCGTCCCTTCGTGTCGAGCGGGGATAAACTTTCATATTTCAAATATGTTTTGATAAGAGGTAACGTATCTCATTCATTTAGATGGTCTGAAACACACGATAACACCATGTAAGAGATACCATGGTACTGGATACGGAATAATATGTATTATGATATATACTGATCGATCATGTTCGGACGAAGGCGATCGGGAGAGTCTCATAGAACGCTTCACGACCCGTTGGTTTCACCTCGTACTATCCAAGGTCATCCGGTAGATCGAGCGTGCTTGTAGTACGGATCGTGTGATCGAGGAGACCTCGTTGGTGGCGCGGTGAAGTCGACTGCGAAGAACACGCCCAAAGCCCCAGTCGCGAGGAGCGCGCACGCTCGTTGTGCTCCTCGGTCGCTCGCGTTGCTCGCTCCCTGTGGTGCTTACGTCGCCTGCGCGCTCCTCGCGACTGCCCCTTTGAGTCCCACCCCACACCGCACCTCACGCCTCCCCAGCCTCGCGGGCTGCTCGTGCCCTCCCGGGCACTCGCAGGCGCAGGGTGAGAGCAGAGCTCTCGCTTGAAGCCGGCGCGAAGCGCCGGCGACGCCACCGCAATCCGGATCGTTCGTGGCTTCGCCTGTAGTGAGCATCCGCGAGCGCGAGCGAGCGGTTCACCGACGGAGCCGTCGGAGACGGCGGAGTCGGCTTTTTCCCTCCAGGTTTTTCGAGGAGGGGTTCTCGAAGCGAACGCAGTGAGCGAGCGAACCCCTCCTCGAAAAAGGTGGAAGTGAACTGGTGCGCTTTTGAACGCGGGGGGCTTGCGTTCGAACATGACCGAGACCCTCATCCTCGCCACTCGCGGGTCGGAGCTGGCCCTTCGACAGGCCGAGACCGTCCGCGACGCGCTCTCGACTCGACGGCGGGAGGTCGAGATCCGCCGCGTGGAGACTCGCGGCGACCAGATCCCGGACGAGCTGATCCACCGGCTCGGCCGGACGGGAGCGTTCGTCCGCGCGCTCGACGAGGAGGTGCTCTCCGGCGACGCCGACCTCGCCGTCCACTCGATGAAGGACGTCCCCACGGAGGGCGGCGACAGCGAGGCGCGACGCGCCTCCGGCAGTCGGGCTTCGCCCGACGACCTCGTCGTCGCCGGCGTTCCCGAGCGCGCCGCCTCCGGCGACGTCCTCGTTCATCCCGAGAGCAAGGCGCTCGCGGACCTCCCCTCGGGAGCCGTCGTCGGCACCGGGTCGCTCCGGCGGACCGCCCAGATCAAGGCCAGGCGGCCGGACCTCGTCGTCGAGCCGATCCGCGGCAACGTCGACACCCGGATCGAGAAGCTGCTCGCGCCCGGGCTCCAGGCGGAACACGAGCGCCGACTGATCGCTTCCGGGGAGGACGCCGCGTTGACCGCCGAGGACGACGAGGAGACCGCCGATCCGGACGACCCCGGGGAGTTCGATCGGAGCGTCGAGGAGTGGTTCGACTCGCTGTCGGACCTCGAGCGCTCGGCGATGGAGCGGAAGGTTGAGACCGAGTACGACGCGCTCGTGCTGGCGGAGGCGGGGCTCAGCCGGTCGAACCTGCTCGACGAGGTCGGGACGACCCGGCTCCCCCGCGAGGAGTTCGTCCCCGCGGCCGGGCAGGGAGCCATCGCCGTGACCGCGGCGGACGACGAGGTCGTCGAGGCGGTGCGGTCGGTGGTCGACCACCCCCGAACCCGGGTCGCGACGACCGTCGAGCGGACGGTGCTCGCCGAACTCAACGGCGGCTGTATCGCCCCGATCGGCGTCTCGGCGCTCGTTCAGGGCGAGCACGTCCACGTCCGGGCCCGCGTGCTCTCGACGGACGGCACCGAGGAGGTGAGCGGGACGCGCGACCTCCCGATCCGATCGCACGCGACGGCGGCCGCGTCGTTCGCGGCCGACCTCGACGACCGCGGCGCGGCGGAGCTGATCGCCGAGGCCCGCGAGGAGGTCGACGCGGATGCCTGAGGACGAGCCGGATCCGGCCGCGAACGACTCCAACGACGACGTCGGCACCGTGTACCTCGTCGGCTCCGGTCCGGGCGATCCGGACCTGCTGACGGTGAGGGCGGCCCGCCTGATCGACGAGGCGGACGTCGTGCTCCACGACAAGCTACCCGGCCCGGAGATCCTCGGGCGGATCCCCGAGGCGAAACGGGAGGACGTCGGCAAGCGCGCGGGCGGCGAGTGGACTCCCCAGGAGTACACGAACCGGCGGCTGGTCGAGCTGGCCCGCGAGGGGAGGTCGGTCGTCCGGCTCAAGGGCGGCGACCCGTTCGTCTTCGGCCGCGGCGGCGAGGAGGCGGAACACCTCGCGGACGCGGGGATCCCCTTCGAGGTCGTTCCCGGCGTCACCTCCGCGATCGCGGGCCCCGCGGTCGCCGGGATCCCCGTTACCCACCGCGATCACGCCTCCTCGGTCTCGTTCGTCACCGGCCACGAGGACCCGACCAAAGCGGAGTCGGCCGTCGACTGGGACGCGCTCGCGGCGACCGGCGGCACCGTCGTCGTCCTGATGGGCGTCGGCAAGCTTCCGGCGTACACCGCCGAGCTTCGCGCGGCAGGAATGCCTCCCGACACGCCGGTCGCGCTCGTCGAGCGCGCCACGTGGCCCGGCATGCGGGTCGCGACCGGGACCCTGGAGACGATCGTCGACGTCCGAGACGACGTCAGGATCGAGCCCCCCGCGATCACGGTGATCGGCGACGTGGCGGCGACCCGCGACCGTGTCGTCGAATTTCTGATGAACGCGGAGGCTTCCGCGGAGCCCGAACGGGGCGGTGACGACGCGTGAGCGACGACAGCGAGGCGCGACACGCCTCTGGCAGTCGGGCTTCGCCCGACGACGGAGTCGACGCCAGCCCGCGCGTCGCGGTCTTCCGCCCGGACGACGAGCGGATCGACGAGGCGGTCGACCTGCTCGCGTCGCTGGGAGCGACCCCCGTACCGGACCCGATGCTCGCGGTCGAGCCGACGGACGCGGTTCCGGGAGACGACGCCGCGTTCGTCGTGCTCACGAGCAAGACGGGCGTCGAGCTCGCCGCGGCGGCGGGGTGGACCCCCGGCGACGCGGCGCTCGTCGCCATCGGCCCGTCGACGGCCGCCGCGGCTCGCGGGGCGGGGTGGGAGGTCGATCTCGTCCCCGAGGAGTACACCTCCGCGGGGCTCGTAGCGGCCCTCCGTGATCGGATCGCCGACGAGCGCGTCGAGATCGCGCGCTCGGACCACGGGAGCGACGTGCTGCTCGAGGGACTCCACGACGCCGGCGCGGACGTGACCGAGACGGTCCTCTACCGACTGACGCGGCCGCCCGAGGCGGGCGAGTCGGCCGAACTGGCCGCCGCCGGAGACCTCGACGCGCTCGCGTTCACCTCCTCGCTCACCGTCGAGCACTTCCTCGCGGCCGCCGACGATCGGGGGGTCCGGGAGGCGGCGCTCGCCGGAGCGAACGACGCCGTCGTGGGCGCGATAGGCCCGCCGACCGCCGAAACCGCGAGGGATCTCGGATTCGACGTCGACGCCGTCCCCGACGCGGCCGACTTCGAGGCCCTCGCCGAACGCGTGGTGGAGGTGGTTCGCGACCGCGCTGGCGACGAGTGAGTTCGAGCACCGGATCCCGTCCGATCCCGGAACGTGATAACGGGAGATCACACGGATCTCCGCGGATTCTCCGTCCATAGGATGATCATCCCCGGATCCGCAACGCGCCCTCCATAATTACCCGATCTGATATTCGGGTGCGAGCGTTTATGCTCCACGGTCCGCGATCCGATCGCATGGAATCGGGCGAGCGATGGTCGACGCGGGTCGATGACGGAGTTCTCGTCGTGGAGTTCCCCCACGGGACGGGCATCAGCCCCGCCGCCGGCGAGGCGCTGCTCGACCGGTGGCGGACTCTCATCGCCGACCGCGACGTCGACGCCGTCGTGATCGCCGTGCGGACGAGTCGGCCGTGTTCGGACGCGGGTCGACTGACGCTCCGCGAGTCCACACAGATCGCGGTGGCCCACGGCGTCGACCGCTTCGCCGTCGTCGGGGAGCGGTCGAAACGGCAGTACATCCAGCGGACGATCGCCATCGAGGACATCACCGTCGAGGCGTTCAACGACCCCGCGACCGCCGTCCGGTGGGCGCGATCGGTACCCGAGTCGCCGTCCTCGCTCAGGTCGTCTCCTTAGCGGCCGATCGCGTCCGACGCCGTCTTCGATCCGCTCAGTCGGCCGTCGACGGCTCCGCCCCCGCGGCGGCGTCGGCGGGCGGGTTCGCCGAGAAGTAGCTCGCCAGCGCCGGTCCCGAGACGTTGTGCCAGACCGAGAACAGCGCCGGGATCAGCGCCGCCTCCGGGCTGAAAAAGGACGTCGCGAGCGCGACCGCGAGCCCGCTGTTCTGGAGGCCGACCTCGAACGCGCAGGCGCGGGCCCGGTCCTCGGACATCCCGGTCGCCTGCCCGACGCCGTAGCCCGCGCCGAGCCCGACGCCGTTGTGGATCACGACGGCCGCGAACGCCAGCGCCGCCGCGGTCAGGATGTTCTCGACGTTGAGGCCGACGACGGCGGCGACGATGGCGACGATGGCCGCGACGCTCACCGCCGGGAACACGTCGAGGCCGACCTCGGCGGCGCGCGGCGCTTTCCGGTCGAGGACGTACCGGATAGCGAACCCGAGCACCACCGGGATCACCACGATCTGGACGATGGTGACGAACATCTCCGTGAACGTCACCTGGAGGCTCTCCCCGAGAATGAACACGACCCACGCCGGCATGACGACCGGCGCGGCCAGCGTCGTGACCGTCGTGATCGCCACCGAGAGCGCCACGTCCCCCTTCCCGAGGTACGTCATCACGTTCGAGGCGGTCCCTCCGGGGGCTGCCCCGACGAGGATCAGCCCGACCGCAAGCGCGTCCGGCAGGTCGAACGCGACCACCAGCGCCCACGCCGCCAGCGGCATCACGAGCCACTGGGCGACCGCGCCGATCGCCACGTCGCGAGGGCGCTCGACGAGTCGCTTGAAGTCGACCGGCTCGAGCGTGAGCCCCATCCCGAGCATGATGATCCCGAGAAGCGGCGTGATGTACGGCGCGATCGGGGTGAACGTCCCGGGCGAGTACAGCGCCAGCGCCGAGGCGACGAGCACCCAGACGACGAAGTACTTGCTCGCGATCCGGCTCGCTCGCCGGACCCCGTCGGTTCCGATACTCACGAAACGGCCCTCCGTTTCCGAACCATACTGGACGTTCGTGGGATCCGCCGTTTTACTCCGTCGCTTCCGGGAAGGTCGGCCGGATCTCCGCGGGGACGCGGCAGGACCCGGCTCCTCGAGTCAGCCCCCGATCCCCGCCTCGGCGACGACCCGCTCGGCGTGCCGGGTCGCGCGAGCGCGGACCGCCGCGGCGTCGACCCCGACGTGTTCGCCGCCGTCGTATCGGACCTCGCCATCGACCATCGTGAAGACCACGTCGTCGCCGTGGGCGGCGTACACGAGATGCGAGACCGGGTCGTGGACCGGAGTCGCCCGCGTCCGCTCGGTCGTGATCCCGATCAGGTCGGCTGCGTATCCCGGCGCGAGCCGTCCGATCCGGTCGAAGCCCGCGGCGCGCGCGCCGTTCTCCGTCGCCATCCCCAGGACCGTCCCGGCCGGCAGGCGGGTCGGGTCGCGGGCGTCCACCTTCCCGAGGAGGCTCGCCTGCCGCATCTCCGTGAAGGGATCGAGCGTGTTGTTACACGGCGGCCCGTCGTTGCCGAGCGCGACGGTGATCCCGCGGTCGAGGTAGTCGTGTATCGGCGCGATCCCCGAGGCGAGTTTCATGTTCGAGGAGGGGCAGTGAGTGACCACCGTGTCCGTCTCGGCGAGGACCTCGCGCTCGCTCTCGTCGGTGTGGACGCAGTGCGCGAGCGTCACGTCCGGCCCGGTGAGGCCGACCTCGTCGAGCCAGTGGACGTTTCGCCTCCCGGTCGCGGCCTCGACCGTCTCGATCTCGTCCTCGTTCTCGCTGGCGTGGGTGTGGATCGTCACGCCGTCGTGGCGGTCGGCGAGGTCGCGACAGCCTCGGAGACACGCCTCGCTGCAGGTGACTGCGAACCGCGGGGTGACCGCGTACCGCACCCGGCCGCCGGCCGCGCCGTGGTACGCCTCGATCAGCGCCTCGCTCTCCGCGAGGGCCTCGTCGGTGTCCTCCAGCAGTCCCGCCGGCGACTCCTTGTCCATCAACACCTTGCCGAGTCGCCCGCGGATCCCCGTCTCGATCGCCGCCTCGAACGCCTCGGCCGCGTGGTTCACGGAGAGGTGGTCGACGACGGTCGTCGTTCCGGACTCGAGACACTCGAGGTAGCCGAGTTCGGCGGCCGCCCGCGTCGCCTCGGCGTCCATCGCCGCCTCCATCGGCAACACGGCCTCGAAGAGCCAGTCGAGGAGGGCGTCGTCGTCGGCGATCCCCCGCCCGAGCGACTGGACGGAGTGGACGTGGCCGCCGACCAGCCCGGGCGCGACGAGGTCGAACGCCCGTCGCTCGTGGTCGGGGTACGTCTCACGGAGGGTTTCCGCGTCGCCCACCGCGGCGATCGTGTCGCCCTCGACGACGACCGCCCCGTCGTCGATGACGGTCCCGGCGTCGGCGATGACGGTCCCGGTTACCAACATGTCCGTCCGTTCCTGGCGGGTGTGACTCAAGAGTCTTGTCGATCGGATCGCGGCGTTCCCGCTCGTTCACGAGAACCGGTCCGTGTCCGCTATCGAACGGTTCGGAACGCGATCGGTTCGCGGTCCCGTCGTATCTCGTCTCCGACGACGTCGTTAGCCGAATCGAGGCGCTACATGATCCGCTGTTTCGACGAAAACGGCCTGAAGAGTGGATCTCGACCGTGCTGAACCGATCGGGGAAGCATCGTACGCCCGTACTGTCCCGTGATCGCATTGGTTAAGTAACGTATTTATTTTGAAAAGTCCTGAAGTCCGTGTGACACGCTGTACGCATTGCGGCAAGCCTTCTTCGGACCGATTCAGTCTCGTTTTCGAGCGGGAAGCGGAGCAGCGTGAGATGGATCTGTATCTCTGCGATCAGTGTCTCGAGCGGTTCGAGGCCGCCCCGGACGTACGACTGTCCGATTGAGTCCTCCCCGCGCAAGCGCGAGGCGTTCTCCGTGGATCTCCGTGAACGCCACCGGAGACGATCCTCCGGTCTCCTCAGGGCGACGTGGAGTCCGACTCCAACTCCGCCTCGAGGTCCGAAGTCCCGCCTTCCCGCTCCCGGGATCCGCCCCGGTCGACCGTCTCCTCGAGTCCCTCGGTCTCGAGGAGTCGATCCAGCCGCCGTTCGAACTCCGCCTCGTCGATCTCGCCGGTCGCGTACCGGTTCCGAAGGGCGGCGACCGGGTCCTCGTGGGTCGATCCGCTCCTCGCGGCCGTCGTCCCCGCCGCGTCCGCGGGCTCGACGAGCGGGAAGTCCTCGCCGAGTATCGCGACGACCGGGAGCAGGACCAGGAAGCCGAACACGAACGTCGCCGGGATGAGAACGCCGAGTTCGAGCACCGCGAACAACGACGTCAGTCCGAACGAGAGGACCGTGATGAGGCCCATGAGCCGTTTCTTCTCGAAGCGTGGGAGGGCAGCCATGGCGGCCGTTTCCGGTCGCCGGCGCAAAAGCGTGTCGCCGCGTGGAGGCCGCATCGACGGGTATTCCCGTCGCGCTCGCGCAGTCGTCGCCGAATGCTGCGATACGTGACGACGAACCCGGGCAAGGTCCGCGAGGCGGAGCGCTACCTGGCGGACGGCTCGGTCAGCCAGTTGAACTTCGACTACACGGAGATACAGGCCGCGGAGCTCGCGCCGATCGCGGCACGCGGTGCCCGCGAGGCGTATCGGGAGGCGGGCGAACCCGTCCTCGTCGACGACGCGGGACTGTTCGTCGAGGGGATCGACGGCTTTCCCGGACCCTACTCCTCGTACGTCGAGGACACGCTCGGGATCGACCGGGTCTGGGAGGTCGCCCGCTCGCTCGAGGATCGTCGGGCCGCGTTCCGGTGTACCCTCGCGTACTGCGACGGCGAGGGGTTCGCCGCCAGTCCCGACCCGGTCGACCGGGGCGACCGAGTCGCCGCCGCGGCCGCGGGACCGGGAGACGCGAACGCGGACGGAGTCGACGGCGACCCCGAACGCGCCGATCCCCTCCCGGTCAAGCTCTTCGAGGGCTACGTCCCCGGCCGGATCGTCGCCCCGCGCGGCGACGGCGGGTTCGGCTACGACCCGATCTTCGAACACGACGGCGAGACGTTCGCGGAGATGGACACCGACCGGAAGAACGCGGTCTCCCACCGCGGGCGGGCGTTGGAGAAGTTCGCGGAGTGGTACGCGGACCGATAGGGGCGGTATGCGGGCCGCCGATCGGGACTCACCACTCCCGCGTGTCCCGGTCCGGTCCGGGGTACTCGCCGCCGACGACCTCGGGGTAGAGCCGATCAGGCGAGAACACGGTCGCGAACGCCCGCGGCTCGCGCACGCTCACGGGGAACCGGTCGCGGAGCCCCGCGGCCGCTCCCGGGCTCGTCAGCGCCGAATCGAGGCTGACCACCTGCATCGCGCCGCCGTGATACGCCGACGCCAGCGCCGGATGGTCGCCGGCGGGATGGGTCACGGGCTCGCGCCACGCGGCCAGCCGTGCCCGCCAGTCGCGCGCGAGTTCCGGGTCGGCAAGCGTCGCCACCACCGCCTCCACGTCGTCGAGGAGGGCGTCGCTGGCGACGAGCGTCGTCCAGGAGTGTCCCCGGAGGTGATCGAGCGCGTCGCGGGCGGCCCCGCCGACGAGGAGGTCCGCCGCCAACACGTCCGCGTCGGCGACGACCCGCGCGGGGCTGGGCTCCGGTCGATCGTCGTCCGGCACGCTCATTCGTCGCCGTCCCGCTCCGTCCCGTCGCTCCGTCCCGTCCCGTCGTCCCGTTCCGCACGTCGCGCCGCGAGCGCGCGCGAGATGTCCTCCTCGTCGACGCCGGATCCGTCGGCCCGATCGAACAGGTCGCCGAAGGTCATGTTCACTCCCTCCGTCGCCGCCCATATCGGCCTTCCGGCCCGCGTCCGGGAGGGCCCTCGAATCTCCGTTCGCGTGTCCGCGTCGTCTCCGGCGGCACGCGATCCCGCCACGGCGTGGGACGCCCGTCGGACGTGGAGCACACGTCTGACGCGGGTATAAGTCGGTCCGGTCGGTCGATCCCTTCGGGCGCATCGCCCCGATCGGTTCGGGGTGAAGTGCCGATTCCCCCGGTTTCTCGGACGACGACGTGCGTCGCCGTCCCCGATATCGCTCGAAGTTCGAGTCATGCGTACTCATACCAAACAACGATGTGGGAGGGGCCCGTACTCGAGGTATGGTAGACGACACGTCCGCAACCGCCACCGCGGGTCGAATCGGGTCGCTCACCGCTACGCACTGGGTCGGCGTCGCCGCCGCGGTCGTGAGCGCGCTCGTCCACCTCGTGTTGGGGGTCGGGTTCCTCTCCGACTTCCTCGAGGCCGGACTTCCGGTTTCGCTCGCGATGGGCGTCGCGTTCCTCGTCGCGAGCGGCGGCTTCCTCCTCGGGATCTGGCTCGTCGTCACCGGGCAGTTCCTCCCGACGACCTATCTCCTCGGGATCCCCTTTACGGCCGGCCAGATCGTCCTCTGGTACGTCCTCAACAGCCCCGGGCTCCCCACACCGCCGGCGATGAACCCGCTGTCGGCGGCCGACAAGGTCGCCCAGATCGCGTTGATCGCGGTGCTCGTGGTCCTGTACCGTCGGGAGTCGTAAGCGGGGAGGGGGCAATCCACGTCAGAGCCGACCGCTCGCGACGAGCCAGTCTCGCACGAAGGAGGCGACGACCGGAACCGTGACGGCGGCCGTGAACAGCCGCGAGGCTCCCGCCCCCGGAACCGGCGACAGCGCCAGCCACGTCGCGAGCATCGTCGCCGCGCCGATCGGTCGACGGAGCCGGCTCGGCCGCAGCTCGTGGGTCGGGAGTCCCCGTCGTCGACGACGGCGGAGCCCGTAGGCGAAGACCGGCCGGGCGAGTCCCACCGCGAGGAACGCGACCGGGGCCGCGCCGGCGACGACGGCGACCGCCGCGCCGACGAGGACGGTCGCCCCGTCGACCTCGACGTCGAGCTCCGCGCCGAGTTCGGTCACGGCGTCGGTCGCGCGCGCCACCGCCCCGTCGATCGCGTCGCCGCCGGCGGCGACCGCGAACAGCCCCCCGGCGAGCCAGCCGTTCCCGCCCGCGGTCGCGGTCGGGTCGACGACGAGGTACGCGCCGAGCAGCGCGAGCGCCGACGCACGAAGGATCGTCACCGCGGTCGCCGCCGTCACCGGCTCTCCGCCGTCGGACTCCCGAGCTCGACCGGCCGCGACCCGGATCGCCGCGAGCGCGACCGCTCCGCCGAGCGCGACGCCCCCGAGCCCGACCGTCGGGAGGCCGACGGCGAGCAGTCCCGCGGCGCCGAGTCCGGTCGGGACCGCCCACAGCGCGACGAGCGGGAGCCAGCCGCCGGCGATCGGGAACCGACAAGCGACGCGGTCCGTCGGAGCCATCGATCCCACGAGGGGACCGTCGGGAAAACCACTTTCGACGGCGGATGGCACGTCCGTGCGGAGGGCTCTCGCCGCCGCGGAGGGCGCTCGACGGCCGATCAGACGAACCGGCTCGGGTCCAGGTACGACGCCGTCTCCGGGTCGACCGCCTCGCCGGCGATCCGCCTCGCGAGGAACTCGCCGATCGCCGGCGCGATCGTGACCCCGAGGCCGTTCATGCCGGCGGCGACGTGGAAGCCGTCGACCGCGGTCTCGCCGACGGCCGGGACGCCGTCGGGCGTGAGCGTCCGGACGCCGACCCAGTCGGCGACGACCTCGGCCCCTCCGAGCCGCGGGATCGCCTCCTCGATCCGTTCGCCGACCTCGAGGTAGAACTCGTGATCGACCGACCGGGCGTCGGCCGGATCAAACTCCCCGGCCTCATCGTAGCTCGCTCCGAAGTTCCCGGCGAACGCCTGGCTCCGCCCCTCGCCACGGACGTAGAGCCCGTCGCCGAACTGGACGAACGGGAGCGAGAAGGGCTCGTCCCTCCCGAGCACGACGACCGGCCCGCGGTTGTGCCGGAACGGAAGCGGGACGCCCGCCATGTCGTTCACGGTCGGCGCCCACGGCCCCGCCGCGTTCACCACGGCGGCGGCGGGCCGCGTCCCGTCCGTGGTCTCGACGCCGACGACCGACCCGTCCTCGACATGGACGTCCGTCACCGCGGTTCCAGTCTCGACGTCGACGCCGGCGTCGGCCGCCTCGTGGGCGTAGTACCGGACGATCTCCGCGGGATCGAGGTAGCCGTCGTTCGGCGTCCACATCGCCCCGGCGACCGCGTCGGGATCGATCCCGTGGTCGGCGAGCGCTTCCGGCTCGAGCATCGACGCCTCGACGCCGAACTCCGAGAGGGTCTCCGTGACCTCACGGCGGTCGGCCAGCTCGGCGTCGGTTCGCGCGACGTCCAGCGTCCCGATCCGCTGGAACGAGAGGGTTCCGTCCTCGATCAGCGGCTCGTAGTGTTCCCACGCGCGCTCGCGGAGCGCGTGGCTTCGTCGGTCCGGAGTCGACTGGTGTCCGACGAAGATCGCGACGGAGTCGCCGGTGGTCCCGGAGCCCAGCGCGTCGCGCTCGTAGAGCACGACGGGTCGGGAGCGATCGCGCAGCCGATACGCGAGGTTCGTGCCGACGATGCCGCCGCCGACGATCACGACGGGATCCATTACCCTTCCCGTCCCCGGGATCCGATAAAAACCCCGCGTCGAGCGCGGGAGACGCTCGGAGTCGTCCGCCGTCCGCCGCGGGGATACGCTTTTGATCGCTCGACCCGTGGTGATCCCGTGTACACGGTTCGCGTCTCGCGGCGGTTCATCGCCCAGCACTTCCTGACCGTCCCCGACGCCGGCCCGGAGAACGAGCTCCACTCGCACCGCTTCGAGGTCGAAGTCGAGGTGGCCGGACCCGAGTTGAACGAACACGACTACCTCGTCGACATCGACGACCTCGCCGGCCGGATCGACGAACTCGTCGACGAGTACGCCGACGCGACGCTCAACGACCGCCCCCGGTTCGAGGGGTACAACCCCAGCGTCGAGCGGTTCGCTCGCGTGTTCTGCGACCGATTGCTCGACGAGGACGGGATCGACACGGACGGCATCGAGTCGGCGACCGTCAGGATGTGGGAGGACGAGACCGCCTCGGCGAGCTACGAGACGACCGTCGAGGGGTGAGCGTTCTCCGTCCGCGTTTCCGTCGATCCGCGTTCTATCAGTACGTCAATAGGACTCCCACCGCCTCGTCGGGTCGCTCCTCGAGCAGCTCGTAGGCGTCCCCGGCCTCCGCGAGCGGGATCCGGTGGGTGAGTATCGGATCGAGATCGATCCGGGCGAGCCGCTCCCAGGCGACCTCCCGGCGGCGCTCGAGCGACCACCGACCCCGAAGCGCCGGCTCGATCGTCGACACCTGGCTGCTCTCGACGGTGATCCGGCCCCGGTGGAAGGTTCCCCCGAGGTCGAGTTCGGCGGGTTTCGTCCCGTACCACGACCCGACGACGACCCGCCCGTCGTACCCGGTGGCCGCGATCGCGTCGTCGAGGGCGGCCGGCGCGCCGCTCAACTCGTAGGTGAGGTCCCGTCCCGGCGGGTCGCCCTCGCGGAGCCGGTCGACCGCGTCCGCCCCCGGCGGGAGGCTCCGGTCCGCCCCGAGACGCTCGGAGCGCTCCCGGCGTGCGGCACACGCGTCGACGGTCACGAGCTCGGAGAGCGACGAGTCGGCGAGCAGCGCCGTCGTCGCGAGCCCGACCATTCCCTGACCGAACGCGCCGACGCGCTCGCCGATCCGGGGGTTCCCGTCCATGAGGAAGTTGACCGCGGTCTCCACGGTCGGGAACAGCGCGGCCTGTGCGTCGGTGATCCCCTCGGGGACGGGCTGGAGCCGTTCCGGCGGGGTCGTGAACGCGCTCGCGTGCGGCTCGAACGCGAAGGTCCGCCGTCCGAGCCAGTCGGGGTCGACCTCGTCGCCGACCGCGTCGACCTCGCCCACGGCGGCGTAGCCGTAGGAAAGCGGGAACGAGAGGTCGCCGTCGAGCGACTCCAGCGCCGGGTCCGCCGGGAGGTCCGTCGGCGCTTCGCCGCGGTAGACGAGCCGCTCCGTGCCGGAACTGATCGCCGAGACCGTCGTCCGCACGCGGACCTCGTCGGGCGCGGGAGTCGGATCCGGGACCGACTCGATCTCGACCGTCCGCGGTCCGGTGAACCGGAGTCGTCGCGCGGTCATCGCCCGTCCCGTCCCCGGCGGTCCGGTTCGGTTGGATCGACCGATCGACTTCGAGACCGATCCGTCCGTCCGAGCGGACGGCGTGGTGGGTACATAGATCAAGTGAGGCGGTGACACACGTAAACGTTGGCCGCGACGATCGGGTGACAGCGGCTCCGCAGGTGGCGGCGACTTCGCGGGCGACGGCGGCTCCGTGGTCGGCGTCTCGATCGTTTTCACCCCTCGAGCGTCCCACGACGCGTTCGCGATCCGATTCCACGATCCGGACCGTCGTCTCCGCACGCAGACCCTCCGATTCACCGTTCGCGACGTTCACCGCCGCCCCGATGGTGTGTTCGCCGGGATCGGCCGGTACCCACTCCGAGTCGCTCACCCGGAACAGCCCGTCCCATCGCCTGCGGAAGCGCTTGCGCTCGCCGCGGTCGAACGCGAACCGCCCCGGTTCGTCGGGCGGATCGCGGAGGCGAACGGACGCGGCCGTGGCCTCCTCGTCGCCGTCGACGGTCCACGTCCACAGGAGGGGTGACGCGGTCGGGATCGACACCGGAAACGGGGCGCGGTTGCGGAAGACCACGACGAACGGGACCGACTCGCCGCGCGCGTACTCCCGACGTGGCGTCTCCACGTCGACGGAGACCAGTCGGTGGCGTAGCGTACGCGGGACGAGCCGGTCGCTGAGCGCCGCGGCGGGGATCGAACGCAGCGCCTGGACCTTCCCTCCGTCGTTCCGCTCCGACGGTGCGTGCGGGTCGTCGTCGCGGCGGAGCGCGCCCGACTCGTATATCCGTCGCATCGGACGGGATCGAACGCGACGGGACTAAACCGATCCGGCCGTCGAATCGATCATCCGGCCGTCGAACCGATCATCCGGCCGTCGAACCGATCATCCGGCCGTCGAATCCGACGACCCGGCCGGTTCCGATCCGTCCTCGAACGTCCCGGCTTCCTCGTCGAACCCGTCGTCGTACCGGAGACAGGCGATCCCGTGGTCCGAACCGACCCCGTACTCCGGCGGGTGGTGTCGCTCGCACGGCGAGGTGAACGCCGACTCGAGCAGCGCCGCGGCCGTCCCGATACGGTCGTCGTACAGCGCGTCGATCGCCTCGCCGAGCGTCTCCTCAGCGCCGGCGTCCGGAAGCGTCTCGGGAAGGTCGAACTCCTCGCGAACCAGCCCGCCGAACGTCTCCCGTGACGCCTCGGTCGGGTCACGTCCGATCACGGCGTCGGGTCGCGGGGTCGGGTCACGGGGTCGAGTCGCCGGATCGGTTCGTGGGGTCGAGTCGCCGGCCCGGATCGTCCGGTCATCCGCTCCTCTCGTCGCCGTCAACGACGTCACGTCGTCGGCGTTCGCCGCCCGGCGCGCCAGAGCCGCCACGGACCGCCAGACGTTCGCCGGGAGGTCGGAATCAGCGCCGGGGACGAGCCGCGGACACCGGGTGTGGAACCGGCAGCCGTCGGGCGGATCGATCGGGGACGGAACCGTCCCCGTGAGCCGGATCCCGTCGCCGTCCCACAGCGGATCGGGTTCGGGGATCGCCGAGAGCAGCGCCTCGGTGTACGGGTGATGCGGCGGCTCGAACACGGCGTCGGTCGGTCCCCGCTCGACGAACTCGCCGAGATACATCACGGCGACGCGGTCCGAGACGTGCTCGACCACGCGGAGGTCGTGGGCGATGAACACGTACGAGAGGCCGAAATCCTCCTGGAGGTCCGCGAGCAGGTTGAGGATCTGTGCCTGGACGCTGGCGTCGAGCGCGCTCACCGGCTCGTCACAGACGATCACCTCCGGATCGACCGCGAGCGCGCGGGCGATCCCGAGCCGCTGACGCTGTCCGCCGGAGAACTCGTGGGGATAGCGCCCGGCGTGGTTCGGGTTCAACCCGACCGTCTCCAACAGCTCGCGGACCCGCTCGTCGCGTTCCGACCCCGTCGCGAGCCCGTGGACGTCGAGCGGCTCGGCGACGACGTCGCCGGCGGTGAGGCGGGGGTTCAGACTCGAGAGGGGGTCCTGAAAGACGTACTGGAGGTCCGTCCGGCGGTCGCGAAGCTCGGCGCTCGAGAGCGTCGTCAGGTCCTCGCCACGGTGGTACACCGAGCCCGCCGTCGGCTCGATCAGCCGGAGGACGCTTCGGGCGAGCGTCGTCTTTCCGCAGCCGGACTCGCCGACGACGCCGAGCGTCTCGCCCTCCCGAAGCTCGAAGTCCACGCCGTCGACCGCCCGAACCCGCCGCGACCGCCCGAGCAGCCGGTCGAGGAACCCGTCGGTCGAGTCGTAGTGCGTCTTCAGCCCCTCGACGCGGAGGACCGGCTCGACGGAGTCACTCATCGGGTCCACCCTCGTCGCGCTCGTCGATCGTTTTCTCGACGTGCTCGCCGGTCCCTCCCGCGACCTCGACCGAGTAGTCCAGCCCGCCGGAGAGCCCCTCCGTGTACTCGAGGCAGGCGGCCGCCCGGTCGTCGTCGAGCGTCGCCGCCTCGCCGGTCTCCGGGTCGACGAGCGCGGGATCGGTCCGGGTACACGCCTCCTCGGCGAAGGGGCATCGAGGGTGGAACCGACAGCCGGGAGGCGGATCGATCGGATCCGGCATCGTCCCCGGGATCGTCGGAAGCCGGTCGTCGTCGTCACCGACGCGCGGGATCGCGCTCATCAGCCCCGCCGTGTACGGGTGTTTGGGGTCGTAGTACAGCTCCTCGATCGGCGCCGTCTCGACGGCCTCGCCCGCGTACATCACCATCGCCCGGTCGCACGTCCCGGCGATCACTCCGAGGTCGTGGGTGACCAGCTGGACCGCGACGTCGAACTCGTCGGCCAGTTCGGCGAGCAGGTCGAGGATCCGCGCCTCGACGGTGACGTCGAGGGCGGTCGTCGGCTCGTCGGCGACGATCAGCTCCGGGTCACACGACAGCGCCATCGCGATGGCCGCCCGCTGGCACATCCCGCCGGAGAACTCGTGCGGGTAGTCCGAGTATCGCGTCTCGGCGTCGGCGATCCCGACGCGGTCGAGCAGGCGGATCGCCCGGTCGCGGGCCGCGGACGGGGGATACCCCAGGTGGTGTTCGATCGTCTCGGCGATCTGCTCGCCGACGGTGTAGACGGGGTTCAACGCGGCGCGGGCGTCCTGAAACACCGTCCCGACCTCGTCCCCCCGGACCGACCGGAGTTCGGACTCGTCCATCGAGAGGAGGTCCTCGCCCTCGAACCGGACCTCGCCGCCTTCGATCCGTCCGGGAGAGTCGATCAGCCCGAGCACCGACAGCGCGGCCACGCTCTTTCCCGCGCCGCTCTCCCCGACGACGCCGAACGTCTCGCCGGCCTCGATCCGATAGGAGAGCCCGTCGACGGCGGTCACGACTCCCTCCTCGGTGTAGAACCGAACCGTCAGGTCCTCGACCTCGAGTACGGCCGTCACGACTCGTCACCTCCCCGGTCCCCTCGGTCTCCGCCGTCTCGTTCCTTGCGGCCTCCACGGCCGTCACGGCCCACGCCGGTCGTACGCGCGTCCAGCGCGTCGTTGATCCCGTCGCCGATCACGTTCATCGCCAGCACGAAGACGAAGATGGCCCCGCCGGGATACACCGTGGCCCACCACGGGATCCGTCCGCCCGGTCCCTGGATCAGCGTCTCGCGCGTCGCGTCGAGCATCGTTCCCCACTCGGCGGTGCTCGGGTCCATTCCGAGCCCGAGAAAGCCGAGGGCGGCGACGCCGATCACGACGCTGCCGACGTTGAGCGACGCCAACACGACGAGCGGCGACAGCGCGTTCGGCGCGACGTGTCGCCGGATCACGGCGCGGTCGCGCGCGCCGATCGCCTTCGCCGCCACCACGTACTCGCGCTCCGCGATCGACAACACCTCCCCGCGGACGAGCCGGGCGTACCCGGCCCAGCCGAAGAGACTGAACGCGACCACCAGCTGCCAGTATCCGCCGCCGAGGGTGGCGACGACGACGAGCGCCAACACGAGCCCGGGGAACGCGAAGACGACGTCGACGATCCGCATCATGACCTCGTCGACGACGCCGCCGTAATAGCCCGATATCGCTCCGTACGCCAGCCCGAACGACGCGGTCAGCCCGACGACCACGAAGCCGATCGAGATGCTGTATCGTCCCCCGACGAGGACCCGGGAGAACAGGTCGCGTCCCGAGCCGTCGACGCCCATCGGGAACCGCCACGAGGGGGGGTCGTACGGGCTCACGCTCGGATCGACGGAGAGGTAGAGGATCGTCGTCGGGTCGTAGGGCGCGAGCGCGAACGGCTGGACGACCACGCCGAGGACCTCCACGGGGCGCGCGAGAAGCGAGACGGTCGCCATCGAGACGACGATCGCGAGCGCGGTCATCGCCGAGCGGTTCCGCCCGAATCGACGGAGGCCGCGTCGCCACCGGCCGTCCATCTCGGCCGCCGTCCCGCCGTTCGTCCCGCCGGCCGCCTCGTCGCCCCGCTCCGAGAGCGGGTCGCGGTCGCGGACGCGGTCCGCGTCGAACCCGGTGATCCGGATCCGACCCCGCTCGTCGGTTCGGCTGCGCGCTCGGCTCCCCGCCGAGTCCGTCCCCGGATCGTCGTCGTCGGTCACGTCCGTCCCCGGGTCGTCGCCGTCAGTCATACCTGATCCTCGGATCGAGTACCGCGTACAGGACGTCCGCGAGGAGGTTCGCGAGGACGACGGCGACGGCGGTCACGAGCGTGATCGCCATCACGACGTTGACCTCCCGCCGATCGATCGCCCGGACGAACTCGGACCCGAGCCCGGGCCAGTTGAACACGCTCTCGACGACGACGGAGCCGGCGACGATCCCGGCGGTCAGCGTGGCCGCGAGCGTGACCACGGAGACGAGCGAGTTCCGCAGGACGTGTTTGAACACGACGGTGCGCTCGGGCAGTCCCCTCGCTCGCGCGGCGGTGACGTACTCCTCGTTCAGCTCCTCGGCCATCGACGTCCGCATCACTCGGGTGACGCTCGCGGCCGCCGCGGTCCCGATCGTCACACCCGGCAGAAGGAGGTATCGGAGCGTCTCCGGGTGATACAACGGCAGCCGTGACGGAGGTAACACCGGGAACAGCCCGAGGTACAGCGACAAGACCAATATCAGCAGCAGGCCGAGCCAGAAGTTCGGGATCGAGACCCCCGACAGCGCCAGCACCCGCGCTGCGACGTCGCCGAGCCGCCCCTTGTTCACCGCCGCGTAGATCCCCGCCGGGATCGCGATCGCGATCGCGAAGGCCCATCCGAAGACTCCTAAGACGATCGTCTCGGGAAGCCGCCGCCAGAGGATGCCCGAGACCGCCCGCCCCGTCCGGAGCTCCCGACCGAAGTCGCCGACGAGCACGTTCGAGAGCCACGCGAGGTACTGCCTCCACACCGGTCCCGAGAGCCCCCAGCGCTCGCGGAGCCGCGCCTCCTCGGCGGCGCTCACGTCCGGGTTCAACGCCACCAGCTGTGAGACGGGATCGCCCGGCGTCAGGTGGAACAGCCCGAAGGTGATCACCGACACGCCGAACAGGACCGGAACCACGGAGAGCGCGCGCCGTACCACGAACCGTCTGAGACTCATCAGGGGGACTCCGTGCTCACGACGACTCGTCGTACTCGGCGGCCATCTCGTCGAGCAACGCCTCCGCGCGCTCGACGTCGTACTCGTTCAGCGGCCTAACTGCGTCCTCGAGCGCCCCGTAGTCGGTCGTTCCCGCCCCGCGAGCGATCCGCGGGATGGGCGTCCAGGCGGGCTCCGCCCAGCCGTTCAACACGTTGTCGACGATCCGCCGGCGGGGGATCAGGTGGTTGACCGCCTCCCGGAGTCGCGGGTCGTCCCACGGCTCGACGTTCAGCGGGTACTGGAGGTAGTCGTAGCCGCCGGCCTCGACCGCGTGGACGAGGTAGCCGTCGTCGTCGTCGAAGTCCTCGAGCGTCGCGCTCGAGACGTCGTAGGTGAGGTCGATCTCGCCGCTCCGGAGCGCGCCCGTCCGAGTCGCGTCGTCGGGGACGACTTCCACCTCGATCGCGTCGATCACGGGGCCGTCCGGGAACGAGTCGGGCCCGTCGAACCACTCGAACGCCGCGTCGACGCCCCGCGTCTCGACCCAGTAGCCGTCGAACTTCGAGACCTCGAGGTACTCCTCGTCGACGAACTCGCCGAACTCGTACGGCCCGGTCCCGACCGGCGTGACCCCCTCGCGCGGGTCGATGCTCCCCTTCTCGACCTCGGCGATCTGGTCCGCGCTAAGGACGGAGACCCCCGGCAGTTCGCGCTCCGCCTCCGCGTCGGGAACCTGCGCGTACACGTCGACGACGTACTCGTCGACCGCGACGGCGGCGAGCACGGAGTCGAACGTCTGCGGGGCGGTCGCCGAGTTCTCGTAGTACTCGTAGCTCGCGACGACGTCCTCGGCGGTCAGCTCGTTCCCGTCGTGGAACTCGACGCCCTCGCGTAGCTCGTAGCGGAACCACATCCCGTACGTTCCGTCCGCGGCCGCCTCGCGGGCGTCCTCGGGCAGCAGCACGCGGACCTCGTCGCCGGCCGCGGGGTCGTCCTCGGGATGGCGGACGATCACCTGCTCGTCGACGTCGACGGCGCCCTCCGCCGTGGTTCCCGCGGAACGCATGTACTCCTCGTAGACCGTCCGGTCGACGTCTCGAACGTCGCGAAGCTCGTAGCGCTCCGCGAGCCACGGGTAGACGTTTCCCTCGGCGTCGTTGGCGACGAGCGCCTCGAAGAGGAGGTTCTGGACGATCGTCGACGTCGTGTCGCTGCTGTGGGGCGGATCGAAGGAGTCGGGGTTCGTCGAGACCGCGGCCGTCAACGTTCCGCCCGTCGTGAGGTCCGAGAGGTCAGTGTCGCCCGCGGGGCGTTCCCCGTCGATCCAGGCGACCTGCTCGTCCTGCGGGGAGAACAGGCCGTAACTGAACACGCCCTCCGGGAAGGGCCACATCGCGAACCCGTGGACGTCCGCGTTGCTCACGGCGGTCTCCACGCCGAAGTGGACGAAGGAGGTGTACCGCTCCTCGGCGAGCGTCCGCCAGATCTCGTCGTACGTCTCCGCGCGGAGCCGCGAGTCCTCGGCGACCTCGATCCCGTATCGGGCGGAGTCGAGCAGTTCGTCGAGTTCGGGGTCGGCGATCCCGGTCAGGTTACAACACGCGCCGACGTTCGCCGAGTTGTGGATCGGGTTACAGAAGCTGTGGGGGTTGAACGTCCCGGAGAGCCCGATCGCCGGGAGGTAGCCGTCGTCCTGATACGCCGGGTTGATGACCCGGTCGAGGTACGCGTTCCACTCGTAGGTCTCGACCTCCGTCTCGAAGTACCCGGTCTGCTGGAGCGACTCGGCGATGACCTCGACCATCCGGATGCGCTCGTCCGTCCCGCCGGTCTCGAGACGGACCGAGAGGGGAAACGGCCCGCCGTCGTCCGAGTCGGCGGACCCCGAGGGCTCGGTGGCCCCCTGGCCACCGCACCCGGCGAACCCGGCGGTCCCCGCGGCCCCGATCGTCGCGAGGAGGTTCCGCCGGTCGAGACGCCGACTCTCGTCGGCGGCTTCGTGTCGATTTGCCATGCCGTGAAAAGTTCTCCCGCCGGTATAATATGTTACGGAGGGACACCCGACGATCGGCCGTTCGATTCAACGGGTCGAGGGTTTCGCGGCGCGGACCCTCCCCCTCAGACGTGTTCGGCGATGTAGCGGTCGATCCGGGCCACGAGTTCGGGTCGAAACGTCCAGAACCCGTCCCAGACGTTGGGCTCGTCCTTGAGCGCGACCAGCGCGGCGTGGTCTCCGGTCCCGGAGGGTCGTCCGTTTCCGTCGTCCCTCCGGCCCGGCGGCGTGAAGACGACGAACCACGACCGACGGTAGGGATACGAGGATCCCGTGTGGACCGTCACCGGCAGCTCTCCCGCCGGGTCGGCGTCGTCCACGCCGTAGACGTGGACGTCGACGCCGCTTCGCGCGACCGACTCGTACACCTCGTAGGTCCCCCGCTCGTCCCTGAGCCTCGAGAGCCGCTGGAACGACGACCGGAGCGTCCCGCCGCCCGTCTCGTTCGCGATCCGCTCTATCACCCGCGAGATGACGATCAGAAGCAGCTTCTCCTTGTTGGACTGGGGGTACCCTCGGAGTCTGAAGGGCACCTCGTCGAGCCCGCGAAGCACGTCGGGAAGCTCGACCTCACCGAGGTCGATCGCGCCCGTCTTGTACAGGTCCGAGTTGATGAGAAGCACCGACTCCAGCAGGTCGTCGAGCGTCGACTGCGCGAGCACCTCGCCGTCCTCGACTAACGCCACCACGTCGTCGTCGCCGTCCGGAACCTCCTCGTCGCGTATCGACACGGGCTGTCCCTCGAGCAGCGAATCGAGCAGGTTCCGGACCGGGTCCGGCGACGATCGATTGAGCACGACGAGGGACCGATCCGGGGCCTCGATCTCCCCGAAGAACGCGCGCAACGAGTCTGCCATGTCCGTCTGGTCGTGGATCCGGGAACGACTTGAGTGTGGCTCCTCTCCGTAGTCGGCGACCATCGGCGCTCGGTCCCGGTGAAACGCGCGCCCGATCAGAACCGTTGCGCGACCGAATCGATGGTCGCGAACTCGACGCCCGGTTTCTCCCGCATCCATCGGATGAGCGATTCGAGATAGCGAAGGCGCGGGGCCTGACCGACCACTTGCGGGTGGAACGTCAGCGGAAAGACGCCGTTCTCGACGTGGTCGTACATCCAATCGAACTGTTCTCTCCACATGTCGAACACCTGCTTCTCGTCGGGCGCTCCCCCTTGGGAATCCGCTCCCGAGACGTACTGGAACGGCGGCCAGTCGTCGCGCTTCCAGGAGACGGGAACCTCGACGACCTCCGTCGGTTCTCCCCGGTCATACGGCTCGTCGGGGTCGGCGGACCCGCCCTCGCGGACGTAGTACGGGCGGAAGTCGTGGCCCATCTGACTGGAGTCCCACTCGAAGTCGAGCTCCCGGAGGACCTCCAGGGTGTTCGTCGAGAAGTCCCAGGCGGGCGAGCGATAGCCGGACGGCTTCTCGCCCGTCAAATCGCGAATGCTCTCGATGCCGCGCTCGACGTCGGCTCTCTCGGCTTCCTTGGATTCGAAGCTCCCGGGGTGTCTGTGGCTCCACCCGTGGTGTTGCACGTCATGACCTCGGTCGTGGACGTCGCCCGCTCGCTCCGGGAAACTGTCGATGGTGTGACCGGGCGTGAAGAACGTCGCCTCGACGTCGAGCTCGTCGAGCAGATCGAGGATGCGGGGGACCGCGACGGTCGCGCCGTACTCGCCCCTGGACAGTTTGGTCGGACTGTTCTCCGCGCCGTATCCGTGGATCCACACCGACACCGCGTCGAAATCGAACCCGAGACAGACCGTCACGTCTCCCATCGATGGACCGTATGATCGCCGAGACGTCACATAACGTTGGGGGTTCGGGGATGGGGTAACGCTAAACCGCAGGTACGCGAAAAGCGGCGTCATGGACGTACTGGTTACCGGTGCGGGTGGGCGGGTCGGGACGGCGATCACGGACCATCTCTCGGACGACGGATACGACTTCACGCTCCTCGACGTCACCGAGGTCGACGGCCCTGGAGAGTCGGTCGTCGCGGACGTTCGCGATTACGAGGCCATCCGGCCGAGTTTCGAGGGACAGGACGCGGTCGTTCACCTCGCGTTGATCCGGGAGGGTGACGAGTTCGGCGCCGACTCCAGGGGTGTGGGTTGGTCGGCCGATCTCCGGTCCAATCTCGAGGGAATCAACAACGTCTACGAGGCCGCGATCGACGCGGGCGTCGAGTCGGTCCTCTTCGCGTCCTCGAACCACGCCGTCGGCATGGTCGAGGTACGGAACAGCCCGGCGGTCTACCACGACGAAGGGATCGTCGCCGGGCACGACGAACCGCATCGGCCGGACTCCCGCTACGGGCTCTCGAAGAGCTACGGTGAGGACCTCGGGCGGCTCGCCGCGGAGGCACACGGGATCCGGTTTTACGGGCTCCGGATCGGTGCCGTTCGTGCCCCTCGATACGACCACCCGTACGGCGACGCCGAACGCGGCGTGGACGCGGGGCGCTGGGAACGCGGCAGTGACGCCTACGAGGAACAGGTCGCACGCATGAAGGGTCTCTGGCAGTCCCGACGCGACCTGGCCCACCTCGTCGAGTGCTGTCTCCAGGACGACACCGTCGAGTGGGACCACTTCTACGGGGTGAGCGCCAACGATCGGCGCTGGCTCGACGACCTGCAGTACGCCCGCGAAACGATCGGGTACGATCCCCGGGACGACGGCGAGGAGTGGAGCGAACCGCCGGAACCCTCGGAGAGCGAGTGACCGTCGCGTGCGGGTAACAGTCGTGAACAGGCCCAACTCAACGCTAATCCTTCGTCCGCGAGTAGTGCTTCTCGTCGTACCCGCGTGGTTCGTCAGTCATGGTCGGTCACCGTCGGTCACTGGAGTCGGTAGCGGAGGATCGCGGCGATCCCGCCGAGGTTCGAGAGCTGTTCGCCGGGGGCGAAGTCGGCCGAGAAGACGACCACGTCGCCGCCCTGCCGCTCGACCGACTCGATCACTTCGTTGACGTCGATCGCCCAGTCGCCGTCGCCCTGTCGCTCCGTACGGAGACGCTCGTCGACGACGAGCAGCGTCTCGACCGCGCCGTACTCGGCCGCCTCGGCGACGTCCTCGGGCCCGTACGTCGCCTTCGCGCCCTGCGCGATGTTCTCGGTGAGGTCGTCGATGAGGCTCGCCTCCTTGGAGATCCGCGTCTCCTTCTGCACCTCGTCGACCGCGCCGCGTTTGAGCACCTCGTGGACGCCGCGGTCGCCCGCAGCGGAGGTGTCGACCGTGGTGATCCGGTCGTCGAGGTCGCGGTACTCCTCGGCGATGTAGTCGCGGGCGTCCCCCTTCGTGAACCCCGGCCCCGCGAGGATCACCGCGTCGGCGTCGAGGTGGGCGAGCGCCTCGCCGAGCTCGGCGAACAGCTCCTCGCGCGGCCGGGAGTACTCCCCCTTGCCGGTCGGCTTGGTGAAGGAGGCGTACTCCTCGGTGCCGTACTGCTGGACGGTGTGGACGTACGCGGCCCCCTCCTCGACGGTCGCGATGGCGACGTCGGGGTTCTCCGCGGCCTCCGTCGCCTCCTCCAAACGCTCGGTCTGGTCGGGCTTGAAGTGCTTCTCGACCGTGATCTCGTCGTGCTCCTCGACGTTGATCGTGTGGTGGGCGTTGAGCTGGTCCTCCCGGGAGCACGCGACGATGACGCCCGAGACGCGGAGCCGGTTGGCGAAGCGCGCGAACTCGACCTCGTCGACCTCCAGAGTGACGAAGATGTGCTCGCGCTGTCCGCCCGTGTCCCGCATCCGGTCGTCGTTCCGCTGGATCCGGCGGGTGGTGTCGCCCTCGACGCGGTCGCCGGGCTCGAGGACGTGTGCCAAGTGCCAGAGGTCGTCGACGTTCTCGGGGACGAGCGTGAGCCGCTCGCGGCCCTCCTCGCCGTAGCCCCGCTCGGAGATTCGCATATCGGGCGTTCGATCGGGACGGTATCAACTCTTGGCTTCCGCCTCGACGGTCGCGGGCGGGAGCGACGACGCTGGTCGCCCACGGCTCCACGACGCCGGCCGCTCACGGTCCCCAGTCGAACTCGTCGGCCGTGCCCGCCCCCGGACGATCGTCGCCGTCGTCGTCACTGAGTTCGTCGCGGTCGTCGCGGTCGTCGGCGCGATCGCCGCCGTCGTCGGAATCCCCGCCGGACCCCTCGACCAGGGAGTCGAGATCGACGGTTCCGACCTCCTCCGGAACCGGATCCACGGTTCCGCCGGGCACGGATCGACCGGTCTGGACCGCCGGATCGGCCTCCGGTCGGACGGCGTTCGATCCCGGAGACGGGTCGACGGCGGGCTCTTTCGGCTCGCGCGGAGGTTCCGACTCGGCGTCGGAGACGCTCCCGTCATCGGCCGTAACGACCGACTCGGCGTGCTCGACCGCGTGGCTCGCGCCGAGACCGTACAGCGTGTGAACGACGACGCGGACCACGAAGACGCCGGCGACCCCGACGAGGAGCGGGACGAACGGCCCCGCGAGGACGTATCCCGTGAGCAACGCGATCATGGCCAGCGACCACGCGACCGCGTACTCGCCCGAGAGCGCGGTGCGGCCGACCGTTGCCGGACGGAGCCCGTCGCGGAGCCGGCCTCCCGCGGCGAGGGCGGCGAGCGCCGCCGGCCTGACGTACGCGAACGCGACGAGGTACGCGAGCGAGACGACGGCGAGGAACGCGCCGACGATCCCGTATGCGGGCGTGGCGGGCGGCACGGCCGCGTCGACGCCCGGAAGGCCCTCCGGATCGGTCCCCGCGATCGATTCCGCGAGCGGCGCCGGATCCACCCGGCCGAGCTCGACGAACGCGCCGGCGGCTCCGACTGCGGCCAGTCCGACGACGAGCGGGAGGAGGTACGCCGCAGTGAGCAGCGCGGACGCGAGGCCGTCGCGGTAGAGCCGCCCCCAGCGAACGAAGGGCGGCGCTTCCGGTGAGGCGTCCGTCACGTACGCGGAGCCGTCGCCCGCGTCGATCCCGACGGCGATCACCCGCAGGAGGTAGCCGCGGGCGACGAGCGCCGGCGCGAGCGCGAGCGGCGCGGCCACGACGAGGAGGGGCACGGAGAGCGTTCCGATCAGCCAGAACGGCGTGACGATCCACGAGAGGAGCGTCAGGACCGTCCCGATGATCAGCGTACCGGCCGCGTCCTCGGAGCGAAGCGGCGTCGCCAGCGCGGCCCGGAGCATACCGCATGCTCCGTCGGAAGGAGTATAAATTCTGGCGGGGTCGAACCGACGGTCGTCGGGTATCTCGAAGGGGGATGCGCGTCTGTAAGCCAGATAACTGAAAGATCGTTCACCGAGCGTTTATGACTCGGGACGGAGTACCCGTTTCCGGCCGCACGGGACAATCGTGTGCCTCTGACAGACTCGATATCGGTCGTCGTAGCCGACGGCCCCCGTCAGCGGCTTTCCGCTCGGACTCCCGGGATACCGATCCCGAAGCGACGCGCCGGTACCGATTTATCCCGTCCCGCCGACCGTCCGGTATGAGCGACGACGAACCGACGAGCGGGGTCGAACCGACGCTCCGGAGCTACGGCGTAAGCGTCGAGTCCATCGACGCCGGCGACCCGCTCGAGGTGACGTACATGACCGCGTTCCCCGGTCGAGAAGTCCACCGCCGCGAGATCGGACGGGCGCTCAACGCCCTCATCGACCGCGCGGAATCGGACGCGTGGGAGCCGGTGCGCGTCGAGGCGACCGTGATACGAGCGCCGGGCGACCCGCTCGGGACGTGGGCCGCCGAGCCCGCGTGGTTCGAGGGGCTCCTCGCGGACGAACTGACCGAGACCGAGTTCTCGACGCGCGTTCTGGAGACGCTCACGCACGTCGACGGCGACGAATCGAGTGTCGACGACGGCGACGAATCCGACGGCGAGGAGACCCCGGAGGATCGGGCGCCGTGACTCGACGCAACCCGGTGAACCGCGCCCAGCGACGGCTCGTCCGCCCGCCGCGCGAGCGCTTCTCGACCCGTGACCTCGCGTTCGACGTCGACGGGGAGACCTGTCGAGGGACGCTCTACCTCCCGGGCGGTGACGACGACGATCCGCCGGTCGTCGTCATGGCCCCCGGCCTCGGGGCCGAACGGAGCTTCGGCTATCCCGCGATCGCGGAACGGTTCGCCGACGCCGGCTACGCCGCGTTCTCTTTCGATCATCGCGGCTTCGGCGAGTCCGAGGGCGACTCCCAACTGGTCCACCCGGGTCCCCAGCGCGACGACTGCGCGGGCGCGATCGATCGTCTCTCCCGCGTCGACGCCGTCGGACGTGGCCGGATCCTCTGGGGCGCGTCGCTGTCGGCGGGACACGTCCTGACGCTGGCCGCCGACCGTCGGGACGTCGACGCCGTCGTCGCGGTGACGCCCGTCCTCGACGCGCGGTCGATCGTCACCGATCGCGGCGGTCGGTACGTCGCCCGTGCGGGCCTCGCGGGCGTCAGCGATCTGCTCGGCCACCGGTTCGGTCGCGGCCGAACGGTCCCGATCGTCGGCGAGAAAGCGGAGCTCGCCGCGATCACCGAGCCGGGAACGAAGCGGGGCTATCTGGACCTCGTCGACCGGGAGTCGTCCTGGCGGAACGAGACCCCCGCTCGGTCGCTCCTGCGGCTCGTCAACTACCGGCCGATCGAGCGGCTCGCGGAGGTCCGCGCGCCGACCCTGCTTCTGGCCGGCACCGACGACCCGATCGTTTCGGCCGAGGCGGTCGTCGACGCGGCCGCGGACCTCCGACGCGGGACCGTCGTCTCCATGCCCGCCGACCACTTCTCCCCGTTCGGGACGGACTTCGAGCCGGCCGTCGGCCACCAGCTCTCGTTCCTGCGGGACGCGCTCGACGGATAGGAGAGACGAACGGGTGGAGACGAACGGGCGGAGGCGTCGGCCGCCGCACCGGGACGGGTCCGATGGGAGCCCGACCGCAGCGCCGGCCGGGTACGGCATTTATCCCGTAGACTCGCGTATCCCCGAACATGACCGTCGTCGCCCTGTTGAGCGTTGCACCGGTGATCGAGGGAAGCATGGCCGAGGAGGTCGCGGAGGCGGTGGCCGCCCTCGACGACTTCGACGTGAGCTACGAGACGAACCCGATGGGGACCGTGATCGAGGCCGACGACGTCGACACGCTGCTCGACGCCGTCGGGGCCGCCCACCGCGCGGTCGACGGCGACCGGATCTCCACGTTCCTGAAGATCGACGACAAGCGGACCGTCGACACCACGGCCGACCGGAAGGTCGAGGCGGTCGAGGAGCACCTCGGCCGGGAGGCGAAGGGAGACCGGTGACGATCACCTCGCCACCTCGGTGACGCTCGGCCGACCGCCTCAGAGCGGTCGACGCGTCGCCCTGGCGGCGTCGCCGCGCCCCCGTTCGACGAGAGCGGACCGCACGCACCAGCGGCAGTAGCGGTATCCCGACCGGTTTCGTGCGCCGCAGTGCCCGCAGACGACCGTCTCTCCGTCGGCTTCGAGCGGCGGCGGGTCGTCGGACCGGCCGTTCTCGTCCGTCAGGGCGTCGGCGTCGCTCGACGCGTCCGGACCCCGTCGCTTTGCGAGTAACGCGTCGAACCCGGTGTGATCGCCGTCCGCCGACGTCCTCGCCGTGCCGGTCACGTCATCGGGACCGCGGTTCCGACGGGCGAGCCTCCACGCGACCGCCAGGTTGATCAGGAGCATCCCCGCCAGCAGCGCGGCGAGCAGTGCCACCGACATGTGTGTAACGTTAGCACTCGGCGCTAATATGTCCGACGGTCGGATCGGCCGCGTCCCCGAGACACTTAGTGGTCCGCGTCGAAGGGGCCGACGCATGACGGACGTCATCCACACGAACGCGGCCCCGGAGGCGGTCGGCGCGTACAGCCAGGCGACGACGAACGGCGACCTCGTGTTCACCGCCGGCCAGATCCCGTTGACGCCGGAGGGGGAACTCCTCGACGACGCCCCGATCGCGGAACAGACGGAACGGGCGCTCGACAACCTGCTCGCGGTCCTCGCGGAGGCCGGCGCGGAACCGGAGGACGTGCTCAAGACGACCGTCTTCCTCGCCGACATCGACGACTTCGAGGAGATGAACGAGGTGTACGCCGGCTACTTCGAGGAGTCACCTCCGGCGCGGTCGGCGGTTCAGGCCGGCGCGCTCCCGAAGGGTATCGGCGTGGAGATCGAGGCGGTCGCGAGCGTGGAGTGAGATGAGGGAGGGCGACGAGGACCGCGAGGGCGACGCGGTTCCCGCTTCCGGGACCGGCTCCGCCGCTTCCGGGACGGCCGCCACCGGCGTCCCCGCCACGCGGCGGAACCGGCTGCGCTCCGCGGGGTTGTGGGGGGCGATCGGCGGGTTCGCGTTCCTCGTCGCCGCACAGGGATACCTCCTCACCGGCGGGTCGTTCCCCTTCGGGTACGCGTGGCTGTTCGGACTGGCCGCGGTCGTCGCCGCCGCCGCCGGCGCGCTGGCGTACCTCACGGAACACCGGATCGCTCGACGGGGGGCGAAAAGAAGGACTTAACAGTCCCACCGATTTAGTTTCGAACGAGCCAGGATGGCCGAGTGGTAAGGCGCACGCCTGGAAAGCGTGTTCCCTTCCGGGATCGGGGGTTCAAATCCCTCTCCTGGCGTCTTTCGCCGTCGCAACAAGAACGAGGAGCGCAGCGACGAGTGAGTTCTGCGACAGCAAAGCGCCGGAGGATTTGAACCCTACCGGTCGCGCACAGCGAGCGACGCGAGGTGCGAGCAGCGCGAGCGCCTCGGCAAGCGAGCGGCGAAGCCGAGAGCAGTGAGCGAGCACGTCCGGTTCCGGTTCAAATCTCTCCCCTGGCGTTTCTGGACGTCTCGAACGCCGAGCGACGCGCGTGGCGTTTCGAAACCCCGACACAACCTTAATATGCATGGGAAGTATTGACACGGGTGACGATGCCAGACACGAAATCGGGTCGCGAACGGAAGGGGAGAGGAAAGCGTCAGCAGCTCGAGGACCACCTCGCCCGACGGGAGCTCGAGGCCGACGACGAACCGCCGGAGCCGACGTCGGACGTGACGGACACGGAGTACCTCGTCGATCTGGACGAATAGACGGCCGAGTAGCCGCCCCGCCGATCCGATCGGACGGTCCTCGTTTTTCAGTTCCCGTCGAGTATCGACGCCGCCTCTCGGAGTCCCGCGTCCGGATCGTCAGTGATCGCCCGGTAGATCGCCTCACCGACACCGGATCGCTCGTGGTACCAAGTCTCCGTCGCGGGTTCGAGGACCGCGTTCTCGGCCATGAACCGTATCGCGGGGGCGTGCGGTTCGTAGGGAGATGACGCGACGGCGTCCACGGAGAACGGGTCCCCGTTCATCGTCGGGAACCACCCGTTCTCGAAGACGAGTGAAGCGACGGTCGGGGAGCGGAGTCCCCGCACGACCGCGAGCGCCTCGCCGAGCAGTTCCGTGTTGGGGTTGACGACAGCGTACTGCCCGTAGACCGTCGTTCTCGACCGCGCAGATCCGGCGGGCAACGGCATCATACCGATCGCGTCGTCCTCCTGCCGTATACCCTCCATCGCCATCGCAAGCGGGAGTTTGGCTGCGATCGCGTGTCCGTCGAGGAACTGCTCTCGGGGTTCGGCGTAGTAGTACTCGAACACCTCTCGGGGCGAGATCCGTTCGATCGCTCCGTCCGTTCGATCGCCGCCGATGGCCAGGTCATGGAGGACGTTCGCCGCGCGGATCCCGGGCGATTCGTCGACCGTCACCGGCGCGTCGTCGCCCGGAGCCCTGTCCTCGGTCCCGTAGTAGGCCCCCCCGAAGCCCGCCAGAACACCGGTGAACGTCATCGCGAGGATGTTGGGTTGGCCGCTCCAGACGAATCCACGGTCCCGACGAGCATTCGCGACCGCCCGCGACCACTCCGTCCATGTCGGCGGTGACGTCATCCAGTCGTCGAGTCCCTGGTATCCGGCCTCCTCGAACGCCGGTTTCCGATAGAGGATGGCGTCGGGCATGAACGCGTACGGCAACGCGTGTACCTCGCCGTCCCCCGGATGACGACCCATCGCCTCGAGCGCGGGGAACGCCTCGCCCAGCACCTCCCCGATCGGGTGGTCGTCGGCGTGTGCCGAGAGGGGTTCCGTGGCGTCAGCCGACGCGAGGAGCCCGAGCTCCGAGTTGCTAACGAGCATCACGTCCGGGGTCGGGTCGCCGGCGTCGACGCGGGAGAGGAACTCCTCGAGCCGTTCCGGACCCCCTTCGCTCGATCGGGTCTCGACGTCGATCTCGTCCGAGACGTCCGAGTCGGCGATCGCTCCGGGAAGTCCCTCCAACGCCTGAAAGGCCCCGACGTCCACGGTGACGGTCCCCCCCGTGATCTCGGTGGCGGCGTCCTCCTCCGAGTCCGTCTCCCCGCCCTCGGACTGGGTCTCGGTCCCCGTACCGTCGCCGGATCCGTCGGTCGAGGTCGTCCCGCCCTGTAGGGGCTCCGCCGTGGGATCGTTCCGATCCATCGCGACGAGGCCGCCGAGCCCGACGCCGGCGAGCGTGAACGCGCCGACCCCGTACTTGAGGAACGATCGTCTGGAGCCGCCCCCGTCGGAGCCGTCGGCGTCTCCGCCGGCCGACTTCCCGCCCGGATCGCTCGCGTCGGTCGTGGCGGCGGCCGCGGTACTCGCGTCCGTGGTACTCGCGTCCTCCTCGTCCTTCGTCGCCGTCCCGGTTTCGGCGGATCCACGCTCCGATCCGGCGGATCCCGGCTCCGACTCGCCCGATCCGGACTCCGCAGCCGACGACTCGGGCGTCGGAACGACGGTCGCGGCGAGCGCGTCCGCCCGACGGTCCGCCGTGTCGACGGGCGGAACGGCGTCGAGGAGGTCACGGCCCAGCGGATACGTCGTCGCGTACCGATCCGCCGGGTCGGTCGCGGTCGCACGACGAGTGGGCCGGATCGCCCCCTCCGGGAGGTCGTCGGCGAGGGCGTCGACGTCGATCCCCTCGCGGATCGCGGCGGCCAGCGCCCCCGGGTCGTCGGCGTCGACGTCGGGGAACGGCGACCCGTTCCCGAGAACCGCGGCGGCGAGCGCGCCGATCCGGTAGACGTCGGTCCGCTTCGACGCGTGGTCGCCCTCGAGCTGTTCGGGCGCGGTGTACGGCGTCGGCGTCGGGTCCTCGACGAGCCGGCTCAGCCCCCAGTCGTCGACGACCGCGACCGGTCCCTCGCCGTCGACGCGGAACGAGAGGCAGTCGGGGTGAAGCGCGAGGTGACACGGCGTGGACCCGTACCGCGAGTAGGTCCGGAGGACCTCACAGACGTCGAAGAGCAGCTCCGCCCGAGTCCGCGGGTCACACGCCCGCGCGGTCTCGAGCGTGGCACCGGTCGCCCAGGCCTCGAGTTCGTCGGGGACGTACTCGACCGCGACCCACGGTTCCGGATCCGTTCCCCAGTCGAGCAGTCCCCGGACGGTCCGCCGCTCGTCGACGGTCCCCCACTGGCGGGCGAGCGCGTCGAACCGGTCGTGTCGGTCCTCCGGGACGGTTCCCGTCGGCGTCCTGATCGCGATGGGATCGCCCTCCTCGTCGGTTCCGCGATACGTCGTCCACCGGGGCGTCCTCCCGACACGGTCGCCGACCGACCACGTTCCGTGTGAGTCCTCCACCGGACCCTCGAACCCATCCATACGTCGACGTTTTCGGTGCCCCCTAATAACGGATGGGCATCGATCTCACGGATGATATTCGAATTTGACCTCCTCCCGCGCCTGAAGACGCGGGAATTCCACGGCACCGCGCCGCTGGGTTGGGATATTAGGGTTTACAGTCTACCACTTGTGCCTGCGGTTGGAATCCGCTGGACAAGTCATACAGGTAGACTCCGGGCTGTGCCAACCAGCCGGTACTCCTATCCCCACCCAAACTGGCCGAAGACTCGGAGTTACTTTCGTTCATGTCGAGACGGATATTCTCCGCCCCATTTACGTCCGCGTTGAATGCTGCGTCGCACGCATCACACACGTACAACCCGCGCTCAACGCGCTGACTCTCGTCTTCTCTTCCACACACGCAACACGTCTTACTCGTGTCACGCTCAGACACTTCCACGACTTCGATCCCCTCTACTTTTGCTTTGTACTTGAGGATCGACGTAAACCGGTTGAACGCCCACCCGTGCAAGTCGAGATTCCCATGACGGCCCCAGTTCTTTGCGTCGCCGTTCTTGTCGTCGCGGACACCTTCGAGATCTCCGACATTAATCTGACCGACGCTCTTCTCGACACACCGCTCAACGATATGTTTCGCGAGACTATGGAAGAAGTGCGTGCGCCGCTCTGACCATGTGTGGTGAAGCTGAGTGGCCCGATCGCCACTCGAATCATCGCACTTCGCGATCTCTTTGGGGAAGTAGTAGCCGTCCTGTTTCAAGCGGTTGCCGGGGTACAGATCGGCTTCCTCGGTACTATAGGCCACCGCGGCGAAGTTGCAGATACCGAGATCGACACCAGCTGTCTCGCTGCCGGGTGCGTCAGGAGTCTCGACCTCATCTACACAGACGAGGTGGAGTTCCCACCGACTCTTCTGTCGGTCGTAGACGGCACGAACCTGCTGGAGATTTTCGATGGTGACGCCGGGGCGTGTCTCGTACTCGACAAGGATGTACTCCCACGCTTTCGGGTGTTCCTTGTGATTGGCACCTTTCGAGAGCCTGACGCGGTTGTTTGTGGTGTCGTGTTTGATGCCGTTTTGCTTCCACGTTACCGTACTGCGAGGGTGTTCTTCGTGGACGCGGTTGCCGTGGTCGTCGTAGTAGTTTTCTTTGCGGTAGCCGGGCGGGTTGTCCCGATCGTCAGTAGACTCGTACCACGAGGTGAAGGCTTCAGCGAGCTCCTCCAGAACGCGCTGACTGGACTGTGAGTGGAGTCCCTTGTAGTTGGTGTGTGTCTTCAACTCGTCTTTGAGTCTGCCGTGGTCGGGTATCTCACCCGTGTCATCCCACACGTTGCGGGCGTAGTAGTTCGCGACGTTCCAGAGTTTGCTGGCCGACCACCCATGCCGGTCGAGTGACTCCGCCACCTGTGAGTGGTTGCGGATTGTCGCCCGGTGGGTTCTGTGGACTTCTAACATCTGAAACGCTGTATAATAGCTTATATTCGTATTTCTTGTAAAGGCACGGTTCCAGAGAGGTGGAATATCCGACTCAGCGATAGATGGTGGACTGTGGCGTGTATTGTCGGATTCATCCTGCGGCTAAAGCCGCAAGTATTCTCCTCGGTTCTGTATAAAGGCCGTCCTCATCATCGATCTCACACGTCAAAATCCATGAGAATAGTCAACATTATTCTCGATCCGTGGGCTCTCAGTCGGGGAGTTTTGTCGATCGGCGTTCCGTCTCGATCGATCCATCCGAGGGACGCGTTTGCGATACGTTTATATAGAATCACAAACAATCAAGCACTGTATGAGCCAGCGAATGCAGCAGGGTCAGCCGATGATCATCATGGGCGACGACGCCCAACGCGTCAAGGACAAGGACGCACAGGAGTACAACATCTCCGCGGCGCGCGGCGTCGCGGAGGCGGTACGCTCGACGCTCGGGCCGAAGGGGATGGACAAGATGCTCGTCGACTCGATGGGCGACGTCACCATCACGAACGACGGCGTCACCATCCTGCAGACGATGGACATCGACAACCCGACGGCCGAGATGATCGTCGAGGTCGCCGAGACACAGGAGGATGAGGCCGGCGACGGCACGACGAGCGCGGTCGCCATCGCGGGCGAGCTCCTGAAGAACGCCGAGGAGCTCCTCGAGCAGGACATCCACCCCACCGCGGTGATCAAGGGATTCAACCTTGCGAGCGAGCACGCCCGCGAGCAGGTCGACGACATCGCCACGGCCGTCGACCCCGACGACACGGAGACGCTGAAGAACGTCGCCGAGACGTCGATGACGGGCAAGGGCGCGGAGCTCGAGAAGGACGTCCTCGCGGACCTCGTCGTCCGCGCGATCCAGGACGTCACCGTCGAGGCCGAGGACGGCTCGCACGTCGTCGACCTCCAGAACCTGAACATCGAGACGCGGACCGGTCGCTCGGCCGGCGAGTCCCGGCTGCTCTCCGGCGCGGTCGTCGACAAGGACCCGGTCCACGACGACATGCCCACCGACTTCGAGGAGGCGAACGTCCTCCTGCTCAACGAGGCCATCGAGGTCGAGGAGGCCGACGTCGACACCTCGGTCAACGTCGACTCGCCCGACCAGCTCCAGAAGTTCCTCGACCAGGAGGAGAAGCAGCTCCGCGAGAAGGTCGACGCGATCGTCGAGAGCGGCGCGGACGTCGTCTTCTGTCAGAAGGGGATCGACGACCTCGCCCAGCACTACCTCGCGAAGGAGGGTATTCTCGCGATCCGTCGGACCAAGAAGTCCGACATGAAGTTCCTCAAGAACGTCCTCGATACGACGATCGTCACCGACATCGACTCGCTGTCGGCCGACGACGTCGCGGTCGGCTCGGTCACCCGCGACGCCGAGGAGGAGCTGTTCTACGTCGAGGGGGAGAACCCCCACGGCGCGACGCTGCTGCTTTACGGCTCGACCGAGCACGTCGTCGACGAGCTCGAGCGCGGGATCAACGACGCGATCGACGTGGTCGCGACCACCGTCTCGGACGGGCGGACGCTCCCCGGCGGCGGCGCGATCGAGGTCGAGCTCGCGAGTCGGCTCCGCGACTACGCCGACTCCGTCTCCGGGCGTGAGCAGCTCGCCGTCGAGGCGTTCGCCGACTCGCTCGAGCTGATCCCCCGCGTTCTCGCCGAGAACGCCGGACTCGACTCCATCGACCTGCTGGTCGACCTCCGTGCGGCCCACGAGTCGGGCGACGAACACGCCGGGCTCAACGTCTTCACCGGCGAGGTCGAGGACACCTTCGAGGCGGGCGTCGTCGAGACCGCCCACGCCAAGGAGCAGGCGGTCGCCTCCGCGGCCGAGGCCGCGAACCTCGTGTTAAAGATCGACGACATCATCGCGGCCGGCGACCTCTCCACCTCCGGCGACGGCGACGAGGGCGGCGCCGGCGGCATGGGAGGCATGGGAGGCATGGGCGGCATGGGCGGCGCGATGTGAAGTCAGGCGAGTAATCGCCCACACAGCCGCCACTCCGTTCGCGACGTCGACGATCACCGATCGACCGGTCGGCTGATCGATCAGTCGGCCGATCGACCGATCGGATCCACCCGTTCTCCGGTTTTCTAGGCGAGCGATGCGAACAGTGAGCCGTTCGTGTCCGGTCGAGGACTTTGGGACGACGCTCGCGACCGTTGGTTATCAAGATTGATAACTAGATGCGAAGCGTATTTATTCCGGTGCTGTCACTTCCCCGTAATGGCTGGAGCGACGGACGTGTCCGTTCTCTACGTCAACGACGACGCCGAACTCCTCGAGTTGGTCGCTCGACGTCTCGAGCGCGAGGACGACCGGATCGGCGTTCGAACCGCCGAATCGGTGGACGAAGCCGAAGCGGTCCGAACCGATCACCGGGTCGATTGCGTTCTGAGCGACCACCACATGCCGGGGCGGACGGGACTCGACTACCTCCGTTCGATCCGCGAGAACGGCGACGACGTCCCGTTCATCCTCTTTACCGAGACGGGCGACGAGGAGGTCGCGAGCGAGAGCATCAGCGCCGGCGTCACCGACTACGTCATCCACCGGGCCATCGGCGACCCCTCCCCGCTTCTGGCCCGGAAGGTCCTCTCGGCCGTCGAACACGAACGCGCCCAACGACGGATGGAGCGGACGGACCGGAAGCTCCGGTCGCTCGCCTCGGCGACCGACGACGTGCTGTGGATATTCTCGGCGGACTGGCAGGAGCTCCACTTCATCAACTCCGCGTACGAGACCGTCTTCGGTCGGCCGACCGAGGAGATCCGTTCCGACCCCCGGTCGTTCCTCGATCGAGTTCATCCCGAGGACGTCGACCGCGTCACGGAGGCGATGGCTCGGGTCTCCGACGGCGAGACCGTCCGGATCGAGTACCGCGTGAACAGGTCCGAGGAGTTCGAAGCGTGGGTCGAATCGCGGTGTATCCCGGTCACCGACGATCGGGGAGAGGTCGACTTCATCAGCGGGTTCAGCCGGGACATCACCGACCGGAAGTACTACGAGAAGAGCCTGGTCGAGAAGAACGAACGGCTGGAGCGGTTCGCCTCGACGGTCGCACACGACCTCCGAAACCCCCTGAACGTCGCCGACGGGAACCTGGACCTCGCCAGGGAGGAACACGACAGTCGATACCTCGAAACCAGTGCGCGGGCGCTCGCTCGGATGGACGACCTCATCGACGAGTTGCTCACGCTCGCGAAGCGGGGCGCGACGATCGACGACCGCGCGCCGGTCGAGTTCGAATCGCTGGTCCGATCGAGCAGCGAGAACCTCCTGTTGTCGGAGGCCACCCTCGAGATCGACGACTCGATGACGGTCCGGTGTGACCCCGGTCGGACGGTCGAGGCGCTGGAGAACCTGTTGCGGAACTCCGTCGACCACGCCGGCGAATCCGTGACCATTACCGCGGGCGTATTGGAGGACGAGAGCGGGTTCTACGTCGAGGACGACGGACCGGGGATCCCGCCGACGGACCGCGAGGCGGTCTTCGAGCGGGGACACACCACGTCCGACCACGGGAGCGGCTTCGGGCTCGCGATCGTCTCGCAGATCGTCGCCGCCCACGGGTGGGAGATCGACGTGACGGAGGGACCCGACGGCGGCGCGCGCTTCGAAGTCACCGGCGTCGGACTCGACCCGACCGGTATCGAGGCGTAGGCGGGTCGGGTCGCGCCGCCGAAACCGGAACGCTTCAGCAGGGATAAGTACCCCTCCGGCAAGAGTTGCGATATGCAGACGCTGCTCCTCAACGACGAGGACGTCGACGAGAACGCGCGGATGGATCGCGTCATCGAAGCAGTCGAGGGGGCGTTCGCCGCCTACGAGCGCGGCGACGCCCAGATGCCGCCGAAGTCGTACCTCGACCTCCCCCAGTACAACGGCGACTTCCGGTCGATGCCCGCGTACATGGACGCCGGCGACTGGGACGCGGCCGGGATCAAGTGGGTGAACGTCCACACGGACAACCCCGCAGACCACGACCTCCCGACCGTGATGGGAACGATGATCTACTCGGACCCCGAGACCGCTTTCCCGCTCGCGATCATGGACGGGACCGAGCTCACGATGAAGCGGACGGGCGCGGCCGCCGCGGTCGCCACCGACCATCTCGCGATTCCGGACGCGACCTCGATGGGGATCGTCGGCGCGGGCGTCCAGGCGTACACCCAGCTCGAGGCGATCGCCGCGGTGCGCGACATCGAGGAGGTCGTCGTGAGCGACCTCGACGAGGAGCGCGTGGCGGACTTCATCGACGCCTTCGAGGACCGCTTCGACGTGCGCGCGGGCTCGATCTCGGAAGCCGGCCACTGCGACGTGCTCTCGACGGTGACGCCCGTCGAGGACCCGATCGTCGGCCCCGACGACGTGGGCGAACACACCCACGTCAACGCGATGGGCGCCGACGCAGAGGGCAAACACGAACTGGCCGACGACCTCCTGCTCGACGCGACGATCGTCATCGACGACCACGCGCAGTGTACCCACTCCGGGGAGATCAACGTCCCGTACGCCGCCGGCGTCCTCGACGACGACGACATCTACGGCGAGATCGGCGAGATCGTCGTCGGGAACCGGGCGGGGCGGGCGGGAGCCAGGGGCACCGGCGAGGAGGGCGTGTCCGGCGTCACCGTCTTCGACTCGACCGGCCTCGCGATCCAGGACGTCGCGGCCGCCCGCGTCGTCTACGAGGAGGCCGACGACAACGACAACGGCTACCCGTTCGACCTGCTCGGCCTCGCTGAGTAGGTTCGGTCGCGTCCCGGAGCAGGCGGCAGCCGCGTCCCGAAGCGGCGACGGCCGGGCCGTCGCGTCACTTTATATCACCGAGCCCGAGCGATCGGTATGCGACTCGTCAGCGTCGCGGCGCTCGCGGAGAACGGCGTGATCGGCAGGGACGGCGAAGTCCCCTGGCCACACATCGAGGCGGACGTGCGGCAGTACCGCGAGCGCGTCGCGGGCTCGCCGGTGATCCTCGGCCGGCGTACCTTCGACTCGATGCGCGATGACCTCCCGGGGAGCCGACAGATCGTCGTGAGCCGGAGCGTGGAGACCGTCGACGTGCCGACCGCGGTCGCCGCCGGCGACGTCGAGGCGGCGCTCGATCGGGCGCGCGAGGCGGTGACGGAGGAGGGCGTCGAGACTGTCTACGTCCTCGGCGGGGGGTCGATCTACGAGCTGTTCCAGCCGCACGTCGACGGGATGGTTTTGAGCCACGTCGTCGGCGTCTACGAGGGCGACACGCGGTACCCGGCGTGGGACGAAACGGAGTGGGAGGTGGTCGACGAGGTCGACTACGAGGCGTTCACTCTCCGGGAGTGGCGGCGGCGGTCGGCGGGAGAGTGAATCGCGTTACCCTTCGATCCGCTCCGCGAATCCGAACCGAGGTTTGACGTCCCTGACCTCGATCGCGACGGTCTCGCCGGGCTCCGCGTCGGGGACGAAAAGCGTGTAGCCGTCGACGTACGCGATGCCGTCGCCCTCGTCGCCGCGCCCCTCGATAGTGACCTCCAGCCGGTCGCCGACCGCGACGGTGGCGGTCATTCGACCCTTCGCGACGAGGTACACCTCCGAGGAGGCGTCCCGCGAGGCCGGCGGCGAGGTCGTCTTCACGTACTCGAACGCGTCGGCGACCTCGTCGCGGAACCCGTCGAGGTCCTCGCCCTGAAACACCTTCACGACGAAGTCGCCGCCGGGCGCGAGCAGCTCCTCGGCGACGTCGAACGCCTGCCGGGCGAGGTGGACCGACCGCGCGTGGTCCAGCGAGTACTCGCCGGTCATGTTGGGGGCCATGTCGCTCACGACGACGTCCGCGCCGCCCTCGCCGACCGCCTCCCGCAGGTAGTGGCGGGTGCGCTCCTCGGTCATGTCGCCGCGGATCGTCTCGACGTCGTGTTCGTCGAGGTCGTCGATGCGCTGGAGGTCGACGCCGATCACGGTCCCCGATTCGCCCACCTCCTCGGCGGCCACCTGGAGCCAGCCGCCCGGCGCGGCCCCGAGGTCGACGACGGTGTCGCCGGGTGCGAGGAGGTCCGCGTCCTCGTCGAGCTGTTTCAGCTTGTAGGAGGCGCGGCTCCGGTACCCCTGCTGTTTCGAGCGGTTGTAGTAGTCGTCCTTCCCGCTCATGGGCGACTCACCGAGTTCGAGGGGTTCCGATCGCGGGTCGACGGCGAGATCGTGCACATACCGGACGTGACGCGGTCGAACCGGAAAGGCACGTCGGATGTGGGACCGGCCGGAGGTCGTCGCGTCGGACCCTTAGATCCCGAGGTCACGGAGCGTCCAGTCGTCCGGAAGTTCCGCGTCGAACCCCGTCTCCTCGACCAGGTCGCGAACGCGCCGTTCGACCCCCTCGTCCAGTTCGAACGAGTAGTCGAACTCGTCGGCCCAGTCGTAGTATCTCGGCGTCCGCGGGAGTGATCCGTCGGTTTTCAGATCGTACACGCAGTCGAGCAGGTACCGTCGATACGGCATATCGTCGCGATTGACTCGGGGGAACGTTCCGTCGATCGACTCGTCTCCCACCAGCCGTTCGAGGGCGTCGACCGCGGCGTACTGGTCGGCGTAGAAGGCGTGTTCGAGCGTCGGACTGACCGAGAGATCGCCCGACGTCGCCCGGGCGCGGAGACGGTCGACGATCGAGTGGTCCGGATGCCCGATCCCCCACCCGTACGCGTGGGTCTCCTCGAGCGCGATGTCGTCGCCGTCCGCGGCGTCGACCGCGACGGCATCGAGATACTCGAGCGAGGTGATCGGTACGGCCTCGACGCCGTCGGCCAGTCGCGTGCGGATCACGTACCGGCCGACCACGTTGGCGAGCGCGGGCGTCACGAGCGGGAGCTCGTCGTCCGCGGCCGGGTCGTACGCGTCCATCACGTCGTCGAGGACGTCCCGTCCCTCCGACCGTGTCGCCGCGTCGAGCGCGTCGGCGACGGGCTCGTAGTACGACCAGAACACCTCGCGATACGCGTCTCCGCTCCCGCCCTCGTCGAGCGCGGCCGAGAGCGTCGACTCGAAGGCCGCGATCGCGTGATGGATCGCGTCGACGTCGCCGTCGGCGACCCGGTCGAGCGAGTCGTCGAGTTCGGCGACGGATCGACCGGATCCGCCGCCGGAAGACGGGGACGTCGAGTCATTCACGCCGGCCGTGTCGGAGACGCCGGACACTTCGGACGCGTCGAGAGATCCGTCGGAGTGGTCGTTGCCACAGTCGTGGAGACGGAGGCGCGAGAGCGTCTCGAACGTCTCGCCGCAGTCGTCACACTCGTGTCCCATGGCCGCACTACACGCTCCCCGGGGAAATGAGTTGACGATTCGGTCGGGTTGTCGAGCCGGACCGGTCGGAACGCGGTCGCTCCGGCACCGCCGTTAGAGTCAAACGGTCACGCGTGCCAGGTCCGGGTATGAGCGTCGAAGGGACAGAACGGACCGTCCGGTGTCTGGTCGCGAAGGTCGGGCTCGACGGCCACGACCGGGGCGCACACGTGATCGCGCGGGCGTTCCGCGACGCCGGTTTCGAGGTGGTCTACTCCGGCCTCCACCGCGCGCCCGAGGACATCGTTCAGGCGGCGGTCCAGGAGGACGTCGACGTCCTCGGCATCTCGATCCTCTCGGGGGCGCACAACACCCTCGTTCCGAAGGTGATCGAGGGGCTGGAGGAGTACGGCGCGTTCGAGGACACCCTGATCCTCGTCGGCGGGATCGTTCCCGACGACGACGTGAAGGAGCTGAAGGAACTCGGCGTCGCGGAGGTGTTCGGCCCGGGAACGCCGATGAAGGAGACGATCGAGTTCGTCCGGAACAACGTCCCGGAGCGCGAGTAAATGAACGGGCGGGACGCGAACTGGGGGGCGAACTCGACTCGGGGGCGGGCCGCTTCCCACGACCGAGCGGTCGAACTCCGCGACCGCGACGCCGAACTCCTCGAGGAGTTGCTCGCGGGGAGCCACCGTGCGCTCGCGCGGGTCATCACCAAGATAGAGGAGCGCACGCCGGGGTACCGCGGGATCGTCTCGACGCTGTACGACCACGCCGGCGACGCGGCCGTGATCGGCGTGACGGGCGCGCCCGGCGCCGGAAAGTCAACGCTCGTCGACAAGCTCGCGGCGGCCTACCGCGAGCGCGGCGACACGGTCGGCGTCGTCGCCGTCGATCCCTCCTCGCCGTACACCGGCGGCGCGGTGCTCGGCGACCGGATCCGGATGGCCTCGAACGTCGGCGACATGGACGTGTTCTTCCGCTCGATGAGCGCGCGCGGACAGCTCGGCGGACTCTCGACGGCGACCGCGGACGCGGTGACGGCGCTCGACGCGTTCGGGAAGGACGTGGTGATGATCGAGACCGTCGGTGCCGGCCAGAGCGAGGTCGACGTCGTCCGCACCGCCGACACGGTCGCGGTGCTCGTCCAGCCCGAGTCCGGCGACGACGTCCAGACGCTGAAGGCGGGCATCCTCGAGATCGGCGACGTGTTCGTGGTCAACAAAGCCGACATGGACGGGGCCGAGCGGACCCTCGCCGAGTTGGAGGAGATGGTCCATCGCCGCGAGGGCCCGACCGCCGGGCTCGACGCGGGCCACCACGGAGTCGGGGTGCCGAACGACCCGAACGACGACGGAAGCGAGGGCGAGGAGGACGACGAGAGGGACGCGTCCGTCGATGACGCCGTCGACGCGTGGACCCCGGCAGTGCTGGCGACCGTCGCCGAGACGGGCGACGGTATCGACGAGCTGATCGGGGCGTTCGACGCGCACGGGGAGTTCCTCCGCGAGTCCGGCGAACTGAGCGAGACGCGGCGGCGTCGATACGCCGAGGAGATCCGGACGCTGGTGCGGGCGGACGTCGGCGCGCTCGCGAGCGAGGCGATCGAGCGTCGCGGCGGGATCGAGGCGCTCGCGGCTCGGGTCGAGCACAAGGAGGCGGACCCGTACGGCCTCGCGGCCGAGATCGTCGACCCGATCGCGGCGTGTCTCGAGGACCTCGAGCCGGGAGACACGTGATATAAGTCGCCAGCGAACCAACGGGATGGCATGAAACTCAGGAACCTCGCCGGAACGGCCCTCCTCGGGATCGGCACGATCGCGGCGACGAACGCCGGGCTCCGCTACGAGGGCGATCTCGAGTCGCCGCTCGTCGGCGACGACTGGACCTTCCGCTGGCGCGGGATGGACGTGGCGTACACCGAGGGCGGTGATCCGGGGGACCGCGACCTCGTGCTCCTCCACGGGATCAACGCCGCGGGCTCCGCCGGCGAGTGGCGCGAGGTCTTCGGCGACCTCACCGCCGACTACCACGTCATCGCGCCCGACCTCCCGGGGTACGGCCGCTCCGATCGCCCGCCGCTGCGGTACTCCGCCGCGCTGTACGAGGACTTCGTTCACGACTTCCTCGCCGAGTTCGACGAGCCCGCGGTGGTCGCCTCGTCGCTGTCGGCGGCGTACGCCGCCGGGGCGGTCGCCGGCGACGGAGCGGCCGGCGACGACGTCGAGATAAGCGGCTTCGTCGCGGTCTGCCCCACGACCGTCGCCGGGCCGAGTCCGCCGAAACCCTGGCTCCGGGAACTGCTGCGGTCGCCGCTCGTCGGCTCGGCGCTGTTCAACCTGATCGCCTCGAAACCCTCGATCCGGTACTTCAACGCCGACCACGGCTACTACGACCCCGAAAACCCCACGGAGGAGTGGGTCGACTACGAGTGGCGGACCAGTCACGTCGAGAACGCGCGCTTCGCGCCGGCGTCGTTCGTCTCGGGCTACCTCAACGGCGACCTCGACCTGGCGGCCGCGCTCGCCGACCTCGAGGTGCCGCCGACCATCGTGTGGGGACGCGAGGCCGACGTGAGCCCGCTCTCGGACGGTCGGGAGCTCGCGGACGCGTCGGGGGCGCGGCTGGTCGTCTTCGATCGGGCCGCCCTGCTTCCACACGTCGAACACCCGAACCGGTTCCTCGAGACCGTCCGCGAGAGCCTCGTCGCGGGCGCGACGGCCTGAACGGGTCCGGGGTTCGGATCCGTCTCTCGTCCCCGCCCCGTCGACGCCGGTCCGAGTCCGAGCCGCCCGCCGTCCGCGCTCACCCGTCGCGCCGCACGTACAGCGTCTTCCGACAGGTCGCGTGGGCGGTGCCCGACTCGTCGACGAGCGAGACGTCGTACTCGCGGTCGGTCGACTCGCCCGGCGCGAGCTCCTCGCGGATCGTCGCGGTCTCCGCGGCCTCGAGCTCGAACTCCGCGTACAGCGTCTCACGACCGGGTTCGATGAACTCGATCGCGGCCGACTTGTCCCAGACCGTGAAGCCGTCGCCGAGGACCCGCCGGAGCATGGTCATGTACACCGGGTCGAGCGCGCCGTAGAGGCTCCCGCCGAAGGCCACGCCGAGGCCGTTTCTCGTCCGCCAGTTGAACGGGACCCGCACGCGGACGTATCGCCACTCCGCGCCGATGTGATCGATCCGCCCCCCGGTCCCGCGATAGGCGGGAAGCAGGTTGAACGCGTGTCGCCACAGCCGCGTCCGGAGGCTCTCCGCCGGCGGGTCCGGGTCGATCGGGTTCGAGTCCGGGTCGCGGTCGATCCCGGTCGGGGAGTCCGTCACGTCCACTCCAGTCGTCCCCGGGGGCAAACCGGTACCGAAACGCGAGACAACGCACGTGGCGTTGCCGAACGACCCCGTCTCGACGGGAGGGCCGCGTCGTTCCGCATCGCCGCGCCCCGAAACCCGCATCGCCGCGCCCCGAAACCGGTATCCCCGCTCGTCCGCAACCGGACACCGATGGAGTGTGACAAGTGCGGGGCCGACGCGATCCACCACGCCGCCTACTCGGGGGCCCACCTCTGTGGCGAGCACCTCTGTCGCTCGGTCGAGAAGCGTGTGAAACGCCGCGTTCGGGAGGACGGGTTGCTCGACCCGGATGCGACTCCCGACGACCCCGACCGCTGGGTGATCGGGCTCTCGGGCGGGAAGGACAGCGTGGTGCTCACCCACGTCCTCGACGACGTGTTCGGACGCGACCCGCGCGTCGAGATGCTTGCGCTCACGATCCACGAGGGGATCGAGGGCTACCGCGACGAGAGCCTCGACGCCTGCCTCGATCTCACCGCGGACCGTTCGATCCGACACGAGGTCGTCTCCTACGACGACGAGTTCGGCGTCCGCATGGATGACGTGGTGGAGACGGACCCGGAGGACATGGCCCCCTGTGCGTACTGCGGGGTGTTCCGCCGGGACGTTCTCGAGCGGTACGCCGGGGAGTTCGACGCCGACAAGCTGCTCACCGGTCACAACCTCGACGACGAGGCCCAAACCGCCCTGATGAACTTCCTCGAGGGCGACGTCCGGCAGGTCGCGAAACACTTCGACGCCTCGCTCGGACCGTTCGACGAGCGCGGCGAGACCGACGAGTTCGTCCCGCGCGCCAAGCCGCTTCGCGACGTGCCCGAGAAGGAGATCTCCCTCTACTGTCACGTCCGCGACCTCCCGGTTCACATGGCCGAGTGTCCCCACGCCGCCGAGGCGTACCGCGGCGAGATCCAGTCGCTCATCCACGACCTCGAGGAGAACCACCCCGGTACGCGCCACTCGATCATGGCCGGCTACGAGGAGCTGTCGGCGCTCACCGCGGAGCGGTATCGGGAGGACGGGGACGGATCCGATCGGTCCGACTCCGACGGCGACGGCGACCGGGACGACGACGGCGGCGGCGACGGCAGCCGCGACGACGGCTCCCGATCGCTTCGCGAGTGCACGCGCTGCGGGTCGAAGACCAGCCGCGAGGTCTGCCGGAAGTGCCGACTGCTCGATGCGATCGAGGCGGCGTCGTGACTCCGGGATCGACCCGACGCGAAAAACGCGGCGTGTAGCGAACGGTTCCGACGCGTACCGCCTCAGCGGATGACGTCGAGCCCGTTGTTCTTCTCGACGGGCTCGGTGCCGCCGTCCGACTCCCAGGCGGCGCGATCGGAGCCGCCGGATCCCTGAACCGCGTTGCTCGTCTCTGCCGCCCGCGATCGGGAGTCGCCGAGGTCGTCGGCGTCGACCGCGGCGCGGGACTTGTCCGCCTGCTTCTGGGTCGACGGGCCGAGCACCTGCGCGCTCTGGACGCCAGTCATGATCGCCATGACGCGGACCTTCCCCTTGTACTCGTCCTGGATGCGGGCGCCCCAGATCACGTTGGCGCTCGCCTCCAGCCGCTCGGTGATGTTGTTCGCGATCCCCTCGGCCTCCTTCAGCGTGAGGTCCGGGCCGCCCGTGATGTGGACGAGCCCGCCGGAGGCACCGCGGTAGTCGACGTCGAGGAGCGGATGGTTCATCGCGTCGTTGACCACCTCCTGGGTCTTGTTCTTGTCCTGGGTCTCGCCGACGAGCATCACCGCGACGCCGCCCTGGTTCATGATGGTGGACATGTCGGCGTAGTCCAGGTTGATCAGGCTCGGCTGGGTGATCGTCTCGGAGATCCCTTTGACGGTCTCCGCGATGATCTGGTCCATCACGGAGAACGCCTTGCCGATCGGCAGGTTCGGGACGTAGTCGAGCAGCCGGTTGTTGTCGAGGACGATGATCGAGTCGGCCTCGTTACGGAGCGACTCCAACCCTTCCTCGGCTTTCACCGTGCGGGCGCGCTCGACGTTGAACGGGGTCGAGACCATCCCGACGACGATCGCCCCCTGGTCTTTGGCGATCTTCGAGACGACCGGCGCGGCGCCGGTGCCGGTCCCGCCGCCCATGCCGGCGGTGACGAAGACGAGGTCGGCGTCGCCGAGCACCTCCTTGATCGTCCCCTGGGCCATCTCGGTCGCGCGCTCGCCCATCTTGGGGTCACCGCCGGCACCCAGCCCCTGTGTGAGCGACTTGCCCACGAGGATCTTGGTGTCGGCCTCGATCATCTTGAGGTGCTGTTTGTCCGTGTTGATCGCGACGGTGTCGGCGCCGTCGACGCCGATGTTGTACAGACGGTTGACGGTGTTGTTTCCGGCGCCGCCGGCACCGACGATGACGATACGGGGGTCCCCGAACTCGTCGTCGTCCATGCTGGCGTCCATCTCGCGCTTCTCCGCTTCCGCGTTGTCGAGGGCGTCCTGAACGAGATCCTGCATCGATCTACACCTTGGCCCAGCTGCGGTTGCGGCCGCGCTCGTCGCGCTCGCCGTCCTGTTCGCTCAACATGTCGCGGACGGCCGAGCGGATCGCCTCGCTCCGGTTCGGGAACTCACCCGTCTCGACCATCTGTTCGACCTCATCTATCTGCTGTTTCGGGATCCGTAGTGTCACACGCTCCATTGTTGTATTCCCCCGGTAAGACGACGTCCACGACACACGTCGTGCGTCTTACAGGCCGAAACCGCCCGACTGCGGGGACATCCCCTCGTCGGACGCCGTCTGTAAGACGGTCGTCTTACGCGGTTGTAGTCACCGAGGCTACCCTTATAAAATTAACGGCGAGCGTAAGACGTTCTCGAGAAACCGCGTATACTCGCCTGAAACGAGCGTTTTCGCCAGCTATCTGTCCTTGAGCACGTCCGCAGCGGGAGTTCGTCGTCCACAGCCGGGACAGAACGCCCAGTCGGTTCGGACCTCGTCGCCGCACTCACAGAAGGCACGGTGGGACTGTTTCTCACCACAGTTCGGGCAGTATACGTGGTCTTCCGGGACGTTTTCGCCACATCCGCCACAGGCGTTTTCGCCCGTTTGCATCCCGGGATCGGCGCGTGTCTTACGCGTCTCGGGCTCGATCTCGGGTTCCGTCTCCCGTGTCACACGGGCGTCGCCGTCGTCGGCCCCAGGAGCGTCGAGAGTGACGTTTACGTTGATCTCGCCCGGCGTAGACGGCGTATACGCGTCTTCCGGGCGACGCCCCGCACTCCCGAGCCGCTCGTCCAACGCGGCGTCGAGCCGGTCGGCGATCAGCTCGTCGATCCGGTCCGAGAGGGCGGCGTCCACGCCGCCCTCGGAGCCGTCGGTCTCCGACCCGCCGGCCGTACCGTCGAGGTGTGCGCGGAGCGCCTCGCGCATCACCTCGCTTTTGGAGGCCTCACACGCTTCCAGCCGCTCGACGAGGTCGTCGTCGGCTCGGAAGGTGATCTTGCTCATCGGCTACCGATAACCATGGCGAGTACAAGTATCTTCCTCCGCGTCCGACGGGTGACGGACGCGCGTCGTCCAGCGATCCTCGTGGTTTCGTCGAAACGTCCGTGGGCTCCCAAGCGATCCGACCCGACTGGAACCACTCCACCCGAACCATCCGCCTCGAGACCCGACGGTCCGTCTCGAGGTGGGCTCGATCTCCCCTTCCGACAACCATGAGGTGTGGTCACACGTGTGTCTGACACAGGTTTATACGCCTCGCGCGGGCATACGTGTCTACATGAGCAACCGCGTCGAGGACCTCGAACGGCAGGTCGCGGAGCTACAGGCGGCGGTCAACGGGCTCACCGAGGAGCTCGTCGAGATGAAAGAGCGCGTCCGACAGGTCGAGGATGCCCAGGAGGTGGCGATCGACGCGGAGGCGGAGACCGCCGCGGACGCCCCCGCTCCCGAGGAGCCGTCGTCCGACGCGTCCGACACGCCCGAGGGCGAACGGCGAACGCACTCCGACGACCACGTCGAGGTCGTCGAGCGAACCGGCGGACCGTCGAACGCGGAGGGTCCGGAAGCCGACGGGACCGAGAGCGCGACGACGGACTCGCTCGCCGCGGCCGACGGAGAGGTCGACCCCGAGACGACGGCGGCCGACGCGGAGGCCGCTGCCGGCGACGCGGACGGAAGCGAGGCCGAGAGCGAAGAGTCCGACGACAGCGACATCATCGTCGCGTAATCGGCCCTCGCACCACCCCGCATGCACATCACTGAAGTAGTCCTGGACGGGTTCAAGAGCTTCGGACGGACGACGAGGATCCCCTTCTACGAGGACTTCACGGTCGTCACCGGACCGAACGGCTCCGGAAAGTCGAACATCATCGACGGGGTCCTGTTCGCGCTCGGACTCGCCCGAACTCGCGGGATCAGAGCCAAGAAGCTCACGGACCTCATCTACAATCCCGGCCACGACGACGGGGAGGCGTCCGGCGGCCCGAAGGAGGCGTCCGTCACGGTCGTGTTGTCCAACGAGGACGGGACGCTCGACCGCTCGCAGGTCGTCTCGGCGGCCGGCTCCGAGAACGTCGGCGACGTCTCCGAGATCACGATCAAACGGCGGGTGAAGGAGACCGAGGACAACTACTACTCGTACTACTACCTCAACGGCCGCTCCGTGAACCTCTCGGACGTCCGTGACCTGCTCGCGGCCGCGGGCGTCACGCCCGAGGGCTACAACGTCGTCATGCAGGGCGACGTGACCGAGATCATCAACATGACCCCCTACCAGCGTCGGGGGATCGTCGACGAGATCGCGGGCGTCGCGGAGTTCGACGAGAAGAAGGAGGCCGCCTTCGAGGAGCTCGATACGGTGAAAGACCGGATCGGCGAGGCGGACCTCCGGATCGAGGAGAAACGTGACCGGCTCGATCAGCTCTCCGACGAGCGCGAGGCCGCCCTCGAGTACCGGTCGCTCCGCGAGGAGGTCGAGCAGTACCGCGGCTACCGGAAGGCCTCGGAGCTGGAGGACAAACGCGACTCGTTCGCCGAGGTCGAACGCGAGATCGACGACGCCGAGACGGAACTCGAGGAGCTCCGCGTCGAACTCGACACCAGACAGGGGACGCTCACCCGCCTCGAGGAGGACCTCGCCGACCTCAACCACGAGATCGAGACCAAAGGCGAGGACGAACAGATCGCGATCCGCTCCGAGATCGAGGAGATCAAAGGCGAGATCTCCCGGCTGGAGGGGAGGATCGAGACGGCGACGGAGCGCGCCGAGGACGCCGAGACCGAGCGCCGGAACGCGTTCGTCCAGATCGACCGCAAACAGGAGACGATAGACGACCTCGAGTCGGAGATCCGCGAGACGAAGGTCCGGAAGGCGTCGCTCAAGTCGGAGGTCGCGACGAAGCGCTCCGAACTGGCGGACGTGGAAGCCGAGATCGAGGGCGCGGACACCGAGTTCGACGAGCTGAAGACGGAACTCGCGGAGCGGAAGGAACGGCTCGAGTCCCTCCGCGAGGAGAAACACCGCCACCAGCGCGAGAAGGACCGGCTGCTCGACGAGGCTCGCCGGCGCTCGAACGCGGTCGAGGAGGCCCGTGCTGACCTCGAGGCGGCCCGCGAGGAGGTCCCCGAGCTGAACGCGCGGATCTCCGAACTCCACGGCGAGCTCGACAAGGCCGAGCGGAACGAGTCGAAGATCGAGGACGTCGTCGCCGACCTGTTCGCCGAGAAGGCGGAGCGGAAGGAGGAGTTGGAGGCGATCGAGGACGACCTCCGCGAGAAACAGAACGAGTACGCGAAGCTGGAGGCGGCCGCGAGCGAGCGCGGCGACACCTCCTGGCCCCGGGCGGTGACCGAGGTGAAGAGCGGCGGCATCGACGGCGTTCACGGCGCGGTCGGCGAGCTCGGCTCCGTCGAGGCGGAGTACGCCGAGGCGTGTGAGACGGCCGCCGGCGGCCGGCTGGCGAACGTCGTCGTCGACGACGACGGCGTCGGGTCGACGTGTATCGACTACCTGAAACGACGGAACGCCGGCCGGGCAACCTTCCTTCCGATCACGAAGATGGACGACCGCGGACTCCCGCGGAAGCCCTCCATGCCGGGCGTCGTCGACTTCGCGCGGAACCTCGTCGAGTACGACTCGCGCTACGAGCCGGTCTTCTCGTACGTGCTCGGGTCGACGCTCGTCGTCGAGGACATGTCCACCGCCCGCGAGCTGATGGGCGATTACCGGATGGTCACCCTCGAGGGTGACCTCGTCGAGAAGTCGGGCGCGATGACCGGCGGCTCCGGCGGCGGCTCTCGATACGCGTTCACGAAGTCCGGCGGCGGCAAGCTCGAACGGCTCGCCACGGAGATCGGCGGTCTGGAGGACGAACGACGGGAGCTCGAGTCCGAGATCGACGGGTTGGACGCCGACATCGAGGACGCCCGCGAACGGAAGGCGGACGCCGCCGACCGCGTCCGGTCGCTCGAGGGTGACATCGATCGCGCCGAGGAGGAACTCGACGAGACGGAGGCTCGGATCGAGGGCCTGGAGGACGAACTCGACGAGCTCCGCGAGGAGCGCGAGTCGGTCGACGAGGAGATGAGCGGGATCGACGAGACGCTCGACGCGCTGAATGCGGATATCGAGCGGTTGGAGGCCGATGTCGAGGAGATCGAGGCCGAGCTCGCCGATTCGAGGATCCCGGAGCTCTCGGAGCGAGCGGACGAGATACGCGAGGAGATCGACGAGTTGGAGGACCGCATGGACGACCTCGACGCCCGGCAGAACGAACTGGAACTCGAGAAGGGGTACGCCGAGGACGCAGTCGACGACCTCCACGACACCGTCGAGGAGGCACAGAACAGAAAGAGCGAGGCCGAGGAGGCGATCGCCGACCACGAGGAGGCCATCGCGGAGAGGGAGGAGACGCTCGAGGAGAAACGCGAGTCGATCGCGGACCTCGAAGCGGAGATCGCGGACCTGAAGGAGGACCGCGAGGCGCTCCGCGAGGAGATCCGGGAGGCGACCCGGAAACGCGACGAACAGCGGTCGCTCGTCGCCGACGCGGAGTCCGACCTCGAGGACCTGTCCGACCGCCGGGACCGCCTGGAGTGGGAGATAGACGAACTGGAGTCGCAGGTCGGCGAGTACGACCCCGAGGAGGTCCCAGACATCGACGAGGTCGAGTCGCGGATCGAGGAGCTGGAGGCCGAGATGGAGGCGTTGGAGCCGGTGAACATGCTCGCGATAGACGAGTACGAGGAGGTGGAAGCCGAACTCGAGACGCTCGAGGAGCGTCGGGACGTGCTCGCCGAGGAGCGCGACGCGATCACGGAGCGGATCGAGGGGTACGAGGCCGAGAAGAAGGCGACGTTCATGGAGACGTTCGAGTCGATAAACGACCACTTCCGAGACATCTTCTCGCGGCTGTCGGCGGGGAGCGGCGAGCTCCTCTTGGAGAACCCCGAGGACCCCTTCGAGGAGGGGCTGACGATGAAGGCACAGCCCGCGGATAAGCCGGTACAGCGGCTCGAGGCGATGAGCGGCGGCGAGAAGTCGCTGACCGCCCTCTCGTTCATCTTCGCGGTCCAGCGGCACAACCCCGCGCCCTTCTACGCGCTCGACGAGATCGACGCCTTCCTCGACGCGGTCAACGCCGAGCGCGTCGGCGAGATGATAGAGGAGCTGGCCGCGGAGGCGCAGTTCGTCGTGGTCGGCCACCGCTCGGCGCTGTTGGAGCGGTCGGACCGCGCCATCGGCGTCACGATGCAGGGCGACAACCTCTCGGCCGTGACCGGGATGCGGTTCGGCGGCGACGACGGCGACGAGGACGCGGAGGTGACCGCGGATGACTGACGACGGCTCCGCGGACGCGGGGGGAGGCGGCGGCGTGCCCGATCTGGACCTGACGAGCGAGCGCGACGGCGCGACCCCGGCGTTCGGCGGTGACGCCGATACGACCGATCCCGCCGCCAGCGGCTCCGCCGCCGCCGACATCGATTCCGCCGCAACGGACGCCGATGCCGGCGATCCCCCTTCCGACGCCGCCGACGACGAGGTCGAGCCCGTCGAGCTCCTCGTCCAGCTCGCGGAGGAGGGCGAGATCGAGCCGTGGGACATCGACATCGTACAGGTGACCGACGCCTTCCTCGAGAAGCTCGACGAGACCGACCTCCGGACGACGGGTCGCGCGCTGTTCTACGCGAGCGTCCTCCTCCGGATGAAGAGCGACGGAATGTTGGCGGACGACGACGAGGACGACGAGCCGGGGCCGGAGCCGTGGGAGCTGGCGATGGAGGGCGGCGCCGACGACCCCGCGGACCCCGAGTTCGACCCGATCGATCGGTTGGAGGCGGAGATGGACCGGCGGCTCGACCGCAAGAACACCCGAGGCTCGCCGGAGACCCTCGACGAACTCGTCCGCGAGCTCCGCGAGGCGGAACGCGACTCGTGGTGGAAACGGTCCCGCGAGTACGACACCTCGGAGTCGCCGAGCGGCTACGGCCGCGGGACGCAGACGCTGGACTACCACGCCGGCGACGAGTTCCGCCGCGACGGGGAGCCGACCGCGGGCGAGGCGACGGACCGCACCCACGACGAGGACATCGAGGAGGTGATAACCGAAGTCGAGGCCGCGTTGCGCCCGCAGTTCGAGAACGGACGTTCGGAGGTGCTCTTCGCCGAGGTGGAGTCGGCGGGCGGCCGCCCGTTCATGACGTTCCTCGCGCTGCTGTTCATGGCCCACCGCGGATCGGTGCGGCTCCGCCAGGACGACCTGTTCGGCGACCTGTGGATCCGCGATCCCGCCGCGACGATGGGGGAGTCCGAGGCGGTCGCGGACTGAGGGGAGAGCGAGACGAGAAACGCACCGCGGTCCGTCTACAGATACTCGCCGAGCAGCGGTTCGACCCGCTCGCGGGTGTCCGCCGGGATCGCCTCGGTCGGCGTGTTGACGGTTCCCTCGAGCGCGGCGTGTGCGTCGCACTCGTGGTCCGCCGGGAGCGTGCGGACCGCCTCCTCGACGGCGGTCTCGATCGCTTTCTGGTTCCGCTCGGCGTTCTCGAGGACCTCCTCGAGGGTCACCTCGCTGTCCGCCTTCCAGACGTCGTAGTCGGTGACGCCCGCGATCGTCGCGTACGCGATCTCCGCCTCGCGGGCCAGTTTCGCCTCGGGGATCGCCGTCATGCCGACGAGGTCCCATCCCTGTGACTTGTAGAACTCCGACTCCGCGCGCGTGGAGTACTGCGGCCCCTCGATACAGACGTAGGTGCCGCCCTTCACGACGTTCGTGTCGTCGTCGCCGTCACCGCCCACGGCCGACTCGGCCGCGTCGGCGAGGTGGTCGACGAGCTCCGGACTGTAGGGGTCCGCGAAGGGTTGGTGGACGACCACGCCCTCGCCGTAAAACGAGAGGTCACGGTTCTTCGTCCGGTCGTAGATCTGGTCGGGGACGACGAGCGTGCCCGGCTTCAGCTCCTCCTTGAGGCTCCCGACGGCGTTCGACGCGAAGACGTGGGTGACGCCCGCCTTCTTGAGTGCGTACATGTTCGCGCGGTACGGGAGGTCGGTGGGGGACGCGCCGTGGTTCGAGCCGTGTCTGGGGAGGAACGCGACCTCCCGGCCCGTGTCGGCGAACTCGCCGATCGTGACTGCGTCGCTCGGCTCGCCGTACGGGGTGTCGTACTCGACCTCGCGCACGTCGTTCAGTGGAAGCGCCTCGTAGATCCCGCTGCCGCCGATGAAGCCGATGGTGCTCATACGGGAGCGTGTGCCTGCCCGCTACTTATAAAGATTGGAGCGGTCGGGGACGTCGCCGGGGTCGCGGCGAACGGAAACACGGATCGAAGCCGCGTCAGGCCGGGGCCGCGGACTCCGCCTCGATTTCGGCCTCGATGAGGTCCTTCGTGTTCTCCAGGTGGTTTCGAAGCTGCCGGTCGTTGTAACGCCTCGCGACGGGGCCCAACAGCCGGTCGAGGAGGGATTCGCCCATCTCGTAGGTCGCCCGATGGACGATCCGGGTTCCGTCGCCGACCGCCACGTAGCGGTTCCGGGTTTCCCCCCGCATTTCGTCGCTCTCGATCGTCACGAGGAGTTCCCCGTTCGGTTCGACGATCGTCATTTCCATGTCGATCTCCATCGAAACGCCGAGTAGCTTGTACGTGGCACGCGTTTTGGCACCGTCGTCGGTTTCCTCCACGACCTCGAAGTCGCGCAGGCTGGCCATCGTTCGTGGCCAGTTCTCGGGGGTACTGTCGAACGCGAACACGCGTTCGACGGGCGCTGCGATCTCGATCTCGTACTCGAATGTCGTCATGTGTCTCAACTCCTTCGTCGCAACCGAACCACGTAGTCGCCTCCAGAACTGACGGTTCGAGGGATCCACGTCGGTCGACGGTATACCTATAGGTGCGCTGAGGTATTAAACGGGACCTACGCGTGCTCGCCCCTTCACGATGGATCGAGACGTCGAGCGATGTGGCCCTCAAAGCAGCGTCCGGACCGCCGCCAGCGTCAGCGCGCTCACGACGAGCAGGTGGACGAACACCGCGCCGACCGGCGCGAGGCCGACAGCCCGGAGATCGCGAACCCGGATCGAGAGCCCGAGCCCCACGAACGCGACGAGAAAGAGCCCGTCGGAGGTCGCGGTGATGGACTCGATAGCGGCGGGCGAGAGCACCCCGGCGTTGGCGATCGCGGCGACGAGCAGGAAGCCCAGCAGGAACTTCGGGAACTCCGCCCACAGCTCGCGGGCCTCCGGGTCCGTCGCGGAACGCGCCGCGTACGCGACCGAGTAGGCGACCGCGACGCCCCCCAGGAGCGAGTTGCGAGCGAGCTTCGTCACCGTCGCCCACTGGCCCGCCTCGACCGAGTGGGCGAACCCCGCGGCCGCGACCGGCCCGGTCGAGAACATGCTGAGGCCGGCCCACACGCCGAACTGCCGACCGGTGAGCCCGAGCCACTCGCCCGCCAGCGGGAACGCCACGAGCGTGACCGCGTCGAAGAGCAGGACCGTCGCGGCCGCGAACGTGAGCGCCGCGCCGCGCGCCTCCAGCACCCGACCGACGGCCACGACGGCGGAGACGCCGCAGACGCTCGCGCCCGCCGCCAGAAGGGACGGCGTCGTTCCTCCGATCCGGAAGACGCCGCGAGCGATCGCCTCCGAGAGCAGGAGACCGCCGGCGACGACGACGACCACCAGTCCGATGACCGTCGGACCGGCCGCCATCAGCTCCTCGATCGCGATCGCGGCGCCGAGGAGGACGATCCCGGTCTCCAACGCGAGCTTGTGAAGGGACACTCCCGGCTCGGCGACCGCGGGCGTTCCCGCGGTGTTCGCCACGGCGACGCCCAGGGCGACCGCGACGACGAGCGGCTGGAGTCCCGGGACCATCGCACCGAGCAGCGTCGCGAGCAGCGCGCCGCCGCCGAGCAGCAACATCCCCGGAACGTACGGGCCGAGGTCGTCGAGAACCGTCATCAGAAGGGCTGGATCACGAGGTGGACCGCGACGACCGCGAGGCCCAAGAGGAGCGCCTGCCAGCCGCGGTCGAGGGCCTGCCAACGGCGGGCGAGACGCGTGCCCTCGACGCCGCCCGAGCCGTCGCCGTTCTCGTCGGTCATACGGAAGCGGATCCGCGCGTCGGCGTCTTACGAGTGTCGCTCGACGGGGGGATCGCCGGGAACCGGTTCGGGATCGTTCGGCCGGTCGGATCGATCAGTCGCTCGCCTCGATGGCGGTCGAGCCGTTCTCGGAGACGGTCGTCTCGTCTCCGTCGTCGCCGCTCTCGTGGTTCTCGCCGCTCTCGTGGTTCTCGCCGCTCTCGTGGTTCTCGCCGCCATCGAGGCGGGGGAAGTTGTCGATCGTCTCGGCGCGGAACGCCTCCTCGTCGAAGGAGTACTCGGCACCGAGGAACTCGAGGACGGTCCGCGTGTCGACCATGGCGTTCTTCAGCGCTGTCGACGCGCCGGGCGACGGCGTGACGTTGAACAGGATCCCGTCGCCGCGGATCTTCGCCTCGCCCATGTCGAGCTCCTTCGACTCGGTGTCGACGATCTGCGGGCGGACCCCGCCGTACCCCTTCGCGCGGTCGATGTCCTCGACGTCGACGCTCGGGACGACCTTCTGCACGTGGGGGAGGAAGGTGCGCTTCCCGACGACCGGGAGGTCGTACACCAGGTTCCGGACCACGTACGGGAACAGGATCCGGTCCGCGAGGACGTTCGCGTAGCTCAGGAACGACGACGGGGTGAAGCCGAACACGTCGGCGAAGTCGCCGACCGTCGAGAGCTCGCCGCGCTCGAGCGCGGGAACGAGCTTCGCGGTCGGGCCGAACCGAGTGACGCTCGCGTCGTGGACGTCGGCGTCGCCGTGGACCGCGGCGAAGGGCAGCTTCTTCATCTGAAGCGTGTACACCTTCCCGTTCAACAGGTCGTCGGCGAGGAAGAAGCTCCCCGCGACGGGCAGAAGCGACATGTCCTCGCCGTAGCCCATCTCCTGGGCGAACTGGAGGCTGTGTGAGCCGGCGGCGACGGCGACCGCGTCGGCCGCGAAGTCGCCGTCGTCGGTCTCGACGGTGAACCCCTCCCCGCCCTCGTCGACGTTCGTCACCGTCGTGCCGAGGTGGACCGAGACGCCGTCCTCGGCGCGGGCCGCCTCGACGAACGACTCCGCGATCATGCCGTAATCGAGGACGTAGCCGTCGGGCGTCTGGAGCGCGAGCAACTCCGTGTCTGGATCCCGGCCCTCGACGACCTTCGGCTCTATCTCGGCGATCTCCTCGCGGCCGATCGGTTCGAGTTTGGGGAAGAGCTCGCCGAACCCCTCGTCGTGGTAGCGGGCCTCCAGTTCCGCGACCTCCTCCTCGCCGACCGCGAGCACCATCTTGCTGCGCTTGCTGTGCATCTCGCGGTCGGGGTCGACGTTCTCGAGGTACCCCGCGAGCAGCTCCGCTCCCTCCTTGACCTCCTCGGCCTTCTCGAGCGTGTAGTTCGTCTCGATGTCGCCGAAGTGAAGCGTCTGGGAGTTGTTCGTGTGGTGGGAGTTCACCGCCGCGATCTCGGGTTCCTTCTCGATCAGCGTGACGTCGTCGACGTCGGTGAACTTCGAGACCGTGTACAGCAGCGATGCCCCGCTTATCCCCCCGCCGATAACGATGAGGTCTGTGTGGTCGGACATGCGTGAGGCTCCGTCTCACGGAATCTACTGGATCGGGAGTTAACTGACTTGCTATTCCGATCCGTCGGAGTCGGCTCCCTCCGACGTGGCGGACCGGGCTCGAACCGTCCGATATCGCTCCCGAAGCCGCTCGAAGATCGCCCGACCCGTCCCCGTCCGGAGACGGGACTCCGTCGTTGCGAAGAACTCCTCGAGCGCGTCGTACTCCACGAACGCGTCCGGCCTTCCGTCCGTAGGGTCGTACCGGTCGTCGCGCTCGTAGAGGACCGCCTGGAGGCAGGTATCGAGCAGGTCGCACTCCTTGACGAGGACGGCCTCGGGCGTCTCGCGCGCCTCGTACGCCTCCCACGCGTTCCGGACGTCGTCGGGGAGCGGCCCCGCGAGGTCGACCATCGCGGCGCGTTCGGTCGCCTCCTTGCTCGCGTGGTCGGCTCGATCGGCCGTCGAGTCGGCTCGCGTCGCCACGTCGCCCGTCTCCGCCTCGGCGACGTCGTGGACGACCGCGAGCCGGAGCGCGCGGTCGAGGTCGACGCCGGGCAGGTCCTCGCGGAACCGGTCGCCGAGCGCCAGTACGAGATACGCGACGCCCCACGTGTGCGCGGCGACCGACTCCGGGGCGTCGACGCCGCGGAGCTGCCACCCGGTTCGGCCCTCGTCCTTGAGCGCGTACGCCTCGAGGATCGCGTCGATGGCGGCGTCAGTGTCGTCTGCGGCGTCCGGATCTCCCGCGTCCTCCGCGTCCTCCGCGTCCATCACTCACTCCGCGAGCGTCCAGGTCCCCTCGCCGACCGTCTCGATCATCTCGCGACGCTCCATCTCGGCGAGCACCTCGTCGAGTCGCCCGGGCTGGGCGACCTCCATCTCGATTCGACCGACACCGTGGTCCGCCTCGAGGTGGTGTCGGACCGCCTCGCGGTCGAACGTCGTCGCGTCGACGCGGTCCATCGCGCCCGCGATGATGTCGATCATGTCCTCGATGAAGTTCCACGGGTAGACCACCCACGTCCACGTCTCGAGCCGCTCGCCGACGAAGTCGGGGTCGAACTCGGAGGTGTCGAGCAGCTGGAGCGTCGCGGTGCGGACCGTGGCGGCGTCGCGCTCCTCGACGTACTCCTCGGCGCGGCGGATCGAGCCGCCGGTGTCGGCGATGTCGTCGATGATCAACACGTCCTTGTCCTCGACGCTTCCCTCCGGCATCGGGTAGCGGATCTGCGGCTCGTCCGCCTTGTCGGCCGCGCCGACGTAGTGTTCCATCTTGAGGCTCGTCAGGTCGTCGAGACCGAGGAAGTCACAGATACAGCGACCCGCGAACCAGCCGCCTCGAGCGAGCGCGACGACGACGTCGGGCTCGAAGTCGGCGCGTTTCACCTCGTTCGAGACGTTCCGACAGAGGCCGTAGATGTACTCCCAGTTGGTCACGGTACAGTCGAAGTCGTCCGGGAGGTCGCTCATACGTCGGGAGTCGCCCGCGCGAGCATAAGGGTTTGTGGAACCGCGGTCGTCCGTAGCCGTCGACCGCACGCGCCGTCCCGTCGCCGCCGTACCCTCGCGTCCGCCCGTGCCGACACGATTTAGGTGGCCCGCCCGCAACGACCCGCTAATGAGCACACGGACCGCGAGCGAGGAGCGGGCGGTCGTGATCGGGCTGGAGGTCCACGTCCAGCTCGAGACCGACACCAAGGTCTTCTGTGGCTGTTCGACGGAGCCGGCCGAGGACGAGGAGCCGAACACGCGCACCTGTCCGACCTGTCTCGGGCTGCCCGGCGCGCTGCCGGTCCTCAACGAGGCCGCCGTCGAGAGCGCGGTGAAGATCGGGAAGGCGCTCGACGCCGACATTCCCGAGACGACCACGTTCCACCGGAAGAACTACTACTACCCCGACCTGCCGAAGAACTTCCAGCTCACCCAGTACGACGCGCCGATCTGTGCGGACGGCGAGCTCGAGGTGTCCGTCGACGGCGAGCGCCGCACCATCGGGATCACGCGCGCGCATCTCGAGGAGGACCCGGGCAGCATCCAGCACGCGGGCGGCTCGATCGAGTCGGCGACCCACACGCTCGTGAACTACAACCGCGCGGGGACGCCGCTGATGGAGGTCGTCACCGAGCCCGACTTCCGGTCGCCGGCGGAGACCCGCGCGTTCCTGGCGAAACTCGAGGAGGTGCTCGAGTACCTCGGCGTCTTCGACGCGACGCGGGACGGCAGCCTCCGCGTCGACGCCAACGTCTCGCTCGTCGACGCCGACGAGGTCGCCGAGGACGGCTCCGTCCCCGAGTCGGTGCTCGCCGACGCCAACCGCGCCGAGGTGAAGAACATCTCGAGTCACAGGGGCGCGGAGAAGGCGCTCGCCTACGAGATCACCCGCCAGCGCAACGTGCTCCGGCGCGGCCGCGAGATCGAACAGGAGACCCGCCACTGGGACGAGGCGCGCGGCGTCACCGTTTCGATGCGCTCGAAGGAGGCCGAGAAGGACTACCGCTACTTCCGGGAGGCGGACCTCCCCGCCCTGGAGGTGGCCGACTGGAAGGAACGGATCCCGATCCCCGAGCTGCCCGACGCCCGCCGCGAGCGCTTCCGCGAGGAGTACGGCCTCGACGGGGAGGCCGCCTCGAAGCTGACCTCGACGAAGGAGGTCGCCGACTTCTTCGAGGACGTCGCCGGCGAGTACGACCCCGAGCTGGCGGCGACGTGGGTCGCCGACAACCTGCTCGGCGAGCTCAACTACCGCGAGCTGGAGATCACCGACGTGACCGACCGGCTCGACGAGTTCAAACGGCTGATCGAGCTGGTGGACGCCGAGGAGCTGACGGTCAAGAACGCCGAGGAGGTCGTCCTCCGCGAGATGCTCGACGAGGGCGACGACCCCGACGCCGTGATCGACCGCGAGGGGCTCGGCAAGGCCGAGGCCGGCGAGGTCGAGACCGCGGTCGACGCCGCCATCGACGACAACCCGGAGGCGGTCGCGGACTACCACGACGGCGACGACGGCGCGATCAACTTCCTCGTCGGACAGGTGATGCAGGCGACCGGCGGGAGCGCCGACCCCGGCCAGGTCAACGGGCTCCTCCGCGAGCGGCTGGACGGGTAAACGAATGGGGACGCGAGGGGGTTCGGAGGTCGACGCATGGACGTGACCGTCGACGTCGTCGGCGGCGACGAGGAGGTACACGCCGTCGACGAGGACGCGACCTACGCCGACCTGATACGCGCCGCCGGCTTCCACCCCCAGGAGGCGTCGGTCCTCGTCGACGGCTCCCCCGTCCCCGGCGACCGCCCCGTCGACGCCGACCGGGTACGGCTGCTCCGGCTGATCCAGGGCGGGGCTGGCGAGGGGTCGGACCGGGACGCGTGAGCGACCGCTCCCCGCCGGACGGCGTCGGCGTCGAGACCGCGACCCCCGACGACCGGCTCGACGTCCTCCGCGTGCTCGACGCCGCGATGCTCGAGACCGACGCGGACGGCCTTATCGACCGGATCGACGCCGGGGACGTCCTCGTCGCCCGTTTCGAGCGCACCGGTTCGGTCGTCGGGGCACTGGTGACGACCCGTCCGGAACCGGGACGTCGCCACGTCGACGCGGTCGCGGTCAGGCGGGCGCGACGCGGCAGGGGGATCGGGTCCGCGCTCGTCGCCGGCGCGGTTCGGGCCGCCGAGTCCGACCCGGAGACCGACCGCGTCACCGCGGCGTTCGACGCGGAGTTGGAGGCGTTCTACGTGGACCTCGGGTTCGTGATCGAGTCGACTGGAGACGACGACGGAGGGACCCGGATCTCCGGTCGACGGGAGGTCGGAGCCTCGACCGGCGGGAAGGACTGACTCTCACGCCGACGGCCGCGAGCCGGGCGACGTCGACGGTCGTCCGGTTCCCGATCGTTTTATCCTCGGACCGAGCGGCCGATCCGTATGGATCGCCCCCGACTCGACGCCGGCGCCGACGTGGGACCGCTCCTCCGGCGCGGGGGCGCGGTCGTCGTCGACGCGCTGGTCGTCGGTCTCCTCCTCGGGCTCGCCGGGGTCGCGCTCTCGCTTCTCGCCGGCGTCGCCCCGCTTTCGGGACGGTGGGCCTTCCCGATCGCGTACCTCGGCTACCACGTCGTCTTCGAGGGGACGCTCGCGCGAACGCCCGGCAAGCGACTGTTCGGGCTCGTCGTCCTCGGGTCCGACGGCTCGCCGTGTGGACCGCGTGCGGCGGCGGTCCGGACGCTCCTGCGGGTCGTCGACGGCGCGGTCTTCTACCTGGTCGGAGCCGCGGTCGTCGTCCTCACCGACGGCGACCGGCGGGTCGGCGACCACGTCGCGGGGACGCGAGTCGTGCGCGACGGAGACTGAGCGGGCCGCTCGGGGACGAGCGAGTCGAAAAGGGCGGGTCGTTTCGAGGAGGCCGGCCGCCTATCGCTCGCCGAACCGCTCGTCGAAGAGGGCGACCACCCGGCGTTCGATCTCGTCGCGGATCTCTCGGACCTCCTCGATCGGGCGCTCGCCGGGGTCGTCGAGGTCCCAATCGTCGGTGTCGACGCCGGGCAGCTCCAGCGTCGAACACCCCATCGTCGCGACGAAGTCCGACGCCGCGAGCGTCGTCTCCGACACGTGTCGGGGGGTCCGTCCGTTCACGTCGAGTCCGACCTCCGCGAGCGCCTCGACGACCACGTCGTGGACCTCGTCGGCGGGAGCCGTCCCGCCGGTGACGATCTCGACTACGTCCTCGAGACCGCGCTCGGCGCGCTCGCGCTCCGCGAACGCCGTGGCCATCTGGCTGCGCCCGGCGTTCCGCACGCACATGAACGTGAGCGTCGTGGGTTCGGCGTCGCCGCCGATCGGTTCCGTGTCGTCGTCCGGGGTGTCGGTGGATGTCATGACGTCCTCTCGGTTCCGCGTGTCGCCGCCTCGGTAGCCCGGTTCGTCGTCGGCTCAGTAGATCAGTTCGTCGTCGTTCTCGACCATGTACAGCGTCCGAGCGGCGATGTTGACCGCGTGGTCGCCCACGCGCTCGATGTCCCGTATCGCCAGCAGCGCGCGGGAGACGTCGTCGATCGCGGCGGCCAGCTCGTCGGCCTCCGTCTCGACGTTCCGGTCCGCTCCGGCCGCCTCGACCCGCGCGCGGTCGGCCTCGAGCAGGTCGCGGACGACCGCCTCGCTCGCCCGCCGACACCGCTCGTCGAGGTCGTCGTCGCGGGCGGCGACCGCCCGACACGCCTCGGGGTCTCCCGCCTCGTAGGCGGCCACCGCGTCGGCGACCATGTCGCCGGCGGCGTGGCCGAGTTTCCGGAACTCGACCGCCGGATGGAGTCCGCCGTCGTCGCCGCCGTAGCCGGCGAGGTTGGTCGCGAGGTCGGCGACGCGCTCGAGGTCGGTGATCACCTTGAACGAGGCCGTCACCAGCCGGAGGTCGCCCGCGACCGGCTGCTGGAGCGCGAGCAGTTCGGTACACTCCTCCTCGAGTTCGAGGTAGCGCTCGTTGACCTCGTGGTCACCCTCGATGACGTCCCGTGCGAGGTCGTCGTCGCCGGTCTCGGCCGCCTCGATCGCGGCGTCGTACCGCTCGAGAACGAGGTCGCCCATGCCGACGACGTCCTCGCTGAGGTCCTCGAGCCGCTTTTGGTAGTTCTCTCTGGGCATCTACCCGAACTTCCCCGTGATGTAGTCCTCGACGCGCTGTTCTTCGGGGTCCTCGAAGATCTTCGCCGTGTCGTCGTATTCCACGAGCCGGCCGCCGGTGAGGAACACGGCGGTCCGGTCCGAGATCCGGGCCGCCTGTTGCATGTTGTGCGTGACGATGATGACCGTGTACTCCTCGGCGAGGTCGTCGATCAGGTCCTCGATCTTCGAGGCCGCGACGGGGTCGAGCGCCGAGGTCGGCTCGTCCATCAGGATCACTTCGGGGTCGGGTGCGATCGCCCGGGCGATACAGAGCCGCTGTTGTTGGCCGCCGGAGAGGTCGAGTCCCGACGAGTCGAGCTGGTCCTTCACCTCGTCCCACAGCGCCGCTCCCTTCAGCGACTCCTCGACGCGCTCGTCGACGTCGCCGTCGAATCCCTGGATCTTCAGGCCGTAGGCGACGTTGTCGCGGATCGATTTGGGGAAGGGGTTCGGCTTCTGGAACACCATGCCGATCCTCCGGCGTAAGGCGACCGGGTCGACGTCGGCGTCGTACACGTTCTTGCCGCCGAATTCCACTTCCCCCTCGACCCGGCAGACCTCGATCATGTCGTTCATCCGGTTGATACACCGGAGGAACGTCGATTTTCCACAGCCTGACGGGCCGATGAGCGCGGTCACTCGATTTTCGGGGATATCCATCGACACGTCGTCTATCGCCTGTTCGTCCCCGTAGTAGACGTTCAGGTCGCGCGTGGCGACCGCAGTCGCCCGGCTCTCGGCGGTTCGGTCGTTCGATCCGGTCTCTACGTCGGTCGTGATGAGCGAATCGCTCGATCGCGTGTCGCTCGATGGTGTGTTACTCATGTTAGGTCCCCCGTTCCGCGCGGTTCCGCAGCAGTATCGCCGTGCCGTTCATGCCGATGAGAATGATCAACAGCGTGATAACGCCTGCGGCGACGACGCCGTATCGGAACTCCTCCTGCGGGAAGTTCGCCCATGCGTAGATCTGCATCGGCATCGCGCTGAACTTGCTGAACAGGCTGCTCGGCGCGCTGAACACCGTCGTCGCCGCGCCGACCATGATGAGCGGCGCGGTCTCGCCGATCGCCCGCCCGAGCGCGAGTATCGTTCCGGTCAGGATACCGGGGAACGCTTCCGGTAGGACGACGTTCTTGGTCGTCTGCCAGCGCGTCGCGCCCATCGCGTCCGACCCGCGCCGCAGGTCGTCCGGGACTGATCGGATCGCCTCCTGTGCGGAGATGATCGTGATCGGTAGGATGAGAAGCGACAGCGTCAGCGACACGGTCACCGCGGTCCCGAAGCCGAACCCGAGGAGGTTCGCGAAGAGACCCAGTCCGAGCAGGCCGTAAACGACGGACGGGACCGCAGCGAGGTTCGCGATGTTGATCTGGAGTAGCCGCGTCAGTGCGCCGATGACTCCGCTGTCTGCGGTGTACTCCTCCAGGAACACCGACGTCGCGACTCCGAGGACGAACGAAAACACGGCGACCATCGCGATGATGATCACCGAACCGACGATCGCCGGATACAGCCCGGCATCCCGGGCGTTCCGGGAGGGTGCCTCCGTGAGGAACGTTTCGCTCACCCACGGGTTCGGGGTCGGGATCCCGAACGTTTCGACGACGAACGCCCCGACGAGCGCCCCGCCGACGAGCAGGACGGGAACCCCCAGTCCCGTCACCCCCTCGCCGACATCGAACACGCGATGGAGGTAGACGGCGGTCGGGACGCCCGCCACGCTAATGACGAGAAGCGCGTTCGGCCCGCCGACCCCGAGCCCCGCGGCCCGTCCGAACAGTCCGATGACGACCGCGAGGGCGAGCGGAACGCCTCCCGCGACCAGTGCCGCCGTCCGGTTCCCGCGACCGTTCACCAGCAGGGCGCCGGCCGCCGCGATCGGGATCGCCAGCGTCCAGAGGTAAATGAACACCGTCGTCGGATAGACGTCGACGACGGGCCGTAGAAGCACCGCCACGAGCACCCCGAGGACCGCGATCGGAATGGCGGCAGCCGAGGCGACCGAGACGTCACGGACGCGTCCGTATCCGTACACGAGAGCCGCCGGGACGATCCCGATCGTGTACGCGAGGAACCACAGCCGCTCGTCGAATACTAAAAAGAGGACGGAGAACGCCAGCCCGATCGCGGTGCCGCCGATCAGGCGTCCGACGAGTCCGAACCCGACCGCCCCGGGGCGACCGCGTGCCCCGACGTAAACGAGGTACCCGGTAAGCGGAGCGACGACGACGAAGAGATACGCGAGCTGCCAATTGAGTCGCGGGATCTGGCCGACGAACGTCTCGATTGCGGTGAAAACCGCGGCGACCGCGACGAGGCCGCCGCCACTCACCGTGACCGCGCGTCGGGTCACCTCGCGGTCGCGGGCGCTGTACAGACAGAACGCGAGGAACGGAACCACGAGCGTGACGAAGTACGTCAGCAGCCACACTGGGCTCGTTCCCGCCAGGTCGAAGGCGTCGATCGTGACGTAGATGAGCAGCACCGCGAGCGCGAAGATGCCGAGCACTGAGGCCCCGAGCGAGAGGTACTCGAAGACGATCCCGCGGACGCGGCTCACCTCCCCGAATCCCTCGATCCGAGCGGTGTCGGTGTCGGTCGCCATCAGTACTCCTCCCGGTAGCGTTCCGCGATGATGTCACTGAGTACGTTCATTACGAGAGTCACCACGAACAGCGTGAGTCCGAGCGCGAACATCGCGTCGTACGGGATCGTTCCCCCCGTCAGGTCGCCGCCGGCGATCTGGACCATCGCGACCGTGATCGTCATGCCGGAGTCGAGCAGGACGTCGGCGGGGTTGATGAAGGGGATCCCGAGAACCGTCTCCCCGACGGTCGGCATCCGCGCCTGTGCGCCCATCGCGACGACGACGATCATCGTCTCACCGATCGCCCGCGAGACGGCGAGGATGTACGAGGAGGCGATCCCGGAGATCGACGCGGGGACGACGATCCCGGTCGACACCTCGAACTTCGTCGCGCCGAGCCCGTATCCGGCCTGCCGTAGGTCGTCCGGCACCGCGCTCATGGCGTCCTCCGAGATCGACGACACCATCGGGATCGTCATGATCCCGACCATCAGCGAGGCCGACAGCGCGTTGAAGGTACTCATCTCCGGGAACAGCGTCGCCTTCAACGCCGGCGTGATGTACACCAACGCGAAGTATCCGTACACGACCGTCGGGATCCCGGCGAGGATCTCCAGGAGCGGTTTCAGTATCGAGCGCGCGTTCGACGTCGCGTACTCGCTGAGGTAGATCGCGGTCAGCGTTCCGACCGGAAGCGCGACGAACGCCGCCGTGATCGTCACGGTGAGCGTTCCGATGACCAACGCGACGATCCCGAACGTCTGACCGCCTCCGCGCGGGTTCGGACTCCAGCTGGTGCTCGTTAGGAATTCGGTGATCGGTACTTGAGAGAAAAACGCCACTGCGTCCGACAGCAGGGTCACGATGATCGCGACCGTCGTGAGCAGGGTGATCGCCGCGCAGGCGGCGAAGAGCCCCCCGTAGGTTCCCTCCTTCAGTCGTGTGAGCCCGCTCCGGCGCTGTAGATCCGGACTCTCGGTGCTATCTGTCACGGACGGTCGGTGATCGAACGCTGTCGTAAATCAATACACCGGTTCATGACGCGGGTCTCAGCCCTGCGCCTGCTCGATCGCGTCCTCGAGGACCTGCATCTGTTCCTCCTGCGTCTCCTCGGTCGCGGGGACGTACCCCACGTCGCCGGCGACGAGGTCCTCGTTGGTGGTCTGGCTGACGAAGTAGCGGGCGAACTCCTGGACGTGTTCCTCGCCGAGCGACTCGATCGACGGGTAGGTGAAAAGCGGCCGCGAGAGCGGGGCGTATTCGCCGGAGGACGCGGTTTCGAGGCTGGGTTCGACCGGCCCGTTACCGTTGTCGATAGCGACCGGCGTGACCTGGTCCTGGTTCTGGAACCAGTAGGCGAACCCGAAGTAGCCGATCGCGTATTCGCTTCCCTCGACGCCCGAGGCGATGGTGTTGTCCTGCTCGGTCGCCTGGTAGTCGTCGGTGTGGCCGTCCTCTCCCATGACGTTCTCGATGAAGTAGTCGTACGTTCCCGAGGTGTCGGCGGCGCCGTACCGCTCGATCTCCTCGTCGGGCCACTCGTCGCGCACGTCGCTCCACATCTCGGCGGCGTCGGACTGCCAGATCTGTGAGAGTTCGTCGACGGTCATCTCCGTCGCGAAGTCGTTGTCGTTGTTGATCACGACGGTGAGAGCGTCGGTCGCGGCGATCAGCTCGACCCACTCGACGCCGTTCTCCTCGCACAGCTCCTCCTCTTCCGGCTGGATCGGCCGGCTCGCGTTGTTGAAGTCGGTCTCGCCGACGCAGAAGAAGTTCGAGAACCCTCCGCCGGACCCGGTCGAGCTGATGTCGATCGAGACGTCGGGGTTGTCGGCCGCGAAGTCCTCCGCAACCGCGCTCATCAGAGGGAAGACCGTGCTCGATCCCGCGATGTTGATCGATCCGGAGAGCGAGTCGGACCCCCCGCTCGACCCGTCGTCTCCGGAGCTGCCGTCACCGGAACTGCCGTCACCCGAACCGCCCTCGCCTTCCGTCTCCGTACAGCCCGCGAGCGCCAGCGCGCCGGCACCGGCGAGCGCCGCGAGCGATCTCCGTCGGGTAATACCCTCCGTCTCCAGGTTCTGGCTGGGTGCCATCACCGGATCGTGGACGAAGACCACGTAAATACCATGCTATGAGGAATATACGAAGGGGGGTAGTGAACGATAGCACCACATATATCTATGTATTCTATATAGTACAGATCTAGACCTCGTATTCGACGTCTGTTCAAGGATTTATCGGATCGATATTGTCCAACATATATAGTCGTATAGCGTGCTCTACCCGACGATATACGCCACATATAATCGATTATGACGGGAGAACGTATTTCTCGAACCATGGCGACGACCGATCTCGGGAATCGGCATGACTTCGACGGCAGCGAGAGACTACGTAGCGCCGAGTCCGCCCTGCGCGACGCCCGCGATGCCCTCCGCGTCGAGCGTCGGCGGACCGTCGACGAACGGGAGGCGTTCGAGGCGTTCCGATCGCGCCTTCGAGGGATCGCGGCGGAGGCGACCCCGACGGCGGGAGCGGGACCCACCGCGGGATCGCCGGCGATGACGGGCGGGACTTCGAACCCCTCGCGGTTTCGAGGCGGAACGGGGAGCACCGGACCCGGCCTCGTCGCTGTCCGGAACGCCTATCAGGAGACGGTCATGTCCGTCCCGCACTACGAGGAGGAGTACAACGACACCTACGAACGCAGCCTCGCCGCGGAGTTCAGCCCGGAGCTCGCGGTCGCGCTCACTCGCGAGCCGACGCTTCACGAGCGGTATCGCTCGTCGCTTTTGGCGAGGACGACCGAGGCGATCGAGCGTCGCGAGGAGCTCGTCGACGTCGTCGAGTCGGAGTCGGCGTCGGTCGCTCGCGCCCGCGAGGACCTCTCGCCGATCGTCGATGAGGTCACGACGTTCGCACGCCGGGACTTCGAGATGGCGGACTTCGGCGCGCTCGACGCGTACCGCGCGCGGTTGAACGTCCTCGACGGGACGTGTGACGAGATCGCGGCCCGCCGACAGCGGGAGCGCATGGACGGGGAGCGGTCGACGAACGTCGGCGAGGTCGTCTCCGACGTCCAGGCGTATCTCTACCGGGACCTGCCGGTCACGTATCCCGTCCTCGCGGCCGTCGCCGCGGTCGGCGGTCGGATCGAGTCGGTCCGGATCGACGTCGAACGGGCGATGATCTACGGCGACTCGGACGTCAACCCCTCCGACGACGGAGCGATGAACCACGACTGACCACGGATGGCGGAGCCGACTCACTCCTCGACGTGGTCGGCGAGGAGCCGCTCGGCGTGTGCCGCCGAGTCCGCGGTCTCCCACCGGACGCGGGTCGCGTCCGGTTCGTAGGCGAGCACTTCCTTCAGCTCGTCGCGGAGGACGCCCGTCCCGAACCGCACGGTTTCCTTCCCGTCGTCGCCGAGCTCGTAGAGCCCGTACCGGGCCGGAGCGCTCCCGACGGTCGAGCGATCGAGGTCACGCCAGGGTTTCGCGAGGCTCACGGTCGGGTCCCCCTTAGCGGTGCGCGTCGAGCCCCTCCTCGGGCCCGGAAACGATCTCGTAGCTCTCCTCGGTCCAGCCGTCCTCGACGAACACGAACACGCGGCCGCCGGCCACCTCCGGGTCGGCTATCACCCGGTTGCGCTGCCCCTCGCGGCCGACGATCACCCCGGGGAACACCTCGTCGGTCTCGCCGGCGTCGACCACGACGCGGCCCACGCCCGAGTCGCGGAGGATCTCCTCGCCGGTGTTGTAGTCGTTGACGTAGGTCATCACGCCCTCGGTCTCCGTCGGGTCGGTGACGAGCACGTGCGTCTCCTTGCCCGGCCCGGCGGTGACCGTCCCCTCTGCGGCCTCGGGGACGCCGCGATACAGCGTGGTTCGGCCGTCGAGGTACTCGACCACCACCCCCTCCTCGCGGAGGTCGACGCCGATCGAGGTCGGCGGGACGTCGCCGGGTGCGGATGCGGACATACCGGTCGCTCCGACCGCCGACGTGAAAAGGACCGCGCTCGCGGGAGAACGGGGCGGATCCGTCCCGGTCCGTCGGGTCCGCCCCGACAGGCTCGCCGCGATCGCTAACCCTTTGGGGGCCCTCGGCGCGAGTGCGTGTATGGAGGGACGGGCGGCCGCGCTCGGCGCGGGAACCGTGTTGAACGCCCTGGCGACGGGGACGGGGGCGGCCTTCGGCCTCGACGTCGAGACGCGAGCCAGGGTCGAACTCGACCCCGAAACCGACGCCGTCGAGGGAACCATCGCCGAGGACCCCGACGGCGACACGGCGCTGATCGAACGCTGCGTCGCGCTCGCGACGGAGCGGTGGGGCGACGGGGAAGGCGGCGTCGTCCGGACCGACAGCGACGTGCCGCTGGCGGCGGGACTCAAGAGTTCCAGTGCGGCCGCCAACGCGACCGTTCTCGCGACCTGCGACGCGCTCGGGCTGACGGTCGGCGACGACGCCGACCCCGCGGTCGACGTGACCCGGCTCGACGCCTGCCGGCTCGGCGTTCGCGCCGCCCGCGAGGCCGGCGTCACCGTCACCGGCGCGTTCGACGATGCCTCCGCCTCGATGCTGGGCGGCGTCTGTCTCACCGACAACGGCGAGGACCGCCTCCGCGCCCGCGACCCGGTCGACTGGGACGTTCTCGTGTGGACGCCGCCCGAACGGGCCTACAGCGCAGACGCCGACGTCGAGCGCTGTGGCGCGGTCGCGTCGATGGCCGACCTCGTGGACGACCTGGCCGCTGACGGACGCTACACGGAGGCGATGACGGTGAACGGGCTCGCCTTCTCGGCCGCGCTCGGGTTCGACACGGACCCCGCCGTCGAGGCGATGCCCCGCGCGTCGGGGGTGTCGCTCTCGGGAACAGGGCCGAGCGTCGTCGCCGTCGCGGACGCCGCCGATCCCGACGCCGACCTCGACGCCCTCACGGACCTGTGGGCCGACCGGGCGGGAACCCTTCGACGGACGACGACGCGAAACGACGGCGCGTACATCGGTGATTCACCATGAGTACTGACACATCCGACCCCGAAGAGATGAGCCTCGACGAACTCCGCCGGGAGATCGAGGACATCGATCAAGAGATCGTCGAACTGATCGCCCGCCGGACGTACGTCGCCGACACGGTGGCGCAGGTGAAAGAGAAGCGAGACCTCCCGACCACCGACGAGTCACAGGAGGCCCGCGTGATGGAGCGAGCCGGCGAGAACGCCGAGCAGTTCGACGTCGACGTCAACCTCGTGAAGGCGATCTTCAGGCTGCTTATCGAGTTGAACAAGGCGGAGCAGCGGGAGAGTCGGTAGGACGCAACACCCTCGAAGGTCAACGAGTGCCGCCGAATCAGGGACAACGTGCGACGGCCAAACTGATTTATAACCAACTCCTGTACTCGTCAGTATGGGGAGTTACGCGACGCCGCCGGATTGGTCGAGACAGACCGACGGAGACGACGAGTCAGGGGATAAGCTCGGCGACCTACTGTCGGGACGACTGGCTGATGTCGATATCGACTCCGTCGCGGCGGTACGCGAAACACGAGAACGTCGATGAAGGTGTTCGTCGACACGAACGTTTTCGTCGCCAGCCTCACGGACGAACCGGGTCGGGGCGACGTAGCGACCGAACTCCTGAACGAGAGTCACGAATTCTGTACGTCGATTCTCAACCTCATGGAGATTCGGTCGGTGTTGACGAAAAAGAAACGCGTGGAACAGGAGCGCGTTGAGGAGGTACTGACGGATGTCTACGGGAACGTCGACATCTACGCACCGGAAATCAGCGACCAGATTGCGGCGTACAGTCTTCAACAAGACACGTTACTGTACACGCTCGATTGCGTTCTTCTCGCCCTTGCCGAAGATATCGACGCGACGCTGGTCACGTTCGACGGCGAACTGCTGGATAACGGTGCCGTCCCACCGGCAGAGTTGGTGGACTAGCGTCGATTCGGAGAAGGTGGCGAATAGCGGCAATCCGTGCTGTCTCTGTTACACCAGTCGACTACCTGAACGAGGCCGAACAGCGGGAGAGTCGATAGTATTCGGGATCGGGGTTCACTCGATCGCTTCGCCGACGTTCACGCGATCGAACCGTCGTCTTCCGATCGTCCTCCCAAGGCGATGTCGAGAGGATCCTCGATCTCGCCCATCACCGCCTCGAGGGCGTCCGTGGCGGTGACCAGTCCCACGACGGTTCCGTCCGCGTCACACACGAGCGCGAGCTCCTGGTGTTCCGTCTGGAACCGATCGACGACCTCGCTTATCGACGTGTTCGCACCGAGCGTCATGGGGGTCGCGGCGACGTCCTCGAGGCTCGCGGTCCCCTCACGCAGCGCGTCGATTCGGTCGACGACCGCCGGCACGTAGACGATCCCGCGGAAGTCGCCCGGGTCGTCGCCGATCAGCGGGAACCGCGTGTGCGGACTCCCGCCGATCCGGTCGAGGTTCTCCTCGATCGAGGCGGTCGTCGAGAGGAACACGACGTCCTCACGGGGAGTCATCACCTCGCTCACCGGGCGCTCGCCGACGGTGAGCGCGTTGAGGATCTCGGTCTTTCGCTCCTCCGGGAGGCCGCCCCGATCGAGGACGGAGCCGAGCCGGTGTCTGAGCTCCGCCCGCGACTCGATCCGGTCGGACTCGGCCTCGAGCCACGCGCCGGTCATCTCGACCCCGAAGAGCCCGAGCGTCCACTTGGCGACGCCGTCGCCGACCGTGATGACGGGAGAGATCAGCTTCGCGAACCAGTACAGCGGCTTCGCGCCGTAACGGGCGACGAACCGCGTCCGCTCGACGCCGAGATACGTCGGGGTCTGCTCCCCGTGCGTCAGGTGAAGCAGGTTGATGATCAGGAACCCGACGATCCCGCCGGCGCCTATCGACGCCAGAAGCGTGTTCTCGAAGGCGGGTTCGAGAAGCGTCGCCAGCGCCGGTTCCGCGACGATCCCGACGGCGATGCTCGTCGCGGAGATGCCGACCTGGCAGCTCGTGAGATAGATCTCGAGGTCCTCGGTCATCTCCCAGGCCCGTCGTAATCCAGGTGTGTCGAACGCCGACTCGGGGTACTGGCGGACGCGGGTCAGCGCGAACTCGATCGCGACGAAGAAGCCGTTGGCCAGGATGAGGAGGATCCCGGCGAGCAGACGGAGACCGATCTCGACCCCGTTCACACCGAACGTTCCTCGGGTTATCCCAAGGGTCTTTCCGTCTATCCCGTCCAGTGGGAACGACCTGACTACGCCGACGGCGTCGCCGACGCGGTCACTTCGAGGTCGGAGCCGTTACTTCGCGGTCGGCGTCACGTCGCCGACGGCGTCCATGACCTGGATCGCGGCGCTGGCGGCCAACCCGCGGGCGACCTCGTCGGCGTCGGAGTCGGCGATCCCGGCCTCGAGCTCGTCGAGGTCCGGCGTGAACCCCGCGGTGACCGGATGGCCCGCCGGCGGGTTGACGGCGACGGTCGCCTGCGGGCCGTCGGTTCCGACCGAGAGCTCCGAGCCGACCGCGTAGCCGTCCGGGAGATACGATTCGGTACGGGAGACGATCCCCGCCACCGTCCGCCTGAGTCGCCGTTCCTGTTCCGGGGAGAGGTCGACCGGCGCGGGTTCGCCCGCGTCGGTCACGCCCGGCGGTCCGGCGTACGGGTTATTGCCGTTCATCGAAGACACCCGGTGTACGCGGACCCGACTCAAAAAGGCGTCGGCGACGGCGATCGCTCTCCGTCGGCGGCGAGAGCCCCCCTCGTCGTCAACGGATCCCGTTCACGGAGCCAGCACGCGCCACAGCACGCCCGGTCGCAGGAGCGAGGTCGGTTCCCGCTCCAGTCGGAAGACGCGGTAGTAGGCATCGGTCACTCGGCCGTCGTCGTGCGCGGTCGAGACGAGCCGGTCGACGTACCGGTTGAACAGGTCGGTTCCGGCGGGTTTCGGGCCCGTCGTCGCCTCGAACTCGAAGTCGGAGCCGACGGCGACGTTCCAGACCGCGTCGACGACGTCCGCGGCACGGTCGAAGAAACGCGGCCCGAGGTCGTCGGTCTCGCCAGACGCCAGCGCGTGGTGGAGCAACAGCGCGTCCAGCGCCGCCACCGACATCCCCTGGCCGTATATGGGGTTGAAACTCGCGAGCGCGTCGCCGGTGACGACCAGACCGTCCGGGAAGCGGTCCAGTCGGTCGTAGTGTCGCCGGAGGCTCGCGGGAAACGGGTAGTGGTGGACCCCTTCGCTCGTCCACTCGCGGTCGCGGACGAGTTCGGCCACCTCGCCGACCGGGAAGCGCTCGGCGAACGCGACGAGCCCCTCCCTGTCGGTCGGCGCGTCGTCGCCGTGGACGCCCTGGAGGATCACCTCCCACTGGCCGTCCTCGATCGGGATCGCGGCGGCGCCTCGCGTCCGCGGCGGGTCCGGCGGGACGACGAGCGCGTGACGGACCGACTCCGGGCGCGCCACCCGGATCGTGCTGTAAGTCACGTCGATCTCGACGGACGACTCCGCCGGCGGGTCGTATCCCTCCGCCTCGAGCCACGAGGGAGTCCGGCTCGTGCGACCGGTCGCGTCGACGACGAGGTCCGCCTCCAGCGTCCCCGATGCGCCGTCCTCGTCGCGGAACTCGACGCCCGTCACGTTGCCGTCGTCGTCGGTCCGGTAGGTCGTGAACGCACGGTTTCCGCGCTGACTCACCGAGGGAGTCCTATCGAGTCCCCGCCGAATGGCATGCTCGAACAGCGCGCGGCTCGCACAGTACATCGGAAGCCGCTCCGGACCGTCCGCGAGGAAGTCCCCTCCGTCGAAGTACCGCATCTCCCGAGCGGCGTCGATCAGAAGCCCGCCGCCGGCGAGGACCCGCTCGCCGAACCCGGGAAACAGGTCCTCGATGGTCGCCCGGCCGGCCTCCAGCATGGCGTGCGGGTGGCTGGTCTGTGGCGCCCCGTCGCGGGCACGCGGGGTCTCCGGGATCCCGTCACGCTCGACGACGACGACCTCCGCGAACGCGTCCGCCAGCACGCGAGCCGCACACAGCCCGGCCACGCTCCCCCCGACGACGACCGCCCGCTCGCCCACGTTCGACGTGCGCTCGGGATCGTATCGGTCGACGTTCTCGAGCACCATGGATCGCGTCGCGATGGGATAACGGCTCGACCAAAATCAATCTTGATGACGCCTCAGAGGACCGATTCGGACTCGCCGTACGCCGCGATTACGACCGCCGTGGTGTACCGATCCGGCTCGGGGATCGCGGCCTCGACGCGAGTTTCCCGGCCGGTGAGTTCCCAGTCTCGCAGCGACGATCCGGCGTCCAGCCCGGCGTGGATCCGGTCGCGGACCGACTCCGAGTCCTCGCCGGTCACCTCGTAGAAGATCCCCGGACCTGGGCCGGTCGCCCAGCCGAGCCCGGCGGCGACGTTCGGCCGCCGTCGGGGTGCACGCTTGTCCGCGGCGTCCTCCGCGCCCGAACGCCCCCCCTCGCGGAAGTCCACCTCGTCGCTCGGTCCGACCGTCCGACGCGCCTCCACCACGGTGAGCGCGTTCCCCGCGGGACCGAGGTCGGGGACCGTCTCGACCGCCCGAACCGTCGCCTCCGCGGGGATCACCGACGAGACGGCGACGAGGTTGTAGTTGTGGAGGTTCGCGTCCGCGAGCGCGGCGTCGTAGGAGGCCATCGCCGTGTCGGCGACGCCGACGCCGCCGGCGACGTGGATGGTGTTCATGTTCAGCCGTCGACGACCGACCCGCTAATGGATTGCGAAGCGGGGGCGGAGAGGTGTGGGTGGGGGACGGAAAGAGTGGATGCGGAGAGACGTTGAGGCGGGGGACGGAAAGAGTGGATGCGGAGAGACGTTGAGGCGGGGGACGGAAAGAGGGAGACGGAGGGACGTGGGGAGCCGACGCCGGTCAGTACTGGTAGTGGATGACCTGCTCGTCGGTTCCCTCGACGTCCTGGAGCTTCTCCCCGGCCCGTTCGAAGTCCGACTGGACCACCTCGGTGCGTCCCTCGCGGATCGCGAACATCCCCGCCTCGGTCGCCATCGAGGCGATGTCGGCGCCGCTGTACCCCTCCAGGTCGCCCGCGATCGCGCCGACGTCGACCCCGTCGGCGACGTTCATCTCCTGGGTGTGGATCTCGAGGATGCGCTCGCGCCCCTCGGCGTCGGGCTCGGGGACCTCGATGAGCCGGTCGAACCGGCCCGGACGCAGGATCGCCTCGTCGAGCATGTCGAAGCGGTTGGTGGCGGCGATGATGCGGATCTCCCCGCGCTCGTCGAAGCCGTCCATCTCGCTGAGTAGCTGCATCATCGTGCGCTGGACCTCGGCGTCGCCGGAGGTCTTCGAGTCCGTCCGCTTGGAGGCGACCGCGTCGATCTCGTCGATGAAGATCACCGCAGGCTCGCGGTCGGCGGCGAGCTCGAAGAGGTCACGGACGAGCCGGGAGCCCTCGCCAATGAACTTCCGAACCAGCTCGGAGCCGGCCATCTTGATGAACGTGGCGTCGGACTCGTTGGCGACCGCCTTCGCCAGCATCGTCTTGCCGGTCCCCGGCGGGCCGTGAAGGAGGACGCCGCTCGGCGGCTCGACGCCGACGGCCTCGAACTGCTCGGGGTTCTCGAGGGGGTCCTCGACGGCCTCGCGCACCTCGCGGATCTGCTCGTCGATCCCGCCGATGTCGGCGTACTCGACGTCCGGCGACTCCGTGACCTCCATCGCCTGCGCTCTGGAGTCGGTCTCGTCGTCGAGCACCTGCTGGATCGCGAACGAGTCGTTGATCGCGACGCGGTCGCCGGGGCGGAGGTCGGCGTCCAGTCGGGTCGCCGCCTGCGTCAGCACCTCCTGGTTGTTGCCGTGCTGTTTGATGACGACGCCGTCCTCGGTGAGCTCCTCGACGGAGGCGATGTACAGCGAGGAGGTCTTCAACACCTCGTTTTCGCGTTTCAACTCGTCGACGTCGGCTTTGAGGTCGCCCCGCCGTCCCTGCGCGTCCTCGAGGCGGTCCTCGAGTTCGTCGTTCACGTGGACGATCCGTCGGTAGTGTTGCCGGATCGCCTCGAGCCGTTCCGCCTCGCTCATCTCCGGATCGAGCTCGAGACGGGGGCGGTCCGGCAGTGAGGGGCTATGAGACATTCGTTATCCCCGATACGGCACGCGCGTAAATGTGCCTTTGGGTCACGGCGCTTCGACGACCGCGCCGGGAGGGTTTTCCCGCCTCGGTTCGAGAGTCCGGCGCCGGATCCGGATTATCCGTTTTGATACCCACCCGACAGGTTTTATATCGCCATGGTCCGTACGGCGGAGCATGAGCGGACGAACCGTTTCACAGCGTGCCGCGTCGACGGGTACGGAGCGAGACCGCCTCGACGCACCCGTTCGGCCATGACCGACGGCTCGCCCTCCGATCCCGACGGATCGTCCCCCGCCCGATCGTCTCCGGGCAGCTCGCCTTCGGACGGCTCGCCTCCGATCGTCCTCGCCGTCGACGACGAGCCCGATCTGGCCGAGCTGTACCGCGTCTACCTCGACGGACGCTACGACGTCCGGATCGCCACGAGCGGCGAGAGGGCCCTCGAGGAGATGGACGACGACGTCGACGTGGTCCTCCTCGACCGGCGGATGCCGGACCTCTCCGGTCACGAGGTGCTCTCCGAGATCCGGTCGGCGGGGTACGACGCGCGGGTCGCGATGTTGACCGCGGTCGAGCCCGACGTCGACATCGTCGACATGCCGTTCGACGACTACAAGACCAAACCCGTCACCCGCGAGGGCCTCACCGCGCTCGTCGAGGTGCTCCTCGAGCGTGCCGCCTTCGACGAACGGAGCCAGCGCTTCTTCGCGCTCGCCTCGAAGAAGGCGGCGCTCGAGGCCTCGGGGACGACGGACACCGAGGAGTACGACGAGCTCGTCGAGCGGATGGAGGCGGTTCGAACGGAGGTCGACGAGACGCTCGACCGCCTCTCGGCGGAGGACGCCTTCGCCGAGATATCGACGAACGTTTCCTGAGGGATCGGCCGATCGCCGCGTCCGTCCCGGTTCCGTCTCGCTTCCGTCTCGCTTCCGTCCCGGTTCCGTCTCGCTTCTTCCGTCGCTACTCGATCTCGAGGTCGCTCCCGCCGCCGTCGCCGCCGGCGTCCCCCTCGTCCCACTCGAGTTCGAACTCGACGCTCAACTCGCCGGGGCCGTCGGCGGGGCCCTCCCGTTCGGCTTTCACCTCGAAGGTCGGTCGCGCGGGCGGCTCCATCGTCACGGACTGTTCGCCCCGCGTGAGCGTGATCGCGTTGCCGGCGTCGAGCGAGTCCGCGACGGTTCGGAGATACGAGGCGATCTCCTCGCGGCTCCGGCGACTCTCCGATTCGAAGAGGACTTCCTCGGGCATGCGTCCACATAGACGATGTTGCTGGATAAACGTATGCGTCGATCGCGGATCAGGTTTAATACCGCCTTCGACGAGTCCGAGACGTGTCCGAAATCGCTGACGTACGGAACCCCATCCGTCGAAGCCTCCGTACGCTCCCGACCCTGCTCGCGATCCCGATGGCCGTCCTCCTGTCCGCCGCCCTCGTATCCGGGACGACGACGGCCGCTGACGGGCTTCCGTCGACGCCCGTCGGTACGATAGCGCTCGCCGTCTCAGTCGTCGCGATCCCGATCGTCGCATCGATCGCGGCCGTCGGAGCGTGGCGCAACGATCGACGGCTCCAGTGGGCGGCGACCGGCGGGCTCCTGATCTTCGGGATCGTTCCGTTCGGCATGGTCTCGGAGGTGGTTCTGCTCGGAGTTCTCGTGCTTCTGGGACTGTTGAACACCACTCCCGATCGTCGTTGGTACGACGTCTGGCTCGCGCTCGCCCTGATCGTCTCGCTGTGGGGAACCGGTTCGCTTCTCGTCACGTACACGCCCGGTCACGGCGGCGTCATGGTCGTCGTCGGTGCCACGATCGTCTTCGGGGCGACGATCTCGGTTCTCGCCGTGAACACCGGAACGCTCGGTGGGGACCGTCGCCCTTGCGGGACCCGAGAACGCGCGAGTCGGGCCCCTCTGTCGGAGGTCGTCTCGGGTGTTGCGTCCGGGCCCGAATGGCGGATCGTCTGGGTCGCGGTCGCACTCCTCTCGGTTTCCGTCACGGCGTTCCACTTCCTCGGGCTGGCGTGGGGGGTGTACACGCGCTATTGGTTCTGGGACGTGGTGACCCACTCGCTGTCCGGGTTCGGCGTCGCGGGCATTATCTACCTGTTACGACCGACGGCGTTCGCGACCCCGAGGCGGCTGTTCCTGTTCCTCCCCGCGATCGTGTTCACGATCGGTGCCGTCTTCGAGGTGTACGAATACGCCTTTCGTGAGTTCTACTTCCGGTGGAGTTTCGAACGCTACCTCACGGACACCCTTTCGGATCTGGGATACGACACGCTCGGGGCGCTGGCGTTCGCCTGCTTCCCGTACGCTCGCCTCGTCGGGATCGGGCCGCGCCCGCTCGAAACGGACACGGACGACGACTAGAACTCGTTCTCGAAGACGAACCTACCGTCGCACCTTTTCCCCACCCTCGCTCCGCTCGGGCGGGCAAAACCTGCAGGGAAAAACCGCGCCGCCCTCGTTCCGGCTAGAACTCGTTCTCGAAGACGAACGTGCCGTTCCGCTGGACGACCTCACCGTCGACCTCGATGACCGAGTCCTCGCTCATGTCGACGATCATGTCGACGTGTTCGGCGGACTCGTTGACCTCGTTCCCCTCGCCGACCGTCTCCGGGTACGCGGAACCGACCGCCATGTGGACGGTGTCGCCCATCTTCTCGTCGAACAGCATGTTGTAGGTGAACCGGTCGATCTGTCGGTTCATCCCGATTCCCAGCTCGCCGAGGCGTCGCGACCCCTCGTCGGTGTCGAGGATGCCGCCGAGCAGGTCCTCGTTGCGCTCGGCGGCGTGTGAGACCACCTCGCCGTCCTCGAACCGCAGGCGGACCCCCTCGATCTCGCGGCCGTACCGGTACAGCGGGAGGTCGAAGTACACCTCGCCGTCGACGCCGTCGCGGACGGGCGCGGTGAACACCTCGCCGCCGGGGAGGTTCTTCTCGCCGTGGTCGTTGAGGGTGGCGTTCCCGGAGACGTCGAGCGTGAGGTCCGTCTCCTCGCCGGACCGGATACGCACCTCGTCGGCGTCGTCCAGGATCTCGACCATTCCCGCCTGGAACTCGCGTTGTGCCTCCCAGTCGAGCGAGACGGCGTCCCACACGAAGTCCTCGTACGCCTCGGTGCTCATTCCCGCCAGCTGGGCGTGCCCGGAGGTGGGGAACTGCGTGAGACACCACGTCTTCGAGAGACGGGTCCGTTTGACCTCCTCCATCGCGCGGTTGTACGCGGCGTTCGTCTCCGGGTCGACGTCGGCGTCCTCCGTGACGTTGAGGCCGCCCCGAGCGATCACGAACACGTCAGTCTCCTCGTAGAGCGCGCGCCGGTGGGACGGTTCCTCGAACCCGTCGGCGGCGCGTTTGAACGCCCGGTCCGCCCGCTTCGAGTAGTTGAGGTACACCGGGTTCGCCCCGCGGTCGCCACAGATCTCGTGGAGCGCGACCGCGAGGTCCTCGGCCTCCTTCGGGAGCTGGATGACGACGTCGTCGCCGGCCTCGATGCCGGTCGAGTGGTTCGCGATCGTCTCCGCGTGTTCGCGTACGCGTGGGTCCATGGTCCCGTCTTCTCGCCGCGGATGATTACCGTTTCCCTCGAAGCGGCCCGCGTCCCTCGAACGGACGACCCCGACGCAACGCGTTTGCCCCCCGGACCCCTAGCGAGCGTATGGCCCGGCTCGCCTTCCGGCTCGCGACGACGACCGTCGGCGTCGCCCTCCTCGCGGGCTACCTCGCCGCGGCGTTCCTCGTCTTCCGGACGCTCCGTGCGCTCTGGTCGCTCCGTCCGGGAGCCGCCGGGACGGTCCTGCTTCTCGTCGCAGTCACGCTCGGGTCCGCGTATCTGAGCTATCGGTTCGGCACGGCGCGGCTCCTCGCGGCGGTCGACGCCGACCCGATCCCGCGCGAGCGCGCCCCGGAGCTCCACCGGCGGCTCGACGCGCTCGTCGCCCGGATGGCCGTCGATCGTCCCACGCTGTACGTCGCCGACGCACGCGCGCCGAACGCGTTCGCGGTCGGCGGACCCGGCGGCGGCGCGCTCGTGGTCGACCGCTCGCTCTTCCGGCTGCTCCCGCCGCGGGAGCTCGAGGCGATCCTCGCACACGAGCTCGCCCACCTCGAGACGAAGGACGGGCTGGCGGCCGCGCTCGTCGACGGATTCGCCCGGACCGTCGTCGGGCTTTTCACGCTCGCGACGCTGCCCGCGCTGCTGGCGCTGTCGGGACTCGCCGGCGGGTCGGCGTGGATCCGCGGCCGACCGGGCGACCGTTCCGGCACCTTCGCCCGGCTTCACCGCCTCCTCGCCGGGGGGCTGGTGGCGTCGTTCGTTCTCGTGACGCTTCTGGCACGGACCCACTCGCGCAGGCGGGAGTTCGTCGCCGACGACCGCGCGGCCGAGGTGACCGGCGACCCGCTCGCGCTCGCGCGGGCGCTCCGACGGATCGACCGTGCGACCGATCCGACGTGGCCGTTCGCGTCCCTGTCGACCCACCGCGACACGGACGACCCGCTGGAGCGCTGGCTCTCGACGCATCCGCCGACGGCCGACCGGATCGAGCGACTCCGGCGACGCGCCGGAGCGGAGTCGGCCCGCCGGGGACGCGAGGACTGGACCGGCGTGCCGGTGAGGTGAGACGGGGAGTGATCGGCGGCTTCCCGTCCCGTTCACCCGACCAGCAGCCACACGCCGAGTAACAGCAGGATCCCGCCGGCGACCCGGTCCAGCAGGCGGCCGGTCCGTTCGGCCCGAAGGATCTCCGCGGCCCCGTCGGCGGCGACCGCGACGCCACCGAGGTAGACCGCGGTGAGCACGGCGTAGGTGGCCCCGAGGACCGCGATCGCCGCCCCGCTTCCCGAGCCGAAAGCGGTCCCCCCACCTCCGCCCGCGACGAATCCGGGAAGGAACGCGAGGAAGAACAGCGCGACCTGCGGGTTGAGCGCGTTGACGAGGAACCCCTCACGCACCCCACCGTCCGTCGCCGCCGACCTCTCGTTTCCGGCCGAGCGGAGCGTGTCGATCCCGAGATAACAGAGGTAGACTGCCCCGACGACGCGGACGACTCGTTCCGCGCCGGGGACTGCCCGGTAGACCGCCGCGACCCCGACGACGACGAGCGCGGTGTGAAACAGGATACCGACCGTGACGCCGAGGGCGGCGCGGAGTCCGGCCGTCCGTCCGTCGATCCCTCGTGAGAGCACGAACAGCGTGTCGGGTCCCGGCGTGACGATCAGCGTCACCGCCGCCAACACGAACAGGGCGTACGTCGGCGGATCGAGGGCGAATCCGGCTGCCATCACGTGCCGAGGGGAGGTCCGCGGATAAAAACCGTCCGACGCGGACCGCCGCCGCACGCCCCCGCACGACCGCGTCCCACGCGTGTCGAGACCGGTGCCGTGACCGCCCCGTTTTTATCCGTGGCGCCGGGACGGTAGGGGGATGACGACGGAGCGCGACCCGGACCAGAACGACTTCGACTTTGCCGAGCCGGCAACCGACCAGTCGTTCGAGAACGCACTCGAGAAGGCCCGTGACGGGACCCGACTCTCCGTCGACGACGCGACCGAGCTGCTCGCGACCGGGACCGACGCCGACGGGATCGACCCGGTCCGCAAGGAGGCCGTCTTGGAACTCGCCGACCGCCGTCGCGCCGAGACGGTCGGCGACGAGGTGACCTTCGTCGCCAACCTCAACAACAACGTCACCACCGCCTGCAACACGGGCTGTCTGTTCTGTAACTTCAAGGACTCCGCGCACGCGTTCGAGGCCGATAGCGACGTCGACCACGCCGGCTTCACCAAGCCGCCCGCCGAGTCGGGGGCGGTCGTCGAGGACGCCCTCGAGATGGGGATCTACGAAGTGTGTTCCGTCTCCGGGCTCCACCCAGCGTTCGCGCTGAACGCGGAGCACCACGAGGTCCTCGAAGGCTACGACGACCCCGCGAGCGAGGTGAACTACAAGCCGCCGGAGGCGTACGCGACCGACCCGGGAACCTACCTCGAGCAGATGGAGGCGATGTCGGTCGGCGGCGTCCACCTCCACTCGATGACGCCGGAGGAGGCCTACCACGCCAAACGCGGCACCGACTGGGAGTACGAGTCGGTGTACCGCGACCTCGCCGACGCCGGGCTCGACTCCGCGCCGGGTACCGCCGCCGAGATCCTCGTCGACGAGGTGCGAGACGTGATCTGTCCGGGGAAGATCCGAACCGACGACTGGGTCGCCGCGATGGAGGGCGCGATGGCGGCCGGCCTCGACGTCACCTCGACGATGATGTACGGCCACGTCGAGACGGTCGAACACCGCGCGGAGCACCTGGAGGTGATCCGGGACCTCCAGGACCGAACCGGCGGGATCACCGAGTTCGTGCCGCTCTCCTTCATCCATCGGAACACGCCGCTGTACCGCCAGGGCGTCGTCGACTCCGGACCCTCCCGCGACGAGGACGAACTCGTCGTCGCGGTGGCCCGGCTCTTCCTCGACAACGTCGACCACGTCCAGGCGTCGTGGGTGAAGTCGGGCGACGCGCACGGGCTCAAACTGCTCAACTGCGGCGCGGACGACTTCATGGGGACGATCCTCTCGGAGGAGATCACGAAGCGCGCGGGCGGCGAGTACGGCGAGTACCGCTCGTTCGACGACTACGTCGAGATGATCACGGCGATCGGCCGTACCCCCGTCGAACGGTCGACCGACTACCGGACTCGCCGGCGGATCGACCCCGACGACGGCCCGCACGGACCGCGTCTCGGGCCTCGCGCCGACGGCACGCCGATGCTGCCGAACCGGACGGCGGGCGGCGACGGCGACCCCGCGAGCGCGGACGACTGACGCGTTTCGAAAACCATTACCTCCCGACCGCCGGAGGATCGTTCATGAAAGTCCTCGTGACCGTAAAGGAGGTCGGAGAGCCCGACGACGACTTCGAGATCGAGGGGACCGACATCGCGGCGTCGGACCTCGAGTACGACCTCAACGAGTGGGACGACTACGCCGTGGAGGCGGCCGTCCAGCTCGCTGAGGCCGGGATCGCCGACGAGGTCGTCGCCGTCACTATCGGCCCCGTGCGCGCCGAGGAGACGATCCGAATGGCCCTCGCGAAGGGCGCCGACCGCGCCGTTCGCGTCTGGGACGACGCCTTCGAGGGGACCTTCGCCGACGTCTCCTCGAAGGTCGACGTCCTCGAGGCGGTCGTCGACGACGAGGAGCCGGACCTCGTCTTAGGCGGCGTCCAGGCGGCCGACACCGCCTTCGGCGCGACCGGCGTCGCGCTCGCCGAGCGGATCGGCTTCGAGCACGCCGCGGTCGTCAACGACCTGGAGCTCGACGCCGACGCGGGCGTCGCGAACGTCCACCGCGAGCTGGAAGGGGGAATAGAGGAGCTGACCGAGGTCGACCTGCCCGCCGTGTTGACCGTCCAGACCGGGCTCAACGAGCCGCGATACGCGAGCCTCCGCGGGATCCGACAGGCCCAGCGCAAGGAGATCGCCGTGACGGAGTTGGAGGACCTCGGGCTCTCCGCCGCCGACGTCGAGAGCACGCTGACGCTGACGGAGATGTACGAGCCCGAGAGCGAGTCCGACGCGGAGATCATCGAGGGGGACGCCGGCGAGGCCGCGGGACGCCTTGCCGAGGTCCTGCGTGATAAGGGGGTGGACGCGTGATGAGCGACGTTCTCGTCGTCTCCGAACACCGCCGCGGCGACCTTCGCGACGTCTCGCTCGAACTGCTCACCGCCGGCCGCGAGCTGGCGGACGCCCTCGACGGCGACCTCCACGTCGCGGTCGTCGCCGGCGACGTCGAGCGGTTCGCCGACGAGCTGAACCGCCCGGGAGTCGACCGGATCCACGCCGTCGAGAACGGCGAGGAGTTCGATCACACCGTCTACGCGGCCGCCGTCGAGGAGCTCGCGGAGCGGGTCGACCCGGCCGCGATCCTCACGCCCAACTCCGTCAACGGGCTCGACTACGCGCCCGCGGTCGCGGAGCGGCTGGACGTTCCGCTCGTGGCCGACGTCCTCGGCTTCGAGTACGACGCCGCCGACGGTCTGACGGTCACCCGCGAGATGTACGGCTCGAAGGTGGAGACGACCGTCGCGGTCGAGGGAGACCGGTTCTGTCTCACGGTTCGCGGCGGCGAGTTCGTTCCCGCCGAAGGTGTCGGGGACGCCGAGATCGGATCGGTCGACGTCGAGGCCCCCGAGTCGGGCGCGCGCGTCAAGGGGTTCGAGGAGGTCGGCGGCGGCGACGTCGACATCGCGGACGCCGACGTGCTCGTCTCGGTCGGGCGCGGGATCGGCGAGGAGGAGAACCTCGACCTCGTCGAGGAGCTCGCGGACGCGCTCGGCGCGACGCTCTCGTCGTCGCGGCCGATCGTCGACAACGGATGGCTCCCGAAGAACCGCCAGGTCGGCCAGTCGGGCAAGGTCGTCACCCCCGACGTCTACATCGCGGTCGGCATCTCCGGGGCGGTCCAGCACGTCGCGGGCATGAAGGGTTCGGACACGATCGTCGCGATCAACACCGACCCGAACGCGCCCATCTTCGACATCGCCGACTACGGGATCGTCGGCGACCTCTTCGACGTCGTCCCCGAACTCGTCGCCGAGTTCGAGTGATCGGGACGGGACCGACGAGAGCTGGCGGACGGTGCCGTTCGCCCCTTCCGGCGAAAACCCTATACTCCCCGTTCGGGATGTCTTGGACATGCCACACGTCCGGGGGACGATCCACGGCGTTGCCGCGATGGTGACGCTGGTCGTCGGATCGATACTGACCAACACGATCCGCGAGGAGTTCGAACTGTTCGCACAGATCGCCGCGACGACGACCCGGCTGCTCGTCGACGTCGCCGAACTGCCGGTCTCCGAGGAGATCGCCGAGGTCGTCGTCCCCGTCGGCGTGTTGATGGGGATCTGGGTGTTCGCCTACGAGCTCCAGCGGCTCTGACGGATCGAATGATCCCGATCCGCGCCGCGCTCCCGACGACCACTGAGGCCAGGGCGTTGCTGGCCGCCTACCGACGGGGGACCGGCGTGAACGCCGACCGACTCGTCGCGGAGGTAGCCGACACTGAACCCGACGCCGGGCTCGTCGACCCCCTCGCGGACCCCTTCTCGTCCGTCGACGACGTCGCCGAGCGGCTGGCTCGAGCCGAGTCACGACTCCGCGACCGCGGCGACCGGCGGTCGGTGTTCCTCACGGTGTACGTCCGGATGACGGAGGCGGTCGCCGCGGCGATCGAAGCCGGCGAGTTCGTCGACGACGAGTGGGTCGCGTCGTACCTCGTCGCGTTCGCGGAGCACTACCGGCGGGCGTTCCTCGCGTTCGAGCGCCGCGAGTTCGACGCGCTCCCGCGGGCGTGGATCGTGGCGTTCGGCGCGGCCGCCCGCGGCGACACTCTCGTCGCCCAGGACGCCCTCCTCGGGATCAACGCGCACATCAGCTACGACCTCACGTACACGCTCCGGGACGTCGGGATCGATCCGGACCGCGGGCACAAGCGGGCCGATCACGACCGCATAAACGACGTCCTCGCCCGGCTCGTTTCGGTCGTCCAGGAGGCGCTCGTCGAGGTGTACGACGCCGCGGGCGTCGCCGGAGTCGACGCGCTGTTCGACCCGCTCGACGACCGGATCGCCCTCCTGGGACTGAAGGGAAGCCGCGAGTTCGCCTGGCGGAACGCCGTGTCGCTCGCGGACCTCCCGCCGTGGATCGCGACGGGATACGTCGGCTGGCGAGCTCGGACCGTCTCGACCGGGGTCGCGACCCTGATCGCCACGCCCCGGATCGACCCGGAGGACCGGCGGCGGCTCGAGGCGTTCGAAGCGAACGTCCCAGCGCTGACCGAGTTCCGCGACGAATTCCGACGGCGGACCGCGTCGATGGCGGGCGACGCGTGATCGAACCGGCGTCCTCGACCCCGCCGCCGCCCCGATCGTCCCCGACGGACTCTCGGTTCGTTTATCACCCCGCCGACCCTCCGATCCCTCAATGAGCGAGGCCGACGAGCAGCCGGCTGCGACCGCGACGGGCCGGGAGATCTGGATCGAGAAGTACCGGCCACAGACGCTGGAGGACATCCACGGCCAGGAGGAGATCGTCGAACGCCTCGGAAGTTACATCGAGCAGGACGACGTTCCGCACCTTCTTTTCAGTGGTCCAGCTGGTGTAGGAAAGACCACCGCGGCCACCGCCATCGCCCGCGAGATCTACGGCGAGGACAACTGGCGCGGTAACTTCCTCGAGCTCAACGCCTCCGACCAGCGCGGGATCGACGTGGTCCGCGACCGGATCAAGGGGTTCGCGCGGTCGTCGTTCGGCGGCGACTTCCGGATCGTGTTCCTCGACGAGGCCGACTCGCTCACGGATGACGCCCAATCAGCGCTTCGCCGGACGATGGAGCAGTTCTCCGACAACACCCGCTTCATCCTCTCGTGTAACTACTCCTCGAAGATCATCGACCCGATCCAGTCGCGGTGTGCCGTCTTCCGCTTCTCGCCGCTCTCCGACGAGGCCGTCGCCAGTCAGACTCGTGAGATCGCGGCCGCCGAGGGGATCGAGGTGACGGACGCGGGCGTCGACGCGCTCGTCTACGCTGCCGACGGCGACATGCGCCGCGCGATAAACTCGCTTCAGGCCGCGGCGACGACCGGCGACGTGGTCGACGAGGAGGCGGTGTACGCGATCACGGCGACCGCCCGGCCCGAGGAGATCGAGTCGATGGTGACCGACGCGTTGGCGGGCGACTTCACGAAGGCGCGCGCGACCCTCGACACCCTGCTCACCGACACCGGGATGGCCGGCGGCGACGTGATCGACCAGCTTCACCGCTCAGTCTGGGAGTTCGACCTCCACGAGCGTGAGGCCGTCCGGTTGATGGAGCGGATCGGCGAGACCGACTACCGGATCGCCGAGGGCGCGAACGAGCAGGTCCAACTGGAGGCGCTGTTGGCGGCGCTGGCGCTGCGTGAAGAGTAGTTCGGTCGGGGTTTTTGTCTTCAGAACTCGTCGAGTCCCGACTGCTCGGCGGCCGCGAGCGCGTCCGCGCACGTCGACCAGGACCGCCGTGCGTGCGGCGGGACGTCGCCGTGATCGGCCACGTACGCGGCGAGGAACGCGCGCGTCGTCGGGTCGCTCGGGTAGCCGCTGCCGACGCGGTCGTACGCGGGGTAGGACGCGTCGATGGCGGCGACGCGGGCGTCGCGGGCGACCTTCGCGACGATGCTCGCCGCGCCGACGACCGGGTCGGACTCGTCCGCGCCGTGGGCGGCGTCGACGGCGACGTCCGCGACGGGAGCGACGGTCTCTCGTTCCGGATCCACCACGAACCCCCGCAGCCGCCGCGCGAACCGCGCCTCGGAGGTATCGCCCGCGTCGGCGACGACGCGGTCGCCGGCCCGGGCCACCCCCCGAACCGCCCGCGCCTGTCCGCGGACGGTGAGGGTGTTCATGTCCGTATCGGGCGCGTCGATCTCGCTCGTCTCGACGGTCGCGACCGCGACGTCGACCGCGTCGGCCGCGCGGAGCGCGGCCGCGATCTCCCGCCGCCGATCGGGCGCGACGCGCTTCGAGTCGTCGACGTCGGCCGGCAGGCTCTCCGGGTCCGCGCGGACCGCCGCGGCGACCATCGGTCCGAGGACTGGGCCCTTTCCGGCCTCGTCGACGCCGACGTACATGGCCGGATCGGACGCCCCGATGGACAAATACCTTGAGATCGGTCGGCAGTTGTGGGACGAAGACGGTCGGCGCGTGCCTCCGAGCGCCCTGACGGGCGCGAGGAGCCCGCGCGAGGGAGTCAGTCGCCGAGTGAAGCGAAGGCGACTGACGAGGCTGGGGAGGCGTGAGGTGTGGAACGGTGCGGGGTGGGACTCGAAGGGGCGAGGCGGTGCGGGACTCAAGAGGGCAGCCGCGAGGCGGGGGCTTCGGGGACGTTCTCCGGTGTCACGTCGACGACGACGCCGTACCGAGCGGTCGAGTGGGGACTATCGGGTCGTGGATCGCGTTGCCGAACGGTCGGCTCCGCCGAGGTCGACGGCGTAACTACTCGATCAGGACCGCGTTGACCTGGCCGGTCTGGCCGGGTCGGGAGGTGACGCGGGCGCGCCCCTCGCTCGTCTCGATGACGGCACCCTTGGTGACGATGTTCCGGCGGACGTAGTTGACGTTCGAGGGGTTCTCGACGACGTCCTCGATATCGGCCTCGACGACCTCGCCGCCGTCGGCGACCTGCGCGACGTTCGTCGCGAGCGCGCGGACCTTCCGCTCGTTGCCGCGGGAGTCGATGTACTGAACGCGGGTCTCGCCGACCGTCGTCTCGGCGGGCTCGCGGCCGAGCTGGTGGCGCTTCTTCTTCGCGGCGGGCTTCAGTCGGCCGCCGGTTCGCTTGCGCGTGGAGCGTCCCTGGTCTTTCATGTCCCTACGAACAGCCAGCGAATACTTGAAGCGTTCGACTCCGGTCGGCGGGCGTCTCGCGGGCGCTCGTGACCGATGGCGGACCGACGTCCGGTCGTCCGCGCGGCCCGTGGACGCGTCGGTCGAGCCGACCCGGGACCGCGCGACCGACAGACGAAAGTCCCGCGGTCACCGATCGAGAGGTATGAGCGACGACAACGAGGGGAACGCCGACGGAGACGACGACGTCCTCTCGGCGAGCGACATCGGCGGCGAGGGGCCGCCGATCGAGGAGAAGCCGTACAAGATCGTCTTCGAGGCGAACAAGTGCTTCGGCGCGGGCAAGTGCGCGGAGGTCGCCGACAACTGGGAGATGGACGTGGTGAGCGGGATGGCGAAGCCGCGGACCTACTACGTCGGCGAGGACGACCTGGCCGAGAACGTTCGCGCCGCGGAGGTCTGCCCGGCGAAGAAGGAGCGCGGCGTCATCCACGTCGTCGACCGCCGGACCGATGAGGAGATCGCGCCGGACCCGCACGGCGACGGAACGCTGTCGGTCGACTGGTGAGGGCGGTCCGGGTTCCGAAAGGGGTTTGACCCCGCCGGCGGTACCCGGATCCGCGCGGGGGTGGCTGAGCCTGGCCAAAAGCGGCGGACTTAAGATCCGCTCCTGTAGAGGTTCGAGGGTTCGAATCCCTTCCCCCGCACTCCTGCGGCGAGCAATTCGCGAGCCGCAGGAGTCTGATCAGAAGGGTTCGAACCCGGAAAGTCGCAGCCCGGACCGCGAGCGAAGCGAGCCGCATGCCCGGACCGTCTTTCGTTGGTTCGAATCCCTTCCCCCGCACGTCGCGGCGCTCACACACCGTGAGCGCTGCGGCTCGGCTGGGAGGGATTCGAAGCAGGGAACGGGTGGTGAGCGCGGACGCGAGCGAAGTAAGCACCTCAACGAGTGCTCCGTGAGTGATGGGACCCGGAACACGACCGCCGAAGCCCCGGACGGGTCGACCCGCCGGGACTCGCTGCGCGCCCGATCCGGGCATGCGGCTCGCTTCGCTCGCCGTTCCGGGCTCCGAGTGCTTGCGTCGTCCGGGCAGGACCGACCCGCCCGTCCCTTCGAATCCCGCCCCGCCCCGCTCCGCACCTCACGCCTCCCCAGCCTCGCGGTTCACGCTCTTCGAGCGCTCACCGCGTCCCTCGCGCGGGCTCCTCCCGCCCTGACGGGCGCTCGGAGGCACGCGCCGACCGCGGCTACGTTCGAGTTCGATCAGTAGTGCCAGGGGTACTCGTCGAACGCGGGCTCGCGCTTCTCGAGGAAGGCGTCGCGACCCTCCTGGGCCTCGTCGGTCATGTACGCCAGCCGGGTGGCCTCGCCGGCGAACACCTGCTGGCCGACCATGCCGTCGTCGGTCAGGTTGAAGGCGTACTTCAGCATCCGCATCGCGGTCGGCGACTTCGCGGTCATCTCCTCGGCCCACTCGAGCGCGACGGCCTCGAGCTCCTCGTGCGGGATCGCCTCGTTGACCATCCCCATGTCCGCGGCCTCCGCCGCGGAGTAGGTCTTCCCGCGGAAGAACACCTCGCGGGCCTTCTTCTGACCGATCTGTTTCGCCAGGTACGCCGAGCCGAACCCGCCGTCGAAGGAGGCGACGTCGGGGTCGGTCTGGAGGAACTTCGCGTGCTCCGCGCTCGCGAGAGTGAGGTCACAGACGACGTGGAGCGAGTGGCCGCCGCCGACCGCCCAGCCCGGCACGACCGCGACGACGGGCTTCGGCATGAACCGGATCAGTCGCTGGACCTCGAGGACGTGGAGCCGCCCCGCCTTCGCCTCGCGGACGAGCGGGTCGTCCGCCTCGCTCGCCTCGTCGTCGTCGCGGTACTCGTAGCCCGAGCCGCCCCGGACGGACTGGTCGCCGCCCGCGCAGAACGCCCAGCCGCCGTCCTTCTCCGAGGGACCGTTGCCCGTCAGGAGGACGCAGCCGACGTCGGCCCGCTTTCGCGCGTGATCGAGGGCGGCGTACAGCTCGTCGACGGTCCCCGGACGGAACGCGTTCCGGACCTCGGGCCGGTCGAACGCGATCCGGACGACGGGTACGTCGCGAGCCCGGTGGTACGTCACGTCCTCGAACTCGTCGGTAACCGGCTCCCACGCGTCGGGGTCGAAGATCTCCGAGACCATGCCGGACCGTCGCGCGCGGGAACCATAAACGACCGCGGGTCGGGACGACGGAACGGGATCCCCGTCCCGAAGACCGGCAATCGTTACGGCTATCGCGGACGCGAGGGATCGAGTGGATCGGTGGAAAGCCCGCTCGAGAAGCGTGAAGCGACGGATATCGGGACGTAACCTCGTCACCGGTACGGTCGGCGATTGCTGGTGGCGCGAGGGTATTGATCCCCGATCCCGTTGGATCGACATGAACCAGCGAAACCCGGGAGTCTCACGGCGGTCCTTCCTCGCGGCCGCGGGCGGAACCGCGACGGCGGGGATCGCCGGATGTCTCGGCGGCGATGACGGACTGGAGGAGTTGACCGTCGCGCACATGCCGATATATCCGGACCTCCAGTGGTACGTGATGGAGGGAGAGGGCTACTTCTCCGAGATCGACGCCGAGATCACCGGCGAGGAGTTCACCGACGGCCCCGCGATCATCCAGGCGTTCGGCGGCGGCGACATCGACGTCGCCATGTTCGGAATCGTACCGGCGATGATCGTCATCGATCGCGACATCCCGGCACAGGTGACGGCGGCGAACATCCGCGAGCCGATGGGGATCATGGCGGAGTCGTCGTTCCGTCCGACGTTCGAGGAGCACGGCGCGGAGGCGTTCGCGATGTGGGCGGAGGAGAACGACCGCCCCTTCCGCTTCGGCACCTTCCCGCAGGGCAGCGTCCCCGACGTACTGCTCCGGTACTGGCTCGGGGAGGTCGGCGTCGATCCCGAGGCGAGCGACGACGTCGAGATCATCGAGATAGGCGGCGCGAGCGCGGTCTGGCAGGCGATCGCCAACGACGAGATCGACGGCACCTCGATCATGGAGCCGGTTCCCACGATCGCCGACGAGGAGGGGTCGTCCGTCACGATGCTCCGAACTGCCGCGGAGATCCTTCCCGGACAGCCGGCCGCCGTCACCCTGATGAGCGACGCGGTCCGCGACTCCCCGCTCGCCGCACAGTTCCTGGAGGAGCACGTCCGTGCCACCGACTTCATCAACGAGAACCCCGACGCGACAGCGGCCCACGTCGAGGAGGGAATCGGAATGCCCGCGGACCGGGCCCGGAAGGCTCTCGACTCGCCGCTGTCGAACTTCGTCACCGATCCCGCGGAGATCACCGACGCGACGCCCGTCTTCTCGGAGTTCGCGGCGAACAACGGACAGATCGACGAGCGGCTCACGAACGAGCAGGTCTTCGATCCGAGCGTCTACGAGTCGCTCTGATGGCCACCGATATCGGACGGGAACTCGACGGAAACGGTCTGCGGGCCGGATTCGATCTCGGCGATCCCCGCCGGCTCCTCCGCGGGATCGCCGGCATCGTCGGGTTCCTCGCCCTCTGGTATCTCGTCTCGCTCACACAGCCCGCGTACGTGTTGCCCTCGCCGGCCGCGGTCGCGGGGACTTTCCTCGAGGAGCTCGCGTCCGGCACGATGACCGCCGCGCTGTGGTCGAGCGTCCGCCACTGGCTCCCCGGCACGATCGTCGGGACGGGACTCGGCGTCGCCGCCGGCGTCGCCTTCGCCTGGAGCGGGCTCCTCGACGACGTCACCGCGCCGCTCGTTCGGGTTCTTCGGCCGGTCCCGCCGCTCGCGCTGATCGGGTTCGCGATCGCGTGGTTCGGGATCAACGACGCGGGCGCGGCGTTCATCATCGCCGTCGGCGCGTTCTGGATCAACTTCTACGCGGCCTACGGGGCCGTCGAGGGCGTGTCGAAGGACCTCCTCGACGTGGGCCGGACGCTCGGAGTCCGCAGCGACCTCGACATGGTCCGGTCGATCGTTCTCCCGGCGTCGCTGCCGGGGATCATGACCGGGATCCGAACCGGCCTCGGACGCTGCTGGATGCTCGTCGTCGCCTCCGAGATATTCGGCGTGCCGGGCGTCGGACGCGAGATCCTTCGGGCGAGCAACAACCTCCTCGTCGACAAGGTGATCGCGTACATCCTCGTGTTGAGCCTGATGTATCTCCTCGTCGACGTGGCGTTCCGTGCGGCTCAACGGCGGGTGTTGATATGGCAGGCGTGAACGGGGACCCGGCGGACGTGAACGAAGATCCGGCGACCGAGACGGGCGGTGGTTCGAGCGAGACGGGCGTCGTCGTCGACGGCGTCGGGAAGACGTACGACGGGGAGGGCGACCCGGTCCGCGCGCTCGAGGAGGTGTCGTTCGGGGTCGAAGACGGGGAGTTCCTCTGTCTCGTCGGTCCCTCCGGCTGCGGGAAGACGACGCTGTTCCGGATCATCGCCGGACTCGCCGACGCCACGGACGGCGAGGTTCGGTTGGGGGGGTCGCCGGTGACGGGCCCCACGACCGACATGGGCGTCGTCTTCCAGGAGTACCATCTGTTCCCGTGGCTCACCGTCGAGGAGAACGTCGGGTTCGGACTCGATCGGAGCGACCGGTCGGCCGGCGAACGCGCGGCGCGGGTCGACGAAATGCTCGAACTCGTCGGGCTGTCGGAGTTCCGCGAGTCGTATCCGAAGTCGCTGTCGGGCGGGATGAAACAGCGCGTCGCCATCGCGCGGGCGCTCGCCGTCGATCCGACTCTCCTGTTGATGGACGAGCCGTTCGGCGCGGTCGACGCACAGACCCGCGAGATGCTCCAGCGCGAACTGCTCGACGTGTGGGCGTCGACGGGGAAGACCGTGCTCTTCGTCACCCACGACGTCGCCGAGGCGGTGACGCTCGCCGACCGGATCGTGGTGATGGCCGCCGAGCCGGGTCGCGTCCGCGAGGTCGTCGACGTCGACGTGGACCGCCCGCGCGAGCGCGGCGATCCGGCATTCGGCGAGCACGTCGCCCGCGTTCGGGAGCTGATCGGCGCACGAGCCTGAATCCACCGCCCGAACGGCACGACGCGTCACTCGGCGTCACGCCCGCGTTCACTCCTCGAGGGCGTCCCGCAGGTCGTCGGCGTGGCTTCGAAGCACCGCGACGGTCGCGTCGGCGTCGGCGTACCCCTGGTCGTACTGGTCGAACGCCGCGTCCGCCTCATCGAGGAATCGATCGACCGCGTCCGCGAGTCCGGGCTCGTCGTCGGTCATGCCCGGGGAGACGGGCGCCCGCGGGGAATACTCCTCGGTGTCACACGACCGCGGGTTTTATCTCCGGACGAGAGTATTGTACAGTATGAAGAATACTGTCGGCCAGCATGGAGCGGCGGAACGGGGATCGGGGCGAGCTCGGCGGAGGGGCCGAGGACGGGAGAGGAACCGAGAGTGGAGGAGGAGCCGATGAGCGGGAAGTCGGCCGTGCTCGCGACCGACCTCTCGACGGCGAGCGAGACGATGGTCGAGTCGGAGACCGGGCTGAACTGTCTCTCGCGGATCGGCGTCGATCGGATCCATCTCGTGACGGTGGTGCCCTCGAACGTCCACTCCGGGATGCCCGGGATCGACTTCGAGAAGCGTCGGAAACGCGGGCTCCGCCGCTACCGGTCGACGATCGAGGCCGCCGGGTTCGACGTCGAGACGCACGTGGTTCGGGGGACGCCACACCGACGGATCAACGGGATCGCCGGCGCGGTCGGCGCGGACCTGATCCTCGTCGGATCACGGGGGAAGAGCCCGCTCGAGAACCGCGTCATCGGGTCGACGGCACGGAACCTGGCCAGGACCACGGTGGTGCCGCTGCTCGTCGATCGGATCGAACGCGGCGTCGACGACCCCGAGACCGTGCGCCGACACCTGTTCAAGCGAACGCTCTTCGCAACCGACTTCTCGGAGAACGCCGAGCGCGCCTTCGAGACGTTCGAGTACCTCCGGCACGCGACCGAGGAGGTCACGCTGGTTCACGTGCGGTCGCCGAAGGACGACACCGGCGACGAGGGCGACGTGGAGGCACGACTCGGTGAGCTCGGGGACCGGCTCGACGAGTGGGGGCTCGAGGCCCGCACCGACGTCAGACGCGGGGATCTCGCGGCGGAGATCCTCGCCGCCGAGCGCGAACACGAGCCGAGCACCTTGCTCCTCGGATCGCGCGGTCGGAGCCGCCTGCGGCGACTCCTCCTCGGCAGTGTGAGCGAGGAGGTCGTCGTGAACGCGACCGGCAACGTCTTCCTGGTGCCGCCGCCGCGATCGGCCTGAGCCCGCGAGATCGGGGACATCGGCGAGTACGGGCCTGTTCACACGGAATTGTGTGTTCTATACACAAGCCTTTTACGCACACGGGGCGTACTCGCGGGCAATACCATGCCAGACTCGTTGGCCGAACAGCTCCGGAGCGACATGGAGTGTGAGGGGTTACTGGAGTGTTTCCACGGACTCAAACCGCTGGACAGGGAGTGTTTCCAGGTGCTCGTCGAGAGCGAGGAGCCGCTGACGATCGACGAGATCGGCGAGGCCGTCGACCGGGAGCGCTCGACCGCCTACCGTGCGGTCCAGCGGCTCCTCCAGACCGGGTTCATCAGCAAGGAACAGATCAACTACGACCAGGGCGGCTACTACCACGTCTACCAGCCGACCGACCCCGAGAAGATCTCGGGAGAGATGCAGCGGATGTTGAACGACTGGTACGCGAAGATGGGCCAGCTCATCCAGGAGTTCGAGGACAAGTACGAGGGCGCAGAGTCGGTAACTGCGCCGAGTTAGGACGCCGGTCGCTCAGCCGATAGTCAGGACTCGATCGGCGGTCGTCACGACCTCGAGTAGGTCGTTCATCGTCGATATCGGACAGACCTCGCTTCCGTCGCGTTTCCGCATCTCCAGGCACGTCCCGCACGCGAGCAGCTCCCCGCCCGCCTCGTCGAACGCCTCCATGCGGTCCCGCACGTCGAACTCGTCGTCCGTGATCTCCTCGGCTTCGACTCCCTCACCCAGGAGGAACACGGAGACGTCCCGTCCGTCCTCCAGGGCGGTGAGTCCGAGCCGGAACGCGTTCCAAGCGCGCTCGGGATCGGCGGTTTCGAGTACGATCCCCAACGTCTCCACGTCGTCCGGTGTGCCAGACATGTATTGTGCAATATAGTCAAGACTATATAGTTCCATCGTCGTCGGTCGACGACCAAGCGCGGTTCGGGCCAAGCGGCGGATCGACGCAGTGGGTCGGGGTGAATCGAGTCGGACCGACCGTCGACGGCGGGCCGGGCCGACCGTCGACACGCTTTGCGGGCCTCAGCGGCGGCGGAGCGCGTAGGCCGCGTAGCCGACCGCGGCGAGCAGCCCGGTGAAGAGCAGGCTTCCGGTCGCCGCCGGCGTGGTCGTGACGTACTCGCCGAACGGGTCGGTGAGCGCCAGCACGCCGACGGTGAGGACGACCCCGATCAGGATCGTCACCGCACCGAACGCCTTGAACGCCGCGTCGAGGTCGATGCGAGACGAACGTGATGAGTGGCTCATACCCGCCAGTACGCGTCCCGTACATAAATGGAGGGATGGATATTCCCACGAACGGGGAACACGTTGGCTCGGAGTCACGACGTATCGTGTTAAATAGTCCCATGAAAACACACGATACGATCGACCATCGGATCGACGTCTCGAGGAAGTGGAACGGTCCCTCGACGCGGATCGACTGGAAATCGCGAGTGAAACGCGCCGATTCGACGGATCGGTGTGATCGGAACGAATCACGAGAAATAATACGAATACGTTATCTATCGTTTCCCGTCTCCCACTCGAATATAGTATTGTACAACTAACCCAAAACCGTTATATCTCCCTGTCGGCTATCCTCGAGTACATGACCGACATCGATCGACCGATCCGGCACGGAACGCGGACGACGGAGGACGGGGGGAGCCGATGACCGGCACGGAGCTCCTCGCGGGCGCGTCGCCGTCGGTACAGGCACTCGCGGTGATCGGAGTCGTCCTCCTCGAGGCGATCGCCCTCTACGTCGGGTACGGGGCCGTGGAGGAGGCGGTCGGGCCGGCCGTCCTGGATCGGCTCGCGAAGGCGAGATGATCGGCTCCATCGCGGCGACCGAGCTCCTCGGTCTCGGCCCGGAGATCTTCGGCCTGTTCGTCGCCTTCGGCTTCATGGTCGGCGTGTTCTTCGGGTTCTTCGGGATGGGGGGCTCGTTCCTCGTCACGCCCGCGCTGTTGATCCTCGGCTATCCCGCCCCGGTCGCCATCGGCAGCTCGATGGCGTTCGTGTTCGGGACCGCGGCGATCGCGACGATGAAACACCACGACGCCGGGCAGGTCGACTACAAGCTCGGCGCGCTGATGTTCGTCGGGATCTCCGTCGGCATCGAGCTCGGAAGCCGGCTCGTCTTCGGACTCGAGGTGCTCGGGATCGCGAACGTCGTCGTCGGCGTCGCGTACGTGCTCCTGCTGGCGGCGATAGGCGTGTTGTTCACGCGGAGCGCGCTGGATACCGACGATGACGACGGCGACGACTCCGAAGGTGACGCCGACGAGGTCCCGGCGATCGCCCGAAAGATCCAGTCGTACGAGATCCCGCCGATGACCACGCTCGCGGACGGCAGCCGGGCGTCGCTGTGGACGATCTCCGGCGTCGGCGGCGGCGTCGGGCTCGTCTCCGGGTTCCTCGGCGTCGGCGGCGGGTTCGTCCGGATGCCCGCGATCTACTACGTGATCGGCACGTCGCTCGCGGCCGCGGTCGGGACGAGCCTCTTCGGCGGGCTCATGTCCGGGGCGGTCGGCGCGTTCACCTACGGCCGCGCGGGCGTGATCGACCTCGGGATCGTCACGGCATTGCTCGTGGGCAGCGCGCTCGGCGCGCGGATCGGCTCGAGCGCGACCGCCTACGTCGACGAGGACGACGTGACGATCTACTTCGGACTCATGCTGCTCGTCGCCAGCGCCGCGGTCGGGATCGGCGAGCTCTCCTCGTGGCTGTCGATGCCGGTCCTCGACCGGCTCAGCTTCGTCCTCCTGATCGGGTCCGCGCTGCTCGTCTGTGCGATGATCCTCTATCACGGCGCGCTCGCCGTGCGACGGACCCGCGGCGTCCCCGGATCGCCCCGGCGTGGCGAGTGAACGACGCTCCGCCCACGAACCGACCGACCCGGAGTATTGTATTAGACATCCAAAACCGTTATGGGGACGGGGTGCGTACGTCTCGATGATGACACAAACCAGCGAACCCGTGCCGACCGAACCCGTCGCGCTCGAGAGTGCCGACGACTTCGACGACTTCGTGACCGGGCACGACGTGGTGCTCGTGGACTTCTACGCCGACTGGTGTGGTCCCTGTCAGATGATGGAGCCGGCCGTCGAGGCGGTCGCGTCCGGGACGGACGCGGCGGTCCTGAAGGTCGACGTCGATCAGCACCAGGGACTCGCCGCCGAGTACGGCGTTCAGGGCATCCCGACGCTCCTGGTGTTCGCCGGCGGTGAAGTCGCCGACCGAATGGTCGGCGCACAGACCGAGGACGCCCTCCGCGAGGCCGTCAGCGGGCGGCTCGAGTGAATGACCGCGAAGCCGGAGGGGTCCGCATGACCCCGCGGGAACTCCGGGCGGACGTTCCCGCGCTGGACGAGGAGACGGCGTACCTCAACTACGGCGCACACGGACCGAGCCCGGAGTTCGTCGTCGACGCCGCCGCCGACTTCCTCGCGGGCCACGAGTACGACGTGGCCGAGACGGACCCGTACGAGCACGCGTTCGGGACCTACGAGACGGTCCGCGAGCGGATCGCGGCGCTGCTGGGGGCCGACCCCGAGGAGATCGCGCTAACCGAGAGTACGACCGACGGGATCGCGCGGATCGCCGCCGCGATCGACTGGCAGCCGGGCGACGTGGTCGTCCGGACCGACGTCGAACACCCGGCGGGCGTGCTCCCCTGGCGACAGCTCGAGGAGGAGGTCGGGATCGAGGTCCGCGTCGTCGAGACCGAGGGCGGCCGGATCGACCGCGACGCGTTCGCCGACGCGGTCACGGACGCGCGGCTCGTCTGTTTCAGCGCGATCACCTGGACGCACGGCACGCGTCTCCCCGTCCGGGAACTCGTCGAGGTGGCGAACGACGCGGGCGCGTTCACGCTCGTCGACGCGGTCCAGTCGCCGGGGCAGGTCCCGGTGGACGTCCACGCGTGGGGCGCGGACGCGGTCGCGGCCGCCGGCCACAAGTGGCTGCTCGGGCCGTGGGGAGCGGGCTTCCTCTACGTCGACCGCGCGGTCGCCGAGGGGATGACCCCCGGCACCGTCGGCTACCGCGGCGTGGAGACGCCCACCGCTCACGACATCGAGTACGCCCCCGGCGCGAAGCGATTCGAGGTCGGCACCACAACCCCGGCGGCACACGTCGCCCTGTTGGAGGGGATCGACGCCATCGAGTCGATCGGCCTCGACGCGATCGAGAGCCGGATCGAGACGCTCACCGACCGCCTGAAGGAGGGCGTCGACGAGGAGCGCCTCCTGAGCCCGGCCGAGTACGAGACCGGGCTCGTCACGTTCGACGTCGAGGAACCCGAGGCGACCGTCGAGCGGCTCCTCGATCAGGGGATCGTGATCCGCGACCTGCCGCATCCGGACGCGGTCCGCGTGTCGGTCCACGCGGTCTCGACGGAGCGGGAGATCGACGAGGTGTGCGAGGCGCTGAACGGGGAACCGTAGCCGAATGGGATTTCACACGTTCGACGCCGACCGGGCGGCGAAGCTCGAGGACCCCGAGCGCTACGCCTGGGTCTCGCGCGAGGAGCTGGTCGACGCGGTCGATCCCGACGACGACGCCGTCGCCGACCTGGGCAGCGGGACCGGATTCTACACCGACGACGTCGCGCCCCACGCCGGGACGGTGTACGGCGTCGACCTCCAGGCGGAGATGCACGCGGCGTACCGCGAGAAGGGACTCCCCGAGAACGTCGAACTCGTCGAGAGCGACGTGGCCGACCTGCCGTTCGCGGCGGGCGAGCTCGACGCCGCCTTCTCGACGATGACGTTCCACGAGTTCGCCGACGACGACGCGGTCGCCGAGGTCGCCAGAGTGCTACGGGCCGAGGGGCGGTTCGTCGTCTTCGACTGGTCCGCCGACGGCGACGCCGCCGCCGGGCCGCCGCTCGACGAGCGGTACGACCTCGCGGACGCGACCGCGATGCTCGAGGGAGCCGGCTTCGAGGTCGTCCACGGGACGACCCGCACCGAGACGTTCGCGGTCGTCGCGCTGGCGCCGCGAGGGTGACGGAACCCTGCCGCCGTCCGTCAGTCGGATGGAACTCTATCCGCGGCCGTCCGCCAGTCGGGCGGCCTCCGGGAGCGACCGCAGCCACAGCATCGCGCCCGTCCCGACGAGGGGACCGACCACGAGCGGAACGAAGGCCCACCGCCAGCCGGCGACGTTCCGAACCGCGGGGATCAGCCGGATGGAGGCCATGGTGATGAGGAAGCCGACGGCGGTCTGGAGCGTCAGCGCGGAGCCGACGTAGCTCGAGTCGGCGAGTTCCGAGACGGCCGCGGAGAACTGTGCGGAGTCCGCGACGATGAAGAACCCCCAGACCAGGACGAACGGAACGACCACGAGAAGCGACGAGCCGTAGACGAGGCCGGCGAGGAGACAGGCGGTGCCGGAGACGCCCATCGAGACGCTCGTCACCAGGGATCGGCCCCAGCGGTCGGCCGCCGACCCCGCGATCCAGGCCCCCACGCCGCCGATCGCGATGGTTCCGAACGCCAGGAGCGAAGCGAGCCGTCCCGCGTTCGCCGTACCCCCGGCCTCGAGGCTGGCGACGAGATATATCGGGACCCATGTCCAGACGGCGTACAGCTCCCACATGTGGCCGAAGTAGCCGACGTTCGCCAGGACGACGCCGCGGTCGGTGACGATACGCCGGATCGCGCCGGGGTCGAACGGGGACGTCTCGGGCTGGTGAGGGCCGTCCTCGTACGCTAGGACGAGAAGCCCGCCGAGGGCGGCGAGCCCCGCGGTCCCGTAGAGGACGAGGTCGGGACGACCGACGCCGCCGATCGCTCGGAGGAGGTGTGGCGACGCCGAGCCGACGGTGAGCGCGCCGACGAGGACGCCGATGGCGAGACCACGTCCCTCGTCGAACCACGCCGCCATCATCTTCATGCCCGTCGGATAGACGCCCGCGAGGGTGACGCCGGTGAGGAATCGGAGAGCGATGGCCGGGAGGCCGCTGGAAACGACGCCGGCGATGAGCGCCGTCACGGCGGCGCCCGTGAGCGCCGAGCCGGCGAAGAGATACCGTGGCGGAACGACGTCAGCGACGGTGAATGACGCCGACAGCAGCGCACCGACGACGAACCCGAGTTGGACGGCGTTCGTCAGCCACGCCGTCTCGGCGGCGGAGAGGCTCCACGCCTCGGCCAGTTCCGGGCCGACCGCCGTGCCGCTAAACCAGAGGGTCATCGCGAACAGTTCCGCGATCCCGACGAGAACGAGCGCACGCCACTTCCCGTTAGCAATGGTCGCCATGCGTACGCGGAGTCGACCGGGGACAAAAATCCGACTACCGATCCGTTACTCGACGACCTCGCGAACCCACGCCGTGAGGTCGTCTCCGGGGATGAACCCCTCCGCGCGGCGGGCGACCGGCTCGCCGTCGACGAAGAGGACGAAGAGCGGCACGCTGCGCACGTCGAACCGCTCGACGAGCGGCGGGTCGTCGCGGGGATTCACGAGCGCCACGTCGACGTCGACCGTGCGGGCGACGTTGCCGAGGACGGGCTCCATGCTCGCGCAGATCCCGCACCCTTCGGTGTAGAACTCGACGAGCGCGGCGTCGGTGTCGGCGAGGAAGTCGTCGAGGGCGGACTCGTCGGCGAGCGAGGTCGGACGACCACGCGGGGCGTCCCTCGCGTGGTCCTCTCCCGTCGATACAGTATTGGATTCCATACACACTATTGTTCTCGGACCAGTATAAAGGCTTGCTTCGGAGGGATCAGCCTCTATCGCTCGTCGAACCGCTCCGCCCATCTCGACGGCAGTGCGGCGTACACCTCGGCGTTCCGCGCCAGCGCCTCGCGAGTGGTGTACTCGTCGACCGCGTGGACCGTATCGGTGCCGAAGGCGAACTCGACGGTCCGGATGCCGGCGTGTCGGAACGTCTTCGCGTCCCCGCCGCCGGTGGCGCTCCGACGGAAGACGCGCTCGCCGGAAACGGCGGTCGCGGCGTCGGTGACGGCTCCGACGAGCGTCCCGTCGACGGGTTCGTAGCTCCCCACCGACCAGCTCACGTCGGCGATCGAGACCGCGGGGAAGTCGGCGAGACAGTCGCGAACGTCCGCGAGCACGTCCGCGGTCTCGACGCCCGCGGTCAGCCGCACGTCCAGGCGGGCGGTCGCCGCGTCCGGGACGGTGTTCACCGCCTCGCCGCCCTCGATCGTCCCGAGGTTCACCGTCGGGTGTTCGAAGAGGTCACGTGCGTCGTCCGCGCCGAGCGTCGGCTCGTAGTACTCGACCGACTCCTCGACGATCGGCCGGAGCGCCGCGTCGAGGTCGAACTCCCGGGCCGTGAGCCGCGAGCGAAGCAGCGAGACCGCCTCCCAGAGCCGGTCGATCGCGTTGTCGCCGAGCGACGGCCGCGAGCCGTGTGCGGCGGTTCCCTCGGCGCGGAGCGTCAGCCAGATGCTCCCGCGGTCGGCGACGGTGACCGAGTGACGACCGCGCGAGCAGGTCGTCTCGCCGATGACGCAGGCGTCGGGCGCGAGCCGGTCGAACGCGTCGCTCGCGACGAGGGTGTCGACGCCGGCGTCGCCGCCGGTCTCCTCGTCGCTCACGACCGCGAACGCGAGGGTGACCGGCGGGTCGGCGTCCGTCGCGGCGATCGACTCCCCGGCGGCCAGCATCGCCGCGAGCGGCCCCTTCATGTCGGTCGCCCCGCGGCCGTAGACTCGATCGCCGTCCCGATCGCCGAGCGGGTCGTGGCTCCACGCGGCCGCGTCGAACGGGACGGTGTCGACGTGGCCGTTGTACAGCAGGGTCCGGTCCGTTCGACCGGGCAGGACCGCGAGCAGGTTCGGCTTCGCCGGATCCGTGACGACGCGCTCGGTCTCGAAACCGGCGGCCGCCAGCAGGCCGGCGACGTAATCGACGGCCTCGCGGACGTCTCCGGGCGGATTTCGCGTGTCGAGCCCGATCAGGTCGGTCGCGATATCGACGATGCGGTCGGTCGAGACGGTCGGATCGGCCGGATCGGTCGAGCGGGCCGGATCCCTCGAGCGGGTCGGGTCGGATGGATCGTCTGTCATGGTGGTGTATCGCGAGGGGAGATCGGGGGAGAGGAGATCCGTGCGAGGGAGTCGAAAACGGCCACGGGCCGGCGGAAGCGGAAACGTGTGGACGCGGGAACGCGTCGGTCAGTCGTCGCTCGGTGCGGCGGCGGGCGCGTCGTCGGCGTCCCGGCTGCGCCAGACGCCCTGTGCGTACGCGCCGACGAACATCCCGCCGATCGCGTAGAGGATCGGCCAGTTGCCGACGCCGAGGCTGGCGTAGGCCGCCCCGGGACAGATCCCGGAGAGCCCCCAGCCGACGCCGAATATCGACCCGCCGACGAGGACGTCGCGGTCGAACGACTTCAGCCGGCGGCCGTACGGTCGCCCCGTGAGCGGGGCCGACCCGCGCAGTTTCGGCAGGGTCCAGAACGCGATCCCGGCGACGATCGAGCCGCCGAACATCACGAACAGGAGTCCGAAGTCGTCGAACGTCAGGAAGTCGAGGACGACCTCCGGACGGGCCATGTGGCTGAACCCGAGCCCGAACCCGAAGACGAGCCCGCCGACGAGGATCAGCGGCATGAAGAGCGGGTGTCGGCTCACAGCCCCACCCCCAACGCCGAGACGGCGTTCGCGGTCACGATCGCGACGACGAGGAACGTCGCCACGCCGACGAGGGAGGTGCGCGAGACCGAGCCGACGCCGCAGATCCCGTGTCCGGAGGTACACCCCTTCCCGACGCGGGTGCCGATCCCGACGAGGATCCCGCCGAGGAACAGCCGCCACGGCGAGACTTCGGTGGTCCAGGCGCTGTCCGCGATGGACCAGGGGTCGCCCTGGTATATCAGCGCGTAGACGGCCGCCCCGCCGATTATCCCGAGGGTGAACACGACGCGCCAGTCGCGCGAGGCGCGGTACTGCGCGAACCGCGAGCGCCCCGAGACGTACGAGAGCGTCGACTCGAGGAACGTGCTCGCGCCCGCCGTGATGCCCGTCCCGAGGTAGATCAGGACGGTTCCGAGCCCGACGAGCAACCCGCCGATCGCGTACCGCGAGATCCCGTTGGGGAACAGCGCGTCGACGGTGCCGGCTCCGAGCAGGTCGGCGGCCGCGGCGTCGATCACGCGGCGTCACCTCCGATGGAGACCGGCGTCGCGGGCGAGCGGGACGTCACGGACGGATCAGTCGTCGCTCGTGAGCGCATCCTGGCTCGCGGCGCAGTTGTTCGGGCCGAGCTCGAGCGCGAACGCCTCGTCGTCGTCGACGGCGTTCTGCCCGAGGTTGGTGGCGATGACCTCCTCGTAGTTGGCCGGTCTGGGCGGCATGTCCGCGAGGACGGTCTCGACGAACGTATCCTCGTCGACCGAGAGCGCGTCCATGCGTTCGCGGAGCTCGCCGATCGGCGCGGTGTAGGTGCCGTCCGCGGCCGACTCGGCCGCGTCACTGAAGTGCGCACCGCCGACGAGGACGTCGTCGTCGAGGGTCAACACGCGGTTCTGGAGCGAGTCGTACAACAACCGGGCGGCCTCCGGCGCGCCCTCGTCCCCCTCCTCGAGGTCGGGACGGGCGACGCTCTCGACGAAGAGACCGTCGCCGGTCGCGAGCAGGCTCCCGCCGAGCAGGTAGGAGGTCATGCCCGTGGTGTGGCCGGGCGTGAACACCGTCTCGATCGTCGCCGATCCGACGGCGAACTCGTCGCCGTCCTCCGTCAGCGTGACCTCGTCCGCGTAGGTGACGCCGCGGTCGGCGGCGGCGGAGGGAAGGACCGCCTCGACGCCCTCCTCGGCCAACTCACGGAGCCCGGAGACGTGATCCGCGTGCACGTGCGTGTCGAACGCGTACGTCAGATCGACGCCGAGTTCCGCGGCGTCGGCGAGGTAGCGGTCGGTGAACGCCCGCAGCGGGTCGACGACGGCGGCCTCGTCGCCGTCGTAGAGCAGGTAGCCGAGACAGCCGCTGGAGGGGCGCTGGTACTGGAGGAGCGTCCCCGGGCCGTCGTAGCCGGTCACCTCGTGGGCCTCGTAGATCGACGCCCAGCCGTTCATGCCGTCCTCGAGGTGGTCGACTTCGTAGCCGCGGTCGGCGAGCGCGCCCGCGACGTACTCGCTCGCGCCGCCCTTCGCACAGAGCACGGTGACGTGCTCGTCGTCCGGGATCGACGCGAGGACGTCGTCGCCGATCTCCTCGTCGAGGAAGTGGAAGTACGGCACGTTGATCGACTCGACGGTCTCGCCGTCGATGCGCCACTCCTCGTAATCGCTCGACATCCGGGCGTCGAGCAGCGTCACCGATTCCCCGGCGTCGATGCGGTCTTTGAGCGTTTCGGGTGCGATCGAGTCGACGTCCGAGTCCGGCGTCGGAAAGTCCATCTCGTCTGCGTCCATGTACGCTCTCTACTATCGGACGTATCGACTTAAGACTTCCCATAGTTGTGTACTTACTATACAATATACTAGGCAACGAGCGTCGGCCGGTATCGGGTTGAATCAGTCTTTACAGCGCATATACGCAGGTACGTGCGAATGAAGAGTCAGGAGATCCCGGATCTAGGCATCAGTGTCGTTCAGCAGTTCAGGTCAACCACAAGAATCGACACACTTATCATCGGACATCCAATATTGTGTGATAGCCCCAACACGGGGATTCAACCATGAGCACGGAAACCGCGACGGAGACGCTCGACGTGAAAGGACAGAACTGCCCGATGCCCGTCATCAAGACGAAGGGAGCGTTCGACGGCCTCGCGGCCGGCGACGTTCTCGAGGTCGTCTCGACGGACTCGGGGAGCATGAGCGACATCAAGGGCTGGGCCGAGTCGACCGAGGGTGCCGAGCTGGTCGACCAGGCCGAGGCCACCGAGGACGGGACGGCAGTGTACAAACACTACGTCCGGAAGGCGGAGTGAGATGAGCGCGGACACACCGCCGTCGGCCGACGGCGAACTCTCACCCGACGACGTCTCCGAGCTGCGCGCGCAGATCGAGGCGTTGGAGGCCGAGGTCTCCGACCTCCGGAGCGAGGTCGACGAGGGGAGCGCCGACAGGATGGTGATCATCGCCACGAAGGGAACGCTGGACATGGCGTACCCGCCGCTCATCCTCGCGAGCACGGCCGCCGCCTTCGGCTACGACGTCACGGTCTTCCACACCTTCTGGGGGCTCGAGATCCTCCACGAGGAGAACTCGAAGGACCTCGGATTGAGCTCCGTCGGCAACCCCAACATGCCGCTGCCGAACGCCATCGCCGCGCTTCCGGGAATGGACCGGATGACCGCGCGGATGATGCGAAACCGGATCGAGGACAACGACGTCGCCTCCGTCGAGGAGCTGATCGAGACCTCCCTCGCGAGCGGCGTCGACCTCCAGGCGTGTCAGATGACGATCGACCTGCTCGGCTACGACGAGGACGACTTCTACGACGGCGTGACGACCGGCGTGGGCGCGGCCTCCGCCTTCCAGGACATGGCCGACGCCGACATTCAACTGCTCGTTTGAATACGGCTACGGCGTCACGCACGCCACGGCTCGAACGAAGTATTAACTCGTTTCCGCCGGTAGCAGTGGATATGAGTGGTGTATCCCTCTCGCTCCAGCGGGCCGACGAGGAGACGATAGGATACGTCGAAACGCTGCTGGAGCGGAACGGACTGCCGTCGAGCGACGTGAGGGCAGGGGCCGGTCGGTTCTACGTCGGATACGACCGCGGAGAGCGGGTCGGCGTCGGCGGGATCGAGATCTACGACACCGAGGGGTTGCTCCGATCGGTCGTCGTCGAACGAGGGGCGCGGGAGAACGGGTTCGGAACGGCACTCTGTGAGGCGCTGGAACGGACGGCTCGGGACAACGGCGTCGAAACGCTGTATCTGCTCACCACGACCGCGTCCGAATTCTTCGAGAACCTCGGCTACGAGACGATAGAGCGGGACGCGGTGCCGGAGGCGATCCGGCGGACGACCGAATTCGCCGACCTGTGTCCCACGACCGCCACCTGTCTGCGGAAGTCGATTTGACACTCGGGGGTTCGACGGAGTCGAACGGACGGAACGTGCCTGCGACCGCTAGGACTCGTTTTCCGGCGACCGCGACCGTCCGATCGCCTTCGAGACCGCGAGCACGTACCCCAGCCCGTACTGGATCTCGGGGTCGCGGAGTCCGCGTGCGAGCCCCAATGCACCGACCTTCGCGGGCTCGCTCCGTTGGGCCGCGCCGAGCCCCTCGAGGAGCGTCTTGGTTCCCTCCCGGACCTCGTCGTCCGCGGCCGCGTCCGCGACCTCGCCGAGGGCGGCCCCGGTGCCCGCGAGCGAGCGGACCATCCCGTCGTCGAGGGCGGCGGTCGCGAGCGAGCCGACCGCCCCGAGCTCCGCGAGCTCGTCCAGGGTTCCGCTCCGCTGGAGCTCGATCAGCGTCTCCATCGCCTCGCGGAGCTCCTCGCCGTTCTCGCCGACGGTCGCCGCGAGGTCGACCGTTTCGTCGGTGGCCAACCCGTCCGCCGACTCCGCGAGCGTCGAGGCCGTGCCCGCGAGGTCGACGACCATCTCGTCGGTGAGCGCGCTCTCTCCGAGCGCGACGACGTCGAGCAGCTCGTTGACCGCATCGAGGCGGTCGACGAACGCCGCGACCGCCTCGGGGTTCTCCGCGACGATGGCCTCGAGGTCGTCGCGGTCGAGATCGGCCTCCCCGTCGAGCGGTGCGTTCCCATCGTCGGCCTCTCCGTGGTCGACGTCCTCGCTTTCGGAGTCCGTGGGTTCGTCGGTCATCTCAGAGCAACCCCCGTGCGGTGAGCCAATAGGACTCGTTGTACGCCAGCTTCGACCAGTGAAGCTTCTCCGAGGGCGGGGCGGGCGACGGCGGGTTCTCGTAATCGAACTCGACGAACGAGGCCGCGTCCATGCCCGTTTCGATGAAACACAGCGTCTTGCCGTCGTACGTCGCCGTCGCGGGGCGGCCGCGGACCTCGCTCGCGAGCCGTCGCCCGACGACGCCCGCCTGGTAGTGGGCGACGCTTCCCGCCTTGGGTACGCCGGTCGTCGCGGCGTCGCCGATCGCGTACACGTTCTCGGCACGTTCGGCCTCCAGCGTGTGTTTGTCCACGTCGACCCAACCACGGTCGCCGAGGTCGGCGTCCGCGACGACGTCGACGCCGCGGTGCGGCGGGATCGCGGCGAGGACGTCGTAGTCGATCTCGGTTCCCTCCATCGACGCCACCGTCTTCGCATCGGGGTCGACCGAGTCGGCGTTGAAGAACGTCTCCACGCCGATGTCGCGCTCCGTCATGATCGGCTCGGCCCACTCGGCGATGTGGGGGTTACCGTGAACGCGGTTGATCGGGTAGGTGTACGTGACCTCGACGTCCTCGCGCAGCCCGCGCTCGCGGAACCAGTCGTCGGCCATGAACGCGAACTCCAGCGGCGCGGCCGGGCACATGTGCGGCGTCCCGACGACGCTCACCACGAGGTGCCCCTCGGTCATCGAGAGCAGGTCGTCGCGCAGCGCCAGCGCGCCGGACTCCGAGTAGTAGTCGTGGCCGCCCTCGGCCAGCCCCGGGACCTCGTCGGGCGCGAGCGTCGATCCCGTCGCGACGACGAGGTAGTCGTACGAAAGCGGTGCGCCCGCGTCACGGAGCGCGAGCTCCTTCGCGTCCGTATCGATCCCGGTCACTCGGTCGACGACGAGGTCGATCCGGGAGTCGACGAGTTCGCGGAGCGGCCGCCGACCGTCCGCGGGCTCGCGCTGCCCGAAGGGGACGTACAGCCACACCGGCTTGTACACGTGGTCGGGGCCGTCGTTGATCAGGGTCACCTCGACGTCGCCGCCGTCGATCTCCGCAGCGAGCCGGTCGGCGAGCCCGTTCGCGAGCACCGTCCCGCCGGTGCCGCCGCCGAGGATCGCGACCCGATCGGTCACGTCACGCCACCTCCACGTAGAAGCGGTAGTCGTCGCCCGTTTCCTCGACGGCGAGTAGCTCGTTGTCGGTCTCGTCGACCCACTCCGAGACGTCCGTGAGCGACTGCTCGGCGTCGCTCAACAGCAACACGACGTCGCCCGAGTTCGCCGAACGGACTCGTCCGATGAGGTCCATCAGCGGACCGGGACAGGCGGCCCCGCGCGCGTCGACGGTGTCGGTGGGTTCGATGTCGGTGTCGGTCATGATACGGTCGGACGTTCGGTCGCCGTGGTTATAGTATTGTATAGAAGTTCCAAACGTGTAGAACCGTACCAGAACTTATATATGTTCTCGAAGGGACCGACGCGAGCGTCCCGGAGCGGGGAGAGGAACGGCCCCCGAGAAACCGCGGCTACTCGCCGAGTTCGTCGCGAAGGTCGCCCATCGTGACCTCGCGTTCGGCGTGAGCGTTGTGCTGGTGGATCGACTCGTCGTTCGACTGCTTCATGCGGATCACGGCGTCGTCGGCGAGGTGGTCGAACTCCGAGAGCGTTCCCTCGGCGAGCGCACGCACGCAGTCCTCGACGAACTTCGCGTTCGCGTGGGCGTGATAGGTCATGTGGTCCTCGTCAGGGCGTTTCGCCATGTTGTAGATCCGCGCGCTCATCGAGTCGCGGGCGACGTCGATCACGTCGCGGAGGTCGACCTCCGGGCTCCCGTCCGTGGTGATAGTCAGCGTGGCGTGGCCGCGCTGGGAGTGACCCGGCTGCGGGACCGCATCGAGGAACGCCTCGGTCGTCTCCTCGTCGACGCCGAGCCGGTGAAGCTCCTCGCGAGCGCGCGACTCGGACATCCCCTGTGAACAGGGACACACCGTCATCCCGGTGACCTCCGCGCCGATCTCGGCGCGGGTCCCCTCGTCGGTCGCGGTCGCGCTGGCGAGGATGGTCGCCGTGCTCTGGGTCTCGAGCCCGGAGGCCGGCGTGTCCTCGCGGGTGACGAGCTCCGCCGTCATCGACACCTCGGCGGTGGTGGTGTAGTCGTGTTTCTCCAGGAGTCGCTCCGCGGCGTCGCCACAGACGTCCTCGACCCGGTAAGCCTCCTCGCGGGTTATCTCCTCTAATATCTCGTCTATCGTCGCGAGGTTCCGCGACATGTCGATCCCCTTCCGGCCGCTCGGGAGGTCGACGAACACCTCGAACTCGGCCATGAGGACGATCGGTCGCTCGTCGCCGCGGGCGAGCTTGACGAGCTTCTCCACGCCGGTGACGCCGACCTGCGAGAGCCCGACGGTGACGTCCGGGGCCGACGCCTGTACGTCCGGCAGCTGATGACTCATTACGAACGTATCAGGGGAGACGAGCGATTAGGGCTTTCGATGACGGGGGTCGCGTCGGGCTTCCGGCGACGTCGACGGGAGTCGCGGTCGGGTCGAACGCTCAAAGCCGCGTCGCTCGCCGCTCCGGCGCGTAACGCACCATTTATAACTGCGGCAGCGGAACCGTACCCCAACGACCATGCCGAGTTCCAATGGACCCCAGAAGGCCACTCGAGACAAGCTGTCGAACAAGCCGAGAGACCGCGGAACGTCGCCGCCCCAGCGCGCGATCCAGGAGTTCGAGGAGGGCAGCCGGGTCCACCTCAAGATCGACCCGAGCGTCCAGGAGGGGCGCTTTCACCCCCGCTTCGACGGTCGAACCGGCACCGTGACGGGCAAGCAGGGCGCGGCGTTCACCGTCGAGATCACGGACGGCGGCAAGACCAAGACGCTGGTCGTCCGCGCCGCCCACATGAGCCAGCAGCAGTAAGATGACGATCTTCAAGGAGAAGCTGGACGAGGAGTACCTCACCACCGCGGAGGCGAAGGAGATCCTCGGCGAGATCGAGGCGGACCGCGCGGCCGACGAGGAGCGCGAGCTCCGGTACGAGCTGGCCCGCGCGATCGAACACGTGAACCGCTTCGGTCACCTCGACGCCGACGAGTCCCGAGAGCTCGTCGAGGAGCTCGCCGAGCTCGAACGGATCGACGTTCCGACGGCGGTCAAGATCACCGACCTCCTTCCCGAGGACCGAACGGAGCTCCGCTCCGTCTTCGCTCAGGAACGGTACTCGCTCGACGGCGACGAGCTCGACGAGGTCCTCGACGTCGTCGCGAAGTACGCCTAGACCGAGCGGATCGTCGGATCCGGCCCGATCGGGCGGAGCTCCGACCCGATGGAGGTTCGACGTTTCCCCGATGGCCGACGTTTCCCCGACGGCGGCGGTTTTTTACCGCTCGGATGCGCTACCTGTTGACATGAGCGATCACGCGACAGACGCCGACGAGCGCGACTCGGCCTCCGAGGACGGAACGGAGGAGCGTTCCGTCGCCGTCCTGCTCGACGTCCTCCCCAACGGCCGACCCGACGACGGCCGCCCGGGCTACCAGAAGTCCCCGGTTGCGTACGCGGTCGGCGTCCCGTCGTTCGGGCTGTACGAGCTGTCGCTGGAGGAGGACGCCGACGTCTCCGTGAGCGACCGGATCGACCTCGACGGGCCGGCCGTCTCGCGGTACCGCGAGGTCGCCTTCGACGACCTCACGCGGAACGCGGCCGCCGAGGTCGAGTACGCCGTCGAGGCGATCGTCGACGACGACGAGCGTCGGTTCGTCGACTTCTACAACGAGGCGGGGCCGATCACGCTCCGGCTCCACCAGCTCAACCTCCTGCCCGGGATCGGCAAGAAGCTCCGGAACAGGGTCCTCGACGAACGGAAGCGCGGCCCCTTCGAGAGCTTCGAGGAGGTCTCGAGTCGGATATCGGGCCTGCACCGCCCCCGAGAGGTGATCCTCGAGCGGATCGTCGAGGAGATCCGCGAGGACGACCTGAAGTACCGGACGTTCGTCGGCCGCGAGGAGTGACCAGGAAACGGGACTTTTACCCCGAGCCACCGTGTAGCGCGGCCATGACCGATCGATCGGCGGGGGCCGCGGACGCGTACGGAACCCGCGACCCCGACGCGCTCGCGCGGCGGGCCGGCACCCGCGCGAACCCCGACAACGATCAACACTTCCTCGTCGACGACCGCGTCCTCGACCGGCTGCCGACGTACCTCCCCGCGGACGCCGACCGGAGCCACCTCCTCGAGGTCGGCGGCGGCGCGGGCGCGCTCACGGACCGGCTGCTCGCGGCGGTCGGCGCGGGCGGCGCCGCCGCCGGCGACTCCGACGATGACACCTCCAACGCCGCCGAGGGCGGACCCGTCGGTCGGGTGACCGTGATCGAACGCGACCCGCCGTTCGCGGCGTTCCTCCGCGAGGAGTTCGCGGCCGCGGTCGACGCCGGAACCCTCACCGTGCTCGAGGGCGACGCGCTCGAGGTCGAGTTGCCCGACTTCACCGCCTGCGTCGCGAACCTGCCGTACGGGATCTCCTCGGAGATCGCCTTTCGGCTGCTGCCCCGAAAGAAGTCGCTCGTGTTGACGTTTCAGGCGGAGTTCGCCGACCGGATGGTCGCGTCGGCCGGCGAGTCCGAGTACGGTCGCCTCTCCGTCTCCGCCCAGCACTACGCGAACGTCGAGGTCGTCGAGCGGATCCCGAAGGAGGCGTTCGACCCCCAACCCGCCGTCGAGAGCGCGGTCGTCCGGTGTACGCCGCGGGACCCCGACTACGAGGTGGGTGACGAGGCGTTCTTCCTCCGGTTCGTGAAGGCGCTCTTCACCCAGCGGCGCAAGACCGTCCGGAACGCGATCCGCAACACCGCCCACATCTCCGGGCTCGACGCGCCGGACGCGGTCGTGGACGCGGTCGACGAGGACCTGCTCGGTCGCCGACCGGGGACGCTCGACCCCTCGGCGTTCGCGGCGCTCGCCGAACTCGCCCGCGAGCACGGGTCGCCGGCGGAGGCGTGAGACGATGGCCGGCCGGACTCGAACCGGAGGTGGACGGCGATGACCGCCGGGGTCGAAGCCCTAGTCGGCGTGCTCGCCGACCTCGATCGGCTCGTGAGCGGGAACGCCCGGCGGATCCTCCTCACGGCGGCGATCGTCGGATTCGTCGTCGCCGTCCGGCTGGTCGTCGGACGGCTGAAACGCCGGAAAGAGGAGCTCTCCTCGACACGGCGGTTGGCGCTCTCGACGACGATCGCGGGGGCCACCGCCGCGGGAGTGCTGTCGCTTCTCGTCGTCTGGGAACGCAGCGGGGCGCTCGTCGACGCGGTCCAGTCCGCCGCGATCGCGGACCAGCTGTCGAACGTCGTACTCGCGGTGATCCTGCTCGCGAGCGCCTACGCGGTCACGGACTTCCTCGGCGACGTGATCCGCGAACTCTCCGTCGAGAGCACGGCGGTCTCCGAACACCAGGAGGAGGTGCTCCGGCGGATCGTCCAGTTGAGCGTCTACACGCTGGTCGCGCTCGTGACGATCGGCCTCTTCACCGACAACGTCGGCAGCCTCCTCGTCGGGGCGGGGTTCCTGGGGATCGTCGTGGGGATGGCCGCCAGACAGACCCTCGGTGCCGCTCTCGCCGGGTTCGTCCTGATGTTCTCGCGGCCGTTCGAGGTCGGCGACTGGGTCTCGATCGGCGAGTACGAGGGGACCGTCACGGAGATATCGATCATCAACACGCGGCTCCGGTCGTTCGACGGCGAGGTCGTCACCCTCCCGAACGACGAGGTCCGTGCGGGCGCGGTCGTCGACCGGTCGCGTCGCAACCGCCTCCGTATCGAGATCGAGGTCGGCGTCGACTACACGACCGACCTCGATGTGGCCGTGGACGTCATCGAGGACGCGATCACCGGGCTCGACGGCGTGGCCCGGATGCCACAGCCCGACGTCGTGACCAAGCGGTTCGCGGACTCGTCCGTCGTCCTCGGGGTCCGCTACTGGATCACGAACCCGAGCATGCGGAAGCGCTGGCGGACCCAGACCGCGGTCATGGCCGCGATCAAGACCGAGTTCGAGGCCGAGGGGATCACGATCCCCTTCCCGCAGCAGACGCTCTCGAGTCGAACGAAGGGGGCGGACGCCGAGCTGAACGCGCGGATCGGCGGCGGCGAGGGCGAGCCCGAACCGTCGGGTGAGACGGACGAGGGGTCGTCCTCGGGAGGATCGGGAGCGTGACCTCCCTCGACCGCGACGGGCCGACCGTGTATCGCCCCGCGAAGGACTCCGGGCTCCTGGCCAAGGCGGCCCTGGAGGACGCTCACGGCCGCGTGCTGGAGGTCGGGACCGGTTCCGGCTGGGTCGCGGAGCGGATCGCCGAGGAGCGCGGGCTCCGCGTCGTCGGCAGCGACCGCAACCCCCACGCGGCCCGGGAGGCGGCCGACCGGGGCGTCGAGGCGGCGGTGGCCGACCTCCTCGACCCGTTCCGCGCCGACGCGTTCGACACGGTGTGTTTCAACCCGCCGTACCTCCCGACCGATCCGGAGAACGAGTGGGACGACTGGATGGAGCAGGCGCTCTCGGGCGGCGAGTCCGGGCGGGAGCTCATCGAGCCGTTCCTCGCCGACGTCGATCGGGTGCTCGCGCCGGGCGGAACCGTCCTCCTGCTCGTCTCGTCGTTGACGGGATACGAGGAGGTGCTGGCGCTCGTCGAGGACGCCGGCTTCGATCACGTGGTCGCCGTCGAGGAGTCGTTCCCGTTCGAGACCCTCACCGTGTTACGACTCGAACGGACGGAGTAGGTCGGGGCTCCGGGTCAGTCCGCGGTTCGCTCGTCGGGGGCGTCGCGGTCGGCGGTCGGTTTCCCCGTCCCCTCCGATCCGGTCGGAACGAGCCCGACTCTCCCGTCCGTTTCCCCGAAGGACTCCGGATGGATCACGGCCGCGAGCGCCTCCAGCGTGTCGACGACGCGGTGGCTGTGGCGGTTGAGGTAGGCGGTGCCGTCCATCGCGTACACCCGTCCGTCCCGCACCGCGGCCACGTCGTCGAGGGGTTCGCGTTCCAGCAGCTCCCGAGCCCGGCTGCCGGCCTCGGCGACGTCGGCGCTACAGGGACCCACGACGAGGACCTCCGGGTCGAAGGCGCGCAGCTCCTCGGGGTCGACCTTCCGGGACCGTTCGCCGGCCGCGACGAGTCCGGGTGCTCCGCCTGCGAGACGGATCAGGTCGGGGATCCAGAGCCCGCCGTGGCGGACCGGGTCGGTCCAGTCGAGGACGGCGACGCGGGGACGGGAGTCGAGAGTCGCCGGGGAGCCGGAGCTCGCAACCTCGCCCGGGACCGCGTCCGCGACGGCGTCGATCCGGGCTTCGAGGTCTGCGCGGAGCTCGGCCGCGGCGTCCCGACGGCCGACCGCCTCGCCGATCCGTTCGACGTTCGCGAGCACGTCCGCGAGGTCGTCGGCGTGGACGTCGAGCACCGCGGCGTCGAGGTCGAGCCGCTCGACCGCCCGGCGGGCGAGCCCCGCGTCGAGCGCACAGACGGCACAGACGCCCTGCGTGAGTATCGCGTCCGGGTCGGCCGCGGCGAGCGCGTCGCCGTCGAGGTAGTACGTGTCGTCGTGGGCGACGATCCGGTCGATCCCGTCGGGGTCGTCCTCGAGGTCGCGAACGAGCCCCGTGAGCGTCGGCCGGTCGGTCACCGCCGGCGGGTGATCGCACTGGTGGGAGACCGCGGCGGGCGTGACGCCGAGCGCCGCCGCGACCTCGGTCGCCGAGGGGAAGAGCGAGACGACTGACATGGGCCGTGGTTCCACGCGATCGGTGGTAAGGGTTCGGCTCGCCCGTTCCGAAGGAATAACCATAGGACATAAATCAGGTTCGCAAATATTATACAACGGCATATCCAACGCTCGGTGATGACCGAACGAGTCGCGGCCACGCCGGGGATCTATCCGCTCCCGGACTGGGCGAAAGGGACGCTGTCGGACCTGAAGGGCCACCAGAAGGGCGACCTCCTCAGCGGCGACGAGGGGGGCGAGATCGCCGAGGCGTACGACGAGGTCCGCGCGGAGTTCGTCGACGACCAGATCGAGGCTGACCTCGACCGCGTCGTCGAGGGACAGGGTCGTTGGGACGACATGATCGCGCATCCGCTCACGGTCCACGACGAGGTCGAGACCGGCGGGATCGTGCGGTACTACGACAACAACAACTTCTACCGCGACCCGCGAGTCGTCGGCGACCTCGACTTCTCCGGCGACGTGGCGGGCGAGCTCGAGTCGGCGCGCGCGCTGCTCGAGGAGGCGGGTTCCGGCGACGCCCCGCTCGCGGCGACGCTGCCGGGACCGTACTCGCTCGCCGCGCTCGCGACCGACGAACACTACGGCGACGACGACGAGTTCCAGGCCGCTATCGCCGAGTTCCTCGCCGGCGAACTCGAGGCCTTCCCCGCACACGAGACGCTGTTCGTCCTCGAGCCGTCGCTGGTGACGAACCCGCCGGCGGACGGGACCGAGGAGCGCGCGACCGACGCGATCGCGACGGTCGCCGACGCGACCGACGCCGACGTGGTCGTCCAGACCTTCTACGGCGCGCTCGACGAGAAGCTGTACGCCCACCTCGTCGACGAGGCGGGCGCGGACGCGCTCGGGCTGGACCTGGTCGCCGGCGACCGCGAGGACACCGTGTACAACGTTCAGGAGTACGGATCGACCGACTCGGTCGCGCTCGGACTCGTCGACGGGCAGAACACGCTCGTCGAGGAGCCGGGGACGATCGCCGAGCGCGTCGAGTGGTTCGAGGGACAGGCCCCGGCCGCCGACTTCGAGACGACGTACCTGACGCCGAACACCGAGCTGTTCTACCTGCCGGAGAACAAGTACCGCGCGAAGCTGTCCGCCCTCGCCGCCGCCACGGAGGTACTCGAGTAATGGTCCGAAACCCAGCCGCCAACCGCGAACAGTTCCGCCCGACCGACCACCCGAACGACTCGTTCCTGCTCACGACGGTCGTCGGCTCGTACCCGAAGCCGAAGTGGCTGAACCGCGCCGACGAGCTCGTCGAGGACCCCGACTCGAAGTTCGACGAGTCGGACCTCGAAGAGGCCCACGACGACGCCTGTCGGCTGATCACGCACGAGCACGAGCGTGCCGGGCTCGACACCGTCGTCGACGGCGAGATGCGCCGCAACGAGATGGTGGAGTTCTTCGCCGAGCGCATCGACGGCTACGAGTTCAACGGCCCGGTAAAGGTGTGGGGCCACAACTACTTCGATAAACCCTCGGTCGTCGAGGAGGTCTCCTACGACGAGCCGTGGCTCGTCGACGAGTTCGCGTTCACCACGAACGTCGCCGAGCGCCCCGTCAAGGTCCCGATCACGGGACCGTACACGCTCGGCTTCTGGGCGTTCAACGAGGCGTACCCCTCCACCGAGGAGCTGGTCTACGACCTCGCGGACCTCGTCAACGAGGAGGTCGAGAAGCTGGTCGAGGCGGGTGCACGATACATCCAGATCGACGAGCCCGCGCTGGCGACGACGCCGGAGGACCACGCGATCGTCGGCGAGGCGCTCGACCGGATCGTGAGCGGCATCGACGAGGACGTGCGGATCGGACTGCACGTCTGTTACGGCGACTACTCCCGGATCTACCCCGAGATCAACGACTACCCGATCGACGAGTTCGACGTGGAGCTGTGTAACGGCGACTACGAGCAGATCCCGACGTTCCAGGAGGACGAGTTCGAACCCGACCTCGCGCTCGGCGTCGTCGACGCCCACACCGCCGAGATCGAGCCCGTCGAGGAGATCAAGGAGAACGTCCGCCAGGGGCTCCGGGTCGTCCCGCCCGAGAAGCTGACTATCTCGCCCGACTGCGGGCTGAAGCTACTCCCCCGCGAGATCGCCTACGGCAAGACCGAGAACATGGTGACGGCCGCGAGGGAGGTCGAAGCCGAGATCGACGCCGGCGAGATCGACCTCGACGCGCCGCTCGCGGACGACTGAAGCGCCGCCGTCCGATTCCCCGCAGATCACCCGATCACCCTCCCGTTACCTGACGTTTATGCGGATCGCCCTCGTGTGTTCGGTATGGCAAACGTCATCGTCGTCGGCGGCGGCCCCGCAGGTCTGAGCGCAGCCCTCTTCGCCGCGAAGAACGGCCTCGAGACGACCGTCTTCGACACCGACGGCACGTGGATGCACAAGGCACACCTGTTCAACTACCCCGGGATCGGGTCGGTCGACGGTACCCTCCTCGTCGACACGATGCGCGACCAGGTCGACGACTTCGGCGTCGAGCGTCACCAGGGCGTGGAGGTCACGGGCGTCGAGTCGACGGACGGCGGCTTCGTCGTCTCGACCGCTGACGACGAGTACGCCGCCGACTACGTCGTGCTCGCGACGGGCGCGAGCCGCGACCTCGCGGAGGGCCTCGGCTGTGCGTTCGCCGAGGACGACACGGTCGACGTCGGGGTGGACATGGAGACCTCCGTGGAGGACGCCTACGCGACGGGCGCGATGGTCCGCGCCGAGGAGTGGCAGGCGGTCATCTCCGCCGGCGACGGCGCGGCGGCCGCGCTCAACGTCCTCTCGAAGGAGAAGGGCGAGCACTACCACGACTTCGACGTGCCCGCCGACGCCGAGCGCGTGCTCGGCTCGCTCGTCGACGAGGAGTAGCGAACCCGGGTCCGGACGGCCGTTTGTTAAGTATCTCGCGGCGAAGCCGATCGGTATGGACATCGGCGTGACCGTCGGAGACGACCTCGACCGACTGGCGGCGTCGCCGGCGGCGTTCGACTTCGTCGAGCTCGGCGTCGGCGCGGGGAGCCTCCCGCCGGAATCGATCGATCCCGGCCGGCTCGGCCGGGCGCTCGCCGGCCGGGACCTGGCCGTTCACCTGCCGTACAGCCAACCCCTGACGAGCTACGCGTCCGAGGTCAACGACGCCATCGTGGCCTACCAGCGGCGGCTGCTCGAGGGAGCGGGAGCGCTCGGCGCGGAGAAGGCCGTCCTCCACGCCACCTCCGCCGACCGCGACGACGTCGAGTTCCGCGAGACCGCGGCCGAGCAGCTCCGGCGTGTCGCCGACGCCGGTCGGGAGGCGGGCGTCGAGGTCGTCGTCGAGAACGTCGGCCATCAGCACCGCGGGATCCAGCTGTCGGTCCTCGGCGACATCGCCCGGGAGACGGACACCGCGGTCTGTTTCGACGTGGGACACGCGTACATGGAGGGCGGGAACGAGGCGATACGGCGGTTCCTCCGACGCTACGGCGACCGGGTCTCACACCTCCACTGTCACGACGTGCGCCGCCGCGGCGACACGCACATGCCGGTCGGAGCCGGCGAGGTGGACTACGAGGCGATGAGCGCCGAACTGGAGGGGTTCGACGGCACCGTCGCACTGGAGGTGTTCACCGACGACGACGGGCTGCTCGTCGACTCCGCTCGGCGCGTCGCAGGCCACCTGGGCGCGGAGTGGTGAGACCCTCCCGTCTCAGTGGTCGTCGGCGTCGTCGGCTCCGTTCGTCTCGTCGTCCGCGGTCGATCCCGGATCGTCGTCCGCGGCGGAACCGTCCTCATCACCGGGACCGTCCCCGTCGCCGGCGGGATCCGTCCCCGTCGTGTCGTCGTCGAGCTGGCGCTTGATCGACTCCAACTCGGACTCGACGTCGACCTCGGGTCGGCCCGCGTCGTCGACGTCCTCGGCCTCGGCCTCGACTTCCCCGGGCCGATCGTCGCCGTCGGCGTCGGGATCGGTCACGTCGATGTGGACCGCGCCGTCCCGAGCTCGGTCGTCCCCGCGGCCGCGACGCTCCCGCTCGTCGTCCCCCCGTCGACCGTCCTCTCGTCGCCCCCGTCCGTCCCCGTCCCGTTCGTCCCGTCGGGACCGCGCCGCGTCGGCCTCGCGGCGTCCCTCCTCGATCCGCGATTCGATCTCCGCGGTGAGGTCGCGCGCGTCGGCGATGATCGAACGGGAGGCGGCGTCCTCGGGGAGGTCGGCCTCCGAGAGCGCGGTTCGGAGCTCCGCGAGCGATCGGGAGAGCCCGGCCGTCGCGCCGTCGCGGACGTCCGCGAGGCGGTCGCCGGTCGCCTCCGCGCCCTCCGTGACGCTCCGGCCGGGATCGGCGAGCCGGAGCGTTCCCTGGAGCAGTTCGAGCGACTTGATCGTCGTCTCCAGGAGGGCGATGAGCGTCGGGATCGTGTACTGCTCCGTGAACCGTACCAGCTCCGAGAGACGGGGCGGGCGCGGGGGACCGCGGCGGTCGCGTTCGGTTTCCCGAAGGTCGCGCCGGAGCTCGGAGAGCACGTCCTCGAGCTCGTCGAGCCGCTCCTCGAGGTCGTCGTCGCGTCGATCGCGGGAACTCATGTACTCGCCTACGCGGTGGCCGGGTAAAAACCTCGGCCGCGGGGATCCGACGACCGTCAGTTGATACAGTCAGGGCACCGTCAGTCGAACCGGCCGCGGCGGTACTGGACGGGCCACTCGACCGCCGCGTCGAGCTCGTGGGCGGCCTCGAGCGGCCAGTAGGGGTGCCGGAGCATCTCGCGGCCGAGCGCGACGAGGTCGGCCCGATCGTTCCGCACGAGTGCGTCGGCGTGGGCCGGCTCCGTGATCCCGCCGACGGCGGCGACGGGCACGTCCGTTCCCTCACGGATCGCCTCCGCGTACGGCACCTGATACCCTGGCCCCGCGTTCGGGAGCTCCTGGTCCGGATGGATCCCGCCGCCGGAGACGTCGATCAGGTCCGCGCCGGCGTCGGCGAGGAGTGGAGCCAGCCGGACCGAGTCGTCCACGTCCCACGAGTCGCGATCGGGGAGCCAGTCGGTCGCGGAGATACGGACGAAGACGGGCTTGTCGTCCGGCCAGATCCCGCGAACCGCCTCGACGACCTCGCGCACCAGTCGCGTCCGGTTCTCGAAGCTCCCGCCGTACTCGTCCTCGCGGTCGTTGGTGACCGGCGAGAGGAACTGGTGGAGGAGGTAGCCGTGTGCGGCGTGGACCTCCGCGATCTCGAAGCCGGCCGACAGGGACCGCTCCGCGGCGGCGGCGAACGCGTCGACCACGTCGTCGATATCGTCGGCGTCCATCCGGCGGGTCGCCGCCGGCTCCTCGTCCGGATACGGCTCGTCGGTCGCCGATATCGTCTCCCACCCGTCCTCGTGGTCCTCGGGAAGTGCGTGGCCGCCCTCGTTCGGCGGAGCGTGGGAGGCCTTCCGGCCGGCGTGGGCCAGCTGGATCCCGGGGACCGCACCCTGCGACCGGACGAACTCCGTGATCGGTTCCAGCGCCTCGGCCTGTTCGTCCGACCAGATACCGAGACAGCCGGGGGTGATGCGGCCGCGTCGCTCGACCCCCGTCGCCTCCGCCATCACGACGCCCGCGCCGCCGACCGCGCGGGTGCCGAGGTGGACCCGATGCCACTCGCTCGGCATCCCCTCCTCGGCGGAGTACTGACACATCGGCGACAGCATGATCCGGTTCGGGATCTCCGTGCCGCGCAGCGAGAACGGCGTGAAAAGCGAGTCAGTCATCGTCGGACCGACGCCGCCGTCGTGGTAATGCCCTCCGATAGCCCGTCCGGATCGCCGCCATCGTCGGCGTTCTTTTCCTCCCTTCGGATCCCCGTCCGCCCCGCATGGTTTAGGTCGACCGAAACCTATAACCCTTCCCGCCCCCGAGCGGCCGGTAATGAGCAGCGGAGAACGCGTCGAACACGAGCCCGAACCCTCGAGCGACCGACTGCCCGCCGTGACGGCGAGTCGCGCCTCGCCGGACCGAACCGTGTTCACCGAGGAGGGCAACACTGACGGCTGGATCGCGACCGATCTGACCGTCGAACTCGAACGGTAGCGCTCCCGCGCCGGAACGACTATTCGACTCGCGGCGGATCCCGCGGACGATGCCCTCCGCTCGTCACGACTCGCCGGTCGTCCTCCTGCGACTGGCCGTCATCCAGTTCTTCGTCGTCGCCTTCCCGGCCGTCCACTACCTGGCGCGGAACCTCTCTACCGAACGTTTCTTCCCGCACGCCGAGCCGTCGATACCACTGTACGTCGCCGGTGTCGTCTCGACGTTCGCCGTTGCGACGGCAGTGAGCCTCTCGTGTGCCGTCGTGGTCCGTCGCTTGGTCGTCGCCCCGTCGCTCCGCGACCCGTCCTCGCCGGACCACGGAACCGTCGCTCACCCGGACGACCCGTTCCTCTGGCGGGTCCTGCTTCCCGACTGGCGGACGCTCCGGGCGTACCTCGGGTTCGTCGGCGTCGTCGCCCTGTGGGCGGTCGTCCGGATCGGCGGGATCGGCCCCGAACCGCTCGTTACGCTCCTCGCTTTCGCCGTCGTTCCATTCGGTGTCCCGCTCCTGTTTCTCGCCCCGCTGGCGATCGGCTCGCACGTCGCCGTCGTGGTCGGCTACGCAGCCTCCGCGATATGGACTGCTGCGCTGGCACGGTTGCTCGTCGAGGCCACTGACGCGACTCGCGAGGGAAGCGCGACCGCTCCGCCGGGTGAAGATCACTAGAACCGGCATCGACAGGTGACGAGGTATTCCGACCGTCGCAGTCGACGGCGGCGTCGCGAGAGCGAACCGTGTGCCGACCACGACGGAGTCGGGGACGGCCCCCGCCGCGAAGGGAAACGTCTTAATGGACTACGCGCGCATTCTCCGGTATATGAGCAACGGCGACGACGAGCCGGCGGAGGCCGCCGAGGAGGCCGACGCCGCCGACCAGGCGGACACGGACGAGCCCGAGGCGACCACCCCGACGCTCCCCGACGAGGCGACCGAGGAGTCCCTGACCGAGTACCTCGACGAGATCGAGACGGCACTCGAGGACGCCGGGACCGAGGCGGCCCTCGACGACGTCGAGGCGCTGCTCGACGACGCCGAGGACGCCCTGGCGGGTGCCGACCTCCCCGAACCCGACGAGGACGACGAGGACGCCGACGACCCGCGCGGCGACCTCGAGGACCGGATCGCGGAGCTCCGCGAGGGACTCGAGGACGCCCGCGGCCCCTACGCCGAGGACGTCGTCGAGGCGATCGAGGCGTCGGTCTCGACGCTCGAGGACACCGAGTGGACCGCCGAGGGGCACGAGGACGCGGCCGACGCGGTCGAAGCCTTCGTCGACGCGGCCGCGGAGGCGGTCGACGACGGCGTCGACGCGGACGCGATCGAGACGGATCCGGACGCCGCGGACGGTGAGAACGTGGACGACGACGACACGGACGCCGGTGACACGGACGACGAAGGTGGAGCCGACGGCGGGGCAGGGGCGGACGACGAAGCAGGGACCGACGACGACGGAGTCGCGGTTCTCGTCGCCGCCCTCGACGCCGTCGCGGCGGGGATCGCGGACGCGGAACTCGATCCCGACGAGGACGCGGAGACCCTCGCGGATCTCCTGGCGGCGACCGACGCGCTCGAGGAGGGCCTGGAGGACGCCGAGGAGTGGGACGACCTCGAGACCCACGAGCAGCTGCGCGCGCAGGGCTACTACGACGTGCTCGGCCACTACAAGGACTACCCGGTCGAGTGGGCCGCGCTGAAGGAACACGAGGCGCAGGGCAACGTCGACATGATCCTGCTCGCGCTCGACTCGCTCCAGTCGGACTTCATGGAACGCCACTGTCTCGAGGCGTTCGAACGGATGGGCAAGCGCGGAAAGACCGAGGCGTCGCTCGAGGAACTGCTCGGGCGAGCGGGCAAGCGCGACCGGTTCGCGATCCGCATCCTCGGAAAGATGGCGGCCGAGGAGGCGGTCGAGACGCTCCTCGAGTACGTCGACGAGGACTCGAACCCGCAGCTCCAGAAGGCGACGTTCAAGGCGCTCGGCGAGATCGGCGACGGCGACGCGGTCGGCCCGCTCGCGGAGAAGCTGGCGATGGAGAACGACCACGTCCGGCCGCTCGCCGCGCGCGCGCTCGGACTCATCGGCGACACCCGGGCGATCGACCCGCTCGCCGACGCGATCGCGGAGGACGACTCCGACGACGTCCGCGCGGCCGCCGGCTGGGCGCTCCGACAGATAGGCACGCGGGAGGCGCTCGAGGCGGTCGCCGAGTACGCCGACGAGCGCTCCTTCGTCGTCCAGACGGAAGCCGAGAAGGCGCGGGCCGCCCTCGACGCCGCGGCGACGCCGGCGTAGTCGGTCGGTTCCGGTTCGATCGTTCTCATCGTTTCCGATTCCGATCGTCACTTCCGAGCCGACGTCACAGCGCTCGCGAAATACAGCGGTAACGCTCCCGGGATACGGCGGTGGCTCAGTGTTCGATATGCGTGAGAAACGGGGTCGCGTCCGGTGTCCGCCCGTGAAGGTGGGTCGGGCCCGATAGTCGTCGTGTGGGATCCAGGGCGTCGATCGCCCGACGGAGCTTAGTTGCGGACGACGTTCGTCGCGCGGGGGCCTTTCGGCGACGACTCGATGTCGAACTCTAACTCCTGTCCCTCTTCGAGGTCCGGGCCGCCGACGTCCTCCATGTGGAAGAACACGTCATCGTCCTCGTCCTCAGTCGAAATGAAACCGTAGCCGCCAGTGTCGTTGAAGAAATCAACCTTTCCGTTTGCCATTGCAAACAGACGTACGGGCGATCCGGGGATAACCCTTGCGAGGGTCGTGGTACCACGAGGGGGCCGTCCGACCGTTTATCCCGGATACCGCGACCAGAGCACGCATGCGTCCGCCGATCGACCGATACCGCCGATTCGTCCGGGGGGAGTCCGCCGTTCGATCCGAGTCCGTCGCCCGGATCGGACCCGCCGTCCGGATCGCCGTCGCGGTCGCGGTCCTGCTCGCGACGGTCGCGTCTGCCCCGGGCGTCGTCGGCGCCGCGAGTCCGTCCGCCGCCGCGGTGGATCCATCTACCGTCGCCGCGACTCCGTCCGCCGAGGGGGCAGCCACGGCCGACGCGACGAACGCCTCCGATCCGCGGATCGTCGAACTCTACCCGAACCCGGTCGCCGAGGGGAACCGCGGCGAGTATCTCGTCGTTCGGCTCCCGGAGTCCGGAAACTGGTCGCTCTCGGACGGGTACCACGTCGCGTCGATCCCGTCGAACGCGACCGGTTCCGTCGTTCTCTCGATGGAACCGAACCGCACGCGGGAGCTCCTCGGCGACCGCGAGATCCCCGTCCGGACGCTCGATGGATACTTCCCGCTCTCGGCGAGCGGGGACCGGATCGCGTTGCGCCGCGACGGGGATCCGGTCGACGTCGTCGAGTACGACCGCGTTCGCGAGGGATACCGCTGGCGGGTGACGTGGGACGAGTGGCGACCGAACGGGTACGCGCCGCGCGTGCCCGAGCGCGTCGCCGGAGCGGCGGTGACGCCGTTCGTCCTCCCGGACAGCCCGGAGACGCCCGTCGAGCCGCTCGCGACCGCGGACGAGCGGGTCCTCCTCGCCGGCTACACGGTCGAGTCCGACCGCGTCGCGGACCATCTCGTCGACGCCGCCGATCGGGGAGCCGACGTGCGCGTCCTCGTGGAGGGATCGCCGGTCGGCGGATTTCCGCGACGGGGCGCACGCGTCGCCGATCGGCTCGTCGCCGCCGGCGTCGAGGTGCGCGTCCTCGACGGCGATCCGAACCGGTTCCGGTTCCACCACGCGAAGTACGCGGTCGCCGACGATCGTGCCGTCGTGCTCACCGAGAACTGGAAGGAGTCGGGGACGGGCGGCGAGTCGAGTCGCGGCTGGGGCGTGATCGCCGACGACCCGGAAGCCGCCGCCGACCTCGCGGCGCTCTTCGAGAACGACGCGACCGGCCCCGATACCCGCTCGTGGGACGCGTTTCGCGAGGAGACGACGTTTCACGGACCGCCGACGGACGGGGATATCGACGGCGACACGGACGACGCCGACGGCTTCGCGGACGCGACGGAGCGGGCGTACCCCTCGCGGTTCGATCCGCCGACCCCCGCGCCCGCGGACGTGGAGCTGCTCACCGCGCCGGGCAACGCCGGCGACCGACTCGTCGAGCGGATCGACGCCGCCGACGACCGGGTCCTCGCGATCGTCCCGCGAACCGGCGGCCCGGACGGACGTCTCGTCCGGGCGGCCCGTCGGGCGGCCGAGCGCGGCGTCGACGTTCACCTCCTGGTGTCGAACGCGTGGTACGACCGCGAGGCGAACCGGGAGCTGGTCGACGCGCTCGCGGACGAGCCGATCGAGGTCGCCGTCGCGGAGCCGCGCGGCCGGTACGGCAAGGTCCACGCCAAAGGGATCGTGATAGACGACGCCGCGATCGTGGGGAGCCTCAACTGGAACGAGGGGGCGAGGACGGAGAACCGCGAGGTCCTCCTCGCCGTCGAGAACGCGGGCGTCGCCGACTTCTACGCTCGGGCGTACGCAGCCGACTGGCGCGGCGGCGGGGTTCACCTGCCGGTCGGGATCGTCGGGGGGCTGGCCGGAACGGTAGCCGCCGCCGGAGTCGTCGCGCGTCGCGAGATCGAGTTCGTCTGAGTTCGATGGAGTCCGGAGCGTGCTCAGTCGTCGTCGATGACGGCGGTCGACGAGAGCGTCTCGTCGATCTCCGCCTCGGCCATCTTCCCGACGAGCGCGTCGATGACGGCCTCGCGGCGGCCCTTCACGAACTTGATCGAGCCGACGACGAGGTGGCCGCCGCCGGAGACGCCCGCCTCGGGGAGCTCCTCGTTCAGCTCGGTCACCATCGTCGGGATGTCGAGTCTGACGCCGTCCGATCGCAGGACCGCGAAATCCGGGCCGTAGCCGATCGTGATGACGGGGTCGCCCGTCTCCCGGACCCGCGTGTCGTGGAGTTCGCCCGTCGTCTTCCCCGGCGCGGGGTACGTGAAGCGGTGGGCGTACTCGTCGACGTCGATCCGGTAGAGGTGTGCGCCGGAGGCGAGCCGCTCGTGTTCGACGTGCTCGTCGACCGCCTCGAGCTGTCGATCCACGTCCCGTTCGGCGCGCTCGGAGAGGAACTCGACCAGCTCCTCGTGGCGCGCTGGGTCGTCACAGCCGACGTTGAGGGCGTCGTTGACGAGCGTCTTCCCCTCGGAGTAGCGCAGCCAGTGGGCGGCGTAATCGAGCGCCTCGCCGATGTCGAGGAGGTCGTCCTTCCCGTAGCCGGCGTCCGCGGCGAGTTCGACGTAGTCGTCCATCGCCTCCGCCTTCGACCGGTCGGAGAGGCCGGCGACCGCGGGCACGTGTTCGAGCTCCTCGGAGAGCGACGGGTCGATCAGCCGCGCGAGCTCGACGCACATCATGCCGGTGGTGACCCGGTAGTCCTCATCGTGGAGGTACGGGTTGACGTGGGCGTCGAGAAGCGGCGCGACAGCCTCCGGGTCGGGGTGGTGGTGATCGACGACCGCGATGGGGATGTCGTAGTGCGTGAGGTTCTCGTAGGCGGGGACGTCCTCCTCGGTGGACCCGTTGTCGAGCATGAGAAGCAGGGGGAGCTTCCGGCCGTGGCGGGCGCGTCCCTCGAGCGCGAAGTTGAGGTCGCGAGTGACGTCCTCCATCTCGTAGTACGGGGCCTTGCTCGGGAGCCGCTTGAACAGGTGTTGTGAGGCGTCCGGGTCCTCGTGAACGTCCCGGACGAGCCGTTCGAGCGCCAGCTGAACCGGGATCGCCGCGCACATCCCGTCGCCGTCGGCGTGGTGGCGGACCCGGATCGGCCGTCCGGCGAGCACGGTTCGGCGGAGCAGCCGGGCCAGATCGCGGAGGTCGTCGTGGATCGACTCGAACGCCTCCCACTCCACGAGCGGGTCCACGTCGGCCGGCTCGGCCCGTTCGTCGAGCGCCGCCTCGAACGCCGTCCGGGCCTCCTCGGCACGGTCGCCGGAGAGCGCGGTCAACGAGTCGACCTCGAGCTGGAGCCCGCCCTCCCGCGTCTCGACCGTCCCCGAGACGTGGACCATGTCGCCCACCTCGACGGCGGGGTACGCGCGGACGCCCGCCTCCTCGAAGGCGGCACACGAGACGACGCCCGAGGCGTCGGCGACGCCGAAGATCGTCGGGCCGCCCGTCTGTTTCGTCTGGACGACCTCGCCCTCGACGGTCACCTCGTCGCCGGGGACGAGCCCGCGAACCCGGGAGATCGTCGGTTCGTGCTCGACTGTCTCGGTCGTGTAGCCGCCCGGGGACGCCTCCTCGAAGGCGACGTCGCCGTTCTCCTTCACCTCGACCAGCCGGACGATCAGCCGGTCGCCGACCGCGTACTCGCCCTCGAGGTTCGACTCGTGGACGAGTCCGCTCACGGCGTCGGAGACGTCGACGAAGATCCCGTACTCGACGACGCCGTTGACGGCGGCGTGATACAACGCGTCGGTGTGGACGTCCTCCAGGGTACAGTCGGGCGCGAGGTCATGGACGACGTCGCGGTTATCGGGCTCGGCGTCTCGATTATCGGGTTTCCCCTCCGCCCTCACGGCGTCGGGTTCGGGACTCGAATCGTCCCGCATGCCGGAATCCCCGGCGGTGTGTTCGCTCATACACGCCGTTCGGGATCGGAGGGTGTTAAGCTTGTTATCTCGTGCTCGCGGGGCGAAGACCGTCAGGGCCGTCAGGGCCGTCAGGACGCGATCCGGGGGTGGCCCGTCGGTCCGGAACCCATATCAATCGACGGCGAGTGTTTCGGGACATGCGACTGTTCCGGTCGGACGACCTCCTCGGGATCGCCCGGGAGACGATGGAGTTCGTCCTCGAGGCCAGCGAGGAGACCCACCCCAACGAGTACATGGGGTTCCTCCGCGCCGACGACACGGCCGCCCTCGACATCGACCGGGACGGACAGGTCATCACGGACGTGCTCGTCATTCCCGGCACGGAGTCGAACCCGACGAGCGCGTCGGTCCGCTCGCACATGAAGCCGAACGACATGCGCTCGGTCGGGTCGGTTCACTCGCACCCGAACGGCGTGCTCCGGCCGAGCGACGCCGATCTCGCGACGTTCGGCCAGGGCGAGGTCCACATCATCGTCGGCGCACCCTACGGCTGGGGCGACTGGAAGGCGTTCGACAACGAGGGGAACCAGCGCACCCTCGAGGTGCTCGACGTCGAGATGCCCGACGAGCACTTCTTCGATTTCACCCAGGAGGACATCGACCGCGAGCTAGGCGACGCGAACGACGATCGGGGCGGGTTCCTCTCGTGGCTGCGATGACGCGGGTCGTCGCGCAGGGGACCTTCGATCTGCTCCATCCCGGCCACGTCCACTACCTCGAGGACGCCGCGACGTACGGCGACGAGCTTCACGCCATCGTCGCCCGGGGGTCGAACGTCACCCACAAGGCGAAGCCGATCCTCTCGGACCGGCAGCGGCGAGACATGGTCGCCGCGCTCGCCGCCGTCGACGAGGCCCATCTCGGCCACAGAGAGGACATCTTCGTGCCGATCGAGACGATCGATCCCGACGTCATCGTGCTCGGGTTCGACCAGCACCACGACGAGGCCGCGATCGAGGCCGCGCTCGCGGACCGGGGGATCGACTGTCGAGTCGAGCGTGCCTCCAGTCGTGAGCCCCGTCACGACGACGAGCTGCTCTCGACCGGCGACATCATCGACCGGGTGCTCGAGCGGCGCGGATGACGGCGTCGAGCGGGGTGACGGCGTCGAGCGACGCGGGTGAGTCACCGGACGGCCGATCCGACCCGCGGAAGCGCGGGACATATATGGACCGACGCCCAAGCCGATCCACGTGACGATACCCGACCGGTTCCCCGCGGTCCTCGCCGCGGCGGCGATGGGCGTGTACCTCCTCGTCGTCGTCGGGGCGACGACCTCGCTGACCGACGCCGCGGCGGCCTGCGGCGGCTGGCCCGCCTGCGGGGGCGGCTACGCGCTCCCCGCGGAGCCAGCGGCCTGGATCGCGCTCGGCCACCGCGTGCTGGCGGCCGCCGTCGGCGCGTCGGTCGTCGCCTCCGCGGTCCTGGCGTGGCGCGACGGCGCGAGCCGCCGCGTCCGCGGCGCGCTCCTCCTCGCGCTCGCGTTGTTCCCGGCACAGGCCGGGATCGGCGCGGCCGTCGCCCTCGGCGACGCGTCGCTTTCGATGCCCGGCGGGACGATCCCGCTCGGGCTCGTCCACCTCGTCCTCGGGGTGACGATCTTCGCGAGCGTCCTCGCCGCGCTGGCGTGGTGGCTCGAGGCGGCGACCGGCGACGCCGACGACGCGCCGACCGACTTCGAGCCGGGGACCGACCACCTGCCCCCGGTCGAGGACGCCCCCGCACCGTCGATTCCGACGGCGACGGTGCCGCGGCTGCGCGCGACCGCCGCCGCGTACTTCCGGCTGATGAAGCCGCGGCTGATGTGGCTGCTCTGTCTCGTCGCCGCCGCCGCGATGGCGCTTTCCGGCGGTCCGAGGTTCACGCCGTACACCGTCGCCGCGACGCTCGTAGGCGGGGCGCTCTCCATCGGCGCGTCGGGGACGTTCAACCACGTGTTCGAACGGGACGTCGACAGGCGGATGCAGCGGACCAACGACCGCCCGCTTGCGACCGACCTCGTTCCGGTCCCGCACGCGCTCGCGTTCGGCGGGCTGTTGACGGCCGTCTCCCTCGGGCTGTTCTGGACCGTGAACCCCCTGACCGCCGCGCTCGGGCTGGTCGCGATCGTGTTCTACAGCGTCGTGTACACGCTGGTTCTGAAACCGAACACGGTCCAGAACACGGTCATCGGCGGGGCGGCGGGGGCGCTCCCGGCGCTCATCGGCTGGGCGGCGGTCACCGGGGAGGTCGGCGGGGGCGGACTGCTGCTCGCGGCCGTGATCTTCCTGTGGACGCCCGCGCACTTCTACAACCTCGCGCTGGCGTACAAGGACGACTACGAGCGCGGCGGGTTCCCGATGATGCCCGTCGTTCGCGGCGAGACCGCCACCCGGCGGCACATCGTCTGGTACCTCGGGGCGACGCTGGTCGCCGCCGTCGCGCTCGCGGCCGTCGCCGATCCGCTCGGCGCGCTGTACGCGACCGTGGGCGTCGCCCTCGGCGCGGTCTTCCTGTGGACCGTCGTTCGACTCCACTACGAACGGAACGAGTCCGCGGCGTTCCGCGCGTTCCACGCCTCGAACGCCTACCTCGGACTCCTGTTGTTCGCGGTCGTGTTCGACGCGCTCGTGGTCTGAACCGGGGATCGGCGGGGCGCTGTTTTATCACGTTTGGGGGCCTATTCGAGCGCGTATGACACGAGTCGAGATCGAGTACTGCGTGCCGTGTGGCATGCTGGATCGGGCACAGGACGTCTCACGGGCGGTTCTCGAACAGTTCGGGGAGGAACTCGACGAGGTCGCGCTCGTCACCGGCGACCATGGAATATTCGTCGTCCGCGTCGACGGGGAGGCCGTCTTCGACAAGGACGAGGACGGCTACGACGTCGACGCGATCGTTCGGGCGGTGAAACCGCACGTCGGCGCGACCGCGTGACTCGGGTCGTCCCCCGGTAGACAGCCGATCGGGTCGGGTCCGTCGAGGTGGGGCGCGATCCCGCCGTCGCCACGGGAGGGGGCGCGGACCGTGCCGGGCGGAAAGTAATTGTTGCTTGCTAACAAACGTCGAGCCATGGCGGAGCGGACGGATACACGATCCGGTGGGGAGGGACGCACCGTCGACGAGGGGCGCGTCGACGACGGCGACGGATCCGGATCGACGTCCGTCCCCGACGCGACGTCCGCGACAGGCGACGGACCGGCTGACGGCGACGGGTCGGACGATGACGCCAGAGTCGAGTGGAGGGACCGGACGTGGTACCGGTCGAAACTCGGGCTCGTGATCGTCGCGGTCGACCTCCTCGCGACCGCGATCCTCGCCTGGACGAGCGTCACCCCCGGGATCGACGTCACCGCCGGGTCGGGCCGGATCGTCGCCCCCGCGGTGCTCGTGTTCAGCCTGCTCGGCGCGCTGGGGTTCGTCTTCACGGCGCTCATCGACGACTTCGACGCCAGCGTCGGCGACCTGTTGCGGTACAACTTCCGGCTACCGGCCGCGCTACCGCTCGGCGTCGGGATCTTCCTGCTCTCGGACGTCGTCCTCGGCGAGGCCGCGGCCGACGACACCCTCGTACTCGGTGCGGTCTTTCTCGCCGGGATCTACGTCAACCTCGCGTACAAACGGCTCGGGGCGTTAGCGCGGCGACTGTTGCCGGGTGACGATATCGAACGGGGTTCCGACGGGAGCGAAGGCAAGAACGACGGTGGCGACGACGGCGGCGATGACGGAACCGACGACGGGAACGACGACCGAACCGTCCCGGAGCGTGAGGACGCCCGAACCGCGGAGTGAGCCGGCCGATCACTCCTCGTCGACGACCGACCGTGCCGAGTTGCCCACGACGAGCAGGCTGCTCGTCCCCATCGCGAGCGCCGCCAGGAGCGGGTTGAGGGCCCCGGAGACCGCGAGCGGGATCGCGATCGCGTTGTAGGCGAACGCCCACCCGAGGTTCTCCCGGATCCGCCGGTTCGTCCCGCTCGTGACGTCGAACAGCTCAGGGATCGCGGCGAGCCGGTCCTCCAGGAGGACGGCGTCGGCGGCGTCCGCGGCCAGGTCGGTGCCGCTCGCGACGGAGACCCCGAGGTCGGCGGCCGCGAGCGCCGGCGCGTCGTTGCTGCCGTCGCCGACCATCGCCACCCGCTCTTCCGCGCCGATCCGGCGGACCGTCTCGGCTTTCGCCTCCGGCGGCACCCCCGCGAACACCTCGTTGATCGCGGGATGCTCCTCGAAGCGGCGCGCCGCGGCGGCCGAGTCGCCGGTGAGCACGACGACGCGCTTCCCACGGTCGTCGAGGTCGGTCACGACCGCCTCCCACCCCTCACGGACCCCGTCGCCGACGACGAGGACGCCCCGGACCCGCCCCTCCCAGCCGACGAAGACGGGGACGTTGCCGTCCGCCGTCGCGCGCTTACCCGCCTCGCGGATCCGGTCGGGGAGGGTCCACTCGCGCTCCTCGAGGAGGGATCGGTGGCCGACGACGACGCGGTCGCCGTCGATCCGCCCCTCGACGCCGCGGTCCGTGACGGTGACGTCGGCGACGTTGACGTCGACGGACTCGTCCGGATCGTCGACGCGGCTCGCCGGATCGGTCGAGTCGGTCGTCCCCCCAGCGGCGGGCGGATCCCCCGCAGGATCGCTTGCGGGTTCCGTCCCGCCGTCGACGACGGCCGTGGGGTCCGAGGGATCGTTTCCCGCCCGGTCCGCGTCGACCCCTGCCCGGTCCGCGTCGACCGCGTCCGCGATCGCTCGCGCGATCGGGTGGGCGGAGGCGTGTTCGAGCGCCGCCGCCCGGTCGAGAACTCGCTCGTCGTCCGACCCTCTCTCCTCGTCGTCCTCCGCGGCCGTCTCGAGCAGCCGCATCTCCCCGTCGGTGAGGGTCCCGGTCTTGTCGAGCACGACCGCGTCGATCCCGGCGCCGTCCTCGAAGACGGCGTCGGAGACGATCACGATCCCCCGGCGGGCGGCGTCGCGTATCCCCGCCGCGATCGCGAGCGGCGTCGCCAGTCCGAGCGCGCACGGACACGAGACGATGAGCACCGTGAGCGCGACGAGCGCCGCGTCGGTCGGGGTGCCGCCGAGCGCCAACGTCCCCGCGCCGGCGACGACCGCGACCGCGACCACGAGCGGGACGAACACGGTCGCCAGCCGGTCGACGAGCCGCTGGATCCCCGACCGCGAGCTCTGGATGTCCCAGAGCAGTCGAACGAGGGTGTCGAGCGTGCTCGTCGCGTCCTCGCCCACCTCGATCACGACCGGCGAGTCCGTGACGACGGTCCCGCCGCGGACCGCGTCGCCGGGACGTTTCGTCGCCGGGAGCGACTCGCCGGTCACGAGCGCCTCGTCGACGGCGGCGGTCCCCTCCGCGACCGTGCCGTCGAACGGGACGCGCTCGCCGGGCCGGACGAGCAGCCGGTCGCCCGGCTCGACCGCCTCCGTCGGGACCGATTCGCCCGACTCCCGCCGGGCCTCGCTCTCGGCCGCGGTCGTCAGCTCCGAGAGCATCCCGGTCGCGCGGGACTTGATCCGCGACTCGTACCCGTGGCCCGCGGTGACGACGAGGATCACGGCGATCGTCACGTCGAAGTAGAGGTCGGTCCGGCCGACGAGCATCGCGAGCGTGCTGTACGCGTAGGAGCTGACGGCCGCGAGCGACACCAGCAGATCCATGTTGGGGCGACCCGCCCGCAGGCTCACGTACGCGCCGCGGAGGATCGGATAGCCCGTGTAGAACAGCACGACGGAGGTGAAAAGCCAGATCTGCGTGAACAGGTAGAGCCCGCCCACGCCGCCCAAGTCGAGGAGCGGGTCGTAGCCGAAGTAGGTCGGATATAGAAAGAGGACGTACCACAGCATCGCCATCATCCCGAAGAAGCCGCCGCCGATGAGGAAGCGAACCACGTCGACGTCGTCGCCCTCGGGCTCGGGATCGGCCCGGTCGCTCGCGGTGTAGCCGGCGACGGAGAGCGCCTCCGGCAGGTCGGCGGCGGTCACCCGGTCGGGGTCGTACTCGACGCGGATCGTGTCGGTGGCGTAGCTCGCCTCCGCGGCCGCGACGCCCTCGCGTTCGGCGGCGGTCAACTCGAGGAAGGACTCGCAGGTCGCACAGTGCATGCCGTCGACGTGGAGGAACGCCGTCTCGCCGTCGAAGTCGTCCGGCGGCTCCGCCTCCGGCGTCCGCTCCTCGAGGTCCTCGGCGTCCGCCACGTCGTCGAGCGAGCGCGCCACGGCGAGACACCCCTGACAACAGTACTCACCCTCGACGGCCGGGTCGGTGTGCGGGTCCGATCCCGTCGGCAGGTCACAGAGGGTACAGTTCGACATGGTGGTGGCGTCCGGTTCGTCGGCCGCGGGCGGTCGGAGTCGGTACGGCCCGTCGAGGGCGGTGCGGGCGAGACGACCCGTCGGCGCGAACCGCCCGAACCGTCGGGGCAAACCGCCGGGTCGTCGGCGCGAACCGCCCGAACCGTCGGGGCAAACCGCCGGGTCGTCGACGCGGACCGCCGGTATCACCCGAATTGCCGCGAATGTCGACGCCTACGCGTCCTCGATGTCGCTCGGCTCGAGCCTGGTGTCGTCCCCGCCAGGGCGAAGGCTGCCGCCGGTGGCGATCCGGAGGCTCGCCCAGATGAGCACCACGTTGACGAACGTGACGGCGACGACGTACTCCGCGCGCGAGGCGATGTAGGCCGCCGCCGGGAGCACCCCGCCGAGCACCAGGAACACCGCGTGCTGGAGCGAGAATTCCATACGAACACGTGTACGGCCGTCGGCATATAACCCAAGCGGATTTTCATACCCCGAGAACGGATGGATATTATATGGTTGGCTGTCCGTAATCCGACCTATGAGCCGAACCGAGACGGCAGGCGCGCCGGCGGACGACGCGGGCGGCGACGAGGAGTTCGATCCCGTCGGCACGCTCGCGCTCATCGCGGTGTACTTCGCGATCCTCGTGATCGCATGGGTGTACATCTACTACATCGAGTTCCTCGGCCGTGACCTCGTCGTGGTGGGGTGAAACGGGATGCACATTCACGCCTACGAGAAGATCTGGCTCGCGTTCGCCATCGTGTTGATCCTGTTGCTCCTCGGGTCCGTCACCTACGGCGCGGTCGGTCCCGGCGTGGCGATGGTCGCCGACAGCGAGGCCCAGATCGACGCGAACGCGCTCGACGAGGACGACCGATTCGCCGAACCTCGCGTCGAGCAGGTCGGCGAGAACGAGTACGAGGCGTACGTCGTCGCCTACCAGTTCGGGTTCGAACCGAGCCCGATCGTGGTCCCCGAAAACAGCACCGTCACGTTCCAGATCACCTCCCGCGACGTGATCCACGGGTTCGAGGTGGCCGGGACGAACGCCAACACGATGGCCGTTCCGGGCGAGGTCGCGGAGATAACCGTCGAGGTGAGCGAACCCCGGGAGTACGGGATCGTCTGTAACGAGTACTGTGGGGCCGGCCACCACGCCATGGAGGGGAAACTTCACGTCGTATCCGAAGAGGAGTTCGCGGAGATGAACGAGGGAGGTGAAAACGAATGAGCGACGCGCTCGAGGCGGAGGAGACGTTCCTCGATAGGTTCCCGGAGGAGGCCAAGGTCGTTCGGTCGGCGTTCCTCGGGTCCTTCCTGGCGCTCACGCTGGGAGCGATCTTCGGGATCATCCAGACGCTCCACCGGACCGGACTCTTCCGTGGACTCATCGACTCCACCGACTACTACACGGTTCTCACCGCACACGGCGTGTTCCTGGTGATCAGCTTCACCGTCTTCTTCCTCGTCGGCCTGTTCACCTGGGCGGTCGTTCGGAGCCTCGACCGGCCGCTCGTGGACATCAGGATCACGTGGACGTGGTACGTGCTCATGGCCGGCGGAATGACGATGACCGGGATCTCCATCCTCGCCGGCTTCACGGACGCGATCGACATGAGCGCGGACGTTCTGTACACGTTCTACGCGCCGCTTCAGGCACATCCCCTGTTCTATACGGGGCTCGCCGTGTTCATCGTCGGATCGTGGCTCGCCGGCGCGGACTGGTTCCGCACGTGGCTCGCGTGGCGCGAGGACAACCCCGACGAGCGGATCCCGCTCCAGACGTTCATGGTGTTGACCACCATGATCATGTGGTACATCGCCTCCTCGGCGGTCGCCGCGTCGGTGCTGATCTTCCTCCTTCCCTGGTCGCTCGGGCTGATCGAGTCGGTGAACCCGACGCTCACCCGGACGCTGTTCTGGTTCTTCGGCCACCCGGTGGTCTACTTCTGGCTGATGCCCGCGTACCTGCTGTGGTACACCGTGCTTCCGTCCATCGCCGGCGGTCGGCTGTTCAGCGACCCCCTCGCGCGGGTCGTCTTCGTCCTGTTCCTGCTCTTGTCGACCCCGGTCGGCATCCACCACCAGTACCTCGATCCGGGGATCGCCGAGGGATTCAAGTTCATCTCGATGACGAACACGATGTTCCTCCTGCTGCCGAGCCTGCTCACGGCGTTCACCGTCGTCGCGAGCGTCGAGTACGGCGCACGCCAGCGCGGCGGGACGGGGATCTTCGGCTGGCTCCGGTCGCTCCCCTGGCGGGACCCGGCGTTCACCGGGATGATGCTGGCGGGACTGATGTTCGCGGCCGGCGGGTTCTCGGGGATGGTCAACGCCGGAATGAACATCAACTACATGATCCACAACACGATCTGGGTCCCCGGCCACTTCCACCTCACCGTGGGGACCGCGGTCGCGCTCACGTTCATGGCCGCGACCTACTGGCTCTGGCCGCAGATCACCAACAAGCCGGTCTACAGCCGACAGATCGGGCTGTTCCAGGTCGTCCTCTGGTTCATCGGGATGGCGCTCATGTCGAACGCGATGCACGCGCAGGGGTTACTCGGCGTTCCCCGACGGACCGCCGAGCCGGAGTACTCCGGCTTCGACTACCCGGTCGCGTTCGGCGGCTTCGAGGAGCTGAACGTCCAGATCGCCATCGGCGGAACGCTGCTGTTCCTCTCGACCGTCCTGTTCATCGGGAACCTCGTGCTCACGATGGGTAACCCGCGCGTCTCCGGGCTCGCGGAGACGATCCGGCCGGCGCTGTCCGGGCCCGACGACGCCCCCGAGGTGCTCGATGACCTCCGGATCTGGGTCGGGATCGCCGTGACCCTCGTCGTGCTCGCGTACGCGCTCCCGCTCGCGGCGATCATCAACGACGGCGGGCTGCTCGGTCCCGGCGTCGGGACGTATCCCGTGTGGATCGACGCGACGGTCGGCGCGCTCGCGGAGGTCGCCGTGCCGGCGGCGTGGGCGCTCGTCGACGCGCTCGCGTTCCTCGGTGCTCGCCTCCTCGATGCGGCCACCTCGGGGGTGGTCGCGTGAACGTCGACGTCACCCGCGGCGGGTTGCTCGTCGGGCTCGCGGTCTTCGGGGTCATCGTCTACGAACTCCGGACGGTGCTCGACGCCCTCGGACTCAGCCTCCCGATCGTCCCGTACATGGCCGGCGTGTTCGTCCTCGCCGGGCTCGCGGTCTGGCTCGTGGTGCTCTCCGGCGGCTGGCGGACCGGTCCCGACGAGGCCGGCTGACCCGACGAGGCCGGCTGACCCGACGAGGCCCGGCGACGCGGCGAGGCCGAACGGTTCTGCCACGTCCGGGATCGAGCGGTCGAGCGACCGGAGCGGTTTTGCCGATCTCTCCCGTCGGTCCGGTATGGACCGAACGCGCGTCGTCGTCCGCTGTGCGGAGTGTCGGTTCGAGGCGACACACGACCGGCTCCGGACGGCTCGAGAGACCCTCGCGGACCACGAGGCCGAGACGGGTCACGCCGTCGACTGGCGGATCGAGTCGCTCGCGCCGGGCGTCGAGCGTGCGGGTGAGGACGCCGGCGTGTGCGGCCGCCCGACGTGTGCCGACTCCGATTCGCCGCTCATCGACCCGGACGTACCCGACCGGTGAGGTCGGCGTCGTCGATCGCGGCTGCGGGTTCTGTCGCTCAGCCGAACGAGAGCGCTTCCGCCTCCGTCCATCGTGGCTCGAACTCCTCGCTCACGCTGGCGGCGAACTCGGCGTCCTTGACGTCGATCATCGCGAAGGGCTCCTCGCCCGAGAGCGGATGCGGCACCTCGATACACACCTCGAGCCCGTCGAAGACGTTGAACGTCCCGTCGACGCCCGGCGTCGTCCGAACCGAGAACCCCTCGTTGTCGACGAGTTCGGCGCTGTATCGGCGGCCGACGCTTCGCGGGAGCGCGTCGACCGTCTCCGGCGACAACAACACCCTGACCTCGACGCCCCGGTCGAGCGCCGCCTCCAGCTCCGCGGTCACGCGCTCGCCGACCGTGCCCAGGTCGAAGCCGGTCGCGGGCGCGCCGGCGACGACGACCATCCGACGCTCCGCGGCCGCGATCCGTTCCAACAGGAGGTCCGTGGCGTCCTCAGCGCCGACCGCGGCCGTCCAGAACTCGCCGTCGACGGGGTCGGTGGCGTCGAGCTCGCTCGAGAGCTCCTCGACGACCGTCGCGTACTGCTCGGCCCGTGCGTCGAGCTCGCGTCGTTTCTCCTCGAGCAATCGATCCAGGGCGGCGTCGGGCTCGACGCCGACGTACTTCTTCGGGCGGCTCGCCGCCTGGCTCCGGACGAGGTCGTGGCCCTCGAGGCTGTTGAGCACGTCGTAGATACGACCCATCGGGACCTCGCTGGCCCGCGAGAGGTCCTTCGCCGTCGTCGGCCCGGTCCGTAGCAGGGCGCGGTACGCACGGGCCTCGTACTCCGACAGACCGAGATCACGAAGGGATGCCATACCCCAACGTGTCCCGGTGCCGGCATAAACACGTCGGACGTTTACGCTCGTTTCAGCGGAGGGACGGCCCGACGAGACGTCGGCGCCGATCGAGCACGGACCGACGCTCGACGGCGCCTATCACTCGACCGTCTCCGCGACGCGGGTCATCAACTCGTCCGGCGTTGTCGCGGGGTCGGAGACGGCGTCGCCGGCGGTCACGACGGCCGATCCCTCGGGAACGGTTCGCGGCGCGGACGCGTCCTCGCGGTGGGCGTTCGGAACGACGACCTTCTCGTGGTCGGCGACCCGCCAGGCCGCCCGGTGGAGGTCGCTTCCGGGCTCGGTGCCGACGGCGATGACGGTCGTCCCGCGGAGCAGCCGCCCGACGAGGCTCCCGTATCCGGCGACCTGTACCCCGAGCCGGTCGGTCGCGCCCGCGAACGACTCGGCGGTCTCGCGGGCGACCGCCCGGTAGCGGTCCTCGCCGGTGAGCGCCGCGAGGTCGACGAGCGCGGACGAGAGCTCCACGTTGCCGTCGAGCGGCCTGAAGGGGCGGTCGAGCAGTCCGGCACCCGAGCGTGCCCCGTCGACGAACGAGCCGTCGACGTGGAGCTCCTCGATCGCTCGGTCGGCGACCGCGCGGGCGACGTCGGCACCCTCGCCGAGCACCCCGGCGGCGCGGACGTACGCGCCCACGACCCGCGAGACGTCCTCGAGGAGGTCGCTCGGGGCGAGGTCGTCGGTCCCGTCGTCGCCGTCCGTGGACCGGTAGTGGGTCACGAGGCCGGTGTCGAGGTCGATCAGGTCGCGCTCGAGACCGTCGAGGGTCCGCTCGGCGTACTCGCGGGCGCGGTCGTCGTCGGTGTACGCCGCGAACGCCAGGAGCGCGTCCGCCGCGAGCGCGTTGGCGCCGGCGAGGACGGTGAGGTCGCGACGGGGCGAGTCGAGGTCCGCGCGGTCCTCGGCGGAGGCGGCGTAGTAGGCCCGCCCGAGCCCCGGGCCGAGGCTCCCGCCGACGCCGTAGCCGGTCCAGAGGTCGTCGGTGAGGAAGTCGACGGCCGCCGCGGCGGGCTCGCGGTACGCCTCCTCGCCGGTGTAGAGGTAGGCGTTCGCGAACGCCCGCGTCACCGCCGCGTTCGTGTCCGCCGGCTTCTCGTAGGCCACGTCGCTCCAGTCGCGGGTCCCGGCGAACCTGAAGAAGCCGCCGGCGACGTCGTCCGCGAGGTGGTCGCGGACCGCGTCGAGGGTGCGCAGGCCACGGTCGCGGTCGCGTTTCAACGCGAACTCCACGGTGCGGGGAAGCGGGAACTTCGCGTCGGTTCCCCATCCCGCGTACTCCTCGTCGTACTTGTTCTCGAGTTGTCCGGCGAGGTGGCTCTCGACCGCCTCGGAGAGCTCGCCGGCCGGCGGTCGGTCGCCGTTCAGCGCGCGCGGGATCCGACCGGCCTCGCGACCCTCCTCGTCCCACATCCGTTGGACGGACTCGAGCACCTGGCGCATCCCGTCGACGCCGAGGTACCCCGCGCCGGTGAGCAGTTCGCCGTCGGGCGTGAGGAAGGCGGTCGTGGGGAACCCGCCCATGTTGTACCGCTCGCGGACGCGCGGGCGGCGGTCGACGTCGACCCGGACCGGGACGAACCACTCGTTCACGTTGGCGGCCACCCGCGGCTCGGCGTAGGTGGTCGCGTCCATCTCGTGACAGCCCTCACACCAGGTGGCGGAAAGCGAGAGGAGGACCGGCAGGTCCCACTCGTCGGCCTCGGCGAACGCCTCGCGGCCCCACTCGCGCCACTCGACCCGCGTCGCGTCGGTCATGGGTCACGCTCGGGTGGGCGGGTGGGTAAGCGCTTCGAGACGGCGCGTCGTGGAGGAAGGGGTGGAGAGCCGAATTCGGCGGAGGGACGGTGCGGCGGAGGGACGGTGCGGCGGAGGGTGAGAGGCGGCGGTCCCCGGCCTCGGCGTCAGGCGTCGGTCTCGTCGGCACGGCCGCCGTTCGACGTCGACGACGGGTTCCGCACGTCTGAGGAGGCCGGAACGCCGTGATCGCGGCTCGAGCTAGGGTGGTAGTCGTGGCCGACCGCGAGCGCGACCGCGTTCGCGGCCAACAGCCCAACGAAGAGCAGAGCGTTCGTTCGGTCGAGTCCGGCGTACAGCAGGAACGGGTAGCCGACCGGGATGACGATCGCCGCCCAGAACGCCACGGCTCTGACGGTACGGCTCATCCGCTCCGCGAGGGGGAACGTGAGGGGGATCCGTTCGAGGGGGACACGGGTGGACATCTGACGTTTCCCCCAACGGGTGGTACCCACATATAGCCCGCCGAGGGTTCGGCGTAATTCACACCTTGTACCGTGTTTCGCGAGGTTTCAAAACCGGTTCAAAAGACAGTAAAAAGTTTATCAACCCATCTGGACTTTCTTTCAGTGTTTCGTAGTCCGATTCCACATCCCGGAAAACTCGGCCCGAACGAGGGTCCTCGAGGGCGCAACGGGGGCCGACCGTCGATCGGCGGACTGGAGCCCCGCCTGCCGAGGGGCGAAGCGATTTACCCCTGCCGCGGCCACCGTCGGCCATGGGAAGCGACGAGACCAGCGGGGGCGGAGAGCCCGGAAACCAGCGACCACACGTGTGCGTCGTCGCCTGCGGCGGAACGATCGCGTCGGAGCCGGGAGACGACGGTGCCGCCCCGGCCAAGACGGGAGCGGACCTCGTGTCGGCGGTGCCGGGCGTCGAGACGTACGCGACGGTGTCGGCCCGGGAGGTCTGTTCACAGCCGGGGTTCGACGTGCGGTGGCGCGACGTGTTCGCGACCGCGGCCGCGGCGCGGGAGGCGGTCGAGGAGGGCGCGGACGGGATCGTCGTCACCCACGGGACCGACACGCTCGCGGACACCGCCTACGCGCTCGACGTGTTGACCGACCTGCCCGCACCGGTCGTGGTGACGGGCGCACAGCGTCGCCTCGACGAGCCCTCGAGCGACGTGCCGGCGAACCTGACGCTCGCGGTCCGGGCGGCGGCCGACGACCGGTTCGCGCGCGGCGTCCACGTCGCGTTCGACGACGAGCTTCACGCCGGCCGCGACGTCGTGAAGGGCCACAGCAACGCGCTCTCGACGATGACCTCGCCGGCGTCGGCTCCGGTCGCGACGTTCACCCGTGCCGCGTCCGACCTCGTCCGCGAGCCGCGTCGAAGGGTCATGGTCGACCCGCTCTGTGGACCCGAGGGGCCGATCGATCCCTCGGACCCGACCGCGGCGGCCGACCGGGTTCCCGAGGTCCCCGTGGTCCATTCGGGGACGGGGGCCACCGCGGCGGGGATCGAGCGCGCGCTCGCGGCCGACGTGGGCGGGATCGTGATCGAGGGAACGGGCCTCGGCAACGCCACGGCCGCGATCGGCGACGCCGTCGCGGAGGCGGTCGAGGAAGTGCCCGTCGTCGTCGCCGGCCGGCCCGCCGGGCCGACCGAGCCGGTGTACGGGACGCCGGGCGGGGCGGTCACGCTCGCGGACCACGGCGTCGTCTTCGCCGGAAACCTCCCGGCGGCGAAGGCCCGCGTCGGGCTGGCGCTCGGGCTGGCCGCCGGCGTCGGGCGGGAGGACCTCCCGCGGGTCTTCGGCCGGTCGTAGCGGATCGCCGGATCCACAGCGGATCGCCCGATCGGCATGGCGCGCCGCCGCGGGCGACGCGGGTAGCACAGAGAGCCGTTTGTGCCTCCACGAAGCCCTTATCCGGCACCGTCGTATCGGCGGGCATGAAACGGGCCACTCGACGATCGACGCTCCGCGGCATCGGGACGACGACCGTGACCGTCGGAACCGTCGGAATCGTCGGGTTCGCGGGCTGTCTCGGCGGGTCGCCCCCCGGGTCCGACGACGGAACCGGCACCGACGACGGAACCGGCACCGATGACGGAACCGGCACCGATGACGGAACCGGCACCGACGACGGGAACGGCGGAAGCGACGCCGACCCGGAGACGACGGTCCATCGGGTCGGCGGCGCGCTCTCCGGGCCGGCGTGGCGGCGGACGGAGCGGCCGGGGTTCGTGACCCTGTTCACCGACCGCACCGCGGTCGAGTGGCTCCTCGGGGACGCGCGTCCCGAGACGCTCGATTTCGTCGAGGGGACCGACTTCGAGGAGTCGGTTCTCGCATACGTCGAGTCGGTCGGCCGGAACACCTGCGAACGACTCCTCGAGTTCGCGGACGTCGCCGTCGACGGGGAGACCCTGACCGCGGACGCGACGGTGGTCGACACCGCCGACGAGGACACCGCGTGCGGCGAGGCGATCACCCACTCCGGGGCGTTCCTCCGAGTCACGGCCGACCCGCTGCCGGAGACGGCTCGGATCGCCGTGACGGACGGACGGGGCGAGACCGCCGAACTGACCGGCGAGGACGGCGTCCGCGACCCGGCGGCGCTCCGCGGATCCGTGCGGCCCGACGGCGACCCGGCGAACGTCCCCGCGCCGCTCGACTGTCCGGACGACGCCTTCGAGCGACATCCCATCCCCTACGACGGGGACGTGAACTGGGGGTCGGGCGGCGGCGTCGACGGCGACTCGGGGCTCGAACTCCGGGTCGTGAATCCCGAGTACGAGGAGGCGGACGGGACGGACGACTCCGACGGGACGGACGACTCCGACGGGACGGACGACTCCGACGACCCGAACGACTTCGAGACCGCGAGTGGCCCGGACGAATACCTGCGGTTCGAGCGGAGTGACCCGTTCCGCGTCGAGATGACGAACGTCTCCGCGCGACCGATCGGCGTCGGCAACCACGCCAAGTACACCCTCGAGGTGGAGGCCGAGGACGGGTGGACCGACGTGCGCGGGAGCGACGACGGCCGGTTCGAGTACACCGACGAACTGCTCTCGACGCCGCCGGGCGACGTCTTCGAGTGGTCGTTTGCGATGGACGAGGAGGGGTTGGTGGCCGACCATCCGAACGGCGACCTCCGGGTGTGTCCGGACCTCGAACCCGGGCGGTACCGGTTCGTCTTCTTCGGCGCGGACGAGCTTGCCGTGGCGTTCGACTACGTCGGGTAACGCGGGCCGACCCCTCGACCACCTCGTCGACGATGGTCGCGAACCGCAAGCGGGTGTTGGAACCCGAAGCGTCAGGCCGCGTTGCTCGCGATCGCCGTCTCGAGCGTGGTTCGGTCCTGTGCGCCGACGAACCGGTCGACCGGCTCGCCGTTCGCGTACACGAGGAACGTCGGCACGCCCCGAGCGCCGAGTCGCTGGGCCAGCCCGGGCAAGCCGTCGACGTCGACCTTCGCGACGACCGCGTCGGTCTCGTCCGCGAGCGACTCGACGGTCGGCTCCATCATCTGACACGGACCACACCAGTCGGCATAGCAGTCCACGAGCACGACCTCGTGCTCGCCGACGAGCCGCTGGAACTCCTCGGCGCTTCCGATCTCGACCGGATCGCTCGGCGTTTCGATCCCGACGTCGACCTCGTCGGCACCGTCGCCGCCGCGTCCCTCGTTCTCCTCGGCCTCGAGCCGTTGGCGAAGCTCCCGACGCTTTCGCTCGCGGATCCGCTCGCGCTCGCTCGGCTCGGATTCGCCCCGATCGGATTCGCTCATGCATCGATCTTGTGTGTTCTAAACAATATAGGTTGCGGTCGGCGGGATTCGCGTGGCGGAGGTATATGGTGATACGCGCCGTAGACGAGGTATGGGCGACATCGACGCGGTCCGCATGGACGACGACGAGCGTGACGAGTTCCTCGGACGGTCCGGAACCGGCGTCATCTCGCTCGCGACGGCCGGGGACGAGCCGCCACACAGCGTCCCGGTCTCCTACGGATACGACCCGATGGAGTCCGTCCTCTACTTCCGACTCTCCGTCGGCCCGGACCGGACGAAGGGCGAACTCGACGACCGCGAGGCCACGTTCGTGACCTACGGCGAGGACGACGGCCGATGGCGAAGCGTCGTCGCGAGCGGCCGTCTGGTGTCGACGACGGACGAATCCGTGGCCGAGGAGACCATCCAGGGGCTCGAGCGAACCGGCAGGATACCGATCGTCGACGTCTTCGGCGAGCCCACGAGCGAGGTGACCTTCGCGTTCTACCGGCTCGATCCCGACCGGATCACGACCCGCGTCGAGCGGCCGATGGACCCGTGAGGACGGGGGCGTCCGAGTCGACAGTCGACCTGGCCGCTCGGGCGCTCAGATCTGTCCGACGGCGACGAAGCCGACGTAACAGGCTGCCACCAGCACCCCGGAGTGCAGGAGCGCCCCGTACCTGCCGCGCGCGGCGGCCCCCGCGAACCAGCCCGACGCGAGCATCGTCGCCTGCGCGACCACGTAGAGGCGGAACCGCTCCAGTTCGGGGTGGACGACCTCCGGATCGAACGGCGCGTCGAGCGCGGCAGCGAGCGCGAGCAGACGGTCCGTCCGCATCACGCCGGCGTTGATCGCGACGACGGCGGCGCCGACCGACAGGGCCGCGACCCACCCGATCACGACGTACCGGCGCATCGCCTCGCGGAGCGCGCGCTTCTCGTGGGTCAGTCGGTCGACCTCGGCCTGTAGCGTCTCGAACACCTCGTCGACGGTGCTCCCGGCGTTCAACGCCCCGGCGACCAGTCCGATCGTCCGGACGGCGAGGGGCGTCCCGACGCGGTCGACGAACCGGTCGAGCGCCACGACGCGCACGTCGCTACCGGCGGCGGAAGCGTCACGAGCGGCGACGGTCGGGTCGGCGTCGTCCGCGTCGGGTGCGCCCTCCGTGGCGGTCGTCAGCGAGAGGTTGAACGCGAGGTCGGCGACGTCGCCGCGCAACACGCCGAGGTCGGTCTCGCGAGCCGCGGTCGCGACGGCCTCCGGGAACGGGCGGCCGACCGAGGCGTGCGCGGAGACCGCGTAGACGAAGTCGGCGATCCGGCGGTCCTTGGCGTCGTCGATCCGTCCGCGCCGGGCGGCGACCGACCCGACCGGGAGCGCGAACGCGACGTACGCCAGAAGCGAGACGTTCACGAGCGGGTATCCGGCGTACGCGAGAGCCACGGCCACGGTCGCCGCGGGGATGACCGCGACGATCGACGCGCTGGCCGGGTTCGACGGCGCGGACGCGAGCACTCCGCGGAGGCCCTCCGGACGGCGGTAACTCGTGCGCGAGTCGACGGGGCGGAGCGCGCCGGTGGCGGCGATGCCGACGAGCCCGACCGCGAGCAGGAATCCGACGGACGCGTAGACGGCGACCGCTCGCGGCGAGACGGTACCGACCGGCGTGTCGACCAGCCGCGAGAGGTCGGGGGCGAACACGCTCGTCACCGTGACGGCGACGACGAGCAGCGCGGGCAACACGAGCACGAACACGAACAGCTCCGCGATCGGCTTCAGGTACCGCCGGGCCCGCGTCCGAGCGTGTTCCTGTCGATGCGCCAGGAGGCGGCTCTCGGTGCGGAGGAACTCCGCGAGCGCCTCGTCGCCCGCCGAGACGTGCTGACGGAACTTCAGGAGGAACGGCGCGAGGAGGTCCCGCGAGGGCGTGTCGCGGGCGACGCGGCGGAGCCCGGCGTCGAGACTTCCCGTGAGCCGTGCGGCGTTGAGGGCCTTCCGAAACGACACGGACGCGCCGCCGTAGGCGTCGTTCTCGGCGACCTTCGCCACGAGCGTCCGGGCGTCGTCGCTCCCCGAGGAGAGCGCGTCGAGGTATCGGACCGCACCGGGGAGCGTCCGCTCGATCCGCGCCCGGCGCGCGGAGACCAACCACCGGAGGTAGAGCCCGCCGGCGTGGACCGTCGCCCGTTTGGCGAGGAGGCCCGCGACCGCCGACAGACTGACCGCGAGCGCGACCGGGGGTGGCGTGGGAACCGCGAACGACACGCGCGTACCGAGGCCGTCCGCGAGCGCGGTCGAGACCTCGGGAGCGACCGCGCTCGCGAGGAGAACGACCGGGATGGCCGCCGCGAGACCCACGACCCAGGAGAGCGCGTACGTCCGCGCGAGGTACGTCTCGAAGTCCGTCGACGGGTCCGCCCCGCGGTAGCGCTGTCTATCGACGTCGTGGCGACGGTCGTCGGCGTGCCGGGCGAACAGCGCGTGGAGGACCCGATCGAATCCGGCGAATCCCTCGAGCCCGGCGGATCCGGAGGATCGCGCGTCGCCGGCTCCGGTTCGGGTCTCCCGTTCGACGCGAGCGGACCGTCGCGTGTCGCCGCTCACGGCGCGCCTCCGGGTCGGGCGTCGCCGTCGTCCCCCTCGGCCGACCCGCCGGGATCGCTCGCGTGTCGCATCGATCGCGCGGCGCGTTCGACGGTCGCGGCCTCGTCGGCCCGGAGGTCGGCGAGGAACTCGAACAGCTCGTCGAAGTCCGTGAGACCGTCGCGGACGAGGTACTCCACGTAACGGCGTTTGGCGGCGAACTCGGTTTCGACCGCGTCGAGGTCGCGGTCGGTCCGCTCGGCGAGGCGCGCGAGCGCGTGGAGCCGCCTGCCGCCGTCGGAATACGAGCCGGCGGCGTCCGCGGTCGGCGCGCCGTCCATCCGGAACCCGCCCGCGGGGTCGCGCCACGCGACCGTGTTGTAGTGGACGGCCGTGTCGTCGCGCTCGACGACTCCGGCCCCGCCGTGTTTCGGGTCGCCGGTCCGGCTCCGGGTCGCGGCCGGATCGAGCGCGTCGTACTCGGCGGGCGAGAGCGGCTCGACCGCCTGGGCGACGTACCGGTCCCCGCCGACCTGTCGCGGGAACACCACGAGGTCGACCTCCCGGAGCAGGTACGGTGGGAGTCCGCGCTCTATCGCGCGGTTGACGAGCGTCTCCACGTCCGCGGCGTGCGTGGTGCCCACGACGCCGTGGCCCGTATTCACCGTCTCGGCGAACGTCTCGAAGCTGGCGGGCGTGTTGATCTCGGCTATCACCTCGACGTCGGGGTTCAGGTAGTTGGCCTCAGTCATCAGCGTCGCCATGCTCACCGCCTTGTAGTCGTTCTCGTGATCGCGGGTCGTCAGCGCCACGCCGGTCTCGTGGGGGAGTCGCACCTCGCGGGAGCCCTCGTCGATGGAGATCGGGCGGTCGTCGAAGGGGATGAAGGGCATGTGGGCGTTCATTAGCGTCGTCTTGCCCGCCCCCGTCGGTCCCGCGAAGAGGACGACGCCGCGGTGTTCGTACAACAGCCACAGCAGGGTGACGAGCTCCGTCGAGAGCGCGTCGCGGGCGATCAGGTCGACGGGCGTCAGCGGGTCGGCGGCCTGCTTCCGGATCGAGACGTGTGGGCCGTCAGCGGAGATGACCGGCAGCGCGACCGCACACCGGACGGTCTCCGGGACGTCGGGGACGTCGAGGTTGACCTTCGCGGAGGGCGTCGAGGCGTTCAGCTCCACGCCGTCGCGGGCCGCCAGCCGCGTCACGACGTCGACGAACCGCGACTCGTCCGTGAACGCGAGGTTCGTCGGGATCCGACCGCCCCCGGCGAGCGGATCGAGCCCGCGGCGGTCGTCCGCGGCCGCGTCACCGACCTCGCCACCGCGGGGGGCTTCCTCGTCCCCGTCGTCACTCCCGCTCGCCGCCCTCGACAGCACCGCGGGCCGGGGAACGACCTTCACGCGCTCGCCGACGCGGTTGGCCTCGACGTCCTCCAGGTGCGGGTCACGGATCGGGACGGTGAGGACTCCCTCGCCGACGAAGTCGCGGAGCACGTAGTACACGAGGTCGTCGAGTCGGTCGTCGGCGTACGTCGGATCGACGCTCGGTGCGACCAGGTCCCGGTCGGCGAGAGCGCGCCGGACGCGAGCGCGGGCGGTCGCGATCCAGCCTCGTGGAGAGGAACCGCCCGCGAGCCGGCGCGAGAGGTACCGACGGGCGTGCTCGGCGACGAACTCGGTCCGGTCGTCTATCAGCCGATCCACGGGGGTCTCCCAGATCCGGCGCTCGCAGTCGCGGATCAGCGTCTCGTCGCCGGGGAGGAGGTCGGGTTCGAGCGCGGCGTACTTGGTCTCGAAGGCGTCGGAGCCGAGCAGCCGCTCGCGGTAGATCACCACGTCCACGGGGTAGCCGGCGAACTCGACGGCGTACCGCGCGAGCCGCTCGCCGGCGACGCGCTCGACGTACTCGGCGTCGGCGTCGATCCCCGTCTCGAGCGGGGCGAACGCGTCCGTGTGGACGACGAGCTCGCGGTCGTCGCCGACGTCGGCGACCTCGATCCGGCCGTCGAGCGCGACCGGCGTGAGGTCGCCGAACAGCCGGAGCTCACACAGCGCGTGGTGGTCGATCCGGCGGCGGGCGGCCGCGGTCGCCGAGAGCAGGCGATCGAGCACCCGCTCGTACTTCGGCTCGAACCCCGCGTCCGCGCGCTCGACCGCGCCGGCGCGGGTGAGCGGCCGACGCCCGCGGACCGCCGAGAAGTGGTCACGGACGGTCCGGAGCGCGCGCTCGTCGGCCGGCGAGAGGGGCGGTTCGCGGACGTCGTAGCCGAACCGGCCGCCGTCGCGTTCGCGGATCGTCGCGACGACGCCGGGCGCGGACTCGTACTGCGCGCGGACGTCCGGGGCGTACCAGGCTTCGGGGTCGTCGGGCGGGACCGGCGCCGGAACCGAGGCGTCGTCGTCCTCGGAGCCGCCGCCGATCCGCAGGGTGGGACTCGTCACGTCTCTACGCTCGTCTGATCGACTCGAGTCCGACGATCCGACATAACTATTCTCCTTTCCTGACATGTAGTTTCAGGCCGCTGAAACGCGAACCGCGAGGTGGGGCGAACCGAGCCCGAAGAGGTTTGTCGTCGGGAGCGGAATCGGCGCGGTAGATGGTCTCGGACGAGGAACTCGGGAGGCGGGCCGCCGCGCTCGACGGCTCCGTGGTCGTCTGCGGGGTCGACGGCGACGCGCTCGTTCCCGCCGGGGCGTTTCCCGGGGCTCGCGTCGCGACGATCGCGGAGCTCGTCGCCGAGAACGACGATGATCCCGACCGCGACGACGTCGCCGCCGTGCTGGTCGTCGTGGGCCCGACGCTTGAGGCGGGTCGGACACCTGGGGCGCTCGACGCACTCGACGATCTCGGCGCGCTCGACGCGTTCATCGTCGCAGTCGCCCCGTCGGGCGTCGCTCCCGAGTCACTGGCGGCGGCACGCCGACGGGTCGACGCGACGCTACTCGCCGGTGAGGGGGGCGCCGCGGAGGCGATCCGGACGTTCCTCGAGGCGGTTCAACGCCCCGGCTTCGTCAACCTGGACCTGGCCGACGCCCGGACCGCCCTCTCGATCGGCATCGCCGCGGTGGGGACCGGAACGGCGGGAACCGACGGGTCCTCGATCGCCGACCGCGACGCGCCCGCGCTCGCGGTCGACGAGGCGTTCGATCGGTTGCCGGAGGGCGTCGACCCCGCGGACGCGAGCGCCGCGCTCGTCGACGTGGTGGTCGACCCGGAGACTAGCATCGCCGCCGCGACCGACGCGATCGCGGCGGTTCGCGAGCGGATCGACGCGGACGCGAACGTGATCTGGGGCGGCGCAGTCGACGAGTCCGTCGAGGACGAGATCGGCGTCCGGGTCGTCGTCGCGGACGTCGAGTACGCCCCGCCGCTCGCCGGCGGCGACCCTTGTCCGCGCTGTGGGACCCCGCTGTCGACGTACGCGTTCGGCGCGCGCGAGACGCTCTCGTGTGACGGCTGCGGCTACTCCGGGGTCGCGGTCCGTCGGGGGTAAGCCCGACGCCCGGGTCGTCCGGCGATCGACGACCGCCGAGGGACGGATCCCGGGGTTCCAGCGTCGCCGACAACCCTCATGAACGAATGTTTTATTCGTCGGTCGACGCCCAGGTAGGGTATGGCGACCGATCCGGCGCAGGGGGAGGGATCCGCGTTCGACACGTCGGCGGCAGCGCTCGGCCACGACCGGCCGGACGTGCCCGCCTACCGGGCGCTCGCGTCGGCCCTCCGCGAGCGCGTCGACGGCGAGGTCCAGTTCGACGAGTACGCACAGGTGCTGTACGCGACCGACGGCAGCATCTACGGCGCGCGCCCCGCGGGCGTCGTCTCGCCGCGGTCGGTCGGGGACGTCCGCGAGACGATGCGGGTCGCCGCCGACCACGGCGTCCCCGTGCTCGCGCGCGGCGCGGGCTCCTCGCTCGCCGGCCAGACGGTCGGACCGGGATGTGTCGTGCTCGACTTCTCCCGATACATGGGCGGGATCCTCGAGGTCCGCCCCGACGACCGCCGTGCCGTGGTCGAGCCGGGCGTCGTCCAGGACCGCCTCGACGACCGCCTCGCCGAGGACGGGTTGAAGTTCGCGCCCGATCCCGCCTCCTCGGCGCGAGCGACGGTCGGCGGCGGGATCGGCAACAACTCCACGGGAGCACACTCGGTCCGGTACGGGATCACCGACGCCTACACCGAGGAGCTGAAGGTGGTGCTCGCGGACGGTTCGCTCGTCCACACCCGGGAGGTCGTCCTCGACTCGCCGGAGTACGAGGCGATCGTCGCTGGCGAGGAGGGAGGCGAGCGCGAGGCGGCACTGTACGAGACGGTTCGCCGGCTCGTCGAGGAGAACGAGGCCGAGATCGACGAGCGGTATCCGACGCTCAAGCGGTCGGTCTCGGGGTACAACCTCCACAAGGTGATATACGAGAACGACGCCGGCGAGGAGGTAATCAACCTCTCGAAGCTGTTCGTCGGCGCCGAGGGGACCCTCGGCGTCGTCGTCGAGGCGGAGGTGTCGCTCGTCACCCGCCCCGAGGAGACCGCGCTGGCGCTGTACACCTTCGACTCGCTTACGGCCGCGATGCGGGCCGTTCCGGAGGCGCTCGGGTTCCCGGTGAGCGCGGTCGAGCTGATGGACGACGAGGTGTTCGGACTCGCGGCCGGCTCCCCGCAGTTCGCGGAGTACGCCGAACCGATCCCCGACCGCGCCGCGGCGGCGCTGATGCTCGAGTGGGACTCCGAGCTGGTCGACGACTTCGAGGCGGCGATCGCCGACACGAACGCACGCTTCCTCGAGGGGGGCGACGCCTTCGACGTCCTCGAGGCGTACACCGAGAGCGACCAGGCGGATCTCTGGAACCTGCGGAAGGCGGCCATCCCGCTCCTGATGAGCATGGAGGGCGACCCGAAGCCGTACCCGTTCATCGAGGACGCGTCGGTTCCGCCCGAGGAGCTCGCGGAGTACGTCGGCGAGTTCGAGGACGTGCTCGACGCGCACGACACCTCGGCGGCGTACTTCGCACACGCCGGGAGCGGCACCCTCCACATCCGGCCGATCCTCTCGCTGAAGGAGGAGGAGGGCATCGAGAGGATGCACTCCATCTCGGAGGACGTCACCGACCTCGTGTTGGAGCACCACGGTGCGTTCTCGGGCGAGCACGGCGACGGGCTCGCGCGCACCGAGTTCAACCCGAAGATGTACGGCGAGCGGCTCTGGGGCGCGTTCCAGGAGCTCAAGTCGACGTTCGACCCCGAGTGGCGGCTGAACCCCGGGAAGGTCGTCTACGTCGACGACGAGACCGCGAGCGAGCGTGGCTATCCGGAGACCGCCGCCGACACGGACATGCGCGAACACCTCCGCTACGGGGCCGAGTACCAGTCGATCGAGCCGCAAACGACGCTGGACTTCGACGACGAGGGCGGGTTCTCCCACCTGGTGGAGCTGTGTAACGGCTGTGGCACCTGCCGGGAGACCGACTCGGGCGTGATGTGTCCGACCTATCGCGCCTCCGGCGAGGAGATCCAGACGACGCGGGGGCGCGCCAACATGCTCCGGGCGGCGATCAGCGGCGACCTCGACGACGACGAGATCCATTCCGACCGCTTCCAGGGGGAGGTGCTCGACCTCTGCGTGGGGTGTAAGGGGTGTCAGAGCGACTGTCCGACCGGCGTCGACCTCGCGAAACTGAAGGCGGAGGTGAAACACGAACACCACGAGGCGGAGGGGGCCGGGCTCCGCGAGCGACTCTTCCGCGACATCGATCGCCTCTCGGCGATCGGGAGCGCGCTCGCGCCGCTGTCGAACGCGGCGACGAAGCTCCCCGGGAGCCGACGGCTCATGGACGCCGTCGCGGGGATCGCGCCCGATCGCGAGCTGCCGACGTTCCGCTCCGAGAGCTTCGAGGAGTGGTTCGCTTCGCGGGGCGGCTCGACGGTCGACCCCGCGGACGCGACCGACACGGTCGTGCTCTTTCCGGACACCTACACGAACTACAGCTACCCGGCCGCCGGGAAGGACGCCGTCGCGGTGTTGGAGGCGGCGGGGGTGCGCGTCGAGGTCGCCGACGACCTCGTGCCGTCGGGGCGGGCCGCCTTCTCGACCGGCTTTCTCGACGTCGCCCGCGAGCGCGCCGAGGCGAACGTCGCGGCGCTCGCCCCCCGTGTCCGGGAGGGGGCGTCCGTCCTCTTCGTCGAACCCTCCGACGCGGTGATGTTCCAGGACGAGTACCTCGACTTGCTCGACGGCGAGGCCGTCCGGGCGGTCTCGGCGGCCGCCTACGGCGTCCTGGAGTACCTCGACGCCGGCCGGGTCGACGATCGGTTGGCGTTCGACGCGCCGGCCGAGTCGCTGACCTATCACGGCCACTGTAACCAGAAGGCGACGGACAAGGACCACCACGCGGTGGGCGTGCTCAGACGCGCCGGCTACGAGGTGGACCCGCTCGACTCCTCGTGTTGCGGGATGGCCGGCTCGTTCGGCTACGAGTCCGAGCACTACGACCTCTCGAAGGCGATCGGCCGGGTCCTGTTCGACCAGGTGGCGGAGAGCCCCGGGGAGACGACCACCGCGCCGGGCGCGTCCTGTCGCTCGCAACTCGGAGACCGCGACGGGGAGTCGACCCCGCCACACCCGATCGAGAAGGTCGCCGAGGCGGTGACCGGGTCGGCGAACGCGACCGTCGCCGGCGACGATTGACCGGTCGTCCTCCCACCCCCAGGGGGACGATCTCGGGGAGCCGGCGGGTCTCCGGCGACGAAGGACACTATCCGTGGGCCCCCCTACCGTCCGTATGGACCTGTTCTGGCACCGGCGGGACCCGCGGCTCCGCGACAACGTAGGGCTGGCGGCAGCCGCGGCGACCGCAGGCGATCGCGACGAGACGATCGTCCCCGTCTTCGTGTACGACACGGAACTCCTGGGAACGATGGGCGCACGACGGCGGGCGTTCCTCCTCCGGAACGTGGAGCGCCTCCGGCGTCGCTACCGCGAACTCGGGAGCGACCTCGTCGTCCGCGCGGGCGACCCCGCGTCGGTGGTTTCGGATCTCGCGGCGGAGCACGACGCCGACCGGGTCACCTACAACGAGCACTACCGTCCGGCGCGGCGGGAGCGCGCGCGTGCGGTCGAGTCGAGACTCGCGGACGCCGGCGTCGGGACGGTGACGCGGACCGACCTCGTGTTGGTCGATCCCGGACGGCTGGCCGAGTCGTATCCGAACCACGGAGGGTTTCACGACGACTGGCGGGCGGTCCCGAAACCGGACCCGTATCCGGAGCCGAAACCGGGGACGCTGGCGGACGTGGGGGGCGAGCGGTCCGTCCGGGAAGTTACCGGTGACGCCTTCGTCGATACCGATCCCCTCCGAACCGACGTCGACCTCCCGCCGGCCGGCTATCGGGGCGCCCGCAAGCGGCTCGACGACTTCCTCGCGGACGGGATCGACACCTACGCCGACACCCGCGACGATCTCGCGCGGGCGGTCGAGGCACCGACCCACGCCGTCTCCCGGCTGTCGCCGTATCTCGCGGCGGGTGCGATCGGGATCCGGGAGGTGTGGGCGGCCGCGACCGGAGCTCGCGACGCCGCGAGCGACGACGCCGCCCGCCGAAACGTCGAGAAGTATCGGGACGAGCTCGCCTGGCGCGAGGAGATGTACCACCTGTTGTACTACAACGCCGACCTGGCGGAGGCGAACTACGTATGGTTCCCGAACCCCATCGCGTGGCGCGAGGACGACGAGGGGTTCGAGGCGTGGAAACGCGGCGAGACGGGATATCCGCTGGTCGACGCCGGGATGCGCCAACTGGAGGCGGAGGGGTACGTCCACAACCGCCCCAGACAGGTGGTCGCGAGCTTCCTCACCAAACACCTCCTCGTCGACTGGCGGCGCGGGGCGCGCTGGTTCATGCAGCGGCTGGTCGACGGCGACCACGCGTCGAACCACGGCATGTGGCAGTGGATCGCCTCGACCGGCACCGATAGCGTCGACGTGCGGATCTTCGATCCGGTGAGCCAGGCCGCCAAGTACGACCCGGACGGGACGTTCGTCCGCGAATACGTTCCCGAGCTACGGGACGTGCCGGCCGGGGCGGTCGTCGACTGGCCGACGCTTTCGGCCGCGGAGCGCGAGGAGTTGGCTCCCGACTACCCCGACCCGATCGTCGACCGCGACGCGGCATACGAGCGCGCACGGCGGGTCTTCGAGGAGGCGCTCGGAAAGCGCTGACCGGTCGAAACTCGGATGGCCTTTTTACGTGCACCGAACCACCCCGCGGTATGCCGAGCGTCAGCGACACCTACATAGAGAACCGCCAGCGCGTCCAGCCGACCCACACCAACAACTACGCGTCCGCGCACGGCGGCAACGTCGTCAAGTGGATGGACGAGGTCGGCGCGATGTCGGCGATGCGCCACGCCGGCGAGACGTGCGTCACCGCGAAGATCAGCGAGCTCGACTTCAAGCGCCCGATCCCGCAGGGGGACACCTGCGTGATCGAGTCGTACGCGTACGCCGCCGGGCGGACCAGCGTGCGCGTTCGACTCCGGGCGTTCCGCGAGTCGCCCCGAACCGGCGAGCGGGAGCTGACGACGGACTCCTACTTCGTCTTCGTCGCCGTCGACGCGGACGGGTCGCCGACGCCCGTCCCCGAACTCACCGTCGACGGGGAGCGCTGCCGAAGGCTGCGCGACGACGCGCTCGCGGCGGAGCCCGACGAGGAGTAGTCGCCGTCGGAGGGGAGAACCGACCACGGATCGCCGGGAGCCGATCGCGACGACTCACCGCGGACGGTTCGCCGAAACGGCCGACCGAAGCGATCCTTCGAGAACGGCCCTTCGAGAGTGATCCTCCGAATACGACTTATCGAGAATGTTCGATGTAGTGTACAGCAGGTATGAACGGATAAGGCCGAGACCGCTAACGAACCGACTCCCGAGAGAGCGACGACCACAACACTAAAGTCAAATCGAGTTATATCAATGTATATGTCGATACTCAACCGGCTGTTCGGCGACGATGGAACGGACGAAAGCTGCTGTGACGTTCGTATCGAGGAGATAGAACCCGACTCTGACGAGGACGAGGCGTGACGGAACGAACAACTCGAGAGAACTCATCGAACATGTCCAATCAATCTGACGGCGAACGCGACGGAACCGGATCGGCGAGCGCGACGCTCGGACGGCTCGAGGAGGAGGCCTGTTGTGAGGGATCGGTAATCGACGATCGTCGAGCTGATCCGGAGACGGTCGCGAACGAGGAGGCGGTGTTCAAGGCGCTCGCGAACGAGAAACGGCTCGCGGTCGTCCACGCGCTCCGTGACGGCGAGCTCTGCGCCTGCGACCTGGAGGCCGTCCTCGACGCGCCGCAGTCGACGGTGGCCACCCACCTCCGGAAGCTCCGCGACGCGGGGATCGTCCGGACGCGCAAGGACGGCAAGTGGACCCACTACCGCATCGCCGACACCGCGAGCCTCCAGCTGATCGACCTGGCCGCCGCGCTGGGGGAGGAACGGTGATCCCGCCGGGCACCGAGGCGGCGATCGCCGACTCCTGGGAGTACTTCGTCCACCTCGCGGTGGTCCTCACGCCGCTCTTCCTCGGGGCTTCCTTCCTCGTCGGGCTCGCGCAGGAGTACCTCCCCCCGGAGCGCGTCGAGACGCTGCTCCGCTCGCGGGACCACGGCAGCGGGAACGTGCTCGCGGCGGGGTTGGGGGCGGTGACCCCCTTCTGTTCGTGTTCGACCGTCCCGGTGCTCGCGGGGCTGTTGGGTGCGGGCGCGCCCGTCGGCATGTCCTTCTCCTTCCTTCTGGCCTCGCCCATCGTCAACTGGATCGCGGTCGTGCTGCTCTTCGGGCTCTTCGGCCCCGCGGTGACGGTCGCGTACGTCGTCGCGGCGCTCGCGTGTGCGATCGCCGGCGGACTGATCGTCGGCACGCTCGACCTCGACCGCTACGTCAAGGACGTCCGGATCACGGCCGGCGGCCGGGAGGTGGCGACCGACGGCGGGACGGCGACGTCCGGCTGCGGCTGCGGCGGAGCGACCGCCGCCTCCCGGACCCACGGCGAGCGGGTCTCGGCGGCCGGCCGCGGGGCGCTGTCGTTCTTCCGCGACACGCTCCCGTACCTCCTCCTGGGGATGACCATCGGGGCATTGATCCACGGGGCGGTCCCCGCGGAGGCGCTCCAGCGGGTCGCGGGACCGGGGAACCCGCTCGCGACGCCGCTCGCGGCGCTCGCGGGCGCGCCGATCTACGTGAGCCTGAGCGGCATGCTGCCGATCGCCCACTCGCTCACCGAGGCGGGGATCCCGATCGGGACGGTGATCGCGTTCGTCATCGGCGGCGCGGGGATCAGTATCCCGAACCTGATCCTGTTGAACAAGCTGTTCAAGCGCCGGCTGTTGGTCATCTACGCGACGACGGTCGTCACGATCGGCGTCGTCGTCGGCGTGAGCTTCAACACGGTGCTCGCGGGGATCCTCTAGACGCGGAGCTTCCGGACCTCGAGAACTTCCATCGCCGCTTCCTCCGGGCTTTTGGCTCGAGAACCCGAACGGCGAACCGATGACGTCCACGCTCGACGACATAGACCTCGAGTTCGTGAAGCTCGACGGCACCGGCCTGTACACCAGCGAACTCCAGTTCGGCACCTGGCGGTTCGGCAAGGAGAACGAGGCGGGCGAGATAGAGATCGGCGAGGAGCGGGCCCACGAACTCCTCGACGCGTACGCCGACGCCGGCGGACGCTACATCGACACCGCCGACGTCTACGGCGGCGGCACCTGCGAGGAATGGATCGGCGACTGGCTCGGGGAGCGTGACCGCGAGCGCTACACGGTCGCCTCCAAGATCTACTGGCAGATCCGCGACGACGACCCCAACAGCCGCGGGACGAACCGCAAGAACCTCCGCCACCGCCTCGACGCGCTGCTCGACCGGCTCGGAACCGACTACGTCGACGTGCTCTACATCCATCGCTGGGACGACGCGACCGACGCCCGCGAAACCATGAAGACGCTGAACGGGTTCGTCGAGTCCGGGAAGGTCCACTACCTCGGCGCGTCGACGCATCGACCCAACGCCTGGAAGGTCGCCCGCGCGAACGAGATCGCCCGCGCCGAGGGGTGGGAGCCGTTCACCGTGCTCCAGCCGCGGTACAACCTCGTCGACCGTGAGGTCGAGGGGGACTACCTCGAGTTCGCCCGCCAGCAGGGGCTCGCGGTCTGCCCGTGGAGCCCGCTCGGACAGGGCTTCCTGACGGGCAAGTACGACCGCGAGGAGGACCTCCCGGAGGACTCGAAGGTGGCGTCCTCGAGCCGGTTCCGTGAGTCGTATCTCACCGCGGAGAACTTCGACGTCCACGACGAGCTCGATGCCGTGGCCGACGAGGTCGACGCCTCGCCCGCGCAGGTCGCGCTCGCGTGGCTCGCCCACCGCGACGGCGTCACCGCCCCGATCGTGGGCGCACGAACCGTCGACCAGCTCGAGGAGAACCTGGCGGCCGCCGAGATCGACCTCTCGGACGAGCAGGTCGACCGGCTCACGGACGCGAAGGCGAGCCCCTACGAGGGGCTGTAGCAGAGCGCCTTAGAACGGTTAACGGACTGGAAGATTCACACAACGGCTCACATACCCGTTCTTCCGTCCTCCGATTCGCTCACTACAGTCGGTGTGGTGACCGACGTGGTTCATCACCTATCGGAAATGTACCAGAAGTGCCGTGCAAGATAGAGAGCATAGATTCAGTGATCGACTACATACTGGTAGGGTCGTTTGGCTACGTACACAATGAGGGAAGAGGAACGACGGAGAAGCTACAACCGAGTGACTACCTCTGGTCTTCTGTGATGTACCACTCATAGCCGTATCCCACGAGTGCACCGAGTGGGACAACGACGGGGGCGGTAATGATGCCCCCGAATACAGCGATTAGAGCAGTGAGAAACAGGAACTCGAAGACCGCACCCACGAGTGCGCCAGCGGAAACCTGACTCAGAGTCATAACTAGACCTATCGAAGCCGCGAATACGAACAGCGTACCGAACGCTGAAACGACGCCTGCGACGGCCCCGTAGCGTGGGTTCGGCTCATCCGGCATCATCACGCGCCAGACGGCGGTCCCGACGAACACAGCGATAATCGGTGCAAAAATACTCCCGAGGAAGATGATCTCACTTCCTCGTCGGTACTCCGCTATGCTCGCGGAGTCGAATCCGCGGGCCCTGAACGTCTGGAAGAAGTTCCAGAGATTGATCAGGACGGCACCAAGGAGGGCCGAGCCGCCGCCCGCGAGGCCCGCCCCGACATCTCGCCGGGACACCCCTAGATAGTCGGTCATATTCCAATCAACGGATGTTTGCGGTGACTCGGTGATAAAGGCTTGACCGACACGACTCACTCGTACCCGATTCGCGCCCTGTATCATGCACGTCGCTGAGAACATCCTTTACAGTTGGTAGGAATCTCGGCAGTCGATACGCACTATCGATCTACCAGATGACTCGGATAGTACGGGGTGAAAACAATAGCTCGTGAAGCGTTCCATGCCTCCCTCGGAATTAGGGAAAAGCGGACCGTCGAACTACCGTTCCGCGCAGTACTCGACGAAGTTCCGGAGGATCCGGAGCCCGGTCTCCCCGCTCTTTTCGGGGTGGAACTGCGTGCCGAAGACGTTCCCCGCCTCGTTGGCGACGACCGCCGGGAAGTCGACGCCGTAGTCGGCGGTCGCGACCACGGCGTTCGGGTCGTCGGGCTCGGCGTAGTAGGAGTGGACGAAGTAGGCGTACTCGCCGTCGACGCCCTCGACGACCGGGTGGTCGCGTTCGACCGACAGCTCGTTCCAGCCCATGTGCGGGACCTTGCGGTCCACGTCGAACCGGACGTTGGTCCCGGGGACCAGATCGAGGCCCGTCACCTCGCCTTCGCCCTCGTGGTCGGCCTCCTCGCTCGAGGTGAGGAGCATCTGCATCCCGAGACAGATCCCGAAGAGCGGCCGGCCGGCGTCGGCGTGGTCGGTCAACGCCTCCCGCAGCGGGCCGGCGTTCTCCATTCCCTCGCGAAACGCCCCGACGCCGGGGAGGACGACGCCGTCGGCCGCGGCGAACGCCTCGGGGTCGTCGGTGATCTCGACCGACGCGCCGGCGCGCTCGAGCCCGCGGGTCGCGGATCGGAGGTTCCCGAGGCCGTAGTCGACGAGGACGACGTCCGCCAGCGTCTCCGCCGGCGGTTCGAAGGTGCTCATACCATCCCTCGGAGGGGGACGGAAAAGTCGGTTTCCCTTGTGACTCGGTGACGGGGGGTTACTTCAGCATCGACTCCGCCATCCGGTTCGGGAACCCGGTGATGAGCTCCCAGATGCTCATCTCGACGTCGTCGGAGCGGAGCCGCGACCGGAGCCGCTGGCTGAACAGCTCGACGGAGATGATGAGGAGGAAGATCGCCAGCAGCGTCGCCATCATGTTGGTGAACCGCAGCAGGTTCTGCTGGGAGGCGAGGACGTACCCGAGCCCCCCCGCGCCGATGACGCCGACGGTGACGCCGATGCGGACGTTGATCTCGAAGATGTACAGCGTCCACGCGATGAACGCCGTCCGAACCTGACTCAACATGCCGAAGAAGACGACTTGCGGCTTGCTCGCGCCGGTCGTCCGCATCGCCTCGATCGGGCCGTCCTCGATCTCCTCGAGCTCGTCGACGAACAGCCGGCCGAGGTTCCCGATCGTGTCGAACGCGATCGCGATCGCGGCGGAGGAGGGACCGAGCCCGAGGAACGGGATGAAGATCAGCGTCCAGACGATCGCCGGGACCGCGCGGATGAACGACATGGTGCCCCGGAAGATGAAGTTAAAGGGAAACGGGGTGACGCGCTCGGAGCCGAGCGTCCCGAACACCAACGCGACCGGGAACCCGAGGATCGTTCCGACGAACCCCATGGCGAGCGTGATGCCGGCCTCCCCGAAGATCTGGAAGATCCCGAGCTCCTGGAAGAAGAACGCGTAGACGTCGGCGGGGTTCGGCGGGAACTGGAACAGCAGGCCGCCGATCTCCGGGTCGTACAGCAGGTTCCCCTGAACGATGAACTCGAGGTATCGTCCGACGTCGAGGAACGGGACCACGCCGAAGTAGTCGGTGATCGGGAAGAACCCGGTCAGCGACTCCCTGAAGGTCTCCAGCCGCGCGTCCGGGTTGAGGAGCTCCGTCGCGGCGAACGCCTGGAGGGTCGTGAACGCGAGGAACGCGAACAGTGCGACCCAGCCGACCGCCCGGCGACGCCGCGTCCGCTTGATGTTCTCGAACTGGTCGGCGATGCGGCTCGGGACGGCGTCGTCCGATCCGAACGTCCCTTCGGTGTCCGATGTATCTGTGGTCACTCGTGGATCAGCTCCGTTCTCGTCACGTCGAGGCGACGCCGTCGACCGCGGCGTCGGCGTCTCCGTCGTCGCTCACGAACATCCCCTCGGTATCGATGTCGCCGTAGAGGTCGTCGATGACGTCGATCGTCAGCTCGTCTCGATACCCGTCGAACACTTTCTTCCCCTCCCTGAGACCGATGAACCGGTGGCCGAACTTCCGCGCGATGTTGACCTGGTGGAGGCTACAGAAGGTCGTCAGACCGCGGTCCTCGGAGGCGGTCCGAAGGTAGCCCATCACGCTCTGAGCGCTCCCCGGATCGAGGCTCGCTACCGGCTCGTCCGCGAGGAGGACCTCCGGCTGCTGGACGAGCGCGCGGGCGATGCCGACCCGCTGCTGTTGCCCGCCGCTCATGCTGCGCGCCTTCTGTTCGGCCTCGTCGAGCAGGCCGACGGTGTCGAGCGCGTCGAGCGCGCGGTGCTTCTCCTCGTCGTCCTGGAGCTGTAACACGCTGGAGAGTAGCCCGGAGCGGTGGACGCCGCCTGAGAGGGAGTTCGAGTACGCCGTCATGTCCCCGATGATGTTGTGCTGTTGGAAGATCATCGCGACCTCGGGGCGGGGATCGACCACCGGCTCGCCGGCGATCGTAATGTCGCCCTCCGTCGGCGAGAGCAGTCCGCTCAGCGTCCGCAGCAGGGTGGACTTGCCGGAGCCGGAGACGCCGAGCACGATGACGAACTCCCCGTCGGGGACCTCGAAGGACACGTCGTCGAGCGCGACCGTGTCGCCGAACCGTTTCGTGAGACCGTCTACGTCGATGTAAGTCATGATCGAGAGAGGGGTTGAACCGCCGTTCAGAGGTCGCCCCAGTCGAGCCCGAGCTCCTGGCCGAGCTCGGCGACCGGGTCGAAGTCCTCGACCGTCGCCTCGACGATACCGCTGAACCAGAGCGAGTGGTCGGCTACCAGCTCTACCTCCTCCAGTTCGCTCTCGGAGAGCTCCTCCTCGTCCATCTCTAAGAGCGCGGGGTCGACGTTGAGTGCCTCGGCGATGTCGGCCTCCGAGTCGTGTTCGAACGCCTCCTGTGGGGCGTCGATCATCAGCTGTCGGAGGTCGTCCTTGAGCGACTCCTCCCACGCGGCGTTGCTCACGATGGGCGCGCGCGGGATCGGGTCGGAGACCGCGAGCAGTCGGAGCTCGGGGTCGCGCTCGCCCGCACCGTCGTACTCCGCGGAGACGTCGACGAAGTCCTGTGACATCTCGTCGAACTGCTCCTGGGGAACGTGTGCGGCCGTCGAGAACGCGCCCGTCCCGGCCGCGGCGATCCGGTCGTCCCCAATGAGCTGCTCGCGGGCCGTCGTGTGGTCCGAGGTTCGGAGCTCGAAGTCCTCCGGCGATCCGCCGGGGGCGTTGCCGATGTCGAGACCCGCCTGCCGGAGCATCAGAAGCGGGAACAGCGTCCCGGAGACGGAGGTCGGCGCGGCGGACGCGACGACCTCGCCCTCGAGGTCCGCCAGCGACTCGATGTCGCTGTCGGCCCGGGTCGTGATGAGCGAGAAGTACTGCTCCGCGCCGTAGGCCACCCGCATCCCCGTCACGTCGATCTCCTCGGGGATCTGTGCGACGGCACCGGGAGAGGTGTCCGCGAAGACGCGGTCGCCCTCGGCGGCGCGTCGGAGCTCCTGAGCGGTCCCCGAGTAGCTCGCGGTCGGCTGCTCGATGATCTCCACGTCGGCCTCGGACTCGAGGTACTCGAAGAGGGGCTGGTACTGGACCTGGATGTCGATCTCCTCCTGGGCCGGGTTCATGACCCACGTGACCTCCGTCGTGGAGTCGTCCGAGCTCCCCGCGGTCTCGCCGTCTCCGGAGCCGTCGTCGCCGGACCCGTCGTCTCCTGAGCCGTCGTCGCCGGACCCGTCATCGCCGGACCCGCCGTCGCCGGTACACCCAGCGAGACCGACGACTCCGGTCGCCCCCGCCGTTTTGACAAACGTCCGCCGGTTCGCCGACCACCTGTTGTCGGACATACAGGCGGGTGTTTCGCTCTCGTGACTAATCGTTTTCTATGTTTTCCACCGATATCGACCCTGAAAACCATACTCACACGGATTCGATCCGATCGACCGACGGACCGTCAGAACTCGCCGAGCCGGGACTGGCCGCCGGAACCGTCGCCGCCGCCCGCGACGACCCCGCTCAGCGCGCCCGCCCGGGCGATCGTCTCGAAGAACCCCTCCCGCTGGCTCCGGTCGTACAGCGTCGCCGCCGGGTGGACCGACAGCAGGACTCGCCGGGAGGCCCCGCCGATCCGCGCGTCGACGACGTCGCCCGACTCGGACGTGATCCCCACCGACCGGTCGAGGAGGTGTTCGCTCGGCACCTTTCCCAGCGTGACGATCAGTTCGGGATCGAGCCCGGCGATCTCGGCCTCGAGATGGCCGTGACAGTTGGCCAACTCCTCGGTCGTCGGGTCGCGATTCTCCGGGGGACGACACCGCACGCAGTTCGTGATCCGAACGTCGGCGCGCGCGAGCCCCGCGTCCCGCAACGCCCCGTCGAGGACGTCGCCGGAGCGCCCGACGAACGGCTCCCCCCGCTCGTCCTCGTTCGCGCCGGGCCCCTCGCCGACGAGGAGTAGATCGGCGTCAGTCGGGCCGACGCCCTCGACGATCCGGCTCCGCGACTCGACCAGCGCCGGACACCGCTGGCAGGTTCCCACACGCAGGTCCGCATCGAGCGTGCCGTCCGCGTCGACGCCGCCGCCCGCAACGTTCCCGTCTCCGTCCTCGCTCATGGCCTCGACTCCGGGTGCCGGAGACATAAGTCCGGACGGTCGACGACCGTACGCCACCCGGTCCACCCACCCCGCCCCCTCACTCCACCCGATCCGTGACGACGACCGCCCGGAGGTCGTTCACGTTCGTCCCGGTCGGGCCGGTCCGGAGCAGCGAGTCGGCCTCGTCCAGGAGGGGAGCCACGTCATGGCGGTCGAGCGCGTCCCGCGCGGCCGGCGTCGGGAGCGTCGCGGCGTCGACGACCCCGCCGGCGGCGTCGCTCGCCCCGTCGATCCCGTCGGTGTCGACGCTCGCGACGACGATCCCCTCACGCTCGAGTTCGATCCCCGCGCTCGCCGCGAACTCCGCGTTCGGCCCGCCGGATCCGACGCGGTCGTCGTCCGTTCCGTCGGCGAGCGTCACGGTGGTCTCCCCGCCCGTGAGCAACACCGCGGGCGGGGCGACCGGACGGCCGTCGACGGCGCACGTCTCCGCGAGCGCGGCGTGCTCCCGTCCCGCGTCGCGCGCCTCGCCGACCACGTCGTCGGCGACGACGACCGCGTCGTATCCGCGGTCGGCCGCGGCGTCCGCCGCCGCGTCGAGCGCGGTCCGTGCGTTCCCGACGGTGAACGTCCGGGTACGATCGAACGCCGGATCGCCGGCCGCCGGCGTCTCGGGGCGTTCGCCGGCGGCTCCCGCTCGGAGGTGCCTGCGAACCGTCGCGGGGGGATCGATCCCGTACCGCTCCAGGGTCGCGATCGCGTCGTCGTACGTCGAGGGGTCGGGGACGGTCGGGCCGCTGCCGATCACGGCGGAGTCGTCGCCGACCACGTCGCTCATCGCGAGGGTCACGACGGTGGCGGGGGCCGCGGTCCGGGCGAGCTGCCCGCCCTTGACCGCCGAGCAGTGCTTCCTGACGGCGTTGATCTCGTCGATCGACGCGCCGCAGGCGAGCAGCGCGTCGGTGAGATCGCGGAGGTCGTCGATCCCGATAGGGTCGCTCGGAACCGACAGGAGCGCACTCGCGCCGCCCGTGACGACCGCAATGACGAGGTCGTCCGGGCCGGCCGCCGCCGCGACGTCGACGACGCGCCGTGCGTGCTCGACGCCGCGCCCTGTCGGGAGCGGGTGGTCGCCGGGGAGGACGTCGAACGGGCGGCCTTCCCCCGATCCCTCCGGGTCGTCGGTGACCACCGCCCCGCCAGCGAACCGATCTCCGAGGCGACCGTCGAGTCGGTCCGCGAGCGCCGCCGCCGTCCCGCCGGCCGCCTTGCCCGCCCCGACGAGCCGGACCGTCTCGTACGCGTCGAGGTCGTACTCGCCGGTCGTTCCGTCGACGCCGGCAACGCGGAGGGTCCCGCCGGTCACCGAGACGGCGTCGGCGACGACGTTCGCCGGGAGCGCGGCCTCGATCCCCGCGGCGAGACAGTCGAGCGCGACGTCGTGAGTCGGTGTCCGGGCGATCCGCTCCCGGTCGCGGAAGGTGATGCCGCTCATGGTCGGTCAGTTGACGGCGGGGGACAAATACCCGCCCCATCGACCCGACACGTTATGTGCTAACAGTCCAACTAGGAGTAGATGCAACGGACGCGACACACGACCCTCGGAGCGATGCCCGTCGAACCGTCCCGATCCGCCGCCGGTAGCGGGTGATCGCCGTCATGGATCCGGACGCGTCCGAGGTCGAGAACGGGAACGCCGACACTGGAGACGGGAACGCCGACGCCGGGAACGGAGACGACAAAACCGGAGCCGCCGCGGTCGACCGCGAGACGGTCGTCCGTCGAGGGGTGGGCGGGGCCGTCGTCGGCGCGGCGTGGATCGCGGGGCTGTTCGCCGCCGCGCCGCTCGTCGGCGGGTTCGGGATCGAGCCCGTCGCCGAGGGGGTTATCGCCCGCTCGCCTGGCTGGCTGTCGACGCTCGCGATCGATCTGCTCGGGTTCTACGCGACGCCGACGCTCGTGGGTGGCCTGGTCGCCGGCGTCGTCGCCGTGAGCGCGGCCGGCGGGGTCCTCCTCCCGATCGCGGTCGAACGGACGGGGAAGCCGTCGATCGGGGATCGACTCCGAACGAGGGCCGGCACCTCGGTCGCGGCGGTCGCCGTCCTCGCGACCGTGCCGCTGCTGCTCGCGGCCGGGGCGACACCCTCGGGCGGCTTCGTCGTCGGGGTCATCGTCGCCGTCGCACCGCCGGCGCTCGTCGCCCGCGGCCTTCCGCGGACCGGCCGGCTCCGGGGACGACGCGGGTTCCTCCGGCGCGTCGGCGGGCTGGCGGTCGCCGGGGGCGTCCCGCTCGCGGGCCTCCGGTTGCTGTTCGATCGGCTGGGCGGGCCGGAGGAGAGCGAGCGCGTGGGCGCGCCACTGGAGCGATCGGTCTCGCCCCCGACGGGGGATCCCGCGTTCGACTTCGGCGGGATGCCGCCGGCGGTCACCTCGCCGGCCGAGCACTACGTCGTCGACGTCAACGTGAACCCGCCGATACTCGACCCCGAGGCGTGGAGCCTCGACGTCGACGGCGCGGTCGCGGAGCCGTACTCGCTCGCGTACGACGACCTGGTGGGCCACGAGGATCGCCTCGAGCAGACGACGACGATGGTGTGCATCTCCAACGAGGTCGGCGGCGACCTGATCGGGACGGCCCACTGGACGGGGGTCCAGCTGTCCGACCTCGTGGCGGCGGCGGGGCCCGCGGAGGGCGCGGTCGACGTGGTCACGCACGCGGCCGACGGGTACAGCGAGGCGATCCCGATGGATATCGTCGAACGGGAGGACGTCCTGATCGTCTACGGGATGGGCGAGCGAACGCTGGAGACGGAGCACGGGTTCCCGGCTAGACTGCTCGTCCCTGGCCGGTACGGGATGAAGATGACGAAGTGGATAGAGCGGATCGAGGTCTCGGGCGTCGACCACGAGGCCTACTGGGAGGACCGGGGCTGGGACGAGGAGGCGGTCGCGAACACGATGTCGTACGTCCGGGCTGCCGAGCGCGACGGCGACAGGGTCGTCGTCGGCGGCGTCGCGTTCGGCGGCTTGGAGACCGGTATCGAGGAACTGGCGGGCGTCGAGGTCACCGTCGACGGCGGGGAGACGTGGAACGAGGGCGAACTGGAGGAGCCGATCGCCCCGCACGCGTGGCGCCGCTGGCGGTACGCGTTCGACGCACCCGACCGGAGCGAGTTCGACGTCGTCGTCCGCGCGGTCCGGCGCGACGGGACGGTCCAGACCGAGGAACGGACGGGACCGCGCCCGGGCGGGTCGACGGGGTGGCACCGGACGACCGTCGAGGTCGAACCGAACTCAGGGGGGTAACGAGTCGTCCGGGATCGCCTCCCGGTGGGCGCTCGCCGCGATCGACGCGATCCGGAGGGGTTCGGGCCGGCGGAACCCCTCGCGAACGAGGGATCGAACGATCGCGGCGGCGCGGTCGTCCGCGAGGCCGATCGCGCGAACGAAGAGGGGAGCCGCCGAGCCGGATTTCGGACCCACCGAGCCGGAGTCGTCGAGCGGGACCCGCCGCCGGGGCGGCAACGACCGATAGACGGCCAGCCGTTCGGCGAGGTCCTCGCCGTCGAACGCCCCGCGGAGCGCGGGCTCGAGTCCTGGACTCGCCTCGTAGCTCACCGCGGAAACGGGACGGTCGAGTTCCTCGTGGAGCCGGCAGAGGTCGACGAGGTTGAACCAAGCGGGCGCCACGCCGGCGAGACAGAGATGTCGGACGTCCTCGCGACCCGACTCGGCGACGAGGTCGACGATGGCGTCGGTGGCGTCGCTGCCGCCGACGGTACACGCTTCGTAAGCCAATCCGTCGAGAGCGTCGTCGGACCTGAGAATCGCGCCGGCGACCCGACTCACGCGGTCCCCGTCGGAGAAGGCGACGCCGAGCGTCCGGCTCGGTAGGTCACTCACGACGCTGCGGACTCGCCGTCACGTCTCCTCGGATTTGATCTCCTTGAGCCGGTCGAGCAGCTCGTCGTTCGACGCGCCGGGCTCGTACTCGACGGACCCGTCGTGGGTCTCCTGGGCGGCTTGGACCCCGTCGTCGTCGTCGAAGTCCGCGTCCAGGTCCTGATTCTCCTGTTCGGATTCGTCGTAGCTCCCGAAGCCCATTGTACATGGTAGTACTTGACCGTAGCGTATAAATCCCGGGGCGAGTCAGGTCTCCAGCCATCGATCCGGAGGGGCTCACCGGTCGCCGTCGGCGCACACGTTTTTGTCCGACGGGACGGGTACTGTGTACATGGAGCCGATCACCGTCACCGCCGACGCCGAGGCGTTCACCTGTAACGCGTACCTGGTTCCCGGGGAGGCGACCACCCTCGTCGACGCGGGGACCATGCCGGGGGTCACCGACGTCATCGCCGAGCACGTCGACGAGGTCGACCGCGTCGTGCTCACGCACCAACACCACGACCACGTGGGCGAGCTCGACGCCGTCCTCGACCGGTTCGAGCCCCGACTGCTCGCCGCCGCCGACCACCCACGCCGGGACGTGGCGATCCGCGACGGCGACGAGGTGCTCGTCGGAAGCGAGCCGTGTACGGTCGTGGAGACGCCCGGACACGCCGACGACCACGTCTCGCTGGTGGGCGAGGAACGCGTCTACACCGGCGACGTGGTCGTCTACAACGACGGCGCGTTCGAGGACGGCTCGTTCGGCCGGACCGACATGGCCGGCCAGTCGCGCGAGCGCCTGATCGAGAGCCTCCACGCGCTGCTCGACCGGCTCCCCGACTCGGTCGAGGCGATGTACCCGGGTCACGGCGACCCCTACCGGGCGAGCGAGGGGTCGGACACGGTCCGAGAGGTGATCGAACGCGCGACCGAGCGGGCCGAGCGACGCGAGCCGAAGTACCCGGACGAGTGACCGTCACGAGGAGTGAGTTCCTCGCCGACACGCGTTCTTAAGTGTCACACGGACGAACCGGTGGCCATGGACCTGTCGACGGCGGTCACCGCCACCGTTTCGACCCTCCGACGGCGACCGGCGGACCTCCTCCCGTTCTACTTCCTCGGGACGGCCGTCCCCGTGATCGCCCGTACCGCCCTCCTCCTCGCGCTCGCGGGAGCGTACCTCCACGCCGAACTCACGGGCGGGATCGACGCCGTCCGGGACGCGCTCGCGGGGGCCGACCTGACGCCGCCGAACCTCGAAGACCCGGAGGCCGTAGAGCGGTGGGCCGAGGGGCTGGCCCCCGTGTTCGAACCGCTCGTCTCGCCGACCACGGTCGCGCTCGTCGTCGGTGGGATGGTCGCCGCCGTCCTGATCTCGGTTCTCGCGTACGCGGCGGTCTCGGCCGGCCAGATGAGCGCCGTGATCGCTCGGTTACGGGGGAACCGAGGACTGACTGCGGGGATCGCCGGCGTCCGGGATCGCTGGCTCACGTTCCTCGGACTGTACGTCGCGGAACTCCTGTTGTGGCTGGGCGTGGTCCTGCTCGCGAGCGTCGCCGTCGGCGTCGCCGCGCTCGTCGGCGGCCCGCTGGTCGGGGCCGTCGTCGGGCTCGGGGCACTCCTGGTCGGCGGCGCGGCGCTGGTGCTCGTCCGGATCGTCTTCGCGTTCGCCCCCGCGGCGATCGTCGTCGACGACGCCGGCGTGTTCGGCGCGGTCGAGGGCGCGGGCGGGTTCGTCCGGTCGAACCCGGTCGACGCCATCGCCTACCTCGTCGTCGCCGTCGGCGTCCTCGTCGCGATCTCCTCGGCCGCGTCCGCCCTGGCGTTCCTCGGCGGCGGCGCGGTCGTCGCGCTCGCCAGCGCGGTCGTCGCCGCGCCGGCGCTCGACCTCCTGAAGACGGTTCTCTACGGCGACCACCGCGGTGCGGTCGATCCCGTCGACCCGCCGGAGGCGAGCGTCCGTACGCAGTTCACCGGCGGAGTCCGTCGCGGCATGGCCGAGACGCGCGTCTTCGTCCGGCGGACGCCGGGCACCCACCTCCTCGTCGTCGCCGTCGGCGTCGCGGGCGGCGTCGCGGGCTGGATGCTGGCCGGGCCGTTCGTCGGGGTCGTCCCCACCTCCATCGAGGCACGGCTCGGGGGACTCCCGCCGGCCGCCGCCCTCGAGTTCTTCGGGAACAACTGGACGGTGACGATCGCCACGGCGTTCGGCGGGATCGCGCTCGTCCTTCCCGCGCTCTCGTCCATTGCGTTCAACGGCCTCGCGCTCGGCGCGGTCGCCGCGCTGGAGGGGAACCTCCCCGCACTCGTCGCGTTCGTGATCCCGCACGGGCTCCTCGAGATCCCGGCGATCGTCGTCTCGGGCGCGCTCGGGGTCCGGCTGGGCGTCGTCGCCTGGCGGGCGTTCCGGGGGCGGCTGAGCCGCGTCGGGTTCGCGGACGCGGTCGAGAACGCGTTCTGGGTGACCGTCGGGGTCGGCGTCCTCCTCGCGGTCGCCGCCCTCATCGAGGGCTTCGTCAGCCCGTACTACTGGCGTCCGTTCCTCTAGACCGCCCCGCGGTCGCTCCTCCGTCCGAGGCGCGCTCCGTTTCGCGGCGACCGACCACACGTTCAAGTCGGTCGGGCGCGAATCCTGACCCGTATGACCCGACGCGATCCCTTCAGCGACATCGAGGAGCTGTTCGAGCGCATGGACCGCGAACTCGGGAAGCTCGGGGCGGGACTGGACGTGCCCGCCTCCTCGAACGTCGCCGTCGACCTGATCGAGGGCGACGAGGAGCTGACCGTGCTCGCCGACCTCCCGGGGTTCGACGACGACGAGATCAGCGTGGAGCTCAGGGACGAGACGCTCACCGTCGCGGCGACGCCGAGCGGTGCGGAGGAGGACGACGCCGACGAGGCCGACGACGAGCGCTACCACCTCCGCGAGCGACGTCACGGACCGGTCTCCCGGCGGATCCCGTTGCCGGCGGCGGTCGATCCGGACGCCGCGACCGCCGCGTACGACGCCGGCGTACTCACGGTCACCCTGCCGAAGCGTTCCGCGTCGGAAGAGAGCGGTCACCGTATCGACGTCAGCTGACCGAGGTTCCGACCGATTTCGACCGGTTCCGACCGAGATCGGAACGTAGCACGTCTGGCGCTAGCAACCGTCCATCCCTGTTTAATACCTCAGCGCGCCTCTCTAGAGACGATCAACGATGAACAGATCCAACCCCTTCGAGGAGATAGAGCAGTTCTTCGGGCGAACGCCGTTCGGCGAGGAATGGACGGGGAAACGGGAGCTTCGAACCGCGGACGTCGACGTGGCCGAGTACGACGACGAGGTCGTCGTGATGGCGGATCTGCCCGGATACGACCGCGAGGACATCGACGTCCACGCCGACGACGGCCGGCTCACGATCCGTGCCGAGCGCGACGCCGAACGCGAGACCGAGGACGGAGAGACCGAGCACCGATACCTCCGTCGTGAACGGCGTCACGAGTCCGTGACTCGGACGATCGACCTCCCGAGGGGCGTGGATCCGGAGGGCGCGGCGGCGACGTACCGGAACGGCGTCCTCACCGTCACGCTGCCCAGCAGGCGGGACGACGGCGAGGACGGCCACCGGATCGACATCGGGTAGAACGCCGTACCGACGCCGATCGGAACCGTGTGATCCGAACCGTTCGACGGGTTTCGGAGACGTATCACGGATCGGACCCGCCACGGGCCGGATCCGCCCGAACTCCCTCCGTTTTTCGTCGACAGGTTCTCCACCGCCGGAGCGTTAGTATATGCCATGGACGACGCCGACTACGACGCGGAGCGTCGACGGCTCGTCGAGCACCTCCGGCGGCGGACCGACGTGAGCGATCGGACCCTGTCGGCGATCGCCGCGGTCCCTCGACACGAGTTCGTCCCCGAGCGGAACCGCGCACACGCGTACGCGGACCGGCCGCTGCCGATCGGTCACGGCCAGACGATAAGCGCGCCGCACATGGTGGCGGTCATGACCGACCTCCTCGAGGTCGCCGGCGGCGACCGGGTGTTCGAGGTCGGTACGGGCTGTGGCTACCACGCCGCGGTGGTCGCCGAGGTCGTCGGCGACGGGAACGTCTACAGCGTCGAGTACGTCCCGGAGCTCGCCGACGCCGCGGATGAGCGTCTCCGGCGGTTGGGATACGACGTGACCGTTCGATCCGGGGACGGCCGGACCGCGTTCGAGGACCACGCGCCGTTCGACGCGGCGTACCTGACCTGCGCCGCTCCCGAGGACGTCCCCGACGGGATCGCGGAGCGAGTGCGGGAGGGCGGCCGCGTCGTTGCCCCGGTGGAGCCCGATGCCCGCGCGGACGGACTCCTCGGCCGCGCCGTCGGAGGCCGATCCGGCGGGAGTCAGCGACTCGTCCGCCTGACCGTCCGTGACGACGGCGTCGACCGCGAGGACCACGGCGCGGTGCGGTTCGTCCCGATGAAGTGATCCTCCGAGCGGAGCGTGCGGTTTTAGACCACGGACCGCCCAGAACGGGCATGGACGAAGCGGCGCTCCGGGCGGACATGATCGAGGGGCTCGAACACCAGCTCGGCGAGCCCCTCGGGGCGGCGGTGCTGTCGGCGCTCCAGGCGGTCCCGCGAGAGGCGTTCGTGGACGACACGCCCTACGCGAACGACGCGAGCGAGGAGGCGGGAACGCGAGCGCTCGCCCCCGCGACCGTCGCGCGGATGCTCACGGCGCTGGGTGCCGAGGACGGCGACGACGTCCTCGTCGTCGGAGCGGGGATCGGCTACACGAGCGCCGCGATCGCCGAGATCGTCGGGGCACGTCACGTCCACGCGATCGACATCGACCGACGGGCCGTCCACCTCGCCCGTTCGAACCTCGCGGACGCGGGCTACGGCGCCGTCCTCGTCGACCACCGCGACGGCGCGAGCGGGTTCCCGGAGTACGCGCCGTACGACCGGATCCTCGTCGAGGCGGCCGTCGTGACGCCGCCGCGGGCGCTTCGCGATCAACTCGGAACGGACGGGCGGATCGTGTACCCGCGTGGGGCCGCGGACCAGACGATCGCCGCCATCGAACCGGCCGAGGACGTGTCGCTCGATGGCGACGACGAAGGGACGGCCGAGATCGGCCGCGGGACGCCGACCGACCGCCGGACCACGGACGATCCCGCGCCCGACGGCTTCGCGACCGTCGAGGAGGCGGGTCCCGCACGGCTTCGCCCGATGCTCGTCGACGGCGAGCAGGCGGGCGTCGAGCGGAACCGGACGCGACGTGAGGACGCCGAGTTCGCCGAACGGGGATACTTCGCGAAGACCGGCTGGGAACAGGAGTGGATCGACTGGGACGACCGGATCTAGATCGCGGGCGTCGATCCTACTCCGAGACGACGAGCACCTCTGTGTTACCGCGTTCGTCGACGAAATCGCTTCCCGCGGGCGGTTTGACGTCGATGGAGAGCGTCCCGTCGAGCTGGTTCGGTCCCAGCTCCGGCGACACCTCGACGCTGGCTATCCCGTCCTCTCCGGACTTCGCGGTGGCGAGTCCGTCCAGTCGCGCGGAGCCGCCGCGAACGATCACCGTCGCGTCCGAGACGCGGTTCCCGTCCGGGTCGACGACCGCGACGTCGAGCGTCTGTGACCCCGGCGACGTCACCTCCGGCTGTGGCTGTGCGTCCACCTCCGTCGACGAGAGACCGTCGATGTCGCCGATCATCCCCATCATCACGCTGAGGCTCGCGACGCCGACGACGAGCGCGATCACCAGTCTGACCGGTAACCCCTCGATCGCGCGGCGGTCGGCGAGAAACGATCCGGCGTGCGTCTCGGGCGTCGACGTGTCCGACTTCGAGTCGAGCATATGACCGGTGGCCGCGGATTGGTACATAAAGAGTCGGTGGGGCGGAGACCGAACGCCGCGGGAGCCGCATCGCACGCACCGCCACACGACACCTTATAATCGGTAGCGCGCGATCCCCCGCATGAACGTACTCGGACGTGTCGACGCGGAGATCGGGTCGGAGACGCGTTCGCCCGCGACCGTCCGTCTCGGGTCCTTTCTGGCGCGAGACGGGAGCGACGGGGCGGCCGTCGGGATCGACGCCGACTCCCCGCACGCGGCGGTGGTGTTCGGGAAGCGCGGCACCGGAAAGTCGTACACGCTCGGGGTCCTCGCGGAGGGGCTCGCGGACGCGACCGGCGTGGCTCCCGTCGTGGTCGACCCGATGGGCGTGTTCGACGGACTGACGGAGGCCGGGGGGCGCGTACTCGATCCGGTCGTTCGGCCGACCGTGCTCCCGGCCGCGGTCTGGCCCGACCTCCTCGGGCTCGATCCCGCCGGCGGTCCCGGGAGCCTCCTGTGGCGGGTCGTCGCCGACGCGGTCGAAGCGGCGGAAGGCGACGGGAACTCCCCGTCGATCGAGTCGATTCGGTGGGCGGTCTCGGAGACGGACGCGCCCGACCGGACGCGTCGGGCGGTCCGGAACCACCTCCGACTGGCCGAGTCGTGGGGGATCTTCGACGCGACGGCCCCGCCGATTACCTCCCTCGTCGCGAGCGGCGACCCCACGGTGCTCGATCTGTCCGGCGTTCCCGAGGCCGCAGCCGGGGCGGTCGTCCGCGCGGTCGCCCGTGGGCTGTACGACGCGCGGGTGGACGGGAGCGTCGACCGGCTTCCCTGGCTGCTCGTCGACGAGGCCCACGCGTTCTTCGACGGCGTCGCCGATCCGGCGCTGCGGACGCTGCTGACGCGGGGGCGTGCGCCCGGCGTGTCGCTCGTCTGTGCGACCCAGCGCCCGAGCGCGCTGCCGGGCGTCGCGGTCTCACAGTCCGACCTCCTCGTGGCACACCGGCTCACGGCGGGTCCGGACGTCGACGCGCTGGCGACGGCGGAGGCGACGTACCTCGACGGCGACCTCGCCGCCCGACTACCGACCGGAACCGGCGAGGCGCTCGTCGTCGACGACGCGAGCGAGACGGCCCACACGGTCCGCGTGCGGGAGCGGCGAACGCCACACGGCGGCGGAGATCCCCGCGCCGGCGACACGGAGGCGGCACGGACCGAAGGGACGGGACGAACCGGATGAACGCTCCGCCGGACCGATCGCGGGCGTGACGGATACACATCACAACGCCCAACTCGATCCGCCCGGTGACACGGACATGGAACGGACGATCCTCGGGATCGGGCTCGTCGCGCTCGGCGGGTTCGTCGGCGCGCTGGCGCGGCACGGCGTCGACGTCGCCGCCGGCGACGTGACCGGACTCGGCACGCTCGTCGTGAACGTCGTCGGATCGTTCGCCCTCGGATACCTGGTCACGCGGACGGTCGGCCCGCGAACGCGGCTCCTCGTCGGGACCGGCGTGATCTCCTCTTTCACCACGTACAGCACGTTCGCGACCGACGCGGTCGCGCTCGGAACGGTCGCCGGAACTACCTACGTCGCCGTCAGCTACGGGCTCGGGTTCGCGGCCGCGCTCGCCGGGCTCGCCGTCGGAGGGCGACGATGACGCCGGTGGACCCGATCGTCGGCGCGCTCGCGGTCGGCCTCGGCGGCGCGGCGGGCGCGACGTGTCGTCACCTGGTCGGACTCGCGGTTTCCGGCCGCCGGTCGCTCGTGATAGTGAACACCCTCGGGAGCCTCGCGCTCGGTGTCGTGCTCGCCGCACCGGTCGACTCCGTGACCGCCCTTTCGCTCGGCGTCGGGTTCTGCGGCGCGTTCACGACGTTCTCGTCGTTCGCGGTCGAGACGGTCACGGCCGCCGAGAGCGGGGAGACCGGCGTCGCCGTCGGGTTCGCCATCGGCGTCCTTCTCGCATCGATCGGTGCGGTCCTCGTCGGATCGACGCTCGTGCTCGCGGGGACGTAGAACGGGGGAGAACGGATCGCGTGCGATCACCCGAAGACGGCGTCTCGTGGTCACGACGGGAGCCGAACGGAGCGACAGTTACAGGACGGACGGAGCCGTACGAGACGGCGTGAACGACGACGCCGACGGATCGACGGCGACTCCGAGGGAGGACGGCGAGTCCGGGGCCGGCGATCCGACCGAGACGGACGCACCGAGCGACGTCGCCGACGTCGACTTCGCGGACCTGTCGCTGCCACAGCGGCTGTTCGTCGCGGCCGTCCAGAACCCGACGCGGGGCGTCGTGATCGCGGTGCTGTTCGCGTTCGCGTTCTCGTTTTACGTCGCGCTCTGGATGGCGTTTCCCCGGGTCGGCGCGCTGTTTTCGGCCGTCGGCGTCGTCGTCGTTCTCGTCCTGCTCGGCATATACTACCTGATAGGTCACGTCCTCGATTGACCCGGGTTCCCCCGCGGTCGACTCGGGTTCCGTCCCGATCTCAGGGATGGGGTTCGTAGAACTCCCGGAGCCCCCTTCCGAACCGGTCGGCGAGCGTCGCCACGGCGTCGCCGACGAGGACGTCTCGCTCCGCGAACGCCGGTTCGACCCGGGCGCCGAGCGCGATGTCGCCGGCGGCGTCGCTCTCGAGGTACTCGCGGACCGTCGTGAACTCCCGTTCGCGCTCGACGACGTATCGGTCGCCCTCGATGAACGGCCCGTACGTGTCCGGGTCGACGTCGTCGGCGTACGACTCGTAGAACCGGTCGGCGTGTTTCCGCACGGCGACCGGCGGGCCCTCGTGGCGCTCGACCGCCGGTCGAGTCGGCGTCTCGACCTCGACGTACAGGGCCGCCCGTTCCCGGTCGTCGCCGACCATCGCCCGCGAGCGGAGCGCGTCGAACCCGCGTTCGTCGAGCCCGCGAACGGTCCCGTCGAGCGACCGGCGGAGCTGGGGCCACAGCTGGTCGTCGACGACGTCTGGGGCGTCGAAGACGACCGCGACCGGCGTCGTCTCGCGTCTGTCGAGGTGGTCGCGGACCCCTCCCGCGTCGAGCGGATCGGCCGTCCGCGGTTCGAACAGCCCCTCGCGGGGGTTCGCGATCAGATCCCGTGCGTAGTGTTGAAACCGTGCCAGGTTCGCCGCCGACAGCACCGCCGCGACGTTGCGCGTCGGGTCGGTCGGATCGACGACGACGAGCGGGTCGTCGAACGTCCGCTCGGCGTGGCCCTCCGGATCGAACTCCATCGGCGGATGCCAGCTCCGGGCGGACTCGACGAGCGGGCGGAACCCGCCGAGCTCGGCGACGAGCAGCTCGGTGAGGTATCCCGAGAAGCCCTCGGTCCGGAGGTCGCTGCCGTACGCGCCGATCCCCTTCAGGAACGCCTTCGCGAGGACCACGTCGCCGGCGAGGTCGTCGTCGAGCCGCGCCGAGAGGTACGCGTCGTGGAAGGGGGTTCGGTCGACCGCGGAGATCAACTCGCTCGCCTCGTCGACGTCGTGACAGGGGACCAGGTCGACGTCGAAGCCGTCGTACGTCCCCTTCACGTAGGGGTGTTCGGCGTACTCCTCGTGGCCGTCGGGAAGGACCGCGTGGCCCACCGCGAGCCCGTACTCCTCGAGCTGCTCGCGGTCGATGTCGGCCGGGAACCGAACGAAGAGGTCGATGTCGCGGTCGCCGGAGACCCACGTCCCGCGTGCGGTCGAACCCACCTGGACCACGTCGGCCTCGACCGGGAGGTCGTCGATCGCCGCCCGGGTGCGCTCGGTCAGCTCGGCGGCCGTCTCCCGAAGCCGTTCGCGTTCCTCCGCGTCCGGAAGGACGCGAGCGCGGACGTGCGACAGCACCGCGTCGAGGTCGGCCATACGCCGGCTTCTCGCGGTCCGGCCGAAAGCGTGTCGGTCGTCGAGGGAGAGCGGACGGGGCCACCGGTCCGAGTCGGGCGGAAACGAAAGCCCTATCAAATCCAGTCGAGTACTTCGAGTCGAGCCGAAGTAGCTCAGTTGGTAGAGCGCCTCGCTGTTACGACGGTCGGTGGACGGTTCCCCCGAACGTCACAGTCACGAGGCGGTCCCAGGTTCGAGTCCTGGCTTCGGCGCTTCCTCCCGCAGTAAGTTCACTTTCACGAGCAGGCTGGCGTATTTGTTCATCTCCCAAATACTCCCTGTATGTCCGACCGCGAACGACAGTACACCGCACTTGCGGGTCCACAGGAGCGGGGACAGGCGACGGAAGCTATCGTGAAAGCGGAGTTAGTGAGTCGCGGAGTGCCGGTTCTCGTGCCCGAGTACGACAACGAACCGTACGATTTCGTGATCGAGATCGACGGAAACTTTCATCGTGTCCAGGTGAAGACCGCGTTCGAAGCGACCACGAACGGAGCGATACGGTTTCGGACGCGGAGCGTCCGAACGAAGCGATCAGGGTACGAACGGGAAGGATACGATGGAGAGATAGATCTCTTCGGGGTCTACACGCCGATCCGAGACGAGGCGTACCTCGTGCCGATCGAAGACGTCGGTGAGACGCAGATGACGATCCGATACCTTCCGGCTGAAAACGGTAACACGAAACACGTCAATTGGTATGAGGACTACCTGCTCGATGAAGTGTTCCCGTCGCTCGATTCGAACCCGGTAGCCTAAAGGGGAACAGGATCGATCTTCCGACGAGGGCCTTTAGCTTAGTCTGGCTCAAAGCGTTCCGCTCATAACGGAATGATCGCCGGTTCGAATCCGGCAAGGCCCACTTCTCGCTCCGGTTCTCCCGCGAACTACTCCAACAGCTCCACAAGCTCGTTCACGTCCGCGAGCACCGCGTCGGCACCGGCGTCGGCGAACTTCTCCCGTCCCGACTCGCCCGTGAGCCCGCCCGTGAGCACGCCGATCGCGTAGTAGACGCGATCGCCGTCCTCGCGGTCCGCGTTGCGGGCGGTCCGCACGTCGTCGAGGGTGTCGCCGGCGAACGCGACCCGGTCGGCGTCGAACCGCTCGGCGAGTTCGACGAGCGCCCGCGGATGCGGCTTCCCCTCCTCCCAGTCGTCCATGGTGAACCGGTGGCGATCGGGGACGTCGAGGCCGACGCGGTCGAGCGCGATCTCGGCCTCCGCGGCGGGTCGTCCCGTCAACACGCCCACGTCGAACCGCTCGGTCAACGCGTCGATCGTCGCCGGCTCGACGAGCGTGGGCTCGTCGTGGATGTACCCGGTCGTCGCCACCGGCGGGTCGCCGCCCTCGAGCTCTCGGTACAGCTCCTCGCCGAGGTACAGCGCCTGGAACACGGCGTGGAGGCGATCGGTGTCCCACTGGTCGCGGACCCGCGCCTGTGCGACGTCGGGGAGGTCGGCGACGACGCGTTTGGCCGCCTCGAGCCCGCCCGCCTCGTCGGCGGCGATCCGGTCCGTGAACGACTCGACGTCCATCCGGAGCCCCTCGCGGCGGGCCACCACGAAGAGCGCGGCGGCGTACGTCAGCTCCCAGTCGTTGTTGAACCCGCCGGCGTCCTTGAACGACTGGATCGCCCCGCGGTCGATCGTCTTCCCGCAGACGCGGTCGACCGACTCGATGATCGCCCGGCGGTAGGAGTCCGCGACGTCGACCAACACTCCGTCGATATCGAGCACGACAGCGTCGACCTGCATACCCGTAGGCCGGCAGGGGGAGAAATGAACGTTCGGGTTCCCGCGGTTCGCTCCGCGGACGGCGGTCCTGACCGCGGAGGGGCGTCGTGTCCACGGGAACGGATCACGGGTGGCCGTCGGGATCACGGGAAGGGATCCGCCGCCGAGTGCGCGACGTACAGCGTCGTATCCGGAAGCGACCGGCGCTCGACGGGGACGACCGGCTCCTCGAACCCGAGCGTGGTGAACAGGCAGGCGGCGTCGAGCCGGCGCGCCAACTCGACGGTGGGGCGTTGAAGCTCCGCCGGGAGGCGGCGGGCGTACACCGCGTCGACCCCGTCGCTCGTGCCGAGCGCGGACGACGGGGAGGGCGCGTCCGCGAGCGCGACCACGTCGCCGTGGCGGACGCGAAGCGAGCCCGGAGGAACCGTATCCGCGTCCTCGGTCGATCCGGCCACGTGATCGCCCCCGCTGCTGCCGTCGATCGCGACGTCGATGGCGAGCACGTCACGACCGCGGTCGGCGAGGTCCTCGGCGACGCCGAGGCGGTCGCCGCAACCGACCTCCAGGAGTCGGTCGAACCGGTCGAGTTCGGTCACGAGCGCACGACGTGAGAGAGATACCACGGCGGGAGGTTTATGACCGCGGCGGGCAAAAGCCGTTCCATGCTCGTGGACATCGTGCCGGTCGGGGAGGTTTCCCCGCGAGTGAAGCGGGAGGCCTCCGCCGTGCTTCGGTCGGTGTACGACTGTGACGTGACGGTCCACGACGACCAGGAAGTCCCGAAGACCGCCTACGACGACGGCAGAGGACAGTACCGGGCGGAGGACCTCATCGAGGTCGTCAGCCGCGTCGGCGGCGGCGAGAAGAACATCGGGATCACGCCGCGTGACCTCTACTACCGGCGGCGGAACTACGTGTTCGGGCTGGCGTACCTCAACGGCAGCGGCTCCGTCATCTCGACGCACCGTCTTCGGACCTCCTCGGACGGCGGCGTGTCGACGAAACCCGCGATCGACGTGTTCGCCGACCGCGTCCGCAAGGAGGTCGTCCACGAGATCGGCCACACCCTCGGTCTGGAACACTGCGACAACAGCAAGTGCGTGATGTCCTTTTCACCCACGGTCCGCGAGGTCGACGTGAAAGAGGAGAACCTCTGTGGGACCTGTTCGCGGCTCGTTCGGTGAGCCGGTCGTCGCCGGTCATCCGGCTCGGCCGCCGATCCAACGTGGATCGACGACGGACCGTCCCGGTCGATTCCGCCGGTAGAGGTAAACCCCGTCCGATCCATATCCGAGGTATGGCCGCAAAGTCGGAGTACCGCGACCGGCCGGACGTCCAGGTCGCGCTGCTCGACGCGCTGGTCGACCGCGGCGACGAGGGGATGACGGTGTTGGAGCTCCGGGCGGCCGTCGACGCCGACATCGACGCGGTCGAGGACGCGCTCGCCGCGCTGAAGGAGGACTCGCTCATCACGGTCGAGAGCGGGGACCGCGTCCGCGTCTACCCCCACGACCGGGTCGTCCCGGACGCCGAACCGAACGAGGCGGAGCCGACCGGCGGGCTCCTCGAGGGCCTCAGAGAGCGGCTCGGGTTGTAGGTCGAAAACGGGCCTCCGCTTCGAGGAGAGACGATCCACGAACCGCGACCTTTTGGCCGTGCCGCGACTCGGTACGGCCATGACGCTCGTCTCCGACGCCCACGCCGGTCACGGTGCGGTCTACCGCGACCGCGGGGGCAGACAGGTCGTCGACCACTACGGCAAGCCCGCCCGCGTCGGGAAGGCGGTCAGAAACGTCGTCGGCGCGATCGAGATGGGATACGGCGTGCTCTCGGTCACGGGCGACGACCGGGTGGAGTTCGTCGACAACGCGGTCAGCAACCGGGTTCCCGCCGAGGACGGCCGCGGGGTCTACGCGCTGTTGTGTGACCCGCAGGGCGGCATCGAGACGGACATGTACGTCTACAACGCGAACGAGCGGCTGCTCGTCTTCGTTCCCCCCGAGCGCGCCGGTCCCGTCCTCGAGGACTGGTCGGGGAAGGTCTTCATCCAGGACGTGGAGATCGAGGACGTCTCCGACGAGTTCGGCGTGTTCGGCGTTCACGGCCCGAAGTCGACCGAGAAGGTCGCCTCGGTGCTCGGCGGGCCGGGCGCGCCCGAGGAGCCGCTGACGTTCGTCCGCGGGTCGATGGTCGACGCCGGCGTCACCGTGATCGCGTCCGACTCGCCCCTCGGCGAGGAGGGCTACGAGGTCGTCTGTGCGGCCGCGGACGCCCCCGACGTGTTCGACACGCTCGTCAACCGCGGGCTCAACGCCGCCCCGTTCGGCTACCGGACGTGGGACGCGCTGGGCCTCGAGGCTGGGACGCCGCTCTTCGAGCACGAACTCGAGGGGACGATCCCGAACGTCCTCGGGATCCGGAACGCCCTCGACTTCGAGAAGGGGTGTTACGTCGGCCAGGAGGTCGTCTCCCGCGTCGAGAACCAGGGTCGACCGAGCCGCCGACTCGTCGGGCTCACCCTCGACGGCCTCGTCGACGACCTCGCCGACGTCGACGGGGACGCGGACCCCGAGGGCGTCGACGACCGCCTTCCCGACCCCGGTGCGGCCGTCTTCGAGGGCGACGCGGCCGTCGGCGAGGTGACCCGTGCCGCGGTCGGCCCCGCGGTCGAGGAGCCGATCGCGTTCGCGCTCGTCGACTTCGACGCCGACCGCGACGCGGTCATCGTGCGCGTCGACGGCGAGGAGGTCGCGGCGACCCGGACCGACCTCCCGTTCGTGGAGGGAAGCGCGCGCTCCGGGCGGCTCCCGACGTATCCGGAGGAGTGAGTATCGAGATCGGATCGACGCCGTTGCGGTGGCGCGCCCGGGAGCGGGCCTTCGGCCCGCGACCGGACCGCGAGGGAGCCGGCTCGGCGTTTGAAAACGCCGAGCCGACGAGGCTGGGGAGGCGTGAGGCGCGGTTGCGGTCGCGGAGGGTGGAACTCGAAGGGGAAGCCGTGATCCCCGTGAGCACGTAGATCCCTTTCGTGGAGGTTCGTTTCAGTGTTCGTAGCGAGGATCACCGAAGCAGTGAGAACCGCGTGTTCATGGTCGTTATCGGGACTCACTCATCCGTCATCCCCGTCCTCTTCCTTACGACGCTGAACGGGTTCACCTAGGCACCGACCCGTCACCAGAAATCCGAGGCCAGCGACGAAGCACGTGACGGCGATCAACGGGAACATGGACTGAACCCCGATCCGGGACGCCAACGCTCCGAACAACACCGGGCTGATCGCACCGCCCAACCCCGAAGCGGTCTGGACGATGCCGAACAGACTCCCGCTGAACTCCCGTTCGGAGTACTCCGAGGCCAACGTGTTCACCACCGGCAACGACGCGTAGACGGCCACCCCTAACAGGAAGAACCACCCGAACAACACCACGGCCGACGTCGGAACGAAGGCGGTCGCCACGATGAAGCCACCGGCACCGAGAAACGTGGCGGTCAGCAGGTCGAGTCGGTCGAACCGGTCGGCCAGTGCCCCGAACCCGACCGTCGAAAGCGCACTTCCGGCGAGGAACAGAAAGAACATTCCGTTGGCGATACCCGTCGACAGACCGGTTCGGGCAACGACGTACGACGTGAAATACGTTCGGACCCCGTAGGACTGGAGGGTGAACAGCAACTTCGCCAGAAAGAGCCCGAGAACCCACCACGCGAGTGGGATCCGCGTCACCTCCCAGACGTCGGTGAGGAGTCGTTTGAGACCCCGCCGTTCGGCCGAGCCGGACTGCGATGTAGTGGTCGTCGCCGATGGGGTATCCACCGACGAAAGCGGCTCCATTAGGAGAGCGAACGCGCCCGCATACAGGAGGCCGACCCCGGCGGTGACGCCCAGTGCGATTCGCCAGTCGGTCACGACCGCGAGACCACCGATGAGGACCGGTGCAAGCATGTTCCCGAACATCCCCGCGAGTTCGTGGATCCCCATCGCCTTCCCCTCCGTTTCGGCCCCTTCGATATCGCTGATAAGGGACATCCCCGCAGGGTGGTAGGTACTCCCTCCAGCGCCGGAGAGTGCGACCCCTCCGAGCAGTACCGGATAGGACGGGGCGACACTCGCAAGCGTCATTCCGGTGCCCATCACGGCCATCCCGACCGTGATGAGACGGGTCTGCCCGAGGCGGTCGGCGACGGCCCCGGCGGGGAGTTGTAAGGTCGCATACATGGAAAAGAAGACGGTGACGAGCAGTCCAGCGCGAGTGTACGAGAGGTCGAACTCCGAGATGAGAAGCGGGAGGATCGGCGGGAGTGCGAGGCTAAACAACTCGTTTACCCCGTGAGCGCCACTAACGAGGCTTACCTCGCGAGTATTGGTAACGTCGAACAGATCTCGGACCGCCTCGACTGCCATTATACGTCGGTGTTTCCATCCTCAATTAAACGGAGTCATGAAGGCAACAACGGCGAAACGATGGCCACGGGAGCCATGCCCCGTCCCGTTCGATCGCGTTCGTCGACCACGCTCGCTCGGCCGACTCACAACACGAACCGCACGCCCGAGTAGACGCCGAAACCGAGCACGAGCGACCCGACGAGCGACGCGATCCACGCGAGCACGGTATACCCCATCTTCGAGCGGCTCACGCCGGCGTCGCCGGCGGCGTATCCCGCGCCGACGATCGCCGAGACGATGATCTCGTTGAACGAGACGGGGATCCCGAACGCGACCGCGGTCTGGGCGATGGCGAACGACGGGATGAGCGCCGAGATCGACCGCCTCGGTCCCATCGAGGCGTAGTCCTGTGAGATCGCCTTGATCATCCGCGGCGCGCCGGTCCACGACCCGGCGAGCAGGCCGACGCCACCGCCAACGAGGAGCGCCCACAGGGGCACCCCCACGTCGGAGAAGATCGGGACGAGCGGTCCGATCGCGAGGCCGACCTGCGAGCCGCCGGCCGAGAACGCCACGAGCCCGCCCATCGCGAGCAGGAACCGGCGCTGTGCGCCCGCGCGGTCGCGTCCGACGTCGACGTACACCGCGGCGGTGACGACCGCGGCCACGGCGGCCGTCACGGCGAGGACGCCGGCGGAGCCGGGAACGCCGAGCCCGACTCCCGCCGCCTCCGCGATCGACGCCTGATCGCCGTCGGGACCGAGCAGCGCAAATCCGACGTTGGCGACGATCGCGCCGACTACGCCGGCCAGCGCCGCCGTGAGCGCGCGCTCCGGGAGGCGGTCGCCGATCAGCGTGCGGGCGACGCCGTAGGCGATCCCGCCGCCGACGAACGGGGTAAGCACCCACAGCGTGAGGATCTCGGTGTACTTCGGCCACGCGGGGTCGCCGCCCATCGCGAGGCCGACGCCGACGACCGCGCCGGTGACGGTGAACGCGGTGGCGATCGGGTAGCCGGCGAAGACGCCGATGGCGACGAGTACCGCGGCGGTGACGAGCGCGACGATGGCGGCGGTGGCGGTGAGCGTGACCCCGCCGATCAGCTCGGTTCCGACCGCTTCCGTGACGTTCGCTCCCTGGAGGATCGCCCCGAGGAGACCGAGGACGCCGACGACGAGCCCGGCGCGCATGACCGAGATGGCGTTGGCTCCGACGGCCGGGGCGAACGGGGTCGACCCGGAGGAGCCGGCGCCGATGGACCACGCCATGAAGAGGCTGGCGGCGCCGGCGACGAGGAGCGTGAGCGTCGTGACGACGACCATCGTTATCGCTGCCCGTCCTCGTAGCCCTCGCGCAGCCCCATCAGGGTGCGCCGGACGAGGAGGAAACCGAAGAAGAACAACCCGAGCAGACCGACGAGAACGAGCACGAACAGCGGCTCGACCGATATCATACACGGAGATCCGTCGGCACGGAGTTAGGCGTTTCGACCCGCTGACCAGGCGGAGGGGCCGCAGATACCTCTCCTCGGCGTCACTAAAACGCGTTTTTGTGCCTCGAACACCTATAATACGGTACCCGGGCAATACGCAAGTGCGACCCCCGCTTCGGCCCTCCGCCGAGTACCGCTCGACGTGGTACCCGGGAGTCCCCCCGCAAGCGAGGCGCACGTCCGCCCTCCATCCGTTCGGACGATCCCCCGTCGTCCGAGCGGTCGACGTCTCCGGGACGACGCCTCCTGGCCGGCGGTCGTTCCCCCAACGACCGCCCGTCCGACCGGGTCGAGGCGGGGAGTCGCGGTCGTCCGTCCCCACCCGTCCGACCGATCCCCCTCCGTCGAGACGCGGGACGGACGCGTGTACTCTTCTGCTCGGTTCGTCCGTCCTCACACCGCTATCGCTCGATCCGGAATCGCTCGAAGACCTCCCCGTCAGGGGTGACGAGGCGGCCGTCGAGGCCGCCGTCCGCCGGCTCGAGTTCCGCGTGGGCCGGTCGGTTCCCCCGCGGCTGGGCGTGGCTTCCCGGGTTCAGGATCGGAACCGCGGTCGAGTCGTCGAATCGCGGTCGATGGCTGTGGCCACAGATCACGGCGTCGGCGTCGCGGCCGCGAGCGAGCATGACGAGCCCGGTGTCGCCGCTCCGATGTCTGTGCGTCACCGCGAACCGGACGCCGCCGAACTCGACGGTGCGGACCTCCGGCAGTCGGCCCCGGATCGTCGCGCCGTCGTTGTTGCCGAACACGGCACGGAGGGAATCCGTCGCCCGTTCGAACGCGTCGAGGACGGGCTCCCGATAGAAGTCGCCCGCGTGGACGACGAGATCGGCGCTCTCGACCGCCTCACGAGTCCGTCCGCGAAGCTTCGGATCGTCGGTGCTGTGGGTGTCCGAGAGGACGACGAGCATGCCTCCCGGTTCCGACGCACGGCGGTTAAGCGTCGCGGGCGAGCCGGACGGGTCGATCGGACCCGCGACGGCCGGGGGTGGTCCCCCGCTTACCGGATCGTCAGCAGCCGGCGGAGGATGTCGCCGTACGCGGGTCGCGTGACCAACACGCCGATCAGCACGCCGAGGATGGTGAAGATGGCGAACCCGGAGAGGTCGCCGAGGCTCAACACCATCAGCGGCGACATGGCGACGATGGTCGTCGCCGCGGCCGCGCCGATCACCCAGAACGCCCGGCGGAACCGCGAGTCGAACACCGTCCGAGAGTTGACCTCGCCCTCGCTCATCACCTCGTCGGCGATGATCACGAGGTCGTCGACGCCCGTCCCGACCACGGCGATGAAGCCGGCGATGACCGCGAGTTCGAGCGGGTACCCCACGAGCGCCGCGAAGCCGAGCAGCGCGTACACCTCCGCGAGCGCGGTGACGATCATCGGCAGCGCCACCTTCGGCTCGCGGTAGCGGAGGAACACCATGCCGGCGACCGCGAACACGGCGAAGATGCCGGTTATCGCCGAGTAGAGCCGGAAGTTCTCCCCCTGCGAGGCCGAGATGGTCGAGGACGTCCCCTGCCCGCTGATGTCGAGCTCCGCGGGGAGCGCGCCCGCACGCAGGTTGATCGAGATGGTCTGAGCGTCGGCGAAGGAGGTGGTCGTCAGCCGGAAGTTGCCGCTGTCGGCCCAGCTTCCCTCAGCCATGCTCCGGGCGAGCCCGTCGTCCATCCCGAACGCGTTGACGACCTCGCCGTCGACGACGAGCAGCAGACAGGAGTCGCTGCCCTCGCCGAGCGAGTCCGTCTCCATGTCGTAGTTACAGCGCGCGCCGCCGGAGGCGCTCGCGACGCCGTACTCGACGGACGCCTCCTGGAACCGGTGGGCCGGCGACTGCTCCCCCTCGGGAGCCTCGTTGACGACGGAGACCGGAACGTACGCACCCGTGGACCCCTCGCGTCGGCTCGCGGTCCCGATGTCCTCGAAGTCGTCCTGGATCAACACGTCCTCCTCGACCGCGGTCCCGTCGTCGGCCGACGAGTCGGGATAGGCGATCGCTATCTGTACCGTTCCGCGCTCCTCGAGGAGGTCTATCACGTCCTGGCGTCCCTGTCCGGGCACCTCGATCAGCAGGAAGTACTCGCCGGTGATCGACTGGACCTGCTGGACGCTCCCGCCGGAGAGGCCCGCCTCGTTGATCTTGTCCTGGATGACCTGCTCCGCGGCGTCCCGGCTCTCCTGTGTCACGCCGCTTCTGATCCCGTCGTAGGCGTATCCCGAGGCGTCCATCGCCGCGCGGAACTCGTCCTCGCCTACCGAGGCGTCCGTGACCTCCACCTCGCCGCCCTCCTCGGTGGTCCGGACCGCGCTGACGTCGCGCGCGGAGGTTCCGTCCAACTGGGCGGCGATGTCGCTCGCGACCTGTGAGGGGTTCTCGCCGTCGAACGCCACGTCCGTCGCGGTGTATCCGAGAAGGGGCGCTCGGACCCGCGTCCCGCCGGCCAGATCGAGGCCGTACTGGAGGTTCGTGATCCCCTGTGTCGCCTCGTCGGCCGACTCGCCCGGGGCCGTCTCGGGGCCGAACTGCGGGGCGAAGAGCGCGACGGTCGCGCCGAGTACCACGACGACGAGGAGCAGCACCCGCCAGTTCTCCTTGATCGGTTCGAGCATCAGCGTTTCACCCCCTCGAACTTGTACCAGCGAAGCAGCGCCACGTTCAGCAGATACGTGTTCATCAGGTCCGCACAGAGCCCGATCGCGAGGATGATCCCGATGTCACGTAAGAGTCCGATCCCGAAGACCGTCGCGACGATCGCCATGACGATCATCGCGGCCATGGAGGTGACCGTCATCGTCACCCCGGTTCGCATCGCGCGGTTCACGGACTCGTAGAACTCGCCGGTCCGGCGGAGCACGGAGTTGTTCAACAGGATGTCCGAGTCGACGCTGTATCCGATGATCATGAGGAGGGCCGCGACGATACCGAGCGTCATCTCGATGCCGAGTAAGTTCATGGCGGCAACGGGGATGACCAGGTCCGAGAACGCGGAGGCGACGACCGCGACGGACGGGACGAACGTCCGGAAGAGCGCGAACACGAGCACGCTCATCCCGAGGAACGCGAGCCCGACTCCGAAGACCGCGGTCCGGGCGGTGTCCGTGGCGAAGCTCGCCGACACCTGGTCTATCGCCTCCGTCTCGAGCTCCGCCGCGGCCGCCTGCTCCTCCAGATCGCTCGCGAGCCCCTCCGGGTCGTCATCGGACGCCCGGAAGGTCACGACGTACACGTCGTCGGCGGGGATCGAGCGGATCGAGTCCGGATCGCGATCGAACGCCGTCTCGATCCGCTCCTCGACGTTCCCGCTGCCGTCGTCTGCGATCCGAAGCTCGACGCCGCCGGTGAACTCGAGCCCGAGCGTCGCCGGCGCGCCCGTGACCGCGTACCACCCGCCGATAATGACGATCGCCAACGCGAGCACCGCGAGCGGCACGAGCACGAGCTGCCGGTTCGAGTACTCGGTGTAATCGACCTCCGGTACCTCGATCGCTGTCATGAAACGGGTTCGTCCGTGAGGCCGAATAAGCCTTCTTATCTCCCGAATCGGTCGAAAACGACGCTCCGGTCCCGTCTCGACCTCAGGGCAGATACCGCACGCTGAGCACGCCCGGTTCCGCCCGGACCTCGACGCGATCGACTCCGAGCCTGGCGGCCCGCGAGAGCGTTCCCTCGCGGTCCTCGAGCACGTCCGCGGCCGCCTCCTCGGTCGCGTCCTCCGGCGGGGACAACACGTGTATCTCGCCGATGCCGGCCCGCGGTTCGCGGGTCAACTCGCCGGGGGGAAGGTCGGCGGCGAGCTCCCGTTCGTGAACCGTCGGGGGCTCCTCGCTCCGCTCGAGCGAGAGCGACCGCCGTTCCTCCACCTCGATCACCCGGTAGGTGACCTCCATCGGCGGGTCCGGCGCGACCGTCGCCTCGACGGCGTCGTCGACCGCCAGTCCGGGATTCGAGCTCAGCGTGTGGACCTGGCCGTCGTGGGCGTCCTTGAGCACCGCGGAGTCAGCCTCGACGTGGGTGACGAGGAACGTCCCCTCCTTTTCGTCGGTCATTACCCGCGGTTACGTCGTCGAGCCATTTCCGGGTTTCGAGCCGCCCTCGTCGCCGCTCCGGAGGCGATAGTGCGTCCAGAAGACGACCGCGGCGGCGAGGACGGGAAACAGCGCCCCGGCCGGCCGGGGAAGCGCGTACAGCGCCGAGAGCAGCACGGACTCGGTCGGGTCGCGCAGGTCGGCGGGCGCGGTGACGATCAGTCCGAGATACAGGGAGGCGAGGAAGAGGAAGCCGGCGTACGCCAGCTTCCGGTCGTATCCGGCCGCGACGGGGAGGTCACGCCGGTGCCGGCGGGCGACGAAGAGCAGCGGCGCCAGAAGCGGGGCGACCGCGGCGAACCCGAGGACCACGTACAGCGACCGCGTGAACAGGTACGTCCCGCTCGGGACGCCGGCGGTCTCGGCCATCCAGACGACGAGCGCGAGCGTCACGACGAGCGCGATGGCCGCGGTCGCCAGCGCGCCGATCACCCCGTAGACGCGCATCGTCCACGAGTCGGTGTTGCGGATCGCGTACGGAACCGCGCCGAACACCCCCCGATAGCTGTCGGTCATCACGCGCCCTTGGACCGACGGCCGATTAAACCCCTCGTCCGCGAGGTTTTACACCCCGGAAAGCGATCGACGACCGTGGGCCTCTACGACGCGTATCTCGCCGTTCGCCACCGACTTCACGAGGGGGAGCCGCCCGACCACGTCGCGATCGTCATCACCGAGCGCGACCTGCTCGCGGACGGCGCGTTCGACACCCTCGTCGCGGCGCTCGGCTGGGCGTTCGATTACGGTGCCGAGCGGGTGACCGTCTCCGTCTCCGTGCTCGACGAGGCGGTGGTTCCCTCGCTCGTCCGGGAGTTGCGGGGTCTGGACGCGCCGCGGCCGATGTCGATCCGCGGTCCGGAGGACACCGAGTCGGCGGACGCCCCGATCCGCGTGAACGTCGGCCTCGGCGGGAAGGCCGAGTTCGCCGCCGCCGTCCGCGATCTCGCCGCCGACGTCGACGACGGCGAGCTGCGTCCCGAGGAGATCGACGAGGCGGCCGTCACGGACCGGCTGGTGTTCCCGACGGAGCCCGACCTCGTGATCAAGACCGGGGCGGAGCGGCTCTCCGATTTCGCCATCTGGCAGTCGGTGTACGCCGAACTCTACTTCACCGACGTGAACTGGCGGGACTTCCGGCGACGGGACTACCTACGGGCCGTTCTCGACTTCCAGGACCGACAGCGCCGGTTCGGCCGGTAGACGGACGTCGACGTCGACCTCGCCGGTCGAACCGAAGGTTGCCTCACCAAACGAACCGGAACAACAGCCCGAACGTGACGAGCGCGCCGATCGTCGAGAGCAGCGGGACGACGTTCTGTAACACCACGATACGGGCGGTCGTCGACGGGTTGAAGAGGTCCGCCGCCGCCGGGATGTCCGCGGGGTCCTCCTCGCCGATGTCCTCCGGTTCGTCGCCGGGGTCGTCCGCCTTCAACGCGCCGACGGAGACGTTGGTCTCCGCGCCGCCGCGGATCCCCTCGCCGACGGTGACCGTCCGGGTCGCGCGACCCCAGCCGAGCCCGACGATCGACATGGTCGCGATGATGACGAACGAGGCGGGGATCCCGATCGCCGAGAGGCCGACGACGATCCCCGAGGAGACGACGGCGACGACGATCGCCGCCGTGAGCGGGAGGTCGGTGATGTCGTTGCCGAGGGTGTCGAGGGTACGGCGCGCGATGGTGAACGCGCCGACGGCGACCGCGGCGCTCCCGAGCAGGATCATGGGATTCATGTCGACGACCCCCGCACCGACGAGCGGCGCGACGGCGTTCGCGATGTTCGAGGTCCCCGACGAGAAGGCCATCAGACAGCCGATGGCGACGACGACCACCGCCCCGCCGATCTCCCTGCGGGTCGTGTCCGGACCCGGGGTCGGCTGCGGGACGATCCCCGACCGGTCGAACTCGAGGAGCGGGCCGTCGGTGCTCTCGATCGCCACCCACTGGTTGATCCGCGGGTAGAAGTACCGGCCGATGACGCCCGACACCCAGAAGCCGATGATCGGCGCGACGATCCACCAGACCGCGATCTCGCCCATCACGCTCCAGTTGAGGCTGCCCGTCGCGATCCCGAGTCCGGCGATCGCGCCCACTGCCGTCATCGACGTCGACGCCGGCACGCCGTAGTAGTTGCCGACGAACAGCGCCCCGCCGATGAAGAAGAGCACGACGATGCTCGTTTCGAGGGTGAACACGCCGCCGCGCGTGACGAGCTCCCGGCCCAGCGTGTCGACCACGCGCCGCCCCAGCGTTCCCGCGCCGATGAAAAAGAACACCGACATCAGGGCGGCGGCCCCGACCTTCGAGAGCACGCCGGAGCCGACCGCGGGCCCGAACGCCGGTCCCGTCGTCGAGCCGCCGACGTTGTATCCGACGAAGACCGTGACGGCGAGGCCGACGATGAGAAGCAGCTCAACCATATAGTCGAATGAAGCACACTGTCACGGTTAAGCCGTCCGTTTTCCGGAAAGATACGCCGGCTGAGACGGGACGAAACGAGCGATCGAGACTCCCTCGATGGCGAAGCGCTCGCGCTGCTCGCATCTCGCGTCGTTCGCTGTGCGTGACTGATAGCGTTCAAACTCCCGGTGTCTCTCTCACTTCGTTTGGAAAAAGCACCGGCCGAGACTCCCGCGAGTGAGGCGAGGTGTGAGCAACGCGAACACCTCGATGGCGAGCGGTGGAACCGCGAGCAGCGAGCGGGAGTCAGGCCGGTGCACGACCGAAGGGAGTGCACCGGCCGAGATTTGAACTCGGGTTGCAACCATGGCAAGGTTGCGTGATACCACTACACTACCGGTGCGTGCTTCGCGTTCGGAGGTGGTCGGGTCGGATATTTAAATCTGTCACATCGCGTCGGCGGCGGTCGGATCGCCGACTCGATCCCGGAACGATCGGGCCGACGGTCCGCGAGACGTGACCCGTCGATCGGGCGGATCGCGGCCCGGATCATCGCCGTCGCGTGGGCGGTTTCCAAAGGTCTTTGCCCTTCCCTGCCGAACGGATCGGTAATGGACGATGTCGCGCGGGCGCGTGACGCCGCACGCGAGGCGCTCGCGAACGTCGAGCCCGAACGCCTCCGTGAGACCCTCGACGACCGGCTCGTCGACGCCGCGGTAACTCCCGGTGTCCTCTCGCTCGTCACCGCCCGCGCGCTCGACCCCGAGGTCGACCTCGAGGCGGTCGTCGACCGGGCGGCCGGAGTCCAACTCATCTACGAGGGGCTCCGGCTCACCCGGCGGCTCGCCCACGAGGAGCCGTGGGCGACAGCCGCCACCCACGAGTCCGACATCGACGCCGACATGGACGTGCTCGCCGCCGACGTGCTCGTCTCTCGCGGGTTCTCGCTTCTCGCACACACCGGCGCGGCGGGTGCCGCCGTCGAGGTCGTACGCGCGTTCGGCCGAGACCAGACGCGACGCGAGGCGGCGGGTCTCGACCCCGACGAGGCGACGGCGCTCGACCGGAACCTGGAGGTCGATGCGCTCGAACTCGCCGTCGTCGCGGGGACGACCGCGGTGGGCGGGGACCCGCCGGCGGAACTGCTCGAGTACGCCCGCGAGCTCGCCGCCGACTGCGACCGGGAGTTCCCGCCGCCGGGACGCGCGCTCCCCGAGGCGACCGCCGACCGGATCGCCGCCATCTCCGACCGGGCCGTGAGCGCGACGGACCGGTAGGGATGCCACGAACCGGCCGACGACGGACGGGGCGAATCGAAACCCCTAAAGTCGGCTCCGGTCAATCCCGTATTGCGCGCCTGGGTAGCTTAGCGGTAAAGCGCGTCCTTGGTAAGGACGAGAGCCCGGGTTCAAATCCCGGCCTAGGCTCTCTTTCCCCGTTACGTCCGGTAGTTATCACCCTCTCCGTCGTTGAAACAATGACCAGGGTGAAAGGACGCGAGGGTGGTTCGAATGTGACTACCCCGACGCCGTCACGCGATTCTGTGGAACAGTCAGGCATATTGGAAAAGGAATTTAAATGTTGCAGGTTCAGATCGCTAGCTTCTAGCCGGAGGGAGCGAGAACATGCCGCATAGCGAAGATAACAAAGTCGACGGGATCGTCCTCGTCACCGAGGACGCACAAGAATTTCTCAACCCCAAACAGGAGATTACCTACCGCGAACACCGCCGCGAACTCGCCGAATGGATGCTATCCCTTGGCAAGAACCCATCCAAGGCAGAAGGCTACAGCCACACCACCGCCAAGAACCGGATGAACCGCCTCGACATCTTCTACCGCTTCATCTGGGACCGCAAAGGCCGCTACATCCAGGACCTCACCACCGACCACGCCGACACCTGGATGCGATGGCTGGCCCGCCAAGACTACAAAGAATCCACGAAGTGCCACTACCAGAAAGCCGCCAAGACCTTGTTCAAGTGGAAACGGAACGCCCGCGGCAGTGACGTCGAATGGGACCCCAAGATTGAGTACAGCGACCCATCGACGAACTACCAGCCCCGAGACTACCTGACACGGCAGGACCGCCGCAGACTCCGTGAAGCAGCGATGGAATACGGCAGTGTCCCCCACTACAACTCGGTGACCCCAGAGGAACGGGGACGGTGGAAGACCTACCTCGCACAGCGACTGCAGAAGCCGAAAGACCAGATCACGAAGCAGGACTGGAACCGAGCGAACTCGTTCAAGTACACCTCGATGATCCACACCGCCCTGGATGCGGGCCTACGTCCGTGCGAGGTCGGCCGGGCCAACAGCCAGTGGGTCGATACCGACAACGGGGTCCTCCGTATCCCCCGCGAGGAATCCAGCAAGAACCGGGAGAACTGGATCGTCGCCCTCAAAACCGAGACCGTGTCCATCCTCAAGCGATGGATCGATGAACGGGAGCAACGAGAGAAATACGACGGCCGGGACGCTCTCTGGCTCACCAAGTACGGGAACCGGTACGACAAAGACTCGTTCCGCACCGTCTTCCGCAACGTCGCCGAGGAAGCCGGATTAGACTTGGAGAACCGCGACCTGACACCGTACAGCATCCGCCACAGCACAGCGACCTACATCGCTGATGAAGAAGGGCTGGCTGTCGCCGCCCAGCAGTGCCGTCACAAATCCAAACGGACCACCGAGAAGTACGAACACAGCTCAGTCGACAGACAGACCGACGCCGTCAACAGCATCGAATAGCCCGCACATCGATTCCCGGCCCCCGTCTTTCCCCGTCTCGCATCCGTACAGTCGAATATATACAGTCGTTCGTGTTGTGCCCTGAACGAACCCAGCACACGTACCCTGATTCTGCCCGTCGTTAGAGAACGTGCCCTGATTGGATCCTACCAGCGAGCCCTTGGAGATGATCGGGTGCCCTGTGTAGGTGCCCTAATCACACCCACTGGTTGGGCATATTGACAACAAGTATAAAAAAGTTAGTTGTCATTATGCCAATACAGGTGAAAGACGTGCAGGCACAGACCACGAAGACAGACCAAGCCGTCCGCGACGCAGCGGACAAACACGACCTCAACCCCGACCAGTTCCAAACCTTCTGGAACGACCGATTCGGCCACTACGCACCCAACTACATCCACGAATGGGCCGACCGCATCGCCCACAACCGCGCACACGTCGTGGCCGACGACAAAACACAGGAAGCCCTCCAAAGGGCCGGCTACACCAGGTGAACCCCCGCAGTGAGTGCCACCCCAGACATCGAGGTCGGAACCACCCTCAAACAGCAGGACGAACCGACCATCGACAGCTACACCGACGTCACGGACGTCTACGAGGACGAACTCAACGACGAGGACCAGGAGAACATGGTCGGTGTCTACCTCTCCTCATCAAACCACGTCCTCGGGGACGCCTTACTCTTCCGCGGCAGTCTCCGAAGCATCTCAGTCGAACCCCGGGACATCGTCCGGAAAGCCCTCCTCCTCAATGCCTCCGCCACCATCCTCTTGCACAACCACCCCGGAGGCGACCCTGAACCGACCAAGGCAGACATCGAGACAACCGAGACGGCCCACGAAGCACTGGACATGTTCGAGTTCCGGCTCCTCGATCACGTCATCATCTCACCACACGGCTGTACCAGCATGCAACAGGACGGCACACTCCCCTGAACAGGTGTGGGCAGGGTAACACCCACCCACTCCCCTCATTTTTGCCAAGGTGACCAGACTATGGCGACACAGACCAACCAGAAGCATGCAGAGCAAGTCTTAGACGAACGCTGCACAAACTGCGGCGGACGCTTGAAACAGTTCCCAGTACGGGACGACGGCGATTGTATCGGCCATGCCGTCGGGTGCCCCAACTCCTACAGAGACGAGCACTGCCCCGAGATCATCCGTGAGGTGCTGGAATGATGTCGAACCCCTACACCGCAATGACACTGCAGGAACTGAAAGAGAAACGCCAGGAGATCTACGGACTGGCCCTGAAAGACCTGGACCGGGGCCACATCTACGGTGCCCAGGATATGCGGGCAGAAGCCCAGCGGATAGAGGACGAAATCGCCCGTCGACGAGGTGAACGCAGTGAGCAGTAGATCGGAAACAGCTGATTCCACAACGTACGGCCACAGGATCATCGAAGAAACACCCGTCACAGCCATCACGACGTACATAGCAACCAGTGAGGGCGAGATCACGGAACACGACGAGGAAGCGACACCAGACCGAGACCACGCTACCTACCGCTGTACCTGCGGAGACAGCTTTGACACCTACGACGAGGCCATCGACCACATCGAAACCAAAGCCCACGGCATCACATGGGACCAGCTCAAAGAGATCAGTACGGAAGCAAAAGGAACCACCTTCTACGGGTTCGAGTGTCTCGGTCTGACCGCCCACACTGACTGTATCATGTGGCGGCACGAGACCCTGGACATCATCGTCTATGCCACCCCAGGATCCAGGGATCGCAATGCCATCGACATCGGTGTCCGGGCACGATGTGGAGCACAAGAGGTCATCAACGACGACGTCCCCGTCGACGATATCACCGAACTCACACCGGATCAGTACACGACCATCGTCGACCAGTGGCTCCTCGAGAACCTCGTCAACGCCTCAGTGGGTGACACCGATGACGAGCAGTGACGAGCCACGACCCCTCTCACAGCGGGTCACCACGGCGGCACGCCGTATCGAGAACCACGCCCAGACCCTCGACACTCCCGACTCCTATGCAGAGAAAGACAAACAGTGGATCTGTGAGGTCCTAATTCCGCTCCGCAAGCTCACCCGTGAAGCCGCAAACCGGCTCCGCCGCCATGGGTTCTTGGATGAAGGAACCGGGACAGAGTGTATCCGCCCCCAAACATGGAAAAACAGGCGGGAGGATACCGAAGACGAGCATCTGTATCTGTATCTGCTCCGGGACTGCATAGACTGTGACTTCCTCTTTAACAAACACCACCATCTGTACAGTGACGATGACACGTTCCGCGAAGCGGTTCTTGACGGTCAGGTAGGAGGACGTTTAGAGACCAACATCGTCACCACGTTCACATGGCTGGACCAGATCGACGCACCCACCAACCTGCGGAGCCGCTAACCCCTCCACCAAACCCTTCGCACAGGGGGCAGGAAGGGTAACACCCACCTGCCACCCCTTTTTGAGGTGACACCCTCAGCAATGACAGACGACACCCAGATAGACGATCTACCGACAACAAACAGCGGCAGCGTCCGGAAACAGGACACACTCCGCTGGCTCGAAGACCTCGAAACACCGAACGAGGAGGAACTCATCGCCGCGGTCACACCACAACCGACCAACCACTCAGGCTCAAAGTACGCCACAGAGATCAGCAGCATCCGCGTCACCGGCACGCCGGCCTTCGTGGAAACCGTGGCCGCCCTCCTTCAACCCCTCCTCGCGTGGGAATCCTCAGCCACCCGGCTCGCGGTCAACCTCCAGGAGACCGAGGACCGGGACACTGGTGATATGACCGGCAACTACGCCCTGTACCTGTCAGCCGCGGTCAGGGGCAAACAGGGTGCTATGTCTCGCGCGCTGCTCGGTGAACACCGGGAGGAAGACCAGAAACTCGCCAACGCATTGGACCGGCATGGTGATACGTGATGCAAACAAAGGGGAGCCCGACCGCTACCGATCACCACACTTCGGAAGGTGATAACGAGAGCAGGTATTACCAGGTCACCGTGTACTACGAATCCGCGTCCCACCCTGGCGCGGATCCCGGTGACCGGCAACCGACCCACCACGAGCAGGAAACATTCGACACCCGTGAGGAGATCCTGCCCTGGCTCCGGAACCACATCCACGTCACCGAGACCACCTTGAAACGCGGTGGCCGTGCAGCATACAGAATCCGGCACGGCGAGGAAATCGAAGGCCGAACGTTCGGCTACTGGTGTGGCCCAGACCGCCGCGGCACCACCTGGTATGAGTGGGCAACCGTCACCGTCGAACGCATCCAAACCACTCCAACCGCATACCCGGAGGTGATCTGATCCTTGCCACCTCGTCAGTATATTTAAACATCACTGGAGAGACAATAAAACGGCAATTCCCGATGGATGTCGACGATATCCTGAATCGCTACAACCTCACAAAAGACTACGCGCGCAGGTACATCGATGCGATAGTCCACCTGAACCAGTCACAAGCAGCCGAGGAAGCCGGCATCTCTCGCGAAACAGCCCGGAAATACAAGAACGCTATCCACGAAATGACCGACACCGAGCGTGCCGCCCTCATCAGCTCTCTTGCCCACGAAACACTCCTGGAACGTATCGAGACGGGTGACCGGCCAGAGTGACTCCCTACGAGCGAACCCAAGACGAGGTCGAATGGACTGAAAAGAAGGCAAAGGTCCAAGAGCAGATCTCCAAGCTCGGATTGGACCAAGACTACGAGCCCGAAGTCATCTATGCCGCCCTGATCGAGTACCTCCGCCAGAACCTGGGCCAAGAGCTTCGGGACGAGTTCCTTGACGCCGCTAAAAGTGACGACGGCAATCCTGATGAAGAGTAGCTGTCGGATAGAGCGTCGATTAGTCTTCGTTGGCCTGTTCTTCCCACTGTTCCATGATGTCGTTGCTGAGGCGGCCGGATTCGTACTGGAAGCCTTTCCCGTCTTGGACGCCTTCAGAGATTTCTTTCACGTCATCAGCATCGTCGGGATCCCAGTGTTTTTGTGCGACCAGCCAGGCTCTGACTGCATCGGGATCGAAGGATATTCTTTCGTTGTGTAGTGTTTTGAAGATCTCGATGCAGGTGGACCGGTCGGACGGATGGGTGATCCCGGTTGATGTGTTAACCAGGAGGTCAAGGGTTTCCAGTGCTTCTTCGACGATAGAATTGCCGAGGTCAGGGCTAGATCCACTCGCGTCTGACCGGAGGGCTGACGCGCCCCATGTATCGATCCAGTATTGGACTTCGTCTTTGGACCAGGGGACGACGAGAACGTCGGTGACACCATGCATTCCGTCGATCTTGTCCAGCAGGTCTTTGTCTGGATAGATAGCGAGGACAGGACCGCTTTGCCACCCCGATGGATCAATCCGTTTCGTCATGAGCTGGATCTCGGCTTCACCGACTCCTACCGGATTCTTTTTGTCCAATGCCTTTGCGGCCTGTTCCCCGATAACGGTGGATATGACTCCGTCGAGTTGCTTTTTCGTATTCACTGCCAGGACAGCGTCCCGTTTGTCCTCGTGTTGGTCTCCGAGCTGATGGAGCCATGCGAAGGCCAACTCGACAGCGTCCTCATTCGGGCCTTCTGCATCGATGAACCGGGATGTCCGATCGTTTTGACTCATAATTCGGTACTTCTCAACAACTCTTGAAAAATCAGGTGGGTCCGTCTGGTTGAGGCTGCTCTCCTACGACTTATAATACTGGTCTGTGAATACTTGCAGTGATAGGATGTCGGTTGGGCAGTACGTGACTGAGCGGTTCATCGGGAAGCTCATCCTTGCCTGGCTTGCCGCATTGGTTCTTGCAGGGATCGGGACCGTCTATACACCTTTTTCGCTCGTGGAGATTGCTGGTGTGATCGGTATGTTAGGCACTCTGGGTATTTTAGCGATCCAAGTCCACAACACGTCGAACAATAGAGTCGGACCAGAGGACAGTGGCGAGTACGTGGACGGGACTGATCGGTCCGATACCAGTGACGATGTGGTGGATGGAGATGAGGCATCGACGGAGCATGACGTAGGTGCGACAGAAGGGTTATCTGCGACCGAGCGGCGGGTACAGAATGAATTGATCCGTGAGGCATACCGACGGTTTGCGGAGCGTCCATTCACATTCTGGCCAACGCCACAGGGTGAGATGCTGTGCAGTTATCTCCAAGACGAATTTGACGATGTTGATGAAGAAGTCATCAACAAGGTGTGGCGGTTCTCCAAAGATGATGGGTTCTTCAAACGCCGGCCAGGGAAGCGTTCACTGACGATTACACCGACGACGCTGTGGCGTGCAGAAGAGTTGGGTGAGGAAATTTTGTTGGATGACGCGGTGCAGGATGAAATCCTGGACGTGTTACTCCAGTCATACCGGGCGGATCCTACCTATCCACGGGTTGATCGTGACGAGTTGATTGAGGCAGTGGGCCGGTCGTCAGATGTCGTGGATCATAACCTTTGGTTGCTCCGAGAGAAAGGATACGTCGAGACACAAGCCTACATCAATTCGAGTGACGGAGGGTACAGTGAGGCGGAGATCACCAAGCTCGGGCGGCAGGTCAGTCAGTAACCCCACTTCAGTTGAATTGGCGTTCAAGGAACCGCTGAGCCGCAGTCTGAGACATAACTTCCCACGATGGGAAGTCCGTGTGCTCGTCGACATAGGTATCGAACGCATCCTCCGGGATGGCCTCAAAATCGTCCTCGTCCTTGACATCCCATTGACTTGCCTCGAGCAAGGCTTCGAAAGAGTCGAATTCTGTGTACAGCTGCATGAACTCCTCTGTGAACAATTGCTCGAACGGGATCTCATTCTGCTCGTTCATCCGGAGCCCGGATTGCTCCTCTAACGCCTTCTCTAGGTTCTTCTTGAACTCGTCGGCGTCAATCTCCATACACGCATTTACACTGACCTCGTTCTTATATCTAAGCAGAAGAGGTACACACGGTAGTGAGTTAGTCCCAGGTTCGCATGTCGACTGGTTCTGGGCAGGTGACATCGCGGATGTCACAGAGGTCCTCGAAGTGGTCGAGGTGGCTGGCTCCGACGATGACGCAGACATCGGTGTAGTCCTCGTCCTGTGCTGTTTCGATGATTTGCTGCATCATGTAGGTGTTGCGTTCGTCGTTGGTGGCCTTGATGAAGGGGAGATAGATGCAGACCCGGAGGGTCATGATAGCCAGCACGTACAGGACGGTGATGGTTGCGAGTTCAGCGATGATGGAGGCACCCAGCGTCGGTCCCTCGACCACGAAGTAACTGGCAAGCAAGATTAGGAGAAAATACACGCCCACAGCGACAGCTACCTGACGCCAATTAACGGTATAGCCCTTGAAGCGGGCAATAGCCAGGAAGGCGAGGAAGAACGCTAAATAAACCCACATGACGAATACTGAGCCAATCGCTGCGATCCAGGCGATATAGCCGAGCACCAGGAGAAGGCCAACGAGGAAGATCACACTGAGCGGTGTCCAGTGATGTTCTTGATCACGGATGACCGCGGGCATCGGCTTATCGACCTTGATGAGCGGAATACCCCGTTGGTCGGCGAGATCGATTGCGGCGTTCCACTCAGAGACAATACGCCGACCAACCTTCCACGTCCACGGATTCAGTGAGGCAAAGGTTCGCTCCTGATAGAGCTCCTTGAGCAGGTTAGGGATCAGTCCAACGAGGAGGAGATAGATGACAAAGCTTGGATTGCGGAGGAACGGTCGCCAAACGAACGATGTCATATGATAGCCGGGCTCGGGGATACCTTCACCTTCATCGACATCCTCGTCGTTCGGTGCCTCGAAAAAGATAGCCTCAGTGTCCTCCGAAATGAATGACTCCAATTCCTCCTTCGTCTTCGACACAGAGTATTCGTCGTGTTCCACCCCGAAGAGACGGATAGTGGACGGACGACGATCATCCGTCTCGGCATACATCTCTCCTGTTCAAAGGACTGTATCAAGAAAGACCTGGTCCAGGGCGTCTTTCCTCGATGCCGGGTGTGTCAACTGCGAGGCCGATAGTACGCTTACTGTTAAGGAGGTGGGTTGTTTCGGTCCTAGGGGTATGGGAGCACGTGGCGATCGGCCTATCCTCAGCCCGAGTGCGATTGGCCAGTTCTTCCGTCTTCAGAGCTGTCCGATGTATCTGCAGTGGGAGTACGATGATGACGCACAGGACCGGATCGACGCGCGTGACTGGTCCTCGGCCTCGGTCAGCCCTGTCCTGACAGGGGAAGGTGACAACTTCGAATTTGCCCAGTTAGAACAGCTCGTCGACGAGGCGGACGCTCTCTTCGGTCTCGACGACACGGATACCAGTGACACAGCTATCGAGTTTACCCGGACCTGGGAGGACGACAGCGACACAGGCCGGGACGAGGTCCAAGGGGTCATCGCTGACGTGGCGAACTCGGAGCTCGGCACGACGGTCATCCACCAGCCCCATCTCGCCGGCCAGATCGGGGCCTATCCGGTCGCTGGGAAGGCAGATGCACTGTTACTTGAACCAACCGACGACGGACTTGTTCCGACACTGTACGAGATCAAGTCCTCCAGCGAGCAGAAGGTCCATCACCGGTACCAGGCCGCCATCTACGCCATCCTCCTGGAACAGTACCTCGACGCCGTCGAGGATGCTGCTGTCCCGGACTCGATCCCGGTCACGATCATCACACCGGAGAACGATCTCAGTGGCGATGTTCCCGAGGGCTTCGACACAGAACCGTACCAGGCAAAGTTAGCACTCAAACTGGGAGAGGGCGGGTCGTTCGACCAGACCATCCTCGATACGGATTTCGAGCGGACGACGAATCGTATCGCTCGCCGCTGTTCAGGCTGTGAGTACGAACCGTTTTGCGTTACGCTGGGTGCGGAGAACAAGGGCCTCGAACTGTTGGGACTGCAGGCTGGAACACAACAGGCACTCCACGAGCTCGGGGTCACCGATATCGAGGACTTTGCGAACCTGTTCGAGCATGATCCGGAAGGCAGTGTCCACTGGGACTACGCCGGGTTGACACCGCGTGATGAAGAGTTGACACAGCAGGTCCGGCAGGAAGCCGATATCACGAACCTGCAGAAACGGGCACAGATCGCGTACCGGTTTCTCGCCGAAATCGACGATGATTACGGCCGTGACGGGCCGGACTATTTTGCCCACCCGCTTCGCGGTACGGGGAACGCCTTGCCCCAGGATGCCCACGGTGAACTTGACGTGGATTGGGATGCCTGGGGTGGGCCGGACTATCCGTCCGAATCCTTGGTCCGGGTCTATCTCTATGTCCAGCAGGACTTCGCCCAGGACCGGGTCACCCTGCTCAGTGCCTACATCGAGTGTTCCCTGTCCGGCCGCAGTGGGACGGTGACAGAGCTACCTGATGACCTTCCCATCGAAACCGGTGCGAAACAGGCAGAGGAAAACCGGTTGTTCTCCCAGTTCTTCGAACAGTTAGCTGACGAGGTTGATCGCGTCTCTCCTGACTGGTCGAACCAACCCCACATCGATATCGACCTGGACGATGACCACGGCTTCCTCCATCTCTACCTCTACAGCGATACCCAACGGGACGCGTTGATGGACGCGATCCGCCGCCACCCAACGGCGGAGTGGCAACGCCCGATCCGCACCTTGCTGGGCCTCCGCCCCAGCATCGACCAAGAAATGGTGTCCCTGATGCAGGAAGATTTCCGTCGGCGGTGGGCACTCCGGTTCCCCGGCCTCGGCTCGGTCCAAAGCGTCGGCCACTTCCTGTGGAACGGTGACTTCTACGACTGGCGCGCACCGGTCACCGCCCTCGACGACGAGGACCTCCTGGATGAGGAGGACATCGAGGAAATCAGTGATGACGGGTTCGTCCAGCTGCCTCGGATCTTCGAAGCAGGGTTGTTCGACGGAACCGTCCGCTACTATCCCGGCCCAAACCTTGACCACAGTCACCAGGAACCAGTATGGACACCGGATGATCGCCGGGTAGGACGCCACATCTACCCGGTGCAGTACCGGGAAACCGACCAGATCCCGATCGAATACATCTGGGGCCGGCACGACCGACTTGATCCAGACTTGGCTGATGATCCCGAGGACCTCGACCCATATCTTACCAGGACACCAGGCTCCGATGACCGCATCACGGACACTGACCTGGCCCTGCTCGCACAACGGTTCGCCCGGTCATCTCACCACATCGAGCGGACGATCGAAACCAACAATCGGTATGCGAACGACCAGTTCGTCACGAAAGAACCGATCGAGCTCGCCGAGCTGGCTGACTTCTCGTTCGCCCCCCGTAGCCTGGACGATGTCTGTATCGAATACCAGCGGTTGGAGTACCAGACCACGAAGAAGAACCTGGAGGACTACTACCGGCAACCGTTGGAGGAACGGGTCGATTCCGGATCCTCACTCCTTTTCGAATGCACCAACGTCGATACAGATGACCACGTCATCGAGGGCGACCTGTTGCTCAGTAATCGGGACGCGTACGATCCGGACGTCCATGACGGGTTGACCGGTGGATCGATCTCGGTCACCGATGATGACTTCATGCTGTTGACCCGGTTGGACGACCACGGTGACCGACCGGAAGCCTACCGGTTAGACGACCCGGACGATCCCAGCTCGATCGGGAACTCGACCACCGTCATTGTCTCGGATATCGATGAGGGAGACGGCACGATCACGATTGCGGGCACCTTCCACTGGGGCTGGCCGTGGTGGGGTGAGTACACCGTGCGGCACCGCGGCTGGTCGGACGATCACGACGCTATCGACGAGGAGTGGGAGACGTATGTCGCGGAAGGCGAGCAGTACGTCCTCGACCCCAACTTCGATCAGATCCCACAGGAACGTGCCTTCGAATCCCTCCAACACGCCTTTGACGCCCCGCTACGGCGGTGGCTCAGCCAGATCTACAACGGCCGCCGCGATGCCATCCCTATCGACCACTGGGACGAAGACGTCATCCAGCAGTACATCCAGTTGATGGCGGTGACGGTGGGGTGGCAGCGGCCGAACACAGCACAACGCGACCTGGTGCGGGACGTGGACAACGGCCTCCTCATGCTCCAAGGCCCACCAGGCACAGGCAAAACCAAGTTCACGGTCGCCCCCTCCCTGCTGAGCCGGGCCTACGCAGCCATCCACCAAGGCCAACCGTTCCGCGGGGTCGTCTCCGCGGTCTCCCACACCGCCGTCAACGAAGCACTGGAAGGCACAGTCGACCTCGACAGCGACTGTCCGCCGGGAACCGGTGCGGACGAGATCGCGTACATCCGGGTGATGTCGAGTGCGGGCCAGAGTATCAACGATCCCCGGGTCGAGACGATCAACTATAACGCGGACGACAACACCGCCCAGCTGGAAGACCTGTACGACCGATACTTCGCCGACGACCGCGACACCAGCAACCGTGTCGTGTTCTTCTCCACCCCGACCTCGCTACGCGGCCTGTTCAACCGGATGATCGGTGAGGTCGATGCCTTCGACTACGACGACATCGAGCTCTTCCTGCAGTCCCAGGACTCCTCGCCGTTCGACCTGGCAATCGTCGATGAAGCCAGCATGATGGATCTCCCCTTGTTCCTGCTTGTCGGGTCCTACGTCGATGCGAACGGCCAGGTCATCCTGGTCGGTGACCACCGCCAAATGCAGCCGATCCAGAAACACGACTGGGAGGAGGAAGACCGCGAACCCATCGAACAACACGTCCCGTTCCTCTCAGCCCTGGACTTCATCCGGTACCTCCGCGGCGAAACCGAGATCGAGTACTTCGACCGGCCCGTCGAAGTCCCCGACGAGCCGGACGAAACACTGCCCGTCCACCGCCTCAACGTCACCTACCGCCTCCCACAGGAATCGGCCGACATGCACACCGACCTGTTCTACGAGGACGACGACATCGACCTCGTCAGTGCAAGTGACAGCGACGAAATCCCCGACGTCGATGGCCCAGCCGCGGACATCCTGAACACCGACGACCGGGTGACATTGCTGGTCCACAACGAGAACCAGTCCCAGAAAACCAATGCCGTCGAACAGGCACTGATCGCCGAAGTGTTGAACGCGGTCGATATCTGTGCCCCGGACGACGAGGACGCGGACGATGAGGAAGTGACGGCAGGTGTCGTGGTCCCGTTCCGCGCACAGCGACGTGACGTGATCGGGTTCGTCTCACCGGATGCCGCTGTCGATACCGTAGAACGGTTCCAAGGCGGGGAACGAGACTTGATGATCCTCTCGATGACCGCCTCCGACCGCGGCTACATCAGCCAGATCAGCGAGTTCTTGCTTGAACCCAACCGGTTCAACGTCGGTGCCAGCCGCATGAAGCAGAAGGTCGTCATCATCGCCTCCGCCGGCCTGTTCGAAGAATCTAGCGACGACGTCGAGACGTTCGAGGAGCAGAAAGCCTGGATCACCTTCTACCAAGCTATGGGCAACCACGACGACGCCTTCGACACCTACGACCTCGAGGACCTCATCAGTGCCGACACAGCAGACGAGTTCCTCGACCCCAGCCACCTCGACGAACCCATCCGCCTGTACTCAGGCTACCAACGATAGAGTTCCGAGGCATTTTTCCAACCAAAACCACCCGACACCGTCCAGTTGCTAAACCCTCCAGACACCAACCATTAAATACCAATTCAACCAAATAGAGAGTTCGGTCGGTACCCAGTGAGCGACGACACAATTGACGAAAATCTCAAGGAACGTATCCAGGAACTCGAAGACGAACTCCAGAAGCTCAAAGACCAGAAACATCAGGACGGAACTGATTCTGACGCTGTCGACGAGGAGATTGAAGAAGTCCATGACCAGATCCGGGACGAAGCCGACCACGCCGGGATGAGCCGCCGCAAATTCATGAAAGCCATCGCCGGCGGCGGAGCCGCATTAGGGGCTGCTGCGATGATGCCCTCAGCTGCCGCGCTGGACATCGAGAGTGACAACCCGCTAAGATACAACGAAAACTTCTCCGTCGATACACAAGGTAATCTCAATCTCCAAGGTAAGGATGCCACCAATGTAGGATCCGTGAATGCATTATCGGTGAGTTCAGAAGAAGGATCCATTGGCAAACTATGGCCTGATTCTGGTGGTACGGCCGTTGTTTCCCCCTCATATAGTGAATGCTTTGACAGTATCCAATCGGCATTCGATGCAGGATACCGGTATATCTGGCTGGCTGAGGACATTACTGAGAATAACATTTTGATCCCAAATGGATGGGGACATATCGTTATTCGTGGGATGGGGGGTCCAGATGGCAGGCCGTGTATAACTGACCCGGAGACAGGGGATCCGGTATTCTACACAGACACGACAGAAGATGACACGGTTAAGGTGACAATGGCGGACTTCAGGATAGAAGGCGGTGCCAATAGTGGTCCTAGTATAGACGCCAGGAGGGACCAATATCTCACTTCCGGGTGGGAATTGAACAACATTGAGATACATGGTGGCCCTGTACTTCTACAAGGTTCATTCCGGACAACGGTGAACAACTGTGATGTAGAGAACATATCTGATATCTCTTATACGGTTTTCGGAAAGAGTGGGGTATATCCGAGTTTGGTTCATGACGGTGCAACGTTCGGTATGTGGGGCGGAACATTCGCTACGACACGGGGAGAAGATAACGTTATGCTGTCGAGTGCAGCCTTCACGATCAACGGAGGATGTACATTCCATAACAAGTCTTCCGTCTCTGACTCTGACCGTGCCAACCTCACGTTTCATGGGTCTGCAAGAGGAGCAATCCAAGGGTTTTCGTGTGAAGGGTCTGGAATAGACATCCGGTTCGGGGCATCTGAAGACCAGGTCGCGTTGCAAAATAGTGTGATTTCGGCGGCCTCTCTGGGAGGGGCCAGTGGCGAGACCGTTTTTGAAGTTAACAGACCCATCGGGGATGTCACTGTATTCAACCCAAACACAGATATAAGGATAGAAAAGGACGGAAGTTTCTCCAGAGCAGATATGGTTATATATGGAGCCAAAGGCGTAGAAGTCAATGGTCCAAATCCTCATGATGTGACAGTTATAAAAACTGCCTTAGATGGCAGCTATAAAGTTACATCTCCCGATAATGCGGGATACACGCAGTTTTTCCCCGATATTGTCTCTCAATCCCCTGGCAACTCTGGCAACCCTGCCGAAGGCGGCATTATAATCCCTGATGGGACAAATTGGGATCCTCTCGGAGTTGGGGAGAAGTGGCTCACACAATATGACGGGAATAAATGGAGATCGGTTGTCCCCGTTACTCAAACTTCTCTCGGAGGAACCAGCCCTGATCCCACGAATTATGGACAAATGGTCTTTGTAGAGGACAGCGACAATCCTGGTACCATGTATCTGATTACTCCAAGTGGAAATGCAATACAAATTGGATCGACCAGTTAGTGTTCTTTGAGCATGTCGTGATCTCCTCAAGGGGTTCGGTTCTACCACTGCCGAATTTTCCCCACCGACCTTGTCCTAGAGGCCGGCGGCGATATCGTTAAACAAGACGGTGAGACAGAGCTCAAACTCCCAGGGAGGAATCGGTCACAGCAGCAGAAGAACTTGCATAACCTCATCTCCACTTTCTTTGACGGCATCTTCAGCACTTTCATGCACGAGACGATCCGCCAACGACGCAACGCTATCGCACACGGCGATGTCATCGAGGACGACCAAGATCCAGGAGAGTTCGGAACATGGAGCATGCCCCGACGTTCACAGGGCTGATCGTTTCACACCTTATCCAGTTTTTTTCGATTGACGGTGGATAGAACACAGCCAGTCTAGCGAAACCCGGTGTCTCGGTAGGTACTCCCCTGTTGGTGTCCCGTAGCGGGGGTAGCAAGGTGGGATACCTGATGGACACTGACCTCGATGTGTTCGGTTACCGTGACGAAGTTGGGCAAACTGCAGGAGAGCTGACTGCCGAGACGGGGCACGGCCGCTGAAGGTGGTTTGCGGTGGCGTACAGCGATGATAGCAGTGGCGGTGTCTTCGGTGTTGATGTCTCTGGCTGGGTGGAACAGCACCGGAGCAGGGATGTGTATGAGGTGGTGCGTGAACCGGTCCAGAACGCGTTAGACACTGGTTCTGACCTGTATGTCCGGGTGGACTACGGTGACCAGTCCGTCACTGTCGAGGACTACGGGGACGGTGTGGAAGACCTGTCGCAGTTCTACGATCTGTTTTCTGGTGATAAGCAGTATGATCCGGAGAAGCGGGGCCGGTTCGGCCGTGGTGTCAAGGAGTTCATCGGGGCCAGCGATGAGACCGTGATCAGCTCGACCGGTGGCGGGCTCCGGTTCGCGTTCGATGCCGCGTACGATGAGGCGCGGGAGGAGTACGTGGTGGATGCCTCCCGGGAGCTGTACCCGGATGCCCGACGCGAGGAAGGGACGGTCGTGTACGGGACGAACACGGAGTGGACCGACGACGACTTACAGGAGGTCGAGGACTTCGTTGAGCGGCTCTGGATGCCGGAGGACCAGGACCTGTACCTGGAGATCTACGGCGAGGATGCTGCCCCGGTGCGTGAGGATGTCTATACGCACGAGGAGCCGGACGCCGAACTGGAACGACAGTACCTTCCCACCTTGACTGCGGAGGATGGTGTCCAGCAGGAGGAAAAGCGCCGTACCCAGGTTGAGGTCAGGAAGACGTCGCCGGGCGACGGCGGCGTGTATGAGCTGGGGATTCCGGTGACGACGGGTGAGGAGTTCCCGTTCGTGTTCAATGTGGGGCAGAAGACGCCGGTGACTGAGCGGCGGAACGAGCTGGACAACAGTTACCGGACCGAGTTGATGCAGGGCCTGATCAACGATCGCCTCGATCTGTTCGATGACGATGAGCTCGGCGAAGACTATGTCACCCAGTACATCTCCCAGTTCAGCCACAAGACCTCCAGCAGTGTCCAGCAGGACTACATCGAACGCCGGTTCGGTACCGAACCGGAGGACCTCCTGGTCTATACGAACGAGACCCCGTCTATCGCGTTGACGTGGGGGATGCAGCGCCAGCTGCCGATGGAAAATGCCGACGAGTACAGCCGGAACGTCCGCGGGATCCTGACCAAACACTGCCCCACTGTCCAGGAGTGGTACAGTGACCAGACCGACGGCCAGTCCATCGAGGTCATCGAGGATCCCGAACCGGAGCAAGAAGCGTTCCTCGAGTACGTCGAAGATGAACTCGTCCCCCGGACCCGGACATACGGTGTCGATTTCGAACTCGCTTACATCAGCGAGGACACCGAGGACGGACAGACCCACGCCACGTACAGCCCGGGCGACGAGACCGTGTACCTCAACGCGTTCGCCGATGACTGGGATAGGCCGTCACCGCGGCGGATCGGGACTGTACTGCACGAACTCGGCCACCACGAGACCAACCCGGACGAGGACGGGCACGGTCCGGACTGGTACCACGCCGTCGAGGAACTCAGCGGTGACATCATCCAGGACCTGCAGGAGCGACTGGGTGGCCTGTACGATGATCCGTGATGGCTCTTACTGCTTTGGACCTGTCCAGCCGGTAGACCTTATTCAGTGGAGATACCATCATAGCTAATGGCAGCTTCCGGGACAGTTCCGATCGTCCATCCGGTCATCAACTGGTCGGAGTGGACACCGCTTTTCCCCACCAGGGAGCTTGGCGTCATTCCACAGGAACCGGGCATCTACCTGGTGTCGCATAAATCGTTGAGCGGGGTCCAGTACGTCGGGCACAGCCGGACCGATCTTCATGACCGAATATGGCGCATGGGGAATGAGATTGATTCAGACGAGATGCCGCACCGGGATCCGCATACGGCAGCGCCGTGTCTGTGGGCGATTGCGGACGAATACAGTGCCGAGTACCGGGTGTGTTGGGCATCGATCGACGATATTGGCGATGATGAGGAACAGTCGAGTTTGACCTCGACCCGGACTATCGGCGAGCTGGCCACAGTCAATGACTTAGTCGGGCTCAAGGCCGCCTACATCGCGGGGTACCGGTTCGTCTCCCGTCAATCACCGACCGCCAATTTCGGGTACATGATCCCTGGCTATGAGCAGTCAGGTCCCCGCAGTTCCGGGAGACGCGGTGGGAAACTCGAACAGGACGACGGCGAGCCCGGCATGCGAGAGGAGACGATCTCAACGTGGGAACAGTGGGATGATGTGACCTCGGAGACGTGGATGGGGTTCGACTGGGAAACATACGACCTGGGTGATTTTGAAGATCCGTACCCGGATGCGGAGGGGGTGTTCCGTATCTGGCAGAAAGGGACGAACACGCTTACCCAGGTTGGTGCAACGACGAACATCCGGAACCAGGTCTTGGACGCAGAGCCCCACGACGATGGGACAATGGTCTCGTTCGACCAACGCGAGATTGGTGACATCTCCGATCGACAGGCTGTTGCGACCGACCTGGTCGGTGCACACTACTTGGCGAAAGATATCGTGCCAACATCCAGTGTGACCAAGGAAGACCTCCCCGTCGATGAGATCAGGGATTTGATTGACCAGTACGAGTCCCCGACGGTTGAAGGCAAAAAGACGATCTCGGATAAACAGAAGATCCGTAAGGCGGTCGTTGCCTTAGCGAATGCCGAAGGCGGGTATCTCCTCGTCGGTGTTGCAGATAGTGGCACAGTAGTAGGGATCGAGAATACAGGCACAGGGAAGGATCCACAACGGGTTGAAGAACGGTTGTTGAACATCATCGAAGACGGGGTCGATCCGCGATCCCCGATCCGGTTCACACAGATAGAGGAAATCGACGGCGGGCATGTGCTCATCGCTGAAATCGAGAAGGCTGATGAGATCCCGTACAGCGAGAACGGCCGGTTCTATCAGCGGCGAGGATCGGAAAGCCGCAAGCTGAACGGTATGGATCTACGCCAGTTCGTCGAGGAACGCCGCACCGATTCGCCACCAGAGTAACCAGCTGTACGTCGGTAGTAGCGGACGAATCACTGGCGGTGGATGAGGGTGGCGAGTGCTTTGACAGCATCTGCCTCTTGATTGAGAGTCCAGTAATCTCCGCCAGTCTCGTCCTCTGCTCGCTGGATGATGTCGTAGGCTTGGAGGTCGTTCCAGCGGCGGTACAGTGCGTCTCGGGAGATGTCAGCTGCGTCAGCTAGCTGGGTCTTCGTGTACGGGATAGTCGGGTTCTCCAGCAGCGTTTCAACTATCTTGATCGTGATGTTATCGAGGAGCGTGTTGGTCTGAATGTCCTGTCTCGCCGTTGCTGGAGACATACAGATGTATGTGTGAGATTACATTTAAGAAGGTTTGTCCCTCCTTCTACTATGCCGAGTCGAGGTGGACCGGGGACCGATGGAGGTCGAGGACTGTATGGCATCAATTCTTACGAAGATGTGGCGACGCAACCTCTTCGGAGGCACATACCAACCGGTCGAACAGATCACCAGTGGAATCCCTGATGAACGGAGCTCCACAGTCAACGAAGCATTCGACGAATTACACCAACAGGGGTACATCCAGTACCACAAGAACCGGACCTGTGCCTCGATCAACCCCTCTTATAAAGAAGAGGTGCGTGAGTTCCTTTCCGGTCACGTTGCGGACTACATCCTTGAGCTCCGATAACCTCGGTAATACAGATTCGAACAGCCAACGACACGAGACAAGAACTGCCATACGCAATAGCATCCACGGAGGAATAATGCAGATGGATAGGACACAAAATGACTCGCTCAACCCTGAAAGCGTGATCGAACGCTACCTCGACAATGAAATCGAGGTAGAGACCTTGGAGACATTCCTCGGATTCCGAGCTGCCGAGTCCATCCAAGCCACAGCGACACTGCTTGCTGAGGGCGAAGACCTCGCTGACGACTTAGCTGAGCTCTAACACAGATCGGCCTTCACACGCTGTATCAACCGGTGATGTGGCCAAAGAGAAGTTAATCGTCGTCAGTGGATTGAAGCGCTGCGAAGGTTCCAAGAGCTTCTGCGGGATCAACATCTTCAGACTCGATATCCTGTTCGGTCTGTTCTATCTCGTCCATGATGGAAGGGATGTCCTCACCTGCTTCGTCATACTCCTCGATAACGTGGAGGACAGAGTGAGCGGTTAGGGCGAAAAAGAGGAGAGCAGTTGTCGCGATGTTCATATCGTAGGTCGCGTACAGGTCTCCGTGCATGATGGCGTGGCGGTGGGCCCAGAAACAGTCCCACTTGAAATCCGAGATCCTGGCAGGGTCGCCTTCCTCTACACCGAAATACGCCTGATAGTGATCGCGTAGTGCGGTTTGTTTCTCCTCTGTCCCGTATTTTGGAAGGTCGATTTCGTTCGTCTCCTCCGTGGTTATGTCATCATCCTGGTAGCACAGCCACCACAGGAGTGCATCTTGCATCGAGATGAAGATATGGATGGCCGCATATGGCCGATCTGGCTCGTCTTGAAAATCATCAAGCCCATCCTCGACACGGCTTGTCAACCGCTCAAAGTACTCATCATCAACCTCCTCGAACTCTTCTAAGAACTGGCTCACCCAGTTTTCGGCAGCAGCTTTGGCAGCGGGATCGGGCTCGATGGATTCATAGTCCCACGGCATCTCGAGTCGGAGTTGCTCCTCAACCGCGATCCGGATCCCTTCCCGCAGTTCCTCAAGCGTTTCACGGATAGCCTCCCACTGCTGGTTGTACGCCTGGGTGAATGCTCGTGCACTCTGGATAGCACTGACCGTCTGCTGTAAGTCAGCGAACGGTTGTGTCGTAGCATCGACGGTTCGTTGCAGCTCGCGGATAGGTTCGACCACATTTTCCCGCATCTGCTCAACGCCACGCACCGTATCCGTGAGTTCTTCAGCGGTCTGCTCCATCTGGCGAACCGGTTCAGCTACCTCTCGCTGCATCCGGTTGATGCTGGCAAGTGTCTCCTGCAGGTTCTGTGTTGCAATGAGTGACTTCCGAAGACCTTGCATCTGATTTATAGCTTGTAGCGTCGATCTCGGCGACGTCGAGGACGATGACGACCCTCGATCGTTCTCGTCTCCTTCGTCTCCATCCTCACCCTTCTCTGGCATATAGGTCACACCAAGAAGCGATTATTAAAAAAGACCTCCTCGTTGCGTGAGGATCAGATCGTTACGGGCTCTCCAGGAATTCTTCGAGTTTGGCAGAGTCGCCGGCGTGCCACGACTTGCGGGGGCGGACCTTGACGGGGACGATGGTTTCGGCATCGTCGTTCATCGCATAGGCATAGCCCGGAGCTTTCGGGATCTGTTGCATGTAGTGGCTGATGGTCTGGGCATCGTGGAGTTCAGAAATCTTGTCCCCGACCGCGTCGGAGTCCTGGCCAGCGGTGAGGCGGTGAATGATGAGGGTGTCACATTGGGACAGGATCCGGTTGTCGAGGGCTCCAGGTTGTTGGGTGGCCATGACGAGCGAGAGGCCGGGGCGGCGACCTTGGCGGACCCATTCGACCAAGGGTGCGGTGCTCGGTTCGGTGTGACCAGACGGGGCGAACAGGTGGGCTTCATCGAGGAACAGCCAGACCAGGGGGAAGTTGACTTCGGTGTGTTCGCCTTTGATTTTCTTGACTTCTTCCCGGCTGCGGTCGAAGCTCCGCTTGTTGTACATCTTCTTGACGAGGATGCCGGTAAGCATGGTGCGGACGTTCCAGGGGAGGGCACCGGCACCGGAGAGGTCGAGGACGACGAATTCCCCGCCCTCGACGATTTCTTCGATCTTCGAGCCGGAGGAGCTGAAGATACCCCAGTTTTTAGCCTTCTCCAAGCGGCGGTGAAGGGCGTCTTTGATGTTAGCGGACTCAGGAGAGGCTTCGACCTTATCGAGGAGATCCATGATGCTGTAGTACTGGCCGAAGTCCTCCTCTGCCTGTTCGATGACCTGTGAGAGCAACCCGGCCTGTGCCTGGGTTTCATCGATGTCGAGCAGGTAAAGCCAGTCCTCAACAGAGAGTTCCGAGGGGTACAGCTCGAATCCTTCGTGGAAGTACTGCTGGATCTCTTCGTACTGCTCTTCGAGGCCGGCGGGGTAGTAGACTTTGACCGGGTACTCTCTGGGAGAGATATCCCAGCCATCAAGCAGGTCGGTGTCTGGTGTTTGGACCTGGAGACTCCAGTAGATGCCCATAGCGTCGATGACCAAGCCGTTCAGGTTCTGTCGAGCCTGGGCGGGCAGGGTCATCAGTTCCTCCATCATCACACCGAGGGTATGGGACTTCCCGGAGCCGCGTTTCCCACAGACGGTGACCATATGGGGTTCGTTGAGGTCGAGGCGGACCTGTTCACCGAGCTCATCGGTACTGTCGAACTTGCGGCCAAGATAGGCTGATAACTCTTCTTTGTCCCCGCCAATAATCATGATTCGTCACCAGTGAGTTCAGCTTTCACACGTATCTTCAGCAGGGACTGCTTTAGTTCCTCGGCAGCCGTTGTCGATCCGCGTAATCCGTCGATTACCTGCTGGAACTCATCGTCATCCAGTTCGGTGAACCTGTCCGAGAGGCCGTCCTCGGTAGCGTCTTCGACCACGTCTATCTCGATATCAGGATCGTATTTCCGGACGGTTTCTTCGAACTCGTCTTCACCGAATGCCTCTTCTTCCAGGTTGGTGCGGGCTGTTTCCCACTGCTCCCAGTAGTCCCCGTACTGGTCGTGGTCGAACTGGGCAGGCGAACTCTCCAACTCGGTCTCGCAGTTGTCCAGATAGGTTTGGCCGCGCCGCAGCCAGCTGGACTCACCGGGGATCCGGTCACGGTACTCTGCTAACTCGTCTTGTGCTGCCGACACCGTCTCCTGTTCCTCCTCGATGGCGTCGGTCAGCTCGCCTTTGACGTACTCCAAGTCATCATCCAAGGCGTCTTTGTCGTCTTCAGCGTCGTAGGTCTCGACCTGGGGGACGATGCTTTTTCGCCTGCTTTGGAGCATCTCGAACAACCGAGAGAGCTGGATATCACCGTCGAGATACCCGTCAAGGTCATCACCAACTGCTGCATCCTCGATGTTCCGTTCAACCTGGTGGGTCTCCCAGAACTCCTCGATCGTGGTGATGCACTCGATGTCCAGGTCCTCAGACTGGAGATCGGGATCGATACCGAACCAGTCCAGCTTCGTGGTGAGGTGTTCTAGATCCTCTTGTTTTTCCAGCACTGTCGCTGCTTTTTTCACCTGAGTGACGACGTGGTCCAGGTCGTCAAGGATCAGGTAGCGGAGCTCGGGATCGATCGATCCGAGCGGTCGGACCGTGTTCGCATACGTCGCCACCTCCGTATCAGCAAACACATCGTTCGCAACGATCTCACGGAGTGACTCATCCACGGTCTGGAAGTCGAAGTCCCAGTCAGCATCGACCTCACCTTGGAGCTCATCCAGCTCCGTCGCATCGGCATCCTCCACACTGTCGTACTTGTCCTTGAGCGCTTCCACCGGATCGCTGTCAGGCGTGTCCTGTTTCGCCTGGTCCAGGATTTCAATCTCGATGGCCCGCCCGATCTTACGCCGCGTCTGGTCACGCTGTGTTTCGATCCGGACATCAGCGGGAATGATGGTCGTCTCACTGTCGTCCTCGAAGACCCAGCTGTAATCGTCCCAGTACTGGCCAAGGATCAAAAGCAGGTAGACCATCGCCTTGGTAACGTTTTCGACCTCGGTGGTCCCGAAGATCAGCTCAAGTATCTCATCGAAGTCAAGCCCGTCGTCATCAAGGTGAGATTCGATCGTGTCCAGCACAGAGCTGTAACTACTAAACTGGGGAACGATGTCGTACTCACCAGTGTCCCGTTCCTGGATGAACGATTCATGCTCCGCGAACGAACTGACGATATCGCGGAACTCGTCACCGGCCTCCCGTGACCGACTGACACGGCCGAACGACCGGACATCGATCCGAGGGTGGTTGGGGTTGGCAAAGATGAGGTCGTCTTCAAGATCTAAGTGTTTGATCCCGTAGACGAGGTTGAGATAGTTCTTGCCGGTGTAGGCTTCGTTGAACCCGAGTTTGGTCCGGGGATAGCCCCCGGCGATGTTTGTGACGCTCCTGTCGACTGTCTGGATGATCGAGAAGCTGGTCTGGTCAGCGGTCCGCACACCAACATCCTCAGGGAGGTCCTCCCCTGCCAGCGATGCAAGGGAGAGCTTCAGAAACATCACGTAGGCTTCATACGCATCATCGAACCGAGGGTTGTTCTCCTGGATGGCTTCGATAAGGTCATAGTAGCCGCTGTCCTCGTCGAAATGAGTTTCCAGTTCCTGATTGAGACTTGTCTCTATCGCGTCCGTGATGTCGGCTGCCCGGCCGTTCCGTTCCGTGACGTAGAACCGTGCCGGGAGGTCACCGTCGGTCGCCCGCCCGAACCGGATGACGATGTTCAGTGCCTCATCATCGACCTCGGCCTGGAGCTGTTCCGGCAGCTCATCCGGGGCGACAGTGAAGTAGACATTGGACGTGTAGTTGAGGTCGCCTTCCGTATCGAAGACGAGGAACTGGTTCTGCTGGTTCTCGAAGGAGGTGTCGGGGAAGCGGTGCTCCCGCATCGCTGCCCAGAGCTGTACCAGGTTCTTGTCCTCCAAGTCGAGATCTTCGATGGCCTCGCCCACCTGGTCAGCAAGGGAGAGTTCGCCGCCACCAACTGCTGTCCCGGTCAGTTCGTTCGGATCGAATTCGAGCCGGCCCTCTTCCTCGTCGAAATAGTCGGGTCCGTTGGCAGCACGACTGATCAGGTCCTCAGCTTCGTCCTCACTGATCTGAAGTTCGATGGTGCCTGCGATGTCGGCGATTTCTTCAGCAGTGAAGTAGACCGGTCGTTCCTCTTTCTCAAGGATACCGACCTTGGCGACTTGGCGGAGGATACGGCGGTCGATCGTTGTGGCGGTATCGTAGTCTGCCTCGATGGTGGCTTCGATGCTGCCTTCACCAGGGAGTTCATCGAGATTGACTCGTTCGACCTGACCCCGGAGCTGTTCGCGGACAGCGTCGCCGTGTTGGTACAGGAAGTCCAGGTCGATACGGCCCTCACCATCCCAGTGGTCGAGGAACGCAATCAGGATACGTTTGTAGTCACGGAAAGCACGGACGACGGTTTCACCCTGTGTTTCGTCTTCGAACTTCTGGACGATGCTTAGGGCGAAATCGAGCGTGTCCTCAGTGAAGGGGTAGACGTAGCCATCATCACCACGGTCCGCAGACACGATAGTGTCGTACCACGCTTGGACATCGCCGTCGCGGTCAGCGAGAAGCGGAATAACGTAGAGGCGGTAGAGTTTGGCGAACAGTTCCTTTGTCTCGTCCTCTGAGAGATCGATGTTGTAGCTGACGCTTTCAGTAATGCGGTCGATCAGGTCCCGTTCTGCACTGAACCGGTCCGTGAGCTCGTCGAGGGAGAGCGTGTTCGCAAACAGGATGTAAGGCGGGGCATCGAGATCGTCAAAGCCGGAGACGGCATTCCGGATCATTTTCTGGATGATGGCCTTGAGGCGGTAGGTGCCGCCCGGATCCACGCCTTGGCGGAAGAGTTGCTCGAACTCGTCGATGTACAGGGCGGGGTACCGGTCTTCTCGTTCCCGGTAGTACGTGGTGAACCAGGTGATGGGTTTGTGGGCGTCGCCGGCGGTCAGGGATTTACTGACGCGGGCGATATCCTCTAAGGAGGCTGGATCCTCGAACCGGTCGATGAGGTCCTCGCGCTGGCTGGAGGGCAGTGTGTCGTCGAGGTCTTCGATTGTCAGGTTGATCTTCCGGTCGTTGAAGATGGCGATAAGGTCGTCCGTGCCGACGCTGTCACTGTGGTCGACCAAGGATTGAAAGATAGCAAAGAGGAAATCGGTCGGAGTATCGTTCTGTTCGAGGCTGATCGTGATGCAGTCGATGGGTGTCTCCCCGTACTGGAGCTGGTTGAACTCGTGGCCCCCGAACTCCTGACTTGAGTCACAGAGAAGTTCGATGTTTTCCATCATCACGGTCTTCCCGGAGCCGTAGGCTCCGTGGAGGATGACACCGGGACTGTCCTGGCTGGCTAACCCGTCGTGGACGCCGTGCAGGATATCGGCCCGTTTGTCGGTGAGGATGAAGTGGGTGCCTTCCTCGAGGAATGCTTCGAACTCGGGGAGGTCCTTTTCTCGGGCCAGTCGTTCGCACTCGCGTCGGACGCGTTTGATCGTCTGTCGGTCGAGGATGTTGACGACGTCCTCTTTGGCTTCCTCCACTGTCATGTATTGATCCGGTATTTGATGAGTTTGCGTTTCAGGTCGTTTGTCTGCTCGACGATGTAAATCCTTGTATCTAACACGTTGTGCTCCGTGATACGGGCAGGATTCGACATCAGAATGATCTTATCGCCACTGCCCTCATCACGGTCGCGTGGACGGAGAAACTCGATGTCGTAGTCCGTGTTCGGGGTGCGTCTTTGAACCTCCGTGGTGAATTCGAAGACGGTGTCGTACTCGGTGTGAACATCGTCGATCCCGACGATAGCGATATCGTTGCCGGCCCGGTCCAAGTGGTCTAAGGCGTTGCGGACGATGCTCATATGTTAGGTCGTGACCAGTTCAACCACGGTTTTGCCTTCGTAGCGGTCCGTTGCCACCCGATTCTGGTCCTGTAATTGTTGTATGATAGTATCGACTTGTTCCCCGGTCCACTTGAAATCCAATGTGAGCAATCGTTCCAACTCTGCACGGTCCATGCGGTTGCCGTGTTCCGCGATGATGTCCTCGACGATGTCTTCATCCTCGCCTCTGAAGTAGGTGTACTGGGCGGGGTCAAGTTGCCATTCACCGTCGTTTTCGACCGCGATCTCGAAGTCACGGAGGAAACACGCTATTGCTCCAGCAGTCACCTTGTTCCCGCTGACAGTGTCTTTCATCAATGTGTTGACGGTGTCAGCGAGATCGGTCCCCATGTCGTAGTTGCCGGCCTGGACCTTCCGGTCAAGTTCCTGGAGGAGTGTGTGGAAGTAGGTGAAATTGGTCCGTGATTTACGTTCTAACAGGTGGAATGCGGCCACACGGAAGTCAGGGGCGTTCAGAAGTTCTAACCCTTCGTCGGTGAGTTCGATGTGGTCGTTGTCCTGTTTGAGGATCTCAATGGACCGGTTCTCGTCTTGCAGGGTGAACGTGAGCCAGCCATCGATCGATTTGAACAGTTTGGAATCTCTGTCGCGGTTGATCGCCTTCATTTCGTCGCGGAGTTCGTCTTCGGTGAGCTCGCCGCGGAAGTGGACGATCTGGGCGAGCTTTTCGATACCCTTGAGCAGGTCTTGCCGGCCGATCCGGGGGATAGTCTTTGGCATAGCTGGTAGTCAGGCGTCTTGATATGTAAGGCGGAGGGCGGCCATCTCGCTGATCGAGGTCCCGCCGTGGTAGCCGTGGTCGTGGCCACTCCTGTTTTTGATATCGTACCGGGAGAGTAGTCCGACATCAGGCAGGTCGAAGATACCGTCACCGCGTGGCTGGTGGGTATCAACGCCGTCGAATTGATGGAGGCCACTGATCGAAGTGGCATCGCTGTCTGTACGCCAGCCGTAGACGAATTTGGAGCCTGACTGGAGATACTCAACTTTCTCAGTCACGTCCCTGAGTGTATCGTCACTGACGCCGTCAGCATCCTCCTCGGTGAGAAGTGCACGGATTCGGTCTACTGGTGGGTCGCTGTCGTCGGTGGCCACGGTAACGAATTGGAGGTCGGTTCGGTTCGTGAACTCGGCGTCGCGGAAATTGATGCGGTAGGCGTGCTGGAGCGCGACGGTCTCTGTCAGCATCTGTTGGGTGAATTCATGTTCAGGGCGTTCGTTGAGAATCATTTCCATCTCGTAGCGGGTGAGTTTCCCGTGGTCTGAGATGACCTCGATGTCAACCGGGTTCTCAATGATCGTTGTAGCTTCTCGCAGGTCTTCCAGGAGGGCATCGAGGAAGTTGCCGAGCGTGTTGTAGTAGTTCTCGAACTCTGCGAACGAGAGCATCTCGTGGAGGATCTTGTCGAAGTCCTCCAGGTAGAGAACGATGTGGGACCGTTGTGCTGCCCGTGCTTCTGGGTCTACATCGTCGTTGTTCAGGACGTGGTGCCGTTCGTTCAACGTGCTCTCGACTTCGTCCACGAACCCGTTCCGGACCGCGTCCAAGTGATCGGCTTCGATAGTGAGGTCAGAGGAGAATCGGATATCGGCGACCTGGTCAGCGAACCGGGAAATTCCAGAGGAATTGAGCTGCGGGCGCTGGATGAGGTGGAAATCGTTCTCGGTACGTTCCTCGATGAAGTCGAAGGCGTCGGGATCGTAGCTGCTGTGCTGGAGAACGAATATGTCGTCACCGCGGCGGGGTTGCCAGCTGTAGATACCGGTGGCTTCGGCAGGAAGTCCGGTGAGGATGGTCGAGATAGCGGAAGGCGTGTACGACGGCATGTTGGAGAACGCGAGGTCGACGCTATCAGGTTCTGTGGTCAGGAAGCCGAACTGGTTGAGGAGCAGGTAGTCGGTGTATCCGACGCTGTCGAGGATGACGGTGAATTTGACCCTGTCATCATCTGGTTCCGTGAGCAGATCGGAGAGGTGTAGCCAGTTGTCGTCGGTGACGATGTCGTCGTACCGGTCAACGAGTTCAGCACAGTAGCTGTCGTACTTGTCGATCAGCTCTTGTTGCAGGAGATCCGAGACCGGTTCGTCCTCCCGCGTGTCTGCGAGGAACGAGGTCCACTGGTCGAGGAAGTCGGGCAGCGTGTCTAAGTCCACCTCCAGTGTGCGGATGTCCTCTGCAAGGTCTTCGGCTTCGCGTTCACGGAGTTCCTGCTTGCGTGCCTGGTTCAGTGCTGTCAGGTAACGGTAGTCGAGCAGATCCTCCCGATCGTTCTCATAGGCGACATGGATGAACTGTTCGAAGATGTCCGTCCAGCGGTCTTTTGGGAACGCTGCGTTGACGAAACGGGGGTGTTTGATAAGTGCGACCTCAGCGAGGAGGTTGAGCAGGGTATCGACTTTCTCGACAGTGTTGAGGGCCTGGTCCGGTCCGTAGTCCTCGATTTGCTGGCTGTCACTCGACAGTTGGTCCCGTACCGTGTTGACGAGGTTGGTGAACTCGTCTTCGTCGACGGTGTGGAACAGGATGCCGAAGTGCTGGGTCAGGGTTTCTGCGGCGTGGCCCGGTTCTTGGATGTTGACTGCCGTGTCCTGGCCGGTGATCTGTTGGTAGCTTGCTTGGATGGTATCGATGACGTCCCGGTCCAACGCTGTTGTGGCAAGTTCGGTCAGGGTGGAATCGAACAGCCGTCGCTGGGCCAGCCATTTGATGACAAGGGTTCGGTACAGGTGCTGAAGCTCTGGGTCGAGCCCTTGGATTTCGGCTGCTACATGGTATTTGGGTTCGTTTTGGGCGAATCTGTCGCCATACCTGGCCAGGAGCCGGGTCGTGTAGACGTTCTGTTGGGCCGCTGGGTCGAGGCTGTCGAACAACTCAGTATTGGGAATTCCGACGCTGTCGAGGAAGAACTCACGGACAGCTGTCGGGACCGACGGAAGGGTATCATAGGGAATGTAGAACTCGTCCAATCGGTCATCAGTACTGGTCTGGATGTGTGTCGGACTGAGTTCAGCACCCGTTGCTGCCGCGGTGAAAGCCCGCAACGTGAACTCGGCAAGGTCATCGATGGTGCTCGGCCGTGGTTCGGTGCCGGCCCCACGTTCGAAGGCATCACGGATGGTCCTGGTCGTGTCATCCAGCTGGACGCGGTCAAAATGGACGAACGCTGTACCGGGGATATCCTGAATGCTGTCAACGAGGGATCGAGGGCAGAAGAACACGACAGTCCCGTCCCCGTCGTTGTCCACGAGGTACTCGATACCGGTGTAGATCGTCTCCTGGAACTCCCATTCATCGACCGGCATCGACAGGACACGGACATCGTCACTGTCCACGATGGCACTGAGTACCCGTTTATCGAACGGGACCGGGAGGTCAGTCGGCACGTAGAGAATCTTCCCCGTCTCGTCCGTGATCGCATCCTGCGTCCCAGTAAGACGTTGGAACGCGGTGAAATCGAACGAATCCTCAAGAGACTGTTCCAGAGCTTCCTTCATCTAAACGGTACGTTCTCAACCGCACCACTTAATGCTTCCAACGTGATCACCGGTTACACAGATACTCTTTCCTCATCAACCAGCTTTTAGGCGACGACCCCTTCCACTACACCGATCTCACAGACGAAGAAAAAGAAGCCCTGAATGAGTCCAAACTCACAGACTACGTCGAACTCCGGATGGGCTAAAACACCCCTATACAACAGATCAAGCAACAATTGGATTTCAAATCCTTGTAAGACCGGCTGTAGACGCGTAGAAACAGTCACGACCTCTTAACTCGTATAATCTTTTTATAGATCCACGAAGGTCTATATGCCCTTGATGAACAATCCGGCGTGTTTTGAAACGTTCAAAGATCAATAGGAGACACGAAAAGAGAGAGCCGCTCTACCGGTGAAACAGTTCCAGTGGAAACCTATTAAAAGGGCTTTGGGCCAATAGGAGGATAGTCTTACGGCCATACGGCCACACCCCGTATGGCCAGATTCGGAGACCGGTCAACGAGGACCGGTCCGGGCAACCGCCCCACCTCCCCCGTAATTAGAACAAGGAAGGCAGGAGCCACAGGCACACCACCTTCCCACGTAAAGGAACGGGAGACACGGGCAACCACTTCCCGGACCCCTCTTTTTCCCTCTACGACCACTCCGAACCCCCTCCCAAGTACGTTTTGGGAACCAACAGGTGAACAAGCACAATGAATGTGAAAGACTCAATCAAGAAGGTTGGTGCTGTAGCAGCATCGACCCTGATGGTCGGCATGACCATGGGAGCAGCTCAGTCACTGAGCGAGTTCCCTGGCATGTTCGTCGGTGACGACGGGGCACCTACTGCCCAGGTCGTCGTCGGATCTCAGGGTGCAGTCTCCGACGTCGTCGGAGCTGTCAACGTCGCTGCAGCACTCGGACAAGCTACAATTCAAACTTCAGAACAGACAGAAACAGTCGACGTCGAGACATCAGGCGGTTCAGTCGGATGGTCAGCATCCGATGGTCAGACGCTGGATACCCGGAACGACAATCTCTACTTCGGGGACACTATCGACACCGTCCGGCAGACCCTGACAGAGGAGCATCTGGACATGCTGGCTACGACAGAGTTCCAGGATGCAGCTGGCAACGATCAGGATGTCGAGCACTTCCTCTATACGCAGGGCCAGCAGATCAAGTTCGGCACTGCGTCCGAGTCGAATGTCGATCCGTTCCTGTACGTCGACAACCCTGCGAACCCGTCATCTGTCACCGGCGGCCTGTACAAGCTGCAGGCTAACTTCGGTGAAGGACTGCTCCTTGACCCGAGTGGGACTGAGGATGATGGCGACAGCGATGGCAACGATGACGTGCTTGGTGAAGAAATCGACATGTTCGGACAGACCTTCACAATCTCGTCCGACAGCTTCACCGGCAACGATCAGCTCATCCTTTACGGTTCCAGCGAGGAGTACGACCTCGAGACCGGTGAATCCACCGAGATCGATGTCGATGGCGAGACGCACACACTGGAAGTCCGAGCGGTCACTGCTAGTGACACCGTCGCGTTCTACGTTGACGGCAGTCTGCAGGAGAAGACCGAAGGACAGACAGTCAACGTTGGCGGTACTGACGTCCGGATTGATGACGTCATCCTGACCAACAGTCAGAACTCAGAGGGTCTTGTGACCTTCAGTATCGGTTCCGAGGAGTACCGTCTTGAAGACGGTCAGCCCGTCCAGGACAGCGACGGCGACGACATCGAAGGCACCTACGTCAAGCTGACTGGTGACGGCGTCGAGTCAGGTTCCACGGAGACGCTGAACAACAACAACAAGGTCGAGGTTTCCTCGGTCGAGATCGGTGTCGGTGCTGACGACAGCGACAACAACTACGTCGAATCTGGTGGGACGTTCGAAGATCCCATCTTCACAGAGCTCCGTTTCCACCTCGGTGGGCTCGCACCTGATGCAGGCGAAGGTGCAGGCGATCAGGTCGGCGAAGTGATGTTCGACAACGACGGTGACGAGACCGTTACAGTCGACTTCACTGACGGCGACAACGACGCGACCATCGAATGGTGGTACGACGACGCCACAGGAGGCGACGGTGCTGTCGACGACGCTCTCGCTGACAGTGATGATCATTCCATCATGGTCTACGAGGGTGCTTCCGTTGCTGAAGATGAGTACTTCTTCAGCGATGCTGGGGACTTCGATCACATGTGGGAAGTCACTGGCGTTGACGCATCTGACAGTGACAGCGGTACAGCAGAAGAAGGTACCGTCGATCTGCAGGATGTTGTCACCGGTGCCAACGTCGAGGTCGAAGTGACCGAAACCGGAACTGGTGACGGCAACGACGACAGCGACGACACCTTCTTCACTGGGACAGAGGTCATCGACGGCCAGACCTACAAGTTCCGCGTTGACGGTGGAACAGATGAGGTCCAGGTTGTCTGGGACGCTGGTTCCAGTGTCAGTGAGTCCGGGTATGATGTCGGTAACATGGCATCCGTCTACCCGGCAGTCGACACCGACAGTGGTGCATCAATCGCACTCCACGACGACGTCGATGAAGTCATCGACGCTGACGTGGCAGTTGCTGAAAACGATGCCCGTGCCCTCGACAAAGAACTTGTCTTCCCGAGCACGGAATCCACCGGAACTCAGACGGCCCAAGTCGTCATTTACGACGACGGTACTGCCGATCAGGTCGACATCAACGTTGGTGGCACCTGGTACAACGACACCAGCACTGCAGCCACTGACAGCAACGAAGGCGAGGACGTTGTCTCCGAAACAGTCGTCGATGTTGGTGCACTCAGCTACAGGGTCTCAGTCAATCTTGACGACCACAGCGACGACACCGACTCGACGACGAGCGACGAGGCAGCCTTCTCAGTCGATGTCGCTCCTGAGAACTCGGGTAGCGAGCTGACTTCCTCTGGTGCGATGGTCATCGAGCCTGAGCACGAGACTGGCTCCGGCGACGCCGAGGCGGCTTACAACGTCGTTCCTGGTGTCGACGACTCTGACGACTGGGTCGAGGTCGGTGGCTCACAGGCCATCCTCTGGGACCGTGCTTCCACGTTCGGTGGAACCACCCTCGACTCCGATGACAGTGTGACCGCAGACTACGATGTCTACGGTGCACACGTCATGAAGGACGATGAGGATCAGGGCTCGTTCACCCTGCACGTCCCGAACCAGCAGGCAGTCGCTGGCGCAGCCTTCACTGGCTCTGGCGGCGAACTGTCGATGGGTGGCGGTTCCGGTACTGGTTCCGGTGAGGTCACCTACACTGGTGTCACGAACGAGGACATCCGTGGTGCTCTGCCGGATCTGGCGAAGACCGACGATCAGGTCACGTCCAGTGACAGGCAGAACAGCCACCTGATCCTCGTCGGCGGTCCTGCGGTCAACACCCTGGTCAGCGATCTCGCTGACGACGGTGAGACATGGACCACCGATCAGTGGCGTAACGAGCACGTCGATGAGGCACTCCTCCAGGTCGTTGAGGATGCCTTCGCCGACGGCCAGCACGCCATGATCGTCGCGGGTCACTCCGCCGACGACACCCGTGCTGCTGCCCGCTACGTCTCCGAGTGGAGGTCCCATCAGGACACCCTCGCAGATGCAGGCATGCAGTACAGTCCGTCCAGCCAGGAAGCACCCCGATAACTCGGGCCTTCCTCGCTGACGGACGATCCGGGACCCCGCCCCGTCGTGGGCGCGGTCCCGTTCTTTTTTCCTTTTCTTATTTAATTCAGTCTCACCACTATGTACTCCGGTGATATCCTTTGACCGTAGAGGGACGAGATGAGATCATCAGGCAGTTACAGGATCTAGCCGATGAACTGGGTCGATCCCCGACGCTACAAGATTTGAAGGATAGTGATGAGTCTCCGTCAGTCTACCAGGTCCTCAGGTGTTTCGATTCCTGGAATGAGGCGAAGGAGGCTGCTAGGCTTAAGACCTACAACAAGGTGGGCCGGGATGAGATGTATACTGATGCGGAGTTGATCGAGCTTCTGCAGGATCTTGATGAACGCGTTGATGGTCCTGTCACACGCGGGGATGTCGATGGGTCAGGGGATGTCCCGTCACGGATGGCGTTCCGCCGGCATTTTGGGTCATGGAACCAGGCGAAAGAGGCCGCCGGGATTGAGGCTGACACGAAACATAACCAGTCCTATTCTGATGAGGAACTCTTAGCGAAGCTTCAGGAACTTGCTGAGGAAACAGATGGTCCTCTCACAAGCTCTAAATTGGATGATGCCGAGGGGTATCCGTCACTTGCCACCTATGTCCGTCGCTTCGGGTCATGGAGTGAGGCAGTGAAGAAAGCAGGACTCGGCAAAGACAGCGCTCACCCATCCAATTTCTGAAGCACCTGTTGCCGGAAGCTCTCGAACCCGTTCTCTAATCGATCGATCCGTGCCTCGAGGTCGTGGATCTTGTCCACTAATTCGTCCCGTGAGAGATTTTGGTACCGGTTGCTGTCCTGGTTCGCGGCTTGGAGGTACTGGATTGCCTGTTCGGTGAGTGTGGCTTCTTTTGGTGTATCGAACACGCGTTTCTGGCCGTCGATGATGCGTTCAACCTGACCATCGGGCCGGGACACCTCGATGAAGTCTAGATCCTCGAGTTTCTCGAAGCTGTAGTTGACCTCGCGTTTGCTCAGGGTGGTTGCTGCCTTGATCTGTTGGACGTCGTTGTCCCCGTCCCGGATGCATGCAAGGACGGCACGGTCTTTCTCACGGAGTGGTTCCTCGGTGTTAGACATAGGTGAGTGGGTGGCGGCTGTCAGGCTGGGTGCAGCGTTCGATTCCCCGGTCGGTCAGGTCAATGTGGAGTTCACTTCCCGGTCCGTCTGTCCGGGTGACCTCGATGAAGTCGTCGTGTGCCAGCCAGGTGAGGTAGGTGCGAAGCCGTGGGCGTGGGAACCCGGTCGCGGTGATGAGGTCCTCGATGGTGTGGTTGCCGTCGTGGATCTGGGTGAGGACGTAGCGTTCGGTCTGAGAGAGATGGATCGTGGTCATGCTTGTACCTCCAGCTTTCCTTGCTGTGTGGATACGGCGTGGTGCTGGATAAGATGTCAGATCTTTTTGATCGCAGAATCTCTTTCGCTGGTGGAAATAGCGGAAAAGACTGGGTAACCTGTTTAAAATCTACCTCCGAGTGTACTTGCAGTTGCATAATACCGGAGGGGATACCAGTTCCTGCGAGAATACCGGAGGATGAACTGCTTGAGGATCTACAGCGGTGTAAAGAACTTGTCGACGGTACACTGACGTTCGATAAGTACGATGAGCTCGGCGAATTCTCTCCCCAAACTTGTACTGCCCGGTTCGGTTCTTGGAACAACGCAAAAGAAGAAGCCGGAATCTCGACAGACGATTTTGAAACCTTCCCGAAGAAGTCAACCGACGTTACAGAAGACGATATCATCGAGGACGTTCGACGAGCTGCTGAAGAAGTCGACGGGTTCCTCAGTGCCTCGAAGTACCAAGAGGTAGGGAACCATAGTCTGAATACGATCCAAGAACGGATAGGGTGGAATACCGCGAAACGGAAAGCGGGGTTAGACGTGGTCGGTTTCCCCGGTGACGGCAGACAGAACCCGATGCAGCACGAGGCAGTCCACCAGGAGGTCTGTGACACCCTTTCCGCGATGGGTGCACGAGGCGAATTACCTGTCCAAAACGACCCAGAATTAGCACACGAGATAGCGAAGAAAGCTGCTGCGTCCCGTGATCAAGAGCGACTGTCGATGATTATGAAGGCGAAGTGGCGGCAGGGCGAGATCTCTCTGTGGCATGACAAAGGAGATGACCACCCAACCGAGAACTCGGTTACTGTTGAGTGTGAGTGGTGTGGAACAGACCTGAAACGTCAGCCACACAGGGTAGAACAGTTTGAGCGCCAGTTCTGCGATATGAGGTGCCAAGGGAGATGGTTCAGTGAGCATCGCAGCGGTGAGAACAGTCACCACTGGATCGAGTCAACCGTCACGTGTGACTACTGTGGAGAGGAATTCCATCGGCCATCTTCAGATATGTATGACCACAATTTCTGCGATGAAGACTGTCGGAACAAGTGGCTCTCTGAAGTCCGTGTCGGCGAAAACCATCCTCTGTGGGAGGGCTGTTCAGAATACGTCTATTACGGTCCGAACTGGCATCAGCAGCGGAAGAAGGCTTTAGAACGAGATGACTACACCTGCCAACGATGCGGTGCTGAACCGGATGAAATTGGCCGCAATCCAGATGTTCACCATATCGATAGGACAGCTCTTGTAAACGGTGACTACGAGACGGCGAACCGATTAGACAATCTCATCTGCCTTTGTCGAACCTGTCACAACGCGATGGAACGTCTCCCAGTTAAGATCGATACCGGTCAGCGACAAGCGGGATAATATTTAGAACGATGCGAGCCGTCCCGTCTCCATCCGGCGGTTAAGCATATCCCCGAACCGCAAATAAATTTTATCAAAAAAATTCCATCAATTTGATATAGATACTATGAGTATTACAATCGAAGAGATAATCGACTGCTTTGATTACCACTTAGACCAAGAACCCGGCAAATTCATCAACTTCGTCAAGGACGGCGAGATCATCTATCAGTATGATCAAGGCGGGCATAATTTTGTGAATCTGAATCCTGAACAGTTCGCCGACGTTGATGAGCGAACCTCTGACTTTGAAGATATCGTGAAGAACGAGGAAACCGGGAATATCAACGTAAGGGGCCATAAAGATGCGAAGAAGGATGCAGAACTTGTGAAAGACATATTAACAAACATATTGGGCATCAATCTTGGTGATATCGATAGAATGGAGGAGCAAGCTGGACAAGAGACAACTCCGTGGGAAGAAATTGAAGCCGAATAACGATCAGCCAGATTGAAGCACACACGGTTGTTCCAATTGGCTACAGAAGCCATCTTCATCTCGATATAGGCAGAAGTCTTTGAGAGCCTCTCTATCATTATTCTCTATCTCTGGACAGTTTGTATCGAGATCCTGATCATGCCACATAGCGCCATTATCTCCGATCTCAAGAATCCGAAATCCTACCTCATGTACTGCTTCAACATCGGTAAACGCCTCACCCTCCTCATCCATATAGTAGCTGAACGATCCCTGCTCGTCTTCGTGCATTTCTCCACGTCGATTCACAGGATCCATAACGATATTTTTCAGCTTCGTTGCTTTCCCCTGTTCCACAGCGAAGACGACATCACGATCCTGTTGGGCCGCACGAAGCACATTACGGAGAACTTTGACCGGCCGTGTCAAGGTACTCTGCTCTGCTTCTAAGTTGCTGATCGAGCTGTTCTGCATAACAATACCATCCGGCTTCTCATCGCTCTGCTCTTGATACAGTAGATTCACCTGTGCTTCCAAGGTCTCTTCCAGAAATTCCTTCGCCTCCAACAGGAGCTCGCGATGGCGGTCGCCGCCGGCGTTGGCTGCCTGGCCCAGACTCTGCCCAACGATGTGGTCCCCGCCCGTCGCAGTGGGGAATGTCTTGTCCCGCTTAATCTTATCCAGGTCCCGGTCATTATCCGATTCCCACGGAGGGTAGGTATCGAAGATAACAGCGTCATGGTGTTGGCCTTCCGCTGGTTTTTGGATGGCAGCGCGGAATTTCCCCAGTGATTTGAGCGTGGCCTTATCGATACCGTTGAGCATATTCGTGATCCGGGAGAGATCCTCTGAGCCGCTCGGATTGAAGAAAATCTTGGTCCTACAGTTGTTCGACACAGCTCGTCGCATTGTAGAACTCATTTGATGGAGAAATTGAGTAGCAAGCCAGGTCCCAAGCTGATATTCGCGGGCTTCACTCAATATCTTCGTAAAGTTGCTTCCTTCCCCTGAGAAGTTCTGTAACTCATCGCAGTACAGCATGAACGGTTCGCGTTCGTCCTCTGGCATGGTGATCCGGCTCTGGGTGGCGGCCCAGACCTTGGTGATCACGATGCTGCCGACCAGTTTCGCGACCATGTCCCCGACCTCGCCTTTCTGGATGTCGACCAGGATGATTTTCCCGTCGTTGACGGCGTCGCGGAAGTCGATGCCGGATTCGTCGGCGGCGATCACCCTCCGAACGGTCGGATTCATCACGAAGTCATTCAGCCGGCGCTGCAACGGCTCCATTTCGTAACTGGACATATCCTCTTTGACCCGGACCAGCTGTTCCCGTACGACCTGGTCTTCGGTCTCATCGATCAGGTCGGTGAGGGCGTCCTCGTTGACGACACAGCGGAAGACATCGAGTAAGGTGTTGGACTGGTCGTGGCGGATATTGAGATCGATGTGGGCACGAAGCAGGGTTTCAAGGACCCGGCCGAACCGGTCACCCCAGTTCTCGCTGTACCGGCGGAACAGATCGATCATATCCGAGATGATGATCTCTTTCTGGTTCTCCATCTGTGCCTCCGTCATATCCTCGGTGACGTGGGGTTCCAAGACGTTGATTGGGGTCACCTTGTCCCGGCCTGGATTGATGTAGACGATATCATCTAACCGGTCCTCCGGGAGCTTCTCGATGATCTCATCGATCGCCCCACCTTTCGGATTGACAACACAGATCCCGTGGTCTTTCTCTGCGTCCTGCAGGACGGCATGGATCATCAACTGGGTCTTCCCGTACCCGGTCGGACCGACGTTCAGGACATGTATGAAGCGGCTGTCGTCTGGCACCTGGATGTTTTCCTCGACACCGAGACTGGACTCTTGGAAGCCGAGGAACGTCTCCCGGAGGTCCCCACTGTTCTCCACCAACGTCTTGACCTGTTCGGTGTCCATGGCTACTTCACTGTACGACGCGACCCCTCCCTAAAGTGTTGAATTTTCTACTAGACGAAGCCTTTTCGCTGGCAGAAAGGTCGGTGTGGTACGGCGATGCGGAGGGTAGCCTACCTGTTAAATTGGTTGCCTGACCATTATCGAGCTATGGTAAGTGTGCGTCATACGACTACGTTGAAAGGAAATCATCTTACGAACGCTGAACTCTTTCGAGATGAGGCAAGACGAATTGAGGCACTGGGCCGTGTTTAGACGCTCGTGAGAGACGCTCTATCGGCAGTTTTGTTTGTTAGTTGTGGTTAGTTTCGCGGAAATATGAGTTACCTGTGCGGGAGATAGACCGTCAGCACCCACAAAGAGCGGCGAAGTGAGCTCGATCGACGATGAAGCGATTCGGCGATCATCTCCATCCCTCCGGAACCAACACCGATTCTCGTCCTTCAGGCTCTAACGCATCCGAATTCGGACGTCTAAACAAGGCCGAGGCACTGTATAGTGATGTTCCATCAGAGAACTCACGGTCGTCGGTCCCAGATGAGGATATGAGAAAACACCGGGCATACTGTATGAATTCGGTGATCAGTGCCGTTTGCTTTCTAGAATCGACTGTGAATAGCCTCTTCTGGGATATTTGGGACGATATTGACCGTAGCGAGAGTGAGGACGATCCAATTCATTATCCAGACATGCCGGAGGGAGAACGTCAAGCCGTAGCCGATGCAGAGCAGTCACCCCCGAACGGCCAGAAAAAGCTCAGCAACCGCTTGGAGAACGCCGGGATTTTGGGCAAGTACAACATTTATCTTGATGTCGTTGGCCACGATGAATTCGAGAAAGACGAGACGCCTGCTGAACCGGTAGCACGTGTGCTGGATATCCGCAATGAGCTTGTTCACTTTGAACCCCGGTGGATTGAGGGTGGCGGCAAGACGGAGACGAACAACGAGTATGACTTCGAGGAATCGCTTCAAGACCGGTTTGACCTCAATCCACTCATGGCAAGCGGTAATGCGTTTTTCCCGAGTCAGTGTATGAGCTACGGTTGCGCTGAATGGGCAATACGTGTGTCTCGTGGTTTTGTCAGGCAGTTTTCGACAAGAATTGATAGACAGATCCACCCCGAGTTGCCACTTCCATACTGAACACCTCACGCAGTGTTGTACTGGATGTTCTGTTGGTCGATGTCCGGGATCGAGATCAGACTGGCGAGTTCCTCGGTCGTGGCCTGGAACCGGCGGCCCCAGCCTTGGAAGTCTCGCTGTCCGACAGCATCGACGAACCGGAGAAGTGACCGTTTCCGGAGGGTCTGGACCGTGGTCGCGTTCAGGTACTGGCCGGTTTCCGGATTCTCGAATACGTTGAACGCACCGCTCAGTTCCTTCACCCGGCTTCGTGTATATTCGCCTCCGTTCACGATCAAGAACCGTATCGAGACGTTGAACCGTGGACTACCGGCTTTCGCTTCAACGGCATTGGCCTGCTGTTTTTCACGAGGCGTTGCCGAACGACTCCCCCACAGTTTCTCTTTCTCCTTGCGGAGATACCCGATCCGCTGGTACGCCCGTCGCGTCCACCACCACGACCGTACCGGGCGACCGACCACCGGCTGGAACAGGATCTGGATGACGAACTGGGAGTTTTGCATAGCGTGTCGGTGCAGCGCCGAGAGAACACTGTTATTCGGCGGTGAGTTGAACCCGGTCTCTAAGGGATACCAATCACGACATCCCGGTTCCAACAAGCCACCACCGACAGTACATCCCTCCGAGATAGGCAGCTGCAGTGTCCCGTCACTGAACCCGACACCCGGCACCTCATTTTCCAGCTGTGTCCGTACCTTCCGCTCCAACCGTTTCGTCGGGACGATGAACTGCATCGAGACCTGGTCAGGGACCGTCCGTCGGATCTCGAATGCGGCGACCGGTGACGTATTCTTGACTCCGAACCACTTGGTCTGGGGCTCATAGATCGTCTTGGTAAACTGATTGAGTGTAGCGGAGATAGATTGTGCCCGCGGTGGATGCACTTCGACTGCCTGGCCGCCACTGCCCGCACGAAGATACCGGGCCTGATCCTCGTCGAGTTCAACCGCCGATGTGAAGAGCCTGTCGCGGATCATAGGTCGAACACCTCCAGAACGTCCGAGTCTTCCTTTTCGTCCGCTGGTACAGGGAGGTCTGCCTGGTCAGGTTGATCTGGGTTTCCGTCGTCGACAACCGTACTCGGAATATCGATGATGTCCCGGGCCGACACCTCTTCACCGCTTGGTTCCTGCATTTCAGACGGGGGTACCCTGTCCTTTTTCGCAGTCTCCGATGGCGTCTCCGTTTGATCTGTTTCGTTGAGCTGTACTGCCACGAACGTCCGGTTGTCGATGACCGTTGATCCTTCGTAGATGATGGTGTTGCCGATCGATGAGTTCTTGATGGTGATGGTGTTCTCAGACATGGTTAGTCCCCTCCGTCAGCCGCCTTGATGATCGTATGCTCTGCCTCGGTCGCCCGGACCCGTGCCGTGGTGTCCACACGGTCGCTGACCTGCGCCAAGCACTCGCTGTACTCGGCATCGGTCCCCGTCCGGAGCTTGAACAGCTCCTGTTTCTCCCGCTGGGACAGATCGAAATACTGGACAACGGAGTCCGGCACCCGGTCGTGGCGCATGAACAGCTTCGCCGGCATATTGTCCAAGATTTCCCTGCCTTCCCGGCTGTGTGTGAAGTGGGAGGCATTCTGGGTGACCAGCGTCACAGCTGTCCGGGTATCCCGGGCCTCGAGGACGAACCTGTTCAGGACCTCTCGGCCCTGTTCATCGTTCAGCAACAGCCGGGCCTCGTCGATCAGGACGATCGTCTTCCGCTGGTCTTGACTCGTCTCCTCGTAGATTTCAGCGACCAAGTCAGTCAGCCGGTCGATGTCCTCGGACTGGCCGCGTTTCTCGACCTGGAAGCAGATGGTGTCGTGGTCGAACCGGTAGTCCGTGTCCTCACTGACCGTCTGGATACAGCCACGGGAGTCTCCAAGCGTTCGGACAACATCGCCGTACTCTCGCTTCGGGTCAACCACGATCACCTGCAGATCATCGTAGGCCAGCCACGACCGCAGCAGCTCCAGCTTGGCCGCGTAGGACTTCCCGGACCCCACCATGCCCATCCGGGCAAGGGAATGGCTACTCCAGGTGAACCGGTCAAGCACGATCGGCCGGCCGCTGGATGGATCCTCTCCGAACAGCACCCCCGAGGTATCCTGCGGGACCTGTGTCGAGAACGGGAACCCGGCAGCTACAGCCGTCCCGGGGAGCAGATGGCCGTCGGTGTGCGGGTCCGGGTAGAACGGCGACACAGCCTTGAACACGTTATGGGTCTGGAAGACCGGCTCCTCGTAGCCGACCTGCATCGTATCCAAGACATTCTGCAGTTGGGAGGCCGTCTGGCGACACTCCTCGACGGTCCGTCCGTGGACCGTGACATAGCACCGGTAGGTGAACGCTTTGTCCTCACGGTCGGTCAGCCGACCCAGTATCCAGTCTGCATCATCCTGTTTCGCCTCAAGATCGTTCGTCCCCAGATGGCCTGCCCGAAGCCACGAGTCGATCTCTGCCGACAGTTTCTCGATCGTCCGCGTCAACTGCTTCGTAGCCTTCGCTGAGTTCTCCGGCCTGACGACCTGAGTCACCTCAACCCGGCCATCAACCGATAGCAGCTCAGTCGGCCACCCAAGCCGTTGACTCCGCGGGAACTCCGTCAACTGGAACGTTTGCCGCCAGGCATCCGGAGCCCCGCCAGGACGCCGGGAGGCAGAGTCTCCGTACTCCGTCGTCGACGTGAACCGTGGCGAGACATCCGGCGTGTCCTCCTCGAACAGGTGGACCACATCGGTCAGCCGGCTCCCAGTAACCCGCTCGGCATCCATATCAGCAGCATTCAGGCAACTAACCACCTCTCGACACCGGCGATCCAACTCAGCCTTCGCATTATCGGACCGGTAGTCGATATCGTCGCCACCGAGGAAGCTGGCAAGCCAGCCGCTCGCCCCATCCTGCTGCCGCGGAACGCGCAGCGACACGTAATGACGGGTGGTCGTAGGCTGGTCGCTGCACACCCGCTTCCAGTAGTCCAGATAGCTCTCTTTGAGGGGCTCAGGTTCGACGTCTTTCTCGGCTATATTCCGGCCATACTCTGTTTGCTCGGATGCGATCTCCTGCCTCGAATGCACCTTCACAGGGTACGACACCGTCTCCAGCAGCTCCTGGTAGATGCTGTGCAGTGCGGCCTGCTCTGCCTCCGTCTTCATCGAGAGGTTCGTTGGCGACACCTCGATGAATGCCGTGAGATAGCTCCCGGAGGTGATGACATCGCCGGCTGACCGGCTTTCTGCTACCACATCCGGGCCGTCCACACGGGTTTTCCCGACGTACCAGCGCACGGCGTTGACGGCGTGGACATCAACCGCGTTCCCGTACGGACGCCACAAATACCAGCCAGCACTCACCGCAGCAGCGACGATGAAGCCCGTCGTCTGAACGACCGTTCCCCCCGGAATGGCGATGTAGGCCACAATGAGGGAAACACCTAACCTGACGAGATCGCGTGCGGTGAACTGGGCGAAGAACTTGGTAGCGACACGCGGATCGCGGGGAATGCGGAACCGTATCATAGGTCATCACCGTCCTTGTTCCAGAACGGGTTCGACTCGAGATCGCGGGACTCCGAAGGCTCAGTACGCCGGTTGATACCTCCCGAGCTGTAGTGTTCGCCAGGGCTGGTCCGGCGTCGACGCCGGCTATCACTCTCAGCGTACCGCTTGATGAGCTCGCGTTCCTGGCGACGCTGCCGAAGCTGCTGGCTCTGGGCAGCATGCGTTCCGCCATCACCAGTGTTCGACAACCAGCCGCTGCCTTCTCCGACCGCCATACCGGCCAGTACCCCGGCCATAGACTGCCCGGTAGACAGCACCATGTACGGAATCCCAAGCAGCATGGCGAACCCGCCCATAGCCAGCAACCAGTGCGGGACCTCCACCCCGGCCGGCTGGAGCAATGAGAGCATGAGCCGGAACACGATCATATCGAGCGGCCCGATCAGGAGGAAGGCCCAGAAGACGCCAATGAAGCTGTGTGCAAATCGCCGGGTGTAGGGAAGCGCCCAGCCCAGTGCGATAAGCGGTGAGGCAGCTGCCGCAAAGAGGATATAAACATCCCGGACGACGAAGATCGCCGCGACCGCAGCGAGCAGGAAGGCATCGAGGAATCCCACAACGATGAGACCGCCGGTTAACTGGACAGACCCGAGGAAGCCAGGATTGCTGGGCCGGAACGCGATTGTGAGCGCTTCGGCCAGATCAACGGCGTACTGCAGAAGGAATGGGCTGACCGTCCCGAAGACAAGAGCGATGAGAACGCGGGGCAGCAGCATCCGCACTTGTCGATAGGAGACGCCAAAGATCGGTCCAACCTGGAACAGGATACCGGCCAAGACAACAGTCAGCGTTGAGAGAGCGAAGGCAACGATCAGAGACAGCCGATGGAGTTCCTGAACATCAGGGTTAGGGTGGACGTCGGGATAGCTCGTGAACAGATGGGTGAGAATACCAACGACCGCGTCCGCGAACGCGTTGAACGGGGCGTAGACTGCCTGCTTAATCTTCTCGACGAGATCGACATCCAGCAAACCCCCGTCATCCTGGGACTCGGTGACCTCGATGGTCGCTGTCTCCGTGGTGTGGTGCTGACCGGCTACATAGATCTCGACATCGACGTTCCGTTCGCCAGCTTGGTCAAATCGCAGCTGGTGAGTAAACTCGACAGTCGCATCGGGGTCGACAGCTTCACTGAGGACGGTGGTTCCGCCGACCGTGACCTCAATGAACAGCCGGGCGTCTTCTCGGTTGGTGACCTGGCCTGAAATCGTAGCCTCTTCTCCGGTCTCGACCTCAGACGGTGAATGGATCGTGTGTTCGACGAGATGGTCGGAGTGACTTGCCGAGGCGGGAACAGCTACTGTCAGCAGGCACCCAACGACGAGCAGCCCGATCAGGAGGTGATATACTCGGATCATGGGTGGTTAGGTACAGATCGTGGTGCCGAGCTGGCTGACGAGGAACGAGATGATCATCTGGGCGCTGAGCAACAGGACCGTCCCGACCAAGACGTGCTTTGCAATCTGTTTCCCGCGACGAGTGGAGTCCTCACCGGGCAACATCATGAACAACGCCGCGACCAGCAGGCCGACCGTTCCAAGCCCGACTCCGCCGAGGAACGCAAGCTGTGTGAGCGTATCGAGCAGATCGAACAACGGGGTCAGTGATTCGGGTACCGTACACGGCAGATTGTCGTGAGCAGCAGCCGCCGGCGTACTCAACATCACCACCGACACCAGCATCAATCCCAGCTTCACAATACCTCGCTTCACCGTCGGGAGTCGTTGACCGATACCGTCCGCCGCGAGTACACACATTCTTTCTCACTCCTCATCACCTCCTATGTAGGTGGCACCACTTTATTGTAAGAAATTTTACTATACAAGAAACCATTATAGAAGCAGAAGAGGCTTTGTAACCCGAATATTTTGCTTCGGGGCAAGAGTTTTCTTAGATAGAAAATTTTGTGCTAGCAGAAACTATGGGCGATTCCAGCGATTCAGAGGATGATGATCTGAAAGAGGTGATCGAAGGTGTTGAACCGGGTATAGAGTTCGCAGTAGACCGGATGCGCAATCTCCAGGAGATGTTCACTGAATTTGAGGAGATGGAGGAGGCATTTTCTGGAGTAGCAGCGAGCCGGCCTCTCCGGCAGGATCAGTTCGTAGCTATCCCACCGAGTATCCAAGATGTTGCATGTATGGGAGACGGTGATGAGATGTCCGTCTTTTGGCACTACGTCGAGGCTGAACCCTACAGCTACCCGGTGCTAGCTCCACAGCCGCTCTCGGATGATGTGTTCAACTTCGTCACCGTCACCAATCTCTTCGACGAGAAGGAAAGCGGTGACCGCGATGTCCGGGTCACGGACCAGTTACCGGACGATATTCTCGACCAGTATGAACCGGGAGATGACCTGTTTTTCATCCAAATCAAATCGATACGAGCAGGAGACCCCTCCGCTGTCTGGATATACAACGCCGACGAGATCTCTCAGAAGCTCTCAATGTTCATGTTCTCGCTGGGAATCGTATCAAGTGACGATCCGTGGCTCTGAATCAGGCCCAAGCGAAACACGGTGTGGAGATATCCGTTTTTAAACCAGGTGTCCTGTCTGGGGGTAGAACGGTGAACACACAATGGACTTCGGACACGACACCTACGGTCAACCGGACTCCTTTGAGGAGACCGGCTACGCGAACGAGTGGCATGAAGACACCAGTGCCACGTCCACGTACAAACCCTACGACAGCACCCAGACTGCCGAACCCGAGGCAGTAGAGGTCTACCGGGAGATGCTCGAAACACCCGCCATCGAGGAAGACCATGCTGAGTTCCTCGAATCCCGGATCAACGACCTCCTCGAACGCTGACCCCGGCACAGGGTGGATACCCAATCGCAGAGAACACCTACCACTTTGACGGCCTCGAAGAACTCTACGACGTCGCAGAAACCCTTCCAGAAGCCGAACGACACCCGGCCTACGGCCACCACGAAGACCTCGATGAATGGGCAGAGATCAACTGGCGTGACTCGGTGTGGCTCGACGACGGCCGCCTCGTCGGGGACGTCTCGTCCTCGGAAGACTGGTACAATGTGATCCAGTACGGTGAGATCCTCGAAGGGGTCGGCAACGCCGTCGAACAGTACGACGGAGCGATCGACGTCGAGGGGCAGGTCTCGATCTCCGGATCAGGCCACAAGATGACCGGGAAGGTCGATTTCTACGGCGATACCACGATCGAACCGGTCGATGGCGATGAGATCAACCTTGGACTCAAGGTCCGCAGCGGTCACTCCGGGTTCCACGGGCTCAAGTACGATGTTGGAGCATATCGCCAGGTCTGTAGCAACGGCATGATGGCGTTCGTCTCCGACATGCACGTCGAGCAGTCCCACCAAGATCCGTACAATCCAGGCCTAGCTCACCAGGCCGTCGACGCCGTGGTCGAAGGTGCTGACGAGGTCGAAGACCGGCTGGAAGACGCCCAGGAACGCGAGTTCCAGAACTACGATGAAGCACTCCTCGTCCTGATGGACACCGGGATCGATCAGTACTTCGATGAACCGGTCGATACCTTCCGCGATGCCCTGGACGAGGAGGTCGATAGCGACGTTCCCAGCCTCTACGATACCTACAACGCGGCCACACGCGCGCTGACCCACTACGTCGACGACGATGTGCCACAGTACGCTCTGGACAACGGGTACGAGGACGCAAGCCAGCTCCTCGACTACGGGAACTACGGCCTCCCAGATGCGGACTACCTCGGCGAGCAGGCCGTCGAGAACCGGGCCAACCAGTACATCGATCAGCCCGACGAGACCGACCCGTACTGGGACGGCGAACGCGAAACAGTCAGAGACCTTCGGCAAGCCTACGCTGACTGAAGGGTGGTACCTGATCGAAGAGTACACTGATGATCCGGCAACCCTGGCGGCACGGTACGAGGAACGCAAACAGTACGTGCAGGATGAGAAGCCGTACTGGATGAACCTCCGGAACCCCTACGACGGAGAACTTCAGTGGGACCTCAACACCTACTTCCCGGACTTCCACTACCGGGAAGCGGTTGAGGAAGCCGGCTACCAGCTTGACGAGACCGGAGAAACAGAGGTCCGGACGGACGGCGGGTTCGATGACCTCCACAACGGGAAACGGACATCAAAGGTGTACTACTGGCTGGATCCTGACACCGGTTCCGCCCTGGAACACACCGGGGTCAACGACGAACAGACCATCCCGTTTTTCCCGGACGAGGAAGCCGCTGAAGCGTACCTCGAACGCCGTGCCGAAAACGGCGACAAAGAGACCTACGAGAGCTTCTCGCTGTACGAGGCACGGGCGAAAAAGGTCGGGGACGCGGTCGATGTCCTGACCGATCAGTCCGGGATCGAGGACTTCGTCCCGGACGGCGGGTACCCGGAGACAGAGGATGGACTCCAGATTGAGAATCCATCGCCCGAGACGGTGTTTTTCTGGTACGACCCGGCTGGGGACCGGCTGGTGCAGGAAGAGGTCGACCCCTACGATGTCCGTGGCCTGTTCGAGACAGAGGACGATGCGTACCGGTTCATCGACTGGTACGCAGACCGGTACGGGATGGATGACACTGCCCATCTGGAACTCTACAGCGCCGAGATCGAGTACGAGGGACAGGGACGGAGTCATGTCCCAGAGCTAGAACCAGGTGAAACTCGTGATCCACCGGAACAGGCAGGGCTCGGTGAGTACACCTCCTGATCCCGTAGCTAACGGAGAGATATGTATGCGGGGTCGAGAAAGATTCAGCTGACCGGGGCGAGACACCTGTTGCGGGACAGCCTCTTATCGAAAGCGGCGGTCCTGGCCAAAGACCTCATCGAGGACCGCTTCATCGCTCAACTGTTCGATCGAGCACTCATTCCCTTGATCAGGTCCACCGCCCCGGTCTCGATCCTGCCTGTTACTACCGTGGTCTCTGTCTCCGGTATCAGCACTGTTGGTGAGCCATCGAGCGACAAGGTAGGCAACCACGGCAAGGAGACCGAGTTTCGCGTTGTCCCAGTTCGTCCGTGATCCCGGGATGAGTGCCCCAAGCACAGATCCGATCACGGCAAAGATCCAGATCAGGAGGCAGATGCCGAAAAGCAGCCAGAGGACCAGATAGATCAGGGTCTCGGTCATGCCATGTTAGGGGTTCCTGGGGGATCGCCTTCAGCAGGGTCATCGTCGACAGCGTAATCCCCCCGACCCAGCTGGTTGCTACAGGTAAGACAGGTCGAGGAACAGTGGGTCGATACCTCCGTTACATCGTTGTCTAAGCCATCGTACCGGATGAAGTCCGCCGGCACATCGAATCCGGTGACCAGCTTTGTGAACTCGTTGACCGCTGATGAGGCCACCGTCCCGTTGAGATGGATGACCGCTGGTTCAGGTACAAGCTGGGATTCATCGACATAGCCCCGCTCGATCTGTTCCTCGAGTTCGTCCTCGGTCAGTTGTTCGAGCCGGGCCTGTTCGTGGTCACCACGGTCGAGGCAGTCGAAGCAGGCGTTGACACCGGGAACGATTGTCTGGACGTAGCCATCCATCGTTTCCACTACTTCATCGTCACCGGTTTCGATGATGGAGCCGGCATCGATGTACGGTGTCAGGTGACGGACGGCATATTCGTTGAGCCACATCCGTGCTGAGACTTGGTCCACGCCGGCGAGGATCACATCAATGTCGTCTAGATGCTCCGCTGCGTCCTGGACTGGTTGTTGTACGGTGGTGACCTCACATTCCGGTGCGATGTGCCACAGATGGTTCTGTAGGACCGTGACTTTCGGTCGATCGACGTGTTCAGGGAAGGATCCAACCAGTCGTGGGAGGTTGGATGCCTCGATGCTGTCGGGATCGATCAAGGTGAACTCTTTGACCCCAAGCCGAGCCAGTTGCTCAACGAGGACCGAACCGATACCACCGCAGCCGACAACTGCAACGGAACTCGATGCCACCGCTTGCTGGCCATCCTCGGTCACGGCCCGGATGTTCCGGTCGTAGCGGCTGTGGTCAACCGTGACCGCCGTGTCCGAGTGTTCGGAGGGCAGTGTCCACTCCCGCTCCACCATCCACTCACCCAACACCGTCACCGGCAGGTCGACGAATGTGTCCTGGTCCGGGTCATAGACCGTTGTCGCGATCCCGTTCCGACCGATGACGATGAACCCGAACACCGTGTCAGGGTACAGCCCAGCCAGCCACGTGTGGTAATTCCCTATCGTCGCTACATCCACACCGGAAAAGCCAGGTGTATCAGCGAATGGATGGCTGTGGACCATGATCGGGACCAAGCCCTCGTTGATGCAGGCTTCGATATGACCGCGTTCAACATCGAGGTCCGGACGGCAGGCACCCTCTGAGATAACCTCTAAGTCGTCCCGGTCAACCGGATGGACCTCCGCTGCCAGGAGGTCATCCCCTGTTTGTCCACAGTACAGGTACGCGAACCGTTCGAGTTCGTCGTCCTGCACAAGCTCGGTGCGGAGCTGCTGCAGAACGGGTGCAGGCAGTGTGAGATTCATTTGACGATCCGGCTACGGTAGGGCTTGGTCAGTGACCGGTTCATCAACTCGACCATCGTCATGAGACGGTGATGCCTGGGCTTCCAGTCCAACTCCTCGATACACCACTTGAACCAGCCGTCATCGTTCGGTGACAGCTGATGGATGACCGTCGACCCCTTGTACCGCATATCGGGCGGGAGAAAGACATCCGGTGGCTGCCGCGGATAAACATCGGGGAGACTGAAAAACAGGGGAGCCGTCCGTGGACTCCAGCCCTGTGGGTACCCGTATGTCGTGATCATCACGTACTGCTTATCCAGGCTCCATTTCACCGGCCAGTCCTGCTGGAGTTCGTTGACCTCCCGTACGAGGCGTTGCTGATCCATGACCAGTCACCTCGGGCGGGTTAGTGGCCGAAGACGGTGCCTTTCCCCGGCTGGAAACTGATATTCGCACCTTCTGGGACGTTACGATGGACGTTGTCCCGGTTGCCGAGGGCAACGATTTCACCGTCTTCGGTGTAGGTCGCGATATCATCGTCGGCGGCCCCGACGGCTTCTTTCAGCTCCTGTACTGTGGTGGTCTGATCGATGGTCAACTGTTCACCTTCGACCTGAATGGTCCGTTTCTCATTCGACATCGTCCCTCCTCCAGTGAGACGGTACAGGACAGACATGCTTAAGGTTTTCTCTGTATCAAATGTTTTTACTGTATCAATGCGGTTCTCGAGTGCCACAGATATACCTGCTAGGACTGTGAACGCTGGGAAACGAGGAACAGAACTTCGCTATGGATGCAGACGATCTGGAGCGTCTTGCTGATATGTTCAAAGGTGTCGGGCATCCAGCCCGGATTGCGATCCTCCAAGCAGTCGAGGACGGAGATCCCCTGACAGAGGCCGCTGACAGAGTCGGTATGTCACGGGGTGCACTACAGGATCATCAACGGATCCTCATCCGGGAAGGGCTTATGTTCCGCCCAACGGACGTTGACAGTGATTTCGAACTGACACCGCTGGGCGAGTACGTCATCCAGCTTTTGGAACAGGATGCTGATCGACTCCTCAATATCATGGAACGGGCAGAAGAGCTTGAAACAGCTATCCGGGAGGAACACAGTGAAGGACCTGGTCTCCCGGTCGATGAGTCAGAACTGGAACGAGCGGTGAAGACTGAAAAGTGGCGGCGTATCGATGAAACAGGCAGCGAGACGGAGGGGTGATGACCGGTGCGCAAGAGCCTGACCTCACTGATCAAGACCGCCTCGACCACGGACAAGGACAAATCCGTCCTGGTCAGCGTTATCCTGATCGAAACCACTGACGGTATCGACCTTCACGTCACCAGGGAAGAGGCCACACTGGGGCCGGGACAGAAGGTCAAGACCGATCAGGAAGAATCGGTGACACTCAGTCAGCTCACCACGGACCAGATCGTCACGGTCGTCGAGCTCGTGGACTCCTGGCTTGAATCCGAGAGCCATCCCACGTTTTTCGAGACCATCGAGGACGTCGACGGGACCTATGAGCGGGAGGAACAACGCTCGATGCGAGGGACACCGCCTCGCGTGGAACACTCGTTCGATGCCCTTGCGTTCAGGGTTGGTCCACGTGCGATCGAGCTCGGCTTTTTCGAAGATGATGAGTGGGAAGGCGTCGAGATTCCGTCCGGTGAAGTCATCGATAGTGGACAGGCGGAGGATTTCCGTAATGTCCTGACGTTCAGCCACGTCTTCTATGACTTCTTCCGTACGCGGTATACAGGTGAGGTCCCCGAGTTAGAGTTAGAGAACCCGGTCTCCCTTGATCGGGGAGCGGTCGAGAAGGTGGAGCTGCTTTTCGAACGGTTTGGGCACATCACACGGCAGTTAGCGAATCGAAGTCGGGATCGGCCACCACTGCAGATGGATGATGAATACGATGTCCAGTATCTGCTCCATGCACTTCTGCGGCTGTACTTCGATGATATCCGGGACGAGAACTACCTGAAACGTCACGCCGGTGTCTCACCCCGGATCGATTTCTTGCTCGAAGACGAAAACATCGGGATCGAGACCAAACGCGTCAGAGCCAACAGCCACCCGAAAAAGATACGGACAGAGCTGGCAGAAGACAAAGAGCACTACCGGAGCGATACGAACTGTGAGACACTCCTCTGTTTCATCTATGATCCAGACCGCTACTTGACGAACCCGGCCGAGTTCGAGAAAGACCTCTCCGAGACCACTGATAACCTGACCACCCGCGTCACCGTCAACCAGACCTGACACCCTGTTCGCTAGATCCGGCAACCGAACCCGGCCCTCGCCCAACACAGATACCACTGTCTCACCCACGTGACTCGTACAGGTGGTTATCCCTGACAACCGGAGACAACACCGAGATCGTTGGCGGCACCCACGACACACTCTCCCCGAACCAGGTTCTACGAACTGTCCAGGACCTGCTTATTCACGGCACACCGGTCACCGTCAGCATCAGACCACAGCCAGGAACACACGGCGACGTCTACCAGCTTCAGTGGAACAACGTCACATACGACGCCGAGACCGAGACCTGGGAACCGATCACTGAACCAACGGAGACAACGCTGACAGCCAGGCTACGCGCTGGATTGCAGGGAATCTTCACGTGGACCCGGCCCATAGTCCAGTATGCGATGCCGGCCTTCGACGTCGACCGCGACCAGATCAACGTCTTCGAGAGCAACGACACCTACCTGTTCAAACAGTACTTCGACAACGACGACGTCTTCGAGAAGCTCCGGCAGTACTACAACCCGGATGCCTACCGCTTCGAAGTCTCCACTGACAACGACCTGGAGACAGTCGAGGACATCCTTCACGAGCACTTCTACCAGATCAATGTCGTCGACGACATTGAGCCCTACTGCGTCGTCATCGACCGTGATCAGGACCACAGTACCATCCTCCGGAATGCAGTCGTCCGCCTTCGTCAAGGAGGCCAGCACCTGTTCGTGATGAACGACCAGCTTTCCGTGGATCAGGCTATCGAACAGGGTGCAACACGACTCACAGAAACCGATACCAGGCTGCCACCGGATCTCCAGTGAACCAGCCGGTAGGAGAGGGGGAAGCGAAAGATCCTAGGATACAGAGCCGTTACTGCCGGTATGGCGGTAGAGCGAACGCTTGTACTGGTCAAACCGGACGGTGTCCAACGCGGCCTGATCCCTGACATCTTGGAACGGTTCCAGACCGCCGGCCTCGAACTCCTCGGCCTCGAACTCACCTACCCCAGTGAAGACCGTATCGCGCAGCACTACGAGGAACACCACGACGAAGACTTCTACCCCACCTTACTCGACTACATGGTGGATCAACCGGTCATCGCCGTTGCCTACGAAGGAGTCGAGGCCGTCTCGACAGCCCGCAAACTCGTCGGCGACACAGAACCCCACAACGCAGCACCGGGAACCATCCGTGGCGACCACGCCCACATCACCACCCAGCACGCCAACAACGAAGCCAAACCGGTCAAGAACCTGGTCCACGCAGCAGAGGACCGAGATGCTGCGGAACGTGAACTCAACCTCTGGTTCGACGAAGGCGACCTCCGACCGGTCGGACGCCTCGATACCACCCACATCCGTTAACAGCGTATCTCTGTTCGGATAGCGTCACTCCTGATCGTCGAGGAGCTCTTCGACCCGATCCAAGACTCGGGCCGGCCGGAGGTACTCCTCGTTTTGGACGGCTCAAGTTACTTTCGACCAAATTAAATAAAGATTTGTCGAAGTTAGTCTTTGAGCGATGGGTTTTAGACCACATTACAAGTTTGTACTGTTGTGGGAGGCCGTTCTTCTGACGATTTCGATTCCTCCGGCGATGTTGGTAGTGAATCTTGGAAGTTGGAGGAATTTTTCTCTTCCGGAGATGCATATCCTGTTATTGCTAACTCCGACGGTTGTCTTTCTCCCGCTGAGCTATACAATCACGAAGAGGCTCTATGAGTATAGAGAGGGTCAGAAAGGGGAGACTGGATTCGGAGGGGTCTCGGGAGCGTTGAATCTGGTAGCTGCCGCACCATTTCTGGGGATCTCAGCAGGTATAGAAACTATGTTACACCCGCTTTTTTTACGTCAGGGCGCGATATATATTTTTAGGTCTTTCACTATGCTGCCCAGTCTGTACCTGGGCTGGCTCTTAGGAAATGAAATCAACCGCTTCATCCATCGCAAGGGCGGAAATATACTAGGAATTGATTAGACCGACGAAATTCCAGAAAATTGGAACAAGACCGGTCCTAGTATCACGCGTTCTCGTCCATAACGTTTTCAAGATGATCAAGGACACGTTTGGCCTTGAGATAATCATCCTGCTGGACAGCCTCAATGGCTTCGTTGAGGAGTTCATAGATGCGTTCCCGCGTCCGTTTCGGATAGGTTCCTGCCTGAATTGCATCACGAACCCGGTCAGAGACCTCATCAAGACGATCATCAACCTCATGTGCTGGTGTATCTAGACCAGCCTCGTCTCGATCATTTCCCGACTCCCCATTTACTATACCGGATGCGGTCCTGCGTTTCAGCACAAAAGCACCGACAAGGACGACACCAAGCACACCAACAATAATCGGCAGCCACGGCACTGTCTGCCCCTCCTGCTGTGTCTCCCGGTACTGTTCAAGTGCCTGGGTGGCGAGCTCTGCTGCCCGTTCAAAATTCTCATTCTCATACGCTTTTTGTGCCTGTTGGAACGCACTGTATCCTGGATCACCCTGACTGATATTGCCTTCTGCGGCATTTAGTACAGATTCGGCCTCAACGACACGATCCGGTTTAGGACAATCACCCGGACAGGAATCCCAGGTCTCGTTCCCGGTACACTGTCCATCGCCACAGGTGGGAGCCGTCGTTCCATCCGTCTCGTTGGTCCCGGGCTCGGTACCGGGATCGGTCTCGTTCGTCCCATCACCCGGTTCCTGGCCATCGGTCTCGTTGACCCCATAGACAGCGAACCGGCTGAACCCGTCCAAGGTCACCTGGTAGACACCAGGGTTGATCCGGTCAGCACCGAGATCTGTCCACCCTGTCCCGGTGTAGCGGGCAATATGGACGGTGTCGTGGGTCTCGGTGAAGCCAGTCTCGACCTGGAACGTTGCCCTGGCAGTGCTGACCGCATCGTGGTGGGTGGACGTGAGGTTGTAGTAGGCATCATCCGTCTTTAGCTAAGAGAGAAACCGCGTGACAGCAGCGGCTTATCGAGGCTTCTTTGCGAGAGGAATGAGGAGGCGACGACTGTGTACACCG